>CAKQUV010000018.1 GCA_934277615.1 uncultured Clostridia bacterium | reverse complement strand
ACCGTCACGCGTAACGGCGACGCAAAGCCCGTTGAAGTGCAAGAAGTCGTCAATTATTACATCAAAGGCGCAGGAATTACCAACTGGGCAAATGTTTTCTCGCCGGCAACTCGTTTCGTAGCGGGAGCGGATGGTAAACACACGTTGAAAGTTCAACTCAAAGCTGGTGAAGAATTCATGTTCATGGGCGCCGTAACAAAAGGCGATGCGATCGAAGGAAACGGTCAATATTTCAAAATTGCCAATGTAGATAAAGCAAGTCTTGATTTGTTCACCGGAACCGATAACATAAAAACCAAAGAAGCAGGCATATACGACTTTGTTCTCGATCCCGAAAACAAAACTATCTCCGCAACCAAGAGCGCGGTTGACGCAACAGAATATAACTACTTCATCGACGGCACCATTCTTGGCGGAAAGTGGGGCGCATATCAAGAGGCAGAAGATAAAACTGCCTATAAACTGATCAAAAACGGCGACGTTTACACCATGGAAAACGTTGTGCTCAACAAGGGCGATGAGTTGGTTGTCCGCGCACACAAAACAACCGAGAAAGTACTTACCTGGGGCAATGTAATTGCTGACTACAACTCGGAATATCTTGTCGGCTCGGTAGGTTTTTCGGCAGTAAGCAAGGATAACAAAAACGTCAAAGCCGGCGAGAGCGGAACTTATAACATAACGTTCAACTCTTATAGCAAGGTTTTGACTATCGCAAAAGTGGGCAAAGACGTTTTTGTCAAAGGCACGATGAACGGCTGGGTACACGAGTTCAAAAACGAATTCAAGATGACGGCGAACAGCGAAAATAAAGAAGTTTATGAAATTACGCTGACGTTTGCAAAAGATGTCGAATTTGGCCTGGACGTGTATAATATCGGTGCGAAAGAAGGTGGTGTTTGGGTTGGAAAGGATAAGCTCGGCACGGACGGCGACGCAAACGCAATATTCACGGTTGAAGGAAAGGGCAACATTTGCTGCTCCGAAGCAGGCGAGTATCGAGTTGTATACAACTATAAAACGGGCATCATCGATATTTATAAAGTACAAGCAACAGCATAACAATAATAAATGCCCCTGCGACGTTTTGTTGCAGGGGCATACCTAATTTCGGTGTAAAATCAGATTCGTATATCGCTTGACACGGCTTCTTTTCGGTTGATTGCGATGTCAAGACACTCTACGATTTTGTCGATCTTTTCATCGGAATGAGAATCAATAGTCAAAACGTCAGGAGCGTTTTTTTGACAAAACTTCGACACCATACTGCCCAGGACGACAATGTTTTGCGACTCTGTCGAAACGGGGGAATCGTCTTCTATAAACCGAACGCGATTCAATTGTTGCAACAAGCGTTCCTTCAATTCTTCGCTGTTTGGTTTCAACGCAACGGCAGTCCAGTTGTCCGTGCCGAAAAGGGAGTTTGCTTTTTGTGCCACGGCGTTGTAATCGGTTGTGATTTGATAAAACAAATCGCCGTTCGGAATGACCGTATCGAGCGCGAGAAGGGGGCAAAAGTTTACCTCGCCAAGCGCACGGAAAAACGAGTTGTCGGTGTTGTAGCAAATGATTGCGTCGCAATTCGTGACACGCTTGACGGTTTTGTCAAAAGTAACCTGCAAGGAATATCCGACGCTTGCGAGTTTATCGGAAAGTCTTTGGATGAGGAGCATCGTTTCGGCTTTGTAGGCAGAGGCGTCGTTGTCGCCGATATATATCGTTACGACGTCGGTGTTGCCGCTGCTCAGACATTTTGCCGAGAAGTTGATGCGGTAATTATAGAGATTGACAAGTTGCCAGATTTTGCGTTTTGTGTCCTCGCTTATGCGCGAATCGTCCTTGTCGTTAAGGACGTAACTCACGGTAGCGACAGAAACGCCTGCCTCTTTTGCAATATCTCTCATTGTGACTTTCTTGCTCATAATAATCGGATTATACAGCTTAAACAAAAAAAAATCAATAAAAAATGAATATTCAAGCAATTTATCATCGTCCTGAAAGCAATTATTGCTTCGCAACGGACCATAAAACAATAGTGTTGAGAATTCGCTTTGCAAAGGGCGAACAAATTTGCAAATTGTCCGTTTTGTATAATACAAAATATCATATTGCGCAACAACAATTCAAACAAGAAATGCAACTTATTGCAAGCGACGCGCAGTTTGATTATTACAAAGCGACGCTTTGTCTTGACGATCCAAGGCTTGCGTATGTATTTTACTTTGAAAACAATGACAAGTCGTACTACTTTTGTGAGGACGGCTTGGTTTCCACATACAATTTTAACTTAGCATATTTTAATAGCTTTCAGTTTGCTTATATCAACGACGATGACGTGATGCAAAACGTCGAATGGCTGAACAATGCGGTGTTTTATCAAATCTTTGTGGATAGATTTTGCAAAACGGATACCGCTAAATCAAAAATTAACGCCAAATGGGACGAATTGCCCACTCCGACGTCGTTTTATGGGGGCAATCTTGACGGAATAACGGAAAATTTAGACTACATAAAAGAACTTGGGGCAACGGCGATTTACCTTACGCCGATTTTCAAAAGCAACTCAAACCACAAGTATGACACAATAGATTTTTATTGCATAGACGAGTCTTTCGGTGACAAAGAATCCTTAAAAAGGCTGGTCGAAAAGGCGCATGAAAAAGGAATGCGCGTAGTGCTGGATGCCGTGTTCAATCACGTCAGCCATGACTTTGCCCGGTTCAAAGACGTTATAAAAAAAGGCAAAAAGTCAAAATATTTTGATTGGTTTGTCATAGACGGAGAAAAAGTCGAGCAAAATCCGCCTAATTATGCATGCTTCGGAGATTGTGAATATATGCCGAAACTCAATACGTGCAATAAGGACGTGCAAAACTATCTTATCGACGTTATGACATATTGGATGAAGGAATGCGACGTGGACGGGTGGCGTCTTGACGT
>CAKQUV010000017.1 GCA_934277615.1 uncultured Clostridia bacterium | reverse complement strand
AGAAGCCGGTCTTGAGTTTTAATTGGAGGAATTATGGCAGAAAATCGTGATAGAAGAAACGATAGAAACAGAGAAGAGAACGACGGCTTGACCAAGAAACTCATCGCAGTCAACCGTGTTACCAAGACCGTTAAGGGTGGTAAGAACATGCGTTTCTCCGCACTTGTCGTGGTCGGCGACGGCAATGGCAAGATCGGTCTCGGCATGGGCAAAGCGGCTGAAGTTCCCGAAGCAATCGAGAAAGCAACGCAAAGCGCAAAACGCAATCTCGTTACTGTTTCTTTGAAGGGCAACACAATTCCTCATGCGACGACAGGCAAGTTTGGTCGCGGACAAGTTCTTCTCCTTCCTGCTGAAGAAGGTACCGGCGTTATCGCAGGCGGCGCAGTCCGTATGGTACTCGAAGTTGCAGGCGTCAAGGATATCAGAACCAAGTCTTTGGGCTCCAACAACCCCATCAACAGTGCAAAAGCAACTTTGGAAGGACTTATGAGCCTCCGCAATGCAGAGCAAATTGCACAACTTCGCGGCGTTGACGTCGTGGCTGACTAATCGGGAGGTGTACTATGGCAAAGAAAGCGGCTGCAAAAGCAGAAGTTAAAAACATCAAAGTTACTCTCGTTAAGAGCGCGAACGGCATCCTCAAAAATCAAAAAGCAAACCTCGAGGCAATGGGCTTGCACAAAATCGGCAACTCCAACGTTTTCGTTGACGACGCTTGCGTGAGAGGAAAAATCGCGAAAGTTTCTCACCTTGTAAAAGTTGAGGAAGTCTGAGGAGGCGCAATATGAACATTCAAGACATTAAACCCGCAGAAGGCGCACGCACCACAACCAAGAGAATCGGTCGCGGTATCGGCTCCGGCATGGGCAAAACATCAACTCGCGGACACAAAGGTCAATGGGCTAGAAGCGGTGGCGGCGTACGTCCCAACTTCGAAGGCGGTCAAATGCCGATGACCAGAAGACTTCCGAAAATCGGTTTCAACAACAAGAGATTCGCACACGTTTACAATGAAGTCAACGTCGACGTTTTCAATAGATTTGAAGACGGAGCAGTTGTCGGTATTGATGAACTTGTTGCAAGTGGCCTTATCAAGAAAGTCGAGCCTTACGGACTCAAAGTCCTCGGCAACGGCGAACTTGAGAAGAAACTTACAATCAAAGCCAACAAATTCACCGCGTCTGCAGTTCAAAAAATCGAAAAGGCAGGCGGCACAGTAGAGGTGCTATAATGTTTGAAACACTCAAAAACGCATTCAAGACGAAAGAGATCCGAGTGAAGATTTGGCTTACGCTCGCTCTCATCCTCGTCTATAGAATCGGTTGCTACGTTCCTGTTCCCACATTCGACGCGGCAGCAATGACAAAAGCGGCGGAATTCGGCAACGACTTCCTCGGCATCCTTAACATAATCACGGGCGGATCCATGCAAAACGCTACAATCTTCGCGCTTGGCGTATTGCCGTTCATCAACTCGTCGATTATCATGCAATTGCTCGCGCTTGTCATTCCCGCACTCGAAAGATTGTCCAAAGAGGGCGACGAGGGAAGAGAAAAGTTGACGCAAATCACGCGTATCGTGGCTATCGTTCTTGCAATCGTGCAAGCAATCGGTATCGTCGTCGGTTTCAAAGCGTATATACGTCCTATCTTCTCGTTTGAAGCTTCTGCGGAAAATCCGATTCTTACAATGGCACTCACCATCGTGTTGCTCACAGCAGGCAGCGTCATGGTTATGTGGCTCAGCGAAAGAATCACGGAATACGGCATCGGCAACGGCACGTCAATCATCATCTTCATCGGTATCCTCTCAACGGCAGGCACGACGATGGCAAAAGCGTTCAGAATGGTCGGAGACAACTGGGTTTACATCTGGAACATCCTCGGCTTTATCGCTTTGGTCGTTGCTATATTCGTGTTCATCGTGTTCATGGACGGTGCTGAAAGAAGAATTGCCGTGCAATACTCCAAACAAATCAAAGGCAACAAGATGTATGGCGGTCAAACGACCTATATACCCATCCGCGTCAACGGAAGCGGCGTTATGCCCATCATCTTTGCGTCGTCTTTGCTTATGTTCCCGCAAATGATCATCCAACTCTTCTTCAACAATACCGACGCAGCTGTTTGGTATGCGAGATACATGGGTAGCGGCACTGCCGTTTACTACGTGTTGTTGGCTCTGTTCATTCTCGGATTCAGCTATTTCTATGCACAGATTCAGTTTAACCCCGATGACGTGTCAAGAAATATCCAACAATACGGCGGATTCATCCCCGGCATCAGAGCAGGTAAGCCGACGAGCGACTTCCTGAGAAAGATCAACAACCGTATCACATTGTTCGGCGCTATCTTCCTTATGATCATCTCGCTCATCCCGACGTTCTTGTTCATGGCATTGTCCGGACAATATTCCGATCCGCAATACAATCTCGGTTTTGCAAGCTCGTTCTCCGCAACCGGATTGCTCATCGTCGTGTCCGTTGCTTTGGAACTCAACAAGCAACTCGAATCTCAAATCATGATGAAACACTACAAAGGTTTCCTCAAATAAGAGAAAAACGACAAACTAACCTATATTTTTCGAGTGATGGCGCAAATCGACAATCGATTTGATTGCCATCACAAAGAAAAAGTGCTATAATAAATAATTATGAAAAATATTATATTATTAGGCGCTCCGGGCGCAGGAAAAGGTACGCAAGCGGCAATGATTGCAGAGGAATTCAAAGTTCCTCACATCTCAACGGGTGATATCCTTCGTCGCAACATGAAAGAGGGCACGCCTCTCGGTCTCAAAGCCAAAGCGTTTGTGGAATCGGGCGGACTCGTTCCCGACGACGTGGTCATCGGACTTGTGAAAGACAGACTTGAACAAGACGATTGCAAAAACGGATACATACTCGACGGTTTCCCCCGCACGATTGCTCAGGCACAAGAGCTTGACAAGGTTGCGAAAATCGATATGGCAATCAACATCGACGTTCCTTTCGAGACAATAATCGAAAGACTCGGCGGTAGAAGAGTTTGCGTATGCGGTGAGACTTATCACATCTCCATGCTCGACGGCAAGACGACTTGCGAAAAGTGCGGAAAGGAACTTTTCATCCGCGACGACGACAAGCCCGAAACCGTAAAGAACAGACTCAGAGTTTATCAAGAACAGACTCAACCGCTCATCGATTACTACCGTGCGCAAGGCAAGATAGTGGATATCGTCGCAAACGGCACGAAGGAAGAAATCTTTGCGGATATCAAGAAGGTGCTCGAATGATAAACATCAAAAGTCCTCAGGAAATTGAATGCATGAGAAAATCCGGCGCAATCTTGCGAGATTGCCTGCTCTACCTCGAAGAGAGAGTAAAGCCCGGGGTTTCCACCAAAAAACTCGATGAGTTTGCATACGATTTCATAAAGAGGCACAATTCAACCCCGTCCTTCCTCGGATACGGCGGATTCCCCGGCACGATATGCGCGTCAATCGACGAAGTGGTCGTTCACGGGTTCCCGTCCGAAAGAAAACTCAAAGAGGGCGAGATAATCGGCGTCGACTGCGGACTGGTTTTCAAAGGCTGGCAAGCGGACGCGGCAAGAACGTTTTTGGTCGGCGAAGTAAGCGACGAGAAGAAAGCGTTGGTTGCCACCACGAGAGAGAGCTTCTTTGAAGGCGTCAAGCAGTTCAAAGACGGCGGACATCTCGGAGATATATCTCACGCAATCCAAGTTTACAACGAGGATAGAGGATACGGCGTCGTGCGTTCGATGGTCGGACACGGCATAGGACGCGAGATGCACGAGGACCCTGCGGTGCCAAACTACGGCAGAGCGGGACACGGACCAAGACTTCAGGTCGGCATGGTGCTTGCAATCGAGCCGATGGTGAATATGGGAACGTGGCAGACCTTAGAGGACGGTTGGAAGTGCGAAACTTTGGACGGTAAGCCGTCCGCGCACTACGAAAACACTGTTGCTCTGACAGAAAACGGAGCGGAAATACTTACGCTTTGATATGGAACTGGGAACAATCGTTTATTCAAAAGCCGGTCGCGACCAAGGTGCGTACTATGCGGTTGTGGAAATCGTGGACGAGAACACCGTAAGAATTGCCGACGGAGATTTGAGACACATCAAAAGCGCAAAGCTTAAAAACGTAAAACACCTGCAATCAACGGGCGACGTGCTTGAAAAGATTGCGGAAAAACTTAAAAACGGCATGCAAGTATTTGATGCAGAATTGCACAGCGCGCTCCGTTTTTACAATGACAACAAAGAATAAAGAGGACTCTATGTCAAAAGAAGACGTTATCGAAACCGAAGGCAAAGTCATTGAGGTATTGCCAAAGACGCA
>CAKQUV010000016.1 GCA_934277615.1 uncultured Clostridia bacterium | reverse complement strand
ATGCGGTGTTTTATCAAATCTTTGTGGATAGATTTTGCAAAACGGATACCGCTAAATCAAAAATTAACGCCAAATGGTGCGATTTGCCCACTCCGACTTCGTTTTACGGGGGCAATCTTGACGGAATAACGGAAAATTTAGACTATATAAAAGACCTTGGGGCAACGGCGATTTACCTTACGCCGATTTTCAAAAGCAACTCGAATCACAAGTATGACACAATAGATTTTTATTGCATAGACGAGTCTTTCGGCGACAAAGAATCCTTAAAAAGGCTGGTCGAAAAGGCGCATGAAAAAGGAATGCGAGTTGTGTTGGACGCCGTGTTTAATCACGTCAGCCATGACTTTGCTCGGTTCAAAGACGTTATAAAAAAGGGCAAAAAGTCAAAATATTTCGATTGGTTCGTCATAGACGGAGAAAAAGTCGAACAGAATCCGCCTAATTATGCGTGCTTCGGAGATTGTGAATATATGCCGAAACTCAATACGTGCAATACCGACGTGCAAAACTATCTTATCGACGTTATGACATATTGGATGAAGGAATGCGACGTGGACGGGTGGCGTCTTGACGTGTCCGACGAGGTTTCGCACGGTTTTTGGAGAAAGGCGCGAGAAGCGGTAAAGTCTCAAAAAACCGATTCGGCTTTGATTGGGGAGAACTGGCATAACAGCGAGAGTTTTTTGAGAGGAGATCAGTTCGATTCCATTATGAACTATGCGCTCACAAAGCGCATGATAGATTTTTGGGTTGACGAGAGCATAGACGAAAAGCAACTTGCCGAGCAGCTCAATTCGCTTTATATGAGATATAGCGACGTCACAAACAACATGATGTTCAATTTGCTCGATAGTCACGACACGGCAAGATTTTTTACGCAAATAAACAAAGACCGCAACAGGTTGCTTTGTGCGATTGCGACGTTGGTTTTTTTGCCGGGAAGTTTCAATCTGTACTATGGCACCGACATATTGCTCGAAGGCGAATATGATCCCGATTGCAGAAGAACGTTTGATTTTTCGAGATTGAAAGAGAAAGAAATAATCGATTTTCAAGTTTCGCTCAAAGACGTGCTTAAACTTAAACGACAGCCTGCAATAAAAAACGGGAAATTAAAAATCTATTCCCAAGACGACGCGGTAGTGATTGAAAGGGCAAGCAAGGAGCAGGTTTTGCGGTTGATTATACGTCGATGCAAAAAAATAGGTGTTGGCGCAAAGCCGTCGATAGAGTATAATAAAAATAAGGACGGCAACGCCGATTCCTTTGTTATAGAAGGAGAAAAATTATGAGAAAGGGTAAATTCGTGACAATGTTATTGATCGTTGCTATTGTGATGACAACGGTCGTACTTTGCTTTACGGCGTGCGACAAAGACAAAGATGAGAAAGAGGTCGTGTTGCGAATTCTTGAAAACGATACGGCAAAAAAGGAAGGATATCTCAAAGAATTGCTGGACGCATTCAATGCAAAGTATGCAAGCGAAGGGGTAAAAGCCGTCGATGCGAATATGGACGAGTTCAGCGACCTTGAAAAAGACGGACCGTACGGTCACGGACCGGACGTATTGTATCAGGCAAACGATATTCTCATGTCGTACGTCGAAAAACATCATATAATCCCGCTCGATATTGAGAAGATGGATTGCTACGATAAAATCCCGCAAAACGCATGGGATGCCTTCAAATACAATTACGATGGCAAAACCGTTTATTGCGGAGTGCCGGTAAACGTTCAACAACCGTTACTGTTTTATCGCAAGGACGCGCTTCCCGACAACTGGAAAACCGAATGGGATAAGAATGGCAACGACGTGCCGGATATGGTTGAATATTGGACGGAAATGTACAGATACAGCAAAGGTATTCGCGAAGCAGACCACAATAAATTCGGTTATGCCATCGAGCTGAGAAACGAATATTTCAATATCGGTTTCTTGCTTTCGTACGGCGCATACGTGTTTGGCAACAACAACACCGACGACAAGGATATAGGTATTGCAAAAGGCGATGCGGTGATGGGTGCAAAGATTATGTGGGAGCTTGCCGGCGTCATGGATGAAAAGTGTATTGACGATTCGTTTACAAACGGTCGCGCGCCCATGCTTGCAAACGGAACGATTTTTGCAACGATAACCACTCCGGATATCACTTCACAGTTTTTGAAAGAGATGTCGCTTCAATATCAAAAAGAGGGACTCGATCAGGCTCGCGCGGACGCAAAGGCGAAAGAGAATCTCGTTATTACAGGACTGCCGAAACTTCCAAAGAACGGAGATATAACCACTCAACAAGATATCAAAAACGGTGAGCTGTGGATTGAGCAACAAACCATGGGCGGCGTGAACGGATATGCGGTAAGCAGTTATACCAAAAACCGTGATTGGGCTGTCAAGTTTGTCGAATTCGCAACGGGTTACGAAATGGTGAAAGCTCGTGCGGATATGCTCGGCGTCGTTGCCGCAAGAAGCGACGTAATTGCACAAACAGAGTCTTTAGCGTCTCAAATTACCTATAGAAACCTCGATTCTGGCGTTTTGGAGGTTATGCCGTCCATTAGCGCGGTCAAGCAAATCTGGACGCCGATTTCAGCGGGATTCAAACAAATAGCAACCGACGGATGCGGTAAGCGTTCCTTCGATACGGCAAAACTTCAAAGCGTTATCGAAGAAATATCGTCGAATATTTACAAGGCTATTCATACCTTTGCATAACTATGACAAGTTTGAAAGAAAGATATAAAAACCTAAAAGAGAATGCCGCTAAGCAGCGTCGGAACGTTTCCGAAAAAGCGAAACAATCCCGAAAGAACTTAAAAGAGTTTTTTGCCACGTCGGGCAGGGCAACGTATGCGTCGATGTTCTTTATGGGTGCCGGACAAATGGTCAACGGACAATATATAAAAGGGCTATTCTACATTCTGTCGGAAGTGGGATTTATCGTTTATTTCGCTCTCAGAGGAATAAAGGACTTGTTTGGATTTTTTACCTTGGGAACGGTAAAAGCAGATCCGTGGCTCGGCATAAAGGGCGACGATTCGGTGATTATGTTGCTTATGGGCATTTTTGCCTGGATTGCTCTTATTGCGCTCGTTATCGTCTATGTGGCAAACATAAAAGACGCACATCGGGGCGCAGAAGAGTTGCTCTTCAAAGGCAAAGTCGCATCGTTCAAAGACGATTTGTCGTCGCTGATGAACCGCAATTTTTATAAGGCGGCACTCGTCATTCCGATTGTCGGAGTGATGATATTCAACGTCTTGCCGATAATTTTTATGATTTTGATTGCATTCACCAACTACGGCGGAAAAATCGTGCCGCCCGAATTGGTGGATTGGAGTCTTGATAGTTTCAGAAAATTGGTTGCGGTCGGCGACTTATCGCAATCGTTTGGCAAAATACTCGGGTGGAACTTACTTTGGGCGTTTTTGTCAACGTTCATCAATTATTTTCTCGGACTCGGGCTTGCGATTCTCTACAACAAAAAATGTGTAAAACCAAAGGCGTTGTGGAGAGCATTCCCCGTGCTTGCCTATGCGGTTCCCGGTTTTATATCGTTGCTTGTGTTTCATTATATGTTCAGCAACGGCGGTCCGATAAATCAAATTATCGTCCAAAACGGCGGCAAAATCATCGACTTTTTGGGTATCAATTCCAAGTGGATGGCAAGAGGGATAGGTTTGTTCGTAAACGCATGGCTGTCCGTTCCGTCGATAATGTTGCTTGCATCGGGTATATTGTCCAATATCAATAACGATTTGTACGAGGCGGCAAGAATAGACGGGGCAAGTGCGTGGATGCAGTTTAGAAAAATTACGCTTCCGTTCGTTCTTTTTTCTACGACGCCCGTTCTAATCAGTCAATTTATGGGCAACTTCAACAACTTCGGCGTGTTCTATTTCTTAAGGAGCGACGTCCTTAGCGAAGGCTATTTCCTTGCGAGCGACACGGATTTGCTTATCAACTGGTTGTACAGAATGTCGATTGACAACAACTACTACTCGATAGGCGCGGCGATAAGTCTGATTATGTTTATCATCACTTCGGCAATAAGCCTGTTGGTTTATATGCGCTCGTCGGCATACAAGAGGGAGGATACGTTCAAATGAGAAAGAAACCCGGTATAAAACTCAAAAAGACGGCAAATGTTTTGCTTACGTATGCCATTATGTTGTTGGTGTCGATAATATTTGTATTCCCCATTCTATGGGTTGTGTTAAGTTGTTTTTCCGCAAGCGGAAGCATATATAGTTTCAACGGTTTTTTCCCGTCGGAATATTCCTTTGATTCTTTTAAGGCGCTGTTTGCCGACACCGTTATGTACGACTATCCGAAGTGGTTTGCAAATACTTTGCTTGTGGCGACGATAAGTAGCCTTTTGGGTACTGTTTTGGTTATTTTAACGGCTTACGTCATCTCGTCTTTCCAGTTTAAGGGAAGAAAATCATTGATGAAGGGCGCGCTGATTCTCGGGATGTTCCCGTCGTTTATGGGAATGGTTGCCGTGTATTTGCTTATGACGCAATTCAATTTCATCAATAGTCATATAGGGCTTGCTCTTATATATGCAGGCGGTGCTCCGATGGGCTATTTGGTGCAAAAAGGCTTTTTCGACACTATTCCGAATTCGATTTACGAAGCGGCAAGAATCGACGGAGCAAGCAATGCGAGGATATTTTTTAACGTAACTCTTCCGCTGTCAAAACCGATTTTGGTATATACGCTTTTGACGCAATTTGCGTGGCCGTGGAGCGATTTTATCCTTCCGAAGCTTCTTCTCAAAGACAAAAACATGTGGACGGCGGCGGTCGGGCTTATGTCTCTTCCCGAAACCGAATTCGCAAGATTTTCGGCAGGCGCGGTGTTTATCGCCGTCCCGATTGTAATCTTGTATTTCTTCTTGATTAAATATATGATAAACGGTTTGTCGGCAGGCGCCGTCAAACAATAAGAGGGTAATTATGGCAGACGTAAAACTCAATCACATATACAAAGTTTATCCCAACGGAACAAAAGCCGTAAACGACTTCACGATGGATATAAAAGATAAGGAATTTATTGTATTCGTCGGACCGTCGGGTTGCGGAAAATCGACCACGCTTCGTATGATAGCCGGTCTTGAAGAAATCACAGCCGGC
This sequence comes from uncultured Clostridia bacterium, assembly GCA_934277615.1. Lineage (GTDB taxonomy): Bacteria > Bacillota > Clostridia > Christensenellales > CAG-917 > CAG-475. Next base: position 3,835 of record CAKQUV010000016.1, on the reverse strand, counting down.
GAACTCTATATAGGCGATACGCTCGTAAACGATGTAGAACCGAAGGATAGAGATATTGCGATGGTGTTTCAAAACTATGCGCTTTATCCGCATATGACGGTGTACGAAAATATGGCATTCGGTCTGAAATTGAGAAAAATGCCCAAAACGGTTATCGACCAAAAGGTTCGTGAAGCGGCACAAATATTGGATATAACCGACTATCTTGACAAAAAGCCTAAAGAGATGAGCGGCGGACAGCGTCAAAGAGTTGCGTTGGGCAGGGCAATCGTAAGAGAGCCGAAGGTTTTTTTGCTTGACGAACCTTTGTCAAATCTCGACGCAAAATTGCGCACGGCAATGAGAAGCGAAATAAGCGCGCTGCATCACAGATTGCAAACAACGTTTATTTACGTCACGCACGATCAAGTCGAAGCAATGACGATGGGCACGCGAATAGTCGTTATGAAAGACGGCTTTGTGCAACAAATCGATACGCCTACCAACTTGTACAGATATCCGCAAAACGTGTTTGTCGCAGGTTTTATAGGAACACCGCAAATGAATTTTATCAAAGCCGAAATCGTTGTCGAAAACGGCAATGTGTCGCTTAATGCCGTTGACGCACCGTTAAGAATAACGTTGCCCAAAGGCTTCTTTGCAAAATCAAAGCAATCGGATGTGGTTCACGGGAAAAAGGTCGTGCTGGGACTGCGCGCGGAACATATCTCTATTGACGCCGAAAAATATGCCACAAAGGCAAATATCAAGGTGTCGCACATTGAGGAGTTGGGAACCGAAAGCCAAGTATTCGGAGATTTGAACTTTGACAAAGAACTCGGCGTGCAAAGCTCGACCGGAATCGTTATAAAAGCTCCGACAATGACGCGTTTTGAAGTCGGAAGCGTTATTGAAATCTCGTTTGATATCGAAAACATGCAGGTTTTCGACGCGGAAACCGAAGCGAATATGATTCCGAGAATTCCCGATTGCTCTGTCATAAGCGTTGTCGTGAAAAATCATACGGTTGAAATCGGTTCGTCGAGGATAGAATTGCCGTCGGCATTTTCAATGGAAGACGGAAATTATAAGTTGACCATTCCTGTCGATGCTGTCGAAAAAGGAAACGACGTTGTCGGAACGGTGCAAAAGGTCGAAGAAGTCAACGGAAAGTATTTGCATTACGTCGAAACAGGCGGTCAGATAATTTTTGCTTTATTTGACGAAGAAACGAGCGGAGAGATTACGCTTGGTATCGACTTGAAAAAAGTTACGTGTTCGACGGACGACAAGATTGTTCACGAGGCAATACCTGCGTTCAATACGCTAAGCGGAAAAATGCTTCGTCAAAGGAACAAGGATAAGAGAACGTTTAAGGAAATCGTTAAGTCTGCCGCAATCCCGAAATTTTCGTTCGAGACGATGGGACATAAGTTTGAGTGCACAAGAGAACTTGCGTCGAAGTTGGTCGGAATCGGCGGAACGAAGATTATCGGCAAAGCATTGAGTTTTGAGTTTTCGCCACAAGACGTTGAAATTGCGACGGACGGCATACCGTTTTCGGTCGAAAAGATTTTAGATTACGGTACCGAACGATATGCAAAATGCGAGAGAGACGGAGTGGTATTATACGCCAAGGTCGGGGGTGATTTTAATGAAGAAAGCATTGACGTTGTATTGCCCGTTGACAAGATGTCTATATTCGACGTCGAGGATCAAATCAGATTGAAATAACGCAAGTCGGCATAGGGAGTTTGTTATATGGCGGTAAATAAAAAATTTGGTTTTTCGCACAAAAGCGGATTGCTTATGGCGGTTAGCAGTTTGCCATCCGAGTACGGTATAGGCTCTTTTGGCAAGCCGTGTTATGATTGGATTGACTTTATGGACAAAACCTCAACGAAGTGTTGGCAGGTTTTGCCGCTCAATCCGACTGCCTACGGCGACAGCCCGTATCAGTCGCCGTCATCTTTTGCGGGAAATCCGTATTTTGTGGATTTGGATGAGTTGAAAAGCGCGGGTTTGCTCTCGGACACCGATTTGGAATCACAAAAAGATTGCGGCGAGCGAGTGAATTACGGGAGATTGTTTGAAACGCGCATAAACGTTTTGAAAAAAGCGTACTCTAACTTTAAGAAAAATGCCGCTTTTACGAGATTTTGCAATTCTAATTCCTGGTGGCTTGACGATTATGCGCTGTTCTTTTCCCTCAAAGAAGAATTTAATTATGCGCCGTGGTCGTCGTGGTCGGAGGAGTATAGAATTTACAAAAATGCTATCCGGTGCAGAGAGAAGTTTTCGTCGCGAATGGATTTTTGGAGATTCGTTCAATACGAGTTCTTCTCCCAGTGGAAAAAGGTGTGCGTTTACGCACACTCGAAAGGCATAAAGATTATAGGCGATATACCGATTTACGTTGCATATGATTCGGTTGACGTGTGGAGCAACACAGACGAGTATCTTCTTGACGAGAACTTGAATCCGACATTCGTTGCAGGCTGTCCTCCCGACGGATTTTCTCCCGATGGACAATTGTGGGGCAATCCGATTTACGATTATGCGAAAATGGAGCAGAACGGCTACAAGTGGTGGTGCTCGCGCATCAAAATCTGCGCGTCGTTATTTGACATTGTAAGGATAGACCATTTCCGCGGGTTTGCGGGATATTATGCAATACCGTACGGCGAGCAGACCGCTCGCAACGGACACTGGAAAAATGGTCCCGGGGAAAAACTTTTCGACGCGATAAATCAAAGCGTTCCGAATGCAAAAATAATCGCGGAAGATCTTGGTTTTTTGACAGATGACGTGCGCGAGTTGATTGCTTATTGCGGATATCCAGGGATGAAAATATTGCAGTTTGCGTTTTTTGATGAAGACAGCGAATATTTGCCGAGACTATATACAAATAAAGACTATGTGGTTTATACAGGTTCTCACGACGCCGACTGTACTAGTACGTGGACGGAAAACCTTGACGGAGAAACGCTAAAACGATTCAACAGAGAATGTTCGCACATCAAAGGGTTAAACCCGACGTATAAGATGATTAAACTGGCGTTTGATTCAATTGCGGAACTTGCGGTGATACCGTTGCAGGACTGGCTTTTGCTTGGAAACGAAGAAGGCAGAATGAATACGCCGTCCGTTGCACAAGGAAATTGGGTTTGGCGTGCTCCGTCCGACTATGCGTCGAAAAAGTTAATATCGACGATTAAAAGATTTAACGTTCGGTCGCATCGCGAAAAATGATTTGCATGTCGGTTTTGAAGAACGCAATAAAGACTTGCGTTATCTTTATAAGGGACTATTACGAGATATAAACCGCTCAACAGATGATATTTCACCGTTTTCAAACGCATATGGTATTGCACAAGAGGCAATGTTAAACGATGAATCTGAATGATAATATAAGAAGTTGCGCGCAAATTTTGTGCGTAAGCATATGCATGGATAAATAGGGTGGTGTCTTAATTGCCTAAAATCAACAATATGAGATTTTTATAAATTCTTTGAATTTATAGATGTAATTTAGTAGCAAAAAATTCTCGAAGAAAAAATAATACGAACCCATTATTTGAGTTCGTATTATTGCCATTTGGTGACTCTACCGAGGTTCGTAGGCAGCGCGGTTGGCGACTGCCGTAATAGTGGAACGAGCGAATTTATTCGCATAGTGAAACGTCAGTCGGGTGTCCCGAGTTCGGCACGCAAGGCGTGAGGATATGAAATATCCAAACCTTGGTAGGATAGAAAAAACCCGACTGCAATAGTCGGGTTTCGTGGTGACCCTACCGAGGTTCGAACTCGGGTTACCGCCGTGAAAGGGCGATGTCTTAGACCACTTGACCATAGG
>CAKQUV010000015.1 GCA_934277615.1 uncultured Clostridia bacterium | reverse complement strand
ATTCAAGACGTATCTCCGATTCCTCACAACGGATGCCGTCCGCCGAAGGCGAGAAGACTGTAAGAGGAGGATTTAAGTTATGGCTAAATATACAGGAGCAGATTGCCGTCTTTGCAGACGCGAAGGTTGCAAACTTTATTTGAAAGGCGAAAAGTGCAGTTCCACCAAATGCCCCATCCTTACCAAGTACGCACCTCCGGGTGACCACGGCAAAGGAAGAAAGAAAGCAAGCGGTTACAGCATCCAACTTCGCGAGAAACAAAAAACCAAACGCTACTATGGCGTAACGGAAAAACAATTCAAGATGTACTATGACAGAGCGTCCGAAATGCGCGGCGTAACCGGTGACAACATGCTCACCCTTATCGAAAGACGTCTTGACAACGCAGTTTATCGTCTTGGTCTCGGCTCTTCAAGAGCAATGGCACGTCAAATCGTCAACCACGGACACATCACGGTCAACGGCAAAACGGTTGACATTCCGTCCTACCTCATCAAAGTCGGCGACGTCATCGCAGTCAAAGAGAACAAGAGAGACTCCTCTATGTGGGACGCTGTCAAAGAAACAAAGAATCTCAGCCTCGTAAAATGGCTTGAATTCGACAACGCAACGTTGACGGGCAAGGTTGTTGCACTTCCTCAAAGAGAAGACATCGACCTCGATATTCAAGAACACCTTATCGTCGAGTTGTACTCAAAATAATCTGATTGGAGGACACAGTTATGATGGAAATGAGAAGTCCCAAAATTACGCCTACACCGAACGGAAGCGGCAATTACTGCAAGTTCGTAGTCGAACCGCTCGAGCGCGGCTTTGGCACGACGATTGGCAACTGCTTGCGTCGTATCCTTCTTTCCGCACTTCCGGGTGCCGCAGCTGTCGGTATCAAGATTGCGGGTGTGGAGCATGAGTTTTCCACAATCAAGGGCGTAAAAGAGGAAGTTACGGAAATTATCCTCAACCTCAAAACTGTTCGTTTCAAAGCGGTAAGCAGTCTCGAGACCGCCGGCAAGCAAGAGTGCAAGCTCTATGCAAACACAGTCGGCACCGTTACTGCCGGTGACATTCAATGCGCAACAGGCATCGAAGTCATGAATCCCGACCAAGTCATCTGCACTTTGGACGAGGGTGCTGAGATTGATATGTCCATTTTCGTGGATTGCGGAAGAGGTTACGTTCCTGCATCTCAAAACAAGGACAGTCACGAACTCATCGGTTATATTCCAATCGATTCCATTTACACGCCGGTTGTAAAAGTCAACTATGCGGTAGAAAGCACTCGTGTCGAGCAAAGCATCGACTTTGACAAGCTCACTCTCGAAGTGACAACCGACGGCACGACATCCGCAGAAGAAATCACGTCGCTCGCAGCAAAGATTATGAACGATCACCTCAAACTCTTTGTTGACCTCGTTGAAAGTATGAAGGGCGTTGAAATCCTCAAACCTGACACACAAGACACCAAAACCAAGGTTTTGGATATGTCGGTTGAAGATCTCGACCTCTCGGTGCGCTCATACAACTGCTTGAAGCGTGCAAACATCCACACAGTCGAAGATCTCACAAAGCGTACGGAAGACGATATGCTCAAAGTGAGAAACCTCGGCAGAAAATCACTCGAAGAAGTTGTCAAGAAACTCGAAGACCTCGGACTTGGTTTGAAAGTCGTTGAGGACTAAGGGTACAGGAGGAACTAAATGTCTAAATTAGGAAAACGCACAGACCAAAGAATGGCTATGCTCAAAAACCAAGTTTCTGAACTCTTGTGGTACGGTCAAATCGAAACGACAGTCGATCGCGCAAAAGCAGTCAGAAGTCTTGCAGAGAAATACATCACTATCGCAATGAGAGCCTATCAAGACGATGTCAAAGTCACCAAGACCGTTACGAACGCAAAGGGCGCAAAGAACGAAGTCGTTTTCACCAACGACGGCCCCAAGAAACTCGCAGCACGCAGAAGACTTATGGCAGAGCTTGTTGACCTCAAAGAAATCAAGGGCGAGAAAGAGTCCAAGAGCGCATACAAAGCACGCATCAAAGACACAAAACACCCGCTCATCGAAAAGATTTTCAAAGAGTATGCACCCAAGTACGACGCTCGTAAGAACGAACTCGGACAAGGCGGCGGTTACACTCGCATCCTCAAAACGGGCAACCGTCGCGGTGATGCAGCAGAAACTTGCATTTTGCAACTCATCTAATCGATAAACACAACACAAAATCCACCGAGCAATCGGTGGATTTTTCATATAGTAGAGTTTTACAGATAAATGGTATAATTATGGGATTATTATGGTATGACGAAAAAACATTATAAAAAGCCACACGATTGTTCGTGTGGCTTTTCGTTTATAAGGATACGATTTGATTATTTCAAATTTTCGGGGTTCAAGCCGAAGAGTTCGGGGAGGACGAAGCGGCCGTCTTTGCGGATTAGAACGTCGTCAAACCAGATTTCACCACCGCCGAATTCAGGATTCTGGCACAATACCAAATCCCAGTGCACCGCGCTCTTATTGCCGTTTGGCGCGTCGTCATAGCAGCATCCGGGAGTGAAGTGGAAAGAGCCGCTTATCTTCTCGTCAAAGAGGATATCGCCGATTGCTTGCGTTACGTACGGATTGACGCCGATTGCAAATTCACCCACGTATCTCGCTCCCTCGTCAGTGTCGAAAATAGCGTTGGCTTTCTCGGTATTGTTGGCTGTCGCCTTGATGATTTTGCCGTCTTTGAATTCGAGGCGAACGTTCTCAAAGCGGAAGCCGTTTTCGATTGACGGGGTATTGTAACTGATATAACCATTCACGCTGTCCTTGACGGGAGCGGTGTAAACTTCGCCGTCGGGAATGTTGCAAGCGCCGTCGCATTTGATTGCAGGGATGCCCTTGATAGAGAACGTCAAATCGGTGCCTTTTGCCAGAATATGCACTTTATCCGTCTTATTCATAAGATTAACCAGCGGTTCCATCGCATCGCTCATCTTTTGATAGTCAAGACAGCACACGTTGAAGAAGTAGTCCTCAAATGCCTCGGTGCTCATTCCTGCAAGTTGACTCATGCCTTCGGTGGGGTATCTCAAAATAACCCAACGAGTATGCGCCACGCGTCTGTCGCTATGCACGGGGATACCGTAACGCTTGTCGTACTCTTGCATAATGCTCTCCGGTACGTCGCTTGTTTCATAGCTGTTGTTGCCGCCGCGGATGCCGATATAGCAATCCATTTTATCCATAAAATCCGCGTCGCGCTTTGCCCACATATCCAACATTTCGGGAGTCGCGCCCATAAGCAATTCGCGTTGCAAACGCTTGTCGATTATGTTGAGGAAGGGAATTCCGCCGTTCTTATACACTTCGCGAATAATGCACGCAGGCAGTTGTTCTCCGCAACCGATAGCGTCAATCCAAACCTTGTCGCCCTTGCCGACGTGGATAGAGTAGTTGACCAAATTGTGTGCAAGCACCTCTTGTCTTTTATCTACGATCATAAAAACCACCTATAAGATATTTATTGCAATAATTATACCACAAAACTCACTCTTGTAAATGCAAAACGGCAAAAAACAAGCGCCACTCAAAGAGTGACGCTTGCGGTGTGCAATTTAGCTTTATTGTTTTTCATAAACGTTTCCGTTGGCTGTTACGAGATTACCGCTTTCGTCGATAGAGAGTTGCATCAACGACTTGTCGGTCTTAAAGAGTGTAACGACTTTCTTCGTGGAATCCAATATGTAAGTTCCCGATAGCAGAGAAATGCCCGAATCGGCATTTTTGAAGTCGTATTTAGCCTTTGCAAGAGTCAAAACTATATCGCTGAATTTGTACGTTCCGTCCGCTTGTAAAAGTCGAGAAAACTGACTATATTGTGTATCGGGCTGTGATTGCGATTGTTTTACAGTCGGTGCAAATCCGTATTTTTTCATAACTTTGGCTTTTTCGACTGCAAACTCATCGGCGGAAAGTATTCCGTTGTCAAGCAAGTATTTGTATTGTTGCAATTCTTGCGACATTGCGTTGATAGCGTCGAGAGAAAGTTGTGCATTCGGTTGCGTAGCGGTTTGAGTCGCCGAAGTCGCTTGTTTGGTTTGCTTTCCGTTCATAATGATATTGCATATACCCCAAACGAGATATATTGCTCCGAGCACGTTTGCAATGGGGAGTAACAAAGATGTAATGACGTTGTTTGTAATAGTAAAGCCGTTGGCATAATAAATATTGTAGTATATACCGCCCGAAACTCCAATCATAAATTTTGCAACGAAACTGATTACAAGCATACCAATCGTTAATAGCGGGTTTTTGAGTATTGCAAAGACCGTAAAAACGATTGCTCCAAGCAATATAATACTTCCGACTATTCCGAGCGGATTTAAAAAAAGGCTGTTAATAACCAATCCGATAATAAAACTCAATGCAAGCAAAACTATAATCGGTATACATATATATTTGAATTTGTTTTTCATTTTTTACCTCTTATTAATCATTTATTATCTATTGACGAGATTATCCGTCGTTTTTGCGCGATAAACTCTTCTTCCGTGAGTATTCCGCAGTCGTAAAGCGACTTGAAAGATAATAATTGTCGCGCTCCTTCTTCATAGGAAAGGAGGTGGATAGTAGGTGTCTCTTCATTGCTATTTGCAAGCGTTGCGTCGGATGATATATTGGATTGTTGATTGTGACGCTGTACGGCTTGTTGAAGAACGGGATGCTTTTTTGCGGAAATCGTTGTTATAACGACATAAACGATCGTAGCAATTGCAAGCACCCCCAAAATAACTGCCGTTGCAATCATCAACGCCAAGCACGTTGGATCTATATCAATGCGCTGAGCATAAAGTATGATACCATCATAAGAATAGTATGTCGTAGTGGCAAGTATCAGCAATATCATACAAATGAGATATACAAATACTGCGCCGATTGCAAACAATTGCCTATTTTTGATTTTCACGAAGCGTGCTAACAACAAAAATAGTAACGAAAGAGCAAGTAGACTTGTTCCCGATACTATTAACGAAACTTCCAAATCGTGATAGATATGGCCTATGGATGTGGAAAAACCATACTCATTTGTTTCTATTATAGTATATTTTTGAACGTCGTTATACGTCATTATTGCGCCGACTATACCGAGGACAACGCAACAAAGCGTGAGTGCTACCAAAATATAAAGAAATATGTTGGTTTTTCTCATATTACACCCCGCGTTTGAGCAATTTGTGCTTAATCGTGTCGAATTCTTCTTGGGTGATTACGCCCGTATCGAGCAAGTTTTTGTAAGTCATAAGAGTTTGTGCGACGTCCACTTGCGGCGATTGAGCAACTTTTGATTGAGCCGATTGTGCGTTAACGGCTGTCGGCTGTTGATTGACGGCATTTGACGTTTCTACGGGTGTGTAAACAGAGGGCACGACTTTTTGCGTGTTGTCGACGCCGTTATATTTGGCGTTAAAATCCTCGTCGCTCATTGTCAAAAGTATTATCGCTTCGATAAAGGCGATAATAGCAGGGATGCCCGTCCAACAGAATAGCAGATACACCACGCCTATTCCGTTTTCGCCGAGATAAAACTTGTGGACGCCAAGTCCTCCGACAAAAAATGCCAAAAGCCCGGCTGTCATTTTGCTTTTCATTGTTGATTTCTCCTCCATAAACAGGTACAAACAACTTGTACTTTTTTACATATTGTACAAAATACTTGTACTATTGTCAATATGAAAAACGAAATCGGAAAGAATATCAAAGCGCTTCGAATACTGTATGGAAAGACGCAAGGCGAGCTTGCGGAGATGTTGGGCGGGAAAAAGAGTTTGGTGTCCAATTATGAGAACGGATACAGCACGCCCGACATATTTATGCTTGTAAAAATCGCGGATATTTTTGACGTTTCGCTTGACGAACTTGTGGGAAGAAAATGATGCTCTTTGCGGGGCATTATTTTTATTATCGGCGCATTTGTTGATTTTTCGCACGGGTGTGGTATAATGTTGGCAGAAAATAAATTTTGTGAGGCTTTTATGGATTACACTTATAAAAGACAAAACGTTTACGCATTGGCGGACGAGAAGCAACTTTCCGTCATCAGCGAATATGCAGAAGGTTACAAAAAATTCCTTGACAACGGCAAGACCGAGAGGGAAGTGGTGGCGGAAAGCGTCGCCATGATCGAGGCGCAAGGCTACAAGGCGTACGTGCTTGGAGACAAAATCAACCCCGGCGACAAACTCTACTACAACAATCGTGGCAAAGGACTTTTCATCATCCGCGCGGGCAAGGCAGACGTGGCAAAGAACGGTGTGCGTATTCTCGTTGCACACGTTGACAGCCCTCGTCTTGACCTCAAACAAGTTCCGCTCTATGAAAAAGCGGATATGGCGTATCTCAAGACGCACTATTACGGCGGCATCAAGAAGTATCAATGGCTCACCATTCCTCTTGCTCTTCACGGCGTAGTGATTCTCAAAGACGGCAGCAAAGTTACGCTCAATGTCGGCGAGGACGAAAACGATCCCGTGTTCTACATCACGGACTTGCTTCCGCACCTTTCTCAAGAGCTCAATACCAAGACGATTGCGGACGGTTTCCAAGCGGAAAATCTCAACTTGCTCGTCGGCGGTATCCCCGTAAAGGGCGATGAAAAAGACGCAGTCAAGAAAGGCGTTTTGAACATCCTCAACGCCAAGTACGGTATCTGTGAAGAGGACTTTATTTCCGCAGAACTCGAGGCGGTTCCTGCAGTCAAGGCTAAGGACGTCGGTTTTGACAGAGCGTTCGTTGCAAGCTATGGTCATGACGACAGAGTGTGCGCTTATCCCGAAATCACCGCAACCCTTGAGGCAAATACCGACCAAACGGTTATGTGCATTCTCGCCGACAAGGAAGAAATCGGCTCCGAGGGCAACACGGGCATGCAATGCGTTCTCATCAACGACTTGCTAAATGAAATCGCAAAGAGCTACGGCGCAAATCCGTCCGTCGTGAGAGAAAACTCCAAGTGCATCTCCGCAGACGTAACGGCAGGCTATGATCCTGCATTTGCTTCCGCATTCGAGGATATGAACGCAGGACACGTCAACTTTGGCGTTACAATGAACAAGTTTACGGGCGCACGCGGCAAGTCCGGCTCCAACGACGCTTCCGCAGAGTATATCGGCTATTTGCGCCAAGTGTTTGCAAAAGCAGGCATCGTATGGCAAACCGGCGAACTCGGCAGAGTGGACCTCGGCGGAGGCGGAACGGTCGCAAAATTCATTTCCAACATGAATATCGACACTGTTGATATGGGCGTTCCGGTACTCTCGATGCACGCGCCTTATGAGCTTATCTCCAAAGCGGATCTTTACACGGCGCACCAAGCGTTCGTAGCGTTTGTGGAGTAAGCCGATTAAGATATAAAACAAACGAAAAGGACTTGCAAATCGCAAGTCCTTTTTAATTGCTTAAATTATAGTCGTTTTGCGCAAAAAACGAAGTTTAAGTGCGAGTTTTACAACTTTATCTCTACGTTTTGTCCTTTTTGCACTATTGCGCAACCTAGGAAAGCGTTTACGCACTTTTGCATTTTTGCGATATCCGTTGCTCCCACGGTTTCTACTGCGGAGTGCATTGCGAGTTGCGCAAGACCGATGTCGCAAGCGTTCATTGCAAGGTTTGCGCTGGTCATAAGACCTATGGTGCTGCCGCAACGCAAATCCGAATGATTGTAATAATCCTGATATTCAACGCCTGCTTTGTCAAGCATTGTTTTCACCACTGCGGAGGAGAACCCGTCCGTCGAGTAGTTGGTGTGGTGTTTTATCACAATACCGCCGTTGAGATACACTCTTTCTTTGATATCCGACTTTTCGGGGAAGGAGGGGTGCATAGCGTGTCCGTTGTCGATTGAGAGGATAAAACCGTTTTCGCAAGCGGAGATAAATTCGTCCTTGCTCTTGCCCATGCCGCGCGCAATCTTTTTGAGTACGTTGCGCAGAAGCGCGGAGTTTGCCCCTTGCTTTGTACGGCTGCCCACTTCCTCGTTGTCGAAGCAGCACGCAAGCGCGACGTTTTGCGGATTGCATTCAACGATTGCCTGCATAGACGCATACACGCTTGTGAGATTGTCTATTCTCGGCGAGCAGAGATATTCCTCGTTCACGCCGCTGTAATAGGGGGTTGTCGCAGGCACTACGTACAAGTCCGCGTCCACGATTTCGTCCTTCGAGAGAGTGGAATACAAGTCTTCAACGTTGCCCAAAAGCGGCAACATATCCTTTTGCACGCTCAATGCCATGCCGTTGTTGACGGTGGGATTGTGATGTATCGCGACGGACGGAATTTGGACGTTGTATTTGCTTTCGACCACTTTGGACACAAGTTTGTCGCCGTGTCTTTCAAGCACGCGTCCTGCGATTTTGAGCGGTGCGTCGAGCATGGAGTAGAGGATAAGTCCTCCGTACTCTTCCACGTTTACTCGCGCGCCTTCCGGCGTTTGCACGGGATTGTTTCCCTTCACTTTGAGGCAAGGCGAATCCGTGTGGCTTTCGGCGATATTGAAAGCAAAGTTTTCGCCTGCTTTGAACGCAATAAGCGCGCTGTCGTTTTTAGTTACGTAATATTTGCCGCCTTTTGTCAAAGTCCACTCTTTGTCGAGGTCGAGTTGTTCAAAGCCGTTCTTTTCGAGTATGAACTGACAATTGAGCGTGGTGTGGTATGCGGTATATGATTTTTCCAAAAAAGTGCAAATATCCATTTTTTCAAGTCCTTTCGTTTGCTAATGATATAATAAGCCGTATTTGCACGAAAATCAAGCGTAACGGGAAAAAACAAAAGCGAGCGCATTTTTGCGCCCGCCTTATATGGCATATATTCGTTATTCCGCCGTTTCGTCGCAAGCGACTTCGACAGGCATTTCCAAATTCGCCTCGTCGTCCTCGCTCTTTTGCTCGCCTTCGCCTTGTTCTGCTTCACGTTGAGCCTTAAGCACGGGCAATTCGTCGGTGGTGAAGAGACGGATTTTTCCGTCCTTGTTTTTGCCTACGATATTGAGAATCTTGCCTTTCGTAACGCAAATGCCCGCAAACAGCGGCTCAAGCAAGAATAGTATGGACAAAAGCAACATAAACACAAGCACCACCCAAAGAAACGCTCCGCTACCGAACCAGTCCATGAATCCTGCCAGAATATTGTCCGTGCGCATAACTTGGTCAACGACGTTCAGTTGCTCGAAGGCAGGCATACCGCTTGTCGTGGCTTTCGCCGCAAGCGGAAGAATTGCGATAAACACATACACAAGCGGCAAGGTCAACACAAAAGCAAACGTCGTAATGCCGATTGTGAGCCCGTTGCGCAGTTTCTTGTTCGGAAAACGCAACGCCACGTTCGAAAACAGCATAATTCCGCAGCTCATCGTGAGTATGACGACAATATATTTTGCAAGCACGTTGTCGATTTTGCTGAATGCGGTAAAGAACGCGATATTGTCGGGATTGGACATGTCTTGCATTGCGTTTAGCAAAAACAGTATACCGAGGACGATGATTGCGACGGACAACCCGAGCAAAGAATACAAGATTTTTTCGGTTTTTGAAATTTTGGACACAATAGTTCCCCCTAAGTATTATAAAACCAGTATAATTGAGATTATGCGGATATGCAAGACAAAATTTGTTGCAAAATCAAAAATAATATACTATAATGTGTTAGCAAATTGCGAAAACGCAATAAATTATACGGAAGTGTATCGAAGTGGTCATTATATGTACGCACGCGTACCTACGCCCACTTCAACGCACTGACAACATACAATACGGAAGTGTATCGAAGTGGTCATTATATGTACGCACGCGTACCTACGCCCACTTCAACGCACTGACAACATACAATACGGAAGTGTATCGAAGTGGTCACTGTATGTACGCACGCGTACCTATGCCCACTTCAACGCACCGACAACATACAATACGGAAGTGTATCGAAGTGGTCATAACGGCCCGCACTCGAAATGCGGTAACGGGGTAACTCGTTCGTGGGTTCGAATCCCACCGCTTCCGCCA
>CAKQUV010000014.1 GCA_934277615.1 uncultured Clostridia bacterium | reverse complement strand
TCCGGAAGGCGTCCGACCAATCTGCCGTTTTCCATCAGGTAAGACATCTGTACCGGTGCGGCAAAATGACCGTCCGGTGTGGTATCGCCGCCTGAAGTCATGACGACATAGATCGCTTTGCCCGATACAAGCGCGCTTAGTGTAGGCGCAGTCGGCTCTGCATAAAAACGGTTGAAGCCAAGGGTCGGCACGCCGTCATAAGGGGCTGCCGCCGTGCCGGTGTTTGGCAGGTTCAGCTTTTCTGCTGATTTTTTCGTTGTCAGAAGACCGACAAGTGCTCCCCTGTCGATCAGCGTGGGGCGCAGATCAGGTGCTACGCATCCCTCGGTATCAAAGAAGCATACACCAGGGTTTGTTGCGGGATTCATATCATTTTTAAGTGAGAGCCTGTCCGAGAAAACCTTTTTGCCAAGTTTTCCGCTGAGCAGCGAAGCGCCGGAAGCGTACATTTCGGCAATAAAATGCTGCAGAGTGCCGCCGAACAGGTCGCTGATATCCATAACTACGGGATAGCGTCCGGGAGTAATGTCAGCAGGCGTGTAAAACGCATCATATTCTTTTCCGAACTGTGAAAGCAGCGCATCCGGGTCAAAGTCAGCGCCTTTATAGCCGAACGAGGTATCAAACAGATTTCCCGATCCACGATTCTGTGCAAGCAACTGAATGTCCACATTGCTGCCGGAACTTGTCAGGTGACGCCCCAGGGAGTTGCGGTATTCGACCTTTCTGTAATTCAAGCTGATCTTATTTGAAAAGGCGAAACGCGGGCAGGCATCGCCGAGACGGTCAAGGAAGCTCTGCATTGTGGGTATCAGCTCTGATACCGGGATGATCTCTTTTTCTTTGAGATCTTCCTGTTCCAGTGCGCCGCCGAGTTTGCAGGGATATGGAATGCCGAGTGCCAGAGCCTCTCTGGCTTTGTCTGTCAGTGCGTTCTCGTCGGGTATTCCGAGACACCCGGCAACACCGATGCATCCGTTTTCATATACGCGGACAGTGCCGGTTGTTTCTTCCTTCTCACGGAAGCTGTCGATTTTGCCTCCGGTGACATTGAGTGTAACGGAACGATGTGCTTCGGTCAAAAACTCTTTTTCCATGATTCTCACCTCACTGTACATTCATAGACGAAACGCGGACATACGGACCGCCGAAACCTACGGGCAGATTCATCTGCTCCATTTTGCCGCAGCCGCCGGTCACAAACGAAAGCAGGTGCACATCCCGCGTCAGACCGTCGATCAGACCGAGCGTTTCAAACACAGAGCCTGTCAGCACGCTGATCTGTACCGGACGCCCCAACTTGCCGTCAACGATCTCGTATGCAAGGCTGGGGGCTATGGTGAATGTGCTCATGCCGCTCCCGTGGTTGATCGTTTTGATAAAATAACCCTTTTTGATCGGGGCGATCAGCTGATCGAAATCTAGATCGCCGCCCTCAATATATGTGGTCGTCATGCGCACGATCGGCTCGAATGTGCAGTCGGTCGCACGTGCATTTCCAGTAAGCGCCTCATCGAGTGCAACAGCAGTCTGGGCACTGTGCAGGCGTCCTGCCAGTATGCCGTTTTTGATAAGATAATTCTTGCGTGCGCGTGTTCCCTCGTCATCATACGGAACATATCCGCAGCCGGGGACGGAACCACAGTCAACAATAGATAAAATGGACGAGCCGACGGTTTTGCCGAGCTGCCACTCATCACGCATTGATTTGTCCGAGAGCATGAAGTCGGATTCTGACTTGTGTCCGAACGATTCATGCGCAAAGACTCCGGCTGCTTCCGGCGAAAGGACGACCGGATATTTCCCGGGGGTGACCGGTACGGAATTGCGCATGAAATATGCCTCCTCCGCAACGGCGGCACGAAGCTCGTCATTCAGCCCCTTAAGCTCGTCGAAGCGGGTCGCGCCCTTCTGCCATGTCCCCGTGAACTTCTTTTCGCCTTCCGCCATGCTGCACGTGAAGGACAGTCCGCAGGTCTGATAATCATATGTGATATCCGCTCCGAGACTGGACTGAAAGCGGAACAGGCTGTTGCGGTCAAGATATAAGCCTTTGTGCGTGGTGACGCAGGAATCCTCCGAGAGTAGGGGCAGATATGACAGCAGAAGCGCCTGTTTCTCCCCGGCGGGAATGTCACACACGGAGCAGTCGGCAAAGCGGAGCGCCGTGTCCCGGTTGCGCTCGAAGCGGCGGACAACGGGATCATCAAGGATCTGCGCATTGGGTGTGGCAGCCGCATAAAGACCGTCAAGCGTCTTCTGCAGATGCGCAAGGTCGGTCACGGATGCATAATACCACATCCTGCCATCATAGACCCGCAGAAATGCGCGGCATTCGACGCTGGTCTTCATTTCCTGCAAAATACCGTCTGTATAGGAAATCACGGTCCGGCTGCGGTCCTCGGTGCGGACGTCAGCATAAAAACCGTTTTTGAATTCAATCATAAAAGAAAGCCTCCTTCTCTTTGATCAACTATTATACCACGTGAATATTAATAATTAAACACGTTTTTGTACAGAAACATATGAACAATATCTTATCTTTGAAAACCGTAGGGTTGTCCTACGCCTCAACAAACTTGTCCTTTGCCTTCGCTCTATATTTCAATGTTTTTATTATACCATAATCCTCCACTTTTTTCAATAACTCGCCGCACTTGTCCAAATGTTTTTTTGTTTGGGGTTCAAATCCCCGTGGACGCCTGCACCTTTTTAGGCTTAAAAAGACGCTCCTTTTTGTTCGTCATTGACATTCAAAATGCCGTGAGCATCACGGCATTTTTCACTTGCACCCCAACGGATTCTATACCTGTTGCTGACCGCAAGCAAAGGGAGAGGCAAGCGCGTAGCATTTGCGGAAACCGTGCGCAGAGGACATAGCAAACGAACAAGACGCGTAGTGTCCGTGCAATGCACGACGTGCGAAAGCACTGTTCGTTGGCGTAGACGCGATTGGCGCAAAGCGCAACAATCGCTATTACGCTCGCGTTGCTCGCTACGAACCGTTTGGGTGCGCCAACTATTTAGCGGTCTGTAAGATTTTTACAGACTGTTTTTTATATTTAACGATTGTTTTAAGAGATTTGTAGTCCTCGTAAAATGCAAAAAAGTATTGACAATTAGTAATTGTGTGGGTAAAATGATGTGATTTGGTACAATGAATACCAAATGGGTGGCATATGGGAATAATTTTTGGAGGGATTTATTATGCACGATTTTTGTTATGTAACAAAGAAAGAAGCTGCACCGAAAAAAGCAGAATTAGAAAATATTATTCACGAGGTGCAAAACATCGTAAAAGATTGCTTTACGTTCAAATACACATTTGTAGGTAGTTCAAGTAGGAATATGATTACTTATGATAGAAAATCAAACGTGGGCTTTGATTTTGACGTAAATATAGAAGTAAATGACGATGATGAACGATACACGCCAGGGGAGATTAAAACAATTATGCGAGATGCGATAAATAGAATCGCCTGGCGATACGGGTATGATTATTGTGAAGACTCAACCCGTGTGTTAACTATAAAAGTCAAGGATAGATTGAGATCAAAAATCGAATATAGCTGTGACTTTGCTATTGTCTATAATTGCAAAGAGGGTGGGCAACAGTATATTCGATTCAATAAGAATGATCAAACTCACACTTGGGCGTTTCAAGGGAAAGGTTTTGAAGAATTGCCGGATAAAATCGATTGGTTAAATAAAAACGGATACTGGGGATACTTGCGAGATTATTACATAGAAAAGAAAAATGGAAACACAAATCCGCAAAAACACTCACGCTCTCTGTATGCCGAGGCAATAAACGAGATGTGCCAAAAGTTAGGATATTAAAAGAATATGAAACGCCGCGCTGTTGCGTGGCGTTTACATTTTTAGCGCAAGCCTGCATAAGCCGTTGTTGACTATACGGCGTAGCGATTGTATAATATTGTCGGCTTGCGATAAACAATTAGTTATCGCAAAAATCGCATAAGAGGTATATTATGGATTGGCAACAAGTTTGGCAAACCGTGCAAAACTGGCTTACCACAACCGGTATCAAAGTCGTTATCTCAATCGTGATAATGATAGTTTCATTCTCGCTTATTAACTGGCTCAGCAAGAAGATTGCGAAGCGTGCGGATAAGAAAGTAGAGAGCAGCAAGAAGATTGACAAAACCATTTACAGAACGCTCAGTTACGTCGCAAAAGTCGGCTTGAAAGTGTTGGTGGTCATCGCACTTATCGGCTACGTCGGCATCGATACGAGCGCGATAACGGCACTTCTCGCATCTCTCGGCGTCGGCGTCGGTCTTGCCGTCAACGGTACGCTTTCCAACTTTGCAGGCGGAATACTTATCCTTATTACAAGACCGTTCAGAGACGACGACTACATTCAAGCGTGCGGATACGAGGGAACGGTTGAGGACATTCGCATCTGCCATACCAAACTTCGCACGACGGACAACAAAGTGATATATTTGCCCAACGGCAAACTTTCTACGAGCGAAATTGTCAACTACTCGGAAAAAGATTTGCGCCGTGTGGATTTGACTTTCTCGATTTCTTACTCGGACGATTTCGAGAAAGCAAAGAAGGTTATAGAGGACGTGTGGAATCAAAACGAACTCGTTCTCAAAGACCCTGCTCCGAGCGTGAGAGTGTCCGCACAATCTGCAAGCAGCATCGATTTGACTGCAAAAGTATGGTGTAAAAACGCGGACTATTGGACGGTCAATTTCGATATGCTCGAACAGGTAAAAACGGCTTTCGATACAAACGGAATACAAATCCCGTTCAATCAACTCGACGTGCATATCAAGCCGCAAGAGGACGCAAAACAAACGGAAGCACAGAACGCTCAACTCGACGAGACCGTCAACGACGTTCAAAACGCATAACGACGTGTTGCTCGTGAAAATATATCGGAAAATTTCCGAATCTATGGTTTATGGATAAGAATTTGCAAGATAAAATCGATATTTTGGCAAAAAAGATAGGACATACGCCCGTTATCGATATGGGAGACGGCATTGTCGGCAAGCTCGAGGGATTCAATCCCGCAGGTTCGATAAAAGACAGAGCGGCGTTTTATATGATTATGCGCGCGCTTGAAAACGGTGCGCTAAAAGAGGGCGGAACAGTCGTCGAAGCGACGAGCGGAAACACGGGTATCGGACTTGCGTATGTGGCAAGAGAACTCGGTCTCAACGCAATGATGGTTATGCCGGAAAGTATGACAAAAGAACGCAGAGCAATGATTGCGGCATACGGCGCGCAACTCGTTCTGACTCCCGCAAGCGAGGGTATGGCAGGTGCGGTCGCAAAAGCAAAAGAACTTGAAAAAGGCGGCGCGTGGCTTGCAAATCAATTCGGCAACTACGCTTGCGTCGAGGCGCATTATTTCACAACCGCTCCCGAAATCATTATGCAGGTTCCCGATGCGAAATTCGTCGTCGCAGGCGTAGGAAGCGGCGGTACGGCTATGGGTATCAAAAAGTATATCGAGGAGAAAGGCATAGATTGCAAGATGATTGCGGTCGAGCCGAAGTCGAGTCCGCTTTTGTCGGAAGGACACGCAGGCCCTCACAAGATTCAAGGAATAGGCGCAAACTTCGTTCCTGACATCGTGGACGTGAAAAAATTTGACGACATACTCACGGTGTCCGATGACGACGCAATCGCTACGGCTAAAGAGATTTGTCGCAAATTCGGCAAGAAATGCGGTATTTCTTCGGGTGCGGCATACAGCGCGGCAAAGGCGTTGCGCAAGACCGACGAAGGCAAAATAGTGGTCATTTTGCCCGATAACGGGGATAGGTATTCGGCAGATTTATACGAATAACGTTGATTTTTGCCGGAAAGTGCGATATGCTTATATAAAGGAGAACAAGTTATGGAATTTCAAAGATATGATGACGGCATCGGTTTGATTGCGCAAAACAAGTTTCAATCCGCAATGCCGAATTGTCCGCTTTGCGGAAACGCGGTCGAATGGGAAATCGCTTTTGATTTCTCCGGCAACCTTATTTGCATTCTGGCAAAATGTCCCGTCTGCGGCGGTGTAGTCAAGACTATTTTCGACTTTGCAAACGAACCTATCTCGACGTTTACGGTGTCTCAAATCGGAGACCAAAATATAGGCAATCTTCTTGAGAAAACCAAGTATTACGTTCCCCAAAATCAACAACCGAGATACGAAACCTACAACGCAAACAATTCGTATCGCAACGCAGTACAATCGCAAAATCAACCTGAAAAAGAGGATAAAAGCGATTCCGCAGGTTGGGGCGTTCTTGGATTCTTCATTCCTATCGTAGGTTTTATTCTTTGGCTCGTTTGGAAAAACGACTATCCCAAACGCGCTCGTGCGGCAGGTATCGGATGCCTCGTTTCAATCGTATTGAACGTCGTTGGTTTTGTAATCTATTTCATAATACTTATCGGTGTGTTGGGCTCGGCGATGGTCAATGCATTCTCGTTGCTTGCAACGCTTTTGCCGTAAACGAGACCGTTTTATATTGTAATACAAGAGGGAAATACTTATATGAAAAAACCTTTTGGAGATATAAACAGCGCGAAATCTTTTGAATCGACCGCCCTTGCACAGAATTATCTCGACGCACATCAAATAGATTTATCACAGAACAATGCGTCTTTTGTATTGTTATAACAGTTTAATCAAAAGAAAAGCACTCCGAGGAGAGTGCTTTTTTAATATGGTTTTATATTTCTTTTCTTCCTATCAGATAGTCCACGCTTACGTCGAAAAAATCGGCAAGTCGCCACAGGCTTTCGATAGACGGCTCTTTTTTGCCGTTTAACCAGTTGCAAACCGTGCTTTGGTTTACGTTGATTCCACTTGCGAGTTTGCTTTGAGTCAATCCCTCGGATTTTAATAATTCTTTGATTCTTTCCACAATTAATATATTCATAGTTGACATTATATGTCCTTGGGCATATAATATGCATATACTTGCCCTTGGGCAAGTGTGAAAACACTCAGGAGGAATATTATGGTTAAATTTATACTCAAAGCAGTATTTTTGACAATCGGTTATGCGATTGGACTCCCGCTTACAATAGTCGGAATTACCGGAGGAAACATCTTGATTCTTATCGTGGGACTATTATGTTGCGGACTTCCGTTCGGCATTGCGTTTTATGCGAGAGGCAAGAAAAACGAAGATAGCGAGGCGGTTGCGGTTTACAACGTAAACTCGGACGGCAGTTATTATAGAGTCGGCGGTTGGAAAAAGTTTGCTCTTGCATTGCTCGGATTGGTTTGCGGTCTCGTTGCGACGCCCGTTTACATCATTTATTGCATCGTCAAAGCCGTCCAACTTCGCCCGAGAAAGGATTACGTTGCAGGCGAAGGCTCGAGAGGCCCGAAAGACAAACCTCTTATCAAATGCAGCCAAGCAATGTATGACTCATACAGCCAAAAGCTCGGAGACGTTATTCCTGAATTGAAAAAGAATGCGCCTGTGCTTCTTATGATGAGTATGGCGACAAAAAGCGATATGGATAGATTCTTCAAAGAATATCCGCAGAATATGAACGAAGTAAAAACCAAAATTTCCGCTACAAGTGACGCGTTTTGCGTTGCCGTTATGGAGCCGAACGCAAGAAAACAATTCCTTGCCAATTATCCAAATAACGTACAGGCGGTCAAAAAGAACTATCCCAATGTCAGCGACGGACTTATTATTTGGACGATAACGTCAAACATGTCCGACAAAGAAAAAGAAAAGAAACTTAAAAAACTGAATAGCAAATAAGATATATTCGCAAACAAAAAGCACTTCGAGAGGAGTGCTTTTTTATATTTCTTTTCTTCCGACGAGAAAGTCTATGCTCACGTCAAAAAAATCGGCTAATTTCCATAGATTGTCGATGCTCGGTTCACTCTTTGAGTTGAGCCAATCGCTCACGGAGCTTTGCCCGACGCCGATGGCTTTTGCTAATTGCATTTGCGTGAGTTTTTCGTTTTTCATTGAGTCTTTGATTCGTTGTGCAATAAGAACATCCATAATGAACTCCTATTGACATATTATCGGCATAATGATATTATTTAATAAAATATCGGTATACCGATATTAAAAACGGAGAAGAATTATGGACAAACAAATGAAAGACAGATACGAGATTGCAAGCGGAATGATTTCCACAGGTATAGTTTTGGCATATATCGGAGTTTCGCTTGGCGCAATTTTGTTGGCTACGATGGGAATCTATTATTGTATAAGCGTCTCGGCATTATCGGGGGTGCTTATGTTGATTGGTGCCGTTGTCGTGTGTGTAATAGGCTTTGTAATCGTTAAATGTATAAAATATGTAAGCGAATTTTTCTGTGACGTCGCAGAACGAGTGTTGAAAGGCAATGTTAAAACTGCCGTCGATGACCAAACCCAAACCTCAAAGAATGCTAAGGCAGACGTCCCGAAGAAACGAGTTCTACTTTACAATAAAAAGGACGACAAATACTTTTCGGGAATCAGTCAGCAATTCGGTACATTTGCAATTTTAACTTGCGACAATCCAAACGGTGCTTCTGTGTTTGAAGATGAGTATAGTGCCGTTTCGTTTATGAAAGAGTCCAAATTAAATGAAAAGGACGGATGGGGTGTAAAAACCGTGATATTTTAATCTGCATATCTTCAATATGTTATAGAATAACGGTTGAAACTACAATAAACTCAAAGGAAATAATTATGAAAAAGAATCCGTTCAAAGATTTGCAAACGACAGACGGTATTTTGTACGTCTGGTACATAATTGCAAAGACTGTCATTGCCCTCGGTATTATCGGAAGCGTTGTCGGTGGAATAATAATGTGCGTAAACCTTTCGGTTATGTATGGCTGTTTTGTCTTATTCGGCGGAGTGTTCGGAGGAATAATCGAATACGCGTTGGCGTGGTGTGCCAAGACGGTGTGCCGCTGTTTTTACGATGCGGCTTGCGCAACGAAAGAAATGTATGAGAAAAACAATCCCGAAGAGACTATAAAGAGCGACGACGATTTTGGAGAAGAAGAAAACTACGTCATTTATAATGAAAAGACAAACACTTACACATCGGATTTGGATAATGAAAGACTTTTGTTTTGCAATGATGAGGATGACGCAATGATTTTCGACGATGTAAAAGAAGCGCAGAGATTGATGCTTGCATACGAATTGAATCGTCAGGACGGTTGGACTATCAAACGAATCAAAATGTAATTGCCTTGCTTTACATATCGGCGGCAAGATGTTAAAATAATATCGCTATGAGTGATAAGAAAAAACGTGTTGTAGTCGGTATGTCCGGCGGCGTGGATAGCGCAGTATCCGCTGCTCTTTTGAAAGAGCAGGGTTTTGACGTTATCGGACTTTATATGTCCAACTGGAAAGAAACCGACCCCAACGGTTGCTGTACGGGAGAGCAGGACTGGACAGACGTGCAATACGTCTGCGATAAAATAGGCATTCCGTATTATTCCGTCGATTTTTCCAAGCAGTATATGGACAACGTGTTCAAGTTGTTTGTCGAGGAATACAAAAAGGGGCGCACGCCCAATCCCGACGTACTTTGCAATCGAGAGGTCAAATTCGGACCGTTTGCGGATTTCGCAAGAGAACTCGGTGCAGACTATATCGCAACGGGACATTATTGCAGAGTACGCCACGACGGAGATATGCATTATCTTTTGCGTGCGAAAGACGACAATAAGGACCAGACCTATTTCCTCAATCAAGTGTCATCGCATCAACTCAGAGACGTTATTTTCCCACTCGGAGATTTGACAAAGCCCGAAGTCCGAGAGCTTGCAATCAAATTCGATATTCCCGTAGCAAAGAAAAAAGACAGCACGGGCATTTGTTTTATCGGCGAGCGTAATTTCAGACAATTCCTGTCGCAGTATATCCCGATGAAAGACGGAGACATTGTAACGCAGGACGGCAAGGTTGTCGGCAGGCATCACGGAGTCTATTTTTATACGCCGGGGCAACGCCGAGGTCTCGGAATCGGCGGAAGTGCCGACGGCAACGGAGAAAGATGGTTTGTGCTTGGCAAAGACGTAGCGCGCAACCTTCTTATCGTATCTCAAGGAGAAGACGACGTCCTTTTCAAAGACGGCCTCGAGACCGAAGGATTCAATTTCATTACGCCGCCTCCGTCAAAAGAGTTCGAATGCGACGTTCGTATCAAACATCGTCAACCGCTGCAGAAAGCAAAACTAACGGTTCTCGATAATGGAAATACACGAATCGTGTTTGATAACAAACAAAGAGCAATAGCCGAAGGACAATACGCCGTTGTGTATTACGGAGACATTTGCCTTGGCGGTGGCGTAATAAATCACTCTTTCGATATATAATAGATACTTAATAAACAGTTTATAACGGATTATATAAGCCCGTGCGTTTTGCACGGGCTTTTTAATTATAATGGCAACACACAACAAGTAAAACACGATAAGTGTAGCCACGAAGCGTCAATTTTTACAAAATACGATTAGTGTATTATCCGGTTTATATGTTCATTAAAGCCGAGATATGAATAGCGGCAAGGATAGTAGTCTGTAAGTTCTGATTTCAAATGATGTATCGAGGTGTAATATGCGATTATCCGCTTATAAGATACTCCGGCATACTCTATATAATATTAAAACACTTATCGTATTATATATACAATATATATACGCGTATACGCGCGCGTATATGCGCACGCATACGCACGCCTGTGTAATAAAAAGGAATCGTCAAGTTATACGGGCCGGTGCGGAAACATTGACAATATAACGGCTGACTAAACTTGTCGTTCATTCGAAAACGCGGTTATATGAGCATTAAAGAATTTGCAGAAATGCGCCCAAAAGGCAAGCCGTCGATTATTTGCGCATTTTGTGCCAAAATGTTGAATCGGTGCATCGAAGTACCGCATTTAACGTGGTTTTGGGCAATATAGGTTATAAATAGGAAAATAAAAAGGCATTTTGTATAATAAAACGTATACTGAAAAATTTCTTAAAAAAAATTCAAAAATCGACGAAAAACGCTTTACAAAAAAAACTCAAAGGATTATTATATGCAGGCTGTCAGAAGTGATAGGGCAATTCAATAGTGATTGAGAGCAATCGAAAGCACAAGATTTTGGGTTGTCGGAAGTTTTGAAAAAAACTTCAAAAAAATTTCTTGAAAATGATAAAAAAATCGTTGACAAAGAAAATCGCTTATGATAGTATTTAGAGGCTGTCACAAAAAGACAGCAAAACGAACCTTGATAATTGAACAAATTTGGAAAAGCGATTTTTAATGTGAATTAAATCATTAAAACAAGCGTCTAAAAACCTTTGAACAAAAAGTTAAAGACAGTCAAGATTGAACTCAAGAGTTTGATCCTGGCTCAGGACGAACGCTGGCGGCATGCTTAACACATGCAAGTCG
>CAKQUV010000013.1 GCA_934277615.1 uncultured Clostridia bacterium | reverse complement strand
GGGCACTCAAAAGCAACCTTACGAGCGCAATGCGCCTTATTTTTTCATATATCCGCCTTACCTCGTGTGCAAGCACCCGATTTGGGCGGATATATGAAAAAACAACCTCACGGTTTTCGTAAGGTTGTTTTTTCGTTGGTGCCGGCGGTCGGACTCGAACCGACACGGATGATTAGTCCACAGGATTTTGAGTCCAGCGCGTCTGCCAGTTTCACCACGCCGGCGCAAGAATTAATATAGCATAAACTACTTGGCTATGCAACTGATTTTTGCAATTTTCATTTGATTTTGCTTTAGATTGTAGTGTGCGTTGCGAATTTTGCGTTTTGTTGTCTTTTATATTCTGCGTTGTCCGCTCATTGCAATAGTTTGTTTATTGACTTACATAGTTCAATATGTTACTATTTATATATAGTGGCAAGCGTTGTTTGCCGTTGCGAAAGAGGAATTTATGAGCAGAGTTTTTATCAGTTACAGCCATAAAGACGTAGACGTCGTGCGAGCGGTGAACGATTATCTTCAAAGCAGGCGTATTTTGACTTGGTTTGACGAAAAATCAATCGAAGCAGGCGACAAGTGGCAGATAAATATTGCAACGTCTATATATTCTTGCGACGTGTTTTTGCTTTTTAACTCAAAGAATTACAGCGAAAGTGAGTATTGCAAAAAAGAGTTTAATTATGCAAAGGAAAGAAATGCGAACACGACAATTATTATCGTGGATTTGGACGGCTCTAGAAACTCTTTTTGGGACACGGACATAACAAACTATCAGCAAATCGTTTTTTCGGACAACGATATCGACGGATTGTGCCGCAAATTGTTTGCAAACGCAGATATCGCGCGCTGTTCCATGGTTGATAGAGATATCAAACACGTCGGCGACGGCACGGGCTTTCTGAATGTGCTGTCAAAAATGAACAACCCCGTTCATTATGCGATGCTCGAGCCGTTTATAAATTTTTTGTCGGAAGTTTCGGATAATGAAAAGAAAGGCGTGTATATTTCGGAAAAAGCGAATTTTTCTTCTTTTTCCGCATTTAGGACAAACACTGTCGAGTGGGATTTTTGCCTGGTCGGCGAGGACGATTACACGGACGATATCGAAAAAAGCGCAAATTTGACTTTTGCAAAAAACGTGCTTTACGCGCTTTTCAAATTTGCCAACGTGCAGTATTCGCCGACATTGTCCGATACGCTTGAATTTGCAAAGCCGTTTAAATATGCAAATCACAGATTTTCTCGTTTTAACGCCGCAAACGACGGTGCAGTGAACGACTCAAGCAGAAATTATATCGACGAAAGAGTATACGAGTATCTCAATTCCCTCATCGAAAACGCATACGAAACTTGCGACAGCATAGATTCTCTTATCGAAAAATTGTACGACGCATGTCAGGCAAGCAAGTTTTTTGAAACGCAAGAAGCGCAATTCAGCTACATAAGGGAATTGGCGTACGACGTTACGCCGTCCGTCGTCCACGTTGCGAGATTGCTGTTTGCTTTGCAAAACAAAGACGAAAATGTTTGCGCCGAATGCATACCCGACATCGTTAAAGACGACTCAAACGAGCTTGTGGGCTGTCAGTCGCTTATAGATTCAAACGATAAAGACGTGTTTTTGCACGTAAGATACGGGTGCGGAATTACCAGTTTGCTCAAAACGTGGTTTAAACAAGACGGCGCAAGTCTATATATCGATTTGGGCAATTTGGCATACAAGGGAAAAGATGCGATAAAGAATTATATCGGCGGTCGCAGTTCTTACGCATACAGACTCAGTTTTTTAGACTTGTTCAATTACAGCGCGTTCAAAAACAAAATCACGCTTTTGATTGACAATCTCGACGCGTTGTCGCAATCCGACAGACAAAGAGTGATTAGCGAACTGAACGATTTGAAGGGCGTATTCAGAATAGTTTTGCCTTCAACGAACGTGAACGCCGACGGGAAACTATCTTTGACGGCGGATTTCGACAGCTTTTCCGATTATGAAAAATATTCCGTTCTTCCGCTGAAGAAAAAGCATATTGTCGCATACGTGGCTTATAAGCTCGAAGAAAAGGGCATAAATCCCGACAGCATACTCTCGCAATTTGCCGAACTTGACGATAACGACAAATTCTTTGAGATATTTGACAATTTCACAAAAATCAATCTGTTGCTCGACTCCATAGGCGACGGACGCAATTTTTCCATATATGACGTAAAAGAGGAATTTGATTCCAAAATCACCGTTTATAAGAAATTGTTTGAAAGCGACAGCGTATATTCCATTCCCAAAAAGATAGCGTTGATGTTTAAGGACAATGTCGTAAACATAGAGGACGTTATACTGAAATTGGTTTGGAACGAAATCGACAACCTCAAAAAGACCTCATACACTTTGCGCGGAATAGACAAAGAGATTCCCGTTGACGACAATTCGCTGAGATTTAGAGATTTCTATCCGATGCTGAACAAAATCACGGGCAAATACTACTTCTTGAACGACGACGTAAGAAGCTATTTCTCAGCGTCGTACGTGTATGAAAAAATATCGCAACGGCGCTCGGACAAGGAATATATCCAAAACATATTGAAACCGCTTGAAAACGATTATCACGTGTTCAAATATCTCAAAGAGTTCGATTTGTTGTCTATTGTCGATTTGGACGATATGCTTGGCGACAAGGAATACGAGTCCACGGCTTTGATATTGTATAAAATACTGCAATATTACGGCTCCGGCCCTATTAAGACGGAGTTTTTGAGCAAAGCACGGTTTGAAAAACTGCCCGACAAATTTTTCTTCGGCGCGGAGAACGTGAAAAAAATCAGCGTTCCGCCGTGCGTAAAAGAGGTGGGCAGAGCGGTGTTCGCAAACAACGTCGAGCTTGAAGAACTAGACTTTGATCCTCGCACAAGAAACGCCGTCAAAGCAAGCGAGCTTACTATAAAACCGTGGGCAATAATAAATTGTCCGAAATTGAAACAAATAAAGCTCGGCGACAATTATCTCAAATACAATCATCCTCTTGCAAGCCGCTGTTACGGCTTAAAAAAGATTGTCGTATCTGCGCAGAATCCATCCTTTTCCACCTTGTACAACGGCGCAATGCTCGTGTCAAAGGACAACAAGCATTTGTATTTCGCAACAAACGCGTTGGAGGGCGAAGTGAAAATCCCCGATTGCATCGAGGTTTTGGAAACCAATTCCTTGTCATATTTGAAAAACGTTGAGAAATACGTTATTCCGAAGAGCGTAAAGCAGTCTGATACCAACTTTTCAGACTTTTGCGACAACCTCACGTTCTTATCCGTTGAAGAAGGAAACGACGTTTTCTATTCGGACGAAAACGGTTATATGTATTGCGACGCCAAGAATGGCAAGACGCTTTTCAGAGTTCCTAGCGGAGTGAAAAACGACGTGATTATACCCGATGACGTTACGACTATAGGCAGCGATTCGATTTCGTGTTGTATGTTTACGCCTCGAGTAGTCGTTCCGTCTAGTGTGAAATACATAGAAAATTATGCGTTTGCCGATACGTATTCGCTCAAAAAACTCGAATTCGAGGACATAGAGGGCGTGGAAGAGATAGAGAATTATATTTTCTTGTCAACCAACGAGGACTTAAAAATCTATGCTCCCGAACCGATGTCGTTGAAGAAATTTAACGAAACTTATTGCCGTCATTTGAGCAAAGACAAGGTCAGAGGCAGAATGACAAGACGAATTACTTTTGCCGATTTTGAAAAACGCGGTATAGAAGTAATAAGAGAAAACGACCTCGATCGCGACTTTGACAATATCGTAGTTGCGCGCGACATCACGCTTTTCAACAAGGCGCAGTACGAGCCGAACGATTTGAATATTATGATTGTCGGTATGACCGAATACAACGCGATTATGGCAAAAAACCCTGTGAGCGCAAACGAATACGTGAACGACCTTATAAAGAAGAATCATATAAAAGCAGTGCTGTTTTCCCGTGATTTGCCGCTGCTTGCGCAATTCGAGGGCGACGCGAACAATGACGTTGCGGTGATGAGAACAAGTAAATCGTCAACCGGCGCAACGAGAATTATATCCGACATCATCAAGGAAATCGGAGGTTGATATGGAAATCATTTACGGAAGAGAAAATCTCGACGAGGTGCTTAGAATCGTCAATTCGGCATTTTGCCCCGTGCGAGAGGACGGATTCGATTTCAGATACATTATGCCAAAGGCATACGGTGAACATTGCAATCTGCTGCAATATCATTATGTCGTGAAAGACAACGGAAAAAGCGTTGCCGCGGCAGGGAATATTCCTAACGCCATAAAGACAAACGGCGGCGAATACAAGTTCTCGTTTTTGGGAAGCGTCGCAACGTTGCCCGATTGCCAAGGAAAGGGTTACATGCGCGCGCTTATGAATCGCGTGGAAAGCGACGACTTGCAAAACGATATCGTTTTTTCCTTGCTTACGGGAGCTAGAGAAAGGTATAGCCGCTATGGTTACACAAAGTGCTTTTCAAACTTGAATTATACTTTCGACGAATATTTTTTGACGCACGCGAAAGCCGATGAGAGCATAGCGGTATCGCCGCTTTGCGAGGATGATTTGGACGGCGCATTCGAGATATACAGCGCCGTTTCGCCGCTTGTTTTCCGTGAAAAGAGCAATTTTGTTCCCAGTCTTGAATTTTCGATGTCGAAGGTGCGCGCTATTCGCAAAAACGGCATTCTAATAGGGTATTATTGCTTTACGACAAGAAAGAATCTCGGCGTTGGCGAACTTGCGATCATAGATACTTCCGACTTGAAAGCCGTTCTTAAAGAGATAGGCGGTTTTGAAAACGTAAAGAGTTTCAACGTAAGCGTAAATCCGCTTGACGTCCGCATGGCAAGCGCGCTTGATAGACTTTGCGAGAGTGCCGCGTTAAGCGACGGTTTGCATATCAAAGTTTACGATATGGCGCGGTTTTTGAAGATGCTTTGCGAGTTGAACGTCGAAAAAGGTATAAAGATTGTCCACGATACAGAAGAAACGGTCGCAATAGGGGATAAGTCATATTCGATTTGCATACGCAGAGGACAGGTCGATGTGAAAGCAACTGCCTGCGCAGCGGAAAACGCGCTGTCGGTATCCTCTTCCTTGCGTAGCGCCGTAAACGGCATTGACAGAACTTTTGACAGTAGCGCAATATTCCCGTTGACATTCGGAATTAACGCCCCCGACGAATTTTGATAACGATATAAAATTTAACAGCCTGTGCCGAATTGGCACAGGCTGTTTTTGATATTGGGGTGATTTTTGATTACATTCGGCGCAAGACTCTCAATGCTCGAATTGCGAATTATAAAGATTCGCGTAGAAACCGCCTTTGGAGAGAAGTTCGTCGTGCGTGCCTTTTTCTATGACGTTGCCCTTGTTCATGACAAGAATCAAATCCGCATTTTTGATTGTGGAAAGGCGGTGTGCGACGATGAATGAAGTTTTGTTTTTCATAAGCACTTCGAAGGCTTGTTGGATTTTGATTTCCGTGCGAGTGTCGATTGACGAGGTTGCCTCGTCCAAAATGAGCATCGGGGGATGAGTGAGCATGACGCGCGCGATGCAGAGCAATTGCTTTTGTCCTTGCGAGATGTTGCCGCCGTCGTCGCCCAGCACTGTGTCGTAGCCGTTTTCAAGGCGCATAATGAAGTTGTGGATATGCGCGGATTTTGCGGCTTGCACAATTTCCTCGTCGGTTGCGTCGGGATTGCCATAGGCAATGTTTTCGCGCACGGTGCCTTTTTTGAGCCACGTATCTTGCAAAACCATACCGTAGTTGAGGCGAAGGGATTTTCTCGTAACCTCGGTTATATCCTTGCCTTCCACGCAGATTTTGCCGCTATCGGCGTCGTAAAAGCGCATAAGAAGGTTGATGAGCGTCGTTTTTCCGCATCCGGTAGGTCCGACGATTGCGATGCGTTGACCGCTCTTGACGTTGAGCGAAAAGCCTTGAATGAGCGGAACTTCCTTGACGTATGAAAAGTAAACGTCATCGATTGAGATGTTGCCTTTTACGTCGGTAAGATCCTCAAAGCCTGCGTCCGAGGATTGATTGGGAGCTTCGAGAAGGTCGAAAACTCTGTTTGCCGCAGCGGTTGCCGTTTGAAGTTCGGTTACAACGCCCGTGATTTCGTTGAAAGGCTTGGTGTATTGGTTTGCGTATGAAAGCACGCACGAGAGTGCCCCTACGCTGAATGCGCTCATACCGAGCACCTCGTTGCCGTTGATGACGAGATACGCGCCCAAAACGCATACCGCAACGTACACCACGCTGTTGACAAATCTTGTGCAGGGATTGACCAATGAGGAGTAGAAAGCAGCATTCTGACCGCATATTTTCAAGTCGTCGTTGATTACGCCGAATCTGCTTTCCGCACGTTTTTCATAGCCGAAAAGTTTGACGACGCGTTGGTTGGAAAGCATCTCTGTAACAAGTCCCGTCATTTCGCCACGTTTTTTTGCTTGAAGCGCGAACATATTGTGGCAACCGCGTGCGATAAAGTATGCGACGATCAGCGACAATGGAGTGAGCAGCACGACGATAAGCGCAATCAGCCAGTTGTACCAAATCATAAACGCAAGCGTGCCGACGATTGTAACTATGCCGCTGAAAAGTTGCGAGAAACCTTGAATAAGACCGTCGGATATCTGGTCTATATCGTTGCCAACGCGCGACATCAAATCGCCGTGAGAGTTGCTGTCTATATATGAGAGCGGAACGTCGTTGAGTTTTGCGTACGCTTTGCGGCGCAGGTCGCGAATAGTGCGGAAGGAGGCAAAGTTGATGCATAAATTGCTGAGGTATTGGAACAGAAACGCCGCAGCGATAAGTCCGCCGAGTATGCCTGCGTTTTTGAGGATAACCCCGAAATCGACGTTGTCTTTGCCTATGATGTAGTCAACCGTATTGCCGATAACGACAGGCGCAAGCAACGTTGCGGCAATTTGAATCACCGAGAAAACTAGCGCTCCGACGATATAGGGAAGATAAGGACGCGCGAATTTGAGCAATTTTTTGATTGCGCCCGTTTCCATTTTTCTGTTTTGAGATTTTGCGGAGGTTTTTTTCATTCGATTTCGTCCTCCTTGTTTTGAGATAGGCAAATTTCGCGATACACGGGGCAGTCGTTTATCAATTGCTCGTGCTTGCCAAGACCTACGACCTTGCCGTCGTCAAGCACTATAATTACGTCGCAATACTTGAGACTTGTCGCTCTTTGCGATACCGTAACGGTGGTTAAACCTCTTTCATCGCGCAATTCGCCGAGCGCTTTGCGAAGTCTTGCGTCCGTTGCGAAGTCGAGTGCGCTGGAGCTGTCGTCAAGCACCAAGATTTCGGGGGACGATACAAGCGCGCGAGCGATTGTAAGACGTTGCCTTTGACCGCCCGACAAATTCTTGCCGCCTTGCGCGACATACTCGTCAAGTCCGTCTTTTTTGGCATAGACGAATTCCGCCGATTGCGAGATTTGAAGCGCTTTGTCGATTTCCTCGTCAGTTGCGTCGGCTTTGCCCCATTGCAGGTTTTCACGCACGGTGCCTTCAAAAAGCATAGCCTTTTGCGGAGCCACGCCAAAGAGGGAATATAGTTGCGAATTTGTGTAATTCTTGACGTTTTTGCCAAACACTTTCACTTCGCCCTCGGTTGCGTCGTAAAGTCTTGTCATAAGGCTTACGAGCGTCGTTTTACCGCTGCCCGTGCCGCCGAGGATACCCACGCTTTGACCTCGCTCGATTGTAATGTTGACGTTTTCAAGAGAGGGGGAGGGGCTTGACGCGTAAGTGAACGTTACGTCTTTAAGCTCGATTGCGGGGGCGTTCATGTCGGGTGTTGCGCCTTCGCCCTCTTGCATAGAGGACGTAACGGCAAATACTTCATTGATTCTCGCCGCGGACGCAGACGCTTTGGTGAACGTTACCAGCAAGTTGGCAAAAACGATGAGCGCATTGAGGATTTGCGTCATATAGTTGACAAGCGCAATGATTTCGCCTTGCGAAAGGTTGCCGTAATACACGGTTTTTCCGCCGAAATAGAGAATGGCTATGATTGCGAGATTGAGCACGGCATATGTGAGAGGATTGAGAAGCGCAGATAACGCGCCCACCTTTATAGAAGCGGACGAAAGCTTTTCGGATGCTTTGTCGAAGCCTGCTTTTTCTCTTTCTTCGGCGTCGAACGCACGGATGACTCTTGCGCCGGATAAGTTCTCTTTTGTTAGGCGCGTTACGTCGTCGAGTTTGGCTTGAACGCCTTTATATTTCGGCATTGTCAAGGCGAGGATGAGCGCCAAAAGCCCTGCGATTACAAGCGACGCGGCAACGAAGATAAGCGAGAGTTTGAGGTCGATTATCATTGCCATAACGATTGCGCCCACGGCAATAAACGGCGCGCGCAAAACAAGGCGGATGAACATAAGCACCGCTTGTTGAGTCTGGTTGACGTCGCTCGTCATTCTCGTAATGAGAGAAGTGGTGGAGAACTTGTCGAGTTCGGCGTAAGTGAACGTGTTGATGTGAGCGTAAAGGTCGCGACGGAGATTCGTGCCGAAACCCATAGACGCTCTCGACGCAAAGAATTGCGCCGTGAGTGCAAAACCGAGTCCGAATACGCCGAGCGCAAGGATAATCAATCCGCCGTAAATCAAGCCGGAATAATCGCCGTTTTGTCCGCGTGGAATTGCGGTGTCGATTATCCAAGCCACGATGACGGGCACGATAAGTTCAAAGACCGCCTCCACTAGTTTGAAGAAGGGGCCTATTATCGTCTTTGCCCAATAGCCTTTGAGATATTTGAGAAGTTTTGTCATTGTAATTCCACTATAAATTATTTTCAAATTGTTATTTTATCATATCATCGCGCGATAGTAAACTTTTTATGCGACAGATTTTGACTATGCCTCAAAATCGGCGCATAATATGGCAAAATCAGCGAGGAAAGTATACAAATATCCGTACACTATTGACTTTTTGTTTTTAGATAATTATAATATTTATATTAAATAGTTAAATGGAGAAATATATGAGTTGCATTTGGCACGACATCGATGAAAGTAGAATTACGACCACAGACTTTTTGGCAGTTATAGAAATATCCAAGGGGAGCAAAAATAAATACGAACTTGACAAGGCGTCCGGCGCTTTGATTTTGGACAGAGTGCTTTATACGTCTACGCACTATCCCGCAAACTACGGTTTCATTCCGCGTACTTACAGTGAGGACAACGACCCGCTCGACGTGCTCGTTCTTTGCTCGGAGCCTATCGTCCCGATGGCAATGGTGAGATGCTATCCCATCGGCGTAATGATGATGCAAGACAGCGGCGAGATGGACTACAAGATCATCGCGATTCCCTTCAAAGACCCTACGTGGAATATATACAAGGAAATCGAAGATTTGCCCTCGCACATTATGGAAGAAATGTCGCACTTCTTCAGAGTGTACAAACAACTCGAAGGCAAGCAAACGACGGTGTTCCAAGTGAAGAACAGAGAATTTGCCGAACTTATTATCAAGGATAATATGGAAGCGTACAAGAAGAAATTTAATATCAAATAACGCTTTGGCGAAAATTAATAATTAATAATTATTAATTAATAATTGTGGAATATTCCACAACTTGCCGCAGGCAAATATCACTTGTGCGTAGCACAAATATCACTTGCCGATAGGCAAATATAACTGCGCCTACGGCGCAATATCACTTTTGCGAGGTCGTAACCTCGCAAAAATAACGTCAAATCCAATTTTAGAGGAATATAACCAATGAAATACGATTGTATCGTAATAGGCGGCGGTATCGTCGGCACGGCAGTTCTTGACAGACTTGCAAGGCGCAACCTCAAAGTTCTGCTTATCGAAAAGTGCGACGACGTCGCCTCTTTTTCTACAAGAGCAAACAGCGGAATCGTTCACGCAGGTTATGACTGCGAGCCGAACACCCTCAAAGCAAAATTCAACGTGCGCGGAAACGAGCTTATGTGGCAAGACGCAAAAGAACTCGACGTGCCTCATCATAGATGCGCATCTATCGTCGTTGCTCGCCAAGACCAACTCGAAGGGCTTGAAATACTCAAAGAGAAAGCGGAGGCAAACGGCGTTCCCGTAGAAATATGGGATAGAGAAAAAACAGTTGCGCTCGAGCCCAACGTTGCGGACGATATAGAGTTTAGTCTTTATGCGCCAACGGCAGGCATCGTGTCGCCTTATCAACTTTGCATTGCGTATGCCGACAGAGCGGTGCTAAACGGCGCTGAAGTTTTGCTTGAATGCGAAAGCCAAGCAATCGAGAGAGTAAACGGCGAATACGTGGTAAAAACCAACAAAGGCGACTTTGCAGCAAAATATGTCGTTAACTGCGCAGGCGCACACGGAGCAGAGGTAAACGACCAGGCAGGCGCGGAGCATTACGATACGACATACAGAAGAGGCGATTATTTCGTGCTCGACAATACGGAAAGAAAGAATGTGCATACCGTTATATTCCAGCTTCCGAGCGCACTCGGCAAAGGCGTGCTTGTCGCACCGACGGCGGACGGAAACGTTATATACGGACCTACGGCTATAGACACGACGGACGATGACGATACCGCTTCCTCGCTCGATTCGCTGGATACGCTGAGAAAGAGCGTGCCTATTTCATACAAAACTCCCGCTTTCAATAAATGCATAAGAGTTTATTCGGGATTGCGCACCATTATAGGTCATGATTTTGTGGTAGGCGAATCCAAGGTAAAGGACAACTTCTTTATGGCAATCGGCATTTGCTCGCCCGGACTTACGTCGGCTCCTGCTATAGCGGAATATATAGACGAACTTATTGCCAATAAGTCGGGAGCGGCAATTAAAGAAAACTACGTAAGGGAAGTGGCAAAACACAACAGACTTACCGAACTCGACGAAAAGACGCTTAACGCGCTTATAGAGAAAGACGCAGCATGGGGCAGAATAGTGTGCCGTTGCGAAAAGGTTACGGAAGCGGAGATAGTAGATGCTATTCATTCGCCGGTTCCTGCCACTACGGTGGACGCTGTCAAACGTCGCACTCGCGCAGGTATGGGAAGATGTCAAGGCGGTTTCTGCGGACCGAGGGTTATGGAAATCATTGCAAGAGAACTCAATATGCCTCTCGACAAAGTCAGAAAGGGCGGCGGAGAGGATTCCAACATTGCGGTATGCAAAGTCAAGGAGGTGAAATAATGAACACACTCAAATTTGACGTTGTTATCATTGGCGGCGGTCCTGCAGGTATGGCGGCGGCACTTGCGGCAAGAAAACAAGGCGCAAGCACGCTCATCCTCGAAAGAGACGTGCGATTGGGCGGTATTCTCAATCAATGTATTCACCAAGGTTTCGGACTTCATTACTTCGGAGAAGAAATGACGGGCCCGGAATATGCAAACCGCTTTAAAGAAATGGTGGAAAAAGAGGACATCACCGTTATGCTTGAAAGCATGGTGTTGTCGCTTGACGAAAACAAGGTTGTCAGCGTATTGTCGCCGACGGCAGGTTTTTGCAAGATACAGGCAGGCGCAATCGTTCTCGCAATGGGATGCAGAGAGCGCACCGCAGGCGCAATCGCGCTCCCGGGCACTCGACCTGCAGGCGTTTATACCGCAGGTATGGCGCAAAAGATTTGCAACCTTGACGGCTATCTCGTAGGTAAGGAAGTCGTGATTTTGGGCAGCGGCGATATCGGATTGATTATGGCGCGCCGCATGACGACCGAGGGCGCAAAAGTCAAACTCGTGCTCGAACTTATGCCGTATTCGAGCGGACTTAAACGTAACATCGTTCAATGCCTTGACGACTACAATATCCCCATCAAATACAGCCACACGATTACGAGAATCGTCGGCAAGCCTCGCATGACCGGGCTTTATTACGCTCCCGTGGGCGCGGACAGAAAGCCCGTGCTTGAAGAGGAACAATATATCGATTGCGACACGCTTTTGTTGTCTGTCGGGCTTATCCCGGAAAACGACCTTTTGAACGGCACGCACGTCGAGATGAGCAGAATCACCAACGGCGCAGTCGTGGACGAACACAGAATGACGTCTTGCGAGGGTATTTTCTCTTGCGGCAACGTGCTTCACGTGCATGACCTTGTAGACAACGTTTCGCACGAGGCGGAAATTGCGGGCGAATATGCAGCAAAATACGCGCTCGGTCAAGCGGAAAAAGCAGAGGAACAATATAACGTAATTGCCAAAGACGGCGTGAGATACGCGCTTCCTCAAAAAGTCGGAAAAGGCGAGGGGAAGGTCCAAATCTTCTTCAGAGTCGGCGATGTGTATAAGAATTGCAAACTCGTTGCTCAATGCGGCGATAAAGTGTTGCTCTCAAAGAAATGCATGGTGCTTGCCCCGGGGGAAATGGGCAATATCGTGCTTGACAAATCCATGATAGATTCGGACGTTGTAGTGAGGTTGGAAAAATGAATACGATTTGCATAAATTGCCCTATGGGCTGTCCGCTTACGATAGAGGAAAAGGACGGCGTCGTAACCGTTACGGGAAACACTTGCAAGAGAGGCGAGTTGTACGGCAAGGAAGAGTATACTCATCCAAGAAGGAATGTAACAACTCTCGTAAAGCTTCAAAGCGGCGGCGTAGCGTCTTGCAAGACGACTACCACCGTGCCAAAAGAAATGATATTCGACGTTGTGAAATTTATCGGCACGCTTACGTGCTCGGACGACGTGAAGATAGGCGACGTTGTTGCAAAAGACGTGCTCGGAACGGGTGCGGACGTCGTTATAACAGGCAGAAGATAAATTAAGGTCAAAAATCCAAATAAAACTTTTATATGTCGCAATCGAGCGTGTAAAATCTCGATTGCGATAAACATATACCAAAGAAAAGTGCAATGACGATTAAGGGGAAACGCATATTCAATTATAGACCGCTGTTGTTTTTCGCAGTGGCTTTGATATTCGGTATTCTTGTTGCGGAGGCGTTGTATTCGCAGTCCGTGTGGTGGTATCTCGCGCTTTTGATAGTTATTATCGGCGCAAATATCACTGTCGTTGCCATCAAAAAATCACGCAAATTTTGTTATATTTCCATTGCCGTTCTTGTCGGTTTCATTTCTATGACCGCAACCAACTTGCAGTATAATTCCGTAGCGGCCAAGACGTATTCGGGTACGTTCACGGCGCAGGTGTCAAGCGAGATTCTGTACCAAAACGGCAAAGCCACTTT
Organism: uncultured Clostridia bacterium; assembly: GCA_934277615.1. Taxonomy (GTDB): domain Bacteria; phylum Bacillota; class Clostridia; order Christensenellales; family CAG-917; genus CAG-475. Next base: position 4,837 of record CAKQUV010000013.1, on the reverse strand, counting down.
TTACATCGACAACATTACGACGGACAGAGGCAAACTAGATTATTCTGCATGCGCTAGTTGCAGCGTGTATCCCGAGGATATCGATTTCACGGCAGGCGACTTCGTTACAATCAAAGGCACGATAAAATATCGCAATCACGAAAGATTCAGCACGTATTATTCCACGTATGTTTCGAGCGGCGTAAGATACAACGCGTCCGTATCTTCGGTAAGCAAATTGTCGGACGGAAAGCTCAAATTTCCGGATAATTTGCAGGTGAAAATCAAGAGGATTTTGTATGAAAACACCGACGATTACACAGCGTCCATATCGCAAGCTTTGGTGCTTGGCGACAAATTCGGTATTGACCGAGATTTGTACGACAATATAAAAGCGAGCGGTCTTGCGCACGTGCTTGCCGTCAGCGGACTTCACGTTTCGACGCTTGCGGCTGCGTTGTATTTTGTTCTCAAAAAGTTGAAAGTCAATCCCAAAATCAGTTTTGTCGTGGTGCTTGCGCTCACTTTTGCATACTCTATGCTGTGCTCGTTTACCGCGTCGTCGCTTCGTGCTGTCGTAATGAGCGGCGTGAGTATGTTTGCGTCCTCGTTCGGAAGGAAGAAGGACGATTTGTCCTCGCTGTCGCTGGCTGCAATACTCATATTGCTTTTCAGACCGTGCGCAATTACAGACATAGGATTTTTGCTGTCGTTTGCGTCCGTCGCAGGTATATTTATGTTCGCCAGACCGTTTGAGAGAACGGGCAACAAAATCGTGGAGAAGATTAGCCCGAAACGCCATATCGGCAAGAAATTTGCAAGCGTGTGCGCCATATCCTTTGCCACAAACCTTGCTTCTTATCCGTTTGTCGCGTATTTCTTCGGCGAAGTACCTGTGCTCTTCCTCTTGTCCAACTTTTTGATTTTGCCTTATATTATGGCGGTGTACGTTGCCATGCTTGCCCTCACCACGCTTTCCGTAATCACGGGTTGGGGCGGATTTGTTTGGATACTCAAATATTTGCTGCTGCCGTTCCGTCTTTACGTCGGCGCAATAGGATCTCTCAGTTTTGCTGCTGTAAATACAAGCCTCGGACTTATAGGACTCATAACCGCTGTGATTATGCTTTTGCTTGCGTCGAGATACGTGTTCCTCACCAAAATGCAGAGGGGCAGAGTATTGTCTTTGACTGCTACTTTTGGAATTGTCGTAGGCATGATAGTTGCCGCTTTTGTATGATAATAGCGCGCAAATGTGCATAAACTAACCATTGAACGAGCCGAAATCGCCTCATAAATCGCCGTTTTTCGCTATTTTTGTCGCTTTGATTGCGCTCGCTGTCGAAAAAAACCAAAAATGTATTGCACTTGACCTATTTGTGTGTTAATATATTTTTGTTTATAATACTCTCATAAGGGGTGGAAGTATGATTGATAATCTTAAACTCGGTCCTCTCGACGGATTCAATGCGCTTATCGTGATCATTGTTTTGGTGATCGCGCTCATCGCGCTTGTTGCCGTTCTCGTCGTCAGCATCCTCAAAGCCATCAAAGAAAAGAACGACGAAAAAGAAGATAAAGCAGAAAACGAGTTTTATTCCGAATACGGCGTTACGGGCGAAGAGTTGCGCCTCAATCAAAAACTTGCCAGATTGCGTGGCCAAGTCAAAGAGGCAATACGCGGCAAGAAGAGCAAGGACGTAGAGCCTGTTGCGGACGAGCCTGCACAAGAGCCTGTCAAAGAAGAGCAAGCGCCTGTGCAAGAAGAGCAACCTGTCGAGCAAGTCGCTGCGGACGAAGTTGTCGAACCTACACCCGAAAAGGTGGAAGAACCCGTGGTCGAGCCAGCTCCTGTCGTTGAAGAAGTCAAGGAAGAGCCTGTTAAAGAAGAACCTGTCAAGGAAGAGCCGATTCCGGAGCCCGTTCCCGAACCTCAACCTGTCGTTGAGCCGGAACCTGTGAAAGAACCGGAACCTGTCAAAGAAGAACCTGTGGTCGAGCCTACTCCGGAACCCGAAAAGGTGGAAGAACCCGTAAAGAAAGGCGTTGACAAACCTGCCACGAAGAAAGTCGTCAAGAAGAAACCAGACGATTGGTCAAAATACGACGGCACTTACGAGGGTTATTATTACGATCCTGAGGACGCTTGCTACTATGAAGGCACGCCGTCTGTTGCGCTTGCAAAGAAACTTGCTGCAAAAGAGGCAGAACTCGAGGCGCTCAACGCCAACAAGGATAGAAAGGTTGTCATCAAGAAGGTCGCTCCTCCGTTTGCTGCGCTCAAAACGCCCAAGAACGTGCGTAAAACTCCTGAAAAAGTCGCAGGCTTTGACGAATCCGTCATTTACGGCAAGTATGTCATCGAGCACGTCGATAAAGAGGACGGCACGCAAGAGTACTTCTACACACTCTACGACGCTAGCGGCAACAATATCTACGAAAGTTCCAACTACACAACCAAGGAGTATTGCGAAAGAGCAATCAACCGCTTCAAATCTCACGCAATTATCGGTACTTATACTATCGAAGCTGCGGACGGAAAGTTCTTCTTTGTTCTCAAACGCAAGACCTACGTGCATAAGGGCTCGCCGCAAAACACTTTCGAAGAGGCAAATGCTCATATGAGAGAAATCAAGAACTTTGCTCAAACGGATATTATTCGCGAGCAATAATCGAGATTAATAAAATAGTTTTTAAGGCGCAATGTATTTTGCGCCTTTACTATACAAAAACGTGAGGTATATATGGATTATTCCGCTATAAAATCAAATCTTGAAAGAAACGGTTTTTCAGTGTCGATATTCGACACTGTGCAAGAGGCAAACGATTATCTCAACGGCGAAATTGACGGCAAAAGCATAGGCTTTGGTGGCTCGGTTACGCTTGACGAAACGGGGATACTCAAACTGCTTGAAACGCACAACAAAGTGCTTTATAGATTTGACAATCCCGACGGCAAAACGCCGACGGAAGTTATGAAAGAATCGCTCACCGCCGACGTGTTTTTGACAAGCGCAAACGGCATTGCCGTAACAGGCGAGATTATCAATATCGACGGAAACTGCAACCGAGTGGCAGGGGAGTTGTACGGACACGAGAAAGTGTATATCATTGTCGGAAACAACAAGATTGCTCCCGACTTCGAGAGTGCGCTTTGGCGTGCAAGAAATATAGCCGCACCCAAGAACGCAAAGCGTTTGCACAAAAACACGCCTTGCGCAGTCAATGCCGACAGATGCTATAATTGCAACAGTTCCGAGCGCATTTGCAAAGCCCTCGTCGTTCTTTGGCGCAAACCCACCAATTGTCCGTACGAAGTGGTGATAATAGACAAGCCTTTGGGATATTAATTCTCTTTGCGCCGAATGCTTATTCAAGGCGCACTTATTAACGGTATGTGCCTATTCGGAGTTTCGAGTCGCAAGGCGACGAGCGGTGGAGCGCCGAACTTGACGATTAGTACAAGTGAACCGATAAGTGTTGTTGTTTTTATCGGTGAACGAGTGGCATAACAAGGGGACGATACATTTTTATGTGAGTGCCGTTGTCTCCCCCGCGAGCGATGTTCACTCTTATAGAGAAATACCCTTATACGAGTGGTCGGGCGCGACGCGTTAAGCAACACATCCGGTGAATGTGTTGTAGCCAAAGCGAACAAGGCGGATTGCGGTGCGCAAACGCCGAAGTGGACATGCCGGCGTGTCCGGAAAGAGGGGGTTATTGCATTTAGAGGAGTTACGACGAACTCTATTAAAACGAATATGAGATGACTCAGTGAGGAGTTGCTTTTTGCGAGAATAGCACTAAAAAAAGAGCACCGTTTCGGTGCTCTTTTTATGAGTATTTGTTGTTATTTTGTCAAACCCTCTTGTACAGCTACTGCGCAAGCGACCGAAGCACCAACCATGGGGTTGTTGCCCATGCCGATCAAGCCCATCATTTCGACGTGTGCAGGGACGGATGAAGAACCTGCGAATTGTGCGTCGGAGTGCATTCTGCCCATCGTATCGGTCATGCCGTAAGACGCAGGACCTGCCGCCATGTTGTCGGGGTGAAGCGTACGTCCCGTGCCGCCACCGGACGCAACGGAGAAGTATTTCTTGCCGTTGTCAACGCACCATTTCTTGTAAGTGCCTGCGACGGGGTGTTGGAAACGTGTGGGGTTGGTGGAGTTGCCGGTGATGGATACGTCAACGTCTTCGAGGCGCATGATTGCAACGCCTTCCGTAACGTCGTCTGCGCCGTACACTCTGACTGCCGCGCGCTCGCCTTTGGAGTAGGGAGTTTCTTTGACAACTTCGACTTCGCCTGTGAAGTAGTTCATCTTGGTTTGCACATAAGTGAAGCCGTTGATACGGGAAATGATGAACGCCGCGTCTTTGCCAAGACCGTTGAGGATGACTTTGAGCGGAGTTTTTCTAACCTTGTTTGCTGTTCTTGCAATGCCGATTGCACCTTCTGCAGCTGCAAAAGATTCGTGTCCTGCAAGGAATGCGAAGCACTTTGTGCTTTCTCTGAGGAGCATTGCTGCGAGGTTGCCGTGTCCGAGACCGACTTTACGTTGTTCTGCAACGGAGCCGGGGATGCAGAATGATTGCAAACCTTCGCCGATTGCCTCTGCCGCATCTGCCGCGTTGACGCAATTCTTCTTGATTGCGATTGCGCAACCCACGGTGTATGCCCAAACTGCGTTTTCAAAGCAGATAGGTTGGATACCTTTTACGATAGCGTTGCAATCAACGCCCTTGGAAAGGCAGAGATCTCTTGCTTCTTCAAGGTCTTTGATGCCGTATTGAGCAAGAACGCCGTTGATTTTGTCTATTCTTCTTTCATAACCTTCAAATGTTACACTCATTGT
>CAKQUV010000012.1 GCA_934277615.1 uncultured Clostridia bacterium | reverse complement strand
GGTGGCGTCTTGACGTGTCCGACGAGGTTTCGCACGGTTTTTGGAGAAAGGCGCGAGAAGCGGTAAAGTCTCAAAAAGCCGATTCGGCTTTGATTGGGGAGAACTGGCATAACAGCGAGAGTTTCCTTAGGGGCGATCAGTTTGATTCCATTATGAACTATGCGCTCACAAAGCGCATGATGGATTTTTGGGTTGACGAGAGCATAGACGAAAAGCAACTTGCGGGGCAGCTCAATTCGCTTTATATGAGATATAGCGACGTCACAAACAACATGATGTTCAATCTGCTCGATAGTCACGACACGGCGAGATTTTATACACAAATAAACAAAGACCGCAACAGATTGCTTTGTGCAATAGCGACGCTGATATTTTTGCCGGGAAGTTTCAATCTGTACTATGGCACGGATATTTTGCTCGAAGGGGAATATGATCCCGATTGCAGAAGAACGTTTGAATTTTCGAGATTGAAAGAGAAAGAAATAATCGATTTTCAAGTTTCGCTCAAAGACGTGCTTAAACTTAAACGACAGCCTGCAATAAAAAACGGGGAATTAAAAATTTATTCCCAAGACGACGCGGTAGTGATTGAAAGGGCAAGCAAGGAGCAGGTTTTGCGGTTGATTATACGCCGATGCAAGAAAATAGGTATTGGCGCAAAGCCGTCTATAGAGTATAATAAAAATAAGGACGGCGACGCCGATTCCTTTGTTATAGAAGGAGAAAAATTATGAGAAAGGGTAAATTTGTGACAATGTTATTGATCGTTGCTATTGTGATGACAACGGTCGTACTTTGTTTTACGGCGTGCAACAAAGACAAAGATGAGAAAGAGGTCGTGTTGCGTATTCTTGAAAACGATACGGCAAAAAAGGAAGGATATCTCAAGGAATTGCTGGACGCATTCAATGCAAAGTATGCAAGCGAAGGGGTAAAAGCCGTCGATGCGAATATGGACGAGTTCAGCGACCTTGAAAAAGACGGACCGTACGGTCACGGACCGGACGTATTGTATCAGGCAAACGATATTCTCATGTCGTACGTCGAAAAACATCATATAATCCCGCTCGATATTGAGAAGATGGATTGCTACGATAAAATCCCGCAAAACGCATGGGATGCCTTCAAATACAATTACGATGGCAAAACCGTTTATTGCGGAGTGCCGGTAAACGTTCAACAACCGTTACTGTTTTATCGCAAGGACGCGCTTCCCGACAACTGGAAAACCGAATGGGATAAGAATGGTAACGACGTGCCGGATATGGTTGAATATTGGACGGAAATGTACAGATACAGCAAAGGTATTCGCAAAGCAGACCGCAATAAGTTCGGTTATGCCATCGAGTTGAGAAACGAATATTTCAATATCGGTTTCTTGCTTTCGTACGGCGCATACGTGTTTGGCAACAACAACACCAACGACAAGGATATAGGTATTGCAAAAAACGATGCGGTGAAGGGTGCAAAGATTATGTGGGAGCTTGCTGGCGTCATGGATGAAAAGTGTATTGACGATTCGTTTACAAACGGTCGCGCGTCCATGCTTGCAAACGGAACGATTTTTGCGACGATAACCACTCCTGATATCACTTCACAGTTCTTGAAAGAGATGTCGCTTCAATATCAAAAAGAGGGACTCGATCAGGCGAGCGCGGACGCAAAGGCGAAAGAGAATCTCGTTATTACAGGACTGCCGAAACTTCCGAAGGACGGAGATATAACCACTCAACAAGATATCAAAAACGGTAATCTGTGGATCGAGCAACAAACCATGGGCGGCGTGAACGGATATGCGGTGAGCAGTTATACCAAAAACCGTGATTGGGCTGTCAAGTTTGTCGAATTCGCAACGGGTTACGAAATGGTGAAAGCTCGTGCGGATATGCTCGGCGTCGTTGCCGCAAGAAGCGACGTAATTGCACAAACAGAGTCTTTAGCGTCTCAAATTACCTATAGAAACCTCGATTCTGGCGTTTTGGAGGTTATGCCGTCCATTAGCGCGGTCAAGCAAATCTGGACGCCGATTTCAGCGGGATTCAAACAAATAGCAACCGACGGATGCGGTAAGCGTTCCTTCGATACGGCAAAACTTCAAAGCGTTATCGAAGAAATATCGTCGAATATTTACAAGGCTATTCATACCTTTGCATAACTATGACAAGTTTGAAAGAAAGATATAAAAACCTAAAAGAGAATGCCGCTAAGCAGCGTCGGAACGTTTCCGAAAAAGCGAAACAATCCCGAAAGAACTTAAAAGAGTTTTTTGCCACGTCGGGCAGGGCAACGTATGCGTCGATGTTCTTTATGGGTGCCGGACAAATGGTCAACGGACAATATATAAAAGGGCTATTCTACATTCTGTCGGAAGTGGGATTTATCGTTTATTTCGCTCTCAGAGGAATAAAGGACTTGTTTGGATTTTTTACCTTGGGAACGGTAAAAGCAGATCCGTGGCTCGGCATAAAGGGCGACGATTCGGTGATTATGTTGCTTATGGGCATTTTTGCCTGGATTGCTCTTATTGCGCTCGTTATCGTCTATGTGGCAAACATAAAAGACGCACATCGGGGCGCAGAAGAGTTGCTCTTCAAAGGCAAAGTCGCATCGTTCAAAGACGATTTGTCGTCGCTGATGAACCGCAATTTTTATAAGGCGGCACTCGTCATTCCGATTGTCGGAGTGATGATATTCAACGTCTTGCCGATAATTTTTATGATTTTGATTGCATTCACCAACTACGGCGGAAAAATCGTGCCGCCCGAATTGGTGGATTGGAGTCTTGATAGTTTCAGAAAATTGGTTGCGGTCGGCGACTTATCGCAATCGTTTGGCAAAATACTCGGGTGGAACTTACTTTGGGCGTTTTTGTCAACGTTCATCAATTATTTTCTCGGACTCGGGCTTGCGATTCTCTACAACAAAAAATGTGTAAAACCAAAGGCGTTGTGGAGAGCATTCCCCGTGCTTGCCTATGCGGTTCCCGGTTTTATATCGTTGCTTGTGTTTCATTATATGTTCAGCAACGGCGGTCCGATAAATCAAATTATCGTCCAAAACGGCGGCAAAATCATCGACTTTTTGGGTATCAATTCCAAGTGGATGGCAAGAGGGATAGGTTTGTTCGTAAACGCATGGCTGTCCGTTCCGTCGATAATGTTGCTTGCATCGGGTATATTGTCCAATATCAATAACGATTTGTACGAGGCGGCAAGAATAGACGGGGCAAGTGCGTGGATGCAGTTTAGAAAAATTACGCTTCCGTTCGTTCTTTTTTCTACGACGCCCGTTCTAATCAGTCAATTTATGGGCAACTTCAACAACTTCGGCGTGTTCTATTTCTTAAGGAGCGACGTCCTTAGCGAAGGCTATTTCCTTGCGAGCGACACGGATTTGCTTATCAACTGGTTGTACAGAATGTCGATTGACAACAACTACTACTCGATAGGCGCGGCGATAAGTCTGATTATGTTTATCATCACTTCGGCAATAAGCCTGTTGGTTTACGTGCGCTCGTCGGCATACAAGAGGGAGGATACGTTCAAATGAGAAAAAAATCAAGTGTTAAACTCAAAAAAACCACAAACGTTTTGCTCACGTACTCCGTTGTGTTGCTGGTGTCAATCATCTTCGTATTTCCTATTATATGGGTGGTGCTGAGTTGTTTTTCCGCAAGCGGAAGCATATATAGTTTCAACGGTTTTTTCCCGTCGGAGTATTCCTTTGATTCTTTTAAGGCGCTGTTTGCGGACACCGTTATGTACGACTATCCGAAGTGGTTTGCCAATACTTTGCTTGTGGCGACGATAAGTAGCCTTTTGGGTACTGTTTTGGTTATTCTAACGGCTTACGTCATCTCGTCTTTCCAGTTTAAGGGAAGAAAAGCATTGATGAAGGGCGCGCTGATTCTCGGGATGTTCCCGTCGTTTATGGGAATGGTTGCCGTGTATTTGCTTATGACGCAATTCAATTTCATCAATAGTCATATAGGGCTTGCTCTTATATATGCAGGCGGTGCTCCGATGGGCTATTTGGTGCAAAAAGGCTTTTTCGACACTATTCCGAATTCGATTTACGAAGCGGCAAGAATCGACGGAGCAAGCAATGCGAGGATATTTTTTAACGTAACTCTTCCGCTGTCAAAACCGATTTTGGTATATACGCTTTTGACGCAATTTGCGTGGCCGTGGAGCGATTTTATCCTTCCGAAGCTTCTTCTCAAAGACAAAAACATGTGGACGGCGGCGGTCGGGCTTATGTCTCTTCCCGAAACCGAATTCGCAAGATTTTCGGCAGGCGCGGTGTTTATCGCCGTCCCGATTGTAATCTTGTATTTCTTCTTGATTAAATATATGATAAACGGTTTGTCGGCAGGCGCCGTCAAACAATAAGAGGGTAATTATGGCAGACGTAAAACTCAATCACATATACAAAGTTTATCCCAACGGAACAAAAGCCGTAAACGACTTCACGATGGATATAAAAGATAAGGAATTTATTGTATTCGTCGGACCGTCGGGTTGCGGAAAATCGACCACGCTTCGTATGATAGCCGGTCTTGAAGAAATCACAGCCGGCGAACTCTATATAGGCGATACGCTCGTAAACGATGTAGAACCGAAGGATAGAGATATTGCGATGGTGTTTCAAAACTATGCGCTTTATCCGCATATGACGGTGTACGAAAATATGGCATTCGGTCTGAAATTGCGAAAATTGCCGAAAGCGGTAATCGACCAAAAGGTCAGAGAAGCGGCGCAAACGTTGGATATAACCGAATATCTGGACAAAAAACCAAAGGAAATGAGCGGCGGACAGCGTCAAAGAGTCGCTTTGGGAAGAGCCATCGTAAGAGAACCGAAGGTTTTCTTGCTTGACGAACCGTTGTCAAATCTCGATGCAAAATTGCGTACTGCAATGAGAAGCGAAATAAGCGCGCTGCATCACAGGCTGCAAACTACGTTTATTTACGTCACGCACGATCAAGTCGAAGCAATGACGATGGGCACGCGAATAGTCGTTATGAAAGACGGATTCGTTCAGCAAATCGATACGCCGACCAACTTGTACAGATATCCGCAAAACGTGTTTGTCGCAGGTTTTATCGGAACGCCTCAAATGAATTTCATCAATGCGGAAATCAATGTCGAAGGCGACGATATATCGTTTGTCGCTACCGACGCGCCGTTAAAAATCGCGTTGCCCAAAGACTTCTTTGCAAAAGCAAAGCAAGCGGACGTGTTCCACGGGAAAAAAGTCGTGCTTGGACTGCGTGCGGAACATATCTCCATCGATGCCGAAAAATATACGGCAAAGGCAAAAATCAAGGTTTCGCACATCGAGGAATTGGGAACCGAAAGCCAAGTGTTCGGAGATTTGAACTTTGACAAAGAACTCGGCTTGCAAAGCTCGACCAAAATTGTTATAAAAGCGCCGACAATGACGCGTTTTGAAGTCGGAAGCGTCACGGAAATCTCGTTTGATATCGAAAACATGCAAGTATTTGATGCGGAAACCGAAGTGAATATGATTCCGAGAATTCCCGATTGCTCTGTCATAAGCGTTGTCGTGAAAAATCATACGGTTGAAATCGGTTCGTCGAGGATAGAATTGCCGTCGGCATTTTCAATGGAAGACGGAAATTATAAGTTGACCATTCCTGTCGATGCTGTCGAAAAAGGAAACGACGTTGTCGGAACGGTGCAAAAGGTCGAAGAAGTCAACGGAAAGTATTTGCATTACGTCGAAACAGGCGGTCAGATAATTTTTGCTTTATTTGACGAAGAAACGAGCGGAGAGATTACGCTTGGTATCGACTTGAAAAAAGTTACGTGTTCGACGGACGACAAGATTGTTCACGAGGCAATACCTGCGTTCAATACGCTAAGCGGAAAAATGCTTCGTCAAAGGAACAAGGATAAGAGAACGTTTAAGGAAATCGTTAAGTCTGCCGCAATCCCGAAATTTTCGTTCGAGACGATGGGACATAAGTTTGAGTGCACAAGAGAACTTGCGTCGAAGTTGGTCGGAATCGGCGGAACGAAGATTATCGGCAAAGCATTGAGTTTTGAGTTTTCGCCACAAGACGTTGAAATTGCGACGGACGGCATACCGTTTTCGGTCGAAAAGATTTTAGATTACGGTACCGAACGATATGCAAAATGCGAGAGAGACGGAGTGGTATTATACGCCAAGGTCGGGGGTGATTTTAATGAAGAAAGCATTGACGTTGTATTGCCCGTTGACAAGATGTCTATATTCGACGTCGAGGATCAAATCAGATTGAAATAACGCAAGTCGGCATAGGGAGTTTGTTATATGGCGGTAAATAAAAAATTTGGTTTTTCGCACAAAAGCGGATTGCTTATGGCGGTTAGCAGTTTGCCATCCGAGTACGGTATAGGCTCTTTTGGCAAGCCGTGTTATGATTGGATTGACTTTATGGACAAAACCTCAACGAAGTGTTGGCAAATTCTTCCGCTTAACCCAACCGCATACGGAGATAGCCCATACCAATCGCCGGCGTCTTTTGCAGGCAATCCGTATTTTGTCGATTTGGAAGAATTGTATAAAGAAGGATTGTTGACGAGCGACGAACTTGATGGAGAAAAGTGCAAAAGCGAGCGCATAGAGTACGGAAGATTGTTTTCAACAAGAATTGCCGTGCTCAAAAAAGCCTTTTCGAGATTTGTAAAAACGGCCGAATATGTACGTTTTTGTCAAAAAAACAAGCAGTGGCTTGACGACTATGCTTTATTCTTTTCAATAAAAGAGAGTTGCGATTATGCGCCTTGGTCATCCTGGGCGGATGAATATCGAATATACAAAAACGCAATCGAGAGAAAAAGCGATTTTGAAGGTCAAACGGAGTTTTGGCGATTCGTTCAATTCAAGTTTTTTACGCAATGGAAAAAGGTTCGCGATTATGCGCATTCAAAAGGAATAAAAATCATCGGAGATATACCGATTTACGTTGCATATGACTCCGTTGACGTTTGGAGCAATACGGACGAGTATCTGCTTGACGAGAATTTGAATCCGACATTCGTTGCAGGTTGTCCTCCCGACGGATTTTCTCCCGATGGACAATTGTGGGGCAATCCGATTTACGATTATGCGAAAATGGAGAAGAATGGCTACAAGTGGTGGTGCTCGCGCATCAAAATCTGCGCGTCGTTATTTGACATTGTAAGGATAGACCATTTTCGCGGGTTTGCGGGATATTATTCGATTCCGTACGGTGAGAAAACCGCTCGCAACGGTCACTGGGAAAATGGTCCCAAAGAAAGACTTTTCGATGCGATAAATCAAAGTGTCCCGAATGTAAAAATAATCGCGGAAGATCTTGGTTTTCTGACAGATGACGTGCGCGAGTTGATTGCGTATTGCGGATATCCCGGGATGAAGATATTGCAGTTTGCGTTTTTTGATGAAGACAGCGAATATTTGCCGAGACTATATACAAATAAAGATTATGTGGTTTATACAGGTTCTCACGATGCCGACTGTACTCGTACGTGGACGGAAAACCTTGACGGAGAAACGCTAAAACGATTCAACAGAGAATGTTCGCACATCAAAGGGTTAAACCCGACGTATAAGATGATTAAACTGGCGTTTGATTCAATTGCGGAACTTGCGGTGATACCGTTGCAGGACTGGCTTTTGCTTGGAAACGAAGAAGGCAGAATGAATACGCCGTCCGTTGCACAAGGAAATTGGGTTTGGCGTGCTCCGTCCGACTATGCGTCGAAAAAGTTAATATCGACGATTAAAAGATTTAATGTTCGGTCGCATCGCGAAAAATGATTTACATGTCGGTTTTGAAGGACGCAATAAAGACTTGCGTTATCTTTGTAAGGGGCTATTACGAGATATGAACCGCTCAACAGATGATATTTCACCGTTTTCAAACGCATATGGTATTGCACAAGAGGCAATGTTAAACGATGAGTCTGAACGATAATATAAGAAGTTGCGCGCAAATTTTGTGCGTAAGCAGATGTATAGATAATAAGCAGATGCATGGATAAATAGGGTGGTGTCTTAATTGCCTAAAATCAACAATAAGAGATTTTTATAAATTCTTTGACTTTATTGACGTAGTAAGGGCGGAATAGCGCAAAATACCCAAAAACGACAAAAAAATAATAACCTAACTTGCAAATTCAAGTTAGGTTATTCGTGGTGACCCTACCGAGGTTCGAACTCGGGTTACCGCCGTGAAAGGGCGATGTCTTAGACCACTTGACCATAGGGCCGTTTTTGTTTTATTTGGTGGAAGTTACAGGACTCGAACCTGTGACCCCTTGCTTGTAAGGCAAGTGCTCTAACCAACTGAGCTAAACTTCCGCGTGGATTGCTCCACTATGGTAGCGGCGATCGGATTCGAACCAATGACCTGCCGGGTATGAACCGGCCGCTATAACCAACTAAGCTACGCCGCCATATCGTTTGGTTTGTTGCTGTGGGGAGCGCGATGCGCTCCTCTACAACAATGGTTTGCAAGGGCGGACTTGCACTTGACGCTGACGCCTTGACGCCGACGTCGCATTCCGCTTTCGCTGTGGTTGCGGGGGAAGGATTTGAACCAACGACCTCCGGGTTATGAGCCCGACGAGCTACCAGCTGCTCTACCCCGCGATATTCAATGCTTGCTTATGATATGATAAATCATAAAAAATGTCAAGCGGATTGGAAAAATAAATTTTTTCAAGTTTGAAATGATACGGAATTTTGCGCCTTTGCTCTTAAAATCTCGAAAAATTCCGCAAAAACTTACAAAAAACCTTTTTGCGTTTAACATCGATTTAATCGTCGTTTGCTTAACTAAAAATATTCAACCAAGATATTTTTCAAAGCGAAAAAGCGCGAAAAACCGCAATTCTAATGATTTTGAATGTAAAAAACGTGCAAAATTGTCGAAAACAAAAAGTCAATGAAAAACGGCAATCGAACGGTTGTTTTGGACGGTGGAGGGGGATAATACGGTTACAAATTATTTTTAATAATTGATTTTAGCAATAAAAAACGCTTGCGCGCCTCGCGCGCTATGTGTATAATAGTTATACTATTGATATAATGCTCATTATATGGAGTTTTGATATGAAAAAGAAATTGATACTCGCAACAGCCATCGTACTTTTGCTCGCACTCAGCGTTTCTATGCTCGTGGGCTGTGACGAAATCATCAAAAAGAACGAAATTCGCGACGCAAAACAAGTTGTCGCGACAGTAACGTACAAGGATAAAACCGAGTACGTTTACAAGTATGAGTTGGAAACCGTGTTTAACAACTACGCTCCCGCATACGTAAATTACTATGGTATGACGTATCAAGAGGCTGCGGACACGCTTGTAAAATCTCTTGCGCAACAAAAGTTGCTCAATCTTTTCGCACTTTACAAAGTTGCGGAGCTCAAGGGCGTGAACGTTCCGACCAAAGCGGAAGAGTTGCTCACCAAGAGCGAGAGAAACAAGGCGATAACCGATTCCAACGAAAGCATGCTTTCCACGCTCGTGTCCATTGTTGAGGATCTTATCACCGAGGATAACGCAAACGCAGGCGGAACGAACACCGACACCAAGACCGACGAAACGGTTGAAGTTACCGATTCCAACGCAGTGTTTGTGAGATTCGAGACCAACGGCGCAACCGCAATCGACAAACAAAGAATTGCAAAAGGCACCAAGGCGACCGAGCCCGACGATCCCACAAAGACAGGTTACACCTTCTATGGTTGGCATCTTGACAAGAATTGCAACGAGGACGGTTACGTCGGCGACGAATTCGATTTCGATACGGCAGTGAACGAAAGCATCACGTTGTATGCAAAATGGGTGAAACACACTGACGCTCGCACCGAAAGACCGGCTGAAGAGGAAGTAGACGACTACGATCCCGAGGACGATACCGTTGAAATCTCTGCAAAATTCTTCACGGAAGATTATCAAAAGGGCTTGCTTGACGAAAAAGACGCAGAGAGTGTGTTCAACAAGAAGTTTGTCGAGGCAGACTTTGCAAAGAACGTTGTTTACGACAAGGAAACAACCACTCTCCAGGCAGTGCTCAAAGAGTACGTCAACGAAGGTCTTGCCGATATGGAAAAACAGCTCAAGGCAAACCTCTACAAGGATACCGTTGAAGAGTGCTATGAGTATTATCTCAACAGCCAGATGCAATCCGTGCTCATCACAAGACTCAAACGCATGATCAAGGATGACACGAACGTTTCCGCAGATGAAATCAAGAAACAATACGACGACGCGGTTGCAAAGAATATGGAGAACTACAAGGGCAACGAATCCGGTTACAAATCCGCGCTCACGAGCTCTCTCTCAGGCACGTACTATCATCCCACCGAGAATTACGGTTTTGTCGTCAATATCTTGCTCAAGCTCGACGACGAGAGCATGGCAAAGCTTACGGACTTTGCAAAAGAGCCCGGCGCTATGGGTGAAACCGTACGTATCAAACGCAACCAACTCATTGCGGATATGAAAGTTAAGGTTTCCAACCCCAACTACAAGTCCGACGCAGTGATCGAGGACAAAGACGGCAATGAAATCGAAGTTCGCGATCCGATGACAGACGCGCTCAATCCTTACAACGACGTTATAGGCAAGGATAAAACCAAACAATACGACAATTCTTACGAATACGAAGTGAGCGAAGGCAACTACGCCAACGATTACAACCAAATCGTAGATTTCGTAGAAGTTGACGGTGAATATCAAATCGTGTTCAAAGCGACGCAACATCCGTCCATGGCATACTTGCTTAAATCCGTTCCTGCATTCGATTACGAAGAAAACGGTGTAACGAAGAACGGCATTATTCACCAAATCTACAACACTTTCGACAAAGTCAACAATGCAACGGAACTCACTCATGAGCAACGCATTTACTGGCTCCGCGAAGTAGCAACGACGTGGTTGTATCTTGTGGGCGACGACAGCGGCGCATTGTCCTCCGACTCCAACAACAAAGGCCTCGGATATCTTGTCGCTCCGGATGATACCAATCAATTTATCGCCGACTTCACGGATTATGCGCAAGCCCTCATCAAGAAAGGCACCGGCGCGTACTGCACGGAAGCAGTTACCGAATCCGACTTCAATACGGATTTCACGGGTAACAAGAAAGCATACGTCATCGCAGACAGCGTTGTGTCGAAGGATAAGGACGGCAAAGAAGTTATCAACACTTCAAGCAATTCTTACGCAGGCGTATTCGTGCTTCTCAATTCCTACAGCGTTTGGGATAAGACAAACATCAAGGGCGGCGACAAGGACTTTGAAGAAGTCAACAAAGACAAACAGACCTTGCCGTACGATTACGTCATCACGTTTGCGAAATCCCAAGACGACGTAAAGACGCTCAAGGAAACAATCGAAGAAACGTTGAAAGACGCCAAAGCGACCGACAAATACAACAGCTTGGTTAACGGCGAAATCAACAGCCTCAAAGATACAATCAAGTACAACGACAAGGTCATCAAAGACCTTTGGAAAGACAAAGACTGATTGAATCATCAATCGACTCAAAAGGCGATTTGCACAAGCAAGTCGCCTTTTTATATTGTTTGGAAAGTAAAAATATTTATTTATATAATATATATAGTTGCGTGCGCGTATAGGGACGCTTTAAATAGGTAAAATGCGTGTATAGGTAGGCAACGAATAGGGGATAGTCGTAACTCCCAAATGCAATCGCCCCCTCTTTCCGGACACGCCGGCATTTTTAAAAAATACAATTATATGCAACTTTTCCCCTTCCTCACGGTGTTTGGACTTCGGCGTTTGCGCACCGCAATCCGCCTCGTTCGCTTTGGCTACGACACATTCACCGAATGTGTCGCTTAACGCGTCGCGCCCATATTCCGTTCCCCCTCTGCGCTTTGCTTGAGGGAACCCACGGAACTGCTCCGCAGGGGGCAACACGACGCGATTGACTTCGTAACAATCGCTATTCCGTCGCTTCGCTCCTTACAACGCTCGCATAGATAGGGACATTTCTCTTATTATGCCACTGCGCTTTGTGCGCCAGCTTCGCACCAACACGGCGCAGTCGCTTGTACTACACACAAGGCTCCCACACACAAAAGACAAGCGAACTAAAGTATGATTTCAAAGATGAAAGCGCAGTCTTTTGTGTGAAGGGAAAAAGGAACACCAAGGCAAAAAGCAAGCAATCGGCACAAGTGACAATTGCGGCTAAAAGCCTTGTGTGTGACGCAAGCTCGGCGCTCGGTACGGTCGGCGCCTTGCGCCTCCAACTCCGAACAAGCAGATACCGTTAATAAGTGCGCCTTGAATAAGTGTTCGTTAGTAAGTCCGCTCTTTGTGCACGCAGTGCGCATAAAACAAGCAAGCGATATAGCGAAACTGTGGCTTGAGTTTTTTATCCTCACACACCAAACAGACAATCTTGCAAAACTGAGGAAAGATTTTTATCCTTGCTTGAACTGATAGCAAAGACTGGCTGTGCGGTAGTAGTTGCGATAACAAATGCGGTATATGGCAACAAATGCATTTGTTGCCATCGCCGCGATGCCGTTTGAGCAACTGGTTGCGCGGTAGTAAAGCAATAAATCAAGCAAGGCTATCGGCAATTGCCAAAAATAAGCAGGGTTTATGTTGTTTGCCGTAAATTAAAGTATGCATTTTTGGCGGTTGCCGTTGCCACTGCGACGATTTTTGCTCGTGACACACTGGGGAGCGTGGCACGTGCGATAATATATAAATACGGTTTATTAAGTAACAAAATTTTAACCATATATACAAGATTTTGGGGGAGAGGAGAGAAAATATACACAAGTTTAAAAAATATTCATATTTTGCCGCAAATTTGCTTGACTTTAATTTTTAAAAATTATATATTTAACGAGCGTGTCGAAAGCGATACGTATTTTCCGTCGCACTGCGACGGCTGAAAAATATAAGACACACACGGACAAGTGTTAATATTAGGAGGCTAATAATGGCTGGACAAAAGATCAGAATTAAACTTAAGGCGTACGACCACAACCTTATCGACCTTTCTGCAGAGAAGATTGTTGAGACAGTCAAGAAGACAGGTACTAAGGTTTCCGGGCCTATCCCCCTTCCCACGGAGAAGGAAATCATCACCATTTTGCGTGCTACTCACAAATACAAAGATAGCCGTGAACAATTTGAACTCAGAACACACAAGCGTTTGATTGATATCTACAATCCGACAAGCAAGACAGTGGATTCTTTGATGAAACTCGACCTTCCTGCCGGCGTTGATATTTCAATCAAGCTCTAAGCGTAAATAAAAGGAGGATGAACTTTACATGGATAAAGCAATCATCGGTAAGAAAATCGGCATGAGCCAAATCTTTACTGCAGAAGGCAAGGTCATTCCCGTAACAGTCGTGGAAGCAGGTCCCTGCCCGGTAGTGCAGATAAAGACAAAAGAGAACGATGGATACGAAGCTGTACAAGTCGGCTTTGGCACCATCAAGGAAACAAGAGTAAACAAGCCTGTCGCCGGACACTTCAAGAAAGCCGGAGTGACAGTCAAGAAGTACCTTCGTGAATTCCGTTTCGCAAACTGTGCAAGTTATGCGCTTGGACAGGAACTGACCTGCGACATGTTCAAAGAAGGCGACAAAGTTGACGTCACCGGCACAAGCAAAGGTCACGGATATTCGGGCGTTATCCAAAGATGGAACTCTCACAGAATCGGACCTATGACACACGGTACCGGTCCTATCCACAGAAGCGTCGGTTCCATGGGTGCTTGCTCCTCTCCCTCGAGAGTGTTCAAGAACAAACACATGGCAGGACAATGGGGTCATGAAAAGGTGACTGTCCAAAACCTTACGGTCGCACGCGTCGATGCAGCAAGAAATCTTCTTCTCATCAAGGGTGCTATCCCCGGTCCCAAGGGCGGAGTGGTTATCGTGAAGGAGTCCGTCAAGGGCTAAGCGGAGGTAGAATATGAAACTGAATGTTGTTAATATGGCAGGCAAAAAGGCCGGCACGGTAGAAGTCAGCGATTCCATCTTTGCACGCGAGTACAACGAAGCACTTATTCATCAAGTAGTCGTAGCACAACTCGCAAACAAGCGCCAAGGAACGATGAGCGCATTGACGAGAACGGAAGTTCGCGGCGGTGGCTGCAAACCTTATCGTCAAAAAGGCACAGGTCGTGCACGTCAAGGCTCCATCGTTGCTCCTCACTATGTAGGCGGCGGCGTCGTGTTTGCAAAGAAGCCGAGAGATTTCTCTCAAAAAATCAACAAAACAATGAAGACGGCTGCGTTCTATTCCGCACTGTCTGAGAAAATCCGTCAAAACGAAGTCGTGGTTCTCGACAAGTTCGCACTTGCGGAAGTCAAGACCAAACTCGTGGCGAGCGCAGTTAAAGCACTCTCGCTCAACGGCAAGGTTATGTTTGTTCTCGACGAGTACAACAAAGACGCACTCGTAGCAAGCAAGAACATTCCGACCGTGGACGTTTGCGAGGCAAGAACGCTCAACGTTTACGACGTAGTTGCGACAAAGAACATCGTCATCACAGTCGACGCATTGAAAAAACTTGAGGAGGCAGCACAATGACAGCATACGACATCATTATCGAGCCTATCCTTTCCGAAAAGAGCTACGACGGTATCGCAGTGAAGAAATACACGTTCAAAGTTGCAAAGAACGCAACCAAGACGCAAGTTAAAGCTGCAGTCGAGCAAATCTTCGGCGTAAAGGTTGACAAAGTCAACACGTCCAACTACGACGGCAAAGTCAAGAGAATGGGAAGAAACGAGGGCAGACGCTCCGCTTTCAAGAAAGCAATCGTAACTTTGACCGCTGACAGTAAATCAATCGAATTCTTCGAGAGTTTGGCATAATGCAAAGGAGAGTATAGAATATGGCTATTAAGAAATATAAACCAACATCTCCTGCACGTCGTTTTATGACGGTGTCTGCTTATGAAGAGATTACAAGCACAACTCCCGAGCGTTCACTTCTCGTATCGCTCAACAAGAGTGGCGGCAGAAACTCAATGGGCAGAATTACCGTTCGTCATATCGGCGGAGGTAACAGAAACAAATATCGTATCATCGACTACAAACGCAACAAAGACGGTATCCCCGCAAAAGTCGCTACAATCGAATACGACCCCAACCGTTCTGCAAACATCGCGCTTCTTCACTATGCAGACGGTGAAAAGAAATACATCCTCGCACCTTTGGGGCTCAACGTCGGCGACGTTCTCGAAAGCGGTGAGCACGCAGACATCAAAGTCGGCAACGCACTTCCTCTTTCCGCAATTCCCGTCGGTACGATGATTCACAACATCGAGTTGCAACCCGGCAACGGCGGCATCATCGCAAGAGCAGCCGGCAACGCGGCGCAACTTATGGCAAAAGAAGGCAAATATGCAATCGTGCGTATGCCCAGCGGCGAAATGAGATACATCCTCATCAACTGCAGAGCGACAATCGGTCAAGTAGGCAACCTCGATCACGAAATCGTGCGCGTAGGTAAAGCAGGTAAGACTCGCCACATGGGCGTGCGTCCGACCGTCCGTGGTGTTGTTATGAACCCGAACGATCACCCGCACGGCGGTGGTGAAGGTAAATCTCCTGTCGGTATGCCGTCACCTGTCACACCTTGGGGCAAACCTGCTCTCGGTTACAAGACAAGAAAGAAGAAGAATGCGTCTAATAAGTTTATTATTAAGCGTGTGAACTAATCGGAGGACAAAATGAGTAGAAGTGTTAAAAAAGGCCCGTATGTAGAAGAACGCCTTATGAACAGAATCAATGCGATGAACGCATCCGGTGAACGCCAATCTGTTAAAACCTGGTCAAGAAGTTCCACGATTTTCCCCGAAATGGTAGGTCACACGATAGCAGTTCACAACGGTAAGCAACACGTCCCCGTGTACGTCACGGAAGATATGGTCGGTTGCAAGCTCGGCGAGTTTGCTCCCACGCGTACATTCAGAGGTCACGCGGGCGCAAAGACCACGAAGTAATAGGAGGAAGATATGGCTACAAGAAGTAAACAAAAAGCCTTGGATCGTCAAGCGAAAGCGGATACAAGACCTTGCGCAACGGCTAAATTCGTCAGAATCTCTCCCTTCAAGGTTCGCATCGTGCTCGATATCATCAGAGGCAAATCAGTAACAGAAGCAATCGCCATCTTGGAAAATACCCCCAAGGCAGCAAGCGAGCCGCTCATCAAGTTGGTTAACAGCGCAGCTGCAAACGGCGAAAACAATCAAAACCTTGCAAGAAACGATATGTACATTGCAGAATGCTATGCAAACGAAGGTCCCACCCTCAAACGCATCCAAGCAGTTTCCAAAGGCAGAGCATATCGCATCAACAAGAGAACAAGTCATATCACGGTCATTCTTGACACCGTGAAAGCATAAGGAGGCATACACATGGGACAAAAAGTTGATCCAAACGGTCTTCGTACCGGCGTTATCAAAGCTTGGAACTCTAAGTGGTATGCCGACAAGGCTCACTTTGCAGACAACATTATAGAAGACAATAAAGTCCGCAAGTTCATCAAGAAGAAATATTACGATACAGCTATTTCGAAAATCACTATCGAAAGAGCGGCAGACAAGCTCGTCGTCGCAATCTACACCGCACGTCCGGCAGTGCTCATCGGCAAAGCAGGCGCAGGCGTTGAAGAAATCAAGAAAGAAGTTGAAAAACTTGTTTCCGGCGACAAAAAGGTCAGCATCAACATCATGGAAGTCAAACATCCCGACGCAGACGCACAACTCGTTGCAGAAGGCATTGCAAAACAACTCGAAGGACGCGCATCCTTCCGTCGCGCTATGAAGCAAGCAATGTCCAAGGCAATGAAAGCCGGCGCAAAGGGTGTCAAGACCATGGTCAGCGGCAGACTCGACGGCGCTGAAATCGCAAGAAGCGAACAATACAGAGAGGGTTCTATTCCTCTTCAAACGCTCCGTGCGGACATCGATTACGGCGTAGCGACCGCAAACACCACTTTCGGTGCAATCGGCGTGAAATGCTGGATCTACAAGGGCGAAGTCCTTGGCAAAAATCCAATTGAAGGAGGAAATCAATAATGTTAATGCCTAAACGCGTCAAAAGACGTCGCCAAATGCGTGGCAGAATGAAAGGCAAAGCGAACAAGGGCAACATCGTCGCATACGGCGAATACGGTCTTGTTTCGACAGAGCCGGGCTGGATTACCTCCAACCAAATTGAAGCAGCCCGTGTCGCTATGACGAGATATATCCGTCGTGGCGGACAAGTATGGGTGGATATATTCCCTCACAAACCGGTAACGAAGAAACCTGCCGAAACTCGTATGGGTTCAGGTAAAGGTTCTCCCGAATACTGGGTAGCAGTCGTCAAGCCGGGCCGTGTGATGTTTGAAATCGCAGGCATCGACGAAGCAGTAGCAAAAGAGGCACTCCGTCTCGCTGCGAACAAACTTCCCGTAAAGTGCAAGTTTGTCAAAGCAGAGGACGTGAACGGTGTCGAAGGCGGTGAACAATGAAATCGAAACAAGTTTTGGAAATGACAGATAAAGAGTTGCAAACCAAACTCAACGAATTGAAGTCGGAATTGTTTTTCCTCCGCTTCAAGAATGCCACCAATCAATTGACAAACCCCATGGTGTTGGTCGAAACAAGACGTGACATCGCCCGTATCAAGACTGTCATCCGTCAAAGAGAAATTGCTCGCGCAAAAGCAGACGAGGCAAAGGGCTAATCGGAGGAGTATATGGAAAGAAATCTCAGAAAAGAAAGAGTCGGTATCGTTGTCAGCGATAAAATGGACAAGACCATCGTCGTCGCAGTCAGCGAACGTGTAAAACATCCGCTCTATAAGAAGATAGTAAACCGCACCAAGAAGTTCAAAGCGCATGACGAAAACAACGCATGCGGTATCGGCGACAAGGTGCTTATCGCAGAAACTCGTCCTCTTTCTAAGGACAAGTGCTGGAGACTCGTCGAGATAGTCGAGAAAGCTAAATAATAGGAGGGACGCTATGATTCAACCATTGAGTTGGCTTAAAGTCGCTGACAACAGCGGCGCCAAAGAAATTATGTGTATCAGAGTCTTGGGCGGCTCTTTCAGAAGAAGCGGCAACATCGGCGACGTTATCGTTGCTTCCGTAAAATCGGCAATCCCGGGCGGCAAGGTCAAGAAAGGCGACGTCGTAAAGGCAGTCATCGTTCGTACGACTTTCGGTCTCCAACGCGAGGACGGCAGCTACATCAAGTTTGACGACAACGCAGCTGTCATCATCGACAACCAAAAACAACCACAAGGCACTCGTATTTTTGGGCCTATCGCAAGAGAACTTCGTGACAAGGATTACACCAAAATCATTTCTCTCGCACCCGAAGTGCTGTAAGGAGGTAAGACTATTATGGCAAAATTGAGTGTTAAGAAAGGCGACAACGTTATGGTCATCACCGGTAAAGACTCCGGCAAAGTGGGCAAGGTTCTCAAAGTCGTGCCCGAAACCGGCAGAATTTACGTTGAAGGCGTAAACATCGTCGCAAAGAGCAAAAAGCCGAGAAACGCACAAGACAAGGGCGGTATCATCAAGCAAGAAGGCACAATCGATGCATCCAACGTTATGCACGTTTGCGCAAGTTGCGGCGATGTCGTAAGAGTCAAACACGAGCTTAAAGAGGTTGACGGCAAGGTTAAATCCTTCCGCGTATGCCCCAAGTGCGGTGCGTCCCTTGACGAGAAGAAGCCGTCTGCAAAGAAGGCTGCAAAAAAGGCTGCAAAGAAAAAAGCAGAAAAGTCCACTGAAAAGAAGGACTAATACATCGGAGGTAATATCGTGGCAGACAAGAAAAATCAGGTTGCTAAAGTAACTGCAACCGATACTACAAATGCTGGTAATGCTGACAGATATCGCATGAGAAAACAGTACACGGAAGAAGTTGTACCGGCTCTCATCAAACGCTTTGGCTACAAGAACATTAACGAAGTTCC
>CAKQUV010000011.1 GCA_934277615.1 uncultured Clostridia bacterium | reverse complement strand
TCCCACCGCTTCCGCCACGAAAAGCAATCCTGCGAAACCCGTAGGGTTGCTTTTCTTATATGCGCACAACCGTGCTAGCACGAGCTTGCGTGCATATAAGAAAAGTGATAATGCGCAGCATTGCAGGATTGCCCGTAGCGGCAGGAACCCTCCGCAGGGCGGAGGGGATGTTCTTTGCTCTGCAAAGACTTACACCACCGTGTGTTTTTCGTGGCGTCAGCGGTGGGATTCGTTGCATTTGCAGCCGCAAATGCAACGGCGCGCGATGCGCCCCGAACCCACTCGTTCGTGGCTGACGCTCCGTTATACGAGTAAACTCGCTCACTCCGCTATTACGCTCGCTATGCTCGCTACGAATCCCATTCTGCAGGGCGGAGGGGATGTTCTTTGCTCTGCAAAGACTTACACCACCGTGTGTTTTTCGTGGCGTCAGCGGTGGGATTCGTTGCATTTGCAGCCGCAAATGCAACGGCGCGCGATGCGCCCCGAACCCATTTGTTCGTGTGTGGCGCTCCGTTATACGAGTAAACTCGCTCACTCCTCTATTACGCTCGCATGGCTCGCTACGAATCCTATTTCTACGTGGCGGAGGGGATGTTCTTTGCAAAGCAAAGACTTACGCCGCCGCTCGTTTTTTTTGTTGCGTCAGCGGTGGGATTTGAAACGGATAGTTAAAATTTTTGTAAAATGTTGCAGTTTTTCGTAATGAAAAAATCTAGTATAGTGTTATTTCCACTTGACGATTGAAAACGGTTTGCTTTTATGGTATGATAAGACCAAATCACGAGGCGGATATGGAAAGCAAAAGACATCAAAAATTGTACGAGCATTACACAAATTATTTCGGGCAAGAGCCGAAGTTTAGTCTTAAACTTAAAAAGAACGTTTTGCCCGAAGATATGAAGCCTATCACGACGTACGTTTTCGAGCCGACGGATGAAATGCCGTTTTGGAAGCTTTGCACAATCGGCGCAAGCGATTTTCTTATGCCCGAGCGCGAAATAGGGTGGGACAGAAAAGCCAATCGCCGCAACGAATACATGATGCTCATCTCGCCCGATGTCAACGTATGCCCCGTGACCGACGACGACGTGGAAAATCCGTCCAAGGCAGACTGGCTCTATCTCAATTCGCTGCTGTGGTCAACGGCGCAGTACCCGTACGTGGAAAACGACAATATCACCGTGTCCGACACCATCGATATGGGGCTTGACGGCAAGTATTGCGGGACGGTGCTTTTGTTGCCCGAAGCGTTCAAATCTCCCAAAATCGTGAAGTGTTATATATCCGAGCACAAGTATATCAGCATATTCCAAGTGATGCCCATAACGAGAGAGTTGCTATCCAAGAAGCTCAAAAAGGGCACGGACGGCGTTTATTGGCTTATGGAATACTTTTACACGCACGACGACGATTATCATCTGACGGCATCCAAACCGTTCGCGACTTTGTGATTTTCAGTTTCAAAGCGCCGACAATTCAAAAATTAGGGGCAAAACGATATTTTTTTTGCGTGAAGAGTGCCCCCCAAAAATAACGAACTCAACAATCAAAAAACGCTCAACCGATTATCGATTGAGCGTTTTACTTTGTTAGAATTGCGGTTTTGTGTCTTTTTGCAAAATCTATTCTTTTACGTAAGGTGGAGCCTCGAGGGTGGTGAGGCTTTTTCGAGTGGCAAAGAATATGGTCAGCGCAACCGCCAGCGTAATAAGTTCGGCGGCGGGAGTGGCAAGCCAAAGTCCCGTAATTTGCCACAAGAACGCAAAGAGGTATGCAATCGGAATAATCAGCACCGCGCCGCGCAGTATTGTGATGATTTGCGCATACAAACCTCTGTTGGATGCGGCAAAATACCCCGAAAACAGCAGATTGAATCCCGAAAACAGCGATGAAATGAAGTACAGCCTGATGCCTTGCGACGCAAGCGCTTGCAGACGCTCCTCACCTTGTGAATTGAATATTTTTGCAATTCCGTCCGCACCGAAGAACAGCACTATATACACGACGACGGCGATTCCCGCCACGGTGATAAGGGCGTATTTCAGCACTTGACGTATCTTTTTGTGGTCGTTTTCGCCGTAACTGAAACTTATCATCGGTTGTGTACCCGACGCCACGCCGTTGAAGATTGCGTTGACGACGTAGAACACGTTGATGATTATAGCAAACGCGGCGACTGCGGTGTCGCCTCCGAGCGATTTGAAGAGTTTGTTGATTAGCATCATAACTATGCCAAAGCCGAATTCCGAGATGAACGACGCAAGCCCGAGCGAGCAAATTCCGCCGTAAGTGCGGACGGATATTTTGGTCTTTTCTATGCGAAAAGAGTTTTTCTTGCGCAGGAAGAATATGGATAGTATCGACATGCTCACGATAGGCGAAAAGCCCGTTGCAAGCGCCGCGCCGAGCATACCCATATTGCACGGGAAAACGAGAATATAGTCGAATAGAATATTGAAAAGATTGCCTGTGAGCGACGCAATCATAGCAAGCCTCGGAGCGCCGTCGTTGCGCACAAAGTTCTGCAAAGTGTTGTTGAACATAAAGAAAGGCGCAAAGCAAAGCATAATCTGCACGTACGTTTTGCTATAATCGTACGTTGCTCCGTCTGCGCCGAGGAAGGCGGCAATCGGTCCGCTCAAAAATGCGCCCAACAGCACGAATATCGCCGCAAGGCAACCGACGATAATCACTGTGTGCGTAAACACGCTGTTAGCGCCTTTTGTGTCGCCTGCGCCTTTGTGTATTGCAAATCTTGTCGCGCCGCCTATCGCAAACAGCATACCCAGCGAAAACACAAGGCTGAAAGAGGGCATAGACAGGTTGAGTGCCGCAAGCCCTGCTTCTCCGAGTTTTTTGGATATGAAAAACGTATCCGCAAGGATATAGCAAGACAAACCGATCATTGCAACGACGTTTGCCGATACGTATTTTGTAAAGTCTTTAAGAGTCTGATTTTTCATATTCACACCAACAAAAAAGCGCCAACTTTGCATCTACAAAGGCCTACCGATGCAATTTGACGCGCTCACCCGGCGGTGATATCGTTCTTATTTTCAATTTGGATTATATAAGACTATTTATATATTGTCAACTTATTTCGACGTGCAAAAAACAGACGAAAAGAGAGCGACTTTCGCAGCTCTCGCTTATTTATTGTTGATCGTCTATATCGTCGTCATCATCGTCGTCGCTAGTGGGATTGATGTTTATGTTGAATACGTTTTTCTTCTTGTTTGCATGCTTGATAGGTTCAACCACGCAGTAGAACGCCGGGATGATGAGGAACAGCGCCCAGTACGGATGCCACAAGCCCCACGTGCAGCCGAGAAGAAGATATACGCCCGTAACAATCAAAACGATAGGGAAGGACGACGGATTTTTCTTTGCTATGCAATCGAATATTCCGCTTGCGATCAACGGCACGAAGAAGAGCAGCCAACCCGGGTGCCACAGGTTGCAAAGAAAACCTATGAGAAGATAAGCGATTGTGCTGAGAAGAAACGTAACGCCGCCCACAACGCCCGACCATACCGTAATGTTTTTGGCTTTTTTATTTGTAAAAGAGATATGTCCGTTTTCTATATGCACATATCCGTTTTTTGCGTCGTCTTGACCGTTTTCGGTGTTTTTGTCCTCGTTTTTGTCGGATGAAGTGCCGCTTTTGTCGTCAACGTGGATTTCTCCGACGATTTTGTTTACCAACTTCGCAATGCCGCCTTTGATAACCACGTTAGAGCCGTCCTTGTCGCGCACGTGAATACCGTTTTCGTCAATGTGCACGTGGTCGCCGCCCTCGCTATAAGTAAATCCGCTTGTAGTTTCTTGCGTATCGTCCTCGCACGCTTGTGTATCTTCGGGTTGTTCGTCTTGTTCTACTTCGCTTGTCTTTTGCGGAGTATAATCGAGAAGTTCGTCAAGACTTATTCCGTACAATTTCGCAAGCGCGATGAGATTGTCCGTGTCGGGAGAACTTTCCGAGCGTTCCCATTTGGATACAGCCTGACGTGATACGTTGAGTTTGTCGGCAAGTTCATCTTGCGAAAGTCCGTGTTGTTTTCTTAATTCGTAAAGTCTGTTTGCAGTTGTAATGTCCATATTGTGCCTCGCTTGTTTTTGTGCCTTTATTTTGACAAAAAACGTATCGGTTGCGCCACCCATTCTGCTTGTCAAATGCGCAACTATCGGTTGCATTTGGTAAATTTCAGGCTTTTTAGCGCATTTTATCCCAGCAAAACCGTTGCAAAACTTGCAATCGACTTGCAATTGCCGAGGTCGCCCACTTGTTCGTTCGTCGTTGCGGTTATGCCGATTTTTTGACAGGGAATTTGCAATATCGCGCTCATATTGTTGCGCATCGCGTCAATATACGGCGCAAGCATCGGGCGTTCTGCGACAATGGATACGGATACGTTGATTACGCGATATCCCTTGTCCGTCGTCTTTTGCAAAACGGTGCGAAGCAGGTCTATGCTGTCCGCTCCGTCGTAGCGCGCGTCGTCAACGGGGAAGAGATGTCCTATATCTTTTTCGCCTATCGCAGAGAGGATTGCGTCCATAAGCGCATGCACCGCAACGTCGCCGTCGCTGTGCGCGACAAAGGAAAATTCGCAGGGGATAAGCGTGCCCAACAGCTTGATTCCTTGCCCTTCTTGCATGCGATGTATGTCGTATCCGATTCCGCAAAGGTTGGTTTTGAGGTCGTCCTTTGTTGTGATTTTGATATTCTTTTCGTCGCCTTCAACTATTTTTACGTCGCCGTTTGCGTACTTTTGCACCACGCTTATATCGTCGTAAAAATCACGTTTGCATTTTGCGTATGCGCTCAAAAGTCTTGTTTTTTCCACGCATACCGGCGTTTGCACTCTGCGATAGAGCGCTCTGTCCACGCTCTTCACGCCCGATTTGATGTCCACAAGCGAGTCTGAGAGCGAAAGCAAGGGAAGGCTCGCGCCGCATTCGACCGCGCCGTAAATAACCTGTTGTATCAGAGATTTGCTCGCATACGGGCGCGCGCCGTCGTGAATAATGACGTAATCGCAGTCGTCGTCGATTGCACGCAATCCGTTCTTGACGGTTTTGGTGCGAGTCTCACCGCCGTTGGTGAGCTTGATTCGATAATCTTCGATATGCGCGTTTTCAAGCGAGTTGAGCAGTTCGTCGCTGAAAGAAGGGTGAATCGCAACGATGATTTTGCTTATTTCTTCAAATTGCAGGAAAGGCTTTATCGCCTCGACGATAACGCAAGTCGCTCCGCACGGGGCAAAAAGTTTGTTTTCCACTCCATAGCGTTGCGACGTTCCGCCTGCCGTAATGATAACGTTGATTTTCATAGTTCTACCTATTTGTTATTGGATTATTCTATACATACTTTCTGCACTTTGCTTGGTTTGACGCTCGTCGACCGATAGCACCTCGAAGGACATCGAGTTGTTGCCGAACGTAACGGTTACGACGTCGCCGACTTTCACTTCTTTTGCAGGCTTTACGGGCTTGCCGTTGATTTCGATACGACCGCCGTCGCACGCTTCTTGCGCAACGGTACGTCTTTTGATAACTCTGGATACTTTCAAAAATTTGTCTATTCTCATACGCCTATTATACAATTATTGTTGCGGTTTTGCAATATTAAACTTCATATAACGTTTCTAGAAATCAAAAGCAAAATCGCGCTGAAAAAATGCGTTTTTTCACCTCGAAAAAACTTAAAAATTTGTTGATTTTATATGTGCGGCGCACTTGACAGTCTTGATTTTTCAATATATAATAGAAAACTGCGCAATAATGCGAAATCCTACCCCTAAAACAGTGCGTTTTTGGGGGTAGGGGGTTATAATTACATAGTTATTGAGTGATTTTCCCCGCAAAAAAGCGCAGATTTTGGAAAAAGACGGGAGGCTGTGAAAAATATTTTTCGCAGATTTTCAAAAAAATTTTTCAAGATCGAAAAAACGGCAATTTTTTTAAGGAGTGAATGTATGTCCCAAAGAATTCACAATCAAATGTACGGAACGACAGAAAGACGCGACTTCTCTCAAATCAAAGACGTCTTGCCAATTCCGTATCTCATTGAGGTGCAAAAGAATTCCTACGCCAATTTCATTGACGCCGGCATCACGGAAGTTTTCAAAGATTATTCTCCGATCGTTGACTTCTCCGGCAGATTGAAACTCGAGTTTTTGTCCCACAGATTTGACGGCGAACCCAAGTACAACGTCAAAGAGTGCAAAGACCGCGACACAACGTATGCTATTCCTCTCAAGGTGAAGGCTCGCCTCACCAACAACGAAACCGGTGAAGTTACCGAGCAAGAAGTGTTTATGGGCGATTTCCCGCTCATGACGGACTCCGGCTCGTTTGTCATCAACGGTGCAGAGCGCGTCATCGTATCCCAGCTTGTAAGAAGCCCTGGCGTGTACAATGACAAAGTGCTTGACAAGAACGGCGTTCCTCGCTATGCAACGACGGTTATCCCGAATCGCGGCGCTTGGCTCGAATACGAACAGGATTCCAACGACGTTCAATGGGTGCACGTTGACAGAACGAGAAAAATCACGGCAACGACGCTTTTGCGCGCACTCGGTTACGGCACTGACGAGGAAATTATGGACTTGTTCGGTGGCGACGAGATGATAGCAAAGACTTGTGAGAAAGACGCTCAATGCAAGAACGAGGAGCAAGGCAAAATCGATTTGTTCCGTCGTTTGCGTCCGGGTGAAGTTCCCACCGTCGAAGGCGCAACCATCCTCATTCACAACACTTTCTATGACTATAAGAGATACGACCTTGCGAGAGTAGGTCGCTACAAATACAATAAAAAACTCGCGCTCGCAACGCGTATTGCAGGTTACACGCTCGCGGAGGACGTCGTAAGCAACGTTACGGGCGAAATCCTCGCGCAAAAGGGCGAAGTGGTCAGCGAAGAGAAAGGTCGCGAGATTCAAAACAACGCAGTCAATGTGGTATGGCTCGCATACACCGACCACGACGGCAAAGAAAAGAAGTTCAAAGTCATCGGCAACAACACCGTCGACCTCGACGCTTTCGTAGACTGCAATCCGCGCGAGCTCGGCATTCTCGAGAAGGTATATTATCCCAACCTCAAGAAACTCATGGACGAGTTTGGCGCAAACAAGGACGAATTGCTTCTTGCCATCCGTTCTTCCGTGGACGAGCTTGTATACAAACACATCACGCTTGACGACATCGTGGCAATCGAGGACTACAACCTCGGCTTGCGTTACGGTTTCGGCACCTGCGACGATATCGACCACCTTGCAAACCGCCGTGTGCGCGCTGTAGGCGAATTGCTCCAAAACCAATTCCGCATCGGTATCTCTCGTCTTGAAAGAGTCATCAAAGAAAGAATGGCGTCCGCACAGGAGAATGCGGATATCACTCCTCAAACGCTTATAAACATCCGTCCCGTTACGAGCGCAATCAAAGAGTTCTTCGGCTCTTCACAGCTCTCGCAATTTATGGATCAACCCAACCCGATCGCAGAGCTTACGCACAAACGTAAACTTTCCGCACTCGGTCCCGGCGGTCTCAACAGAGAGCGCGCAAGCTTCGAAGTCCGCGACGTTCACCACTCCCACTACGGACGCATGTGCCCGATTGAAACCCCTGAAGGTCAGAACATCGGTCTTATCACATCCTTGTCCTCATACGCCAAGGTCAACGAGTACGGCTTTATCGAAACTCCGTACCGCAAGATAGACAAAGCGACGGGCATCGTAACGGACGAAGTCGTATATATGGCGGCGGACGAAGAAGACAAATACGTCATCGCACAAGCCAACGAGCCGCTTGACGAAAACAGCAGATTCGTTCGCAACCGTGTCAACTGCCGTATTCAAAAGGACATTCGTGAAGTTCCGAAAGAGAGAGCGGACTACATGGACGTCAACCCCAAACAGCTTATTTCAATCGCAACCGCGCTTATCCCGTTCCTCGAGAACGACGATACCAACCGTGCGTTGATGGGCTCCAACATGCAACGTCAGGCAGTTCCGCTTTTGAGACCGCAAGCCCCGATGATCGCAACGGGCGTGGAGCACAAGATTGCTTACGACTCGGGCGTTTTGAAGATTGCAAAGCATGACGGTTTCGTCAAATACGTGGACAGCGACAAGATTGTCGTCGAATGCGCGGACGGCACGACGGACACCTATGTCCTCAGCAAGTTCGAACGCTCCAACCAATCCACTTGCATCAATCAACATCCGATTGTCAACAAGGGCGACAAGGTTGTGGCTGCAAAGTATGACGAGAAGGGCAACATGATCAGCGAAGGCACCGTTCTTGCAGACGGTCCCGCAACAGACCACGGCGAGCTTGCTTTGGGCAGAAACATGCTCATCGGCTTTATGTCCTGGGAAGGTTACAACTACGAGGACGCTGTTCTTATCAGCGAAGAACTTGTACGCGACGACCTCTACACGTCAATCCACATCGAAGAGTACGAAATCGAGTGCAGAGATACCAAGCTTGGCGACGAACAAATCACAAGAGATATCCCCAACCTCAGCGATGAAGTCCTTAAGAACCTCGATGAGGACGGCATCGTAATGGTCGGTGCGGAAGTCAAACCCGGCGACATTCTTGTAGGTAAAGTTACTCCGAAGGGCGAGACGGAACTCACTCCGGAAGAGAGATTGCTCCGCGCAATCTTCGGCGAGAAGGCAAGAGAAGTGCGCGACACGTCGTTGCGTGTTCCAAACGGTGAAAGCGGTATCGTAGTCGACGTCAAAATCTTTACAAGAAAGAACAAAGACGAGCTCGCGCCGGGCGTCAACAAACTTGTCCGCGTATACATCGCTCAAAAGAGAAAAATCTCCGTCGGCGACAAGATGGCGGGCCGCCACGGCAACAAGGGCGTCGTATCGAGAGTTCTTCCCAAAGAGGATATGCCTTTCATGGCAGACGGCACACCGCTTCAAATCGTGCTCAACCCGTTGGGCGTTCCGAGCCGTATGAACATCGGACAGGTCCTTGAAGTTCACCTCGGCCTTATCGCACATATGCTTGACTGGAAAGTCGCAACGCCTGTTTTCGACGGCGCAAACGAGCAAGACATCAAAGCCTTGTTCCAACAATGCGGACTTGTCAACGAGGACGGCGAAGTGGACGGCAAGATTCAACTTTACGACGGCAGAACGGGCGAACCGTTTGAAAACCGCGCGACGGTCGGATATATGTACTACCTCAAGTTGCATCACCTCGTTGACGACAAGATCCACGCAAGAAGCACGGGTCCGTACAGCGTCGTAACGCAACAACCTCTCGGCGGCAAGGCGCAATTCGGCGGACAACGTTTCGGTGAAATGGAAGTCTGGGCGCTCGAAGCATACGGCGCGGCAAACGTCTTGCAAGAGATTTTGACGGTCAAGTCGGACGACGTGGTAGGACGTGTAAAGACGTACGAATCCATCGTTAAGGGCAGCAACGTTTCGGAGCCGGGCATTCCCGAATCCTTCAAAGTTCTTGTCAAAGAGTTGCAAGCGCTTGCGCTCGACGTCAAGATTCTCACCGAGGACAGAGATGAAGTCAAACTCCGCGATTACTCCGATGAGGAAATGGAATTCGACAACGCTTTGGCAAAGAAACACGACGACCTCAAGGAAATCGACCTTATGGCGGACGAGAACATCTTTGCAAACTTCGGTACGGACGAAAAGACGGACACCGACACGAGTTTGTTTGACACCGACGACGATGACGAGAGCATTTTCAGTGCGCTCACCGAAGGAACTCCCGACGTGGACGATATCTTCGGCAACAACTCCGACGAAGAGTAATAGGAGGACGACAATATGTACGAACTCAGCAATTTCGATGCAATTCAAATCGGCATAGCCTCACCCGAAAAGATCAGAGAATGGTCTTACGGTGAGGTAACCAAGCCGGAAACTATAAACTATCGTACGCAAAAGCCCGAAAAAGACGGTCTTTTCTGCGAGAGAATCTTCGGGCCTACGCGCGACTGGGAATGCCATTGCGGAAGATATAAGAGAATCCGTTACAAAGGCGTCATCTGCGAAAAGTGCGGCGTCGAAGTTACCAAGGCGAAAGTACGTCGTGAAAGAATGGGACATATCGAACTCGCTTGCCCCGTTACTCACATTTGGTATTTGAGAGGCGTACCTTCCAGAATCAGCATTTTGCTCGACGTTTCTCCCAAGGAACTCGAACAAGTGGTTTACTTTGTATCCTTCATCGTCCTCGATGCGGGCAACGTAAACGAAATTCACAAAAAACAAGTTATCAGCGACAAGGAGTACAGAGAACTCCTTGAAAAGTACGACGCAAAAGACTTCAGAGTGGGTATGGGCGCAGAGGCCGTTAAGGAACTTCTTATGGAAGTAGACCTCGACGCAGAGAGCGAACAACTCAAGAACATCATCAACAACTCCGTAGGTCAAAAACGTCTCAAAGCGGTCAAACGCCTTGAAATCGTGGAAGCGTTCCGTCAATCCGGCAACAAACCCGAATGGATGGTTTTGGACGTTCTTCCCGTTCTTCCTCCCGAATTGCGTCCTATGTTGCAACTCGACGGCGGAAGATTCGCAACGAGCGACCTCAACGACCTCTATCGTAGAGTCATCAACCGCAACAACCGCCTCAAAAAGCTCAAAGAGCTCGGCGCTCCGGACATCATCGTAAGAAACGAAAAACGTATGCTCCAAGAAGCTGTTGACGCACTTATCGACAACGGCCGCAGAGGCAAAGCGGTATCAGGTCCCGGCAACAGAGATCTCAAATCACTCTCCGGCATGCTCCGCGGTAAACAAGGTCGTTTCCGTCAAAACCTCCTCGGTAAACGTGTCGACTATTCAGGTCGTTCGGTTATCGTCGTCGGTCCTGAACTCAAACTTTATCAATGCGGTTTGCCAAAGGAAATGGCTCTCGAGCTCTTCAAGCCGTTCATTATGAACAAACTTGTCGAGCGCAACCTTTGCCACAACATCAAGAGCGCAAAACGCTTTGTGGATACGGGCAAGAACCAAGTTTGGGACATCCTCGAGGAAATCATCAAGGATCACCCCGTACTTCTCAACCGTGCTCCGACGCTTCACAGACTCGGTATCCAAGCATTCGAGCCCGTGCTTGTAGAGGGTAGAGCAATCAAACTTCATCCGCTTGCTTGCGGCGCATTCAACGCAGACTTCGACGGCGACCAAATGGCTGTTCACGTACCGCTTTCCATCGAGGCTCAGGCTGAGGCGAGAATTTTGATGCTTTGCACCAACAACATTCTCAAACTTTCGGACGGTAAACCTATCGTTTCGCCGACGCAGGATATGGTCATCGGTTCTTACTACCTCACAATCGTAAGACCGGGCGCAAAGGGCGAGGGCAACTACTACAGCTCCTTCGACGAGGCGATGATGGCTTATCAAGACAAAGACCTCACACTTCAATCATTGTGCTACATCCGTACAAAGGTTACGCGTGAGGACGGAACGAGTTATAACAAACTCTTGCACACCACAATCGGTCGTTGCATCTTCAACAACAACATCCCGCAAGACTTGCACTTTGTCGACAGAGAAGATCCCGCAAACGAAGGTCAACTCGAAGTCGAAGGCATCCTGGGCGTCAACGCTTGCGTAGACGAAAATCAATTCCACGCACTCGTAGATTTGTTCAGAGCAAACGACGTCAACGCAGATACGTGCGTGCGCGCGCGTTCCATATTGAAGAGAGGCAACGTTTCCGACGACCAAATCGCTCAAATCGCGGCGGCAGTCAAAGAGGCAGGCGATCTCGACATCAACAACGTCAAGGAACTCAACCGTGAAATCACAGCCCTTCGCGAGAACATCCAGAAGGCTCTCGGCAAGAAAGCAATGGCTATCGGCAAGAAGCAACTCAGTATGATTGTTGACAATTGCTTCAAGTATCACGGCGCAACCGAAACGGCGGCAATGCTCGACAATATCAAAGCGCTCGGCTACAAGTATTCGACAATCGGTGCAATCACGGCGTCCGTTTTCGATATGCACATCCCCGGCGACAAGAAGCAAATTGTCCACGAAGCAGAGCAAGAGGTTGTCAAGATTGAAAGACTCCATGCTCGCGGCGTGCTCTCCGACGAAGGACGTTACAAAGAAATCATCAAGATTTGGAAAGACGCAGCCGACAAGGTCGAGTCCGAACTTAAGAAAGGTCTTGACGACTTCAACCCGATTTGGATGATGGCAAACTCCGGCGCTCGTGGTAGCATGGGACAAATTCGTCAGCTCGCAGGTATGCGTGGCTTGATGGCAGACCCGTCAGGTAGAACAATCGAGCTTCCTGTTCGTTCATCCTTCCGTGAAGGTTTGTCTGTTTTGGAATACTTCATCTCGTCGCACGGCGGCAGAAAAGGTCTTGCCGACACCGCTCTTAAGACGGCTGACTCCGGTTATCTTACCAGACGTCTTGTCGACGTATCTCACTCCGTCATCGTACGCGAGCAAGATTGCGGCGATACAAAAGGTACGTTTATCACGGCAATCAGAGACGAGAAGAGCGTCATCGAGGCACTTGCAGACCGTATCGCAGGCAGATATACAATCGGCGACGTCGTAAATCCCGAAACGGGCGAAATCATTTGCGACGGCGACACGCTCATCTCCATGGATAAGGCAAAAGAAATCGACAAGATTCTCACTTCTTACTGGGAGAAGAACGGCTCTGATATGCACCATCAACCGGGCGTGCTCATCCGCTCCATCCTCACGTGTAAGTCCAAAGACGGCGTGTGCGCAAAGTGCTACGGCAAGAACATGGCGTCGGGCAACCCCGTCAAGATCGGCGAAGCAGTCGGTATCATCGCGGCTCAATCAATCGGCGAGCCCGGTACTCAGCTCACAATGAGAACCTTCCACTCGGGCGGCGTTGCAACGGACGACGATATCACACAAGGTTTGCCGCGTGTCGAAGAATTGTTTGAAGCGCGCAATCCTAAAGGTAAAGCGGTCATCACCGAAAACAACGGCGCAGTCCATATCAGCGACGACCGTCGTGAAATCACGGTTACAGGTCCGGACGGCGAAACAAAAGCGTACGCAATCCCGTACAACGCCAACATTTTGGTGCAAGAAGGCGAGATTATCGGCGCAGGCGATCCGCTCACCAAAGGTTCTATCAATCCTCAAGATATGCTCCGCGCAAAGGGCGTCAAGGGCGTTCAAGAGTACATCGCAAAAGAAGTTCAATCCGCTTACCGTACGGCAGGCGTCGAAATCAATGACAAGCACGTCGAAGTCATCGTCAGACAAATGCTCCGCAAGGTACGTATCGAGAACCAAGGCGACACCAACATGCTTCCCGGCACTTTGGTTGACTTGCTCGCATACGAGGAAGAGAACGAAAAAGCACTTGAAAACGGCGGCGTACCCGCAACTGCAAAACGTACGTTGCTCGGTATCACCAAAGCGGCACTTGCAACAGAGTCCTTCTTGTCTGCAGCGTCCTTCCAAGAAACCGCAAAGGTTTTGGCAGAGGCTGCAATCAACAACAAGATCGATCCGTTGCTCGGACTCAAAGAAAACGTCATTATCGGTAAACTTATCCCTGCAGGCACGGGTATGAAGTGCTACAAGAACGTAACGACAGTTCCGGCGTCTCAAACCCAACCCAGAGATGTAGTTGTTGACGAGATAATAGACGACAATATTGACGAAATATAATGAAAAAGAGATTTTTTACATCTGAAAGCGTGACGGAAGGACATCCCGATAAGGTGTGCGACCAGATCGCAGACGCAATCCTCGACGACATCTTTACGGAAGACAATTCCGCAAGAGTCGCCGTAGAGGTGTGCGCAACGACGGGTATGGTTATGGTGTTCGGCGAAGTTTCCACCAAGCACTATTGCGATATCCCGTCCATTGTGCGCGGAGTCATCAAAGACGTGGGATACAACGACAGCTCGCTTGGATTCGACTACAAAACCTGCGCGGTTTTGAGTTCTATCGACGAGCAATCCGCAGATATCGCGCTCGGCGTTGACAATGCAACCGATACGGACGACAAAGACGAATTCGACAAGATAGGCGCAGGCGACCAAGGAATGATGTTCGGTTACGCTTGCGACGAAACGGAATCCTTGATGCCGTTGCCGATTACGCTCGCACACGCTCTTACAAAACGCCTCACCGACGTGAGAAAGAGCGGAGAACTTGCGTGGTTGCGCCCCGACGGAAAGGCTCAGGTTACCGTCGAATACATCGACGACGTGCCCGAAAGAGTGGATACAATCGTGGTTAGCTGCCAACACTCCGAAAACGTGAGTATGGAAGAGCTCGAAGAGGAAATCATCGACAAGGTTATCAACGTCGCAATTCCCGGCGAGTATATCGACGACGATACCAAGATTTACATCAACCCGACCGGCAGGTTTGTCATCGGCGGTCCTGCAGGCGACAGCGGCGTTACAGGAAGAAAGATTATTGTCGATACATACGGCGGTTTCTGTCCTCACGGCGGCGGCGCATTCAGCGGAAAAGACCCCACAAAAGTTGATAGAAGCGCCTCTTATATGGCTCGTTATATCTGCAAAAACCTCGTGGCGGCAGGCGTGTGCAAGAGAGCGGAATTGCAAGTTGCATACGCAATCGGTATGGCTCACCCCGTATCCATTTACGTCAATACGTACGGCACGGGCGTCGTAGACGACGATACGCTTGCAAAAGTGGTGAGAGAAGTGTTTGACCTTCGTCCAAAGGCGATTATCAAGCACTTGCACCTCGATAGACCTATCTACCGTTCCACTTCCAACTACGGACACTTCGGCAAAGAAGGGTTCACTTGGGAAGAAACGGACAAGATTGACGAAATCAAACAGGCAGTGTCCAAGTACACATTTTGAAGTACGAAAGAAAACGGTGGGTTTTATTGACCTACCGTTTTTTCTAAAAATGACATAATTTTTGCTCAAATAATGCGGTTTTTTGAGCAAAAAATGAGCAAGTTTCTTGCTAAAATACGAGTAAAATTTCGTTGAAAACGAGCGAAAAATCGACGAAAATTATGTCAAAAACAAATAAAAATTAAGAAGATTTTGACGATTGTGGAGTAAAAATGCAACTGCAAGGCGAGATAAAAACCGTAATATTTGCAAGCCAAGACACGGGATATACCGTCCTCGATATGAGATGTGAGGACAGTGTTTTCACCGTTGTCGGCATTTTCCCGCCCGTAAGCGAAGGTCAGAATATTAGAGTCGAGGGCAAATTTCAGGTGCGCACGCTTTACGGAAAGCAATTTTTTGCGGACAAAGTGTGGGTGTATGAGCCAAACAAACTTGACGGAATAAAGAAGTTTTTGGGCAGCGGACTTATAAGCGGACTTGGCCCGGTAACGGCAGAGGCTATCGTAAATATGTTCGGAGTGGATTCGCTTGATGCGATGAAACACCCAATGGAACTTGCAAAAGTGCGCGGTATTTCGCTTAAACGCGCGACGGAATTCGGAATGAATTACGTCAAAATCCAAAAGATGCAAGACGCGATTATGTTCCTTCAAGACTTAGGTATAACCATAAATATGGCGTTGCGTATATACAAAACGTACGACGTGAAAACCGAGGACAACGTGCGCAAAAATCCGTATATGCTGGTTGACGATGTGGACGGAATAGGCTTTGCCACTGCCGACAGAATTGCAGGCGAACTGGGAATTGAAAAGAACAGCGACTACAGAATTTGCGCCGCAATATCTTATCTTCTCAAAGACGCCGCATTGAGAAGCGGACACAACTATTTGCCCGAAAACGAACTTGTAAGCAATGCAATCGCACTTTTAAGTATCGATAGCGACAATATAGAGGAAAGAGTGCGTGATAATCTGCAAGACATGGTGCTGCTTGGCGAACTTGTCAGATACGACGCAAAAGAGCATATCGCAATACTCTTAAAGAAGAACTTTAACACTGAAAAGAACATTGCAAGGAAACTGCTGCAACTTCAACAAGAGGCGGGAGATTTCCGTGTGGACGTCGCAAACGAGGTGGCGAGATTTGAAAAAGAGGCGGGATTCGAGCTGCATCCCAATCAAGTGGCTGCCGTAAAGGACGCAATAGAAAACGGCGTGCAAATAGTTACGGGCGGTCCCGGAACAGGTAAGACCACTATCGTCAAGTGCATACTCAAACTCTTCAAAGACCTTGGGCAAAGAGTTACGCTTTGCGCGCCTACGGGCAGAGCGGCAAAGAGATTGTCGCAGGCAACGGGCGAGGACGCAAAGACTATACACCGAATGCTCGACCTCGATTACAAAAACGGCGAGGGGCACTTCACCTACAACGAAAATACCAGACTTCCGTTTGACGTGGTTATTGTGGACGAGGTGAGTATGGTGGACGAATACGTGTTCAACGCACTCATAAACGCAATGGAAAGAGGCTCAAGACTTGTGCTTGTGGGCGACAAAGACCAGCTTGCGTCGGTGGGAGTCGGCAACGTGCTCAACGACCTGATTAAATGCGGAAAATTCAACGTGAGTTATCTCACGCAAATATACAGACAGAGCGAGCAGAGCAAGATTGTGCCCAACGCTCACAAAATCAACAACGGCGTTATGCCCGATCTTGACAACAAGAGCAACGACTTCTTCTATGAAGAAAGGAACAGCAGCGACGAGATTTGCCAAAGCACATTGGGGCTTGTTACAAAGAGATTGCCGAAATATCTCAATATGCAGCCTGCCGACATACAAGTGCTTTGTCCTATGAAGAGAGGAAGCGCCGGAACCATCAATCTCAACAGAGAATTGCAAAAGGCAATCAATCCTCCGTCGCCTTATAAAAAGGAAGTGAAGCACGGCGATTGCATCTATCGCGAGGGCGATAAGGTGATGCAACTTGTCAACAACTATCAACAAGAGTGGTCGCAAACGGTGGGCATGAGAGTTGAGAGAGGTAGCGGCGTATTTAACGGCGATATAGGCTTGATTGAAAGCATCAATACGCAAATCATGCAGTTTACAGTGCGTTTTGATGATGATAAAGTGTCGATTTATGAATATGCCGACATCGACCAACTTACGCTTGCGTATGCCGTAACTATACACAAATCGCAAGGCTGCGAGTTTGACGCGGTGGTTATCGCGCTTGACGCAAACTATATGCTGCAGACAAGA
Source organism: uncultured Clostridia bacterium (assembly GCA_934277615.1). Taxonomy (GTDB): domain Bacteria; phylum Bacillota; class Clostridia; order Christensenellales; family CAG-917; genus CAG-475. Next base: position 7,023 of record CAKQUV010000011.1, on the reverse strand, counting down.
AACTTGCTTTATACCGCCGTTACGAGAGCAAAGAAACTGGTCGTAATAAGCGGCGCGAAAAAGACAATAAGCCGTATGATACAAAACAACGAAACGGCAAGAAGATACTCACTTTTGCTCAATCTTATAGAGGAAGAATACGCAGGCGGCGCTTACGAATGGTAACGGCGATATGGAAAACGTCGAAGAAGAAAAGAAAAATAACGTAGACAATCGCAAACAAAAGCGAGAAGAGAGAAAAGCCAAAATCAAGGACTTTTTCAAACGAGGGATAAAGGCTTTTGACAAGGCGCTTTATCCTATGGACTGCACTTGCGACATCTGCGGCGAGGAACTTGTGGCTGATACCAGATACAGGCTTTGCTCGGATTGTGTTGCGAAGTTGCCGTTTGCAAACGGGCACAGGTGTCTTTGTTGCGGCGTTCCGCTTGCGGACGAGTCCGATTATTGCAACAGGTGCCAGTATGAAAGAGGCGCGTTTGTGAAAAACCGCTCTCCGCTCGTTTATGACGGCGAAACGAGAAGAATGATATATTCGCTCAAATTCGGCAAGAAAAAGTATCTTGCTCAAACGCTCGGCGCACTTATGGCGGACGAGTTTTTGAAAGACGATATGCAAGCGGATATAATCGTGTACGTGCCTATGACGGAGGATGAAGAAAAGAAGAGAGGGTTCAACCAATCGGAACTTCTTGCCGAGGAAGTGGGCAAACGATTGAATATTGCAGTGCTTCCGGCGCTTGTCAAAATCAAAGACACAAAAGCGCAAAAGGAACTTAGCGGCAAGGAAAGGGCGCAAAACCTCGAAGGTGCGTTTGCGTGCGTGTTCGAGCAAGTGAAGAATCGCAATATTTTGCTTGTCGACGACATCTTTACGACCGGCGCGACGGCAAACGAATGCGCAAAAGTTCTTCTAAAAGCAAAAGCGAGAGAGGTGAATGTGTTGACTGCTGCAATAGCTAAACTGAAGATACCGGTTGAAACTCTTGCGCCGAATGCTAAACACGTGTCACTTATCTCAAAGAGATAACTTGACACATATTTAGGCGCAAACGTCCTGCACAAAAGCAATCAGCGCATTGCTTTTGTGCGTAAGGTTTCGCAACCTTGAGGCGGCTCGGCGGTTGCTCAGGCGAACGATGGATGCTCACAACAACTCTTCGTCGCATCATAAAGTACGGCTCCGCCTGTCTACGAGCAACGTTAGGCGCAATAAGTTGCGCTGATGGAATATTCCACTTGCGCTACGCTGGATTCCCACGCTGCGCTCGGAATGACATATGGAATATTCCATTGAAAGAATGGGAGATAGGCAAGGCGCAAATATAGATACACTATTTGTTGAAAAACAGGGAGTTATAGTGTATAATCAAGTATTGACGTTGCGTGCGCTCGTTCGTGCGCGCGGAAAAAAGTATATAATGACGGAAAAATAAATATAAAGGTGAAATATGTCGCTTTTTAACGAAAACAAATTCAAATTGCGCAAAATCGATAAGATTGCAAACAAAATCGAAGATTTGGCAGGCAAGTATTCCGCTATGGACGACGATACGCTTGTTGCTCAAACGCAAGCGCTTAAAGACAGGCTCGCAAACGGGGAAACGCTTGACCAAATTTTGCCCGACGCTTACGCGCTCGTGAGAGAGGCAAGCGAGAGAGTGCTTGGCATGCGCCACTTCCACGTGCAACTTATGGGCGGTATCGCTTTGCATCAAGGACGTATCGCAGAGATGGGTACAGGTGAAGGTAAGACTCTTGTCGCGACGCTTCCGGCATACCTCAACGCACTCACGGGAAAGGGCGTGCATGTTGTTACTGTCAACGATTATCTCGCCACTCGCGACGCTGCCTGGATGGGAAAACTTTATAAATTCCTCGGACTCAGCGTGGGTGTGGTTGTGCCGCAAATGAGTTCGGACGCCAAAAAGAAGGCGTATGAGAGCGACATTACGTATTGCACGAATAACGAACTCGGTTTTGACTTCCTTAGAGATAATATGGTCGTCCGCAAAGCCGACAAGGTGCAAAGAGATCTCAACTTCGCGATTATCGACGAGGTGGACTCGATCCTTATCGACGAGGCGCGCACGCCGCTCATTATTTCGGGCAGAGGCGGAAAATCCAGCGAGCTTTATAAGTCCGCAGATTCATTTGCAAGACAATGCAAAGAGGGCGACGACTTTACCATTGAAGAGAAGGAAAAAACCATTATGCTCACCGATGAGGGCGTTGCGAAGGCGGAAAGATTTTTCCACGTCGTCAACCTCACCGACCTTGAAAATACCGAACTTTATCACCATATTCAAGCCGCACTCAAAGCGCACTTTATGATGAAAAAGGACAAGGACTACATCGTCAGCGACGGTGAAGTGCTTATCGTCGACGAGTTCACCGGTCGTATAATGATTGGCAGACGTTACAACGAGGGCTTGCATCAGGCTATCGAGGCGAAGGAACACGTGGCAATCAGAAGCGAAAACAAGACGCTTGCGACCATTACTTTCCAAAACTTCTTCCGTATGTACAAGAAACTCTCGGGTATGACGGGTACGGCAAAGACGGAAGAGACGGAGTTTGAGGGAATATACAATCTCGACGTAGTTACCATTCCGCCAAACAAGCCGTCAAGACGTATTGACGAACACGACCAGATTTACACCAAAATCAGCGGAAAACTTACCGCTATCGTGCAAGATATCATCGATCATCACGCAACGGGGCAACCCGTGCTTGTTGGCACGATAAGCGTTGAAAAGAGTGAGGAACTCAGCGGAATTTTGAAGAGAAAAGGTATTCCGCACAACGTGTTGAACGCAAAATACCACAAGCAAGAATCGGAAATCATTGCGCAGGCAGGCAAGCTTAACGCCGTTACGATTGCCACCAACATGGCAGGTCGCGGTACGGATATCATGCTGGGCGGCAATGCGGAATATCAGGCGAAACAGAAGATGGAAAAGGACGGTTATCCGCTCGAAGTTATCGAACTCGCCTCATCTCCGCATGCAAGCCAGGATCCAGAAATCATAGCGGCAAAGGAAGTGTATAAGCACCACTATGACGCTTTCAAGGCTATTTGCGACGAGGAAAAAGAGAAAGTTATCGCGCTTGGAGGTTTGAGAATTATCGGTACAGAGCGCCACGAAAGCCGCCGTATTGACAATCAGTTGAGAGGTCGTAGCGGACGTCAGGGAGATCCAGGCAGCACAGTGTTCTATATTTCCATGGAGGACGATATCGCGCGTATTTTCGGCGGAGATAAGATGAAAGCGATTGCGCAAACGTTCAATCTCGGCGACGACGTGCCTATCTCAAACGGCATCATCACAAAGCAAATCGAGAAGGCGCAAAGGCTTGTCGAGGGCAGAAACTACTCCATAAGAAAACAGGTTCTGAGCTACGACGACGTTATGAACGCGCAGCGCGAAATCATTTACAAAGAGCGCGGAAAAGTGCTTGACGGTATGGACGTGCATGAGCAAATCCTCGAAATGATTGACGACCTTGCGGAAGAAATTATCGGATATTATGCCGACTATAAGACGGATTTCCAAACTTGGGATTATGCCGCATTCAATCAGGCGCTCGAGAAGAAGATGTTGCCCGAAGGCACCAACCTTATGGACGCAAAACTTTGCTCGTGCTACGACGTGTACAAGTTAAAAGACGCTGTGCTTAAAGTGGCAATCAAGGACTATAACGACAAAATCGAGGCGCTTGAAAAAGACGGATTCGACTTCAAAGAGCTCGAAAGAGTCGTGCTCCTCAAGACCGTCGACGCAAAGTGGATGGACCATATCGACGCAATGGACGCTTTGAGAAGAGGTATCGGGTTGCGCGGATACGGTCAGAGAGATCCCGTCATCGCATACCGCGAAGAGGGCTGGGAAATGTTTGAGGATATGGTATCGCGCATACACTCCGAGACGGCGGCGATACTCCTAAAAATCCACGTCGAAAAGAAAGAAGAAGGCTCGCCGGCTACAATAAGACAAAGCATCGCAACCGCAAAACAGAGCGTTGTTTCAAATAAAAAAGTAGGCAGAAACGACCCGTGTCCGTGCGGCAGCGGTCTTAAATACAAGAATTGCTGCGGAAAGAACAAATAACGCAAGTGGCATTTTATTGAGCAAAAACAGAGCAATAAAACCCGTGTTTTGAGATTGCGCAAACAAATTGCATAATCTCGACGCGGTGAAAAGATGTAGGAAAAATATGATAGATTACAACGAACCGAGAAACCAACTTAAAGAAATGCGCACGGAAATGGTGCGCGCATACGAAAGCATTAATCCGACTAAACTGCGCGAGCGTATAAAGGAACTCGAGGCAGAACAGAATACGGACGGATTTTGGGACGATACCGAAAACGCAAAGAAAGTGTCCAAAGAAATCAGTCAGTTGCAAAGCAAAATCGAGAAGTTTGAAAAAATGATTGCGCGCATAGACGACGCTTTGGATACCGTCGATATCGTGGAACTCGAAGGCGACGAGAGCGAGGATGAGAAAATCCTTAACGCCATTCACGATTTGAGCGAGGCTGTGGAAAGTCTTTCGCTTGCAACGCTGCTCAGCGGCAAATACGATTCGCTCAACGCTATCCTTACTTTGCACGCAGGCGCAGGCGGCACCGAGGCGCAAGATTGGTGCTCCATGCTTTACAGAATGTACACTCGTTACGTAGAGCGCACGGGCTGGACTTGTACCGAGCTCGATTATCTCGCAGGCGACGAGGCAGGTATAAAATCCGTTACGTTCAGAGTGGAAGGCGATAACGCTTACGGGTATCTCAAGGCGGAAAAGGGCGTGCATAGACTTGTGCGTATTTCGCCGTTTGACGCAAACGCAAGACGACACACGTCGTTCGCGTCGCTCGAAGTTATGCCCGAAATCATCGATACAAACGAAATAGAAATTCGCCCCGAGGACTTGAAAGTGGATACCTACCGTTCGTCGGGCGCAGGCGGTCAGCACGTCAATAAAACGGAGAGCGCAATACGCATTACGCACATTCCCACGGGGATTATCGTGGCGTGCCAAAACGAGCGTTCGCAAATTCAAAACAGGGAAGTGGCAATGCAGATGCTCCGCTCAAAACTTATCGAAAAACGTGAAAGAGAGCGTGAGGAAGAAGCGGCGCAAATAAGCGGTCAACTCAAAAAAATAGAGTGGGGAAGCCAAATCCGCAGTTATGTGTTCTGCCCCTATACGATGGTGAAAGACCATCGCACCAACTACGAAACGGGCAACGTGCAAGCGGTTATGGACGGTGATTTGGACGGATTTATCAACGAATATCTCAAATTGTCGTCAATCCAAAAATAATCGAAAAGCGGTATTCTAACCGTGTGGAATTATGAATAATTTGCAGAATAAGAACAATTTGACCGTGCTTGCGATTGAGTCGAGTTGCGACGAAACCGCGTGCGCAATCGTGCGCGACGGAAGAGAGGTTGTGTCCAACGTTGTGGCGACGCAGATAGAGATACATCGTCGGTTCGGCGGCGTTGTTCCCGAAATTGCGAGCAGAAATCATACGCTTGCAATCGAGACAGTCGTGAAAGACGCTCTCGAACAAGCGAATATGACAAAAGATGATATTGACGCCGTTGCGGTAACGTACGGAGCGGGGCTTTTGGGCGCGCTTTTGGTAGGGGTGAACTTTGCCAAAACTCTTGCGTATGCCTGGAAAAAACCGCTGTTTGCAGTGTCGCACGTCAAGGGGCATATCGCGGCAAATTACATAGATTCCACGCTTGAGCCGCCGTACCTTTGTTTGCTTGCGAGCGGCGGGCATACGGCTATCGTTAAAGTGCTGGATTACGTGAATCTGGAGCTTATCGCACAGAGCCGCGACGACGCTTGCGGAGAGGCTTTCGACAAGGTGGCAAGGGTGTTGGGATTGCCGTATCCAGGAGGTCCGGAAATCCAAAAACTGGCACGTGAAGGTAAGGCTGTTTACGATATGCCGAAACCGAAATTCAACGGGTTAGATGACCTGTATTTCAGTTATAGCGGACTTAAAACTTTTGTTATAAACCTCGTGCATAATCTCGAACAGAAGGGGCAGGAAATACCCCGTGCGGATATTGCGGCAAGTTTTCAAAAATGCGCCGTTTCGCAACTGGTGGATACGCTCGAACTCGCAATCGAAAAGACGGGTATCAAGAAGATTGCCGTCGCCGGCGGTGTGAGCGCAAACGAAGAATTGCGTCGTCGTTTCGACGAATTGGCAAATAAGGGCTGCGAGGTGCATTATCCGAAGCTTAAGTATTGCACGGACAACGCGGCAATGATAGGCGCGGAGGCGTGTTTTATGATAAAAGACGGCGTTGAGCCCTCGGCGTTGACGTTGGATGCGAAGGCTACCGTGCCTCTAAAATAGTTTACGGGATATGCTTATTGGGAGTGTGGAGGCGCAAGGCGCCGACCGTATCGAGCGCCGAACTTGACGATTAGTACAAGTAAGCCAACGAGTGTTGTTCTTTTCGTTGTCGAACGAGTGGCATAACGAGGGAACGATACTTGTCTATGCGCGTGCCGTAAGGAGCGAAGCGACGGAATAGCGATTGCTACGAAGTCAATCGCGTCGTGTTGCCCCCTGCGGAGCAGTTCCGTGGGTTCCCTCAAGCAGAGCGCAGAGGGGGAACGGAATAGGGGAAACACATGAGGAAGGGGGAAAAATTAAAATTTTTGAAATATTCCGCATAAAAAGCGCGCACGAAGGTGCGCGTGTATTGTATTTTGTAGTATCTTTGAACTAATTTTCTCACTACATCTTGTATTATTTATATATTATATAAAAAAAATAAAAAATTTGACGATATTCGTTTGACATCGGTTTTGTTTGTTGGTAAGATATAGAGGCTTACGAAAACGTAGGCAGTTTTTTAGTGTGCAAAAAGAAATGGACAGAGAAAAACTTGAACAAATGCTTACAGGCTCTTCAAAAGTTGTCGGTTCCAAACAGGTTTTGAAGGGAATATCCAACTCTACCGTTAGGTGTGTAATCGTAGCGTT
>CAKQUV010000010.1 GCA_934277615.1 uncultured Clostridia bacterium | reverse complement strand
CAACACATCCGGTGAATGTGTTGTAGCCAAAGCGAACGAGGCGGATTGCGGTGCGCAAACGCCGAAGTCCAAACACCTTGAGGAAAGGGGAAAATTGCATTTAATATTTATTTTTATAAATGCCGGCGTGTCCGGAAAGAGGGGGAAAGTTGCATTTAGAGGAGTTACTACTGCACTCTATTTGTAAATATAATTATTTAGTATTTAATTGCTATTTACTAATTATTATTTCAATTATTTCATATCATTTTGGTATGAATAACACCGCCAAATCTTTCACCATAGTAACTGGCTTTTCAATTGCGACAAGACTCATGTCTTTCGTGTTCAAAATGTGGATGTCGTGCACTCTCGGCGCAGAGGTCGTCGGACAATACCAAATCGCTTTGAGCGTGCTTTTGATGCTCTTCACTATAACCGCAGGCGCGCCCGTCGTACTTTCTCGCAAAGTCGCAGAGGCGGCAGTAAACGGAGATATCAGAAAACAAAACTCTCTCACCACCGCCTCGATAATCCTCGGCTTGTCGCTATCCGGCATAATCTGTGCGGTTTTATTCGCGCTCGGCGACAAACTCTCACCCTTATTTTCAAATCCCGAATGCTTGCCGATATTCTTCATAATGCTTCCCTCGCTCGTTACGTCCACGCTGTACGCGTCCTTGCGCAGTTGGTTTTGGGGGCGCAAAAACTTTGTGGCATTCTCTTCAACAGAGCTTATCGACGAGGTTGTGCGCATAATTCTTGCCGTAATCTTTGCAAGCGGCATAATAGCAAGCATGCGAGGCGCAAACGGCATTGCCCTTGCCATGACGCTCTCCGACGCTCTTTGCGTAATAATCCTTGCCGTGCTATACTTCATAGCAGGCGGAAGATTGACCAAGCCGAGCGGCTTTAAGGACTTGACCTTGCGCACAATTCCTCTTTCCGCCACTCGCATAATATCTTCTCTCGGCGCGTCGCTCACCGCACTTGTAATCCCCCAACTTCTCGTATCTTCGGGTATGAGCGTGGCGGCAGCCACCGCCGAATACGGACGTGTCGCAGGCATGGCGCTTCCTCTTATTATGGCGCCCGTAACGTTCATAAGCGCGCTTTCCGTAGTTCTTACGCCCGACGTGGCGCAACTGCGCAAACAAAACGATATAGAGGCGTTGCGCACCAAACTCTCAACCTCCTTGCTCTTTGCGCTCATAACCGCAAGTTTCTTCTTTGCAGTGTACCTTCCACTCGGGCAAAGCCTCGGCAAACTCCTGTTCGCCGACGAAAAAGCAGGCGATTTCGTTTCATATTGCTCGCTAATCCTCTTCCCGATAGCCACGGCGCAAGCCACAACCCCCATGGTAAATTCTCTCGGCAAGGAACGCTACACGCTCCTATTCACTGTTTTCGGCGCGATTTCCATGCTTCCGTGCATATTCTTTTTGCCAAAAGTCATAGGCGTATATTCCATGGCGGTTGCCTCGGGGCTCTGCTTTGCGATAATCTCCATATGCAACTTTGTCGTGCTAAAAAAGGAAGTCGGCGCTTTCATCAACCACAAAAAGACAATCCCGCTCATTCTCTCGAGCGGCATTCTCGCCGTATCAGGCTATTTCACAGCGCTTTTGCTGCGCAGATACGCAGGTCATATAACCGCAATCATAGTAACGGGCGTATATCTCGTGTTTTTCTTCTTCCTAATCATAGGCGTATTCGATATTGCCGACGTCGTGGCGTGCATAAAGATGCTAAAACCTACCGCAAAATCCTCAACCGTACGCAACGCAAAGCCTCCGCGCCGCAAAGCGCACAAATCACGCAATAAAGCGTCCAAAACACGTCAGAGCGGCGGAAAATCCCCTCGCAATCCATCCAAGCCTCCTTTCGAGCAAGAAGGCAGGCGCAATTCCGCTCATATTTCAAAAAATCGCGCTCACAAGGCGCTCGACCGCCCCGAAACAGGCAAAAATCGCACGTTACATCGCACGCAAAACAAAGCGGCATAGTATAAAATCTCGCCGTATATACACACTACGGCTATGCTTAATCTATTTATAAGAAGTTTGGTTTTATACTTCGTATTGCTCGTTGCGATGCGACTTATGGGCAAAAGGCAACTGGGCGAGTTGCAACCTTTCGAACTTGCAATCACGCTTGTTGCCAGCGACCTCGTATGCATACCTATGGCGGACGCGTCCATACCTATTCTGTACGGAGTAATCCCCGTTTTTTCGCTGTTTTTGGTGCATATTCTCATCACGAAACTCGCCACCAAAAGCATAAAATTTCGCAAATTTCTCAACGGCAAACCCATCATTATCATCGAAAAAGGCAACATTTTACCCGACGTTATGAAAGAGCTCAACCTCAACATCGACGACATTATGGAAGCATTGCGCGGCGCAGGTTACTTCAACCCGAGCGAAGTGGAATACGCCATTCTGGAAACCAACGGCAACCTCAGCGTTATGCCCAAATCCGGCAACAGACCACTTTGCCCCGACGATGTAAAAATGACCGTCGATGAAGCGCAAATCCCCGTCGCCGTCATTATGGAAGGTGAGTTTGTTGCGGAAAACCTTACAAAACTTCAAGACGACGTCAAAGAAAAGGTGTTACGCCTCTTGTCAAACATCGGCGTGAATCAACAAGACGTATTGGTGGCGCTCGTTGCAGGCGACGACGTGTTTATCCAGCCCTTTAAGGACGATTATATAATCACCTCGCTCACGCCGACAACCACCAATCCGAGCGTTACGCTCAAAGAGGAAGTGAGATGAAAAGAGTCTTTGTCGCAGTCATAGTGCTCATACTTATCGTTACGGGCGGAATACTTGAAAACATCTACGTTACAAAAACTTTCGGCGAGTTGGAAGACAAACTCAAATCCCTCGAACAAGCCGTACTTGCCGAGGACGAAACGTCCCTCGAGCAACTCCGCGACATCTCCGACTGGTGGGAAAAGCGGCGAATGTATATAGAACTTTTTGCCTACTCACCCGACGTAAGAGCGTTTTCGGTAGCCATGGGCGAGGCGGAAGGCTCGCTTGAGTGCGGCGATTATCAGAACGCAACGTCCAAGTGTCGCTCCCTCATAATCATGGCAGACAACATACGCCGCCTTCTCGACTTCAACGCAGAGGACATCATCTGATAATTCAAAGCCATGTCAAAACAAGCATAAATCGGTCAAGTCGCAAAAGTCTATTATGCAATTTACAACAAATCTTTATCTGCGGCAATAGGCAAGCGCAGCAACGAAAAGCACGCGGTATGCGTGCTTTTCGATATGAGGATACCTCGATTTATTCTATGGACATCTGCCGATATATGATTATGAATGTCCATACTTGTATATATTTATATATGTATATATGCGCATATATCGATATGGTAACACCCCTTCCGATTGCCTAAGATTTTGCAAGCGCGGCTTTCAGGTCGTATATGTCGCCTGCGCCTATCATTAGCACCGTATCCACCTCGTGTGCGTGCATATTGACAAAATCGACAGTTGACTGCTTGCTTTTTGCAAGATAAACTTGCTTTTGCGGAAATTTGTCGAAAATTGCGTTTGCCAAGACGCTGCTGTCAACGCCCATTTCAATCGTTTCTCTTGCGGCATACGTCGGCATAATCACAACGTACTTTGCAAAATCGCAACCGCCAAGCACATCGACAAAATCGGGAAGATATGCCTTTGTCCTCGAATATGTATGCGGTTGGAAAACAACGATTGCGCCGCCGCATTTTCTTGCGCGCTCAAGCACGCATTTTATTTCCTTCGGGTGATGTGCGAAATCAAAATACACTCTCGCTCCGTCAATATCTTTGCTCCTTTCAAATCTCCGTTTTACGCCTTTATAACTTGAAAGCGCGTTTGCGCCGTCTTTGATTGTCATTCCCAAACGCATTGTAGTCATAAGCGCAAAAAGTGCGTTTTTATAATTATACTCGCCGTCGTCCTCAAGTTTCAGTCGAGCGACGTACGTTCCGTTTATATATATCCTAGCCCCGTCGGCCGCGACTTTTGCATACAGCGAATCCTGCTCGCACGCAACGCAAAACTCTGACGAATTTATCGTGGTTTTGTACAAATCGGACATATCCTTTTCGCTTGCAATTTTTATGGGCGCGCCGTCCAAAAAACTCTTGAACGCAACTTGCACTTCGTCGAGATTTTTATAGCAATCGGGATGGTCGCACTCGACATTGGTTACAATGCCTATATCTCTTTTTATTGCAAGCATATGCCTTTTATACTCGCACGCCTCCGTTAGAAAAACGCACTTCTTGAGTTCGGCGATTTTGCTCGCATATGTATTGTTGACATAATTGCCCCCGTCTACACACTCGCCGCCTATCATGGACAAAAATTTGCAGTTTGCCTGTTTTAGAATATGCGTAATCATCGCCGTAGTGCTTGTCTTTCCGTGAGTTCCCGCAATGGCAACGCTCCGTCCGAACAGCCTTGAAACCTCGCCCAAAAACTCGTGCCTTTCATACAGTTTTGCGCCGCTCTGTTTCGCATATACAAGTTCCTTGTTGTCAGTCCTAATCGCGCTTGAAAAAACGACGATATCAGCATGTATATTCTGCGGTTTTTCGCCTTGCCAAATCACTGCGCCCTTTTGGCTCAACTCATCGCAAATCGGCGTAATTTTTGCGTCGCTGCCGCTCACTTTTCCGCCGAAATCCAGCACAAATCTTGCCAGCGCATTGCACGATATGCCGCCGATTCCTATAAAATGCACCGTTTTATTTGCAAAATCCAACATAGCACATTATATGCAAAACCTGTTTTTGTGTTTCGCTACAAACGTAGTCTATCCGCACACGTCGTATTTTTGCCTTGATAGGCACTTTTTTAGGTGCTAATATAATTTATAGGGGATTTCCCAAAGATAAGGTAAGGAGGATAAAATTATGATCAATATCACCGACGTAAGAGTACGTCTTGTAAAAACCGAAGGCGGAAAACTCAAAGGCGTTGCGACAATCGTCATCGACGACTGTTTCGCAGTTCACGACATCAAACTCATAGAGGGCGAAAAAGGCATATTCATGGCGATGCCGTCAAGAAAGTTGCCCGAAGGCGCCTACAAAGACCTCGTCCACGCAATCAATTCTCCGACGCGCGAGTATATAAAAGAGAAAATTCTCGACGCATACAACAAAAAAATAGAAGAAAACGTTACCGAATAAGCGTGCGCTCGGGTGCGGGCTACGCCCGCCCGCAATTATTAACTATTAATTATTAATTCAAAAATAGGGCAGTCTTCACTGCCCCGTTTTTATATTTACTCAACGACATACGTATATTTTCTCATATATGCATATGTTAGAAAATAATTTAAACGGCATATGCGCAATTGCGCATATGCCGTTTTGATTTCGTTTAGGCTTTTTGCCGATTTTGAATGCCGAATTAATTTTTGCTCGTATCGAGCAAAATCCTGCTTCTCTACCCTATTAGAAATTTGACGGGTGCTCGTCAAGGGCAAGCGTTCCGCCCGGGTTGAGCGTGTTGTTGGGGTCAAAGTATTTTTTGAGCGCTTTGAACACGTCGAGTTGCGCCGCTCCCACAGAGCCTTCGAGGTACGGAGCAAAGAGTTTGCCGATGCCGTGATGGTGAGAAAGCGCCGCGCCCGACTTCATGATTGCCTCGAGAATGGAGCTATGATACTTCTTGAAAGCGTCCAAATCCGTTGTCTTGATGATGAAGATGAAGTAGAGGTTTGCGCCGTTGGGATAACTGTGCGAAATATGGCAAGTGCAGATTGCGTTCGGCCACGCTTTGACCACTTTTCTCACCTCGTCATGCACTTTGGGCATATTATCCCAATTGACCGCGCACTCGAGCGTATCGATTATGATGCCGTAGTCCTGAATGGTATCTCTGAGATACGGATCGCTGAATCTGCCGTGCTCCCACGCCGTCGTAACGTAACCCGTGAGGGAGAGTCCGTGATACTTTCTCGCAATCTTTCTTATGTTGCGCATAATATTTCTTTGCAATCCGTCCTCGCCGTCGCAGAAACCAAGGAGCAAGCATCTGGAGTGCTGTTTATAACCCTTTGCAGCAAGCAACGGTTCAAGCGGAGAGCCGATAATTCCGTACATATGCGACATCATATCCGTTTCCTCTGCGTCCGAAAGACGGAATGCCGACGGATGACCGAATTCTCCTTGCATAACTTCTCTCATAACAGCCATACCGTCCTCCCACGTCGGGAACATAAAGGAGAATTTTCTATGTTTTTTGGAGAGATGGAACACTTTGAGCGTAACCTCTGTCAAAATGCCGAAGCAGCCTTCGCTGCCCATCATAATTTGGTCGATATCCGGACCCGTTGCTTTTCTCGGCGCGCCGTCCGTCTTGATTGTTCCGATAGGCGTAACGTATTCTTGTTTAAGCACAAGGTCTGCGGCGCATCCGTAGTATGTGGAGTTTTGTCCCGAGCCGCGAGTTACCACCCAGCCGCCAACGCAGGAATACTCAAACGATTGCGGGAAATGTCCGCAAGTATAGCGTTTGCTCGTTCCGAAGTTTTCGGGAGCGTGGTTGAGGATATCCTCAAGTTGCGGGCCGCTGATACCGGGCTGCACGGTGATTGTGGAATTGACCTCATTGAACGCAACAACCTTGTTGAAGTTCTTGCTGATGTCGATCATGATATTGGGCGACACCATCGCCTCCGTGCCGCGCGTAACGCTTGAACCGCCCGCATGCACGTACACCTTAATTCCGTTCTTATCCGCATAATGCACAAGCCCTTCTATTTGTTCTTTGGTTGAGGGATACACAACGATATCGGGCACGTTTTCCACAATGCCTTTTCTAAGACGCATGATGTCTATCATGGTTTTGCCGTATGCAAGGCGCACTCTCTCGAAGTCGTCGACGCTTGCGTTTTCCTCGCCAACGATTCCCGTGATATCCGCGATTTGCTCTTTTGTAAGCGCGCTTTCAACGTGTACGTCCACAAGTTGTTCTCCCGTGTCCACCATCTCTTTGAAGTCGTCGTCGGTGAGCGAGAAGATGTTTTTAATAAGTTTATAAAGACCTTCTTTGGGGGCTTTGTACTTGTTGGGATCGCCCCATTTCATAATGGAACGGAAAGATTTTTCTTGGGGTGCTTCGGTGATCCACTTGGGTTCGAATTCCTTATAGGGTTTTGACATAATTCCTCCAATTGCCGTTTTATCCGACTGTTTTCGACAGATAAACCGACGATTTATTCATTAAATTATTTTTAGTTGTTTTCGTTTTCGGCTTTTGCATTGCGCAAAATCATCTTCAAATCGTCATAAAGTTTCTTGTTGTTGGGATATATTCTGCGATATATTCTGTTGTACAGTTTGTTGTAAAGCGCATGCTCTTTCATATCGGGTTGAAACTCTGCGGATATATGCACCATATTCTCCGCTGCCTCTTCGAATGACTTGTAAACGCCCAATCCCTTGAAAGCGGTGATTGCCGCGCCCAGCGAGGACGTTTCGTATGTCTGCGCTCTTCTAACGGGAATACCCATGATATTTGCCGTAATTTGACAAATCTCGTCGCTTTCGCTGCCTCCGCCCGACACTGCCAAAAATTCCACTTTGATTTTGGTCTTGCGCTGAATGGAAAGCAATCCGTCGTAAAGTCCGTATGCGATGCCTTCTATTATCGCGCGATAAATATGTATGCGCGTATGGCAATCCGCAAATCCGAGTATCGCGCCTCTTGCCGTCGGATGCTTGATACCGGGAGTCCAATACGGCTGCAAAATAAGCCCCTCGCAACCTGCTGGCACGTCTTTGAGATGTTTGTTTAAAAGTTCCTCTGCGGCAATGCCCAGTTCTTTTGCCTCTTTAACCTCTTTGTGCGCAAATTCGTTCTTAAACCACGAAAGCATCCAATATCCGCGATAAATTTCCACTTCGGGATTGTATTTCCCCGGCAAAACCGCAGGATAAGACGGCACAAACGGCTCCGTTTCGACATATTTATCCGTGGTCATCTGCACGGTTGCGGTAGTACCCAGAGAGAGCGAAGCTCCCGTGCTGTCCACACAACCCGAGCCCAACGTTTCGCATCCCTTATCCGAGCCGGACGCAATGACGGGCAATCCTTGCTTAATACCGAGGTCGTCGCTCGCCTCTTTTGTGATATATCCGATGATGGTTCCCGGCTCCACAAGCTCGCACATATCCTTTGCTTTCAAATCGAAAATGGGAGCGGTTATCGCGCGAGGTCCTTGCCACGTCTTTGCCTTGTAATCAAACGGGATATGCCCGATCTGGTTTGCCACCGAGTCTTTCATAACCCCCGTCAAACGATAAGTAATATATCCCGAAAACATCAGAAATTTGTGCATTTTCGCCCAAACTTCGGGCTCGTACTCATGCACCCAGTTGCAAGCGGACGACTTGCATTGAGTCGCCGCCATATCGTACATGTTGATAAGTCGCAGAAGCGATTTAAACCCGGAGCCGAATCTCGTTTTGTCCGCGTCCTTGACTTCTCTTTGGTCAAGCCACAAGATGATATCGCGGAGCGGCTTTCCGTCCTTATCCACAACCACCGCCGTATCGCGGATTGTGGTAACGCTCACCGCGCGGATATCATCCCAAAGGTCGGCGCACTTTTCTTTAAGTCCGTTTGTCGCCTCTTTCAGCCTATCCCAATAGAATTCGGGCTTTTGTTCCGCCCAACCTATTTCTTTTGAAAAATACGGCTCTTTGAAATGCACTTTCTCTTTTCCGTAATCTTTTCCGTGCTTGTCGAACAGCATAGCGCGCACGCTCTGCGTTCCGAAATCGATTGTCAGCACCAATGGTTCACTCATAATTTTCCCTTTTATCCTTTATCAATAGATTGTTGCCGTAGCAATGAGATTGACGTCCGTACCGACGATGTTTTGCGCCACAACGTCGCCTCTCTTCACTTTTTTATCAACCACGATAGCGTTGATTTCTTTCATCAAATCGTCTATTTTCGCCTTTGGAATTTCCCCGTCCGTCCTCACGGGAAGCACGGGATAATCCTTAAAAGTAGTCGCCACCGTCGAGCAAACGCTCCTCATCGGGCAGGTAGTTTCGGATATGGCAAACGCCTCTCCTCTCTTGCAACCGTTGCCTGTAACGACTCCGTTTTCGACGTTTATTCTGCACCCTCTCGGGCAAACGATACACACCAAATCCATTTATCTTTCCTCCACGACAGCTACGATTTTCGAGTTTTCGGTTATGCCGAACGCCGAGAAATCGATTTCCACTCTCTGCATTTCAGGCGGACGCAGGAACGAAAAGTTTTTCTTGTACACTTCCTTTCCGTCCACCGTAAATCTGAGCGTTGCCTTATCCATATCTTTTGCCGCGCGGAAGAAGAACACCACCGTGTCGCAAGGCTTGCCGACGTCAATGCGATGTGGCACAAAACTCAAAAGCCCTTCCCCTTTTTCAATGCGCGCGCATTTGCCGGACGGCTTGAATTCCACTGCGTTTGCGCCTGCGTCTTTTGCGCATTCCGACACATAATCCACCAAATCGAACACATTAAGTGCGTTTCCTGCCGAAAACACGCCGTCGATGGACGACATATAAGTCTGGTCGCAATCCGCGCCTTTTGTGAACGGATTGATTTTCACGCCCAGCGATTCGGCAATTTCGTTTTCGGGAATAAGCCCGACGGAAAGTATAAGCGCGTCGCAGTCAATACGTCTTTGAGTGCCTTCTATGGGTCTCATTTTTTCATCGACTTTTGCAACTTCCACGCCCTCGAGCCTGTCTTTTCCAAACACTTTCGTAACCGTATGCGAGAGGTATAGGGGTATATCGAAATCATGCAAGCACTGATGGATATTTCTCGTAAGACCGCTCGGAGTGGGCTTGACTTCATACACGCCTTCCACCTTTGCGCCCTCGAGCGTAAGACGGCGCGCCATAATAAGACCTATGTCGCCACTTCCCAAAATCACGCATTTTTTAGTCGGGAGTTTTCCCTGCAAGTTGACAAAGTTTTGCGCCGTACCTGCGGTAAACACACCGCTCGGGCGAGTGCCTTGTATAAACACCTGCTTTGCCGTGCGCTCTCTGCACCCCGTCGCCAGAACGATTGATTTCGTAAAAAATTTCTCTATGCCGTTTGAGGACACTGCGGTGATTTCAAAACCGCCGTCCTTTTTCTCCACGCGCGTTACGAACGTGAGCGTAAAAGTATCGATATCTAGTTCTTTTACAAAGTCTATATATCTTTCGCTATATTCCGGACCTGCGAGTTTTTCGCCGAAACGAATGAGTCCGAAGCCGTCGTGCACGCATTGTTTGAGTATGCCTCCAAGCCTCGCCTCTCTTTCGATAACGGCGGCTTTCCCGCCTTTGAGGCATGCGCTTTGCGCTGCGGACAGACCTGCAGGACCGCCGCCGATAACAACTACGTCATAATTTCGCATATCACATACCCCCTTTCGTATTGCCGTAAACGATTACGCTACCCTCGTCGCCCTTGAGCACGTCCTCTATTTCGACGTCTTCATGTTCTGCAATGATTTTAGCAACGAGCGGCGAACAGAATCCGCCCTGACATCTGCCCATACCGGGGCGCACGCGACGTTTGACACCGTCGATTGTCGCCACTTTGAGCGGACTTTCGAGAGCGTCGATAATTTCGCCCTTGCTCACCTCTTCGCAGCGGCAAATAATCTCGCCGTAGTCGGAATTGTTTTTAATGTATTCCGCTCGCACACTGTCAGGTTGGTCGGCAAGGCGAGGAGTATGTTTATAAACGGGATTGAAAGCTTTATTGTCCTTTGCGCCGAGGTCTTGTTTCACCCAATCTCTGATATCGCAAGCGATAGCCGGAGCGGCGGTGATACCCGGCGACTGAATGCCGGCAGCCTCATAAATATTGCTTGTAAAAATACCTCTGCGCACCACAAAATCTTCCTCGTACGTTGCTGCGCGAGTGCCTGAAAAATACGTAATAACGTCGCCCTTATTGAGCATGGGCTGAGCGAGTTTTTGTTTTTTGATGATATTATCGATGTCCTGCATGGACGTAGAATAATCCTCTCTGGACGGCACTTCGTGAGCGTCGGGACCAACGAGAATGTTTCCGTCAACAGTGCGCATAACGCCGCCGCCTTTGGTGTGTCCCACTTGCTCCTTGTTGTCGGGACGAGCTTCCGGCGGAAGCGGCGCAAAGAAACTGCGTGCATACGACGACAGCGCATACCCAACTCTTTTTTTGTCGAGAATGATATCCGTTCCTTTTCTCGGATGTATCGTAAACGTCCTGTCCCCTGCCATATCCGCGATTACGTCGCTGTATACGCCGGCGCAATTGACCACGGCTTTGGGATAAATCGTGCCTCTGTTGGTATCCACGCTTACGATTTTGCCGTTTTCTACTTTCATACCTTTGACGTAGGTATTGAGCGACGCTTTCGCGCCGTTTTCGATAGCGTTATCTATAAGCGCGATAGTCGTTTTATACGGCGAAACCATACCTGCCGTCGCCATATACATAGCGCCGGTCGCCCACTGAGGCGGATTTGGCTCTATTTCTTTCAATTGTTTGGGGGTAAGATGCCTTACTCCCTCTACGCCGAGCTGTTTTGCGCGCAGTTTGTAAAGCGGCGAAATAATGGCGTTTTCCCATTTCGTGGAGAAAATAAAAGTCTGCGCCCAGCGCTTGAGTTGAAGTCCGAGTTCATCCGCAAGTTTGGTGTACGCCTTATTGCCTGCAAGCACGTATTTGAGTTTTTGCTGACCTTTGTGAAGATCGATGCCCGGGTGAATACATCCGTCGTTCCTCGAGGATGCGCCGCAAGCCACGTCATTGCATTTTTCCACCAAAAGCACACTGACGTCGAGGCGAGTAAGCTCGCGCGCAACCGCGCACCCCACGATACCGCCGCCGATGACAAGCACGTCGGGCGTTTGCCCGTCAATCGCCTTGTCCTCGAGCATAGGACGTTTCGGCTCTTCGTGAAAACCTTTCAGTTTGATGTCGTTGAGCACGCCGAGCGACTTTTTGCACACGGCAGCTTTTCCGCATCTGTAGATATCCGCCCAGTTGTCGAGTTCGCCTTTAAGCCTTACGCACCCGCGATACTCTTCCACTTTGACGGACGGAGCAATCCTATTGACCGCCCTGCGTATCTTTGCCAAATTCATTTTCTAACCCCTTTATATCTATTTTTCCGATTTTAGTTCTCGGGAACACGTCTTTGCACTCGACGCATCCGGGCACGTTCCAATGCGACATACGTCTTGCGATATGCGCGACAACCTCTTGCTTTTGTTGCGGAGAAAGTTCGCCCTCCACAACGAGCTTAATAAACGGTTTCGCGCCCACCCGATATTCGATGCAAGCGCACTCTTTGACAAAATCGAGTTCTTTTGCAACCCTCTCTATCTCGGTGGGGAACACGTTGACTCCCGATATTTTGATAAGGCGTTTTTTGCGCCCCATATAAAACAGCCTGCCTTCTTCGTCTTGTTTGAAGAAGTCGCCGCTCTTCACGTACGTAACGCCGTCCAGAGTAATCATCGCCTCTTTTGTGGCTTTCTCGTCAAAGGCGTAGCCGCTCATAATCTGGTCGCCGCCCAAAAGCAACTCCCCGACATCGCCTCTCGCAACGTCTTTCAGATTCTCATCGACAATACGCACTTTCACGTCGTTTATAGGCTTACCAACGCTTCCGGGCAGATAGTCACCCTTAGACACCGTGCACACGCTCGCCGTTTCGGTAAGCCCGTACCCAGCCGAAAGCACTCCCTTTCCGCCCGCTTCTTTCATACGCTTGTCAAAAGCCGCGACAAGTTCCTTGCTCACGGCGTCGCCGCCCACGTACACGTCCTCTATGCACGACACGTTGTCGCCGCAAAAATCTTTGCACGCCAGCAATTTGGACACCATTCTCGGCACGGCAAGCATAGTCGTAACTCTGTTTTTTGCAATAATTTTGACCGTCTTTTCGGGCTTGAATATGGGTTGCAACACCATACGCATATTTGTGCAAAGCGAGGCGTGCATACCTATGCACAGTCCGAATCCGTGAAACATGGGCAACACCACAAGCATGGCGTTGCGCTCGGAAAACTTGTCGTCGAGATATTGAAGAAGATTGCCTGCCATGGCGTTTGCGCAGCGAGAGGATATCGCGACAGTTTTCGGCTCTCCCGACGTTCCGCCCGACTGCATATAGAACATAATCTCCTCTCCGTCGCCCTCGTATATCTCGAAATGTCCGCCGAGAGGAAGCCCTAGATAATCATATACGCCGAAGTGGCAAACAACTCTTTTTGCCTTTCCGCATTTGAAGAAAAATTTGCTTTGGTTCACGTCGCTCAAAAACACGACTTTGGGAGAGAGTTTTTTGACAGCCGCGGAAAATTCGTCCGCCGAAAGTTTGGGATGAATCATAGACGCCGTCGCGCCAATGCGAGAGCAAGCATACGCGGCAATAACGCTCTGCTCAATGTTTGGCAAGGTGAGCATAACGACGTCGCCCTTTCTCACTCCAAGTTTATAAAGACCGCCTGCAACTCTATCTATTTCTTTAAAAAACTTTGCAAACCGCATTTTGCGCCCGCCACGGACAAGGGCAATGCTATCGTCCTGTTTTTTGCGGTAATCGCGCATAAAGTTATATAACGAAGTATGTATGTCTATCATATAGAAAAATTATACAATATCAAACATTTGTAGTCAATATCGAATTTTTGCAAATTTTCCTTTTTTGTCGCAAAACGTTCCTCCCATCCGCCTCGTAAAAATTTTTTCGCCACGGTTGTATAAATTGCGCCCGCGCCGTCAATAATGAAAGCAACTTGGAGGTACAAACATGAGCAAATTTTCAGTTGCAATGAAACGCTTTGGCGGTTTTATGAAACGCAACGCATTCTATTTTCTTATCGTATTGTGTATAGCGTCCGTTGCTACGGTCATCGCTTTGGCGGTTACTCGCAACAACGGTTTGCCCGACGGCGGAGCAACGGTTTCGCCCAATCCCGACACGCCCGTCATCAATCCCGACGGCGACGTGAATAAGCCGGACGACGATCCCAAACCCGTCGATGAAAAACTCAAATTTTTCATGCCCTGCAACGACGGTACGGTAAGCAAGAACTTTAGCGACGCCGCGCTTGTGTGGAATCCCACCCTCAAACAGTATTCCGCACACCTCGCGCTTGACTTCACCTCGGAAGATCAAAACGTATTCAATTCTGCCGACGGCGTAATCAAAGAAGTCGGTTACAACAACCTTGACGGCAATTACGTAGTGGTATCCCACAAGGACGGCTACACCACGAGATACCTATCCCTCGCAGAGCCGTGCACGCTCAAAAAAGGCGCAAGCGTCAAGCAAGGTCAGCTTCTCGGCAAGATGTCCGCAACCCAGGGCAGCGAGAGTCAGGACGGGGCGCACCTTCACTTCGAAGTGCTTAAAGACAACGTTCTCGTCAACCCCACCGACTTGCTTATCGCATCCGAAAAATAACCAAAACGCAAGTTAATCACACAAAAAGCCGCTTATAAAACGGCTTTTTTGTTATATTTGCATATTCAACGCCGCAACAATCACACGCTATAATAACAAATTCGACACGCAACGACTGCTCAAATCATCGCCGCAAGCGAATATCTGTTTTGTCGCAAACAGATTGTTGTTTTGGCTCTTCAATTTCATCTTCGCAACGCCTTATGCGTTGTGAAAAGAAAAAGCGCGGCTTTTACCACGCTCGTTTATATGTTTTTGCTTATTTCAGCATTGGGATAATGTCTTTCACCTTGTCCAGAACGTAGTCCGGTTTGATTTTTGGCGCAGGCAACATATCTGCCGTCGTTTCGCCGGAAAGCACTAGCACGGACACAAATCCGCAATTCTTCCCAAATGCCACGTCCGTATAAAGTCTGTCGCCCACCATTGCGATTTTCTTTGCAGGGAGATTGTATTTCATTGCAAGGCGCTCGCCTGCGGTCTTGTGAGGTTTGCCCATAACGATGTCCGGAGTGCGCCCTATCGTCAGTCTTATCGCCTCTATAAGCGAGCCGATATCCGGCATCGGGCACTCGGGCGCAGGACAGAAATAGTCGGGGTGAGTCGCAATGTACGGAAGCCCCTTATTGACGTATTTGCAGAACTTGTAAAGTCTGTCGTACGTCAGGGACGTGTCAAATCCGATTACGCAAATATCCGGATCTTCGTCCACCACCTCTATGCCGTACAACTCGAACTCGTTTTTCAATCTCTCGTTGCCGAGCAAATATACCTTCTTACCTCTGTAATTGTCAAGGATATATTCGCATGTAACCTGACCGCTGGTGTAAATCTCGTCCGCATACGTGCGCAAGCCGAGGTTGTTCAGTCTTGCGATATAGTCGGTGTGCATTCTCGACGAATTGTTGGTGAAAAAGCAAATTCTTTTTCCCATCGCGCGCAATTCGTTGATAGCGGCAAACGAGCCCTCGATTTCGGTATCGCCGATATACACTGTGCCGTCAAGGTCGAACACAAACAATTCTACGTCTTTGATATTTTTCATTTTGTCCTCTGTAACCGCTTATGCGGATTATCCTATCTTTTTGAGAATACCGCTTGCATACGCATATCCGAGAAGATTGTCGCTTTGCGCCCCTGCAAGGGCAAGCATATGCAACATTTCTTTTGCGCTTATCTCGCTTTTGAGCCAATACCCTGCGTCGGGATAAAGTCTACGCCAAAACCGTTGCATACCGTGCACGTCAATACCCGAAAGTTTTTCAAGCAAATCCATACGATATTCACTCAATATATAGTTAATTCTAAAATACCCGTTAATATCGAAAAAGTCAACGCATTTGCCCTCATTTGACGTGCCGAGCGGCAAAGACGCAATTTCGTCGAGCGCGTCGCTCACGCACGACGGCGGCATAGCGTCGATTGACGGAGCGCCGAGGAATGCGGAATAAAACGCGGTTATCAAACACGCGCACAAAAACTTGTACTCGCCTAGAAGCCTCGGCTTCTTGCCTTGCGACATCGCTTTTGCAAACAGGAGTTTCGCCATCTTGTCCGCGCTGTCGTCGCCGCACTTTTCGCTAGAGGCTTTGAGCAGCATATAGGCAAGTGTGGCGTTGTCCGCATTTGCGTAAGCGGTCGCGCTCGATTGCTTTTCCGCTCCCACGTTTGTTTTGCTGTCCTCGCTCGCAATCGCTTGTTTTTTAACGCTCGAGTTTTCTTCTTTTTCTATAGACAAAACTTTACTCGCAAACACGTCCTCGAATGTGGAAAACCCCTTTGTAAGCAACAGCCCGTATCCCGACGCAACACACGCTTTCGGGCTTTTATCAATTATATCCGTATCGATAAACACTTGTTTCGGACAATTTCCTTGCATTATCTCGTCGCAAGACGGCGTGCACATAAACAAGTTCCAGTCTATGTTTTTTGCACTGCAAACTCTCTTCGCAACTCGTGCCGCTTTCCCCTCGCCCACTCCGAAAACGAATCGCACGTATTCGGGAATCGAGCCTATATCGACGCTTTCGCCATCCCAATCGTTCGTCTGGATTTGGGAGGCAAACACCCTATATCCGCCCCTTTTCAACTCTTGCATAAGAGCCTCGGCAACCTCTTTTTGTTCCTCTTCGTATACGACGAAAAGCGCACCCTCTTCAAAGACCGTGCGCACTCTTGGCAATATTTCTTTCACTATTTTACTGCCTATAAATACGTCCGTGTCCTTGACGGTGCGTCTTTCGATTTGCAAATTTTCCATACGTACCTCCGCTTATAATGCTAACATTTCAAGCAGAGGTTATTTTGTTGTTTTTTGCTATTTTCTAAGCGATTTTGTCAAAGTTATTTTTTGAGATAGGTCTTGCACTTCGTCGCAAACGCGGAGTCTTTCACGCTTATTTGCGAATTTGCGCAAAGCCCGGAATTGTTGAAAGCACAATCGCTCGCTGCGCATTGCACAAGGCTTTCAAGGTCTTTATCATAGATATCGTCTCCTGCCTCTACGTCCGCAAAATTTTGAGCAAGCGCGCCGCCCTCTCTCTTGATACGGCTGATACATTTTGCGTTTTCGCTGATAGAAATTACGCCTGCAAGGCATACGCCTTTGAGATTATGTTCGCAGTTTGATGTTGCACAATTGATTTTTTCCATATTGCCTCCTTTTTGATTAGTATGCCCAAATGCGCGACTTTTACACACCCGCCTATTACTATTACACGCTCAAGTATTGTTATTTACACCCCCGCTTTGTTTTTTCTCGACCAACGACCTTTTTATCGCCGATTGCAATATAACTGCGCGGACTTATATAAGCGCGCACTCTGCCGAATTTCGCGCTTTTGGGCAAAATCCTTGCGCTTTTATCGCAAAATCTCTTCAATTTTCTGCGTTATATCCGTTTGTGTTGAAAATTACATCGACCTGTGCTAAAATATATACGATTAAAGCGACAACAGTCGCAAAAGGAGTTTATATGAAAGTTATACTTCTCAAAGATATGAAAGGCACGGGCAAAAAAGGCGATATCATCGAAGTCAACGACGGATACGCACGCAATTTCCTTATAAAGAAAGGCTTTGCTCAAGAAGGCACTCAACAAAATATCTACGTTGCCGAGCAACGCAAAAAAGCATATGAGTCAAAAATCGCAGCGGAGCGCAAAGAAGCTCAGGAGCTTGCGGCAAAAATCAAACCTCTCACCGTAAAAGTCAGCGCAAAAGGCGGCGAAAACAACGGCAAAATGTTTGGCTCCGTAACAAGCGAAATGATTAGCGAAGCGCTTTCCGCACTCGGTTTCGACGTCGACAAAAAGAAAATCGAAATCAAGGAAAGTATCCGCGATTTCGGCACTTTCGAAGTTTTGCTCAGACTTTATCCCGAAGTTACGCAAACGCTCAAAATCGAGGTCGTTCGCGCCTGAATTATGGCAAGATATGCAACCGACTTGGGCATAGACGATTATATCGTATTTCAAGACACCGACGATTATGCGTTCTCGCAAGACTCGGTGTTTCTTGCAAATATGGCAAAACTCACCCCTTCCGACGCCGTTTTGGACCTCGGTTGCGGCTCGGGGATTTTGGCAACGCTTGCTCTCGTCAAAAAACACGTCAAAAAAGCGGTGGGAATAGAGCTCCAATCCCGTGTGGCGGACATGGCTCGCGACAGCGTGCTGCAAAACGGTTTGCAAGACAAATTCGAGGTGATTTGCGCCGACGTCAAAGACATCCGCAGCGTCATAAAAGCCGAGAGTTTCGACAAAGTGCTTTGCAATCCGCCCTATTTCGCAAACGCTCGCACAACTCAAAACAATTTCGCAATATGCGCTCAAAACGACAATTCGTCTGGCGGCGATAACTCAACCGCTTTGCCAAACGGCGATACTCAATCAACCGATTCGATATGCGGCAAACCCCGTATAGATAAAAACGTTTCTCGCACGGAAAGCACAGCCACCCTCGATGATTTCGTAAAAGGCGCGGCATATTCTCTGCGCTTTGGCGGAGATTTATGGATTGTCGTCAAAGCGGACAGGTTGGCAAGCCTTGTCTACTCGCTCAAGTCGTGCAACCTCGAGCCCAAAGAGGCAACGCTCGTCTACCCCAAGCCGACTTCGGATGCAGATATCGTAATAGTCAAGGCGCGCAAAGGCGGCAAAGAGGGCTTGACAATATCATCGTTCTACGTCTTAGACGATAAGGGCGAATACACCGACAAGTACAAGGAGATGTACGTTTAATGGCAAAACTTTATATAGTCGGAACACCGATAGGCAATCTGCAAGACGTAACCTTGCGTGCGCTCGACGTCCTCAAAAGCGTGGATTTCATAGCATGCGAGGACACTCGCCACTCTCTACCCTTTTTGAAAAAATACGACGTTCAAGCGCCGCTCGTAGCATATCACAAATTCAACGAAGCGGAGTGCAGCGAGCGTCTTATATCCATGATTGAAGAAGGCAAAAACGTTGCGCTTATCACAGATGCAGGCATGCCCTCGATCAGCGATCCGGGCGCGGAACTTATTTCAAAATGCCACGAAAGAAGCGTCGAAGTCGAAACTGTCCCGGGCGCAACGGCTTTTGCCACCGCCATTGCGTATAGCGGAATAAAAGCAAGCGGATTCACGTTTTTAGGGTTTTTACCCGAAAAAAACACAGATAAAGTGTCGATTTTGTCCAAAGCGGCGCTTTCGGGCTTACCGATAGTCCTATATGTCGCGCCACACGATTTAACAAAAACTGCAAAAACTTTGCTTGAAACACTGGGCGACCGCACCGTTTATGTTGTACGCGAACTCACCAAAATTCACGAAAGCCTCACAAAGACCACCCTGTCCGATTTTGAATGCGAAGAGCGTGGCGAGATTGTCATGATTGTCGAAGGCGCGCCTTTGCAAAATCCCCTCAACGATCTCTCGATATCTGACCACGTCAAGCACTATATCGCCCTCGGCGTCGACAAAAAAAAGGCAATCAAAAAGGTCTCCCAAGACAGAGGTATCCCCAAGAACGAGGTCTATCAGCAAGCCTTAAATTTATAATTGCGCTAAATAGCGACTAACTTCGGCAGCACCCTGAGTTTCGCAAATCACGTACGTCAGTACGTTGTGTTTGCGCTCCTCGGGGTGCTTTCTTGTTATTTATCTATTTAGCGCAATTATAGTAAAACTCTATATATGGAATTTGCCCATTCGGAGCGCACTTATTAACGGTATCTGCCTATTCGAAGACGTGATAGAAACCGCCGTCCGCGAACTTGCAGAGCGGACTAAAATAACGCACACTAATTCGTTGCCTACTTATACACGCAATCTGTCCATTCAGAGCGTACTTATTAACGGAATGTGCTTATTCAAAGACGGAACTTCGAGCCGCAACGGCGGCGAGCGAATAAGTGCCGAGCTTGACGATTAGTACAAGCGACTGCGCCGTGTTGTTGCGTAGCTGGCGCATAAAGCGCAGTGATATAACAAGGGGACGATACCTATTATGCGAGTGCCGTTGTCTCCCCCGCGAGCGACGCTCACTTTTGTAGGAAATTGTCCCTATACGAGTGGCGGGAGAAATGCCGGCGTGTCCGGAAAGAGGGGGTATTGCATTTAAGGAGTTTCGACAAAAGTATATAAAAGAGCCGTTCGATAATCGGACGGCTCTGCCGCAGTTATTCGCTATTTAGTGCGCTTATTTGAAGTAACGGTTCAAAAGACCTTCAAAAGCTCTTCCGTGACGTGCCTCATCACGTGCCATCTCATGCACTGTGTCGTGGATTGCATCAAGTCCTTCTTCTTTGGCGCGTTTTGCAAGCTCGAATTTGCCGCTGGTTGCGCCGTTTTCTGCGTCTACACGCATTTCAAGGTTCTTTTTGGTTGAGGGGCTGACGAGTTCACCGAGAAGTTCACAGAATTTTGCGGCGTGTTCTGCCTCTTCAAACGCTGCCTTTTCCCAATAGAGACCGATTTCGGGATAACCCTCACGGTGTGCCGCTCTTGCCATTGCAAGATACATACCGACTTCTGTGCATTCGCCCTCGAAGTTTGCTTTAAGACCGTCATAAATGTCTTGCGGAACGCCTTGACCGACGCCGATCACGTGTTCTGCCGCCCAAGCCTTCTTTGAGCCGTCGTCTTTGATAAATTTGCTACCGGGGCAACCGCATTGGGGGCACTTTTCGGGTGCGCTGTCGCCTTCGTGAACGTATCCGCATATCGGACATACATATTTTGCCATAGTTATTTCTCCTTTTATCTTTACTTTATTATTCCGCCTTATCGGCATTGTTTACTTTCTTTGCGCAATCCTTGCACAAACCTCTGAACATAATCTGCGACTCTAACACCACTTTCCCGCCAAAGTCCACGATATCTTTCCCGACCTTGTCCGTGTTGATGAAAACGTCGTCCACTCTACCGCACTGCACGCAAGTGAAATGCGCATGTTCCATTGTGGTCTTGTCAAATCTTGACGGAGCGTCCTTGCATACAACCTCTCGAAGTTCGCCTTCTTGCGCCATGTCTTTCAAAATGCGATACACTGTTCCGAGGCTGATGTTCGGCAATTCGATTTTCGCCTTTTCAAACACCATCTCGGCAGTCGGATGGTCGCAAGCGTCCTTGACAATCCGCGCCACCGTCTCTTTTTGTATCGTATTTCGTTTGTTCATACTTTCCTTATTTTCGTTTCTTATTGATAACAATTCTTATTACCTATAATATATCATCAACCGATATATTTGTCAACACTTTTTTCAAAAAATAATTTTTGATTCTTTACATTCAGAAAAACACGGCAATTTATCGCCGCTAACACAAAATTATCAAAGCCGCCGTTTGCTATTATCTGATATATTGCAAAACGGCAAAAGAAAAACGACTTGCCGTAGCAAGTCGCTTTCTTTATAGTAGGTATAATGATTACTTGAGTTCTGCGGTTGCGCCAACTTCTTTGAATTTTGCAACAAGTGCTTCTGCTGCATCTTTGGGCATTGCTTCTTTGACGGTCTTGGGTGCGCCATCGACAACACCTTTTGCTTCGACGAGGCCGAGTCCGGTTGCGTCTTTGACGACCTTGATAACTTGAACCTTGTTGGGGCCAACTTCTTTGAGAACGACGTCAAATTCGGTCTTCTCTTCTTCTGCGGGTGCTGCTGCAACTGCGCCTGCTGCTGCGACGGGAGCTGCTGCGCTTACGCCGAATTCTTCTTCAAGTGCTTTTACGAAATCGTTGAGTTCAAGGACTGTCATAGCCTTGATTTCTTCCATAAGTTTATTCAAATCTGCCATTTTTGTTTTCTCCGTTATTATATTTTTTTGATTTTGCAGTCACGCGACTGCCAGCGACGTTACTCTGCCTTTGCCTCTGCAATCTTGTTCAAGCAAATAGCAAGTTTCGAGATAGGTGCTTGCAAAGAGCCAAGCATCTTCGAGAGCAAAATTTCCTTTGACGGAATTTCTGCGATTTGTTTCAATCCGGCTTCGTCCATAAATTCGCCTTCGACCATACCGCACTTTGTCTTCATCTTGTTGAATGCCTTGATGTTTTTGACAACGTACTTTGCAGGAGCGACTGCGTCAGTGGATGAGAATGCAACAGCTGTCGGGCCATTGAGAGCTTCGTCGAATTGGGTATAACCGAGTTCGTTGAAAGCAATCTTGACAAGGCGGTTCTTCAAAACTGCGTAATCAACGCCGTTTTCTCTGAGTTCTTTACGGAATGCTGTATCTTGTGCAACCGTAAGACCCATGTAGTCAACGATGACGATGGATTTTGCAGATTGGATTTTCGCTTTTATCTCTTCAACCTGTTGCTTTTTGGCCTCAAGAACTTCTTTGTTCATCTTTACCTCCTATAATAGTTGGCGGTTTCCACCGCGAAAAAATTAAAGCGTCATTCCAAAATGAGAATGACGCAAATATACAAAATATATCGAGCGTATCCTCGGCAAGCGTTGTAGTGCTTACGGCAAATGCCACTTGCTGTCTTTGGAACGCATATATAATACAATTTTTCTGCTATCTATGTCAACCGATTTTGAAAAATAGTTTATATAAATTCCACATTTACCATTGTTATACAATCAAGCGTAAAAACTGCGCTATTTAGATGAAGAACGCGTTTAATAGCGATTGCTACGAAGTCAATCGCGTCAAGCACCCCAATGTCAAACCTCTTTATTCTTATGTTAATAGCGCAATATTGAGATGAAGAGCAAGGAAAAACCCCTTTGGCGGCAACCTATTTGTTTTTATATTAATAGCGTGCCAAATAGATGAAGAACAAGAAAGAGCCACACTTTCGGCAACCCTAACGTACTATTAGTACGTGAGTTGTCGAAGTGTGGCTCTGCCGAAGTTATTCGCTATTTGGCGCGCTATTAACCCATACGGTACAAGACTTTAATGGACGGTCCCATAGTCGTTGCAATGTAAATGGAGCGGAAATATACGCCCTTTGCCGCTGCCGGTTTTGCTTTGACAAGTGCTTCCATAAGAGTGTTGAAGTTCTCAGTGAGTTTTTCAACGCCGAAGGATGCTTTGCCGAAAGGCACGTGGCAGATAGCTTGTTTGTCGACTCTGTATTCGACTTTACCAGCTTTGATGTCGTGGATAGCACGAGTGATATCCATCGTAACAGTACCGGATTTGGGGTTCGGCATCAAGCCTTTCGGGCCGAGGACTTTACCAAGGCGACCGACAATACCCATCATATCGGGAGTTGTAACGATGACGTCATAATCAAACCAGTTTTCTTGTTGGATCTTTTGGATCATCTCTTCGCCGCCGACGAAATCTGCGCCTGCTGCTTGAGCCTCATCCGCTTTTGCGCCCTTGCAGATAGCAAGAACACGGACGGTTTTACCTGTGCCGTTGGGAAGTACCACAACGCCACGGACTTGTTGATCGGCGTGACGGGGGTCAATACCGAGTTTGACGTGCAATTCTATTGTTTCATCGAATTTGGACTTTGCAGTTTGAACGGCAAGTTCAATAGCTTCCGCACTTTCATAAAGTTTGGTGCTGTCGATGAGTTTTTTCGAATCAATATAATTTTTACCGCGTTTCATACGAACCTCCTTATTCTTCCACAAGAACGCCCATACTGCGTGCAGTACCTGCTATCATGCTCATTGCAGTATCGATGTTGGCTGCGTTGAGGTCGGGCATTTTCATAGTAGCGATTTCCCTAAGTTGCTCTTTGGTAAGAGTTGCGACTTTCGTCTTGTTGGGAACTGCCGATGCGCTTTGCAAACCGCAAGCCTTCTTGATAAGAACGGGCGCGGGCGGTGTTTTAAGCACAAAAGTGAAAGAGTGGTCTTGATAAATGGTGATAACCACCGGGATGATCAAACCAGCGTCTTTGGAAGTCTTTTCATTGAATTCCTTTGTGAATCCGGCGATATTGATGCCGTGAGGGCCAAGCGTTGAACCTACGGGCGGGCCCGGAGTTGCTTTGCCGGCGGGCAATTGCAATTTAACAACTGCTGTAATCTTTTTAGCCATAAATCCTCCTGACTAACGTGGTTTTGCGACGGTATGGAAAGGTGTATTTGCCGTCTCCCACGAAGTTTATAGTCCTGCGACTTGCGTCCTGCAGACGCGATTAAGAATATTGCGCGGTGCGCAATCAAAGTTTTTCAACCTGTGCAAAATCAAGTTCGACGGGCGTTTGGCGACCAAACATAGCCACGATAACCTTGACTTTTTGACGTTCCGCACTGATAGACTCAACAACACCGATGAAGTTTTCAAGCGCGCCGTTGACGATTCTGACGTCGTCGCCGACTTTGATGTCGAAATCTTCAAGCGTAACGGTTTCAAGACCGATTCTTCTGATCTCATCTTCCGTGAGCGCAATGGGACGACCTGCGGAACCTACAAAGCTCGTAACTCCGCGTGCTCTCGTCACCATAAACCAGATGTGATTGGTGTAAATCATTTTGATGAAAACGTAACAAGGGAATTTCTTGCGTTGAATGGCCTTTTTCTTACCGTTTCTCTCGACGATGTCATCCTCTACAGGAATTTTTATATCAAAGATATAATCCTGCAAGTTGTTGTTTTCAATCATATTGCGTAAGTCGGTTTCCACAGAATTTTCATAACCTGAATACGTGTGAACGACGTACCATTTTGGTTGTTCCATATTTTCCATAGGGCCCTCTCTGCTTACTTAATAAAAATGAATGCCCATTGACTGTCATCCGTGATGAGTACGTTGAAGATACCTCCGAGCACGTAATCAATCGCAAAGAGAATGACGAAGAAGAGCACGACGACGGTAAGAACGACCGCGGTATTTTTGCCCACTTCTTTTCCCTTCGGCCAAGTCACTTTTTTAAGTTCGGAAATAACGCCTTTGATACCTTTACCCATTCTCTTGAAGATATTGGGCTTTTTCTCGGTATTAGCGGATTTTTTTGCCGACTTTTTGGCTTTTGAAGACTCATTTTTGGAATCGACGTTAACAGCCGCCTTTTGGACGTCGGTATTGACGTCGTTGGTTTCGACGGTTTGAGTCGTTTCTTCTATGGTTGAGGTTTGGGTTTTTGGCGTTTTCTTTGCCATATTGCCTCCTATCCTAGCCTATCCTTACTTTGTTTCTCTGTGCAAGGTGTGCTTTTTGCAGAATCTGCAGTATTTTTGAAGTTCCATTCTATCTGGATGCTTCTGTTTGTTTTTAGTAAGATTGTAGTTGCGTTGTTTGCATTCTGTGCAAGCGAGTACAACCTTAACTCTTGCTCCCTTTTGAGCCATAGTAGCCTCCTTTTTGTTCTCAACAAATCAAGCACCCCGCACGGCAAAGAGACTTTGCCGTGCAGAGCAGTTTTTTATATAATTATTGAAAGAACAAATATTATTCGATGATTTTCGCAACGACACCGGAACCTACTGTTCTACCGCCTTCACGAATAGCAAAACGGAGACCTTCTTCGATTGCGATCGGGGTGATAAGAGTGATTTCCATATCGATGTGGTCACCGGGCATAACCATTTCAACGCCTTGGGGCAATTTGATAGAACCGGTAACGTCAGTTGTTCTGAAGTAGAATTGAGGACGATATCCGTCGAAGAACGGTGTGTGACGACCACCCTCATCTTTCGTCAAAACGTAAACTTGAGCCGTGAAATGCGTGTGGGGATGAATTGAACCCGGTTTTGCAAGAACTTGACCACGTTCGATTTCATTTCTTTGGATACCACGGAGCAATGCACCGATGTTGTCGCCGCCCTCTGCGAAGTCGAGGAGCTTACGGAACATTTCGATACCCGTAACGGTCGTTTCTTTCTTTTCGGTGGAGAGACCGACGATTTCGACCTTGTCGCCCATACGGAGAATACCACGTTCAACTCTACCGGTTGCAACGGTACCACGACCAGTGATGGTGAAGACGTCTTCAACAGGCATCAAGAACGGTTTGTCGGTATCACGTTGAGGATCCGGAATGTAGCTGTCGACTGCGTCGAGAAGAGCTTGGATAGGTGCAAACGCGGGATCGTCCCACTTGCCTGCAAGACCTGCTTCCATTGCTTTCAATGCAGAACCGCGGATGATAGGAGTATCGTCTCCGGGGAAACCGTACTCGTTAAGGAGTTCGCGAACTTCCATTTCAACGAGTTCGAGAAGTTCTTCGTCGTCGACTTGGTCGCATTTGTTAAGGAACACGAGGATGTAAGGAACACCAACCTGACGAGCAAGAAGGATGTGCTCACGAGTTTGAGGCATCGGGCCGTCGGATGCAGCAACAACGAGGATTGCGCCGTCCATTTGAGCAGCACCGGTGATCATGTTTTTAACATAGTCGGCGTGGCCGGGGCAGTCAACGTGTGCATAGTGACGCTTCGGAGTTTCGTACTCAACGTGTGCTGTGTTGATCGTGATACCTCTTGCTTTCTCTTCCGGAGCTTTATCGATTTCGTCATACTTCATCGCTTGAGCTTCGCCCTTGGATGCGCAGTACATCGTGATTGCAGCGGTAAGAGTGGTTTTGCCGTGGTCAACGTGTCCGATTGTACCAATGTTAACGTGCGGCTTTGTTCTTTCAAACTTTGCTTTTGCCATACTAGATTTCCTCCAATATTGTTTTTTGGTTTTTTTATTATTTATTTATCCAAAGTATTTATATATAAATATAATAATCTATATACACTTACTTTTTGGAATCTTTTTTCACGTCGCCGATAATCTTTTCCGCAACGCTCTTGGGAACGACTGCGTAGTGATCAAACAGCATTGTGAAGTTTGCTCTGCCCTGCGTTATGCTACGCAAAGACGTTGCATAACCGAACATTTCAGAGAGCGGTACGTCGCAATCCACGACTTGCGCTCCGTTTCTGGGCTCGATGCCCTTGACCTGACCGCGGCGAGAGTTGAGGTTTGACATAACGTCGCCGAGATAATCCTCGGGAGTTACCACTTCAACTTTCATAATCGGTTCGAGCAAGGTCGGTGCCGCTTTCGCAGCGCCTTCTTTGAACGCCATCGAACCTGCAATCTTAAACGCCATTTCCGAGCTATCCACTTCGTGCATACTGCCGTCTACGAGGCGAACCTTGAAGTCCACGCACTCGTATCCTGCAATGATACCGCTTTGAGCAGCCTCTTTGATGCCTTCCCAAGCCGCATTTGCGTATTCTTTGTTGACTACGCCGCCGACGATGCAGTTTTCCATTTCCAAACCTTTCTCGGGATTGGGCTCCATTTCGATAACGATGTGTCCGTATTGACCATGACCGCCCGATTGACGCACGAATTTGCCTTCTGCCTTGACGGGTTTTGTGATTGTCTCACGGTAACTGACCTGCGGTTTACCGACGTTTGCCTCAACCTTGAATTCTCTGAACATTCTGTCCACGATAATGTCGAGGTGAAGCTCGCCCATACCTGCGATGATGGTTTGTCCGGTTTCCTTATCGGTGTAAGCCTTAAAGGTCGGGTCCTCTTCTTGCAGTTTAATGATTGCCATATTCATTCTCTCTTGGCTGGCTTTCGACTTCGGCTCTATTGCCACTTTGATGACAGGATCCGGGAAAACCATGTTTTCGAGAACGATTTGATTGTTTTTGTCCGAGAGCGTATCGCCCGTGGTGCTCTTCTTGAGACCGATGACGGCAACGATGTCGCCTGCATACGCCTCTTCGATATCCTCACGATTGTCGGCGTTCATACGAAGAATACGACCTATTCTTTCGTTTTCGCCTTTGACGGTGTTGTAAACCGTCGAGCCCGTCGTCAATGTACCGGAGTAGATACGGATGAACGAGAGTTTACCGACAAATTCGTCTGTGAGAATTTTGAACACGAGTGCGCTGAACGGCTCTTTTTCGCCCGGATGGCGAAGTTCGGGTTGACCTGTCTTGGGATTGATACCCTCGATACTCGCAACGTCCGTCGGCGCCGGGAGGAAGTCCACCACCGCGTCGAGCATAAGTTGAACGCCCGTGTTCTTGTACGAACTTCCGCAAAGAACGGGATTGAGTTTCATCTCGATAGTACCCTTACGGATTGCCTTTTTGAGTTGATCCAGAGAGACCGACTCATAGTCCTCCATAATGAGTTTCTCAAAGATATCCTCATCGAAGTCCGCCGCCGCCTCGAGAACTTTGAGTCTGTACTCTTTTGCAAGTTCTTGATATTCGGCAGGAATTTCCTTTGCGCAGAACGTAACGCCCTTATCCTTTTGGTCGAAATAGAACGCTTGCATTGTAAGCAAATCTATAACGCCTTCGAAATCGGACTCTTTACCGATCGGCAACGTGATGGGAACGGCGTTTGCTCCGAGTCTTTCGCGCATCATCTTGACCGCGTTATAGAAATCGGCGCCGTTGATATCCATCTTATTGACGAAAGCGATTCTCGGCACTTTATAGGTGTTGGCCTGTCTCCAAACGTTTTCGGATTGAGGCTCGACGCCGCCTTTTGCACAAAATACTGCGACCGCTCCGTCCAACACTCTCAAGCTGCGCTCCACTTCAACGGTGAAGTCAACGTGACCGGGAGTGTCGATGATGTTGATTTGATGTCCCTTCCACACGGCTGTCGTTGCCGCAGAGGTGATGGTGATACCTCTTTCACGCTCTTGCGCCATGTAGTCCATGGTAGCGGAGCCGTCGTGAGTCTCACCCAACTTTCTGTTTACACCCGTGTAATAGAGAATACGCTCGGTCGTCGTGGTCTTGCCGGCATCGATGTGTGCCATTATGCCGATATTCCTCACCTTATCAAGAGCATATTTTCTAGACATAAATTACCACCTGTAATGTGCAAACGCCTTGTTTGCTTCTGCCGCACGATGCATTTCGTCTTTTCTCTTGACTGCGCCGCCGGTCATATTGTAAGCGTCCATAAGTTCGCCTGCAAGTCTTGCGTCCATGGTTTTCTCGCTTCTCTTTCTTGCGAAGAGAACGATCCAGCGGATTGCAAGAGTTTGTCTGCGTTCGGGACGGATTTCCATCGGGACTTGGTATGTGGAGCCACCGACTCTTCTTGCTTTGACTTCGAGTACGGGCATTGCGTTCTCGAGCGCTTTGTTGAAGATGTCCATGGGTTCTTGTCCGAGTTTGTTTGCTGCTATATTCAAAGCCTCATAGACGATTGTTTGCGCAGTTCCCTTTTTACCGTCGAGCATGATTTGGTTGACGAGTTTCGTCACGACCTTGCTGTTGTAAATCGGATCCGGCAATACATCTCTTTTGGGCACGCCACTTCTTCTTGGCATATTAACCTCCTAAGATAAATACATTCGAAAAATTATTTTTTGGGGCGTTTCGCACCGTATTTGCTTCTTGCTTGACCGCGTTTTGCAACGCCTGCCGTATCAAG
>CAKQUV010000009.1 GCA_934277615.1 uncultured Clostridia bacterium | reverse complement strand
AATCGTGGAATCCCCTGTCTTCAAATAAAAATATCGTACAAAATGTACGATATTTTTGGTGGAGCCAAGGGGATTCGTAGGAAGTGTACCTTGGACGCTTCCGTAATAGCGGAACGAGCAAGTTTACTTGCAAAGTGAAGCGTCAGCCCGCAGGGGTTCGTGTTGCATAGCGACATCACGATGAAATCGTGGAATCCCCTGTCTTCAAATAAAAATATCGTACAAAATGTACGATATTTTTGGTGGAGCCAAGGGGATTCGAACCCCTGACCTTTTGAATGCCATTCAAACGCGCTACCAACTGCGCCATGACCCCGTTTGGTGGATTGGGTTGCCACAATGAAGTGTAGGATATCGATATGTTTCAATTGGAATGCCGATATCGTTTGCTTCATTTGCCACAATATATTACATCATTTTTTTAAAGAGTACAAGCATTTTTTCAATATTGTGCCGATTTGAGGAAATTTCGCGATAAATTTGGTTAAAATGGGCAGTAATTTTGAATTATGGTTGATTGTTGCGGCGAATACTGTTAGAATAGATGCATAGTATCGTTTTGTATACTAAATTTAAGGAAAGTGGTGAAATTATGAGTGAAACTGCACAAGCCGAGAAATTGACCGGCAAGCAGAAAGTAAACAATTTCGTGCACAAACTTTTCGGTTCGACTCCCGGCGACGGCGAGATGCAACCGAAAGAAGGTTTCAGCTATTCGCTTTGCGGATTCGGACAAAACCTTATTTGCACGATTATCGGCTCCTACCTTACGGTATTCATGACGGACGCAATCGGCTTCAAGGCGTTGCCTGTTGCGCTCCTTATGCTCTTCGCGCGTATCTACGACGCACTCAACGACCCGATTATGGGCTCTATCGTTGACCGTACTCGTACCAAGTGGGGCAAATGCCGTCCGTACATGAAGTGGATGGCAATCCCGATTGCGGTTATGACCATTTTGTGCTTCTTGCCGTGGTATCCCAATAATCCCGGCGGATTTGCGGCAATTTCGGTTATGTACGTGCTTTGGGGTATGGTTTACACGGTTGCGGATGTTCCGTATTGGGGACTTTCCACCGCAATGAGCAACGATACTTATCGCAGAGGCAACTTGCTCACGATCGCGCGTTTGTTCTGCACGGCCGGCGCAGGTATCGTTACGGTTATCACCCCGATCATCACCGACAATATGACGGACGGAATGGATCCCGCACAAACTGCAGTAACGCTCAGATGGATCTACTTTGTAATTGCAGTCGTTTGCTGTGTTATTGCAATTCCGCTTTTCTTCCTCGGCTTCAAGAACACGACGGAAAGAAACGTATCGGTTGAAAATCCGCCTTCTCTCGGACACAACCTCAAACTTTTGTTCAAGAACAAACCTTTGATGCTCATCGTCCTTTCGGGTATCGGCGGTGCGGCAAGAATGCTCTTCACGTACACGGGCGGTTTGTACTTTGCAAAATACGTTATGGACAAAGAATCCTGGTATTCCTTGTTCACGATGGCAATCGTTCCCGGCGGACTTGTTGCGTCCTTGCTTGTGCCTTGGTGCACCAAGAAATTCGGCAAGAGAAACACATACATTTGGTCGCACATTATCGGCGGCGTGGCAATGCTTATTGCGTTTATCGTCGGTATGGCGGTTGACAAGGGCAACTATACAAGCACCGCAACTACAGTCGTATTGCTTATAGCACTCGTTATCGCAGGTATTCCGTCCGGCTTTGGCAACATCATCACGTACGCAATGATCGGCGACACCGTTGAGTATCTCGAGCTCAAGACGGGCGAAAGAGCAGAGGGTATCTGCTTCGCAATGCAAACGCTCATCAACAAAATCGGTATGGCAGTCGGCGCATTCGTAGGCGTTTTGGCATACGATATGGCAGGCGTCGAGGCAAACAACGTCGACTCCGTTACGGCAGCAGGCAAGGACACGATGTGGATTATGCTTGTCGGTATCGCGGCGCTCAGCTTCTTCCTCACGGTTATCCCGCTCTTCTTCTACAAGTTCAATGAGAAGGAGCAACAAGCGGCAAAGGCTGAAATCGAGGCAAGAAAGCGTGCAAACGGTCAACTTCATGACGAGAATGCGGAAAACGCAGAAGATGG
This sequence comes from uncultured Clostridia bacterium, assembly GCA_934277615.1. Classification (GTDB taxonomy): domain Bacteria; phylum Bacillota; class Clostridia; order Christensenellales; family CAG-917; genus CAG-475. The sequence continues at coordinate 34,029 of CAKQUV010000009.1, read as the reverse complement.
CGGCGCAGCTCAAGTAGTGTTCCCCAACGAGGACAGCATGACAGTCGCACCCGAGCAAACCGAAGAAACGGCACTCGAAGAAGTCAATGAAGCGGTCGAAGGCGAAGTGGTCGAAGAGGCACCCGTAGAAGATGCGCAAAACGCAGTATCCGACGAGCAAACCGACGCTGACAAAACCGACGAAGAATAACGTTTATAACAGCTAAAAATAGTCAAAAAAGCGAGGCATACCATGCCTCGTTTTTTTGTTGCAAAGCCATAGAATAGTTTGGCGATTCGGTGGATTTTTAGCGGCGAACAAAAAAAATTCCTCCTGTGCTAGAATGTGCACGTAGTCCGCAAAACCAACACACATAAAGCAAGGAGGAATGTCAAATGAATGACAATAACAGTTTATCGCACACGACTTGAAATTGCAAATATTCCAAAGACTTTTGTATGATTGCGCATGTTGAATTTGGATGCAAAAAGGACGGTTTTCCCACAAAAATTGCGGCAAAGCCGCAGTAAAAGCGACTGATTTCGAAGGGGTGCATATTGACAATAAGTCCGGGCATACCTTATAATAAATTAAAAGAAACGTTCGACAAAATGTGCGAACGCAACAACAAGGAGGAACAAAATGATAGCATTAACTTTGGCATCGTCTGCGGCGTGGATTGCTCCCGTTGCGGTGGTATGTTCATTGATAGTCGTAACGGCGTTGATTTTCTTTATCGGAGGATACATGAAAGCGCCGCCCGACACCGCGTTTATTATCTCGGGCAGGGGTAAGCGCCGTATTCTTATAGGAAAAGCAGGCTGGCGTATTCTGTTTTTCGAGCGTGTGGATAAACTCTCTTTGCAAGTTATGCAAGTGGACGTAAAAACAAGCGAGGCAGTGCCTACAAACGAATTTATCAACGTCAACGTCGACGGCGTTGCCAACATCAAAATCTCGTCCGATCCCGTGCTTCTCGACCGCGCGGCAGAGGCGCTTCTTGGGATGGATCAAGAGGAACTCGTAAGCCTCGTAACACAGGTTCTCGAAGGCAACATGCGTGAAATCGTCGGCTCCGTCGGGCTCAAAGAAATGGTGCAAGACCGCCAGGGCGTTGCGAAGAAAATCACCGAAAACGTCGTGCCGGATATGGAAAAACTCGGTATCGAGGTAGTAAACTTCAATATTCAGAACTTCAAGGACAACGCAGGCACGATTGAAAACATGGGTATCGACAACGTCGAGCAAATCCGCAAGAACGCGCAAATCGCAAAGGCGAACGCACAACGCGACATCGCAATCGCAACCTCGCACGCAGAGGAAGAAGCAAACGCCGTAAAGGTTGAAACGCAAAAGAAGATTGCAGAGCAAAACGCCGAACTCGCCGTGCAAAAAGCAGAGATGCAAATCAAAGCGGACAACAAGCGCGCAGAGGCAGACGCGGCGTATTCCATTCAACAGGAAACGCAACGCAAGACCATAGAAATCACCGCCGCAAACGCAAACATCGCAAAGAAAGAGAAAGAGGCGGAGATAGCGGAGCGCGAGATTTCCATCAAGGAAAGACAACTCGACGCGGAAATCAGAAAGCAAGCGGACGCAATGCTTTACAAGACGGAAAAAGAGGCTGAGGCAGAACTTATCCGTCGCCAAAAGATTGCAGAGGCTCAAAAATTCGAACAAATCAAAGCCGCAGAAGCAAAGAAATACGAGGCTTTGCAAGAGGCGGAAGCAAGAAAAGCCGCGGCTGACGCAGAGCGTTACGCAATGGAACAAGAGGCTGCAGGTATCAAGGCAAAGGGCGAGGCAGAGGCAAACGCAATCGACAAAAAGGCGCTTGCTCAAAAGAAGATGGGCGACGCGTCCGTCATCGAGATGTATTTGCAAGCATTGCCCGAGGTTGTCAAAAATGCCGCAATGCCCCTCACGCAAACGGACAAAATCGTCATGTACGGCGACGGCAATTCCACAAAACTCATCAAGGACGTCATGCAAGGCGCAAACCAAGTTATCGACGGCATGAAAGAGTCCACGGGTATCGACCTCGGCGCACTTTTGGCAGGCGCAATCGCAGGAAAAGCGGCGGCAGCCCCCAAAGCAACAGACGATAAAGCGGAATAATCAAAACGCATTAAACAACGTAAAAAGTCTTGACTTTTGTCAGGACTTTTTATTTTTATAAAAAATGTGAAAAATATTTCAGTTAGTTGCCGCTAACTGTTTGGCTCTTCACGACGTAGTTTTATAATATGGGTGTAATTAGGAAAGCCTTGAGGCGATAGGGCGTTCGGACGAAAAGATAGAGAGGCGGGTATGAAAAACAAAGATTTGGTTTTTGACAGAAGTTGCCACGTGCTGTATTCAAAGCAGTGCGAGAAGGCAATCAAAAAGAGAATTTCACTTCATTATCCAAAGCAAGAGCGCGAAAACGTCTGGACTAAGGTGCAGCTCAAGTACGTCGACTATCTCAAAGATTGGCGCACGGATTTGGGCGGAAAGAGCAACTTCCACAACGGCGCCGGCGGAACGTACGATTGCATAGCGATTATGAACTACTATGCCGTATGCAATGGGCGTTACGGGAGCGAGCAGCGAGCGAGTCGCGGAGTGCTTGAAAGACAAATATTTTTGCATTATGCCCACTTCAACTGTGTATTGCGAAGGACAAAAATACGTGTCCAAAGCGGATGAAATCAGACAAGTCGAAAATTGGCTTAACGCAAACGGCATAATTTTTATCAAAAACGTGCTATAAAAACAGCATAATTGTAGTCAAAAAAAACACGCATTTTCTGCGTGTTTTTATATGCAAAATAGGCGTATTTTTCGTTAAAAGTGAACGAAAAACGGACAAAAACGCTCGTTGGAAAATTTATAAAAATGCAAATTTATATAAATAATTATGCAATTTGTGCAATAAGAAAACTGCAAAAAAGTAAAAATCTCGAGATGTTTTAGAAAGGATATAGAGGCAAAATGATATGCAAATTTTAAAAAAATCATTGATATATCTATAATATTATGCTAATATTTTATGAAGATATATGGAGGCAATTATGCTCAATTTGGAATGTCAAACCGTTTACGATATCATTCGTCGCATCGCAGAGGTCGACGACGTGTATAAAGTGGTGGAGGCAGACGAAATTATCTCAAGACTTCCGCAGGGTTTGTCGTTGTCCAAAATTCAACTTTCCGCGATCATCAGAGAACTGAAAGACAGAGAGTATATCTCCGTCAAATACTTTACGCCGGACGAGTACTGTTTGCTTGTTGTCAAGCGCATTGACGAGAGGACAAAGCAGCAAGGTCAACTTGTTCTCGAGGCAGAAGAGGACAAGCCCAAAGAGCGTGAACTCTACGGCGAAAAGAAAGAAAAGAAAGTCGCAAGCGGCGTATCCAAAGGCGCACTTTTCTTTGCGGCTTTTATGGGAAGTTTTATAGGAAGCGCCATTGTCGCGGCGATTGCGGTGCTTATAATTAAATTTGCACTTTGACGCAATCGACACATAAAACGTATAAAACAATACGAAAAACCGTTGATTGTGCGTTTTGAAAGCATTTTCTGCGGTAAGTATAAAAGAGTAGAATCGCCATAGAAAAAAGAGCGTTGCGAGCGTAAACGTATCGGTAGAGCAATGATGATGCTTTGAATCGATAAGGATTTGTCTTTTGCACCGTGAATGCAATTTGGCGATAAGGATAAAAATAATATGGGCGTAAACATGCAGGTTGAGCGACAACACGTGCTCACCAAAAAAGAGAAAGCGGTGATGAGAGTCATCTATCAAGAGGCGGAAAAACAGAACGGGTCTTGCCTCCTTACTCCCATTGACATTTTTGAAAAAATTCCGCTTGATTTGGATTTTGAAGAGGACGAGTTGGACACCACGCTCCGCAATCTCGAGATAGACGATTATTTCGACATTACGCGTTCCGACAAAAAAGGCGAGCTTGTGTATTGCATAAACATGCAAAAGAAAGGCTTGCAATTCGCAAGAGTGGAAAGAGCGTTCAAAAGCAACCTGACTTTCAAAATTTTGCTCACTTTGGGACTCAGCGTCGTAACCGCTCTCATCGGCGTCGGCATAAGAATGCTGGTGGCAAAACTCATGGGGCAATAAGCGTAATTTCCCCACTAAACAGTGGGGCTTTGAGAAAACGGCGCGTTGCTTTCGGCAATATGTGCTGCTTTCGGTAATATACGCTGTTAAGACAATATGCGCTGTTTGTGGCAATTGCGTTGCTTTGCAATAAACAGTGGAGTTTTTGAGGAAACAATGCTTTGTTTGAGAATGACGGCGTTTGAAAAGAGCAGCGAAAGAGAGAATTTGGATTGAGATATTTGGATAATGAAATTTGAACTTGTCAGCAATTATAAACCGACCGGGGATCAGCCGCAGGCGATAGAAAAAATCGTCGAGGGATTGAAGGACGGATTTAACACCGAGGTTTTGTTGGGCGTTACGGGCTCCGGCAAAACTTTTACTATGGCGAATATTATCGAGCGTATGCAAAAACCGACGCTCGTCATTGCTCATAACAAAACTCTGGCGGCGCAACTTTGCAACGAATTGCGCGAGTTTTTCCCAAAAAACAGAGTTGAGTTTTTTGTTTCTTACTATGACTACTATCAGCCCGAGGCGTATATTCCGCGCACGGACACGTATATAGAAAAAGACTTGCAGGTCAATGAAGAGATAGACAAATTGCGCAACTCCGCTACGGCGTCGCTGTGCGAGAGGGAAGATACAATAGTTGTGGCGAGCGTGTCCTGCATATACGGCTTGGGCGCGCCGACAGACTACTTTGAGAACGCAATATCATTGCGCGAGGGCGACGAGATTGACCGCGACGAACTTGCGCGCCGACTTGTGGATATTCAATACAAGCGCGCCGACGTGGACTTTTCACGTTCCACTTTCAGAATGAGAGGGGATACGATAGACATTTTTCCGTCCACGAGCTCGGAAATTGCGGTGCGAGTGGAAATGTTCGGCGATACGATCGAGCGTATTTGCGAGATTGACGGACTTACATCAAAGGTTGTCAACGAACTCAAACACACTCTGATTTTCCCTGCCACTCAATACGTCATAAGCGGCGACAAAGAGGCGATATTGAAGAGAATTCTCGCCGATAAAGCCGAGCGAGTCAAATATTTTGAGGAAAGAGGAAAGCTTATCGAGGCGCAGCGCATTGACGAGAGAGTCAACTACGACGTCGAGATGATAAGAGAGGTTGGATATTGCAGCGGCATAGAAAACTATTCGCGCTACTTTGACGGCAGACAACCCGGGCAAGCTCCGTATACGCTGCTTGACTTCTTCGGCAAGGACTTTATCACGTTTATAGACGAAAGCCATATGACCATTCCGCAAATCCGCGCCATGTACAACGGCGACAGGGCGAGAAAGGACAATCTTGTGGAATACGGCTTCCGCTTGCCCAGCGCATACGACAACAGACCGCTCAGGTTTGAGGAATTTGACGCAAGACTTCGCCAGCTGGTGTGCATGTCCGCAACGCCTGCTCAGTACGAACTGGACCGTGCGGACCTTGTTGCGGAGCAGATTATAAGACCGACGGGGCTTTTGGATCCGGAGATTGAAATCAAGCCCATTCAAGGACAAATAGACGACCTTATCGGCGAAATAAACAACGTTGTAAAAGACGGCGGAAGAGTGCTTGTTACAACACTCACAAAGAAGATGGCGGAGAATCTAACCGACTATCTCAAAGAGGTGGGCGTCAAAGTGCGCTATATGCACTCGGACATAGACACTTTGGAGCGTATCGACATAGTCAAAGGCTTGCGTGAAGGCGAGTTTGACGTGCTTGTCGGCATCAATCTTTTGAGAGAAGGTCTGGACCTCCCGGAGGTACAGTTGGTTGCAATACTCGACGCAGACAAAGAAGGCTTTTTGAGAAGCGAAAGCGCGCTTATTCAGACCATAGGCAGAGCCGCCAGAAACGACAAGGGCAGAGTGGTTATGTACGCCGATACAATGACTCAGAGCATGCAAAAAGCGTATGACGAAACCATGCGACGCCGCAAGATTCAAGACGAGTACAACAAGGCGCACGGCATAGTGCCCAAGACGGTTGTAAGCGCAATCAAAAATTCGCTTGAAATAACCAAAAAGGCAGTTCATAACGAGAAATTGAGCGTTAAAGACCTTTCTCGTGAAGTTGAACGCCTAAAAGGACTTATGCAAACTGCCGCTGCGCAACTGGACTTCGAGAAAGCGATTCTCATACGAGACGAGCTGAACGAACTGAAAAAACAAATAAAAAAATTGAGTTAAAAACACTCGATTGCAAAAGATAGATATTATGGACAAAATTTACGTAAAAGGCGCAAGAGAAAACAATCTCAAAAACATCGATTTGGAAATTCCGCGCGACAAGCTTGTGGTGTTTACGGGGCTTAGCGGCAGCGGCAAATCTTCGCTTGCTTTCGATACCATTTTTGCCGAGGGGCAAAGGCGTTACGTCGAGAGTTTGTCGAGTTATGCGAGAATATTTTTGGGACAGATGCAAAAACCGGACGTGGACTATATAGAGGGGCTTTCCCCTGCAGTGTCGATTGACCAGAAAACCACGTCGCACAATCCGCGTTCCACTGTGGGAACGGTTACGGAAATATACGATTATCTTAGGCTCTTGTACGCAAGAGTCGGCACTCCGCATTGTCCGAAGTGCGGACGAGAGATAGAGCGTCAGACGGTTGACCAAATCTGCGACAAGATTATGGAAAGAGAGGGAGCAAAGCTGCAACTTCTCGCTCCTATCGTGAGAGGCAGAAAGGGCGAATACCGCAAGGAGCTTGAACAACTTAAACGTGCAGGCTACGTGCGTGTGAGAGTGGACGGAAGCAATTATACGCTGGATGAAGAAATCACGCTTGATAAAAACATCAAGCATACCATAAGCGTGGTTGTGGACAGAATAGTCGTCAAAGACGGTGCCGAGCGCCGCATTTCCGACGCTATCGAAACGGCGATAAAACTGTCCGAAGGGCTTGTCATTGCCGATTTTGACGGTGAAGAGGTGCTTTATTCCACAAAGTACGCCTGCCCCGATTGCGAGCTGAGCTTTGAGGAACTTTCGCCCAGACTTTTCTCGTTCAACAATCCGTACGGAGCATGCCCCGAGTGCGGCGGTCTAGGTTTTCGCAACGAAATAGACACAAATCTGCTTGTTACGGACTGGAACAAATCCTTGCGACAAGGCGCAATCAAAGTGAGCGGTTGGGACGCGGGACATATGTCCGCAATGCAGTTTAAGGCGCTTGCAGACGCGTATGGTTTTTCATTGGATACGCCGATTAAGAATTTGCCCAAAAACATACTCAACATCATCTTTTACGGAAACGACGGCGACCGTATTCCTATGGAATACAATTCGCGCACGTTCAGCGGTTTCTATCACGCAAGTTTCGAGGGCGTGGCAAACAATCTCATGCGCCGATACAACGATACGGACAGCGAGATGGTCAAAAACGAAATCGCAAAATATATGAAAGAAGTGCCTTGCTCCAAGTGCGGCGGCAAGAGGCTCAAGCCCGAGGCGTTGGCGGTTACGATAAACGGCAAGAACATTTACGACCTTACCGAAATGTCCGTGTCCGCGCTCAAAGACTTTATGGCAAAAATAAGCCTCACGCCCACGCAACATCTCATTGCGGACAGAATTATAAAAGAGATTTGCGCAAGGCTTGAATTTTTGATAAACGTCGGTCTCGATTATCTCACGCTTTCTCGCTCGGCAACGACTTTGAGCGGCGGCGAGTCGCAACGCATAAGGCTTGCAACGCAGATAGGCAGCGGACTTACGGGCGTGCTTTATATCCTTGACGAACCGAGCATAGGTTTGCACCAAAAGGACAACCAAAGATTGCTCCAATCCCTCAAAAATTTGCGCGATTTGGGCAATACGCTTATTGTTGTGGAACACGACGAGGAAACTATCCGCAGCGCGGACTATATCGTGGATATCGGCGTAGGCGCGGGTATTCACGGAGGAAAAGTGGTTGCTTGCGGTTCGGTTGACGATATCATAGCGAGCAAGGGCAGTATTACGGGCAAATACCTAAGCGGAGAATTGTCCATACCCGTGCCTATCGCTCGTCGCAAAGGCAACGGCAACTATCTGCATATCAAAAACGCGCGCCAAAACAACCTCAAAAACATAGACGTGGATATTCCGCTCGGCGCGTTTACCTGCATTACGGGCGTGTCCGGCAGTGGCAAATCATCGCTTGTCAACGAAGTGCTTTACCCCGTTTTGTCAAACGAGCTTATGCGCTCCAACGTTACCACCGGCAACTGCGACGGCATCGACGGCATAGAAAACGTGGATAAGGTCATCTGCATAGACCAAAGCCCCATCGGGCGCACGCCTCGCTCCAATCCTGCGACGTATACCGGCGTATTCGGCGATATAAGAGAACTGTTTGCGTCGCTTCCCGACGCAAAGGCAAGAGGCTACACTGCAGGCAGATTTTCCTTCAACGTCGGCGGAGGAAGGTGCGAACATTGCGGCGGCGACGGCATTATAAAAATCGAAATGCACTTCCTGCCGGATATATACGTGCCTTGCGAAGTGTGCAAAGGCGCAAGATACAACCGCGAAACTCTGGAAGTGAAGTATAAAGGCAAGAGCATAAGCGACGTTTTGGATATGACAATCGAAGAGGCAACGGAATTCTTTGCCAACATACCCAAAATCCGCAACAAAATCAAGACTCTCAACGACGTCGGTCTTGGTTACGTCAAGCTCGGACAGTCCTCAACCACGCTTAGCGGCGGTGAGGCGCAACGCGTCAAACTGGCAACCGAGCTTTCTCGTCGCTCCACCGGAAAAACCGTCTATATTCTCGATGAGCCGACCACAGGTCTTCACACCCACGACGTTGCGAAACTTGTAACGATTTTAGACCGCCTTGTCGAACAAGGCAACACAGTCGTAGTCATCGAGCACAATCTCGATGTCGTCAAAGTTGCCGACTACATCGTCGACCTCGGACCTGACGGAGGGGATAAAGGTGGTACTATCGTCGCCCAAGGAACCCCCGAAGAAGTGGCGTTAGTTCCTCGCTCCTACACCGGTCAATTTTTAAAAAACGTCCTATTTAGCGAATAACGTCGTCAGCGCGCATCCGCTACAAAATCACGTACGCTTGTGTACGTTGGGTTTTGTCTCGGACGCGCGCTTTCTTGTTCTTCATCTAAATATGCCGTTTTTTACATACTTTTGGGCACGTAAAGCTTCGCTCATACACCTTTTACATACTTTTAGGCACGAAATATGCCGTTTTTTACATGCTTTTGGGCACGTAAAGCCTCGCTCATACACCTTTTACATACTTTTAGGCACGAAATATGCCGTTTTTTACAAGTTCTGCGACACGTGAAGCCTCGCTCATATATTGTTCAATTCTTAAAACCGCACTAAATATTGCAATTTAGCGCGGTTTTACAAAACGTCCTATTTGGTGAATAACATTATAAACGATATGTGTAACTTTGGAGACGGAACTCGAACCGCAAGGCGGTGAGCGGATAAGTGCCGAGCTTGACGGTTGTACAAGCGACTGCGCCGTGTTGTTGCGTAGCTGGCGCACAAAGCGCAGTGGCATAACGAGGGGACGATACCTATCTATGCGAGTGCCGTTGTCTCCCCCGCGAGCGACGGATTATTTTGTAAAGAATTGTCCCTATACGAGTGGCGGGAGAAATGCCGGCGTGTCCGGAAAGAGGAGGCAATTCTATTTAGAGGAGTTACGATGCACTCTATTAAACTGTTAATTATAGTTATGTTCATACCCGTTGACAAACAACCCGTCAACATATACAATTGTATCAACGCAAGGGTGATTTGATTGCTTTTGCGATTACGGTTTTGGAGAAGTTTATGAAAATTGTTTGCAAAAATTGCGGAGCGGATTTCGATTCGGCCGAAATGCAAGCGGGGAAGTGTCCGTATTGCGGCTCTTTGGTGCAAGAGGAAAGTGCGCAAAGCGCAGAGTCCGCTCAAGGCACCAATCCCGATACCTTTTTTGAAGATATAGCAAGACAAGACGCACAGCCCGTATACGTGCCTGTCGCGCCCGAATATCATTGCTCTTTCCCGAGCGACGCAAAAGCCAATAAAGCGGTGAAGGACTCATTTGTCTGCACAATAATTCTTCTCGTGCTCGGCATTATCAGAACGCTGATGTCCATAGTGAATATTCCCACCATATCCGAGCTTAAGAGTTGGTTGAGCGAGTGCGTCGGAACGGAATTGTATGCGCCGCTCAGCGGTTACATCAATGCGGTTACAGCCGAATTGGTGCTGCACGTTTTGATTATGGCGGTTGCAATCGTTATGTTGGTGTTTGAACTCAAAGTGCGTAAGGTGAGATTTCCGCTTGCGGACGATAGCGCTTTTGCCGATTTCAAGAAGGTGTCCTACGTTGCAACTGCAATGACGGTCATCGTCGTGGCGTACTTGATTGTCGAGATGCTTGCAGTCGTTTATATGACCGACTACGAAACGACTTACGCCGCTATGACGGGTGATAGCGAATCCACGACGGGAACGACAACGGGCGTAATATTCGGCGCAATTATATTGATTGCTTGCACCGTCGGAGTGCTTATCGAATCACTCAAATTGTCCAAAGAAAAGAAATAATCTCTAATATCGCAAAATTGTGATATACAACAAAAAACGTCGCTTTATGCGACGTTTTTTGATAGTTTAAGTGTTGATTGTGCGGATTCAATCGATAACGCTACGGATAAATTTATCGAACGCGGCTTGACCTTGTTCGTCGTTTTTGAACACTGCGGTGGTGTCGAGAATTTGTTCGCAAGCGTTGTTGATATAATCGGTTACGGCGCTTTCCGCTTTCTCTTCGGAGCAAGCCGTCCCGTTGTCAACCACAAGCTGCGTTATCATGCCGAGGTGCTTGTGCAAGGGGTGTCCCTCTTCAGCAATTGCCTTGAAATCGAGAGGCGTTTTGCCCGTGAGGATGTCGCGGATTTGCTCCGCTTCGCCGGCAAGACGTCCGGGGAGAATAAAGAGCCCCATAACCTCGATTATGCCGATTGACTCTTGTTTGATGTTGTGCAACTCTTGTGCGGGGTGGAATATGCCGAAGGGGTGCTTCTCGTCCGTGCGGTTGTTGCGCAATATGAGGTTGAATTGATATTCGCCGTCATCGTTGATAGAAGCAATCGGGGTGATTGCGTTGTGTTGCACGCTTTGTCCGTCCTTTTGCGTGGAGCAAAGGATATTGACGCTTTCGTCGCTATATACGTCCCACGCTTTGCGGAATTTGTTTGCCACTTCCAACGCTTGGTTGCGGTTGGTGCTTTCTATGCGGACGATTGAGTTGTACCAGTCCACCACCGACACGTTGACGTCGGGATATCCGCCTATCTTGAAGTATCTGCGAGAGGGACGAGTGAACACGGGCAAAACCTTGTTTCCGCCTTGATAGTGGTCGTGCGCGAGGATTGAGCCTCCGACGATGGGAAGCGCCGCGTTGGAGCCGATGAAGTAGTGTGGGAACATGTCCACAAAGTCGAGCATACGGCGGAAAGTCGCGTCGCTTACGCACATTGGTCTGTGCTCTTTGCAAACTGCGATAACGTGTTGGTCAAAGTAACTGTAGGGCGAGAATTGCATAAACCAGTCCTCTCCGTCGAGTTGGAATGGGATTGTGCGAATGGTTTGACGAGCCGCCATTGCCGCATTGCCTGCAAATCCTAGATTTTCCGCGCACAAAGCGCACTTGGGATAGCCCGTCTTTGCCTCTTTGGCAAGGCGCACTTGTTCGGGAGTTTTTTCGGGCTTTGAGAGGTTGATTGTAACGATAATCTTGCCTCTCTTGCAGTCGTGCTCCCAAATTATGTTCTTGTCGAGGTCTTTCTTGCGCAGATACGCGCTGTCGATGCCGAGGGTGTGGAGCATGTCGCAAGCAGCTTTCGCCCCCTCGTACGAGGCGATATCGTCAAACATATCCACAACTTTGGACGGGGTGGGCATACAGTAGCCGATGAGGCGCGTTTCAAAGAGCAATTTTTGGTTTTCCTCAATGATTTTTTTGCGTACGGCGTAGTTCGAAAGCGAGTCCATAACGTCGTAAAAATCGTAATCGCCGATTTTGTCCGAGTCCGTCGGATCGGTGAGTTTCAAAGCGTCGAGCAATTGATTTTGGACGTATATCACGTCGTAATCTTCCAAATACAAGTGTTTCACCGCATAATCGAGCAGTTTCGCGACGTTTTGCTTTGCAATTTCGTCATAAGAAAGTCTTGGCGACATAAAACCTCCGTGAGAAAGTATAAAATTTTTCAACGCGAATATTGTAGCACACTATCATTTGTATAGCAAGCCACTTTGCGCAATAGTATTGCAAATTTCAATGCGCTATGGTACAATATAGCATAATTATGCTATTAAAGGACGACGTTATGAGATTCGATTATCTTTTCGGCGACAACTTCGACAAAGTTTGCAAGGACGTTTTCGCGTCCGGTGCAGACGAGCAAAGAGCGCGTTTCGAGGAATTGCTTGCGATGCACAAGGACGTTTTCAACACGCAGGACGTGGATTTTTATTCTTCCCCCGGACGTATCGAAATCGTGGGCAATCACACCGACCACAACGGCGGCAAAGTGCTTTGCTCGGCAATCAATTTTGACACCCTCGCAAGTGTTTCTCCTCGCACGGACGGCATTATCGAAGTCAAATCCAAGGGCTATCCGATGCTCCGCGTGGACGTGTCCGCTCCGACATTCTCGGTGAGCGATATAGGCACGTCAAACGCACTTATCAAAGGCGTGGTGGACTATTTCAAGCGTTCGGGCAAAAACGTGGGAGGTTTTTCCGCTTGTATGACGTCCAACGTGCCAAAAGGCGCGGGCGTGTCCTCGTCAAGTTCTTTCGAACTTGCGATAGCGCAAATTCTCAACGTCATGTACAACGGCGGCACTCTCGATCCCATATTCAAAGCCAAAGCGTCGCAGTATGCGGAAAACACGTTCTTTGGCAAGCCGTGCGGTCTTATGGACCAGAGCGCAATCTCTCTCGGAGGCGTAAACCTCATCGATTTTGCCGATTTTGACAATCCCGTCGTTGAAAAGGCAAACTGGGCTTTTGACGATCTCGATATTTTTGTAATCGCAACGGGCGGCGACCACAGCGACCTTACTGACGACTATGCGGCGATTCCGCAAGAGATGAAAGAGGTCGCGACGTGCTTCGGTGCAAAACTCCTTCACGAAATTCCTGCGGACAAGTGGGAAAGAGACAAAAACAACATAGTCGGCAAGGTGAGCGAAAGAGCGTATTTGCGTGCGGAGCATTTCTTTGAGGAAAACGCGCGCGTGGAAGAGGCGGTCAAGGCTATCGACGAAAGAAACGAGGACGCTTTCCTCGATATCGTCAACAAGTCAGGATTGAGTTCTCGATACAAACTTCAAAACACTTACTCGCCGGCAGGCAAAAATCACAATCTCGAAAACGCGCTCGACAGAGTGGTCAAAATCGACGGCGTCGTTGCATCTCGCGTGCACGGCGGTGGATTTGCGGGCACGATTTTGGTTTTTGCCAAAAAGAGCGAAAGCGGTGTAAAGAGTGCGCTTGACGTTATGTTCGGCGCAGAAAACGTATTTAAGACGGCCATCCGCCAAAGCGGCGCCACAAGACTAAATTTGGGGAAATAAACTATGATTTTTTCCGTACTTTCAACTGCAAGCGACCCGAGGGTTGCGTTTGAGATAGGCAATCTCACCGTGCAATGGTACGCCGTGTTTATCGTTACGGGTATGTTGCTCGGCTTGCTTTACGCTTGCTGGCAAGCAAAAAAAGTGGGGCTTACGTCCGACGACGCAGTGGAACTGTTTTTGTGGCTCATTCCGCTCGCAATCGTCTTTGCAAGGCTTTTGTACGTCATTCCGCGTTGGGACGAATACTTTGGCGACAACGGTTTGCACGGCTGGGATAAGTTTGTCAACATCATCGCAATCTGGCAGGGCGGCATAACCATTATCGGCGGTTTGGTGGGCGGTTTGCTCGGTGCGATATTCTTCACTTTGCGCCATAAAAAACAAACCAATTACTTCAACGTAATCGACCTTGTTGTAGTGCCCGTGTTTATCGGTCAGATTATCGGCAGATGGGGCAACTTTGTCAATCAAGAGGCTTTCGGACTGCCCATCACCAATCCCAAACTTCAATTCTTCCCGTTCGGCGTGCTTATAGACAGTCCGAGCGGCGTTTCGAGCGAGTTTTACGATACGGTTCACAAGCACATAGTCGCAGGCGGCGGCGCAAACTGGTTCTGCGCGACATTCTTCTACGAGGGCGTGTGGAACACTATCGGCGCGCTTATCTGCGTTGCGCTCTGGAGAAAAGATTATCAAAAGAAATATCCGGGCATACTTATGTTGTTCTACCTCTTCTGGTACTGCATAGGGCGTTTTTGGTTGGAATTTTTGCGTATGGACGCAGTTCCCGTTACAAAACCGGCATGCCTTGCGGTTGCGCTTATATCGCTTGCAATCGGAATCGTTTACGTCATTGCTCGCAACAGTCAACTTGCGTACAGAAGAGTGAGAGGACTTGCGCAAACGGGCGCAATTGGCGGCGCGATACTCACCGACTACGAAGTGCGCAACTATAAACTTGTCGGCAAGTTCTTTGAAAAGTCCAACGTTGTAAGCGAAAAAGCAGGGGATAAAATCTCCGCATTCTTCAATAGACTCGTGGTCAACTGCGTTTATTCGAGAAAGGAACAAAAAGAGTATTTGCCGATAGACTGGGATACGCTCGAATACTATCACGTGCCAAAGGATTACAAACGCAAATTCAATCAATTCAAAAAAGACGACGTGTATAGCGCCGGGCGCAACGCTTGACGTCGGGGGTGAAAATATGAACGATACGGCTTACACAACCGAAAGAACCAAAACCAACAACCTAACGTTGCTCACCGACCTTTATCAACTTACGATGATGAACGGTTATCATCTTTGCGGACTGGATACGAGAAGGGCGGTCTTTGACGTGTTTTATCGCGGAAGCGGCGGATATTCCTACGCAATTGCCGCAGGACTCGAACAAGCGATAGACTATATCCTCAATCTCCACTTCGACGATACCGACATAGAGTATTTGCGTTCGCTGGGGATTTTCGGAGAAGAGTTTCTTACGGCACTCAGAAAATTCCGCTTTACGGGCGACATAAAAGCTGTGCCGGAGGGTACGATGGTGTTTCCGTACGAGCCGATTTTGACGGTGTCCGCGCCGCTTTGGGAGGCTCAACTTGTGGAAACGGCGCTTCTTACGTTCATCAATCACCAAACGTTGATTGCGACAAAAGCCGCGCGCCTAAAAGAGTGCACCAAGAATAAAATAAGCGAATTCGGTTTGCGTAGAGCGCAAGGCGCGGACGCAGGTATTTACGGCGCAAGAGCCGCTTGCATAGGCGGCTGCCGCACGACTTCAAACGTAGTTGCAGGCAAACTTTTCGGAATTCCCGTAACGGGCACGCACTCGCACAGTTGGGTTATGTCCTTTGACAGCGAACTCGAGGCTTTTGAGAAATATGCCGAAATCTATCCCGACAATTGCTTGCTCTTGGTGGACACGTACGACACGCTCAAGAGCGGTGTGCCTAACGCAATCAAGGTGTTTGACAAGCTCAAAGCGGCAGGGCATAAGCCTGTCGGTATTCGTCTTGACAGCGGCGATTTGGCATATCTTTCTCGCAAGGCTCGCAAAATGCTCGACGACGCAGGACACGGCGATTGCCTTATTTTTGCGACAAACGACCTTGACGAAGATATCTTGCTCGCACTCAACGCGCAAGAGGCAAAAATCGACGTCTATGGCATCGGAACGAAACTTATTACAAGTTATAAAAACGCGTCTTTGGGCGGCGTGTATAAACTTTGCGCGCTAGAAGAGGACGGCAAGCTCGTGCCGAAAATCAAGATATCAAACAGCCATGAAAAGACCACCAATCCGGGCGTGAAAAAAATCGTGCGTATATTCAAAGACGGTATGGCGCAAGCAGACCTTATTTGCCTCGAGAACGACACGTTCGATACGTCCAAACCTCTCACCATTTTCCACCCCGAACAGACGTGGAAAAAGACCACTTTCGAGGGCTACGAAATCAAGGAACTTATGGTGAATATTTTCAAGGACGGAAAACTTGTCTACGATATGCCGTCGCTCAAAGAAATTTGCGACAGAGAGGACGAAAACATCAAAGCGTTTTTCCCGGAATATCGCCGTGTAATCAACACGCAAGACTACAAGGTTGACCTTTCGGAAAGCCTTTGGAAACTCAAAAACGAATTGCTTAATCAAGCCCATTAAACAACATAATCCTTATCAAGAAACACAATAACAAATCTAAATATTTAACACCTAGTTATCCTAAAAAAGAGCCGCTTTCGACCGCTCTTTTTTACCTGCTTAAAAATCCGACTTACAGCATAAAACGCACTTTATTTGTATAAAAAATAGACATAAAGTGTCGATTTTGGCAAAAATTCGATGTTTTTCGACAAAAGCGGTTTTTGAAATATTGCATAAATCGAGGTATGATTTTTTATAGAGAGGTGGCTATGAAAAAGAAGAAAATCACAAGGTTTGCAATATGCCGAAAAGGGTATGACGTCGACGCGGTGGAAAGTTATATAGCGCTCGAGAGCGCAAAGTGCGACGAGGTGCAGGCAGAGCAGCGCGATCGCATATCCGAACTAAAAAAAGAGTGCGAGGATTTGAAGGCGCAAATAGACGTTTTGAAGGGCAGAGAAGAACAAATTAAACTTGCGCTCGTAACCGCTACCGAGAACGCCGACAAACTTACGTCCGACGTCAAGGCAAGGTATCGCGCAGAGCTTGAAAGGCTGAGGCTTTTCAGGGCAAAATGGCTGGGCGCATACGAGCAGATGAAGGAGCGATATCACTTTGACAAAGACGCGCTCAACGTCGAAAGTGTGGCTGTCAACGTCGAGGTGGAATTGACCAAATTTCTGATGCAGGATTTTTCGCTTAACAAGAGCGTTTGCGAGGACGAAATGGAAGCGCATTTCAGGCGTGAAGTGGAACGTTTGACGCGCCCTGTTTATCGCGAGCAAAACGGCGAGTTTTCAGAGCAAACGAAAGAGTTGCAATCCAAGCTCAAAGACGCGGAAAGCCGCAAAAACAAAGAGAGCAAAAATCCCGCCGCTTTCAGCATCGAAGAGGCTCTTTCTCCCAAGGATAGCATAGAACAGACGTGTCAAGCGCTGGGACTTGCAAAATGAAAATCGACTTGACTTTTGGTAAAACGGAATACTTTTCGTGTCGAAATATTAAAAAATTTACTGTAAAATTTTTGCTATACACATGCATAATATTTATAGGAAAAGCACTCTAAAAGAGTGCTTTTTTTGCAAAATATTTTAAGGACAAAAGTGATGGGTGAGCGTGTTTAGGCAAAATATTTTAACTTATTTGAAAAATGGGCATTGTTTTTTTTGTCGAAATATGTTAGCATATCTTGAGAGTAAATCTAGGGTATTGTGCATATTATGTTTATAGTATATATAAACGTACGCTCGATGCCGCGGATTGAAAACGTGCTTTGGCACGATCGAGAGGGGAATCGTTGATGATTTACGACGTACAAAAAGCGAGTGTTTTGAAGAGGGCTTCCGCCTTTCTTTTGGACATTATTCTCGTAGCCGTTTTGGCAACGGGATTTATGGCTCTTTTGTCCGTTATTTGCAAGTACGATCAACATTACGAAACTTACACTACCATTTTCACACAAACCGCAACCGAAATTAACGAAAAATACAAGGAAAAATACGGAGTCGATTTCAACGTAACCGAAAAGGAATACAACGAATTGACAGACGAACAAAAAGCCGTTATCGATGCACACAAAGAAGAGGTAAACAAAGATTTTTCAGACACGCTCAAGGCAAATCCCGTGTTTGTAAAAGAAGCGTCTTTGGTGCCGGCGTTGTCGATGATGATAACGTCAATCGGCATTTTCCTTTCAATGCTCATTCTCGAATTTATTATTCCGGTTTGCTTCAAGAACGGGCAAACTATAGGTAAGAAGGTCTTTGGCATAGCCGTAATGCATACTAACGGCGTGCGTGTAAGACCTTTTTCTATGTTCGTCCGCTCCATACTCGGCATGTACGTTTTTGAGATTATGGTGCCGGTGCTCCTCGTAATCATGATGATTTTCGGCACGCTCAGTATGATTGTCGGCATTTGCGTGCTCGCAGCGATTTGCATTCTTCAACTTGTCGTGTTTATCGTAACGAGAAACACATCGCGCTCCTTCTTGCACGACCTCATCGCAAGAACGGTTGCGGTTGATCTCGCAAGCCAGATGATTTTCGACAACGAGGACGAATTGCTGGAATTCAAGAAAGCAGAACAAGCCGCTCTTGCTGAACGCAACAACTATAAAGAGAACGGCGGATTCGATTTTTACAACAGCTCGCTCAACTACCGCAAAGGCAAAAAAATCGTTGACGAGAACGGCAACAATATAGAAAACGTCGAGCAATCTCCGACGGATAATCAAAGCGTAGCGGATAGCTCCGCGCAAAACGTCGGAAGCGAAAGCGCGCCGCAGGATTCGACAGAGGAAGAGAAGTAAGCGCAAAAACTAAGCAGATAAATAAGGACTTTATGTCTTTGTATATGAAAACATTATAAAGGAATATAGGGATTATGAAAGTTGTACTCGAAAATTTGACCAAAGTTTTCCAAAGCCGTCATGAAAAGGGCAAGGAAGTCGTTGCTGTCAACAATTTCACCTTCACCATACCCGACGGTAAACTGGTCGGACTTCTCGGCCCGTCCGGTTGCGGCAAAAGCACCACGCTTTATATGATTTGCGGTTTGCAAAAGCCCACCGGCGGTAAGATCTTCTTCGGCGACGATGACGTTACGGCGCTGGCACCCGAAAACAGGGGCGTCGGTCTTGTCTTCCAAAACTATGCGCTTTATCCGCATATGACGGTCAAGCAAAATATTTTGTTCCCCTTGCAAAACCTCAGAGGCGAGGACAAACTCTCCAAAGAGGATATGCTCAAGAGAGCTTATGACGCAGCAAGACTCGTTCAGATCGACGAACTTATGGATCGCAAACCGAGCGAACTTTCGGGCGGACAACAACAACGCGTCGCTATTGCGCGCGCACTTGTAAAAATGCCTCGCGTTCTCTTGCTTGACGAGCCTCTTTCCAACCTCGATGCTCGTTTGAGATTGCAAACTCGTGAAGAAATCAGACGTATCCAAAGAGAAACCAATATCACAACCGTTTTCGTTACGCACGACCAGGAAGAAGCAATGAGCATCTCGGATATGATCGTCGTTATGAAACTCGGCGTGGTGCAACAAATCGGCAAACCGCAAGACGTGTATGACAGTCCCGCAAACTTGTTTGTCGCAAAATTCCTCGGCACGCCGCCTATCAACGTTTTTGAAGGCGAAGTCAAGGACGGCAAGGTTTACATAGGCGACGACGCGATTTTGGACGTTCCCGGAATCGAGGATGAGGACGTGTACGTCGGCATTCGTCCGGAAGGCTTTATACTCAATGAAAACGGCGCGCTTACTTGCGACCTCAAGAGCGTTGAAGTTATGGGACGCGACGTCAGCATCGTTTCGACAAACGCACACGCGACAAGTCCGATTATCCGTTCTATCATAGACGCAACGAGCGTTGTGGATACCCAAAAAGACACCGTTCGTTTCGACATCAAGCCCAACAAGGTGTTTATCTTCTCCAGAAAGAGAGTGGATTGGGAAGCGGCTGTCGAGCCGAGCACGGTTTATGAATGGAGTAAAACTCGCCAGTCTTTGTATGTCGAAAGCGACGGCAAGACGTTTGACCTCGGCGTGCTCAAAGTGCCCGAAACCGCAAAGAAAGACGCCGCAAACGCTGAAAAGAAAGCAAATCAATCCAAGTTCGTCAAGAAAATCGTCGCTTGGTTTGAGAATAAATTTGCAAAGATTATCAAGCTTTGCACGCCCAAGGCAAAACCTGTCGAACTCGTTCTCGATACCGATTACGTGTGCGTGACGGGTGCGACCGAAAAAGGCACTCCGATTTATTTCGCAGGCGTCGAAAACGGAAACATCAAGACCACGATCGACATCAACGAAGCGGTTATGGTCGGTGCGGAACAAGTCGGTGAAGGCTATTATGCGTACTACAACGACGGTGATAACAAAGTTTATCCGTCCTTCACGGTACACAATGCCGCAAAAGACGAACAACGTATCTTCCTCACCGAAGAGGAAAGAGTAAAGTGCTTCGAGTATATGAGTCAAGATCCTGCGGTAGTTAATGCGGAAAACGAGACCGAACAAGTTGAAAACGACACGGAAGAGAATACTATCGTCGAAGCAGCCGAAACCACGAACGAAGCAGGCGTCGAAACGGTTGTCGAAGAAAACGCCAAAGAAGAATTGGACGGCGCGGAAAATAACGACAGCGAGGTAAAATAATATGGTTGACTCCAAACATCAATGGAAGGCGTGGCTGTATCTTGCACCCGCACTCGTATTGTTGGCTATCTTTACCGTTTGGCCGATAATCAATACGGTGCGACTTTCATTCCTCGAAGGCTATAGCTTGCAAGCATCGTTGAATGGCGCTACGTATCAGTTCGGATTCGGAAACTTCCAAAAAGTCGTCGAATACCAAGGCTTCTTGACGTGCCTCAAAAATACGGTTTTGCTTTGCGTATTGACGGTTCCGCTCTCCACGATTTTGGCACTTCTCATCGCAGTCGTGCTCAATTCGATCGGTCCGCTCAAAAGATTGCTTCAAACCATCTACTTCTTGCCGTACGTCACGAACTCCATCGCTATCGGTATGGTTTTCGCAACTATGTTCAACATCGTCGGTTTGAGAGCCGATGGCGGAGCACCTATTACCGCAGGCGTAATAAACAATATTATTATGGCTTTTGGCGGTGAACCGGTGAACTGGATCAACTTTGGTTCGTCCTACTGGGCAAATATGTTCGTTATGGTGGTTTACATCGTATGGAACGCATTGCCGTTCAAGATTTTGATTTTGCTCGGCGGACTTCAAAGCGTCAACAAACAATATTACGACGCGGCAAAGGTCGACGGTACGCCGAAGTGGCGCGTTACGACGCGTATAACAGTTCCTCTTCTTTCCCCGATGATTGCGTACGTCGTCATCACGGGCTTTATCGGCGGATTTAAGGAATATACGAGTATCGTAGGTATTTTCGGTGAGAATATGGGACCGACGGGTGCTAAAAACTCGCTCAACACGATGGTCGGTTATATCTATCAATCTTTGTCGGGTTCGCATCAGGGCAGAGCGAGTGCCGCGGCACTTATCTTGTTCGCGATTATTCTTGCAGTTACGATTATCAACTTGTATGTAAGCAAGAAGAAAGTCCACTATTAAGAGGTGTTTTATGGCAAGTTCTATGACTTTAATGCACGATAAAAGCATCAAAACCGTTACGAGCAAACAAAGAGTGCTCGGTGTGTTCGGAACGATTTTGCGCTATCTCTTCTTGATATTAGTGGCAGTAATCGTGTTGTTCCCATTTTATTGGATGATTATTTCGTCGCTAAAAACTCTTGATGAATACAGATTGAGTGTCCCGACGTTTTGGCCCAAACAAGTTATGTGGTCAAACTATGCGGCTGCTTTTAGAATAGGTAGCCTTGGTATTTTGTTCAAGAACACAGTTATAGTAGGCGTAGTATCTACGATTTTGTCGTTGGTAGTCACCATTTTGTCGGCGTTTGCTTTTGCAAGACTCGAGTTCAAGGGCAAAAATATCTTGTTCGGCGCATTGCTCGCAACGATGATGATTCCGGGCGAAATGTTTACTATTACCAACTACGTTACGGTAGTCAAATTCGGGTGGCTCAATACGTACACGGCGCTTATCGTTCCGTTCCTCGTAAGCGTGTTCTACATCTATTTGTTGAGACAAAACTTTATGCAAATACCCAACGAATTGTACTTGGCGGCAAAAGTCGACGGTACGAGTGATTTCAAGTATTTGTGCAAAGTTATGATTCCGCTTGCGCTACCGACTATCATCTCAATTACGATATTGAAGATGATGGGTGCTTGGAACTCTTACGTTTGGCCGAGACTCGTCGCAAACGACGAGATGCACAAACTCGTATCAAACGGTTTGCGCGGGCTCTCATTCGTTGACGCTGGGACAAACGAAACAAATTATCCTCAACAAATGGCGGCTGTCGCTACCGTATCCGCTCCGCTTTTCTTAGTGTTTGTTTTCCTCAGGAAATACATTATGAAGGGCGTATCCAGAAGCGGTATTAAGGGATAAGTCGTGACCGCAAGGGCGGTGCATCAATATTGATATATACGCAAGTATATTTATAAAGAAACAATAATTAAGGAGACAAGAATATGAAAAAAGCATTTGCTATTGTATTGCTCGTCGTCATCGTCGCGGCATCTATGTCTATCATGGTTGCTTGTAACAGGGGCGGTTCGCTCGGCGCAAACTTTGATGTTCCGGCAGGCGGATACAACGGAAGTGAGGTTACAATCAAGTTCTATCATACCATGGGTGATGACCATAGAGCCGTTTTGACGAAGTATATTGAGAAGTTTGGAAAACTTTATCCCAATATCCACGTTGAAGATTCTGCAGTTGGTGGCTATAATGACGTTAGAGATCAGATATCTACCGAACTTACGGCAGGCAATCAACCCAACATCGCATATTGCTATCCCGACCACGTCGCACTCTACAACGTAGCAGGCGCAGTCGTACAACTCGACAACCTTATTGCGAGCACGGAAACCGTTACTCACGCTGACGGAACGACTGAACAACTCGGTCTTACCCAAGCACAAAAAGACGATTATATCCCCGGTTTCTATGAAGAAGGCAAGCAATTCGGCGATAACTTTATGTACACGATACCCTTCCAAAAGTCAACCGAAGTTCTTTATTATAATAAGACTTTCTTTGACGAATACAACGCAAAGAACGACGCAAAAGCAGATACGGACTCCACGAAGACTGCAAGACTCGAAGTTCCGACTCACTGGTGGTGCGATTCCGCTCTCGGTTGCGACGCAAACTGCAACAAGAGTATGGAAAAAGTCGCAAGACTCATCAAACAAATCGATAGCAAGTGCTTCCCGTTCGGTTATGACTCCGAGGCAAACTGGTTTATCACAATGTGCGAACAACTCGGTTCGGGTTATACAAGTGCAGAAGGAGACAATCACTTCCTCTTCAACAATGCAACAAACAAGTCTTTCGTAAACAGATTCCGCGGTTGGTACAACGAAGGTCTGTTCACAACACAAACCATCAATGGCGGATTCACATCCAGCTTGTTTAACACAACGACTTCCGAAATAAGAAGTTATATGTCAATCGGTTCAACCGCAGGCGCAACCAAACAAAGACCTGCAAAGAACTCTAAGGGTGAATATCCGTTCGAAGTCGGCATTACGTCAATTCCGCAACAAAATCCATCCAACCCGAAGGTTATCTCTCAAGGTCCTTCCGTCTGTATCTTCAACAAGAGCAATCCGCAAGAAGTCATAGCGTCTTGGCTTTTCGTCAAGTATCTCACAACCAACGTAAACTTCCAAGCAGAGTTTGCAAACGTGCAAGGTTATATCCCCGTATTGAAATCTGTTTCGGAGCACAAGGTTTTCAAAGAAAAATTTGAGCAAGCTGATGGTTTTGATAATGTTGCTTACAGATCTATGCAAGTTTGTATGGCACAAGCGAATGCATATTATACGTCACCTGCATTTAACGGTTCTTCCACTGCTCGTGACCAAGTCGGTGACTTGCTCGTTAAGTGCCTCGATCCTAGCACAAACATCGATCAAGCATTTGCAGCGGCAATTGGAGAGTGCGAATACGTGGCATCGTAATTCGGCTTAAGATATAAGACGATTAGAATGATTTATTAGCGACCGATTTAAGATAAAAAATCTTAAACAAGTCATATTAAAACTATAAAAACGTACGTGCGTCCGAATATTACACGTTCGGACGCACGGAAAAACATATTGATGTGGAATAAAACAATGAAAAGATTTCTCATTACATTCACAATTATGCTGATTGTTGCCGTGACGGCGTGTACGCTCGTTGCTTGCGACAACAATGATAATGGCGGAGGAAGCAATCCTACTCCGGGGCCGTCGATTGAACATGTCGATTACGTATCGCAACTCAAGCTCGATCTCAATTCAGAAACCGCAAAGGTTATCGATCCTAAGATTCACATGTATATTGACGGCGATACTACTCACTTTACGGTATCAAATTCTGTCATACCCGGCGGCGTGCTTAAGGCGCGCTATCTTGCCATCGACACGCCCGAATCGACGGGCAGAATAGAGCCTTACGGAAAGAAAGCGTCCAAATTCACGAGAGAAAAACTTTCGACGGCGGCTTCGATTGTTATCGAGGCAGACGGCGACACTTGGAAAGCGGATTCTACGGGCAGTAGATACATGACATGGGTGTGGTACAAACCGTCAAAAGACGCAGATTACCGCAACCTCAACGTCGAGATTTTGCAAAACGGTCTGGCAATCGCATCCAACACGGCGCAGAACCGTTACGGCAATACTGCAATGGCAGCTCTCAATCAAGCAAAAGCAGAAAAGCTTAACGTATTTTCCGGAAAGGACGATCCAGACTTCTACAAGGGCGACGTTATCGAGATTACGCTTAAAGAATTGAGATGCAATCCGACAGAATATGACGGAAAGAAGGTTGCAGTTGAAGGCGTTGTGTCAAGCAACAGCGGTGCAAACTCCGTATATCTCGAGAGTGTGCAACCGGATCCCGAAACAGGTTTGCGTTATGGCGTTACGTGCTATTACGGGTTTAAATCTGTCAAACTTCTTGATATAGGCAACTATCTGCGTGTAGTCGGTACGTTTGCGGTATTCGAAGGCACAGGTGCATATCAAATCTCAAATATCGTAGAATACGATGAATTTGATTTTGAGAACGAAAATCAAAACGTAACTAAACTTTTGGATAACAACAAACATACTCCTGCATACACACCGATTGACGCAAAGAAGTTTGCAAATCAAGAAGAAATCGAAATAGAGTTTGAAAAAGACGACGAAATCACGACGAAGTCCTACTCTTATCCGGAACTTATTTTGTCAACGTCAGTATCACTCAACAGCTTGAAGGTTGTCAGTATTTATACGACGAAAAACGAGGCAAGTTCGCAAAAAGGCGCAATGACGCTTACTTGCAAAACGCAAGACGGTTATACAATCACGGTTCGTACGGCAGTATTGATGCAAAACGGTCAAAAGGTAACCGAATCGGCGTTTAGAAACAAAACAATCGACGTCAAAGGCATTGTGGACTGTTATAATAAGGCTACGGACGATTCGTATGGAAACAATCCTTATCAAATCAGAGTGTTCTCGATTGACGATTTCGTCATCTATTGATGCAAAAAAACGATATACGGTGGGGCGATAGCCACGCTTTATATAATAAAACAAACAATAATTATAAAGGAGAAGCAAAATGAAAAAGGCTTTTAATTTCAGAAGCGCGCTCGTAATCGTGCTTGTGTTGGTTATGTGCCTCATGGCATTTGTCGCTTGCGATAAGGACAAAGACGGTCAAAAAGACAATGGCAACGGTCTGTCCAGCGCAAAAGAATATGTCAAGGCGCTCTACATCAACAACAACTCGAAGACAGCGGCAGACTACACGGTTGTATCCTACGTCAATATTTCAGGCGTTAAATACACTGTAAAATGGTCTGTTGAAATTACAACTGAAGGCGTTGACGCAAGCGCTGTCAAAGTTGTCGAAGGCGAAGAAAAGACGACAATCGACGTTATCGATATCGCAGAACAAGACATCAACTACACGTTGACTGCAACTGTTCACGACGCAAACGGCAATACAGATTCAGTGTCGTTCAAACGCATGGTTCCCAAATTCCGTGTAAATACATGGGCAGAATACATTGCGGCTGCAGACGATGAACTCATCATTGCAGACGGCGTTGTGACGATGTATTCATCCCAGACGGCAGGTATCTTTACGCAATACGGAAATAACACCGGAAAAGGCAAAGCGAAATACAACACATTGTATATCCAAGACAAAGACGGTGCTTACTATGCGTATTCTATGCAAAAAGACCCCGCAACCATCGAAGGTCTTGCAGTTGGTAAAACGGTTCGTATCAGCGGTATAAAGAAGAACCACTACGGCACGCTCGAACTTACGGAAGTTGCTGTCAAAGAAATTCTTGACGACACCATCAAGACTGTTGAGCCGGTTGATATCACAACGGTTTATTCCAACGCAAAAGACGCAAAAGACACGACCATCACCAATTTGCAAGGTCAACTCGTAACGCTCAAAAACGTAGTCGTCCTCAGCGGTGATGCAAGCACAAAGTACTGCTACTTCACGCTCAACGGTGTCAAGTCCTACGTGCGTCCGTCCACTTCTACGAGTGCATTCCCCAGCAAGGGAATTGATGCTTTCATTGAAGCATTCAACACCAATAAAGGTCACTATGCAACGATCACAGGTCAAGTCTTGACGTACAACAGTGTATTCTACATTCAACCGTTGAACGCAGAAGCAGTCGTATTCGGCGATATGGCAACCTTGACTCCTGCAGAAGAAGTCAACTTTGTCAAAGAAAATGCAGACGCTCTTCCCGACGTCACCAACAACGGCGCAACGTTGACTCTTCCCACCCAAAGCGATCTCTTTGAAGGACGCGTAAAGATCAGCTGGACAGCGGACAACACCGAAATCTGCAAGATCGAAAACGGCGTGGCAACCTTCACGTACGACGATACCAAAGAGGGCGGAAAGGTCAAACTCACCGCAACTTACACTCACACCGATGCTTCCGTTGAAGCTGTCACGGACGTGTTTGAAGTCAAACTTCTCACTCCGCAAGAAATAACAGTTGCAGATTTCCTTAAGAAGAGCACAGGCAACTCTGTGTATATCATCAAAGGTCACGTTGTGGCAGTCAACAAAGTTGGTACTGCTGGCGCATTTATTATTGCTGACGAAACAGGTGCGGTTTTGGTATTTGAACCCGTTTTGAACGTAACTCTTGGCGAAGAAATCAAAGTCTTTGGTAGAAGAGCGGCATTTAACGGAACACCTCAATTGTATCCGCTTTCTATGCAAAAAGTCGAAGGCGGTAAAGCTTACACTTATCCCGAACCGGAAACGATTGACGTAGAAACGATCAAATCCACAACGTTCACATCAAGCAACATTGCAGATTACACCGGCAAATACACCAAGATTACCGGCGCAACGTTGTATTTAGGAAGCGATGGTTATATGACGGCAGGTACTCTTAAAGACGGTAGTACAACGGAATATGACAAGCTTATTGCAATATATGCCAATAGTGCGATTAGAGATGCGGCGACCAAAGATGGTCTTGTCGGCGCTCCCGTCAACATTTATGGTTACGTAAGAGGTTTTGCAGACAAGGGCAAATCACTCCAAGTTCAAGTAGTTTCTTACGAACTTGCTCTTGAAGATGCAAAATGCATTGAGGCTGCAAAAGAAGCGTTGACGATTGAAGGAACCGAATTCTCCAAAGACTTCCCGCTTCCTCTTACCGGTAAATACGGCACGACGATTGCATGGTCTATCAAAGAAACGGATGTCACATGCATCACAATCGATGGCGCAACTGCAAAGGTCACGGCACCTGCTGAAAAGACAGACGTAACGCTTGTTGCAACTATCAGCAAGGGCGATGCTCAAACTCAAACAAAAGAATTCCCGATTTCAATTCTCGGTGAAACTCCCAAGTACACGGTAACTTGGACTGATGCAAACCTCACTGCAACTTATGGCGAGAACCAAACTCTCACCAGCGGTGAAAAAGTTGATAAGGATACGGAAATCACTTTCAAGGTTGCCGTTCCCGACGGTAAAGTTGTCAAGTCAGTCACGGCAGGCGGTAAGGCAGTTGCAGACGTTGCTTTCGCAAAGTCATTCAAAGTTACTGTTACTGCAGACAATACTGCAATCGTAGTTGAATACGACACTTACACGGTCGTTAATAGTATTTCAGAGTTCATTGCAAAAGAAGCAGGTAATACTCTTTATGCAATCACCGGTTATATCGGTGCAATTGATAGAGTTGACGCGAGCAAGGATAACTGCTATTCTTACGTCCTTGTCGATGAAAGCGGTTCAGTGTTCTCTTACAACAAAATCAAAGGTTTTGTAGTCGGCGATTACGTAACTGTTTATGCTACAAGAGCAAACAATGCTATTAAGAACAATGGTACGGCAGTTGCTCAATTCCCGCAACTTGGCACAAAGCATGTTGAAAAACTTGAGGGCGGCACGTACGTCGAGCCTACCGCAAATGATCTCGCAGCAGGCGATATCAAACTTGATGCATCCGATTTGTATCTTGACGGACTTTACAAGATTGAAGGCACAACACTTAAAGTCAGTGGTACAAACTACTTCCTCTACCAAGGAGAAAAACAACTCGCTAAGGCATTTATGAATGATGAGATAGCGAAAACTATTTCTGCATTGGATGGAAAAGAAGTTGTTGTTTACGCATACTCTCGCGGTTTGTATTACAACAATTACTGGCAAGTTCAAGTTTTGCGTATAAACGAAGTTACCGATGCAATGAAAGTTGCAAACGCAGCAGCAGCTTTGGATCTTGCAAGCAAAACTTTCGGCACAGGCGAAGTTAAACTTCAAGCAACCGGTTTGTATGATTCCAAAATCACTTGGAAATCCGACAATGCGGCAATCGCTATTGCTGCTGACGGCGTCACCGCAACTATCGTAGCAGGCACAACAGATACACCTGTTAAACTTACTGCAACAATTACACTCAACGGAGAAAGCACGACGAAAGAATTTAACGTTACAGTCACTGCAAAGACTCCTGAATACGAAGTTACGTTTGCAAACGTAACCGGTGCAACGGTTGGTGTTCAAGTTGACGGCGTTGCAATTGCAACCGGCGCAAAAGTAGAACAAGGCAAAACTCTTACGATTACCGTAACCGTTGACACTGAAAACTACGTTCTCGTCGCAGTCAAAGCGGGCGCAACCACTCTTGAAGCAGTTGACGGCGTCTATACGCACCAAGTTGCTGGCGATGTGGTAATTTCTGTGACCGTAAAAGAGTTGCTTAATACTCCCGAAAAGATTATGGATGCAGCATATGCTCTTAACCAAGGTGAGTCCCTTGACGGTAAATATACTCTTACAGGAACAATTACACAAATAAACACTGCATTTGATAGTCAATATAACAATATTACTGTTACAATCAAGGTCGCAGGCAAAACAATCCAATGTTTCCGCTTGGCATGCACAGCAACAGACGTGTTTATGGTCAATGATACAATCACCGTTACAGGCACGATTAAGAATCACTTTGGCACAGTTGAGTTTGATGCAGGCTGCACATTCAAAGACAGAGTAGTAGGTACATCTACAATTACTGTTGATAGCAATTCAAGTGCGAACGCAACGGTTACAATCGTTGGTGGTTTGACCGAAGGCACAAATGGAACAGATTTCTCGTTTACAGTTGCTGTTGCAAGCGGTCACGAACTTGTTTCAGTCAAGGTAAACGGCACTGACGTTGTTGCGGCAGAAGGTCAATACACCTGCACAATCAATGGCAACATGGTTATTACAGTTGAAACGAAAGTTGCTGGCGCAGCTGACCCTGTTGTTGTTGCGACCGCAACATTTGGAACGTCTACAAACAGTAAACCTGTTGGTGGATACACAACAAGTTGGGAAGCAACGTGCAATGGCGTAACGTTCAGTATCGCAAATTTCAACAATAACAATAATGGTTGGGAATTTATTAAATGTGGTAAAAAAGACGCTGATAGTGTTGCATCTATTGCAACAAAGGCGGCCATGTCTAACAGCATTACAAAAGTTGTAGTTAACATTGGTAAAATTTTAAGCGGATATGAAAGCAAGATTAATGGAATTTCGCTTGTTGTAGCAAATGATGCAGAATTTACCGACATTGTTGAAACTGTCAACGCAGATAAAATTACGACTGGCGATTTGACATTTAATGTCACTGAGGCAAATAGAAAAGCAGGGTTGTACTACAAACTTGTTTTTGATTGCGCATCCGGTGGCGGATCAAAAATGAAAAACGGTTTCATCCAAGTCAACAAAGTCGAATTCTACGGACTTGCATAAGCCAAAAATCATTTAGTTATCCTTTAACTAATAAAAACAAAAGCCTCGCTTTTTGCGGGGCTTTTGGTTATAATTGCGCCGAATGCGAGCAAAAATCGTTGCTGTGGCAACGGCAACACGCGCGTATGCGCATTGCCTAAGCCACGCTAAATTTATTGCTCTGCTACCGCACAGCCAATCTTTGCTATCAATTCAAGTAGGGATAAATAATCATTCCACAGTTCCGCAAGATTGTCTGTTTGGTTGGTGCGCCTTCGGCTAGATTCCTACGTCGCTATGCTACTCTGAATGACAAGTGGAATAGTGATATTTGTGCTTTGCACAAGTGATATTGCAACTTCATTGCAGTGATATCCGCCCTTCGTGCGAGTTGGGTGTTTTTTTATCTGCATATAAAAAACAAGTATCTGCATATTTTTTGCTTAAAAATGTGCAGATACTTGACGATAATATGCAGATATTGATTTTTCAGCCGTTTATTTGCGCTTTGAGGGCGGTGTAGGCGGTGTAGTCGGTGCGTTCGATGGTCAAGGGCGTTACGGTGACGTAGCCGTCGATGGTGGCGTCGCTGTCAACGTCGTGATTGTGCTCGTTGCGGTGTATGCAGTGTCCCACTTGTCGCCAAGTGCCGTCGCCGAGGTCGATAAAGTCGTCCGTAAAGTACGGTCCGCCTTGACGGGTGAGCAATATATCCTTTGCATTTTCGGGGATATTGACGTTGAAGATATTGCCGTGCGCAAAAATATCGTATTTGGTGACGAAGTCGTAAATGCGGTCAAGCCATTGTTCCGCATCGTCAAAACTCGCCGTATGAGTTGACAAAGCAAGGGCTTTGAGACCTCTCGTGCGAGCTTCGAATATCGCGCCGTTGGTTGCCGAGTACATTATGTCCTCGCCGAGATTCAGCCCTTTGTTGATGCCCGATATTACGAGGTCGTAACTCTCGTGCAAGCCGAGCGTTGCAAAGCGCACGCAGTCGGCGGGGGAGCTGTCCACGCTGTACGCGCGCACACCGTCCGCATAGTCTACTTTTTGCACCTCGAAGGGGTTGTGTATGTCAATGGAGTGGCTTTTTCCGCTTTGCTCGAATTTGGGGGCGCATACGGTCACGTCACCGAGTTTTTTTGCCCAGTTTGCGACAATTCGCAAGCCTTGGGATTGTATTCCGTCATCGTTTGTGATAAGTATTTTCATAGCCAGCCCGTATTGTTATCCTTGTAGTTCTTTACCATTGCGTCTGCGTCCGCAAGCATAAGTTTGATTTCCTTTTTGCTATGCAAGGTTGCTCCGCACGCTCTGTCGTGGCCTCCGCCACGGTATTTCTCTGCAAGCGTGTTTATCGTCATAAATCTCGAACGCAAGCGCACTCTCACGCTTCCGTCCTTGTTCTCGATGAAGGCAAGCCACGCGATTGCGCCTTTGATGCCGTCAAGGTAGGACACGACGTTGCTTGCTTGCTCGTTTGTGAGTTTGAAACGCTTTTGCATTGCCTTGTCCACGTATATGTACGCCACGCCGTTTTTGGTGATGCGCATTTTCTTGTACACGTAGGACTCGAATTTGAACACGTTGAAGTCGTCAAGACCGAGGTTGGCGTATATCCACTCCGTGTCTATGCCGAGGTCTATAAGCGCGCCTGCAAGACGCATCGTTTCGCCGCTTACGCTGCTGTATTTGAATCTTCCGCTGTCCGTAACCATTCCCGTGAAAAGGTAGGTTGCGCCCTCTTTGTCGAGGGTGAGTTCGTCCTTGAAAGTGAGCCAAAAGTCCGCTATCATTTCGCAAAGGGAAGAGCGTTCCTCCTCAACCCAACTCAAATCGCCGTACGGTTTGACGTCGATGTGGTGGTCGATTTTGATTAGTTCCTTGCCAAGCGCGTATTTCTTGTCGGATATGCGGTCGGTGGTTGCCGTGTCGCACACGATCACGAGTGCGTCGGCATAGTCCTCGTCGGCAATAGGCGCGTCCTCGCCGCCCAAAAACGCAAGGTATTGAGAACTGTCCTCGTTGAGCACGTATATTTGCTTTTGGGGGAATGACAGCCGCAGCATTTGCGCAAGACCTTTTGTAGAGCCGATTGCGTCGCCGTCGGGGCGGAAGTGGCGCGTGATGATTATCTTGTCGTATTGCTTGATTTTGTCAAGAATTTGCTTTTTTATCTCAAAATTGTTCGTCATATCTTTTCTCCTTCCGCAACGAGCTTGTCGAGTTCGTCAAGCACTTGCATTGCCTCGGCTGCGTCTTTGAGCGTCGCTCCGCTTGCTTTTAGGTGTCCGCCACCACCGTGCGCAACCGCTATTTGATTGATATCGTAGTTTTTGGAGCGTATTTCGCAAAGTACGCCGTTTTCGCACTCCGTGAAGTTCACCCACACGTCAACGCCGCGAATTTCGCCCATTACGTTGACCATGCCGCGCGATATCGCTTGCGCCTCCATGCCCAGTTCACTCACTCTTGCCGAATCCGTGTAGATATACGCCACGTTGCTTGGCGTAAACTTGATTGCAAGCACAAATTCCGCGCGCTTTTTCACGTTTTCGTAACTGTCAACGTAGAGTTGGTTGTATATGCTCGTCGCATCGAAGCCTTTGGAGAGAAGAAAACTCGCCAAATCGAATGTGCGAGGCGTTGTGCTGTCGTAGCGGAATCTTCCGCTGTCCGTCACAAGGCCCGTAAATAGGGCTTTGGCGGCGTAAGAATCCACTTCCAAACCCCATTCGCGCACGAGATACGTCACAAGTCCGCAACAACTCTCAAAAGTCGTGTCGTCAATGTCGATGTCCGCAATGTCTTCCACGAATATGTGGTGGTCGATGCGTATCGTCGTTTCCGCAAGGGTGTAGCGGTCGTCGCTGATGAGAGATTTTGCCGAAGTGTCAAGCACGATTGCAAGCGCGCCCTCGTATACGTCGTCCGTTATTTCGTCCATTTGACTGCCGTCCATAAACGCAAATCGTTTTGCGTCGTCGCCCACCGCGTAAACTTTTTTGTCGGGGAAGTTGACCTCCAGCACGTGCTTCAGACCGATTTGACTGCCCATCGCGTCGCCGTCGGGATTGGTGTGGCGGTGTATGACGATGACGTCGTGATTTTTGATTGCGTCAAACGCTTTGCTTATCATAATCTACCTATTACTTTTATCTATATAATAATTTGATATTAAATAATATCATAACGACACCACCGTGTCAACGATGATTTTTCCGAGCTTTGCGGTGAATTGCGACAAAATGACTCAAAAATCGGTTTTTGTAAAAGAAAATGTTTCAA
This sequence comes from uncultured Clostridia bacterium, assembly GCA_934277615.1. Lineage (GTDB taxonomy): Bacteria > Bacillota > Clostridia > Christensenellales > CAG-917 > CAG-475. Next base: position 489 of record CAKQUV010000009.1, on the reverse strand, counting down.
AACTATTGCCAAAACGCAATTATGTGATATAATAGCACAGCAAGAACAGTTAAATCCTTTGTGGGGATATGGCTCAGTTGGTAGAGCGTCGCGTTCGCAATGCGAAGGCCAGGGGTTCGAATCCCCTTATCTCCACCACAGATGAAAAAAACGAACTCTGATATAAAAACGGAGTTCGTCTTTTTCTTTTCTCGGGACTTTTTCGGCGTTAGATTTAAGTTTTGATTTCGCCATATACAACCGAATAATTATCGTTTAGCAGGTATTGAGTGTTGGATATCTGCTATTTTTTTGCCGTCCGATTTATCGCCTTTCGTCTGTGTTTGTAGCACAGTGAAAAGCGAAAGTCAACGGCAAAAATTTTTACCGAAAACTCTGAAATTACCGACTACTACATAAAACTTTTTGCTGTTCGTTGACTTCCGTCATTGCGACTATAACTTACATTGTTATTGCGACTTTTCCCGGTGCTACTTCCGTTTTGCCGAA
>CAKQUV010000008.1 GCA_934277615.1 uncultured Clostridia bacterium | reverse complement strand
TGGAGCGGGAGACGGTGTAGCCATCTTTGATGGCGACCTTGCGGAACGAACCCGCGCGGGTCTGTGCATACTGCACTCTTCACTCCGTGAAGCCGAATCCCGTCTATATGATTTTCATCAATATCAAGTTTTCGTCTTCATTTTCTTCACTGCACTATCGTTTGGAGCGGGAGACGGGATTCGGACCCGCGACTTTCACCTTGGCAAGGTGACACTCTACCACTGAGTCACTCCCGCATTTCGATTGCTTTAACAATATATCAAAAACAAACGAATTTGGCAACAATTTTTTGAAAGTTTACGCTATATTTCCTTTATTTTTGTCTATTGCAAAGCACATCGGCAAAATCGGACAATTCTTTTGCGCCGGAAAAGCCCCCGCTTATCTCCCTTGCCCTTTGCGTTTTGGCATTGAGTAAGTCGCGCGTTTCGTCTGCGCCGAGTACGGATACAATACTCCCCTCCTCGCCTTCGTCCAACAGGTCGTCTGCAAGTTGGAAGGCAATGCCGATATTCAATGCATATTCGCCGATTTTTTCTATCTGTTCAAAGTCCGCGCCTGCGCAAATTGCGCCTGCGCCGAATGCGCCCACAATCAACGCGGCGGTTTTTTGAGAGTACATTTCAAGAAAATCGTCCGCCGTTTCGCAGCCTTGCAAATCGTTTGCCTGTCCTAGCACCATACGCTTTGCCGCAGAGGTTATCTCTTGCGCAGCCCTTGCAAAATGCGAGCCGAACGTCCTCGCCCCGTCAAGCAACACGCAAGAAGCGAGCGTGAGAAGTTGATCGCCGATAAGTATGCCGTTGGCGTGTCCGAATTTTTTGTGTACGGACAGTTTGCCCCTGCGATAATCGTCGTTGTCCATGGCAGGCAAATCGTCGTGAACAAGCGAATAGTTGTGGATAAGCTCGATTGCCACCGCAAGGCAAATCACCTCATCGACTTCCGCTTCTTTTCCGATTGCTCTTGCGCCGTAATACACGCAAAGCGGGCGCACGCGCTTACCGCCGTCGAGAGTTGCATAGCGCATGCCCTCGTCGATTACGGAATTGCCGTATCCGATCGCGTTTCTTAGCGACTGCTCGAATATTGAAAGGAACTCGTTTTTGTCAACCGTCGATATTTTCATAATCAGTCAAGTTTCATCTCTTCGGTGAGATTGTTGATATCGTCAACCAAAAGCGCAAGTTTGCCCTTTTCCGCTTTGAGGTTTTCCATGCAAATTTTGCTGAGCTCGATACCCTTTTCAAATGCGCTCATAGCCTCGTCGAGAGGAATATCCCCTTCGAGTTTTTTTACGATGCCCTCGAGTTCGCTCAACGCCTCTTCGAATTTCTTTATTTCTGCCATATCAGTTCTCCTTGTTCAAGTCGATTTGTGTGATTTGCGCCGTAACGGAACCGTCTCCGCCCGTAGCCTTGATATATTCTCCCACTTTGAGAGTTGCGACTCTGCTTATAGTCTTTTGCCCTGACTGAAGTCTAAAATATCCCCTGCCAAGCACTTTGAGCGGCGAAAGATTGTCCAGCGACGCAGCCGCCTTTTCCGTGCGTGCGATTGCGCTTTCCATCTTCCTCTCCGCAAGCGTTCTTATGCGCTGAATGCAATTTTCCACTTTGTGCTGGTGCGCCGTATAAAACCCTGTCGCAAGCCTTTGAAGTTGCGCCGAAGAAAGCCTGGCTTTTGACACGCACCTTTCATATCCTCTCGTCGCGCTTTGCTTAAGGCGCTGCATGTCGGCGACAAGTTGATCTCGCATTGCGTAGTAATCATATGCAATCAATTCGCCCGCGGCAGTCGGCGTAGCGGCGCGCGCGTCGGCGGCAAAATCGCAAAGCGAAAAATCCGTTTCGTGCCCCACGGCAGATACAACGGGAGTGTTCATGGCATACACCGCTCTTACAAGTTGCTCGTCGTAAAACGGAGCAAGATCCTCAAGCGAGCCGCCTCCGCGTGCGATTACGATTATGTCATATCCGAGTTTATCCACACGCTCGAGCACCTTGGCAATCTCCTTGCCTGCGCCATCGCCCTGCACTCGCACGTCTTTGACAACAATGTCTATGACGGGGTTTTTGCGCCGTACCGTCGTTACGATATCCCTGATAACCGCGCCCGTTTTGGACGTAACCACAAGCACGCGTTTTGCAAATTTGGGGATGGGCTTTTTGTGCGCCTCGTCGAATATACCCTCTGCGAGCAGTTTTGCCTTGAGCCTTTCGAACTCCAAAAACAGCATGCCTTTGCCCACAGGTTGAATGGAACTTGCCTGCAAAGACAGTCTGCCACCCTTGAGATAATAATCAAGCGAGCCTTTGACAATGACGCTTTCGCCGTCTTTTGGATTGTAAGTTTTTGCAGCGTAAAAGCATACGCAAGACAATTGCGAATCTTTGTCTTTGAGCGTGAAGTATGCGTGAGGTCCGCTGAACTTAAATCCAGAAACCTCGCCGAAAACTTCCAAACCTTTGAATATCGGAGCGTCAATGCACGCTTTTATCGTGGCATTTACCTCGCTTACGGATATTGTTTTTTCAGAAAATGGGGTTTTATCTAACATAATCGACACTTTATGCACCATTTTTGCAGTTAAACACCGATTTTTCGATGTTTTTGGATTAAAAAATCCCGAAATATCATACATTTGTCGCGCTTTTGAGCAAATTATGAACGTCGGGATTGTCTTTTGTTATTTTATATCTTTTACGATCTTGGCAAGCACGCCGTTTACAAACGAGCCGGACTTGTCCGTGCCGTATTTTTTGGAAAGCTCCACCGCCTCGTTGATAACGACTGCATTTGGCGCGGTGTGTTCCTTCAATTCGTACGTTGCGAGCAACAACACGGCGTAATCGGGACGATACACTCTTTCGATACGATAACCCTCGAGGTGGTCGGCGATGACCTTTCTCAATTCTTCCTCATTGGTTACAACGCCGAAGTAGGTTGAGTTGATATAGTTCTTGTCGTCCTCCGTCAAATCGCTATCTACAAGCATAAGCTCCAGCGTGGAATCGTTGACCACATTGTAAAAGGTGTATTCAAACACCAACTTAAAAACGTTTTCTCTTGCAATTCTTCTCATAATCTTATTGTGTTACGTTTACGTTCATCACCTGAACGTTGACCGATTGTACTTTGAATTTGGTTGCGCTCTCGATTTGAGTTTTCACTCTCTCTTGGAGCACCGCGACTGCGGACGGAACGGAATAGCCTTGTTCGATATCGATAAACAAATCCACCGCGACTTTCTCATTGGGCAACACATAGACAGACACCGCCCCTTTGTTGCGTTTGGAATTGAGAAGGCAGATGCCTTCCACGTCTTGCGCTGCCTCGCTTGCCAAAGATACAAGAACGTTGCTTAGCGCAGTTGTGATTTTTGTCGAATCTTTTGCCATATCGACCTCCGCTTTTGTGTATTATAGCACATACCGAAAATTATATCAATCATTACTCAAAATTTGTTATGCCAAAACTCAACAAGAAAAACCCACGGAATATCTCCGTGGGCAGTATGGCAATGAACGATGTTTTTTAGTTGTACGGAATTACTTTCACTTCCGTCGCTTTGAAAGTTGTTTCGGCAAGCACGTCCGACAAAATTTGGTTTGCCTGCTCCGTGGTAAGCTCAGTGGAGTTTACAACGATGCTTACGCCCTTATCGCCGATTGTTACGATTGCGTCCTCAAAGCCTCTTGCTTTGATAAGCGTTTCGAGCGCGAGCTCTTTTTCCATGCGGTTGACAAGAGTGAGTTTTTGCTCTTGCGCGCTCTTCTTTGCGCTGTCCGTGCTGGACTCGGACTGCATTATCGCGTCGAGATAAAGAAACTCCGATTCGCGCGTGGAATCACGGTCGCTTTTTGCCGCCGCAAAGAAGGTTTGCGTAACCGTGCCTTGGTCGGCATTGACGTTGTCGGTGGTCTTGTCAAGTTTGTCGCTGAGCACAAAGTTCAAAACTCCCGTCGCGACAAGCAATAACACCATAACGGACAACACGATGATTTTCTTGGTTTTCGGTTTGATTTTCATATATTCCTCCTATAGGTTCGCTAATTTTGTTTGCAAAGCACGCAAATCTTGTCCTCGCTTATTCCGAGAGCGCTTGCGCACGCTTGCATAAGTCTGACTCTTGTCAGCGGATTCTTCGCGCCGTCCGCTATGACAAGCACGCCCGAGATTTCTCCGTTCGATTTCGTTATCATCGTCTGCACGTTCCCTGCCCCTTCCAAATTTGAAAGTATTGCAGACAATCTTGCTTCCTCGTCGTTTTCCAAAGATTGCGTTGCGGTGGGCTGCGCCTGCGCTTTTTTCTTCGTCGAGGTTGCTACGCTAGAGTATATGATGAGTGCGATTGCAATTATGAATACAACGGCAATAATTCGTATATTTTTGACGCCTTTGAGCTTTTGCACCACGGCAGATTGCTTTATTTTGTGCATTATGCCATCGTCTCTTCTATCCTCTACTTCCATTCCGTCCTCAATACCAAAATATATTTATTCGGATTTGCAAATATTCGAAAAAATATCCTTTCGACAAAACCTCTCCAAAATCGGCCGAATTTTCGCTCGTGCAAATTGTACGAAACACGTCTTTATTCTTTATTTCGCGCGCGATTTTCGCGCGCGCACGCGCGCGCTTGAGCGCGCATTTTTATTTGTACGAGCGAGCACACGCGCGCACGCGCGCGATAAAAATTAACATAAAAAACAATCGAAAAATACCGCTTTTTATATCAAAAACACTTACATTTCCGTCTCTTTTTGCCGCAAAATATCTCAAAACAATTCATACGCCACGTCTACTTTATCTTCCGATATCCCGAGCGTTTTTGCGGTTATTCTCACAATATCTTTTCCGTCAAGTATCAAATTGTACACCGTAACTTCCACCCTGTTAATCACGCCGCTCGACAATTCAATCTTCACACGGCTCTCGCAACCCTCTTGCAAAAGCGCGTTCTGCGCTTTCTCTTCAAAAGCGGAATAAAACGCTGTCGTGTAATCGTCGTTTTGCGACCAGGACGGAATATCCGCATCAACGTTTATGTCAAAATCGTTTTTTATAAGTTTTGGCAGAGGCGCGACTATGGCAATCACCACAAGCAAAGAAAACGCGCCTTTGACGTACTTTGCCGTCTTGCCTTCCGGCAGCACTATGTCAAGCAATATTCCGAGGCAAATCACCCCTGCGATAGAAAGTATCCACTCGCCCATATCACAACCCCATATTGCAAGACGACACAAGCAACATCAGCATAAGGAAAAACAAGAACGCAACGCCGGTAAGCGCGGTTATGAGCAGATTGAGATTTTTTGCGACGTCGCCGAGCAGAGTCGACACTCTCTGATCGCCGATAGGCTCGGCAATCGCGCTGGCAAGTCTTGTAGTAAGCGAGAATATTATCACTTTGACAAGCGGAAAAGCCACCGTCGCGCACAGCAACATTGCGCCGGTATATCCCACTGCGTTTTTGACAAGCACAAGCGAAGCCGTCATCAAATCGAATCCGTCCGAGAGGTATCCGCCTAGTATGGGAACGTAACTGGACACGGCAAATTTTGCAATGTTGAAGCCGAACTTGTCCACCACGCCTCCCGATATGCCTTGCATGGTGAGAAACGTTGCAAACAGTCCGAAACAAATGCCGATAAGCCAGCTCGACGCCGACTTTATGAGTTTTGCAAGCTTGTCTATTTTGACAGTTTTGGATACGTTGCCCACGATACTGAAAACTATGCACGCGATAAACGCCGGCAGTATCACCGCCGTTACGATTTTCATAATAAATCCGCAAAGCACCGCCATAAGCGGAGAATACCCTGCCACGCTTGCGTTGCCTCCGAGCGCCGAAAGCAAAGTGAGCAAAATCGGAAAAAGCACATTGGACAGCGTAACGAGCGCCTCGATTGTTTCCGACACAGTTTCGACAACGGTAACCACGCCGCTCATAAGAACGATTACCGCCATGCAATAGCACACCACGTTCACTACTTCTGTCGTCGAAGAATTGAGAAAATCTCCCGTAAGTCCGCAAAGCATAGTCTTTAAAAGACATATAATCACAATAGTTATAAACCCAGGGATAAAACCGAGAAAATATCTTCCTGCCGACTTCGCCAAAAGATTGAAAAAAACGTCGAAAAACTGCTTGCTCTCCCCTCTCGCCAACGCTTTGAGCGCACCCCTAACATCGGATATAGATATAGCCTCGCGCCCCTCTTGCGAAAGCGAATCGAGATAATCCTGCAATCCGCTCAAATCGAGATTGTCAACCGCTTTGTCGTAGGCGTTCTGAAGTTCGCTCTTTATCTGCTCGTCAGACTTCTTCTCTTCCGCCGCATAACAAACGCCGTCCGAAGGGAGCATAATGAGAGCGCACAGCAAAACGCATACAGAAGCTATGGCTAAAAATGCTTTTTTCATATCGTTCCCACAAGCGTGGACACCAAATCGACAAGCGTCGATACAATGGATATACTCATAAGAAAAATGACGATTTTGCCGCCAAACTGCAACTTTTGAGCAATTGACGCACACCCTGCGTCCGTCGCCACCGACGAGGAATACTCCGTAAGATAACCAATGCCGATTATTTTCAAAACTGCCGAAAAAACTCTGTCGTCAATTCCGCTTTTTTGTACGATATCGTCAAACGCAAGCACAACGTCGCGAAGCGCCGAGAGCATTGTTACAACCATTACGATACCCGTTGCAATCGTCGCAAATACGGCAAATTCGGGCTTTGCAGTCCTCAGCAACGCCACCGTAATCACCCCTATTATTGCAATTCCGATAAGTTTGAATATCATAACAATTTATCAATTTTCGCCATTAGCACAATGTTTGCATAGCGCCACAATTATACTAAAATCGTGATTTTTATAAACGCTATGCTTGATTTCAATCGACTCTTTACTTCAATTTTGCAAACTTATATTTGTGTTCTTATTTAACACAACAAGCACTTTATATAGACGTTTTGCACTAATAAAGCGACAGTAGTGATTTTAGCGTATCGAAAAGACCGCCGAGCATATCTATCACGAGCACTGCCACAATGATAAGACCTGCAAGAGTTGCAAAGGTTGCAATCTCGTCTCTATCGCTCTTTTTGAGTATCACGCACACGATTGCAGTCAGCAATCCCACGCCTGCGATTTTCAAGATTATGTTTGTATCCATACCCACCTCACGCCAGAATCAGTATGACGGCAAGCCCGAGCAACACGCACAGTTTGAAATACATCGAGCCTGTTTTTTTGCTTTGTTCTTCGCACTCGTTCGTCTTTATCTCAAAGCACTTTTCATAATGTCCGACGTGCGATAACTGGTCTTTCAAGTCTGTTTTGCCGAGATTGCAAAGAAATGTATTCAACTCCTTTATTTCGTCATTTTTGAGCAGTCGGAACTTGTCTTTGTCTATTGCACCGTGTTGTTTTGCTCTCTCGCACCAATCAAGAATACAGTCCTCAAACTGTCCTTTTCTCCCGTCCAGAAACTTTGCGCAAATCTCAGGCATCGGCGTTTTTCGCATGGACAACTCGTCTTGCATCATTCGGCAAAATTCCGTTGCGGACTTGAAAAATCGCACTCTTGCGGCATATCTGCGCTTTATGAGCAACCCGATATAACAGCATATAAGCGCCAACAATCCGCCTGCTATCAGCCTCGCAATTTCAGCAGTCATAACTCCACCTTTTGCACTACCGCACCTATCGGAGATTTGGACAATACAACGCAGAACTCAAACGAGCTAAAAAGCGGCTTGTATATCTCGTTGTTTCTCACCGCTTCCACGCTGCCTCCGTGAACGGATGCAAACGCTTTTACGCCGCTGCGTATAACGTCGCATATCGCGTCGACGTCGCTTTTTCCAAACAATTCGTCAGTTACGATGACGTCGGGATTCATAGCGCGCACGCAGTTTTGATATGCAATGCTTTTGGGTACGCCGCTAATCACTTCGGAATCCCCTATATCGAGCGCCGGCGCGCCTTGCGAGCAAGAACATAGTTCATACCTTTCGTCGATTACAACGACGTTAAAGTCTTTTGACGCTATCCGCGCCATCTCTCGCAAAAGCGTGGTTTTGCCTGCGCCTGTAGGCGATATAACGAGCGTGGAACGCACTTTTGCACCTACAAACACATCTTCCCTGATTTTGTCCGCAACGCCCTTGATTTGGTGAGGAACACGGATAACGAGATATGATATGTTTTTCACCGCAACAAACTTTTCGTCGTCAAAAACGCCTTCTCCCCCGACGCCTATGCGGTACCGTCCGCAAGGAATATAACCCCTCTTAATCTCGTCGGCAGCGCTGTATAGCGACATATTGGTTGCGTTTGACAGAACTCGTTGTATATCGTTTTCGCCTACTACGTATGGCAAACCGAAATGCCTTGCAACCTGCCTCGTTCCGTCGATATGGCAAACCACCAAAGGTCGAAACACACGCATCCTTATCTCTGCAATGTCTTTCTCATCCCCCACGATGCCTGCAATATCCGCCCCCACCAAATCTATGAGCATAGAAAAATATATGAAAGGCGCACCGCACAAATTGCACGTGCGCAAAATAAGACAAAAAAAGAAAATTTTTATATGGATTAAAATATCCGCTTAAAATGAAATAATTATATAAATTAAAACATTTATTCGCTGTTTGATGCGCTTAAAAAAATATAACGCTCTCAAATAGATGAAGAACAAGAAAGAGCCGTCCGAACGGCAACCCTAATTTACTAATGGTAAATGAGTTGACGGACGGACGGCTCTGCCGAAGTTATTCGCTATTTGAGAGCGTTATACACGGGACATATATTCGCCGGTGCGAGTATCAATACGTATAGTATCGCCCTCATTGACGAACATAGGAACTTGAAGTTCGTAACCGGTCTCGACGGTTGCGGGTTTGGTGGCGTTGGTGGCGGTGTTGCCTGCTACTGCCGGTTCGCAAACCGTGATAAGGAGCTCGACAAAGTTTGGCGGTTCAACGGAGAACGGTGCGCCTTGGAAGAATTTCATTGTGACGTTCATGTTTTCTTTGACGAAGTTGAGAGCGTCCTCGACTTGGCTCTTGTTGAGCGGAATTTGCTCGTACGTTTCGGCGTCCATGAAGTAGTAGAACTCACCGTCGTTGTAAAGGTATTCCATCGTCTTGGTCTCGATGTGAGCAAGTTCAAACTTTTCGGTGGGGTTGAAGGTTTGTTCCAAAACCGCGCCCGTAACCACGTTTTTCATTTTCATACGGACGAAAGCCGCGCCTTTGCCCGGTTTGACGTGCAAGAAATCAACGACCGTCATAATCTTGTTGTCGTAAAGAAAGGTAACGCCCTTTCTCAAATCGCCTGCCATAATTTGTGCCATAATGATATTCTCCTAAATTGTGTTTTGATTGGTGATGCGGCAATGCCTATATAGACACATTTTAGCATCTTATAACGCATATTGCAAGTTTTATGCAAAATTTCTCTCGCACAAGCGGTGCATTTGCGCTTGCTTTGTCTTTGAATTTTGCTTTGACCTCTACCCTACGCAAAGGTCAAAGCGCTTGTTTTATTTTGCGTAATCAACGCTGCGAACTTCACGAATAACGTTGACTTTGATTTGTCCGGGATATTCGAGTTCGTTCTCAAGTTTTTCGGCAATTTCTCTTGCAAGGAACACCGTGCTTGCGTCGTTGACTTGCTCGGGCTTGACCATAACGCGGATTTCTCTGCCGGCTTGGACTGCAAACGTTTGATCGACGCCGTCAAAGGATTTTGCGATTTCCTCAAGTTTTTCGATACGTTTGACGTAAGTCTCGACGGATTCACGTCTTGCGCCCGGTCTTGCGCTGGAAATTGCGTCCGCCGCCTGGACAAGCACTGCGTCAATCGTTTGCGGCTCGATATCGTTGTGGTGAGCCGCGATTGCATGGATGACCTCGTTGCTTTCGCGATACTTCTTTGCGATATCCACACCGAGTTGGATATGCGTACCTTCAAGCTCGTGATCGACGGCTTTACCGATGTCGTGGAGCAAGCCTGCTCTGCGTGCGATACGAGGATCTACGCCGAGTTCTGCCGCCATAACGGATGCCAAAGAGGCAACTTCGATTGAGTGTTTGAGCACGTTTTGACCGTAACTTGTACGATATTTAAGTCTGCCGAGTATTTTGATGATTTCGGGATGCAAGCCGTGCACGCCCACTTCAAAGGCTGCCTCTTCGCCTGCCTCTTTGATTCCTGCCTCGACTTCCTTTCTCACCTTATCGACCATCTCTTCTATGCGAGCGGGATGGATACGACCGTCGGTGATAAGTTTTTCGAGCGTAAGTCTTGCGACTTCCCTTCTTACGGGGTCAAAGCTCGAGAGTGTGATAACGTCGGGAGTATCGTCGATGATGAGGTCAACGCCCGTCGCGCTTTCGAGTGCGCGGATGTTTCTGCCCATACGTCCGATAATTCTTCCCTTCATCTCGTCGTTGGGAAGCGCCACGACGGACACTGTGTTTTCCGTTGCATGGTCCGCAGCGCAGCGTTGGATTGCTTGAGATATGATGTTTTGCGCCTCTTTCACCGCATTGTCTTTTGCTTCTGCGATGAGATTCTTTGCGTCGTTTGCCGCACTCTTCTTAACGCCGTCAAGCAGTGCGTCTTTGAGTTCCTGACAAGCCTCTTCTTTGGTCATGCCTGCAACTCTTTCAAGCTCTTTTTGCATCTTCTCTTGAGCGTTGCCGAGCTCTGCCTCGATGCCTTTTAAGCGTTCCTTGGTTTCCTCGATTTGCTTTTGAGATTTCTCAACGTCATCGAGTTTTTTGTCGAGAGCAGCGTCCTTTTTATCGAGCGTGTCCTCTTTCTTGTCGAGAGCAGCCTCTTTTTGAGCAAGGCGATTCTCGGTGCGTTGCCAGTCTTGCTTGCGCTCTTTGGTTTCGTTTTCGAAATCGACGCGCATTTTGTTCATTTGTTCTTTTGCCTCGAGCATGCCGTCTTTGCGGATGGTTTTTGCTTCGAGATTTGCTTCTTCGATAATTCTTGCAGCTTCACGTTTGGCGTTGCCGATTTTGTTTTGAGAATAAACTCTGTAAATAACCCAACCGAGCAAACCGCCCACCACGATTGCGATTGCAGCCGCTATACCTGCGGCAGCTCCCGGCGTGAGCGCAAGCAAATTGATAATATTGCTGGTCATTTGGTGACCTCCGTATATATAATCAAAACCGATTGAAAACCAAAAATATAGTTATATCAAAAAGATTTAACGAGCCAAATACGCAACAAAAATGCAATATTCAATTGAAATCTATATTATATCTATATCGACAATTGTTTCCAACATATAGTTTTGTCTTAATTAGTATATACTATTTATAGCGTTTAGTCAATGCCGACGGCACAAAAAAAATCGTTTTTCGGGGCTCGAAAAACGATTTTTGTCATTATTGGCGCTTTGCGCAACGGGAACTATTGTTGCATCTCGTATTTTTCGCGGATTTTCGCGTCGACCTCTTCAAAGACTTCGGGGTGCGCTTTCAAAAATTCCATTGCCTTATCTCTGCCTTGACCGATCTTCTCGTCATTGTAGCTGAACCAGCTTCCGCTCTTTTGGATAAATCCGTTTTCTATTGCGAGATCGAGCACGCAACCCATATTGGAAATGCCCGTACCGTACATAATATCGAACTCTGCCACTTTGAAAGGAGGCGCGACTTTGTTTTTGACAACTTTTGCTTTGACGTGGTTGCCGATGATATCGCTACCGTCTTTGATTGTGTCCGCTTTGCGCACTTCGATACGTACCGACGCATAAAATTTGAGCGCTTTGCCGCCCGTGGTCGTCTCGGGATTGCCGTACATAACGCCTATCTTCTCTCTCAATTGGTTGATAAAGATGATGGTGCACTTGCTCTTTGAGGTAGCGGCCGTAATCTTGCGGAGCGCTTGCGACATAAGGCGCGCTTGCATACCGACGTGGCTGTCGCCCATATCGCCGTCGAGTTCCGCTTGCGGAGTGAGCGCGGCAACGGAGTCAACTACGATGATGTCGATTGCGCCGCTTCTTACGAGCGTTTCCACGATTTCGAGAGCTTGCTCGCCGCTGTCGGGTTGCGAAATGTACAAATCGTCGAGATTTACTCCCAACTTGCTTGCATAAGCAGGATCGAGAGCGTGCTCTGCGTCAACGTATGCCGCCGTACCGCCGATTTTTTGCACTTCTGCAACGCAGTGGAGCGCAACCGTCGTCTTGCCCGAAGATTCGGGACCGTATATTTCGATAATTCTTCCCTTCGGGATACCGCCGATGCCGAGTGCGACGTCAAGCGTAAGACAACCCGTCGAGATTGCCTCGACTTTCGGTATTTCGGTCTCGCCCAAACGCATAACCGCGCCTTTACCGAAATCCTTTTCAATCTTGGCGAGAGCAAGTTGCAAATTGTGCGCTCTGTCAGTGGATTTGTCTTGTATTTTTTCTGCCATTGTTTTTCTCCTTTATATCCTATTGCCCAAAAGGCTTTAAGTATTTTCTTTTTTCAACATAATTATACGGCAACATATGCACCAAAAACGGGACATACACACCGAAATAACCTTGTTATAATCTCAAAATATCGCCTTTGAGATATCTTATAAGATAGAACAGCGCTACGTTTGACGTCGCTCTTCTTATCTCGTTGCGGCTGCCCGAGAATTTTCTCTCGAACACGGTGATGAAATCACCACCGCCCACGCCTATATACACAAGTCCTACGGGCTTTCCTTCGTCGCCTGTAGGTCCTGCAAGACCTGTGGTTGCAAGCGCGATATCTACAGGACGTTTGCAAAGTCCTTTCACCATTGCGTACGCCGTTTCTCTCGACACGGCGCCGTAATCGGCAAGCACGGACTTGGGCACGCCAAGTCTATCCGCTTTGGACATACGGTTGTAGCACACGATTCCCTCGTAAAAGTTTGCGCTGATACCGGGAATTGCCGTAAGTCGCGAGCATATCTCGCCGCCCGTCAGACTTTCGCCGACAGCAAGCGTGCGATTGTTCATTTTGAGAAGTTTTGCCGCAATCTCTTCAAGCGAGCCTTCCACTGCGGAATACACTTCTTCTTCAAACGCGTTATACACCCTGCTCTTTACCATTTCAAAGGTCTGCCTAGGTGCGTTGCTCGTCATCGTTATAGTTGCGTCAAGGCAATTTTCCTCAACGGAAAACTCAACGCCGAAACCGTAAAACTTTTTCAGTCTGCTTTCGATATCCTCTTTATCAAGCCCGCAAATTTTGACAATTTCTTTTATCATAACGCAATTTTTCGACATTCTAACGCATTATTCCGCTTTTTGAGCGTTCTTTGCGTTTTCTTGTTTCTCTTGATTTTCTTCGTCGTCTTGTTTGAGGACGTGTTTGTTCTTCACAACATAATTGAGTCCGCTATACACTGCCAAAATCGCGCCGACATAGAACACTATCGTACCTATCCAGGCAAGCGACACGTGAAGCCCTGCAAGCATCATAATCGTAACGCCGATGTCTAGGCAAACAGTCTTGATTTTTCCGAATATATCCGCTGCAAGCACAAGTCCTCTGCTCGCCGCAATGGAGCGAAATACGCCTATCATAAGTTCTCTTGAAAGGATAATTCCCGAAAGAATCGCAATCACGAGCGTGTTGTATGCAAACGCGTTGTCAAGCCCGTCCTTGAAATAGACGAGCAAGAAGAGCATAATAACGATGACGACTTTATCCGCAAGCGGATCAAGCAATTTGCCGAGCATAGACACCGTGTTGGTCTTGCGCGCGATATGTCCGTCCACAAAGTCCGTTGCGCAGCATATCGCAAACAACGCCGCCGACAATACCACGAGCGCAATATAAGCCGTTTGACCGACATTTAGCATTTGCGCCAAAATAAAGGTTATCAAAGTCGGAATAATCAAAAATATTCTTGCTATTGTGATTTTGGTTGCGAGTGTAATCTTCATTCCACACACCTTCCTACAAGATCGATACCGTCTGCGCCTTCGATGAGCACGTCATAGAAATTGCCTATCTGCACTCTCTCCTCGGACGTAAAATACACGACGTTGTCGATATCGGGCGCTTGCGTTGCCTCTCTGCCCACAAACATTTGCTTGTCGTAATCGATATCGTCATATATCACTTGTACGCGCTCGCCGACTTTTTCGGCATTGCGTTTTTGAATAATCTCGGCTTGAAGTGCGCAAAGTTCGTCCGCTCTCGCCTGCTTGACTTCCTCCGGCAGATGTCCGTCAAGCCTGTCGGCAGGAGTTCCTTCCTCTCTGGAATACGCAAAGAATCCTGCGTACTCGAATTCGGTTTCTTTTACGAACGCTTTTAACTTTTCAAACTGCGCCTCTGTTTCACCGGGGAATCCGCAAATAAACGTCGTGCGGATTGCAATTCCAGCCTTTTTGAGTTTGGATATGAGTTCCCTCACGCTCTTTTCGTCCGTACGCCTGTTCATGCGTTTGAGCACGGAATCGTCGATGTGTTGGAGCGGAATATCCATATACTTCACCACTTTCGGGTTGGACAGCACATAGTTTATGAGCGTATCGTCCACCATTTCGGGATAGAGATACAAAAGTCTTATCCACTCGAAGTCGAGCTTTGAAAGTTCATCCACCAGTTCGATAATGTGCGGTTTTCCGTCCGTATCCGTGCCGTATCTCGTTACGTCCTGCGCCACAAGGATAAGCTCCTTTACGCCGTCGTCGGACAGTTTCTTTGCCTCTGCAAGCAAATCTTGCATCTTTTCCGAGCGATATTTGCCTCTGATTGAGGGAATTGCGCAATACGTGCAATGATTGTCGCAGCCGTCTGCAATTTTGAGATACGCATAGTGATACGGCGTTGTGAGAACTCTGTTTTCATAGAAAGCGTCCTTTACTGCGCAATCGTATACCTTATCGCCTTCGCTCACTTTTTGCACGGTGGACAAAATCTCGTCGTAGTCCGCAATGCCGAGCACTGCGTCAACTTCGGGAAATTCCTCTTTTAGCGTGTCGGCATAGCGTTGCGCAAGACAACCCGTAACTATGACTTTCTTCTTTTTATCGCTCTTTTTTGCGCTTATAGCGTTCAAAATCTCGTCAATGGACTCTTCTTTTGCCTTGTCGATAAAAGCGCAAGTGTTGACGATTATGACGTCCGCTTCTTCCTCGCTCCCCACCAGCGTATGACCTCCGTTTGTGAGACGAGAAAGCATTTTTTCGGTATCTACCCTATTTTTGTCGCATCCGAGCGAAATTGCGCCGATTTTCATTCGTCATCTCCTTCGCCCTGTTCCGCAGAGGCTCTGAGCTCTTCGAGTTCCTCATACGTGATGTTGACTTTCTTTTTCTTGGGGTCGTGCTCGTCGGGCGTAAGATATCCCATAAGGTCCATCTTGTCGTAAATCTTCGCCGCTTTCGGCCAACCGAGTCCCAATCTGCGTTGCATAAAGGATATGCTTATAGGAGCGTCTTGCTCTTCTCTGAGTTCTATGCCAAGTTGCAATGCGTCAAACAGTTCGGGCGGAATCTTATCTTTATCCTGCGATCTGTCGCCCTTGGATTGAGCGGGCTTCTCTTCTTCTTTATCCTTGAAGATTGCGTCCTTGATTGTATTGTCAAAGAATGCGTCGTTCTTGGATTTGACAAAATCGACCACACGCTTGACTTCTTCGTTTGAGATAAATGCGCCTTGCATACGCTCGAGTTCGCTTGCGCCGGGCATCATATAAAGCATATCGCCGTAGCCAAGGAGCTTGTCTGCGCCAACTGCGTCGAGAATGGTTTTGCTGTCGAAACTCGACGTAACCTTGAATGCGATGCGGCTCGGGAAGTTGTTTTTAATTGTACCGCTGATGACGTCGACGGACGGACGTTGCGTTGCAAGCACAAGGTGAATGCCAACCGCACGAGCAAGACGCGCAATGCGGTTGACGGTGTCTTCCACCGCCTTTTTGCCCGTTGACATAAGGTCTGCAAACTCATCGACGATAATCACGATACGCGGCATTTTTTCAAATCCGTTCTTTGCGCAATCGGCATTGTACTCGTCTATATCTCTGTAATTCACCTCTGCAAGGAACTTGATACGTCTTTCCATCTCGCTTATCGCCCAGTTGAGAGAACGAATAGCCTTGTCGGTATCGCAAATAATCTCGTCCATAAGCAAGTGCGGAATGCCTGCGTACACGCTCATTTCTATACGCTTGGGATCGATGAGGATAAGTCGCACGTCGTCGGGAGACGCCTTGTAGAGCAAACTGACGATAATGGAGTTTATGCAGCAGCTCTTACCTGCGCCGGTAGCGCCTGCGATAAGCACGTGCGGAAGCTTGCGCACTTCCACCACTCTTGCGTCGCCGTAAAGGTTTTTGCCGAGCGCGAACGTTGCAGGAGCTTTTGCATTATTGAATTCCGGCGATTGGATAATCTCGCTGAGGTTGACGTTGCGGCGGTGCTTGTTCGGCACTTCGATACCGACTGCGTTTTCTCCCGGGATAGGCGCGATAATACGCACGCTGCCTGCTTCCATCTTCATGGCGATATCGCTCTCGAGCGACGAAATATAACCGATAGTTCTGCCCTTCGGCATCTCGACGCGCAGTTTGTACATCGTAAACGTCGGACCGACGAGAATGTCTATAACGTCGCCCGAAATGCTGAAGAAATTGAGCGTCTTGATAATTTGTTCTTTCTTTTGCTCGTAGTCCTCGTTCTGATCGACTTCCGGAGCAGGCGGAACAAGCAACGACACGGGCGGCGCAACGTAAGGACGCTTTGGCGTGGCTTGCGCAATGGCTTGTTCCATATTCACCTGCGTAAGGCGCTCTTTGTCCGTTTTCTTGGGATTATCCGTGCTTGGCAAACCTCTGCCTTGGGACGCTTTCATCTTCTCTTCTCTCATAAGAGCTTCACGTTCGTATTGCCCCATAGCAGGCGTTTCTTTTATTGCTTGTTTTATGTTTTGAATGCGAGCGGACACCTCTGCGTCCTCGATATTTCTCGCAGATTGTTTTGCGATTGCCGTTGTAGATTGAATTGCGGTACGCGACATATCGCCGCCCGTAACCTTCTGTTGCACGGGAGCGGGCTCACTGGGCATACTTCCGCCCACAGCCTTGTCGCTGTCCACGTATTTCGGTCGAGTGCTTTCAAGCGTTGCTTGTTGCATCTCGTACTTCTTGACAGGCTTGGTTTTCCCGATGCCTCCAAAGAAATTCGTCTCCGTTTCTTCGGACTTTTCCGTCTTTTGGGCGGTATCCACTGCCGTAGCCGCAAAGGCGCGCGGAATTTTCTTCTCGCCTTTCACCGATTGATAACCGCTCTTTTCCAAGTCCTCTATACTGGTATTCTGACGAGGAGTAACGACGGGTTTTTGCGCCTCTTGCGCCGCACTCACGCTATTTTGAGGCATAGTAGCCGCATTTTGAGTGGAGTTTTGAGCATTTTGAGCGGCATTTTGTTTGGACGTATCGCCTTGATTGTCTCTTGCGATATACACCATATCCGTCTTTGGCTTATCGTATGCCTCGGACACAACCTCATCTTTCACCGCAGGTTTTGGCGGTTCTTCACCCGAAATCGCTCTGTTGAGCGCGCCGAGCATGCCCACGTTCACTTGCGGTTTACTCACAGCCTCTTCCGCTTTTTTTAGCGTGGAAGAAACGCTGTCGTCGTGCGACATAACCTTGGTCGGTTTTACAACTTCTTTCTTTACGGGTTCCGCGATAAGGCAAGCCTCGTCTTGTTGTTCAAGGTGCGCTTCCGCCTCGAATTCCGGCTTTGCGTACATCTCGCCGAAGCGCTCCGTTTGTTGCTTTTTGATAGCGTCGAAATCGCGCTTGAAATCGATAGGTTCGTCCGCTTTTTGAGCGATATTCTCACGGGCTGCGTTCTTTTGTGCCGCTTGTGCGTTTTGCGCCGCCTCGTCTTGCACGGCTCTGTATCTGGACATAAAGTCTTCTCTGATTGCGCTTTGCGTGGTATCGACGCCGAGTTTGTTTTTAAGCTCGTTTCTGCGTACCGCGCTATACGACGGAGATACGTTTGAAAGCGCGTTTCTCGGATCGCTTACACTGTCGAATCTCGCAAGATTGTCCTTGCTCGGACCGGAGCCGAACAAAATATCTCTCGCAACGCCTCTTGCCGAAAATTTTTCGGGATCGTACTTTGGCGCGCGCTTGACTTCGTCCTCAATACCGCCTTGAGCGTTGGGATAAAGCGGATTGAAAGAGCCGAGCGGACTGTATCCCTCTGCTCCGAACGCTTTTTTGCTACCCTTTTGTTGCAAAGGATCGCCCTCAACGTCCACGACGTAAAGTCCGCCGCCGTTCTGCACGTTGGAAAAATCGGTAATCGTCGGAGCGGTTTGCAATCCGATAGGTTGACCTTGTTCGATTTGTTTTTGCTTGGGTTTTCTTTCAAAAAGTTTGCGTTTTTGTTTTGGCTCGCTCATTTGTCTTTGACGATCGCGCCCGGACGCCACGGTATAGGTAACGTTGCGTTTCAAGGACGGATAAATTGCCAAAAATGCCAAAACAAAGAATGCCACGCATACCACGACGAGCGCTCCAACGGAAGTGATTGCTTTCATAAGCGGAAAAGCCACCACGCCGAAAAGCATGCCGCCTGCGGTATTGGTGTTGTCGTAACAATTTTTGAGGTAAGTGCCGTAACCTGCGCCCATAATGTGTGCGCTCGACGTATAGATATGCAAAGCCAAAATGCCGATTAACAGCAAGCCGAAGTACATAAACGCTTTTGAGGGGCGCATCTTTACTCTCACGCCGAAAGTTACGCAAACGCCGACGATAAGCCCCATAAGCGAGTACGCATAAGCGGCAAGACCGAAAAATCCTGCCAAAAATCCGTACACCATTCTGCCCACTCCGCCGAGTGCGCCAACCAGCGACAAGAAACAAAACAGCGACACCAATATAACCAAAATGCCCGCTGCAATCCTGTTGCCCTTATTTGCTTTTGCTTGCCTTGTATCCGTCAAGTTTTACCTACCTGTATTATATATAATATTAGTATCGAAATTATACCACATACCGCGCGCGATTTCAAGCAATTGTTTTATGCTCGGCAAGAAATAATTGCAAACAGGTTTATACCGCTCTTGCTTTCCGCATATAAAAACGAGCGATTACAACTCGCTCGTTTTATGATTATGATTGATTTTTAGGCAATCTAACCCATTTATTTTGCGTTTTTCATTATAGACAAAATATCAACGTCGTCCTCTTTTGCCACAATGCTTGCGCACACGTTGGAAAAGTCAAAAATTTCTCTCGACGCTTTGAGAACGTCATCGGATGTCGTTGCGTCAATTTGCGATATGCGCTTGTCGAAATCGTACAATTCACCCGTCTGAATCGCATGCGAGCCGAATGTGCGCATCATTGCCGACGTGCTTTCCTGTCCCAAAACAAGCGACGTTTTGAGCTGTTGTTTACCCTTTTCGAGTTCCTGCTCGCTCACGCCCTTTTCAAGCAACAAATCTATCTCTTTTCTTATCGCTCTCACCGCTTTTTCCGCATTTTCTGGGCTTGTGGAGGTGTAGATTATAAACGCGCCGTTGTTCTTGTATGCGGACGGATATCCGTATACCGTATAGCAAAGTCCCAGTTTTTCACGCACGCTTTGGAAAAGTCGCGAGGACATTTCCATGCTGAAAACTATGGTCATAAGTTGCATCCCAACTCCCCTTTCGTCGTTGTATGCATAGCTCGGGAAAGCAAAAGCCATATGCGTTTGTTCGATTGCCTTTTTCTTTTTTACGGACGTGCTGTGAGTGTGTCTTACCGCAACGTCGCAATCCATACTTTCGCTTGCAACGGTTGTAAATTTGCTTTCAAAATGCTTGTTTACAAGCGCAACAGCCTCCTCTTCCGTAAGATTGCCCGCAACGGACACGACAGTGTTGTTTGCCACGTAATAGCGGCTGTGATAAGCTCTCAAAGTATCGCTGTTCATATCTTTGAGCGTTTTTTTGGTTCCCAAAATCGCCTTTTCGAGTTGACTACCCTTAAAGAAATTGCAAAGCAGCCTTTCAAGGCACAAATCGTCGGGCGTGTCCTCGCTCTCGTTGATTTCCTCGATAACCACCCTACGCTCCTTTTCAAGCTCGCCTTGGTCGAACGCCGGATTGAAATACATATCCGCAAGCACGTCCGCGCACTTGTCGGCATTAGTATCTATGGACACGGTGTGAAAGCAAGTATAGCTCTTTGCGGTATATGCGTTGATTTGCGCGCCGATAGAGTCTATTTCGTTGACTATATCGAAACTCGAACGCGTTTTAGTGCCCTTGAACACCATATGTTCTATAAAGTGGGATATACCTGCAATGTCGGGCGTTTCCCTAATAACGCCTGCGCCAACAAATACGCCTATTGCAACCGAACGCACGGCGGTATTGGGCACAAACACAAGTTTCAATCCGCTTGGGAAGTTTATCATTTTTTGCATAATCACTTTTCTAACAACAAGACAAAGACGTGCTTGTTGCGTCCTTTGGGTTTTTTGAGCAAATCCTCATTTATGAGCGGCGCAAAAAAGTTTTTGCGATTTGCCGTTATATTATATCACATAGTTTCAATCTCGCAATCATATTTTATGGTATGAACGAAACGAGATTCCGCACTTTTTGCGCAAATTTTGTCATAATAGCAACCCTGCTTTTGACCTTCGGCATAGCGTTTGTCGCAACGTATCCAGAGCAAATCCCCTCGCAAACAGTCAATAACGCCATTTACGAAGGCAATCAGAACTCGGGCAGCGTATCGCTGATGTTCAACGTCTACGAAAACACCGACAACGTCAAAAAAATCGCCGAAATTCTCGACGAATACGGCTACAAAACCACATTTTTCGTGGGCGGCGTATGGGCGGCAAAAAATCAGGACGTAATACTGCAACTCGGCGCAGACGGATTTGAAATAGGCAATCACGGCTATATGCACCGCGACCACGCCAAGCTTAACCTCAAACAAAACGAGGACGAAATAATAGTTACGCAAAAGCTCATCGACTCAGCACTATCCTCTCTTCCCGATTATCAAAATTGCAAACTCTTTGCGCCGCCGAGCGGAAGTATCGGAAATAAAATGTTCGAGGCATGCAAAAAACTTGATTACAAAGTGATAATGTGGACTCGCGACACCATAGACTGGCGAGATAAAGACGAAGATATCATATTCGAGCGTGCAATCAAAGACGTCAAAGCCGGCGACCTTATCCTAATGCACCCCACCTACGCCACCACCGCCGCTCTCCCTCGTATCCTCTCTCACCTCAAATCCCAAAACCTAAAAGTTGATATCGTCAGCAACGTAATAGAAAAGTAATGCCGCAGCATTACTTTTCTAATATTCTTGCTTTGCAAAGCTTTTATTTAATTCAATTAAAAGAGTGCGTCGTAACTCCTCTAATGCAATATCACCCCTTCCCTTCGGGCTTTCCCCCATTGCTCAAATAACATCATTCCTCTACTTATACAAACATCGTTCGCAAGAGGGGAAAGACGCGATTGACTTCGTAACAATCGCTATTCCGTCGCTACGCTTCTTACGGCACGCGCATAGACAAGTATCATTCACTTGTTATGCCACTCGTTCGCCAACGAAAAGAACAACACTCGTTGGCTCACTTGTACTGCACCCACAAGGCTTCCACACACAAAAGACAAGCGAACGATAGCGCAATATATAAGATGAAAGCGCAGTCTTTTGTGTGAAGGAAAAAAGGAGCACCAAGGCAGAAAGCAAACAATTGGCACATGTGACAATTGTAGCTAAAAGCCTTGTGTGTGACGCAAGCTTGGCGCTCGATGCGGTCGGCGCCTTGCGCCTCCAACTCCGAATAAGCACATACCGTTTATAAGTTTCACTACTTGCGGAAGTCCTAAGCGCAATAGACTTCGTAAGAAGTTCTCTCCAAAGCCATCCAATTAAATGCATAACGCGAAAACAGCCCCTTGAACCAAAACCCAACGTACAAGGCGTACGTGATTTTGGGGCAAGGGGCTGTTGACAATGTTAGGCGTTAATTGGTGGCTTTAGAGAGAACTTCTTTGAGACGGAGATCCACCCTATGCTTCTCGTCGATCTTAATAACTTTGACGAGAACGATATCGCCGACGTTTACTACGTCCGTAACCTTTTCGACGCGTTGGTCGGAGAGTTTGGAGATGTGAATCATGCCGTCTTTGCCGGGTGCAAAGTTGACGGATGCGCCAAATTGTCCTTTGTCGTTTTCCATGATCTTGGTAACTTTGCCTTCATAGACGTCGCCAACCTCTACGTCGCGAACGATGTTCTCGATGATGGTGCGAGCTTTCTTGATTGCCGCGTCGTCGCTGGATGCGATGAAGATCATACCCTCGTCGTTGATATCGATTTTTACGCCGGTATCTTCGATGATCTTGTTGATGGTCTTGCCGCCCGTGCCGATGACGTCGCGAATCTTATCGGGATCGATTGAGAAGGACACGATCTTGGGAGCGAACTTGCTGAGCTCTGCGCGCGGACCGGGAAGCGTTGCAAGCATCTTGCCCAAAATCTCGAGTCTGCCAAGACGAGCTTGTTCAAGAGCGCGAGTGAGGATTTCTTCATCGATGCCCTTGATCTTGATATCCATTTGGATTGCCGTGATACCTTCCGTCGTACCTGCAACTTTGAAGTCCATATCGCCGAGGAAGTCCTCAAGACCTTGAATATCCGTAAGAACTGCAACTTTGTGGCTCTCTTCGTTCTTGATAAGTCCCATTGCGATACCTGCGACCGGTGCCTTAATCGGAACGCCTGCGTCCATAAGTGCGAGCGTGCTGCCGCAAACGGATGCTTGAGAAGTGGAGCCGTTGGAGCTCAAAATATCGGATACCGTGCGGATTGCGTACGGGAATTCATCCTCGCTGGGAAGAACAGGCTCGAGAGCGCGTTCTGCAAGTGCGCCGTGGCCGATTTCACGACGTCCGGGGCTCTTAAGCGCTTTCGCCTCGCCTGTGGAGTAACCGGGCATGTTGTATTGATGCATGTATCTCTTGTAGAAATCGTCGTCAAGACCTTCGAGCTTTTGAGCCTCGCTGATCGTGCCGAGCGTGCAAGTTGTCAAAGCCTGCGTTTGTCCTCTTGTAAAGACTGCGCTGCCGTGGACTCTTGGAAGCATACCCACTTCGCACCAAATCGGACGAATTTCGGTAAGTTTTCTTCCGTCGGGACGTACGCCGTTGTCCAAAATCTTTGCGCGGACTTTCTCTTTCTTGAGATAGTAGAGGCTGTCGAGGATAAATTTGGTCTTTTTCGCCTCGTCGTTGAATTGATCTGCAAAGTGAGCAAGTACGTCCTCGTTGAGCGCGTCTTCTCTATCCTCTCTCTCATAGCGGTCAAACGCCTCGAGAACGTAATCCATCTTCTCGTTTGCATACGCTCTGACTGCCTCGTTGATGTTGTCGGGGATATGCTCGAGTTCGATGTCGAGTTTGGGTTTGCCGACTTCTTTTTGAATCTCTTCGATGAAAGCGACGATCTTTTTGATTTCTTCATGACCGAACATGATTGCGCCGAGCATCTCTTGTTCGGTAATCACGTCTGCGCCTGCCTCAACCATCATGATAGCGTCTTTTGTGCCTGCGAGGTTGAGCGTGAGGCGGGATTTTGCACGTTGTGCGCTGTCGGGGTTGATGACGTACTCACCGTCGACCATACCGACTACGACAGAACCCGTAGGACCTGCCCAAGGTATATCGCTGATAGAAAGCGCGACGGACGAACCGATCATACCGAAAACTTCCGGCGGAATATTGGTGTCAACCGACAAAACCGTTGCGATAACCGTAACGTCGTTGTAAAGTCCCTTCGGGAAAAGCGGACGAATAGGACGGTCGATAAGACGAGACGTAAGAATAGCCTTGTCGCTTGCTCTGCCCTCTCTTTTCTTGAATCCGCCGGGGATTTTACCGATAGCATACATTTTTTCCTCATAGTCTACGCTGAGAGGGAAAAAGTCCATACCGTCACGCGGTGCTTTGCTCATCGTTGCGTTGACCATAACTACGGTGTCGCCGCAACGCACGATACAAGAACCGTTAGATTGTCCGCAGTATGCGCCTGTTTCGACGGTCATTTCTCTGCCGCCTACCGTTGTTTTGAAAATTCTTTTTTCCATAAATTTCTCCTTCTGGGAATTCCGTCATTCCCGAATATTGCCTTTCGGCATTTTATTTTTTATTTATTGTGCGGATAATTCCGCAAAAAAAACGGGTGCGTAAACCACACCCGAAATTTTTACTTTCTCAAGCCGAGAGAGCTGACGATTGCACGATATCTTTCGATGTCCATATTTTTGAGATAATCCAAAAGACCTCTTCTGTGGCCGACCATCATGAGAAGACCGCGACGGCTGTGGTGATCTTTGGGGTGATTCTTAAGGTGAGCGGTGAGCTCTGCGATACGTGCAGTCAAAAGCGCGATTTGAACTTCCGGAGAACCGGTGTCGCCCTCTTTGCGAGCATACTTTGCTATAATTTCTTGTTTCGTTGTTTTATCCATTGTTTTTGCCTCCTTCGTTGGATAAATGATTCGCTTTCAACCAAGTAACGACTCGGAGTATTGTCGCAACCTCGTCGAAAGTACGTGTGTATATTAACATATACAAAAAATAAAGTAAACCGTTTTGGCGTGATTTCTTCGCTTTAATTCAATTTTTCTCAAAGCCAGAAATCGTGTTGCCGCTTCAACATCTCGTCAATGTGCTTGACGTACTCCAGCGGCTCTTTGTAGTTGGCGCACCTCGTGATAAGATTTTGTCTTTTATTCCACTTTTTGGATATGGCGTTTGCGCCGTTTGCGATTATGGACGTATCCTCTTCCATAATGTCCACGTTGTAAATACACGCCTTATTAGGCTTTGCATAGCCGACGTTTTCAAGGTTTCCGCTCGTATATTTCTGGCGGTACATATAATAAGGCTCGTATCCCGATTCCGTCAGCTTAGAATACGCATAATCCACCATTTTCGACGCCGTTTCGAAGTCGGTATTGTCGTATCCGCCCTGCTTTAGCGCGGAGCCTTTTTTCATATAAAGCGTGTGCACGGTAATGTTCTCGGGATCGAGCGCGACAGCAATATCCACACTGCGTTTAAAGTCCTCGAACGTTTCGTCAGGAAGGCACGCAATCAAGTCCATATTCACGTCGAATTTGTCCCTCACGAGCATATACGCATTGTACGTTTGCGCGCTCTTATGTCGCCTACCTATGATTTCCAAAGTCTTGTCGTTGAAGGTCTGCGGATTGACGGACACTCTCGTTACGCCGTGCTTTTGCATGACCGCCACTATGCCCTCGTCAATGGTATCGGGGCGCCCAGCCTCAACGGTAAATTCTCTTGCGCCGAAATGGCAATGTTCAAGCACTCTGTCAAGCGCTTCCGCGCCAATGGAAGTCGGCGTTCCGCCTCCCACGTACACCGCTCTAATCTTCAATTTCTTGCTTCTAATCAGCTCTTTTGTCTGTTCCAGTTCTCTTATTAGGCACTCAACGTACGGCTCGACAAGTTTTCTTTGCTTGTCAATGGGAAGGGATACGAAAGAACAATAAGCGCACCTTGTCGGACAGAACGGAATAAACACGAATACGTCGTATTCCTTGCTCGATTTGTTGCGTATGGGGGCTTGCACGTTCACGATTTTTTCAACGAGATTGACCTTGCCCTCGCTCACGCCGTAATCGTCGACAAACACTTCCTTCGCGCTCTTTCCGTAATCCTTGAAATCGTTTTGAATTTCAAGAAACAATTTTGTAGGTCTTATGCCCGTAAGACATCCGTACGGAAGGTTTACTCCCGTCAAAAAAGAGAGCGTGCGATATATGGCGATTTTCAAAAACCGCTTTTCTTTGCGCTTGCGCTCCAATTCGTTTTTGCTGTTTATCGGGAAAGCGTAATGCTTTTGGAAATTTTCAAAATAATCAGAATAAATCGATATTCTAATAGCGTCTTTTTGTCTTACGTAGTCAACGTCGAGTTTCAAATCAACGTCCGTTCTGCTTTCGAACGGGCGCACGAGTTCCATCAAATCGTTGAGATATTCTTCGTTTGAGATGTGAAAATCAATCATTGGCTTTTTCTTTGGTTTCAGTCTATCGGTTTATAAGCGTTTTTCTCTATAATCGGGTTGTTTTTCCTTTCGAAATCGAGCGTCGTAGGCTCGCCGTGCCCCGTCAGAAGCGTATAATTGCCTTTGAGGGTAAATAACTTGTTGACGATTGAATTTTTGATATCTTTTGCGTTTCCGTCATAAAAATCCGTACGTCCGTAGGACATAAAGAATATGGTATCGCCCACAAATATCTTGTTGCCCACAACGTAGCACACGCTGCCTTTCGCATGCCCCGGGGTATGAATTACCTTGACGTCGAGTCCTGCGATTTTCAGCGTTTCACCGCCATGCAACAGCACGTCCGGCACAAACTTTTCCACTTTTACGTCGACGGAAAAACCCATATTTTTATATGAATTTATCTTTTCGGCTTCATCCTTATACAAGAACACCGCAGGGGCTTTGCTCTCGTCGTAATTGCCCTTTTCGTCCGTACAAACGATTCTCAAAAGCGGCGCGACGCCTGCGATATGGTCAAAGTGCGCGTGTGTGAGCAAAATTGCGTCGATTTTGGCTTTTGCGTCCTTAAAAATCTCTACAATTTGCGCCGCCTCGCCGCCTGGATCGACCACAAATCCTCTATCGCCGTTTATAACGATATAAGTGTTTGTGCCCAGTTTGCCCGTGTATAGATGGAAAAATCTCAAATCGTTCATCTATGCACCTCGACAACGCCGTCGATAGCGCGGATTTTCTTTACAAGTTCTTCAAGCACGCTACCCTGCTTGATTTGCACGGTTACGGTAAATTCGCCTAGTCCCGTCTTGTCCTCGAGCCTTGCGTTTGCCGCAACGATGTTCAGTTTTGCGTTTGCGATAAGTGCGGTTATTGACGCGATAACGCCGTCCTTATTCTCGACGGTAATTATAAGCGTTGCGTTGAACATTTCTTCGCCGTCGTTATCCCAACTCGCCTGAATAAGACGCTCTTCTTCCATTCCCTTGACGTTAGGACAATCCTTGCGGTGAATGGACACGCCTCTGCCTCTCGAGATATAGCCGATAATATCGTCTCCCGGAACCGGCGAGCAGCACTGCGCCATACGCACCGTAAAGTTTGCGTTTCCGTTGATAAGCACGCCGCTCTTTGAATGCTTGTGCGGTTTCTGCTCTTGCACGGGAATGGCGGGAATTTGTTGTTGCGCCGTATGGTCCTCTTTTTTAAAGCCCTCGATTATTTTGGTGAGAACCTGACTTGTCGTAAGTCCGCCGTATCCGACCATCGCATACAAGTCCTCTTCCGAGTTCATAGCGTGTCTTTGCAAAATGCCGCTCAAAATGTCGGGAGTAAATATATCGGCAAGCGCATATCCTCTGCGTTTTGCCTCTCTTTCGAGCATGTCCTTACCGCGCGCGATATTTTCGTCCTTCTTCTCTTTCTTGAAGTAAGCGCGGATTTTGGAGCGAGCGGACGCCGTATGCACGTATTTAAGCCAGTCGAGGCTCGGACCTTTCGAGGCATTGGATGTCAAAATCTCGACGATATCGCCATTTGCAAGTTTCGTCGAAAGCGGCACCATACGCTTATTGACTTTTGCGCCTATGCACTTATTGCCTATTGCGGAGTGGATTTTGTATGCCAAATCGAGAGGCGTGGAGCCCACCGGCAAATCGAACACGTCGCCCTTTGGCGTAAACACAAACACCTCATCGTCAAAGACGTTGATTTTGACGGCGTCCATAAACTCTTTTGCGCCGTCTATGTCCTTTTGCGCGTCCATGACTTCACGCAGCCAACGCACCTTGCTGTCAAGCTCGCTGTCCTTGCCCGTCGTGCCTTCTTTATATTTCCAATGCGCCGCAACGCCGTATTCTGCGATTTTGTGCATTTCGTACGTGCGGATTTGAATTTCAAATGTTTCGTTGAACGGCGTTACAACAGTCGTATGCAAGGACTGATAGTTGTTCGCCTTAGGCATTGCGATATAGTCTTTGAATCTACCGGGAAGCGGCTTCCACATCGTATGAATTTCGCCGAGCATGGTATAGCAGTCCTTGACGGTATCCACGATGATTCGCACCGCCAAAAGGTCGTAAATTTGGTCTATGTCGATGTGCAGATTGTGCATCTTCTTGTACACGGAATAGAAGTGTTTTGGTCTGCCGTTCACCTCGCCGTGTATGCCCATTTCCTTGAGTTTTGCCTCAATCTGCTTGCAAATTGCGTCCAAAAACCCTTGTCTTTCGCTGCGTTTTTTGTTTACGCTTTCCGCAACGTACTTGTACTCTGCGGGATAGAGATACTTCATCGCCAAGTCCTCGAGTTCGCACTTGAAGAATGAGATACCCAACCTACCCGCAAGCGGCGCGTATATATCCAGCGTTTCTTTCGCAATTCGTTTTTGCTTCTCTTCTGGCAAATATTGAAGAGAGCGCATATTGTGCAGTCTGTCGGCAAGTTTAATGATGATAACGCGCAAATCTTTCGCCATAGCGACGAAAATCTTGCGGAAATTTTCAGCCTGAGCTTCTTCTCTGTTGACAAATTGAAGTTTATCGAGTTTTGTAACGCCTTCGACAAGTTCCACAATTTCGTCGCCGAATTCATCTCTGAGCTGTTCGTAGGTTACGGAAGTATCTTCCAAAACGTCATGCAAAAACGCGGCAATGACTGTAGAGCTGTCAAAGCCGTAATCCGTAAGAATTTCCACCACCGCGCACGGATGAATAAAGTAGTCCTCGCCTGAACTCCTTTTTTGCCCCTTATGCGCCTCTTTGGCAAAGTCGTACGCCTTTTTGATTTCCGCATAATTGAGCGGATACGTTTTTCTGAGTTTTATAAGCAAGTCTTCCATAAATTCCTCTTGCCTTGTGCTACTTATAATAGATTATTATACTTTATATTAAAAAACATTGCAATAGCAACTCAAAAAAGCACGCCGATTTTTTTAGGCGTGCAAGAGATTGCGATACACAACGCTGTCAGAAAGATTGGATTTTTTTCTGTTCACCGTAACTATACCTCTGTCGCTTATCTCGATAAGACCGAGCTGCTCGAATATCGTCATAGCAACGTAAAATTCGCTCTCTCTGATCTTGTATCTCGAGCAAACCGCAACATACATCTTCCTATATCCGCCCTGTTTTCCGCCCTTTGCGGCGATATTAAAGACTTCTTTATAGATGTTTCTCAATTTCTCGTCGGTAATGCGCAACTTATCGGGCGTAATATCTCCGAGCGCATAGCAAGTCGTTTCTGTTTGAAGCTTTGCAAGATATCCCTCGCAAAGCGGTCTGCCTGCCACAACGACTCTTTTATAAAACGAGAAATCATAGCAAGCCGCAGGACACACCACAACGCAGTTTTCGGGATTCAGACAACGAGGCGTAGCGATAAGCACCGGAAGCGCCTTCACCTCTTCGCACTCCATACAAATCTTGTCGTATTCCTCCTTTGAGAAACACACCACAGCCGTTCCAAACGGCTCTTTAAGCCACGTTTTCAGCGTATTAAAGTCTGTATTTTGCAAAATATTCCCATTTTTCGCGCCAATTGATACAATGTCGTTTTGCGTACCGATTCCAACATTGTATTGCGCGCCTTTAAGGTCGTTTTCCGACACAACGCTGCCCTCGCACGAGAGTTGATGCAAGTTCATACACTCGCTCTCTTGCGGCGTAATCGCAACGTTTTCAAATTCGAGAGTTTGGATAATTCCCTGTGCGTTTTCTCTGTTTTGGAACACGTTTACACCCAGCGTAACTTCCAGATTCACCTTGCCCGTAGCAGGGAAAAGACATGGCGCAAACTTTGAAAATCCCATCAATTCGATGCTACTTCCCGTATATTTCACGTGTTGCGAAAAGCCTATTCTCTCAAATTTCAATCCCTGCGCCTCGATTAAGAAGGTAGGTTTGGGGTTTTGATATCCCGTCGGCTCGAGCAGTTCCAACTCCTTTGCAAATGACAAAAAGTCCATATTCATCGGCAGTTGCATCTCGCACTCGACAACGTGCGTAAAATCTTCCGCCTTATGCTCTTCCAGCAGTTTTTTGTTGGCGGCGATTTTAAAGTCATCAAACGCAGATACGTTCATACTCACACCGGCAGCTTGCGCATGTCCGCCAAACGCCGTAAAGTATTCGGAAAGCGAGCAAAACAGCTCAAATATATTCACGGACGGCACCGAACGAGCGGAACCTCTAAGTTCCTCGCCGTTCTTTGCAAACAGAACCGCAGGACGCTTAAACTCCTCCACCAGTCGCGCGCACGCGATACCTAATATACCGGGCTCCCACTTGTCACTGTATAGCGCGATAATGCCCATATTCTCGAAATCCGCGCCTTTGAGCATTTGCTTTGCCGACTCCACCGCGTTTTCGCACAATTCTTGACGTGCGGCGTTATCTCTCGCAAGCTCCTCAGTGAGCGTTCTCAAAAGGAAATAATCGTTTTCGAGGAACAATCCAACCACTTTCATTGCAGAATTAAGTCTGCCGGCGGCGTTCATCCTCGGCGCAAGTCTAAACATAACGTCCTGCGACGATACAGTTTCCTGATTGAGGAGCATCTTCACTCCTTTTCTCGGCGAAGTCGTGATTTGTTTAAGTCCGTAATATGCTATTATTCTGTTATCCCCCACAAGCGGCACAACGTCCGCAATTGTCGCAATAGATACAATATCAAGGTATTTGCACGCTTCTTGCCTGCTGCTAAGAGCCTCTACGAGTTTGAGCGCAACGCCCGCACCGCACAAATCGAAAAATCCTTTCCGCGCGACTTTCGGGTCCACAACAATGCAGTCGGGGATTTTCTCTTGCGGCTCGTGGTGGTCTGTAACGATTGTGTCGATGCCGATTGATTTGAGATATTCCACCTCTTCAACCGCCGTAATGCCCGTATCCACAGTAATAACAAGGCTCGGCGAGCGATTGGCAAGTATTCTCTTTAGCGTATCCACGCTTATTCCGTAGCCGTCCTTGTTGCGGTCGGGAATAAAATAGAACACGTCCAGTTTGCCCTGCAAATACAACATAAGCGTTGAAATAGCACAAATTCCGTCGCAATCGTAGTCGCCATAAATAAGCACTTTTTCCTTATTTGCAATAGCCTTTTTTATACGCTCGACCGCCTCCCTCATGCCGTCTATTTCAAACGGTGAGGACAAATTGTCGATAGAAGGATGCAGAAACGCAAAAATCTCTTCCTCTTTCATTCCCCTGCCCAAAAGCAAACGCAAAAACTCTCGGGATATCCCGAGCTTTTTCGCAAGTGCCGTTTGCGAGGCGGACAGTTCAAAGTTTTGAGTTTTTACGATATATTGCATATAGACATAAAACGACGCCCTCACGTTTTGTGAGGGCGCAAACGTTTTTCTTTACTTATTTCTTTTTTTTGAAGGTTGTGTTCTTCTTGGAATATTTGTAAACGGTGTTTGCTTTTTGCTTTTGTGCGCCTGCTTGTTTGACTTGGACGGGCTTAGCCTCGTCGTCGCCTTTCACAACAGTTGCGTCGACTTCTTCCTCGTCGTCCTTCTTGTCGTAGGACACGTTATGGCGTTTTGCATATTTCTCTTTTGTCTTGTCAAAGGAAATGCTCATTGCCGCCCACAACGGAGTTGCGATAGTCAATGCCGAGTAGAGACCCGCAAGCAAACCGAGAATGATAGGCACGCAGAACTCTCTGATGGATTCGCTACCGAGGATTGCAAGGAACACGACGGTAACCATCGTCGTCATGGTCGAGTAAATCGTACGAGTCAAGGAAGCGCGAACCGCTTGGTCGCCGATACCCTTGTAGTCGATGTTCTTTTGACCTTTGAGAGGCTTGATCATTTCACGGCAACGGTCGAAGATGATGATCGTGTTGTTGATTGAGTACGCAACGATCGTAATCATAGCCGCAACGTAAGAGCTGTTGATTTGCACTCTGCAAATGACCGTGAGAGCAAACATTATCACGATATCGTGGATAAGTGCGATGATTGCCGCAAACGCGCTCATCGGTGTAAATCTTATCATGATGTAGATAAGGATTAGAGCAAGCGAAACTGCAAGTGCGATACCTGCCTTGGAGAGCAAGTCGCTTGCCGCGGTTGCACCGATAGATTGATACGTAATCTTATCCGCAAGGTTGATATCCGGGAAAGCGTTCTTATCGACCGCGTCTCTGATTGCGTCGTTCATAGCCGCAATGTCTGCGTCGTTGTCAAGAACGTTTTTGTATCTGAACACGATAGCGGTCTTATTTACGTCGTTAGCCTCTTGCAATTGCGAATAACTGACGACGACTTTTGCGCCTTTGTATTCTACGTCTTGTATCGCTTTGATGATAGCGTCGCGATTGGTGTTGTAATTGTCTTTTGCGTCTTTACCGAGCGTTACGGTGAGGATAGTACCACCCTCGAAGTCGATACCGACGCCGACTGCGTCGGAGTAACTGCTACCCGGTCTCGTACCGAGTGCGACTATCATAATAACCGCCACAAGCACGATAACGATGGGAAGAATTGCCGCGTATTTGCCGTTTTTGCAGACGCTGTAGTTGTTGCAAAGATTGCGGAAGTTTGACTTTTTCATAATTACGCCTCCTCCTTTGCAGTTTGTGTAGAAACGGTACCGACCGTTTCGTCTTCTTCTTTGACGCGTTTAAGTCCGTAGAACTTTTCGCTGGTGCTGTTGAGCGGGATAAACGCTTTGAGGATAAGTCTCGTGCATACCAACGATGCGAAGAGCGAGAGCACGATACCTATAAACAACGTCACTGCAAAACCTACGATTGAGGAAGAGCCGAGTATCCAAAGCACGATTGCGCCGATGAGCGTAGTAACTTGACCGTCGATGATTGCAGCCGCAGAGCGTTTGAAACCGGTCTTGATGCAAGTGCCGATGGGCTTTGAAGAGTGCTTGTATTCGTCCTTCACTCTCTCGAAGATAATGACGTTGGCGTCGACTGCCATACCGATTGAGAGCAAGATACCGGCGATACCGGGGAGCGTGAGTTGTACCCACGGCAACACTGCGCAGAACCAAAGCAAGAGCACGATGTAGATGCAAAGCGAAAGGTCTGCCGCAAGACCGAGACCGCGATAAACGACTGCCATAAACACGAAGATGAGAGCTACGCCGATTGCACCCGCGATGAGTGCGATTCTGATGGAGTTCTCGCCGAGCGTTGCGGAGATGTTTCTCACTTCTGCGATTTGAAGCGTTACGCCGAACGTACCGGATTGCAATTGAGTTGCAAAGTCGTAAGCGGATTGATAATCATAGTCGCCGGTGATGATTGCTTGACCGTTGGTGATCGCGCTGTTGATCTTCGGAGACATTATCTTTCTTCCGCCGACGTAAATATACGTGGATTTGCCTACGTTGTTCGTCGTGGTGTCAGAGAACTTTTTCGTGCCCGATTCGTTGAATTTAAGACCGATTGCATATTGCGTGCTGCTGTCGGACGTCGTTACGTACGCGCTTTCGAGGTCTTTACGACCGATAATGAATGCTTTTTCTTCAAGCGTGCTTTCCGCAGCCTCGTCGCCGAGATCTTCGAGCGTGAAATACAACGATTGCGGACGACCGATGAGTTCGAGGACTTTTTCGGGATCGTCAACGTCGGGGATTTCAACGCGGATAGTGTTTCCGCCGTTGCTGTTCGTGCCCTTGGTTACGGTTGCTTCCGTGTAGCCCTTGGATACGAGCAAACTTTGCAAAGAACTTACTGTGCCGCTGATACGAGTGTCGAGGTCTTCGCGTCCGTCGTTTTCAACGTTGAAAACCGCAGATACGCCGCCCGACATATCGAGGCCGAGTTTGATTGTCTTCACATAACCGGTATAATCATAAACAGTGTTCGCAATAGGAAAGTCCACAACCGCAAACACAGTCATAAGAATTATGAATATACTCACTATGCACAAGACGACTATCGATTTCTTTTTGTTCACAGGAATATTCCTCCATATAGTAAAACATAAGTATTATAAACAATGAGGTAGTTTAAGTCAAGAAATAATGCTTGATTATATAAATTTTTAACAGTATTTTTGCGTGTTTTTGCAAAATTATCCGCCAAAAACCACACTTGTCTATCATATCGCGGTCGGTCAAATCATATTTTTTGGTATGGAAAAAGCAAAACTCATCAAAAATGACGTCGTTGACGTTCTCAAAGCAGTATTGTTTGCAACCCTTATCTCTCTCGGCTTGGTGCTGATTTTTGCCATAATCATACGCTTTGCTTCCGTGGACAACAAAGTCATTATGCCCGTCAATATAGCAATCAAAATCGTATCGGTATTCGTCGGCGTGCTTATAGGCTTCAAGCAAGCGCAAAACGGCTTGCTAAAAGGCGCGATTACGGGACTTGGCTATATGCTTCTCACGTTTTTGATTTTCTCCGCCCTCAACGGCTTCAAAGACGTCAAATTCAGTTGGATAGACCTCATCACACTACCCCTTGCCGGCGCAATCAGCGGAATAATCACCGTCAACATAAAAGGACGAAAAAAGTAATTTTAAGCGGAATATTCCACAACTGCGCCTATGGCGCAATATCACTGTTGCGTAGCAACAATATCACTTGCCATAGGCAAATATCACTTTATTTCCAAAAACAAAAGGCACTCGCTACTGCAAGTGCCTTTTGGGCTA
Source organism: uncultured Clostridia bacterium (assembly GCA_934277615.1). Taxonomy (GTDB): domain Bacteria; phylum Bacillota; class Clostridia; order Christensenellales; family CAG-917; genus CAG-475. The sequence continues at coordinate 24,925 of CAKQUV010000008.1, read as the reverse complement.
TTTTTTGAATTAATTATTTTTCAATCTTGTCGCAATCCGCTTTTGCATCGCATGCATCGCAGTTGTTGTCGCAATCGGTTGTTTCGGTTGCAGGCTCGACTTTTTCTGCTTTGTCGCAATCTGCTTTTGCGTCGCAAGCTTCACAATTATTGTCGCATTCTGCGGTTTCTTCTTTCTTCTCTTCCACTGCAGGAGCTGCTGCTTGGGGTGCTTCGACCTTTTCAAGCACGTAACCGACTGCTTTCTTGTCGATAACGATGAGAGTAGGATTGTTTTCCGTGCCAACGTTGACAATAAGAGTGTTGTCGGCGTTCACTTGCGTGATTTTCCCGACGATGCCGCCGACTGTCATAAGTTTTGTGCCGACTGCAAGATTGTTGAGCATATTTTGTTGCTCTTTTTGACGTTTCTTTTGAGGAACGACCGTGAGAACGATCATTACGACGAAGACAACGCCGATGATGACATACATAGCCCAAGGCGGCAAAGCCGCAAGTGTAGAAACGAACATTTTTACTCCTTATTCGCCAAAGAGGCGATTCATTATTGAATTTATGTGCTTAAATCATACACGATGAATGATAGATTTGCAACAAAAAACACCGATTTTGTCCAAATATTAAATTCGATTTAAGCAATTTTTTGTCTATAAGCCGTTTTTTATCCTTTATACTGCGCCATAAACTCCTTGCGGAATTCGTCAAATCTATCTTCCATAATAGCCTGACGGATATCCGCCGCAAGCCTTTCGAGGAAACGGATATTGTGGATTGAAAGCAATCTTCCGCCCATAATCTCGTCGCTCTTGATGAGATGACGGATGTACGCTCTCGTGTAGTTCTTGCAAGCGTAGCAGTCGCAATCGGGATCGATAGGCGTAAAGTCCTCGGCGTACGGAGCGTTGCGGATAGTCAAAAAACCTTCCTTTACCATAGCCGTTCCGTTGCGAGCGATACGCGTGGGAAGCACGCAGTCAAACATATCCACTCCCCTTGCAACGCCTTCAACAAAGTAATCTGCCGTGCCTACCCCCATAAGATAATGCGGTTGATCCTTTGGCAAAATAGGTTGCAAAACGTCAAGCATTTCGTACATTTTTTCCGCGCTTTCCCCAACGCTCAAACCGCCGATTGCAATACCGCATTTTGCATAAGGAATGGTGCGCTCCGCGCTCTCTTTTCTAAGGTCGGGAAAAATGTTTCCCTGCACAATCGGGAAAAGAGTTTGGTGCGGTTTAAGCTCAACTTTCGAACATCTATCCAGCCATTTTAGCGTACGCTCCATAGCGTCGCGCGCCTTGTCGTGCGTTATGTCGGGAGGCGTGCATTCGTCAAAAGCCATAACTATATCGCTGCCGAGAGCCTTCTGCACTTCCATAGATTTCTCAGGCGAGAAGAAATGTTTGCTGCCGTCGATAAAACTATTGAATTCCGCGCCGTCATCCGTTATTTTGCGCAGCGACGAAAGCGAGAAAACCTGAAAGCCGCCGCTGTCTGTGAGGATTGCGCCGTCCCAGTTCATAAACTTGTGCAAGCCGCCTGCTTTTTCGATGAGCTCATGACCGGGGCGCAAATACAAATGGTATGTATTCGACAGCAAAATCTGCGCACCCGTCGCACGCACTTCTTCGGGAGAAAGCCCCTTTACGGTCGCTTTGGTACCCACAGGCATAAAGCACGGCGTATCGATAACTCCGTGTTCGGTGTAGAGTTTGCCAACTCTCGCCCCCGTCTTTTTATCTTCGTGTAATACTTCAAATCTCATATTGTTCCTGTATGTAAATTTGTATTTTTTTGTATTCTTGTTGTTTTATGGAATATTCCATATTCGCTACGCTGGATTCCCACGGTCACTTCGTTCCCTCGGAATGACATAAGGAATATTCCATTTGCGCAATTTATTGCGCTTAACGTTGCTCATTCGTAGCCTACTTATACCCGCAATCTGCCCATTCGGAGCGTACTTATTAACGGAAAGTGCTTATTCGGAGTGTAGAGGCGCAGGGCGCCGACCGTATCGAACACCGAGCTTGACGTTTTGTACCGTCCGACTGTGACGTGTTGTTGCGTAGCAGTCACACAAAGGACGGTGACATAATTAGGGAAATGTCCCAATCTATGCGAGCGTTGAGTGTTGTCCCCCGCTCCGCGGTCGTCGTGGGTTCCCTCAAGCATTGCGCAGAGGGGGAACGGCGATAGGGAAAACACATGAGGAAAGGGGGCAATTATATTTAGAGGAGTTACGGCGCACTCTATTGATACTAACTTTCGCGGTTCGCTCACTCAAAAAAGCACGCGTCGCCAAAGGAGAAAAATCTATATTTTTCTTCGACGGCGGTTTTGTAAATTTCAAGCGTTTTTTCTATTCCTACAAACGCGGACACAAGCATAATCAGAGTGCTTTCGGGCAAGTGGAAGTTGGTGATAAGCCCTTTTACACACTTAAATTTGTACCCGGGATAGATAAAAATGCTGGTATCACCTTTTTGCGCCCTCACGTATCCGTTCTCGTCAGCCACCGTTTCGAGAGTACGGACGCTCGTGGTTCCTACGCAGATAACGCGCCTGCCTTCCCTTATTGCGGAGTTGATTTTTTCGGCGTTTTCCTCGTCTATTTCATAATACTCGGTGTGCATCTCGTGGTCAAGAATGTTCTCCTCTTTGACGGGGCGGAACGTTCCGAGCCCGATGTGCAAAAGCACTTCTGCAAAATCAACGCCCATATCGCGCACTTTTTGCATAAGTTCGGGAGTAAAATGCAGTCCAGCCGTGGGTGCAGCCGCCGAACCTTCTATCTTGCTGTACACTGTCTGATATCTTTCCTTATCGGCAAGTTTTTCCTTGATATACGGCGGAAGCGGCATATTGCCCACTCTATCGAGAATATCCTCAAACACGCCCTCGAATTTGAACTCAATGGTGCGTGCGCCATAATCCCCCACTTCGGTAACGACCGCGCTAAGCTCGTCGCAAAAATGTATAACCGAGCCTAGGCGTGCCTTGCGTGCAGGTTTCATAATTGTTTCCCAATGCGTGTAGTCTTTGCGCTTTAAAAGCAAAACTTCAAGCACGCTTTCGTGATTTTCGACATGTCCGAAAATACGCGCAGGGATAACCCTCGTGTTGTTGATGACAAGCAAATCGCCCTTCTTGAGATAGGACGGCAAGTCGTAAAAATGCTTATGCTCGATTGTATCAGTCGCTCTGTTGTAGACAAGCAGCCTCGAATGGTCGCGAGGGTCGATAGGCGTTTGAGCAATCAACTCTTCGGGCAAACGATAATAGAAATCGTGCGTCGTAAGAGTTGTAGATATTGTTTGATTTTGTTGCATAATCGATGTTTTATCCGTTGTTATTTGATATATAAAGTGCTTTTATGCCTCGGTATAAGGTCTGCCAAGATGCTCGTATGCGTTCTTTGTGCACACTCTTCCCCTCGGTGTACGGGATATAAATCCAAGTTGAATAAGGAACGGTTCCACCACGTCCTCGATGGTCGACGCCTCTTCACCCGTCGCTGCAGAAAGCGTATCCAAGCCCACAGGTCCACCGCCGAATTTGTCAATGATAGCCTCAATAACAGTGCGGTCGGTAACGTCCAAACCAAGCTCGTCCACGTCCATAAGCCTCAACGCTTTCTTTGTGATGTCGAGATTGATTCCGTCAAGTTTTTCGTATTCCGCAAAGTCGCGCACACGCCTCAAAAGCCTGTTTGCGATACGCGGAGTTCCGCGAGAGCGTTTTGCAAGTTCGAGCGCAGCCTGCTCGTCAATGGATATTCCCAGAATATTTGCCGAGCGCATAACGATTTGTTTAAGCTCGTCGTTGGAATAAATTTCAAGTCTGAGCGCCATGCCGAAACGGTCGCGCAACGGGCTAGACAGCATACCTGCCCTTGTCGTCGCGCCGATAAGCGTAAAGCGTTTGAGCGGAATTCTAATGCTTCTTGCCATAGGCCCCGAACCGGTAACCAAATCCAGCGAAAAGTCCTCCATTGCAGGATACAGCACCTCTTCGATGTTTCGATTCAGACGGTGAATTTCGTCGATAAAAAGCACGTCGCCCTTTTCAAGATTGGTCAAAAGTGCGGCAAGGTCGGCGGCTTTTTCGATTGCGGGTCCGCTCGTAACTCTGATTTGCGAGCCGAGTTCGCTTGCGATGACGTGTGCAAGCGTTGTTTTGCCTAGACCGGGAGGACCGTAAAGCAACACGTGGTCGAGCGCGTCGTTTCTCGCCTTTGCGGCGGAGATAAACACTTCGAGATTTTTCTTTATCTTCTCCTGTCCGACGTATTCCGTCATACTGTGCGGACGAAGGCTGTTTTCTTGCTCGTCCTCGTCGATAGTGAGCGAACTCACCACCCTGTTGTCGACGTCGAAGTCCTGATTTTCTTTTGTAAATTGCGATTTTATCATATATTACCCATATGGTATATTGTTGTCAGTGATATTCTCGCTTTGCGAGAGTGATATTGCGACTTTGTCGCAGTGATATTTTTTGCTTTCGCAAAAAGTGATATTCGCACTCTATGCGAGTTGTGGTATATTTCGTTCGGGTGTGGGTGTCCCACCCCTCTCGTCATTCCGCCAATGTCGAGCGAAGAAACTTGCTCGCAAGGGTTTCCGAACGATGATATTTTTGAAGTGATTGCATTTGCAACTATGCAAATGAAAGCCGTAGGCTTGCGCTATCAGCGCACAATCACTGTGGGAGCAATGCGATAGCGTGGGAATCTAGGCGCAAGCCGCACACACCAAGCAAGCGATATAGCGAAACTGCGGCAGGAGTTTTTGTCCGTGCTTGAACTGATAGCGTATATCGGTTGCGCGGTTAGTAGAGCAATAAGGCTAGCGTGGCGCTAGACAATGAACTTGTGAGTTGTCTTTGCCATGGCGACGACTTTTGCTCGCATTCGGCGCAATTATTTGTTTAGACTTTGCAAGCAATGTCTGATAATGTTTTCCGTGCCTTGCACCTTCTTGCTTGCCTCGGTTGCCATACGCACTGCGTCGGTTTTGGAAAGACCTAGACTTTCCAGCGCAAACACAACGTCTGCAAGATCCTCGCCCGTAAGTGCGTCTTGGTGGTCGTTGAATATGGTTATATCGTCCGCAACTTGCTCACGAAGGCTCAACACGATAAGTTCCGCGGTCTTTTTGCCTAGTCCTTTAATCTTTGTGAGCGTCTTTACGTCGCCGCTTGCAATTGCCACGGTAAGCGTTTTAAGGTCGTAACCGCCGAGAATTTGCATTGCGAGTTTTGGACCGATACCGCTTATTTCGATAAGGCGCAAAAACAATTTTTTCTCGTCCGTGCGCGAAAATCCGTAAAGCGACATCTCATCCTCTCTCACGTAAAGATACGTGTAAATCTTGACGATTTCACCCAAATCGACGTCCATAAGCGTATTTCCGCTCACGCCAATTTCGTAGCCTATGCCGTTGTTGTCCACGACTATAGTTGAAAGCGTCTTATCTACTATTTTACCTTGAATGTAATTGTACATATTTTCCTTTGTTGCGTGCAAGCACGCAAGTGATATTCTCGCGAAGCGAGAGTGATATTGTGCTACGCACAGTGATATTTTTAGCCTTTGGCTAAAAGCGATATTCGCACTTCGTGCGAGTTATGGAATATTCCATTAGCGCAATTTATTGCGCCTAGCGATGCTCGTAGACAGGCGGAGCCGTAGTTTATAACTCCACGAAGAGTCGTTGTGAGCATCCACGTTCAATCTTCCATACAAGCACACAGTGCGCACACACCAAGCAAGCGATATAGCGAAACTGTGGCAGGAGTTTTTATCCCTCTTATTCTGATAGCGTATATCGATTGTGCGGTTAGTAGAGCAATAAGGCTAGCGTGGCGTTAGACAATGAACTTGTGAGTTGTCTTTGCCATGGCGACGACTTTTGCTCGCATTCGGCGCAATTATTGCACTTTGAAACTTGTTGTCATTCTGCTCGTTTGAGCGTGGCATATAGCAACCGCCAAAGCGTCCGCCGCGTCGTCGGGGCGAGGAACGCTCTTCAATCGCAAAAGCGCCTGCACCATATGCTGCATCTGCATTTTGTCTGCGCCGCCGTAGCCCGTAACCGCCTGCTTGATTTGATTTGGCGTATACTCGTACACTTCGTCGCCGAGCCCCTTCACCGCCGTGAGCAAAATCACACCTCTTGCCTCGGACACCGCAATACCTGTAGTAACGTTCTTTGAAAAAAACAGTTCTTCTATTGCGATATTGTCGGGCTTGAACGTTTCGATAAGCTCCTGCACGCCCTCCTCGAGTTGTTTGAGCCTTTGCGGCAAAGTGCAGTCTTTGGGCGTGATGACAGCGCCGTAATCTATTACGGAATAGTTGCCTTTGACGGCGTTTATCACCCCGTATCCCATAGTCGCAAGACCCGGGTCGATGCCCAATATTATCATAAAACGTCCTTTATAATTATAATGCTGTTTTCGCTTGCAAAATCATACGCTTTCGCGCAGTTTTCGAGCGGAAGAGTGCCAATTTCGTCAAGTTTGTCCTGGCAGTGCACTACGCCCGATTTTGTGCGCAATTCGTATCCGTTTTGAGTGCGCATAGCGTTCTGCACACTCTCTTTTCTCTCGCCATTTACGTCGTAGCAATCGCTTGCCCAACCGACAAAAATATCTTTGCCGATATATCCGGGCGCAATCTTTCCGTCGATGTGCGACAAGTCGATATCATAGCCATCGAGCGTCGTCGCAACTAGATTTCCGTCCTTTTTGTCGAGATGCGCCTTTTCAAAGCGGTAGTCATTGTCAAACGCCTGCGCCGCCCACACGTTGGACGGATTTGCAAGTATCTGTTCGTACGTGCCGACTTGCTTGACCTCTCCGTAATGCATAACGGCGATTTTGTCCGCAACGGAAAGCGCCTCGTCTTTGTCGCGCGTCGCAAAAATAACGATTTTGCCTTCTTTTGCCATATTCTGCAAAACAGGCGCAACCTCGCTCCAAAGTTCCTTTGCCTCGTCCTTGTCAAGCCCTCTCGTTATATCGTCGACGAGTATAACCTTTGCAGGTCTTGAAAAAAGTCTGGCAATCGCAAGTCTTTTGCGGTCTATAAGCGACGTGTTTTTCGCCTTGTCGCGTAGTATTGCTACCACGCCCGTTTTTTGAGCGCATTCGTTTACGATTTGCTTGATTTTGTCCTTGTCGTATCCGCGGATAATAAGCGGATATGCCAGATTATAGTAGCACGAGCGATTTCCGAACATAGCCAAATCGTCGAAAACCATAATCACGTCGTCGGGCTTTTTGTCGAGCGGCTCGCCGTCAAACAGCACCTTGCCCTCGCAATCGGTAACGGACGCAACCACCTTCAAAAAGGTGGTTTTTCCGCTAAGTTCGTCGCCGAGCAAAGCAAGAATCGAGCCGTCCTCTATTTTCATATCCAACGAGCCGAGCACCCTCGCCCCGTACAGATACTGCTTGCTAACGCCGACAAGTTCCAGCATAATCAGATGATATACTTGCTGTTCTTCTTGGGAGCAGCCTCGAGTTCCGCTTTCTTTGCCTCATAGCCAGCTCTGTTGAACATTGCGTAAGTTGCATTCTTACCCTCTTCCACGCCCGGTTGATTGAACGTATCGATATTGAGCATCTTTCCGCAATACGCAGTTTCGAGTTGGAAGAACATAAGCAATTGACCGATCGAAACGGCGTTGACTTCGTCAAGCATAATGGTGCGGTTCATATGTTTGGAGCGAGTGAGAGCATACTCCGTCGCCTCTCTTTCGGTGTTGATAAGTTCGCCCATCGTATGTCCGCAAAGGAAGTTTACGTCCGCAAATTCTTCCGCGCCGTTTGCGATAACCACGTCCCCTCTGTACTTCTTTACGCCGATAAACGTAACCACTTTGTCAAACGGACCTTCGGTATAAAGTTGCACTTGCGAGTGTTGGTCGGTAACGCCCAAAGATTTGACCGGAGTTTGCCCTTTATGCACGACGTTTCCGTCAAAATCGACGGCCTTGCCGAGGCTTTCGCCCCAAAGTTGGCAATACCAGTCCGCAATAAGCTTGAGGCTGTCCGCATACGGCATCATAACCGAGATGTTTTTGCCCTTTTGCTCCATTGCGATGTATTGGAGCGTCGCCGCCATCAAAGCGGGATTTTTGTAGGGATTGGAGGAATTGCACGCCTTGTCCATTTCCGCCGCGCCACGCAAAAGTCCGATGATGTCAATGCCGAGCACCGCCGCAGGGAGAAGTCCAACAGGGCAAAGTTCGCTGAAACGACCGCCCACTCCGTCGGGGATATAATATGTCTTAAATCCTTCCTTCTTTGCAAGTTTGATAAGATTGCCCTTGCTTTGAGATGTGGTTGCAATGATATGTTTTGCCCAATCGTCGCCGCATCTCTTTTTGAGGATATCGGTGATGATGAGATATTGGCTCATGGTCTCAGACGTTGCGCCGCTCTTTGTGATGACGTTGAACATAGTCTTTTCAACGTCGATAACGTCGAGAAGAGCAAGCATTCTCTCGGGATCTACGTTGTCCTCCACATAGAATTTCACGCCTCTCTTTTTGGGATCGAGGTCGTTGTATCTGAAATGGCAAAGCGCATTGAACACAGCCATCGGACCGAGCGCGCTTCCACCTATGCCCAGCACAACAAAGTTTTCGTAATGCGCGCGCACTTCCGCCGCCGTATAAATGATGTCGCGCACGATATCTTCCTGATTGTACGGAAGTTCCGACCAGCCCATCCAGCCCGTGCCGCGATTTTTCTCGAAGTACGCATAACTGTCTTGCGCCTTGTCGAGAACGCTTTCTATCTCTTTTTCAGTGATGCCTTGCTCGCCAATGGACGATTGCATCATATTGTTAAAGTCAAACTTCAATTGCATAATACTTATGCCTCCAAAAGATTTTTCAAATATTTCACCGACTCCGCCACTTCCTCGTAAGAGTCGTAATTTTTTGCGTATTGTTCAATGATAAGCGGTCCGTCGTATCCGTTGTCTTCCAGCCTTGCGATAAGCTCGTCAAAGGGAAATTCACCCTTGCCGACCATGACAATCTCTCCGTCCTTAACGTCGCTGAGATGAACGTTTTTGAGGCTGTCGCCCATTACGGAAAGATATTCGCGCCAGTCATAACCCGATTGTCTTGCTTGCTTTACGTCAAGCACCGTTCCCACGTTCGGAGCATACGAGCGCATTTTTTCATAAAAATCGGGCGTGTTGAAAGTCGCCCAATGCACGTTTTCAAGGCATAGTTTTATGCCGTATTCGCTTGCGATATCGCCGAGTTTCGCCATGCGCTTTCCCACAATCACGGGATCGAAATACTGATTGCGTTTAAGCCTCGGCTGACCGTGGAACGTGTACGCCTTTGCGCCAATCATATTGCCCACCGTAAGCACTTTGCGGAATATCTTTTCCGCGTCCTCGTAAGTGCGCGGAGCAACGTTGAAAAGCTGCGGCTCGAACTCTGTGTTGAGCGAGTGTACGGAATAGATATCGAGGCTGCCCTTGCGCTCTGCCAAAAGCCGTCCGAAATCGCTTTCATACTCGCAAAAAGTGGTAAGGAACACCTCGGCGGTGTCCCCTCCACAGCGTTGAATGACCGAGAACGCGTTCTCGGTCAATTCCTTTGTAAAAAATGTTGCTGTCGATATTCCGACTTTCATTTACTCTTTTTCGTCCTCGAAAAATCGAGAACGTCCTTTATACTCTCACCCGTTGCTCACCGTCGGTAAATTGCTTGCCTTATAGCTTAGGCATATTCATTCCACCCACGCAAGCGGTTGGCGTATCGTTTATTCTTCTTCGCCTTCGCTCTCGTCGTAAACGTTGGGAGCGCCTTTCTTGTCCTTATCCCAAATGTCCTTTTGCTTTCTCATTTGTCCGAGGAGTCTGGGGATAACCTCGTCCACGTTGTCAAACGGAGAGTCCGACACGGCTTGCGCACGATAGGTCAAACCTTTGCTCGTAACCACCATATCCGTGGTGTAGTCGCCGTTCTCGTACGTAACGGTGAATTTGACTTCCGTGTCCTCGTCTGCAAAACGTCTTTCGAGTTTTGCGCACTTTTTCTCGGTGATTGCCTTGAGTGAATCACTTGGGTTGTAGTTCTTGCCAAAAATTTCGATTCTCATAAAGTAACCTCCTGAAGTTCTTTATATATTCATTATAGCAAATATATTTTTATTATTCAATAGCAAAACGCATTTTGCTTTGATTTTGTTTCGAAATCGCCATTCCTCAAAACTTATAACTTTACAAAAGTGAGCGTATCGCCGTCGCAATCGATTTTCACCTTGTCGTTTGCGCCGATTTCGCCTCTTATTAGTTTCTCGCTGAGTTTGTCCTCGACAAGTCTTTGAATTGTGCGGCGAAGCGGTCTTGCTCCGTATTCAGCGTCGTATCCGACGTTTGCGATATACTCTTTTGCTTTGTCCGTAATCTCAACGCTTACTCCTCTTTCTTCAAGGCGTTTGGCAAGCGACGAGAACATAAGATTCGCGATTCTGACAATGTTTTCTTTGTCCAATTTCTTGAACACGACGATTTCGTCTATACGGTTGATAATCTCGGGTTTCATTGCGCTTTTGAGGGCTTGGATATGTCTTTCCCTGTTGCGCTCCGTTTCGTTTTCCGTTGCTTGCGCGCTTGCAAAACCGAGGGTATGTCGAGGTTCTGCCGCCTCTTTCGCGCCGATGTTTGAAGTGAGAATAACAACTGTGTTTTTGAAACTCACCGTGCGACCGTGGCTGTCGGTAAGAATACCGTCCTCGAGTATTTGAAGAAGTATATTGAAGATGTCGGGATGTCCTTTTTCGATTTCATCGAAAAGCACCACAGAATAGGGCTTTCTTCGCACTTTTTCCGTCAGTTGTCCGCCCTCCTCGAATCCGACCAGACCGGGGGCTGAGCCTATGAGCCTTGACACGCTGTCCTTTTCCATATATTCGCTCATATCCACACGGATAAGCAAATCTTCGTCGCCGAAAAGCGCGCCTGCAAGCGCCTTTGCAAGTTCCGTTTTACCGACGCCCGTCGGACCCAAGAAAATGAACGAACCAATCGGGCGTTTGGGGTCTTTGAGCCCTGCTCTTGCGCGCTTTATTGCCCTTGCAACCGCAAGACATGCCTCGTCTTGTCCGATAACTCTGGACTGCAAAACCCTCTCGAGATTTACAAGTTTTTCACTCTCGCCCTGCGTGATTTTGCTCACGGGGATACCCGTCCAATTGCCCACCACTTCCGCTATTTCGTCCTCGCCAATGGAAAGCGTCATGGAGGCGCATTTTTCTTTCCATTCTATTTCGGCTTTCTCGCGTTTTTCAATATAATCGTCGCGGAGCGCTTTATATTTGGCGCAAAGTTCAAAGTTATCTCTGCGTTTCGCCTCGCTCAAATCGAGGTCCGCTTGCTTGATTTTAGCCTCTAATTCGCGAATTTCTTGCGGCGTGGTGAAATTGAAAATCTTTTTCCTAGACGCCGCCTCGTCAATAAGGTCAATCGCCTTGTCCGGCAAGAATCTGTCCGCAACGTATCTGTCCGACAAAATAGCCGCCGAAGATATAGCCTCGTCGGTGATCACAACGCCGTGGTGCGCCTCGTATTTGGGCTTCAATCCTTGCAAAATCTCTATTGTGTCGCTGACGCTCGGCTCTTCCACCAAAACGGGCTGAAAACGGCGTTCTAACGCACTGTCTTGCTCAAACTGTTTGCGATATTCCTCAAGCGTGGTTGCGCCGATTGTCTGCAATTCGCCCCTTGCGAGCATAGGCTTGAGAATGTTGGCGATATCCAAACCGCCCTCGCTTGCGCCCGCTTTCAAAATGGTGTGAATCTCGTCGATAAACAGCAAAATATCCCCTCGGCGTTTTATGCCGTTGAGGGTTTCTTTTAATCTTTCTTCAAAGTCGCCTCTGTATCTCGTGCCTGCCACAAGAGAGGTCAAATCGAGAGAAAATACCGTCTTTCCTCTAAGTGCGTCGGGAACGTCGCCATTGACGATTGCCTGCGCAAGTCCGTCCACAACCGCACTCTTACCTACGCCCGGTTCGCCTATAAGCACAGGATTGTTCTTTGTTCTACGGCAAAGCACTTGAATGACCCTTTCCGTTTCCTTACCTCTGCCGATAACGGGATCTAGTTTGCCATCTCTCGCTTTTTTTGTCAAATCCGTGCCGTATTTGGACAAATCGAAATCGTCCTTTTCTTCCTTTTGCGGCTCTTGCGCAACGTGCTTTTTCGCATGGTCGCTATCGCCGAAATATTGCGAAACATAGCCGCTTAGAATATTGTTTACGCTCTCTTGGGCACCGTTTGCGACGCACATAGTAGGTCTGCCGCCGCCGTTTGAAATTATGGCGTTGTAGACCACTCTTTGCAAACTTTCTGTGTCTATGCCGCAATCTCTCAGAACGCCTGCCGCAACCGACGACGTTTCGTCAAGCACGGTGTATAAAATATGCTCCGTACCCACGCACGACGAGCCGAGCCTTGTGGCAACGTCTCTTGCGTTTTCCACCGCTCTGCCTGCTCTTGCCGACATCTCGACACGCGGACGAAGTGGCATTGGAGAAAAGATTTTCAACACGTCGTCCTCGTACAATCCGCATTGATTGAGTATGCGTTTCGCGCTCCCGTCAACGCTCAAAAGACCGTACAAAATATGTTCGGTGCAAATAAGTCCGCCTGTGCGGACGGCAAGTTCGCCTGCCGTATCGAGTACGGCGCGCGCGTTATCAGAAAACTTTATCATTTGTCCTCCGCGAGAATTTTTCTAACGATTTGCGCACGCATTTTGTCGCGCTCTTCGTCGGAGTTTCCGCCAGTAATAATGCTCAACGACGACGAGGTGCAAGACCATATCATTTCGTCAAGTTTTTGTGTGTTTTTTATAGGCAAAATGCCGAGTATAACGCCGAGTTTTACGTCGACGAGAAGTTTCATAAGTTCCTTTGAGGTGAGCGCATACGCGCTTTTAAGCACGGCGTAACTTCTGGATATTCCGTCCAAAAGCTCGGTTTGCTTGTCTTTGACAAGTCTTTCAAGCGCGACTCTTTCGCAATAGCACATACGCACAGCCGCTTGCTCTACCTGCCCGATTATACTCTCTTCGCTTACGCCCAAAGTGCGCGAATTGGACACTTGATACATATCGTACGCCGCCTCGCTGCCCTCGCCGAAAACGCCTCTTATAGTCAAGCCGAATTCCGTCTTGAAAGTCTTGAGTGCGTCCTCTATCGCGCCCGCTCTTTTGAGTGCCGGCAAAAACAACATAACCGAGGCTCGCATCCCGGTGCCGAGATTGGTCGGGCATGCCGTCAGAAATCCCAGATGCTCGTCATAAGCAATAGACACGCTCTTTATAAGATTTACGTCGTATCGGTGCAATCTTTCAAATGCGCCGGCGAGATTGAACCCGTCGACAACGCATTGTTCTCTTATGTGATCCTCTTCGTTGACCATAATGGAAATGCCGTACTTTTTGTCGCCTTCCACTATGACTGCGCCGTTCTTGTCGTTGTTGGCAAGGTTGAGGGATATGATATGCCTCTCGATAAGCGCTTTTTTCTGCTCTTTTGTGAGCCTCGACATAGGCAAAAGTCTTGCGTTGAACAAGCCTTGAGAGGCAAAATACGCCGAATTTATGAGATCTACGCAACGTTGATCGGTAACTTTGATATGAGAAGGAAATTCAAGCCCTTTTATGTTCCTGGCAAGCCTTATTCTGGATGAAATCACGTTGTTTTCGATAAGTTCGCCTATACTGCACTCGTTTGCGCTTTTGAGATATTGCGTACTCTCGCAATCGCTCTTCCTGCTTTCAAAAAGCGAACCGTCCAAATCGCACGTGCCGTGCACGTGAACGAGCGGTATCGCGCCGTGCAAATCCTCTCTTGATATATGCTGCGCTTTGAGCGCGCTATCCACGGCAATGCCTCGCATCTGTTCGTAACAATGCGCGCAACCGAACAAAAAAGTCTTTTGAAATTCCTCTACGTCGCAACCGCAAAACTTGCATTCTTTGCCACGTCTTGCAAGCCTCTTTTGCGCCTCTTCGTGCGGATTTTTGCCTGCTTTGAGCGCACGCTTATAGCACGCCTCGCAATAGGCGTATTCAACGCTTTGATTATTCTCAACGACGCGGTCGAATAGAGTCGCCTCGCTTTCGCCGCATATATCGCACGTCCTTTGCATATCCGCACCGAATCGAGCGTCTGACTGCATAAATTTGTAACGCACAGCGATTGCACGTTTCTCTACGTCGATATCCAATCGCCGCAAACCGCAAATATATTTCAATCTACAATAACGATTTTCATGATTCTAATCGGTCAAAATGCTCGATTTTCGTTTATTCGTTTGGTTTATTTGATGGTTTCTATATACTTTTTGAAGTTGTTTTTCAGCTTTTCGTCTCTGAGAGCAAACTCTATGGTTGCCTCCAAATATCCTTCCTTGTTGCCGATGTCGTAACGCCTTGCATCAAAAATGCAAGAGTATGCGCTCTTCTCTTTTGCAAGTATGCTAATAGCGTCGGTAAGGTACGCCTCGCCGTTGGTCTTGGGTGTGCGCTCGATTACGTCGAATATGTCGCTCGGCAGCACGAAACGCCCGAGAGATACGAGATTGCTGGGCATTTCGCCGGTGGGTTTTTCGATAATTCCGCTTATTTTGGTTATCTTATCGTCAACCTGCGCCTCTGCAATCATAACGCCGCAACGGCGCGCGACTTCATCGCTTGTATGCTGGCAACCCACAATCGCTCCGCCCGTCTTTTCGTATGCGTCGATAAGCTGCTTTGTAACAGGCAAAACGCCTTCCTGCGTGTACATCACGTCGTCGCCGAAAAGCACCGCAAACGGCTCGCCGTTTGCAAATTCTTTGCAAAGATATATGGCGTTGGCGTTGCCGTCCATCTTCTCTTGCATCACAAAACTCACCTTTGCGCCCACCTCTTTGTTGGCAAGCGAGTAGGAATATTGATCTCCCACTTCTTTTAGCCTTGCGTTGAGCGGTTCATTGGGCTGAAAAAGACGTCTGATATCCTCTTTTTGAGGGGATATGACAATCATGATTTCTTCTATGCCGCTCTTCACCGCCTCATCCACGATATAGGACAAAGCAGGCGTATCCACTATAGGCAAAAGTTCTTTGGCAAGCACTTTGGTTACGGGCAAAAACCTAGTCCCGAAACCTGCGCAAGGTATAACGGCTTTTCTAACTTTCATAAATAGTCCCCCGTTGTTTCGTTTTTACCACTCTATGCGACGAATTTGTCTCATATACTTTGCGATAATACAATCAAATCTCACTTTTGGTATCCGTGCGGATGCGTCGAATGCCACTTCCAAGCGGAAGAAATGATGCTTTCGAGGCTGTCGTATTGAGGTTTCCAACCAAGTTCGCGCTTGATTTTTTCGCTGGAAGCAACAAGAGTTGCAGGATCGCCGGGGCGACGACCTTCTATTTTGCGAGGAATGGTGATTCCCGTAACCTTTTCCGTCATATCGATGACTTCTTTGACGGAAAAACCGTTGCCGTTGCCGAGGTTGTAATAGGTGGATTTGCCGCCGTGTTTGAGATAATCGAGCGCGCGGATATGAGCGTCCGCAAGGTCGGTGATGTGGATATAATCTCTCACGCATGTGCCGTCGGGCGTGGGATAATCCTCGCCGAAAATGCCGATATAATCGCGAGTGTGGTTGGCAACTTGCAAGATAATCGGGATGAGGTGCGACTCGGGATTGTGAGCCTCGCCTATCTCGCCGCTCTTGTGTGCGCCTGCCGCGTTGAAATAGCGCAATGCGACGTATTTTAGGCCGTATGCTTTGTCATAGTCTTGCATAAATTGCTCCATCATAAGCTTTGTCTGACCATAGACGCTTGTGGGATGTTGCGGACTCTCCTCTGTGATAAGACCGTCGCCGCAATCGCCGTACGTCGCCGCAGACGACGAAAATACAAGATATTTTACGTCGCGGGCAATCATAGCGTCCAAAAGCGCGAGCGTGCCTGCCACGTTGTTGTGATAATACTTGGCAGGATTGGACATACTCTCGCCGACAAGCGAAAACGCCGCAAAGTGTATGACGGAATCCACGTGGTATTTTTCGAAAGTGGATTTCAAAAGTTCGACATCGAAGATGTCGCCCTTGACAAAAGGCACGCCCTCAGGCACGGATTCGATATGACCGGTGGAAAGGTTGTCATATACGACAACGTCCATGTTGCGCTCTTTGAGTTCTCTTACGCAATGCGAGCCGATATAGCCTGCGCCGCCTGTAACCAAAATCATACAAACACTCCTCGCACGCATTATGCGCGCAAAAATTTTTAATCTATGATTTATTATAAACTAGAACCGCTTGTTTTGCAAGACAAAATTGTGTATAATCAAATCGTGGGCAGAACAATTTTGCATTGCGACCTAAACAACTTCTACGCGTCCGTAGAACAAAAACTGCATCCCGAATACGACGGGATGCCTCTTGCCGTTTGCGGAAATCCCGAAGCAAGACACGGCATAGTGCTTGCAAAGAATCAACTTGCAAAAAAGGCAGGCGTGCAGACAGGCGAAACGCTGTGGTCTGCAAGGCAAAAATGCCCGGATATCGTGTTTGTTCCGCCGCA
The DNA here is from genome assembly GCA_934277615.1 of uncultured Clostridia bacterium. Lineage (GTDB taxonomy): Bacteria > Bacillota > Clostridia > Christensenellales > CAG-917 > CAG-475. The sequence goes on along the minus strand of CAKQUV010000008.1, from coordinate 8,296 downwards.
TTTCGACGAATACGTCAAATATTCCAAACAGGTTTTTGAGATTTACACGACTTATACCGACAGAGTGGAGAGTTTCGGCATAGACGAGTGCTGGCTGGATGTTACGGGCTGCGAAAGACTTTTCGGCACCGGCGAGCAAATTGCAAACGAATTGCGCCAAAAAGTCAAGGAAAAGACAGGGCTTACCATATCCGTGGGCGTTTCTTTCACAAAGACTTTGGCAAAGCTCGGCAGCGACCTCAAAAAGCCCGACGCAACCACCGTTCTCGACAAGAACAACTATATGTCCGTAATCGGCGATATGTCCCCGTCCGAATTGATTATGATAGGTCGGCACACGTCGGAAAAACTGGATAAAATGAACATCCGCACCATTCGTCAACTTGCAAATGCGGACAGAGATACTCTTCGCTACAAATTCGGCGTGATTGCGGACAATATGATAAACGCCGCGGCAGGTATCGAAACGGACGAGGTAAAATGCTATTACGACATCCGCGTTCCCAAGAGCGTGTCAAACGGCACCACTACGCCCAGAGATATACAAAACCTCGACGAGGCAAAAATCGTCATTTACGCTTTGTCGGAAATGGTGGCGCTAAGACTAAGACAATACAACCTTGTGGCAAGCGGCGTCGGACTTTCAATAAAAAATCCGCAATTGCAATGGATATCAAAGCAAATTCCGCTCAATCCCGCAAGCGCAACGTCTAGCGCCATTGCGCAAAAGGCAATCGAACTTCTTAAGCAAATGCACTCGTTCGGCACGCCTCTTCGGGCAATCACCGTGGCAGCAATACGCCTAAGCGACAAAAGCCAACTCCAACTGTCGTTGTTCGACGACGTTGAAAACAAAAACGACAAACTGGAAGAGAGCCTTGACAAGATACGAGAAAAGTACGGATACAAAGCCGTGCAACGCGGCTTGCTTGTGGGCAACGACCTCACGGGCAACTTGCACGAAGAGGACGATTTCCGTCCGTTCCACCAATCTAAAACGACTTGACAATTTCGTATATAGCACGTATCGTGTTGCAAAACTGGCGTTTTGAGCGTAAAACCGCTTAAAACGCCTTATTTTTACCTGTTTTGAACCACGCTATCGCACGATACGTGTTGTAGATTTTTTATACACTTATCGTGTTATTTGTCGATTTTAGGCATTTTGACTGATTTTCAAATTGTTTTTAACCTTGAAAAACGAACACATCGCAATCCCATCTGCAACCGCTTTCGACGCCTTTCGGGCGAGCATTTGGGTTATTTAAACAAATTCGGACGGACTTTTACAAATCGTTTTACAAAGGTTGCGTTTTTCTTTATAATATCAATTGTTATAAGGGGTAACGAACTTTATAAACGCGAGTGCGCTCGCAGGGGCAACCCAACGGCACGAGAAGTGCAAAACTCAATTTTATGACACCCGTTCAAATCGCAACCGCAGTTTTATCACTCATAGCAGGTATAGGCGTTTTTCTTATTGCCTGTACCATGATGAGCTCCAATCTCGAATCCGTTTCGTCAAACAAACTCAAGAAACTATTTGCCAAAACGTCCAAAAGCAAGCTTATGGGCGTCGGCATAGGCACAGTCGCGACCGCAGCCATACAAAGCTCGGGCGCAACGTCGGTCATGGTCATAGGCTTCGTCAACGCAGGCATTATGACGCTTATGCAGGCGGCAACCGTCATATACGGCGCAAACATCGGCACGACGATTACCGGACAAATCACTGCGCTCGGTATGTTTGAGGATACGATATCAACCGGCGTTATATTTGCAACTTTCGCAGGCATAGGCGCATTTATCATGGCGTTTGCAAAGAAGGACGTCGTAAAAAAGGTCGGCGGCATTTTGGCAGGTTTCGGAATGCTGTTTGTAGGTCTTGATATAATGAGCGCGTCCATGAAAGTGTTTGCAGAGCTCGAATCGGTCAAAAACTTCCTCGCTCTCATCAAAAATCCCATTTTGCTCGTGCTTATCGGCGCAGTGTTCACCGCCATAATTCAAAGCTCGTCAGTTATGACCTCCGTTGCAATCACGATGGTATTCACGGGGCTTATATCCCTTGACCAAGGTATTTATCTCACAATGGGCTCCAATATCGGCTCTTGCGTGGTCGCGATTATCGCAGGTATCACCTCGGGAACAAACGCAAAGCGCACCGCTCTTATCCACCTGCTCTTCAACATTACGGGCGTGATTATATTTATGCTCGTCGCCATGATGATGCGCGAGATAAGCAAGAGCGTCAATCCGTCGCGCGTTATCACATTCGGATATCTGTTTGAAAAGATGTTCCCAAACGCGCCGCAAACGCAACTTGCAATGTTCCATACGTTCTTCAACGTCATAACCGTTGCGCTCGTGTTGCCGTTTACAAATCTTATGGTAAAACTCGTCAGCAAGATGATTCCCGACAAAAAAGCTCCGGCGCAAGAGTCCGACGAAAAACTGTATTATATCGACGAGCACATGATTTCAACGCCGCCTATTGCCGTACTTCAGACAAAGAACGAAATTGTAAATATGGCGGAAATCGCTCTGCACAATTATCAAATTGCTTGCGATATTGTCTGCACGTTGGATTATTCCAATATCGAAAAATTCCGCAAAAACGAAAACGAACTCAATTTCCTTAATAAGGAGATTTCGAGATTTGTCGTCAAACTCTCAAAGTGCGAAATGAACGACGCCGACCACAATTATCTTGCCACATCGTTCCATACCGTGTCCGACATCGAACGAGTGGGCGACTATGCGGAAAATATCGTGGAATACGCCGACAAACTTCGAGATATAAACCAAAAATTCTCCGAAAAAGCCGTGAACGAAATACGCAATCTGCAAGAGCATATCGAGGAATTGTTCCAAAAGACAATGAAAGCGTACGTCAATGCGGATCTCGACAGCCTCAACGCTGCCAACGAAATCGAAGAAAAAATCGACGACATCAAGGACGAAATGGGCGAAAATCACATTGCGCGTTTGAGAGACGGCGAATGCACTCCGGACGTCGGTGCGCAGTATTTGTCGCTTGCGTCGGACTCGGAGCGTATCGCAGACCACTTTATCAATATCGCCAAATGCATAAAGCAATGGAGCGAGAATAAGCAATAACGCGCATGCAGCAATGAGCCTAAGAAACTCAAAATAGAGAATATAAACACAACAAAAACGAACAAGAAAACACACGGAATAATTGAACCTTACCGGCAATCAGAGGTGAAAAAAATGAAACTCGCCATCGCAACCAACAACGCGCACAAACTGCAAGAAATCCGCGCAATACTCCGCGGACAATTTGACGAACTGCTTTCGCTCAAAGACCTCGGAATCGACGTTGACGTGGAAGAAACGGGCAAGACTTTGGAAGAGAACGCATTGCTCAAAGCACGCACCATTCAAGAGTTTTGCCATATGCCGACGCTTGCAGACGATACCGGGCTTATGGTGGATGCGCTAAACGGCGCCCCTGGCGTGTACTCCGCACGATACGCAGGCGAAGAACACAACGACGCAAACAATCGCGCTTTGCTTCTGAAGAACCTTAAAAACGAGCAGAATCGCAAAGCGCATTTTGCCACGGTAATCGCAATTGTTTATCCAAACGGCGACTTTATCACATCAAAAGGACGTGTTGAAGGTGAGATTTTGCAAGAAGAACGCGGAACGGAAGGTTTTGGATACGACTCGCTTTTCTATTCGTACGAGCTCAAAAAAACATTTGCCGAAGCAACGCAAGAAGAAAAAAATTCCGTCAGCCACAGAGGCAGAGCCCTGCGCGCTATGCTTGAAAAATTGCAAAAACGTCAATGAAAATGACCACTATTGTCGCATTCAGCGACAGCCACAATTTGCCTCTTCCGCCTCGCCTTTTGAGCGTTGCGCAAGAGAACGATTACGTATTCTTTCTGGGCGACGGCATCACGTCGCTCGGCGATTTACTATTCAACAAAAATCTGCATATGGTCAAAGGAAATTGCGATCCGCACGGCTTTACCGACGAAGAGGTTTTGCAAATCGGCGACTTCAAAATTTTGCTTACGCACGGCTATAAATACCACGTCAAGCGCGATTTAACTTCTCTCAAATTCCGCGCGCAGGAACTCGGCTGCAATCTCGTCTTTTACGGACACACGCACTTTGCCGAAATCACGCAAACCGACGGCATAACCTTTATCTGCCCCGGCTCCTTGCTCTCGCCCCTCTCGGGTGCGCCCTCATACGCCTACGTAGTCCTCACCGACGGAAAAATTACCGCCAAAATCGTAAATCTTTAGTAGGGTATAAATTTTGAGGTATAAGACCAGCGCAACCCATGTTTTGGGTATCTAACATCATTGTGCTGATTATTCTGGTTATTTGCATAGCAAATACTATTTTTATTATTGCAAATGCATCTATCGGCATAAAATGTTCGTGACGTAACCGAATTCACGACATTTCTAATTGCATCATCATAATTATTCGGGAAATTTCTTTTCCCTCCGATAGTATTTGTTCCCCACGCAAACACAACATCCTTTCCTTTAGAAACCTTAATTATCAAATCAAGATTCTTTTTCATTTGTTTGTCATAGTCATGATAAGAATAAAATTTAACAACATCACTTGCATATGTCGCTCTAATAGGGAACAAATTCATAATTATAACTCTACCATATTGATTATTCTTAGCCGCATTGCATACCTTTGAAATAGTCATGTCACATTTTAAAGAATCTGCACTACTGGGATTTTTCATTATTACAACAACCACTCTATCATTATCAATATTAAACGGGATATCTAAATAAAAACGATATTCTGTCTCTTCTTCAATTTTAATTCTATCTTTCAACACAAATGACGGATAAGAAATCTGTTTCCCTACTAGCAATCCCATAATATACCTCTGAAAATTTTACTAAAAAACACACTAAAAAGTACACTTTTTCTTGATAATCCACCGGAGATTCGTAAGCGAGCCCAGCGGACTAGACGTAATAGCAGAACACACAAGTTTACTTGCAGCGCGATGCGGCAGTCCGGGAAAGGAGTTCGCCGTGTAAAGCACGAAAACAATGAATATTGTTTTTAATCTCCGTTGGAAAAGAAAAAGCATACTCAATGAGTATGCTTTTTGGTGACCCACCGGAGATTCGAACTCCGGACCATCGCATTAAAAGTGCGGTGCTCTACCGGCTGAGCTAGTGAGTCATTGGCAGGGGTAGCTGGATTTGAACCAACGAATGCCAGAATCAAAATCTGGTGCCTTACCGCTTGGCGATACCCCTATCCAGCACGGTCTATATTATCACTTCGTGAAACATTTTGCAACAAAATAAACCGTATTTTTGCAAACATTTTGTTTGCATCCCAACTTTTGATATAAAATATCAAAATTTTAGATTATATACTAACTCAATAAAGAGTTTGTATTAATTGTGGGGTGAATAGTGGGATTTGCTCCGCTTGACCTATGCCACGTTCTTGCACGGCACAGGCAAACAATTGCTTATCCATACGACCTCGTAAAGGTCTGCGCTATCACGCCGGGGCAGGCTCACAATTCACTGAATTGTTCGCTTTTCTGCCCGTTCGAATCCGAAAAAATATATCGTAATTCAAACTTTATTCAACTCCAAAAAGGAGATTGACGACATTCTGGGGTGAATAGTGGGATTCGCTCCGCTTGACCTATGCCACGTTCTTGCACGGCACAGGCAAACAATTGCTTATCCATACGACCTCGTAAAGGTCTGCGCTATCACGCCGGGGCAGGCTCACAATTCACTGAATTGTTCGCTTTTCTGCCCGTTCGAATCCGAAAAAATATATCGTAATTCAAACTTTATTCAACTCCAAAAAGGAGATTGACGACATTCTGGGGTGAATAGTGGGATTCGAACCCACGACCTCCAGGGCCACAACCTGGCACGCTAACCAACTGCGCTATATCCACCATAATGGCGAGCCTGAAGAGATTCGAACTCCCGACACACGGCTTAGAAGGCCGTTGCTCTATCCTGCTGAGCTACAGGCTCATATCCTCGCATAGTAAGGATATATGGAGCGGGTGATGGGAATGCCGCATACGTGTCGGCAACATTTGCCATATACCCGCTATGTAATGACGATGAGTTTTGGATAAGTGCGGCAACCTCGCTTTACGCTCGGTGCGGACCGTCCAATTCCCACGTCAAGACGTGGTATGGAGCGGGTGATGGGAATCGGACCCACGCAATCAGCTTGGAAGGCTGACATTCTACCATTGAACTACACCCGCACAAACGCCAAAATGCAATCACAAAAAATCACATCAACGTTTCAATGCTTGACAATCTTACCATATCGGACAATTGATGTCAAGAAAAATGAAAGACTTTCACAATTTTTATATCCGTTGACACCGTCAAAAACGGCGATTGCGCTTATTCCTTTGCACTGCCCTATCACCTACCCGACGCACCGTTACAAACACATACCATCGGCTCGTTTTAGAACCATATGGGCAGGCCAATTCATAGACGAAGCGTATACGCTAAACAAACGGTGCTGTCGCACCACCGCGCATAGCACGGGACACTGCGTGTCTTGTTTGTTTACTATGTCCGCTACGCACGATTTCCGCAAATGCGTTGCGCTTGCGTCTCTCTTTGCTTGCGGTCAGCCCTGGCATAGGGGTTCGCACGGCGACGTCCGTGAGTGTGATTTTATCACACATAATCCCCTTATACAAAAAAATATCGTACATTTTGTACGATATTTTTTGGTGGAGATAAGGGGATTCGTAGGAAGCGGTCAAGGAGCTTCCGTAATAGCAAAACGCGCAAGTTTACTTGCAAAGTGTTGCGTCAGCCCTGGCATAGGGGTTCGCACGGCGACGTCCGTGAGTGTGATTTTATCACACATAATCCCCTTATACAAAAAAATATCGTACATTTTGTACGATATTTTTTGGTGGGAAGTGGCTGAAAATGCTCGAACTCACTATATAAGAAGAAGCGGATTTTTCCGCCTGTTCTATTTGGTTTTCTGTTTTTAATGTCGTGTCCTTCGTCCTTTTCAGGTGCTCGGGATTATCTGTAAACGTGTACGTAATGACAATCTCGTCTTCATAGAGTATGACTTCCCGAACAAAGGCATTTACTATTAGTTTTCGCACTTTTATGTCGTCCGTATTCTCGAATACGAATTTACTTAAATACATCTCTATTTGCTCGACGGTTAAGTATGTGTAACTACGGGCTTTTTCTTTTGCAATTTCAAATTCAAGACTCGTCAGTTGTTTTTCAAGTTCCGTCAAGCGAATTTTTGTTGCTTCGGTAATAATACCTTGCTCGATTGCCTTAATTATGTTGTTTTGTGCTTTTAGAGCCTCTTTCTGTTTGCGTTCCAGCAATTTCAACGCTGTGTTATCCGCCGTTTCGGCTTTATGAACGTTATAAATATTTTCGGCAATTTTATGTATCGCCGACACGCTTTTCAGCATTTCGGATGTTGTATGAATAACCATATCTTCCAAAAACTGCTTTTGTATAGGTTTTGTGTTGCACTTCATTTTTCTGCGCTGTTTTGATTTACAGGAATAGTAATAGTGAATTGCTCCAGTTTTACTTGTTCCGCTTATGCCTATCATACGGTGTTTACAGTCGCCACAAATAAGTTTACCCGAAAGGATATAATCAAATATCTCTTTTTTGCGGCTCGGAGCAAGTTTGTTTTCATCGTTTATCGCACTTACCACTTGCCAAAGTTCGTCCGATATAATTCTCGGAAAGATTTTATAATATACAACGCCTTGGTGTTCGACAATTCCCGTATAACGGATATCGTGAAATAAACTGTATAAATACTTTTCTCCTATTGGCATACCGTTTTTACGACGGTAGCCTTTTTCTTTGAAAATCTCTACAATAGCGTTTGCTTTATACCCTTGTGCATACTTGGTGAAGGCTTCAAGTATAATTCCGCTTTCATATTCGTTTATGATACACTTTTTGTCAACAACGTCATATCCAAACACGGGTTTACCGCCGGTTGTCTGACCTTTCATCCAACTTTCTTTTAATCCACGATTTATCTTTTGAGCAAGTTCCGCGCTGTAGTACTGATTCATACCTTCAAGCAGGCTTTCAAGTATAATGCCTTCGGGACTATCGGGAATATTCTCCATAGCGGACACGAGTTTTACGCCGTTTTCTTTCAAAGTATGCTTATGTATTGTCATTTCGTATTTATCTCTTGAAAACCTGTCTAATTTGTAAACAAGAACCACTTCCCATTGCCGTTTTGCGCTGTCTTTTAACAT
>CAKQUV010000007.1 GCA_934277615.1 uncultured Clostridia bacterium | reverse complement strand
ATGCAAGCATAGTCGCCATATAAATTAAAAAACCAATCCGCATGGTGCGGATTGGTAAGGTGTGGTGGAGACAATAATTCAAGTCGTTTGCGGTGCAAACGGCCGTCTTTTTCCTGCCCCGGAGGGACTCTCACCACACGTAAATGCTGCGCATTTGTTTGCTTTTTTATTTATACGTCGCCATATGCAAGCATAGTCGCCATATAAATTAAAAAACCAATCCGCATGGTGCGGATTGGTAAGGTGTGGTGGAGACAATAAGACTCGAACTTATGACCTCTACGATGTCAACGTAGCGCTCTAACCAACTGGGCTATGCCTCCAAAGCAAGAGTTATAATACACTAATTCCGTTTGTTTGACAAGCGTTTTGAGATATTTCCGCAAAATTTGTGTCAGATTGTCGGTGAGTGGCAAAACAAAAGATTTCTTGCCGTGGCGGATGATAGAGAAGTGCAAATCGTATATAATACGGAACGCCGCTGTCGAGGGGCTTTGGGCGGGATTGCGTTTGAATATATAAAAAACCTAAAGCCATACTTTTACGGGCAGAGTTGCGATTGCGGCGGCGAGGAATTTTTGAAAAAAATTGATTTATGCGGTAGGGTGTGGTAGAATGTGGCTATGAATACCAAAAATTACGACGTTATCATTATAGGCGGCGGAGCAGGCGGATTGTTTCTTGCCTCGCAACTGCCGACGGCACTCAAAGTTGCGATTGTGGAGAGCAACGACCGCGTGGGCAAAAAATTGCTTGCGACGGGCAACGGAAAGTGCAATCTTACCAACCTCGATATGAACATCGTGCACTACAACAAGCCGAATTTTGTCGAGGAGTTTCTTGACAGGTTTGACGCACACGACACGATTGCGAGTTTTGAAAAAATGGGTTTGCTCACCAAGGTGGTGGACAAGCGCGTTTATCCGTACAGCGAATGTGCGGCATCCGTGCTCGACGTGTTGCGCAGGGCAGTAGAGAGAAACGGCGTGGACGTATACGTTTCGCACGCGGTGAACAATATCGACGCTTTCAACGATACGTTTACGGTGAGCGGCGTTGTGCGCCGTGATGATCGCCCAAACGAGGCGTTTTCAATGCAAGCCGACAACGTAGTGCTTGCCACGGGCTCGCCTGCGACATTCGGGAAAGACAGTCTTTCTCTTTACAAAGTGCTTGGACACAAGACGCGCGATTACGTGCCGTCGCTTGTGCCTATTCGCACCAACAAAGACGCTCTCAAAGGATTGCAGGGCGTGCGTGTGAAAGCAGGCGTGCGCATAGGATATCGCTATGAAACGGGAGAAGTGCTCTTTAAGGATTTTGGCGTGAGCGGAATTGCGGTGTTCAATATGTCAAGCGAGATCGCCAGGGGTCGTGCCAAAATCGGAGATATGCTCACGATAGACTTTATGCCCGAATATTCCAAAGCGGAAGCGGAAGAGATTTTGCGCAAGCGCGATAACAATCTCACCGTCGGAGAATTGCTTACGGGCACTTTTCACAGCAAAGTGCAAGAGCGCATAATATGGGCGGCAGGGTGCGATGCGTCGGACGTTGCGGCAGGCAAAATAAGCGCGCTTGCAAATGCGATAAAGAACTACAAATTCACAATAGAAGGTCTTGGCGACGCAAGTCTTGCGCAGGTTATGTCGGGAGGTTTGGACGTGCGTGAATTCGACGAAAATCTTATGTCGCTTAAAGTGAAAAACGCGTATGCGATCGGCGAGGCGCTAGATATAGACGGCGATTGCGGCGGATACAATTTGCAGTGGGCGTTCTCAAGCGCAAAAGCGGTTGCTATGGCAATTGCCAAAAGCAGTTTGTAACATAAAACGCGGTTTATCCGCATAAAAACGATATATAAAGAGGTGTTTATGGCATTTATCGATACAAACAAGACAACCGAATACGTAAAAATCACAATGGCGAACGGCGACGAAATCGTTGTTGAACTTATGCCGTCCGTGGCTCCCGTAACGGTGAAGAACTTTCAAAAACTCGTGGGTGAAGGCTTTTACGACGGACTGATTTTCCACCGTGTAATATCCGGCTTTATGATACAGGGCGGAGACCCCAAAGGCACGGGCACGGGCGGAAGCAAAGAGACGATAAAAGGAGAGTTTAGAGTCAACGGCGTGAACAATCCGCTCTCGCACGAAAGAGGCGTTATCTCTATGGCGCGCAGTCAATTCTACAACTCCGCGTCGTCGCAATTCTTTATCTGCCATGCGGACGCGAAATTCCTTGACGGACAATACGCCGCATTCGGGAAAGTGGTTGAGGGCATGGACGCGGTTGACCGCATTGCCGAGGTGCAAACGGACTACAACGACAGACCTGTCAGAGAGCAAAGAATGGCAAAAGTGTCTTTTGTTGAAAAAGCATAACGTTAAAATCGCCGAAATCCATCGGCGATTTTTTGTTTTCATATTTACAAAAGCGCAATTTTGATATAGACTGAATGCGTTGCAAAGTGTATTTGCTTTTATTCATTTAGGGGGTATTTATGAAGAAAATCCTTTCCCTCATCGTCGCCACGCTTTTGATTGCGGTGCTTGCCGTATCCTTTGCGGCGTGCGACAAACAGCCCGAAGAGGACGATAAACTTACAATCGTCTATCTCGGCGATTCCATTGCGGAGGCGCTTATAGGTCCGTCTCCCGTATCCGAGCGCGACAACTACGGTTATTACGCGCTCGTCGGCAGAGTCAACAATATGAACTACTACAACCATTCCGTCTCGGGACACCTTACGTCGGGAAGTATGGTTGACAAGGACAACGGCGACGGACTTTTGCAAATAATAAGCAGAGACGACGAGACCGCAACGCTCATCAAGACACACATCATAGAGGCAGACGTAATACATATCTCGGTGCTGGGCAACAATATGTTGCAATTCAGTCTCGGCTCGCTGATGATGGAAATGGCGGATATCGAGCAAAATAAGACGGGAGCCGACAGATGGTATCAAGCGTGCTTTGCGGGTGACGAGAACGAAGCTGCGTTACGCGCGAAATACGACGACGATAAGTCCTTGTTCGATTACTTGCACGACGGCGGCAGCGACGAGGTTATTCGTCCGTCCATGTGGCGCGGCGGGGATAGCGCCGCCGTTCAATACGGCGACAGATACGACGGCACGAACGTCTATACCAAAGACCCGACCTTCAACTTTCCGAGCACGTATCAAAATATCGTGGATATAGTGGCAAGACTCAGACAACTCAACCCCACGGCAAAAATCGTGTTCCAAAAGGTTTACAATCCCGTGTACGAAGGCTCTACGCTTCTTGATATTGCGGAATACGGCGCGCTTGCGGACAGGGGTTATGACACGATTGAAAAAGTGCGCGCGCTTGCACAAAAACTTCTTGACAAACTCAACGGACTGATTGACGAATACAACGAGAAAAATCCCGATATGAAAGTGGACGTTCTCGACATCGACAAAGTTTTCAACGAATATACGGATATGGACGTTGACGCAGACGGCGTGGTAAATCTCTCTCAAAACAGCGTGGGATGCTCACTCATCTTTGCGGACTGGACGCACCCGTCTAATATCGGACATGCGATTATTGCCGGCGCAACTCAAAAGATGCTCGAGGGCTGGGGTATGGCGGACGTAAACGCGATTGCCAACTACAAGGCTATCAAATGCGACCAAATCGCAAGAATGTTCGAGCCTATCCAAGGCTTTGACGCACAAGGCGCATACAACGCAATAAACGGTGCAAACACCTTTGAAGATGTAACCGTGGCGTACTTTGCGGCGATAAACGGCTATACGCCGATAAACTATTGAGGGGGGCGAGAAAATGAAAAAGAATTTCGTTAAAATATCCGCAACGATAGTTGCCCTTCTCACCCTTTGTTGTTGTGCGTTAACGCTCGTCGCTTGTAACGAGGACGAAAAGCCCGCGCAATTCTCGCAAGATACGAGATTTGCAATTGACAATTCCGTAACCGATTTTATGGGGCAAATCAACGGCGGTGAGGACGGGGAAAGCGGTATGCTCAACCTCATCGAAGATATCGCAATCAATATGGACGAAACGTATTTTGAATTCAAGAAAGACGGCACGCTCCATGCACAAATTCAGACGGCTGACGGACTTTTCGGCAACATTGCCAACATCCTCAAAATGCCGCTTGTAAAAAGCATACTCGGCGACGTGAACGTGGGCGAAATGATTTCCTCTTTCGATATTGTGGGCGGACTGAATTTCTACGTCGAACCGATGTTCCCGGGATTTAGAGCCAAATTGGAGGCGGCGGATTTGAAGGGCGCGCTCGAACTTATCCGTCATAGCCTCGGCTTCAATATCGAAGGTCTCGATTACGAAGACGAGGGCGTGAAAGAGGCGCTTGCATACGTTGCTCAAAATATGAAACTTCCGTCCGACTTGCTCGACCTCATTCCGTCGGATACCGTGCTTAAGCTCACACTCGACACGCAATACGCAATAAGATATCTCAAAGGCGCGGACGGCAAGGAATACAAGGCAATCTACCTCGGATACGCGGTAAAAGACAATCCGACGACGGAGCCTTTCGGCGTATTCACGATGACGGAAGACGGCGGAGTGCAAAAACTCTTCCTTCGCCTTGAATTTATGGACATAAACATCGGTCTCAAAAAGGCGTAATAAAGAAAAACATTAAAATCTTGCAGTCAAAAATCAAAGTCCCGTTTGCCAATCGCAGACGGGATTTTTGTTTTGCGTAAGTTTTTGAATTTAGCGAAAGGCGGTCTGTTTGCTTGAAAAATTATCATACGAACGTATGCAAAGCATATAGATTGCAAGATGTGTTAGATTTTTTGCAGCTTATATAAATAAATTTTTATCTATTTATTTGTCAAATGGATTGTGTTAAGAATAAAACTTTGCTATAATTCAAGCGAATTATTTTTTGGAGGCCCTTATGGGAAACGACAATAAAAAACAAAAAGTGTTATTTACCGAAACGGTGCTCAGAGACGCCAACCAATCTTTGATTGCGACTCGTTTGCCGTATTCCAAATTTGCCGACGTTCTCCCCACGATGAACGAGGCGGGCTATTATTCCGTCGAGTGCTGGGGCGGCGCGGTGTTTGACGTATGCTTGAGATATCTCGACGAAGATCCGTGGCAACGTTTGCGCAATTTGCGTAAGGCAATGCCCGATACCAAACTTCAAATGCTTTTGAGAGGTCAAAACCTCTTGGGTTACAAGCATTATCCCGACGAAGTGGTCAAGATGTTTGTGGAAAAATCCGTTGACAACGGCATTGATATTATCCGTATCTTCGACGCGCTCAACGACCTTCGCAACCTCGAAACGGCAACCAAAACCGCTCTTAAATGCGGCGCTATGGTGTCGGGTGCAATCAGCTATACGCAAAGCCCTGTTCACACTCTCGACGCTTTCGCAAAGATGGCAAAAGAGCTTGAAAATATGGGCGTAAACACAATCTGCGTAAAGGATATGGCAGGAACGATGACTCCGTTCGAGGCGTACGAACTTATCGGCGCAATCAAGAACGAAGTCAAAATCCCCGTAGTTTTGCACACTCATTGCACGACGGGTATGGCATATATGACGTATATGAAGGCAATCGAGGCAGGCGTTGACGTTATCGATACCGCAACTTCTTGTTTCAGCGGCGGCACGAGCCAACCCGCAACCGAAACCATCAACTTTGCCCTCAAACAACTCGGATACGAAACAGGTCTTGACGACGCAACGCTCAAAAAAGTCAACGACTTCTTCAAGCCCATCCGCGACGGATACCTCAAAGACGGCACGCTCAATCCCAAGATGCTCGCAACGGATACGGACGCACTCAACTACAAAGTGCCGGGCGGTATGCTTTCCAACCTCGTATCCCAACTCAAAGCGCAAAACGCTATGGACAAATTCGAGCAAGTGCTCCAAGAGACTCCGAAGGTCAGAGCAGATCTCGGATATCCGCCGCTCGTAACGCCCATGAGCCAAATGGTTGGCGTTCAGGCAACAAACAACGTGCTTGCGGGTGAAAGATACAAGAATATTTCCAAAGAAGTCAAAGCATATTGCAGAGGCGAATACGGCACTTCTCCCGCTCCTATCAATCCCGACGTTATGAAGAAAGTGCTCGGTGACGAGAAGCCAATCGAGGGCAGATACGCCGACACGCTCGAACCCGTCTTTGAAAAGACCAAAGCGGAGCTCGGCGACACCGCAAAGAGCGACGAGGACGTGCTCTCTTACATTCTCTTCCCGCAAGTCGCGGAGAAATTCTTCGACGCTCGCAAGGCAAAAGAAGAAAAAGTAGTCAAATATACAATCGCACCGATTGAATGAGGTGAATTATGGGATATATGCTTTTAAGCGGTATTTTAGATAAGGACGCAGACCTTAAAGCCGGTGACGCCGCGCTTTTGGCACTCATCGGCATTGCAATAGTGTTTGTCGTTCTTATCCTTTTGATGCTCATCGTTCAACTCGAAGGCAAGATTTTCGAAGGCAGTGAAAAGTTGCGCGAAAAACACCCCGAGTGGAGCGAGAAAATCCAAAACGCAAAACAAAAAATGACGTTTTGGAAAAAGAAAGAGCAAAAGCAAGAGGAAGATACCCAAACTCAAGAAAAACAATATGCGCAAGGCACTTGCGGTGAGCTTAAACTCATCAACACCGACGAGCGCGACGCGGCTATGATTATGGCAATCGTTGCCGACGAAACCAATACGCCTCTCAACGAGTTGCGTTTCAAATCCATCAAGAGAGTGGAGGAAGACAAATGATTTACAAAGTTACTCTCAACGGCAAAATTTACGAAGTAGAAGTTGAAAAAGGCGAGGCGGTTATCCAATCTGAATACGATGCCGCACTTCCTCAAAGCGCACCTGTAGCGACACCCGTGGCTCAAGCACCCGTGCAAGCTGCAGCACCTGCACAATCCGCACCCGTGGCGGCGGCGGGCGCAAACGCAATCGTCGCGCCGATGCCCGGCACTATCAACGCCGTGAAGGTCACGAGCGGTCAACAAGTCAAAAAGGGTGACGTGCTCGTTATTCTCGAAGCTATGAAGATGGAGAACGAAATCTACGCCGACAAAGACGGCAAAGTCGGTCAAATCTTCGTGCAAAAGGGCGCAAGCGTTCAAACGGGTTCACCCCTCGTCGAAATTCTGTGAGGTAAACTATGGATATCGGCGAAATTTTGAAAAATATTTGGAACGGGAGCGGATATCATCTCTTCGGTGAGTCAAACGGTTGGCAATCCATCGTGATGATTATCATCGCATTCTTCTTCCTTTATCTCGGCATCAAAAAGCAATTCGAGCCGTTGCTCCTCGTGGGCATTGCGTTCGGTATGCTTTTAACCAACCTTCCAGCCCTCGACGGAGATAAAATCTTCCACGCAGAGTGGTGGACGGGCGTTACGCAAATCGGCGTTGACAGCGAAGGCAACGCAATTATGTGGGACGCGGTAAAACAAGGCGTCAATTATCAATACGTTTTGCAACACGGCGGACTTCTCGATATGCTCTACATAGGCGTAAAGACGGGCGTTTATCCTTGCCTTATCTTTATTGGCGTCGGCGCAATGACGGACTTTGGTCCTATGCTCTCTCGGCCGAGTTCGCTTATCCTCGGCGCGGCGGCACAAGGCGGTATATATCTCGTGCTTATTCTTGCGGCGGCATTGGGATTTACGGGCGGTGAAGCGTCCTCAATCTCCATTATCGCAGGCGCAGACGGTCCGACGGCTATCTTCCTCACCAAGTCACTTGCTCCGCATTTGCTTGCTCCTATCGCGGTGGCGGCGTATTCGTATATGGCACTCATTCCGCTTTTGCAACCGCCGTTTATGAAGTTGCTCACCACAAAGAAAGAGCGCATGACGGTTATGCAAGCAACGCGCAAGGTCAGCAAGAAAGAGAAGATTATCTTCCCGATTCTCGTCACCGTCGTCGTATCCTTGCTCTTGCCGTCCGTTGCTCCGCTTCTCGGTAGTCTTATGTTCGGCAACCTCTTGCGTGAGTGCGGAGTCACCGAGCGTTTGAGCGATACCGCACAAAACGCGCTTATGAACATCGTCACGTTGTTCCTCGGCATCTCCGTCGGTGCAACCGCAGTCGGCGCAACCTTCCTTACCACAAAGACTTTGCTCATCGTAGTCCTCGGTCTTGCGGGTTTCGTCCTTGCAACGATTTGCGGACTTCTCATCGGCAAACTCTTGTACGTCCTCTCCAAGGGCAAAATCAATCCGCTCATCGGTTCTGCGGGCGTATCCGCCGTGCCTATGGCAGCCCGCGTCTCCAACGTCGTCGGTCTCCAATACAACAAAGGCAACTATCTTCTCATGCATGCTATGGGCCCGAACGTGGCAGGTGTAATTGGATCTGCCGTCGCCGCCGGATTTTTGCTCGCAGTGTTTGGATAAGCGCACTAAATCGCGTCTAACTTTGTCAGGCACGACTTGCTCCAAAATCACGTACGCAAATGTACGTTGGGTTTTGGTTCAAGCCGTGCCTTTCTCGTTATGCATCGATTTATTGCACTTATCCGGTCCTCTACATAAGCGTGGGAGAATATAACGCACTTGTGCCTTTCTTGTTCTTCATCTGTTTATTTTGTTTTAACCAAATACGGCTGGTTATTGCACTTATTCCGTCCGTTGCAATAAAAAAACGATTGCTATTGAGGCAATCGCTTTTGAATGAATGAAAATCAATGTGAATTATCAGTAGGAGTTTTTTTTCGTCTTAGACTCGAACGTATTAGGTTTTGACGGGGTTTTACGATTTCGTCAACCCACGTTTTGAATCGGTTGAAGTCAACGCACTCTGTTTGTACGGTTATTTCATCGCCTTCTCTCAATACGGTATCCGACGCAGCAATTACGTTTTCACCGTTTCGCTTTATCGAGCGTATGAGAAGGTTGCCCGGCCACAATATGTCTCGTATGGGCTTGTTCATTGCGATTGAGCCGCCTTCTATAACTGTTGAGTAGGTGTGGCGGGTGAGATGTATATGTTCGTCTTCGAGTATGCCGTCCAAGATAACTTCGTATATAGGCTTTGCGCCGAAAATCTCGCTTACCATATACCCAAACGAAACGCCGAGTATAACGGGAATAAGCAGAGTAAACTGCCACGTGAGCTCGACGACCATAATAATTGCCGTTATCGGGGCTTTTACTATCGATGCGAAAAACGTTGCCATACAAATCATGACGATGCAATCGGCGTATATCGAATCCATGCCCATAACCCCGCAGAGCTTTGACACCAAAGCGCCTATACACGCACCTATCGACAGCATAGGAATGAATATTCCGCACGGCACGCCCGCTCCGAGGTTTAATACGGTGGCAATTGCGCGCAACAACAGAATAATTATCAAAGATACCACGATAGGCGACGAGAAAACTGTCGTTACGTCTTGTGCGTCGACACCTCCGTTTGTGCCGAGAGACTGGATGAAAGAATGACCTCCGCCCATTGCGGATGCCGTGATCAGCCCAAATACGCCCGCCGTCAAAAACGGTATAAGCATTTTTCCCATTCCTTTTGCAAAAGTGATTTTTGCAAAGACTTTTCGAGAAAGCAAGCACAAACAATAAAACCCGAATCCCAACAAACCGCTTATTATTGCCGCCAACGCAACGAATCCATATGCGTTAAGCGGGATTTGGACGAGAGAATACGTCGAGAACGAAGATGTTATCGGCATATTCATAGCTTGATAAAGCACGTTGCGCGTTATGGTTGCGGAAAGAACGGATGAAAACGCACAAATGAATATGGCGGGAGTAAAACGTCTGTGTGCCTCTTCAAATGCAAAAACTATTCCCGTCAAAGGCGCGTTAAAAGCTATGGCAAGTCCGGCACATGCGCCGCCGGTCAACTGGTATCTGCGTTCCATATCCGTGCATCTCAACATTTTGCTCGTGCCGTCGCCACACGTCGCGCCTATAAACATGCTAGGACCTTCTGCGCCTGCCGTAAGTCCCGATACTATACAAACGAGGCACGCCGCCACCATTGACGGAAGAGATTTGTACCATTTCAATTCCAACAAACCTCTTGCCGCACCTTCCGTTTGCGGTATTCCGCTCCCGCGGACCATAGGGACATACTTTGAGAGCGTCGATATCAAAAATGCTATTGCGGCGAGCGCAATAAAAAGCAACGGAATAAAGGCGGGGTTTTCGCGAATAAGCGAATATAGGTCTTTTGCGTATTTTGCAAGCAACTCGGCTGCTATGTTAAAAAACGTAACGATAATGCCTGCACATATACCCGTAATTATTCCGACAGCCATTAGTTGGACGCCATGGCGATATAATCTAGAAAGTAAATTCGTTTTTGTCATAGAGCTACCTATTTCGTTCAATAATTATAGTCTTATACATCGACAAAAGCAATTATTTTTTATTGCGTAGCGTTTTTAAGCGCGTGCGCCAACGCGTAGCGCGGTTTGATCGTTTGGGATTGACGGTATTGACACCGTGTGCCTTCTTTGCTATTATATAATAGCAAAATATCTTTTTAGAGGATTGAAAAATGAGATTTTCAGTTGACCTTGCACCTGCAAAAGAAAAGAACGTCGTAGTGTTTGACGACGTTAGGATAAGCGTGCTTAGCGACAGGATTATCCGTGTCGAAAAGGGCGAATTTACAGATAAGCGCACGCAGCTTGTTGTGTGTCGCAATTTTGCAAATCCGCACTTTACCGTGCAAAAAACAAGCGATAAAGTGCTTGTTGTTACGGATAAGTACATGTTTTGCATAGACCTTGACAATGCCAACGTATATGTAAAAACCGAGGACGAAAAAGACTGGCGAGCGATAAGCAACCGCTTCAATCTCGGCGGAACGGCACGCACTTTGGACGGCACTTTCGGCGTCGTCGGAGGCTGGAAGAGCAGACGTGAAAAGCAAGACCATTTCTGCATTGCGCATATAAGAAAAGGTATTTTTGCAAGCAACGGAATAAGCGAAATCGACGACGGCAAGTCCGTACTTTTGAACGAGGACGGAAGTGTGAGTCCGAGAGAAAAGTATTGCGTGGACAAATACGTTTTTGCATTCGAGGACGATTATCTCGGCGGTCTTAAAGAATACTATGCGCTTACGGGGTACACTCCCGTTTTGCCCAAATACGCGCTCGGCAACTGGTGGTCGCGCTATCACGCGTACACCGATAAGGAATATCTTGCGCTTATGGACAAGTTCGAGCAAAAAAATATTCCGCTCACCGTCGCGACCATCGATATGGATTGGCATATCGTCAAGAACACGCCCAAGGATGCGGAATACAAATCTTTCCAAGGCGCGGGATGGACGGGATATACGTTTGAAAAAGAACTTTTCCCCGATCCCAAAGGCTTTTTGAGCAATTTGAAAGGGCGCAATCTTGCCGTAACTATGAACTTGCACCCCCGCGACGGCGTGAGATATTTTGAGGAGCAATATCCCGAGATGGCAAGGGCGTGCGGTATTGATCCGAGCACCAAAAAGACGGTTGAATTCGATCTCACGGACGAAAAATTCCGTGATGCGTACTTCAATATCTTGCACCATCCGTACGAGGAAATGGGCGTTGATTTTTGGTGGATAGATTGGCAACAAGGCACGAAGTCCAAGATGAAAGGGCTCGATCCGCTTTGGCTTCTCAACCACTATCACACGATGGATATTTGCCGTGACGGCAAAAGGGGCATTATACTGTCGCGATACGCGGGGCTCGGCTCGCACAGATATCCGCTCGGTTTCTCCGGCGACACGTGGGTGGTGTGGAACAGTTTGCGCTTGCAACCGTATTTCACTGCGCTCGCTTCCAACGCAGGTTATACGTGGTGGTCGCACGATATAGGCGGACACCTCTTTGGAAAAGGCGACAACGAGTTGTATCTCAGATGGCTGCAATACGGCGTATTTTCACCTATCAACCGCCTGCATTCCAACAACAAGGCAATGAGCAAAGAGCCATGGAATTATCCAGAGGTCGAGAACATAGCAGAGGACTTTTTGCGCTTGCGCCATGCGCTTTTGCCTTATCTTTACACCGCAAACGTGCGCACGGCAGAAGATGGTGTTCCGCTTATTTGCCCCATGTATTATTACGTCAAAGGCGACAAAAACGCATATAGCAAAAAGTGGCGCAATCAATACTTTTTCGGCGAGCAAATGCTTGTTTGCCCCATTACGGAAAAGAGCAAAAACGGTGTATCTAAACACACATTTTGGTTGCCAAAGGGCAACTGGATAGGCTTTTTCGACGGCAAGAAATACGAGGGCGGAAAGGTATATCGACAAGATTTTTCACTCTCCGATTATCCCGTTTTCGTCAAAGAGGGCGGCATAATCCCGATGACGCAGGCGACGGACAATTCCACTGAGTTTTCCGATATCAAAGTGCGCATCTATCCGGGTGAAAACACGTTTACGATGATTGACGAGCAAGGGAAAATCGACTTCGATATGCGCAAAACCGAGAGCGGCGCTTATGAAATCGAGATTACGCCGACGGACGATATCGCAACCGAGAAATTGTCGCTTGAATTTGCAAACGTCAAGAGCGCAAAGGTGCTTTTGGACGGTGAAGAAACCTCGATAGAAGGCTTGAAAGACCTCGATTGCAAGCATATGATTGTGGATATCTCGGACGTTCAAAACGCCTGAAATACGGCTCCAAACCGCAAAAATCTTCGGTTTTTGCAAAAAAGATTGAATTTTGCGGAAAAACGCTTGACTTATATTGCACAATTTAATATTATTAACAAGCATATTTTTGGAAGAAGTATGACCTTGCGAAGAACTAGCCCCTCCGAGTTCGGCATACGCCTTGCAAAAACAATTTATGGAGGTTAGCACTATGGCTAAGGATTTGTCTTCAATGGCAAAAAACAATAAGTCTTATATGGCAAAGCCGGGCGAAGTGGAAAGCAAGTGGTATATCGTCGATGCAACCGATATGGTTCTCGGACGTCTTGCATCTCAAGTTGCTACAATCTTGAAAGGCAAAAATAAACCCCAATACACTCCCAACGTCGACTGCGGCGACCATGTTATCATAATCAACTGCGATAAAATCGTCCTCACGGGCAACAAACTTGTGGACAAATACTATCGTTATCACACCGGATACATCGGCGGTCTTAAGGAAATCCAATACAAGAAATTGATGGCGGAAAAACCTGAATTCGTCGTGTACAAGGCTGTCAAGGGTATGCTTCCCAAAAACACGCTCGGTGCAAAAATGCTCAAGAAACTCCGCGTTTACGCAGGTGCAGAGCATGATCATCAGGCACAATGCCCCGTTGAGCTCAAACTCAACTAATTGAGAGGTGGAATATGGCTACTAAGAAAACCAAGAAAGTTCAATATCTCGGCACCGGTAGAAGAAAGACCGCTATCGCAAGAGTTCGTCTTATCCCCGGCGGCGAAGGCGCAATCATCATCAACAAGCGCACTCTCGACGAGTACTTCCCGCTTGACACGATGAAGCTCATCGTCAATCAACCTCTCGTTGCAACCGGCACGACCGACAAATTCGATGTATACGTCAACGTTTACGGCGGCGGTTACACCGGTCAAGCAGGCGCAATCCGTCACGGTATCGCAAGAGCGCTCTGCGTCGCAGACAGCGAAGCATACAGAGCCACTCTCAAGAGCGAAGGTTACCTCACTCGCGACCCGAGAGCGAAAGAGCGTAAGAAATACGGTTTGCACAAGGCACGTAAAGCTCCCCAATTCAGCAAACGTTAACCAAACGCGTTCAAGACGCACAACCAAGCACAGCGATTTCGCTGTGCTTTTTCTTTGTCAGCCTGTGCGCGTGTAATAGGGATAGTCGTAACTCTTTTAATGCAATATCACCCCTTCCCTTCGGGCTTTCCCCTATTGCTCAAATAACATCATTTCTCTACTTAAACAAACATCGTTCGCAAGAGGGGAACTCGGCACGCGCATAGAAAAGTATCGTTCTCTTGTTATGCCACTCGTTCGCCGATAAAAAGAACAACACTTATCGGCTCACTTGTACTACACCAACAAGGCTTCCACACACAAAAGACAAGCGAACGATAGTGCGATATTTATAAGATGAAAGCGCAGTCTTTTGTGTGAAGGAAAAAAGGAGCACCAATGCAAAAAGCAAGCAATTGGAACAAGCGACAATTGTGGATAAAAGCCTTGTGTGTGACGCAAGCTTGGCGCTCGGTGCGGTCGACGCCTTGCGCCTCCAACTCCGAATAAGCACATTTCGTTAATAATTGCGCCTTGCTCCGTGTTTGGTCAGCGTTTGCTACGCAAGAATAGGTACGCTCCGTGCGACGTCCTCGTCTTCCTTGACTTTTGCCGTTTGTTCTTTGGCAAATCATCTCTTGGTTTTTCTATAACAATCTCGGCGCGACTTCGGTCGCGCTTTTTCATATCCGTGCAGTAGCGTGATTTGCTCTTTCATATCCGTGCAAAAGTGCGATTTGTTTTATATCCGTGCAGTGGCGCGGTGTTTTTTAGTTATCCGTATTCAAGGCGTGCATATTCTCTTTGTTTTATAATTCTTACACAATTCTTACAAAATGCGAAAAGTGGCGGAAAACTGCGGGAAATTGTAAAGTTTTTGTCAAGATTTTTGCTGTTTCGGGGTGCGATAATATAGCCGTAAAACGAAGGAGGCAATTATGCAAAAGGTTATCGCACTTACGGGTGCAAGCGGAAATATGGGGCGAGAAACGCTCGAACAATTGTTTGAAAGCGACGTCGTCGGAAAAATCAAGGCGTTGCTTATGAACGGAAGAAGAGAAAAGAGGCTCGCAAGAGAGTGGAAGCGCAAATACGGTGCGAAATTTGAGGCAATATTCGGTGATATCGCAAATATCGAAGATTGCAGAACGCTCGCTCAAGGCAGTGATTACGTTCTCAATCTCGCGGCGGTTATTCCGCCCACGGCAGACCATTATCCCGTACTTGCGGACAGATGCAACCGCCTCGGCGCAATGAACATCGTGGACGCGGTGAGTGAGATAAAGGACAATCAACCCAAACTCGTGCATATTTCCACCGTTGCCATATACGGCAATCGCAACTACAAGCACCCGTGGGGCAGAGTGGGAGATCCGCTCATATCCAGCACTTACGACGAGTATTCCGCAAGCAAAATCAAGGGTGAACGCTATGTTATAGACAGCGACGTGCAAAATTGGGCGGTGTTGCGCCAAACGGGTATGCTCCACTCAAAGATGCTGTCAAATAATATGAAAGACGGACTGATGTTCCATACGTGCTTCAATGCTCCTATCGAGTGGGTTACGGCGCGCGATAGCGGACTTTTGATGCGTAGGCTCGTGGAAAAGGACGCAAAAGGCGAACTTGAAAGCGCGTTTTGGAAAAGGTGCTACAACATAGGCGGAGGCGCGTGCAACAGAGTTACAGGTTACGATACTTTTGACGAGGGATTTAAGATTATCGGCGGTTCTACGCAAAAGTATATGAAACCGAGTTGGAACTCCTTGCGCAACTTTCATTGTATGTGGTTTCAAGACAGTCATATCCTCAACGATTATTTCGACTTCCAACACGAGGACGTAAAGGACTATTGGCAAGAGATTTTGTCCAAGCACGAATACTACCGCCTCGGAAAACTCGTGCCCGCAAAACTCGTGTCCAAACTTGCGATAGAGAGGCTTCTCAAAGACGATAACGCTCCGAGATATTGGGTGAAAACCAACCAAAACGGCAGAATTCGCGCGTTTTTCGGAAGCAAGGACAATCTGAACTGCATGCCGACGGATTGGGAGCATTTTCCCGTCCTTGCGCACGGACAACTTGCCGACGGAAGCATAGATTACGATGATATGAGGGATATAAACAAGCTCAAAGAACACGGATATATCCTCGACCACGGTTATGACGAAAGCAAGCCTGATAGCGAACTCGATATAGAAGACATGCGCTCGGCGGCGGAGTTTAGGGGCGGAAAGTGCCTCTCGCAAAGTATGACGAAAGGTGATTTATACACCAAACTACAATGGGAGTGCCACGACGGACACAAGTTTTGGGCGTCGCCGTATTGCATACTTAAAGCGGGGCATTGGTGTCCGGAGTGCTGTCAACCGAGCCCTTGGGACTACGACAGACTGTCAAAGTTTATGCCGTTCTACGCGCAAGTGTGGTACGACACTCACGCAAAAGGCGAAAACTGCACTTATTTTTATGACGATAAACATAACGCGTGCTATACGCATTTTGAGGGATGACTATGAAAAAGGCGATAATTTATACGTTTTCGGGCACGGGAAACACCAAAAGAGCGTGCGATATATATAAGCAAGAATTTGAGAAAAACGGGGTTGAAACTACGGTTTTTCCGCTCAAAAAAGGCTTTGACAATTTGCCTAATCCCGGCGAATTCGACTACGTGGGTTTTGCCTATCCCATACACGGATTCAATGCGCCGTCCATAACGCTCGAATTGGCAAAGGCGTTGCCTAAGGCAAGCGAGAAAGAGTATTTTGTGCTAAAAACATCGGGTGAACCTCTCAAAATCAACAATGTGTCCTCAATCAAAATGAATAGCATTCTCAAAAAGAAAGGATATATCCCAAAGAGCGAATATCACTACGTGATGCCTTACAATATGATTTTCCGCCATACGGACGAGATGAGCGTAAAGATGCTCGACACTCTTCAAAATCTTGCGCCTATCGAGGCAAGAGAAGTGCTTGAGGGCAAGGTGCACAAACTCTCCAAAGTGCCTTTCGGCGCGCTTTGGGCGTGGATAGTGCGCATAGAACAGCCCGCAATGAAGATGAACGGAAAACATTTCAAGGTGGATGGCGAAAAGTGCATAAGATGCGGTGCGTGCGCAAAGAATTGCCCCGTTGGTAACATAAAAATCGACGAAAACGGCAAATTTTCCTTTGGCGGTGACTGTCTTATGTGTGCGAGATGTTCCTTCAACTGCCCGACGGATGCCTTTAATATAGGTATTCTCAACGGGTGGCGCATCAACGGCAAATACTCGTTTAAGACCCCGCAAACGCCACAAAAGGACAAACACGCTTGGTATTGTAGGAGAGCGTATGCAAGATACTTTGCAGACGCAAAGAAGAAAATCGAGCAAAATCAAGAGGCGGCGACAAAAAATCTTGAAAATAACGACGATTGTGTTGTACAATAAATAAAAAGATAAAAGGAAGAGGATATGAGAAAGATACTTATTGCCGAGGATAATAGCGAAATTTCCGATATGATGAAGAGTTATCTTCAAAGAGCGGGTCACGACGTGTACCAAGCCTACGACGGCGCGGAAACTTTGCAAAAGGTCAAGGACGTTAAGCCTGACCTCGTGCTCTTGGATATTATGATGCCCAAACTCGACGGCTTCACCGTGTGCGAAACGTTGCGCAAGACTACCAATATCCCAATCATCGTGGTGTCGGCAAAGGTGACGGAAGAGGATAAAGTGCGCATGTTCGACCTCGGCGCGGACGACTATATAACCAAGCCGTTTTCTTTCAAAGAAATGGTGATGAGAGTTGGCGCGCAACTACGTAGGTATTACGAGTTCAACGTCGTTCCTACGGGTGACAGGCGATACGGTGAATTGCTTATCTCACCGTCGAGATACGAGGCTCGCGTAGGAGAAGAACCACTTGCGCTCACGTCCAAAGAGTTCAAAATTCTCGACTATCTTACCTCTCACGAGAACCAAATTATGCCCAAACAAAAGATTATCGACGACGTGTGGGGTGTTGACGAATATATAGACGAAAACACTGTTGCGGTGACGATTGCAAGGCTTCGCGACAAGCTCTCGAAGGTGGGTATCAACAACGTAGTCACCGTGTGGGGACTGGGTTATAAGTGGCAAGATTAAAGAAAAAATTGCAAAAATAAGCTTTTACGTGCGCAAAATCGATAGATAAACTTTGAGTTATGAAAAGAAGTGAAATCATAAAAATAGAAAGAACGCTTGCGCGTTTTCAAGACGGAGACTTGTATACGCGCGTAGATACGAGCGGTGTGGGTGAGTATCACGCAATTGCGGTGAGACTGGAAACACTGCGACTTTCTATGCTCAAAATCAAGGACGAGCAAGCACAAACAGAGAAGAGAACGAGCGTGTCCATATCCTCCGTCGCACACGATATGAAGACTCCTCTTGCGATAATCTCGGGATACGCCGAGTGCTTGTCGGACGGACTCGACGACAAAGACTATCCCGCGTTGATTGCTCAAAAAGCAGAGCAAATGAACGAGATGGTCGTTGGTATGGTGGAAGCTGCGAGAAACGCAAAAAGCGACGGTGAAGAGCATAGAGTGCTTTACGACGCAAGGGTGCTGTTCGGCAATATCCTCGACAAGCAACAAGCACTTGCTGCCACGAAGAATATAAAACTCAAAGCGGGCAAAATTCCCCGCGTCAATATCCGCGCGGATAAAACAAAAATAGAAAGCGTGGTGCAAAACCTTATTTCCAACGCCGTCAAATATTCAAACGAGAATACGACTATTAAAGTGACCTTTAAGCGCAACGGCGGATTTTTGTGCTTTTGCGTGAAAGACGAGGGTATAGGCATTGCCAAAGAAAATATCCCGCTCGTGTTCGACCAATACTTTAAGGAGGATATCTCTCGTCCGAGCGGCGCAAGTCAAGGCGTAGGTCTATACGTAACAAAATGCGTTGTTGACGACTATGGCGGAAGCATATCAGTCAAGAGCAAGAAGGGCAAAGGAAGCAAATTCTTTGTCAAACTCCCCATAGAACAAAGTGTGGAAGAGCGCAAGTCGTTCACGGCAAAATTCGACGATTTGCCGCTAATTGCAAAAAGCATTCTTATGTTGCTTTTCGGCATTTTTTGGTGCTGGATTTACCGCTTTGCAAAGTATGGCGAAACAAGATATACCACAACGCTTGTGGCGGCAATACTGACTGTTCCGCTGTTTGTTTTCATGTGGCCGATAGATTATATAAGCATATTAGTCTATGGGAAACCGACGTTTTTGGCGGATTGATAAAACGAAAAGGCGGTTCGTTTACGGCACGATATTTTGGATAGTTATGCCCGTCGAGGCGCGGTGAACGGAGAAAAAATAAAAAGGAATCAATTGACTATCGATGTAAAAATATGGGCGACGGCGCACGTGGTGCGCCGCCGCTTTTTGTAATGGCGATTGAATTTTGCCACGTAAAATACGAAAAGTGTCCGCTTTTATTAAAATTTCTTTAATGTACATTAAAATAAAAATGTATAAAAATTATGGGCGGAACGCGTCGAAAAACATTTAAAGAAGCACGGCCGATTTGTGCAAAAACAAGTCGACAGATGACAACGTTTGAGTATGGCGAATGTATTAAGTTCTGCAAAAACAAGCATTTTATTGTGCGATTCTGAAACAAAAACGTGCTTTTTCGACAAAATCCGCTATATTTCGCAATGGTGAAAGATGTCCGAAAGGTAGCGCCGCAGAGCCGTTGGAGGGTAAGATTGTCGTGGTGAAAAAGGCGGTTTGATTGCGTATGCAACCGTATGCAAAAATTATAATTTATGCATAAAAATACAAGTTTGTAAATAAAAATCGAATTTTGTAAAAATTGTGTTTGACACTTATAGACGGGAGTAGTAAGATAATTTAGTATCAAAAAATATGCGCGTGCGTAAGTGCGTGTATATGTGAATGAAATTTATACAAAACGTATGCAAGAGGAAATATGAAACGAAAGGTATTGGTCATAGCGTTGATAATGGTTGCACTGGCAAGTTTGCTTGTGGCGTGCAACTCCTCCACAAACTATGACGGTATGACGAAAATTGTTTACGAATTGGAAGGCGGCTCATATATGAACTGCGACTTGCCCGTGTTGCAATATTACGACTTCAAGGCGGGCTCGAGCAACCTTATTTACGATCCGACCGTGCTTTCGCAAGAGACCGTGCAAAGAGAGGGCTACAAATTTTTGGGCTGGTTCAAGACCAAGACCGTCAACGGCAACGACGTAACTTATTCGAACAAATGGGATTTCGAATCGGACAAGGTCGGAACGGAAGGCGTTACTCTTTATGCAGGTTGGGAACTCAAAGTGAAATACAGCTACAACGTCTGCTACATCGACGACAACGGCAACAAAGTGGTGCTCGGCACCTACTCGGTCAAGGCCGGCGAGGAGTTTAACGACAGAAAGAAATTTGCCGACAAGCGCAGCGGCTACACCGCATACGTGTATCAAAACGGCAAGTTGCTCAACGGCGGATATTATCTCGACAAAGAGTTGACGGAATCGGTGGAAGGATACAAGCACCCGGGCGGAAGCGAAAGTCGCGCTATAGACGTGTTTGCAAAATACATCAAGGGCGAGTATACCATAGTGCGCAGCGCAAAAGACCTTATGCTTGCAAAATCGAGCAGCATCTATCTCGATGCGGATATCGATTTGAACGGTCAAACGTTGTCATTTGGCGTGTATAACAAGAAAACGTTTGAAGGAAACGGACACACGATTTCCAATTTCAAACTTGCATACAACCTTAGCGAACTCGAAAAGAACTTCGACGACGACAACGACACCCAAAACGCGGTTTACGTGTGTTTGTTCAGAGAACTTGTAAATTCGACCGTGCAAAACGTAAACTTCAAGGACGTGCAACTTGTCATCGAAGGCGAATTCAGCAAGGCGCAATACGTGTACGTCGCACCGCTTTGCATGAAAGCGACGGGAGCGACGGTGAAAGACGTAACTTTTGATTTGACTTATGAAATCGTCAGCTTGCCGATAGGCGAGAATACGGTATTCGAGCTTTCAAAAGAAGGTTACAGACAAAAGGATGAAGCGTCGAACTTCGAAGGCTTCAAACCGACGATAAAAGAAACAAAATAGTAAAAAACAAATTCGAAAAGAATTGAAGGAGATAAAAATGAATTCTAAAAAAGTCAAAACAATCGTAAGCCTTGTGTTGATTGTCGTAACGGCGCTTTCCAGTATGATTGCGCTTGCGGCTTGCAACAAAAAGCAAACGGCTTACGACAACGAAAACGACCCGTTGGTCTTCTCGACGCAGGCGGTTGACAAAGTTTTCAACCCGTTCTTTGCATCGACGGGTCCCGACAACAGCGTTGTGGGTATGACGCAAATCTCAATGCTTTCCAACGATAAGGACGGAAACGTTGCTTACGGCGACAACGAGGCTGTCGTTGCAAAGGATTATGACTCCAAATACGCAGACGGCGAAGATATCACGACGTATTACTTCGTGCTCAAAAACAACATCCGTTTCTCCAACGGCTCTTATCTCACGATCAAGGACGTGCTCTTCAACTATTACGTGTTCCTCGATCCTGCATATACCGGTTCGAGCACCATTTATTCAACGGATATCGTAGGTTTGAAAGCGTACCGCACTCAAAGCCAAGATCCGGACGAGCAACAGAAATTTAACGAGCAATTCAGCGTTGCCGCGAAAGGCAGAATAAGCAAACTTGTCAACGCTTGCAAGGCAGTGCTCAAAGATCACGACGACGCAGCCGACAGCGTTGAGGCGATGACTCAATATCTTACAGAGTACGCTGCCGCAAACTCGGGTAACGATAACGTCGTCGTAGACTTCCAAAAGGCAACGGAATTGTTTAAAGAAGAGCTTGCAACCGACTACTCGAACAACGTTGACTCTTACAAGGATATTTCCTTCAAGTCTGAGGACGGCACTCTTTACAAAAACTTGCTCACCACTGACCAAGAAGCATTCTTCTACAGCGAGGGCATGATCACTTGGAATAAGAAAGAGGCTAAATTGGAAGTGTTCAACGACGACCAAGAAGGCATCAAATCCTGGTCTGTTCCCAGAGAAGGCGAGAACGAAGAACAAGCAAAAGAGAGAGCAAAACAACAAGCAATCAATATCGTGTTTACAGAGAAAATGCCCAAAGACATCGTTGAAATCGTGTCTTATTGGAACACTTCCGTAACCCTTAGAGAGTTCCTTGAAAAACAAGCGATGGAAGAGTTTGCAAAATCTCACACCAAGAAGGTTGAAAACATCTCCGGTATCAAGTTTGCAAACCGCACGGAAAGCGTTGTTGTCAAAGGCGTTGAATACAGGCCCGTCGAATACGACGCAAACGGCAACGTGAAAGAAGGTTTCAACGAAGTGCTTTCCATCGCCATCAACGGCGTTGACCCCAAAGCAATTTGGAACTTTGCAATCGGCATTGCTCCGATGTACTACTATTCCTCGACCAATTGGCACGGCAAAAACTATATCAATGCGTTCAACTACGAAAACGAATTTGGCGTTGAATTTATGTCGCAATCGTTTATGAACGAAGTTGTCAAAGATCCGAACAAGGTCGGTGTTCCCGTCGGCGCAGGCGCATATGCGGCGAGCAAATCCAGCGGCGGCATAGACGGCATTTCGAGCGGCGAATTCTACGACAAAGGCGTTATCTACTTTGAGAGAAACCCGTACTTCTGCATGGGGCCCTCAAAGATTAAGAAAGTGCGTTATCAAGTCGTAGGCTCCAACAACATCACGACGACGCTTTATACGGGCGCGGTTGACTTTGCTGAGCCCAACGCAAAACCCGAAACGATTGAAGAAATCAACAGCCACGAAGGTTATGCAAGCCAATCCGTTTCCACTCTCGGTTACGGTTATATCGGTATCAACGCAGGTAAAGTTCCCTCAATCGAGGTAAGACAAGCGATCATGCACGCAATCAACACGCAAGAAACAGTTGATTACTACAAGACGACCGCAAGCCCGATTTACCGTTCTATGTCACGTTCGAGCTGGGCGTATCCCGGATACAACAACGGCGAATATGGCACGGAAGATCCGACTCCGTACTATCCGTACATCGGCAGCGCAGTGCCCGAAGACTTGACCGTAGTCAATCCCTATTACAGAGATTTTGTCCGAAACGAAGGACTTGTTTCCGGACAAAAGATGAACGAAGAACAACAAAGGAGATTTATCACTTCGTTGGTTGGAAGCGCAGGCTACAACCTCAACGGCGAAGGTATCTACTACAAGGGCAGCGATACGCTCAAATACACGTTTACTATCGCAGGCGAAGAGACCGACCACCCGGCATTCAACGCAATGTTGCACGCAAGAGAAGTGCTCAACGAGTGCGGATTCCAAATCACTGTAACAACGGACTCCAACGCACTCAAGAAGTTGTCCACGGGCGACCTCACGGTATGGGCTGCCGCATGGGGCTCCACGATCGACCCCGATATGTATCAGGTCTATCACAAGGAATCTACCGCAACTTCCGTACTCAACTGGGGTTATAAACAAATACTCAACGATACGACGAATAAGTATGAAACCGAGCGCGATCTTATCGATCAATTGTCGGCGCTTATCGAAAGCGCTCGTAAGACCGAGGACAAAGAGTCGAGAGCACAAGATTACAGCGACGCACTCGATATCGTAATGCGGCTTGCAATCGAGCTTCCGACTTACCAAAGAAAAGACTTGTTTGCGTACAACACCAAGAAGATTGACGCAAGCACGTTTACTCCGGTAAAAGAGCTTTCACCCTTCAAGGGATTGACAAGCGAGATTTGGAACGTGTCGCTCGTTACTGAAAAATAACAATAAAGCAATGCGCTACGGCGCGAAAATACTATGAGGAAAAGCGCGATTTGAGGCAACTCGCCTCAAATGCGCGCGTGTATAAAGATGTTTAAATATATCGTCAAAAGAATACTCATTTCCATAATAATCCTGATAGGCGTGTCTATTATCATCTACACTATGGTCAGATTGATGCCTAACGATTATGTGGATTTGAAGTATTCTCAACAACTTCAAGCCGGAACGATTACTCAGGAGGACATCGCCAGATTCAAGGAATTGTACGGAATAGGCGACTCGTCTTTCGAGGGTATAATGGGCGGATATTTCAAGTGGCTCGGCAATATGTGCAGGGGCGACCTGGGCGTATCGTTTAAGTACGAAAAGCCTGTGGGGCAAGTCATAAGCGAGAATATGTGGATTTCGTTTGCGATTGCGTTTATAGCGACGATTTTGCAGTTTTTGATTGCAATTCCGCTTGGTATCACAAGCGCAACGCATCAATATTCCGCTCGCGACTACATAACCACGGTGCTTACTATGGTAGGTATTTCCTTGCCGACATACTTCTTTGCGGCAATCGCAATCAAGATTTTCTCCGTCGACCTCGGAATTTTGCCTCCGAACGGACTTATCAACGCAAGCATGGACTACGCAAACGATTTTGCAGGTCAAATGGCAAAATTCGGCGACATGCTGCAACATATGGTATTGCCCATTTTCGTCAGCGTTTTCCTGTCTATCGGCGGTCTTATGAGATATACCAGAACAAACACTTTGGAAGTGCTCAACGCCGACTACATAAGAACGGCAAGAGCCAAGGGTTTGTCCGAAAAAACGGTAATCTACAAGCACGCTTTCAGAAATACGCTCATTCCGCTCGCAACTTTGCTTGCGGGAATTTTGCCGTCTTTGTTCGGCGGTATGATGATCACAGAGCAAGTGTTCGGCATCGACGGTATCGGACGTCTTGCATATCAGGCTTTGAAGGAAGGCGATATCCCGTTCGTTATGGGATACAACATGTTCCTTGCGGTTTTGACGGTTATCGGCACACTGTTGTCCGATATCATGTACTCAATCGTTGACCCGCGCGTCAAACTCAGCAAATAGTAGGTGAATTATGGAAGAAAAAGACTTGAAAAACATAAACATCGACGACTCTGACGCACAGGACGTAACCGCTCTTGAAAACGAGCAAACCGCAGTTGTCGAAAATGCGACCGAACAGACGGAAAACGTCATAGAAAACCAAGTGGCGCAAGAAGAAAACGGCAAGGACGATAAGGTTGAATACGTCTATAAAGAGATGAGCCCTTTGAGAATGGTGGGAAGAAGATTCTTCCGCTCCAAACTCTCGATTGTAGGACTTGTAATGATTGTTTTCCTTATTCTGTTCTCCTTCCTCGGTCCGGTGATTTACGACAAGTGGGGCGAAGAAACGGTTGACAGAACGGAAGTCGTCAGCACCATAAGAAACTCATACAACTGGGTTGACGAAAACGGCGAAACAATCACGATTAAGGAAGTGTTGCAACACAAATCCGAAATCAACTCTTACGCAGATCCGTCAAAAGATCACCTTCTCGGCACGGACGACAAGGGTATGGACGTCTTTGTAAGACTTATGTACGGCGGTCGTATCTCGCTGACAATCGGCTTTATCGTCGTAATACTCGAAACCTTAATCGGTATAATTCTCGGCGGTCTGGCAGGTTATTTCGGCGGCTGGGTGGATCAGTTGATTATGCGTATAGTGGATATTTTCACGTGCGTGCCTACGTTGCCTATTTTGCTTATCGCCTCGGCTATGATCGATTCGTGGCAAGTGGACGCGGATACGAGAATTTATCTGTTGATGGCAATCATCACGATATTCAGTTGGAGCGGCGTCGCACGTCTTGTAAGAGGACAGATTCTGTCTTTGAGAGAGCAGGAATACATCACTGCGACGGAAGTTATGGGCTTGCCGACGTGGCGAAAGATTTTCGTGCACTTGATACCAAACGTCATGCCGCAACTTATCGTTTCCATGACGCTCGGTCTTGGCAGCGTAATTTTGTACGAATCGACGTTGAGCTTCTTGGGGCTCGGCGTTCAATTGCCGAAGGCTGCATGGGGTACCATGATTGCAACGTCCAACGATCCGCAGGTGTTGAGTTACCACATGAATATGTGGTTGCCTGCAGGTATTATGATCGTTATTGCGGTGTTGGGCTTTAACTTCGTGGGCGACGGTTTGCGCGACGCGATGGATCCTAAAGCGAAAAAATAATTGACAGGTGGTTTTATGAAGATAGAAAGAAAGAAAAAAGCGTCAAATTATCTGTCAATACGCGACAGCAGAAAAATAATCAGATACAACATCAAAAAGATGAGGTATTACGAAGCGCAAAAGCGCAAAAAACGCGATAAGAGCGAGTATACCGCCACTATGCGCGACGAAAACAACCTCATCGAAATAGAAAACCTCAAAACTTGTTTCTTTACGGACACGGGCACGGTTATGTCTGTCAACGGCGTATCTTTCGAGATACCCAAGAATAAAATCGTGGGCGTCGTGGGCGAGTCGGGCTGCGGCAAGAGCGTAACGTCGCTCTCGATTATGCAACTCGTGCAAGCGCCGCAAGGTCAGGTTGTGGACGGTCAAATAAGATTCAACTCCGACGAGCTCGGCTATGACGAAGAGGGCAAAAAGATTGCTTACGACATCGCAAAAATGCCGACCAAAGAGATGTACAAGGTGCGCGGAAAAGACATTACTATGATTTTCCAAGAGCCGATGACCTCGCTCAATCCCGTCTTTACGATCGGATTCCAACTTGACGAAGTGTCCTTCACGCACAATCCGTCCATAAACAAACAAGACGCAAAAGCGGTGAGTATCGAGATGCTCAAAAAAGTCGGCATTGCGATGCCTGAAAGAGTATATGCCGCATACCCTCACGAGTTGTCGGGCGGTATGCGCCAAAGAGTTATGATCGCAATGGCTCTCGTCGGCGATCCCAAACTTATCATTGCGGACGAGCCGACAACGGCACTCGACGTTACCATTCAGGCGCAAATTCTCGAACTTTTGAAGGATTTGCAACGCAAAGAGGGATGCTCCATTATGCTCATCACGCACGACCTCGGCGTTATTGCGGAAATGGCGGACGAAGTGGTGGTTATGTACGCGGGCAGAGTGATTGAAAAAGGCACGGCAAGCGAAATCTTCCATGACCCCAAGCACCCCTACACGATAGGACTTCAAAAGAGCAAACCGCTCATCACGTCCCCGTCAAACGAGCCGCTTTACTCCATTCCGGGACAAGTCCCGAGCCCGATAAACTTGCCGAACACTTGCTACTTTAAGAACAGATGTTCGAAGTGCATCGGCGCATGCGAAGGCGAATATCCGCCCGAAATCAAAATCAGCGACACTCACTATGTGTCCTGCTATCTGTATCAACAAAAGGAGGGCGATGAACAATGAGCGATATTCAAAAAAACGAATTGTTTGAAGATGTCGAAAACGCAGAAAACGCAAACGTTGAAAGCGTTGACGATACAAGCGAGCAAACAGCCCTTCAAGACGTACAAGACAAGAAAGACGACATCATTTTGGAAGTGGACGATTTGCAAAAGCACTTTGTGCTTTCTCGCACTTTGTTTGGCAAGCCGACATCCACTCTCAAAGCGGTGGATCACGTCAGTTTCAAACTCAAAAGAGGCACGACTATCGGTATCGTGGGCGAATCCGGCTGCGGAAAAACCACAATGGGCAGAACCATTCTCAAACTGTACGATATCGACGGCGGAAAAGTGTACTACAACGGCGAGGATATCACAAATATCTCCAAAAAGAAGATGCGTTCGCTCAGAACGTCGATGCAGTTGATATTCCAAGACCCGTACTCCAGTTTGCCGCCCAGAATGACTATCGGCAACATCATTTCGGAAGCTGTGAAAGTGCACAAAATCGTGCCGAAAGAAGAGGTTTCCTCGTACGTGCGCGACATAATGAAGAAGTGCGGATTGCAAGAGCAGTATTACGATCGTTATCCGCATGAATTCTCAGGCGGTCAAAGACAACGTATCTGCATCGCAAGAGCGTTGGCAGTAAAGCCCGATCTGGTCATCTGCGACGAGCCTGTAAGCGCACTCGACGTGTCCGTGCAAGCGCAAATCATCAATTTGCTCAAAGAATTGCAACAGACGATGAATCTCACCTACGTGTTCATTTCCCACGATTTGTCCGTGGTCAAGTACATAACGGACGAGATTATGGTTATGTATCTGGGCAATATGATGGAAAAGGGCGATACGGACGAGTTGTTTGACAATCCGCTTCATCCGTACACAAAGGCGCTGTTCTCGGCGGTTCCCGTGCCGGATCCCGACGTGAAAAGCAAGAGAATTATTCTCGAAGGCGATATCCCGTCGCCTGCAAATCCGCCTAAGGGCTGCAAATTCCATACTCGTTGCTCGCAATGCATGAACGCTTGCAAGATTATCGAGCCCAAGTATCATGAGGTAACGCCCGGACACTTTGTTGCTTGTCACCTCTACGACGAGGATATTATGAGCAGACAAGAAGAGCTCGACAGGGCGTACGAACACGTCAAAGAGATGGAAGAGCGTCAAAAAGAGATTGCGGACGAATACGACGTAATCAAGAAAATCAGGGAAGCGTTTGAGAAAATCCTCAAAAAGAAGAAAACGGACGCATCCGAGGAGTCTATACCCGTCGAAAACGACGAAATCAAAGAAGAAATCGGCGGCGTAAACGACTTTAAAGGCGCGGATATCATCCAAAACCAAGAAATAACGCATACGCTCGAGGACGGTAACGTCCAGGACGCAAGCGACGTAAACGATGAAGAAGAAAGATAAGAAAAAAGTCAAAGTCATATACGTCGAAGACGACGGGCGCACGCTGTACAATATGGACGGCGTAAGACGTCAGAACGCCATTATTCCCGACAAGATAACCGACAACCGCCTTGCAAAAGAGAAAAACAAGGACAAGGAAGAGGCTCGTCTTGAAAGGAAAGAACGTCATGCGGCAATCAGAGCAGGGTATGCGACGTATCTTCCGATATTGTTCGGAGTGCTTGCTTGCTTTGCGGTGGTCGCGGTGGCGATATACTTCTGGTTGAAGTGATATAGATATAGATAAATAATATATAGTAATAAAATTTTTCAGGTATATATATGAAAAGGAAACTAATCAGCTTTTGCCTGATGGTTGCGCTCATCTCGCTGTCGGTGTTCACGCTGGCGGCGTGCGGCGCAAACGCAGGCAATATATCCGACGGTAATACGGAAGTTGCGACCTATCAAAACTTGCGCGTTTTCAACACGGGTTTGAAACTCACGCAAGATGAATTGTTGGATCGCATCAAAGCCGATTACCTCAAAGAGAACAAAGGCTATCTCGACACGGACGAAATAGTCGTTATGGTTTCGCTCGAAGGCAAAGCCCTCATCGACGACTATATCGACGAATATTCGGACGATTACGCAAGCGTTGCCGAGTATGCCGCGAGCGAGGCGGGCTCTAATAAGCGTATTTATTTGCAAGCGCAGCAAGAGGACGCCATAAGACGCCTTACGCAAAACGGCTTGATTGAAAACGTCAAGTGCAGTTATGAGACGATTATGAACGGTTTTGCCGCAACGATTAAGTACGGCAATTTGCGCGCGCTCGAAAATGCAAGCGGCGTGAAAAGCGTCATCATCAGCGATACGTACAACCGTCCGCAATCCACGTCCTCGACGGGCGCTTCCTCTATCATCAACCTCGTCGACGTGTACGAAACGGGTATTTTCAACTCGTCAAGTATTTTCGATAAGGACGGCAACGCCATTACGGGCAAAAATACGTCGGTTGCTATTCTGGACAGCGGTTTCGATTGCACTCACACGGTGTTCCAAAGAGATCTTGCGGCAGACGAAATATCCTTCTCAAAAGAGGATATAAAGAGCGTTTTGGCGAAAACGAACGCTGCAAAATACACTGCGGACATCGACGTTGACAAGGTTTACGTGTCCAAAAAGATTCCGTTTGCATACGACTACGCAGACAAGGATATCAACGTTTTCCCGTTCGATTCAGAGCACGGCACGCACGTTGCGGGCATTATCGGCGGCAAAGACGACGTTATCACGGGCGTTGCGGTGGATACTCAACTTGTGCTTATGAAGGTTTTCCCGGATTTGAGCACGGGCGGTAAGACGGAAGATATTTTGCTTGCTTTGGAGGACGCGGTTTTACTCAACGTCGACTGCATCAATATGTCGCTCGGTTCTTCTTGCGGTTTTTCGAGAGAAGTGGACGAAGTGAACGTAAACACCATTTACGACAAACTCAACGAAAGCGGTATCAGCGTTCTTACTGCTGCGAGTAACAGCTACAGCACGGGCTTTGGCGGCGAGCAAGGCAACACAAACATGGTTACCAATCCCGACTCCGGTACCGTAGGTTCTCCTTCCACGTACGAAGCTTGCCTCTCGGTTGCGTCTATCAGCGGAACAAAGAGCAAATATATGGTTGGAAACGGCACTGACGTAATCTTCTTCAAAGAGTCCAACTCCATCACGGGCGAAGAAAACGATTTCTTCAAAGAGCTCGGCGTTGTTGAGGGCTTTGCAAAAGAATTCGAATACGTTACAATCCCCGGCACAGGCGGCAGAACAAGCTATACCGGCATCAACGTAAACGGCAAAATCGCACTTGTAAGACGTGGCGACAATACGTTTGAAGAAAAAGCGCGCTATGCAAAATCCGCAGGCGCTGTGGCATGTATCATATACAACAACATCGACGGCGATATCTCCATGTCGATGGGCAAGAGCGACCATATCCCCACAATTTCCATATCCAAGGATAACGGCACCAAGCTTGCGGCAAAGAAGAGCGGTACGCTCACGATTGCATACAGCAACCAAGCAGGTCCGTTTATGTCCGACTTCTCAAGCTGGGGTCCGACTCCGTCGCTCGAACTTAAACCCGAAATCACCGCACACGGCGGCAACATCAAGTCCGCAGTGCCAGGCAATAAATACGACGAGTTGAGCGGTACGTCTATGGCAACGCCCAACCTTTGCGGTATCGTGGTTCTTATTAGACAATACCTCAAAGAAAGATATCCCGAGAAGAGTTGGAAGGAAATCTCCGTCCTCACCAACCAAATGTTGATGTCCACGGCAACGATTGCTCTCAACGAAGAGGGAAATCCGTATTCGCCGCGCAAACAGGGCGCAGGTCTTGCCAGCCTCAAGAATCTCGTCGCGACAAGAGCGTACCTCACAGTTGACGCAAAAGACAAAGAAGGCAACGCATACACCAAAGATCGCACGAAGATAGAACTCTTTGACGATCCGCAAAGAACGGGCTTGTACGAGATGTCTTTCAACGTCGTCAACATCTCAAGCGACGTGTTGACGTACGATTTGTCGCTTGTGGGAATGACGGAAAGCGTATCCTCATCCGACGATAAGCACGTTGCGGAAACTCCGCAAATTCTCGAAGGAGTAAAGAATTTCGAGATTGTAGAGGGCGGAACGCTTGACGGAAACAAACTCACCGTAAACGCAGGCGCAACGGCAAAAGTGAAAGTTACTTATACTCTCACAAACCAAGAAAAGAAACTCATCGAAAAACTCTTCCCGTACGGCATGTACGTGGAAGGATTTATAAAACTCAAGCAGACGGGCGAAGAAACCGCGAGCGCGAAAAACGTCGACCTCAACGTGCCGTTCCTCGCATTCTACGGCGATTGGACAGAAGCTCCGATGTTTGACAAAACCTACTATGAAGTGGAGTCAGAGGCACACGACAAGTCCATTGACGACGAAGATAAAATCAAAGCGGATTATCTTGCGTCAACGCCTTACGGCTCGTACTTCTACAACTATATAATCCCTCTCGGAACGTATTTGTATGACGTCGATACCGACAAATACGACGAAATTCCCGCAACGGAAGAGCATATCGCAGTGTCCAACATTCTCGGCACGATAGACGGTATCTCGGTGGTATATGCGGGCCTTTTGAGAGGCGCAAAGACGATGACGTTTACCATAAAAGACAAAGCCACGGGCAAGGTCGTTTGGGAACACGTCGACTACAACGCAACCAAGGCATATTCCCACGGTGGAAGTCCGATGCCTTATTACGAGCAACTCAAGTTCAAGTCTTTGGCAAACGGCCTCGTGAACAACGCCGAGTATACCTTTGAGATGAAAGGCGAGCTTGACTACGGTGACGGCGGTGCCGCAAAGAACGTCAGAAACAGTTTCGGCTTCGATTTCACGGCAGACGACGAAGCTCCCGTTATCAAGAGCGTTACGTACGAAAAGAAGTACGACCGTACTCTCAAAAAGGACAGATACTATATCAATATGGTTGTCTACGACAATCAATACGTGCAATCGATAACCCCGGTTATCTTTACGTCGAGCAGTAGTTATTCCTTCCTTACGAAGAATCCTATCCCCGTTTACAGCGAAAAGGGCAAGGACAACACTGTAAAATTCGAGATAACGGACTACCTCAAAGATATCGGCAACGACGCTTTGATTACAAGCGCGCTCGCATTCTCGATTGACGACTATGCGCTCAACTCAAACATCTTCCTTTGCCAACTTCCGGGAACGAAAGGCGACTTTAAGTTTACCAAAGACGGCACGATGGACGGCGCGGATCTCATCATTTTGTCCGCATACGAGAATGAAGTGATTGACCTCACGCAATATCTTGCAACGGGCGACGACAGCGTTGACGAGAATAAGGACTATTTGAAATATTTGTCCTGGTCGTCTTCCAACGATAACGTTCTTCAAGTCAAGAACGGTCTCGTCAAGTGCATTGCAGAGGGCAAAGCAACCGTAACGGTGAGAGAACAAATGGATCTCAACCAAGCGGTTATCATAATCAACGTCAAAAAGAGGGCGTCCTCCTCGGACGAAGAGGCGGCGGCTACGAGTGCGTCCGAGGTGTTTGCCTCGACGAGCGATATATCCCTTCAATCGGTTGCCGACGACTACAACAAAGCGACGCTCAAAGACGTCAGATTCTCATATTACGATACGTTGTTTGCATACTCTCGCGCGGCGCAAACCAGCGAGATAGGCAAGACGGGAGATAGAAGATTTGTGGCGTCCGCGCCGGATATCGGATTGTACCCGGGTGAGAAAATCAGGCTCAACTACGACGTCGAGCCGTGGTACGTGGCGGATAAATACGAGTTCGAGTATTCCTCTAACAATACCAATATCGCGCAAGTCAACGAAAAGGGCGAAGTAACCGCACTCAAAGAAGGCTCCGCAATCATTACGGTCAAGCCGAAAAATTCCTACATCCAAGCGTCGGTTACGATAAGAGTCAAAAACGAATTTGTCATT
Organism: uncultured Clostridia bacterium; assembly: GCA_934277615.1. Taxonomy (GTDB): domain Bacteria; phylum Bacillota; class Clostridia; order Christensenellales; family CAG-917; genus CAG-475. The sequence continues at coordinate 38,887 of CAKQUV010000007.1, read as the reverse complement.
GAAAACCGTGAACTCATCGCGTATAAGGGGCTTGGCGGAAACGTCGTTATCCCCGACGACGAAGGCATTTTGTACATCGGCGCGTTTGCGTTCTGTCTGTACGAAACGGACAACTCGGTGGAGCTTGACGAGGACGATTACGACGCCAACAAAATCCCCGCTTCCAACACAAGCGTAACGAGCGTGGTTATCCCCAAAGGCGTCGAGGAAATCAAAAAATACGCCTTCTACAACTGCACGGGGCTCAAATCGGTAACAATCCCCGATTCTGTCAAATATATACGCGAATTCGCATTCTGCGGCGATAAGAAACTTGAAACCGTAAACGTCGTCAAAGAGGACGGCACTTTGGTTGAGGGCAACGACCTCACTCAAAGCAAAGTGGAAGTTATCGGCGCGTCAGCATTCAAAAACTGCAAGGCGCTCACAAATATCAACCTAGCAAAAGTTTTGAGTATCGGCGCAAACGCATTTGAATACTGCACGGCTCTTACGAGCGCAAATCTTACCGAATTGCGCAATACGGGCAAAGAAGCGTTTAAGGACTGTACGGCTCTTACGAGCGTAGTTCTTGACAAATCAACGCAACTTTCCTATGCAATGTTCGCAAAGTCCGGACTTACGAGCGTGGATATCTACAACCAACGCACGTTTATCCCCGAATACTGCTTTGCAAGATGCGACAGCCTCGAAAACGTAGCTATACACAACGACTTGTTGTCGATAGGTAAGGGCGCATTCAGCGATTGCCCGTCGCTTACGAACGTAGATATCAGAAGCAGCGTGAACGTCATCGGCGAGCAAGCGTTCTACAACTCTACGGCGCTCCGAACAATCACTCTTCCCGATTGCGAAGTTCAAATAGACGCTTATGCGTTCTACAAGTGTTCCGCACTCGAGAAAGTCGTGTTTGGCGCAAATACAAAAATCAAACAAATCGAAGGCTTTGTGTTTAAGGACACCGCGCTTTCCGCGTTTGAAGTCGCGGCAGGCAACGAAAGCTATTCCTCGGACGGCAATTATTTGCTTTCAAAGGACGGGAACACCGTTATTTTGGCGGCGGTCGGCGTTGAATACGGAGATTTGGTTGTCGAAGCAAAATATACCGCTATCGCAAACAGCGCGTTTGCGGGCGTGAAAGTGAACAGCGTAACGTTTGAGAGCAAAGATACCGCAATCGGCGCGTTTGCGTTTGCAGGTTGCGATACGCTCACAAAAGTAACGTTTGCATCCGAAGGCGGCGCAACGGTCGGCAAGAGAGCATTTGCGGCATGCTCGTCGCTTAAAGAGGCGGTCAACCTCGACAAAGTGGCGAACATCGGCGAATATGCATTTGTCAATACTGCGATTACAAACGTTTCTATCGGCGAAAACGCGGTAGTGGGTGAGGGCGCGTTCCTCAATTCGAGCGTTAAAACGGTTACGCTCGGCGCAAACGTTGTGCTCAATCTCGGCGTGTTCCAAAGCTGCAAACTTCTTGAAACGGTAAATATGCCCGAAGGCGGAAACGTCCACATCGGACAAGGCTGTTTCGCAAACGATACGAAACTTCATACAATCGACCTTTCAAAGACTGACGACACAATCGAGAGAGAAGCGTTCTACGGTTGCACCGCACTGATGAAAGCAAATCTCGCAAACGTCAAGAACATCGGCGATTATGCCTTTGCAGACTGCGCGGGACTTTCCGAGGTCTACGTGCCCGTCGTTGAAGTTATCGGCGATTGCGCATTCGGACGTTACAGCCAATACGGAACTGCTCCGTGCTTTGTATCAATCGAATTGCCCGATACGCTCAAAGAAATCGGCGAAATGGCGTTTCTTTACAACGCAAAACTCGAAAGTATTGTCATCCCGTCGTCCGTAACGAAGGTGGGGAACTATGCGTTTGCATATTGCTCCGCTCTTAAATCGGCGCAACTTCCCGACAATATGACGAGTATCCCCGATTATATGTTCGGCGGTTGCTCCTCGCTTGCGACGGTCAATCTTGCAAACGTAACTAAAATCGGCAAATATGCCTTTACGCTCGCTCCGCTTTCAAGCGTGGACATCGCAAACGTCGCGTCTGTGGGCGAGGGTGCGTTTGCTCAAACGGGACTTTCGAGAACGGTGAATGCGGACAAACTCGAAACGATAGGCAACTATGCATTCCAAGCGACGAATATCATTGCTTTCAATGCTCCTAAACTCAAAACAATCGGCGACTCCGCATTTGAAAGATCCGCAATGCTTTCAGCGTTCACGTTCTCGTCCGATCTCGAAAGCGTGGGTAAAGGCGCATTCTACGGATGCACGATGCTTTCAATCTTCGGTCGCTACGAAAACGGTCAAAACGTAACTTCCGCAGACGGAAAGATAAACGATTATGCGCTTTTGAACGACGGCGCGCTCTACGTCAAGCTCGCGTCCGGCAAATACGAACTCAAAGCGGTGCCGGGTGCAATGCGCAAGAAAGAACTCGTCGTAATGGACGGCACGGTACGCATTGACGATTATGCAGGCAACGCAAATACCTATGTTACGTCAATCGTTCTCCCGGACGGTCTTAAACGCATCGGTCAATACGCATTCTACGGATATACGGCGCTTAACAGCGTGGAATTCAAGTCGATTATCGCTCCTGCAATGGAAAATTGCTACAACAAGGAAGCAACGCTCAATTCCAGCGATCCGGGATATGAATTGCTCCACAATCAATTCGATATCTTCCAATACGAACTTGCGTATTTCAACTTCATCGACTTGCTTGGAAAGAAGAAACCGATTTCCATGATTTTGCCTTCCAACGCAAACGTTGAAGGATACGATTCGCTGGTATATCTCGTGTACTTCGGCAGCGTCGACGACGCGCTTAGAAGCGACTACGAGGCAATGGAAAAGAGCTTGATTGAGTTCTACGACTATGCAAAACAAGTGGCTGCGCTCCAAAACGTAACCCTTGTAAACGAACAACTTGTGGTCGACGCGCTTACCGCATACAACTCCGTTACGCAAGATCCGACGGAATACGGCTATGACAAGGCAGAGTGGAACGCTCTTGTCAAAGCGGTGCAAGACGCAAAGACGACGATAAGAAATCTCAAATTCGCAAACGCAAGCGAGAAAGTCAAAGCAGTGCAAGCGCTTATCGACGCATTGCCGGACGTGTTCAGCGTAAACGCGATAGACGCGGTTAAGAACGTTATCGAGCAAATGGACGCATTGCAAGCAAGCGACAGAGCAATTCTCGACACGACGAAACTCGACGCATTCAAAGCGTCGTACAACGAGTATCGCAACACGATAACCGAACAAGTCGCGCCGCTCAAAGATTCAACCGATAATATCGGCTTTGCAATCGCGTTTGCATCGACTCTTGCGCTTGCAGGACTGGCGTTTGTGCTCAAACGCACCATTATGTAACAGGAGGATGGAAAGATGAAAAAAACTAAGTTTATATTGTTAACGTCTGTAATTCTCGTCCTCGTATTTGCACTCTGCGCTTGCGATTTCGTGATTAAGGATTTCGCAAAGTACAGCGAGGCAATGACAAAATCTATGGACAGCGTAACTGCGGTAAATTCGCATATCGCAATGCAAGACCAAGGCGTGCTTGTCTATGAATATCAAAGAAATATGGCAATCGACGGCACAAATGCCAACATTACGACGGTTGAAAAGACTCTCAATTCGAGTTTTCAACTTGCCGAAAACACCAATACCGAGCAAAAATCGGGCGTTGACAGAAAGCAATTGTTGCCGATATCCCTTTCCGAATACAGCGCAGGCAATTTGAAGATGGAATCAGACAAATTCTCCTGCACCGTATCCAAAGAGGACTTTGCAAGCGTTATGAAACTCGGCGCATACGAGATTGGCGGCGACGCGTCGCTTGTGTGCGAATTCGATAAGAAAACGCTTACAAAAATCACTTGCGAATTCGATACGACGGACGGCAAACACGTCCAAATCGTACACGAATTCAATTATTAAGGAGGAGAGTGCGTATGAAAAAGTTTAATTACGTATTGGCAATGGTACTTATTGTCGTGTGCGCGCTCACAGCGTTTGTCGCGTGCGATAACAAAGGCGGCGGAGATAATCCGTCCACGCCCGCAACGCTCGCAACTCCGCAAAACGTTCAGATGTCGGACGCAGGCGTTATTACATGGACAGCCGTTCAAAACGCAACGTCCTACGTCGTAACGCTCAACGGAACGGAGTACGAAACAGACGGTACGTCCTATCAAGTGGCAAAGAGTTTGCTTGTAAACGACATTCGTTACGCCGTATACGCAAAAGCAAACGGCTACACAAGCTCCGCAAAGAGCGAGGAAGGCTTCTTCGAGGGCAAAGGCGTTACGCCCAAACCGCAAGAAGTGAAAGTCAGTATTTCCAAAACAGCGGAAATCAAGAGTGGAAAGAGCGTAACTTACGACGCATACATTGACGGCGTGAAAGCAAAAGCGGGTGAAGTTGTCTGGTCGTTGGCAGAAGGCAAATCATATGCCACGATAGATAGCACAGGCAAGGTTACCGCAAGCGAAGTTACCGGCGACAAGAAGATCAAAATCGTTGCGACAAGCACCAAAAACGCCGCTTGCTATGCCGAAAAAGAAGTGTGGATCGTTGCAAGAACGGACCTCACGGCAGATATGCTCGCAGCGCTCAATCACGCAAAAATCGGCTTTGAAGGCTACGATAAGATTGACCTTTATAAGACGGATTATTACGGCAATTATTACAGAACGTTGACATTGCCCATAAGAACGGCAATGGACGGCACCAATTGGTATGCCGAGTACGAGGATAATTCCACGGGTATCAAGACGGGCTTGTATTACAAGAACGTCGATGGCAAAGCAAACCAAGTGGGCGTGAGCTTCATGAACGAGGAACAACTTGTTCCTATGCTCGGCGACGACGGTATTGCGGTTACTTGGGAGAATTCGGGATTGTACAACAATCTTACAAACCTCTCGATTGACGACTTCGAGTTTGACGAGAAGATGTGGCGCTGGATGTACAATGGCGACGACGAAACGCTTTCCAAACGCCTCATTGCGTCCGCGACTCCGTATGATTTTGTCGTTGTAAAATGGGGACTTATCATTGACGAAGGCGAAATTGTAGGAATTTACGCTCAAAGCGCAGACGATTATCAGATTGCGGAAGGATACAAAGCCATTCAGGAACTTTATCTTGCAATCAACGCCAGCGAAAGCGTCAAAGTGCCGACGATAAGCAAGTTTACGCACGACGAGCAATACGACGAATTGTACGCAAGATTGCAAACCGCAATCGACAATATGCGCGCGCTAGACAGTTACACGCTCGACTTCTACGAGATGACAAGTTCCGCGTACGGCTCCAGCTATAAGGGCTATGTCGAAACGATTACGAACGACCTTTGCTATTTCACTCCGTATACGGTGAAATATGACAACAGTCAAAACGAAATTCGCACGTATACGGAGAATGCCGCTTACGGATATAAGAAAATAACAGACAATCTTTATAATGCGTTCAGTGAGAACAAAAAGACGGAAGAGTCCGAGCAAACGACATATACGGCGAATCGTGCGTATGAAAAAGTGTTTGCAAACGCAAAGCCGAGCTTTGCATTCTCATCCGAGATATTCAGCGGCTATGCGTATGACGAGGACGCAAATACTTATACGTATTACGTCAACGAGGCGATGTGCGGCGTGGCTTCAACGTTCTATTACGGCGTCGGCAACGACATCAACCTTTACGGTATCTTTGCAACGCAAGGGATACTGACAGGCACCAAGTTTACGCCGTTTGTAGTCGTCAAAGACGGTTATATTACCGAATCTTGCTTCTACTTCTATCTCGGCACCATGTTCGGCGTTGTGTCTATCAAGTATTCCGACTTCAATACCGCAACCAATCCCGAAGGCGTGAACGTAAGTTTCGATACAAGACAAGTTCCGACAAAATGGAGTCAGTTGACTATTCAGGTGCGCAACGAGGGCTCGTCGACTACGGCAGACGATACGGAAGAAAACGCGCTCGAATATCTTAATCAATTCTATGGCAAAGACAATATGGAAACGGTGATGCCGTTCTTCGGAGATGTGCTCGGCGATTCCTACGGATTCGGTCTTACGACGAGAAAAATCCCGGGCGGAATGAAGGTGTTTAAGCAAGCGATCGTGTTCTTTTACGACGTGCCGCTCGATGTGGACTACACAATCAACTCTTCTTTGACGGCGGTCAGAGAAATGCTGACGGCAAAAGGTTTTGTCCGCAACGAATATGACGAATATCACGACGAAGTGAACGGCATTTGGGTTGCGCCGATGGATCAAAACCTTGACTTTGTCATCTACGTGTGGAAAGACTAACGAGAATCAATGGCGAAAGCGAGGAGCGTCGCTCCTCGCAGACGCAAGATTATAAACTGGCAAAAAATAAAATTTTTATAAAGGAGAACAAACAATGGAAAAACGCAAATTTATGAAGAAGGGCATAGTCGCTCTTGTTTGCATCCTTGTTCTTGCAAGCATGGTCTTTACTATGGTCGCTTGCGACAACAAAGATGAAGATTTGCCGACAATAACCATCGAAACGGAACCGGAGGCAGGCGCAGAACTGCACGGCGGAGACGAAGTCGTATTTTTGGTTTCGATATCGGACAACAGCCCGTATACCGTTTTTGTCGACAATGAGAAACTTGCAAAAATCAACGGCAAGAAGATGCAAATCCTCAAAGACCCGGTTATGGATACGGAAATCAATTTGATTGTCAAAGTCAATCGTTTCCCCAACCTTACAAAATCGGTTAAGTTTGTCGTAAAAGCGCCGTCTACGCTTCCCACGCTCTCGATGTCGTCCAAGACGCCTTCCGGAACAAAACTCAAAGAGGGCGACACGGTTGTCATCAACGCAACCTCATCCGACGGCAGTGAAGTGTTGCTCAGCGTAAGCGACAATAAATTGGCAAGCGTCAGCGGAAACAACGTAAGCATTATCTCAACTCCCGAATACACGTCGCTTCTTACAATCACGGCGTCGCTCAAGGATTATCCGAGTGTTACGAGAGAAAGAAAGTATTATGTCAGCGCGGCTGAAAAAGAAGGTGAAGTCAAAGGTAAAGACGGCAACGTGCTTACAGGCGATCTTATCAAAGAAATCGGCAATGCGAGCATCACGGCTTCCGGCACCGTTACCGATGTGTTTATCGACACCAACAACAGCGCAAACAACGATAAGACCGTTTATCAATCCAAGGTTATGATGTCTGACGGCGCATGGTACGGAGAGTGGTATGCGGACGAGTCCAAAAACAACGTCGTTTACGACAACTATCGTAAAGGCGACAGCGCGGAATATACGTACGTCAGCAACGAAGGCGAGGTTACGACAGGCGGACACGCTCTTGAAAGAATTTATATCGACAAGAACAACACCGTCCAAAGAAAGCCCGAGTCAGACTCGATGAGCAATGTGTTTGTTTGGGAAAATCAACACTTGTGGAATCAAATTTCAGATATGGCAACCGACGTCAGCGGCAAATTCATTTATGACGGAGAGAACGACGTGTTTACGTACAATTGGTATTTTGTCGAGAATAACGTTGTGATAGTCAAAGATCCGACAGACTATTATCTTATGACATATCTCTCATACAGCCTCACTCCGTTCCTCAACGATACACTTGACAGCATTTCGTTCAAGATGGAAGACGGCAAAATCACAAGATTGCTTGCAAAGACCGAAACTCAAACGGGTAGCAACGGAAACGTCGCATATACCGAAGTGTCTTTGGAATTCTCCGATATCGGTACGACAATTGTTCCCGATCCCACGCCTTACAATCACGAAAATAACACTGAACTTCTTGCAAAGGCAATCGAGAAGATGAGAAATGCCACCAACTATACGTTCAACGCAAAAGAAGTGGCAACGACAAAGCCCACAACGGATCCAAATGATTATAATATGTCCGCATCCGCTTCGGCAGATTTCCCGACATCAGCAAAGAAAGGCACTGTCGGCGTTGTAGGACGTATCACATCGGATAAGATTTTGCTTAAGAGAACGGGTGAATACGAGCAATACAGCGATTCGCAATACTGGATTGAATATACAGGTTACAATCAAGTTTCTGCAGACAAATACGATTACTTCGAGTATGACTCGTCCACAAAGAAACTCGTAGGAACGAAGAAATACAACGGCACGATTGCAGACCTCATTCCGCAATGGAATTTCTCAGCAGATGTGTTCAAATGGGTGGGTAGCCAGAGCGTTCTTGGCTCGAACGGCGAAGTGCTTGAATACTCCAAGTTCGTTTTGCGCGATAGTCAAATCATGAATGAACTTGCAAAAGAGTTCAGCATGCACTCCAATGCAAAGAACACCGTGGCTTCTTCCAAGTACCAACTCTCCATTTTGGTTGATTTGGACGGAAACGTAGTGTCTACGTCCTATCCGTATACATACGGAAGCTGGTTCGGATACGTCGAAACAACCTATTCCGACATCGGAACAACCGCATTCACCGACGAGTTCGACGGATATCAAGAAAGAGTGTTGCCGGATTGGAAAGATCTTTCCACCGATGATTATTGGTGCGAGCATACAACCGATTTGAAGAAATACAAATGCTATGACAAAGAAAACGAAACCTATCATAAGACGGGTACTTGCAACCATAAGGCAAACTTCGCAAAGATAATCAAAGACGTATACGATTTGGAAGCAAGTCAATTCATTTCCATGGATACGCTCAGAGAAATCTTTGGCGACGGAATCTATGCATTCTTCAGTTACGATTCCGAAAAATTGGCGAACGGTTCATATGCTTATACCGACTATATCTCGCTAACGACGCAAGCACCTTCCGAGTATCTTGACGATAAAGGAAACTTGCAAGCCTCTTTCGGAACCTTCTTCGACAAGGTTAAGAGCGTTATGGAAAAAGCAGGTTTCACCTATAACTCCGGTGTCAGCGACATCTCCGGTGGCGAAACGGGCAAGTTAGATAGAAAAATGGTGTTCTCTAACGATAAGCTCACCATTGCAATCACCAACAACCATACAAGACATTGCAGATTGTACATCTACAATTACGGAGATTATCCGATTGCATAATTTTCAACAAAAACAAATAATGTCGGAGTCGATATTATGAAAAAAAGATTACTAATTATTACTGCTTTAATATTGATATTGACTGCTTTGACATTCGCAGGCTGTGACAACGGGGAAGGGAGTAATCCCAACCCCGACGTCCCGCCGACGCCGACTCCGCAAGAGGTTGTCAAAGTAAGCGCAAAACAAGAGTCTGTACTTATCCACGAAAAGAATTTCGCGGATTTTGACTTTACGACGCTTTTTGTCATTACGATTGACGACAGGGAGATTTTGATTCAATCGACGTATCTCGATTTGAGCCATCTTCCGCAAAACGCAGACGAGGAAGGCTATGTTACTTGCACGTACGGCGAAGCGAGCGCAACTTGTTACGTTCAGATCAAGGCAACGGAATACGTGCTTGATTTGGCAAAAGACGACATAACGATTACGCAAATTCAAATTGACGACGGATTTGATTTCCTTGCGCTTTTCTCTGCGACAGAGGACGGGCAAAAGGTGCAAATCGAAGAAAGCATGATTCGCAATAACGTAAAGCGCGACGTGGGCGATTATACCTACACCGTAACTTATCACGGCATTACCAAAACTTTGACGGTACATGTCAAAGAGGCGCATCGTGTGGAAATCGTCAATTCTTACAAAGAATATTCTCTCACGACGTCCGAGATAGAAACGTTTGATTTCACCGAATTGTTCTCGCTGTACGTAGACGGCGTTGCTGTCAAGGTGGAGAAGAGCATGCTCGATTTGAGCGCGCTTTCAAACGCGAAAGAGGACAAAGTTTACGACGTGGTTTTGTCTTACAGATACAATGAGAATTGTGAGCTTGAAACTCTCGCGGCAAAAGTCAGAATCGTCGCGCCGAAGTCTATTGTGCTTACGGCAAGCGACATTATCACTTACCCCAACGGCGAATTTATCGATTTGACCAAACTCTTTACGATAAAAGACGGCGACATATATGTTCCTGTAACTATCGATATGATTTCGGGCGATATCGACTATTCAAACGAGGGAATCAACAATATCACTTTGACGTATAAAGGACAAACCGCCACTGCGACGGTGGAAGTCAAGCGCGGAGTGGTGATTGATTTGCCCAAAGGCGATACGATTATCGTGAGAAAGGGCACAAATAAAAACGCATACAATTTCGCAGGCGATATTTCGGTTGTGGTCAACGGCTTGAGGTTCTCGTTTGTAACTTACGGAGACGGGGCGAATTTCCATATCGATACGACAAACGTCGATTTCGATACGGCAGGCAGTTATGACGTAACCGTAAAGATTCCGTATAGCGGCGTAAAGGACAGTTTGCAAAACGTCGAAAAGGCGCTTACTTACGTCGTGAAAGAGAACGTTTACGAACTGTCCGTACTTCAAAGCGAAGTTGTGCTTGCGCAAGGCACGACTGCGTACGATTGTTTCAAAAACGTCGCGGCGAAAGTAAACGGCGTGAGAAAGAAGTTGATTGCAGACAAAAAAATCGCGCAGGAAGATTCCTTGACGGTTTGGGCACAACTTGTTTCCGAGCCCATAGATTTTGGCAAAACAGGCACTCAACACGTCAAAATCGCGGTATATCCCGAGGGCGTGAACTCCGAACCCGTATATGTCGAATATGAATTAACGGTAAAAACCGGAGTGGACATTGTCGCAAACAATAGAGTCGTGTTTGTGGGCGATACGGTGTACGCTGCCGATTTGTTTACGATTAAAGACGGCGAAAAGACTATAAAAGTTACCGCCGATATGCTCGAAGGAAAGGTGGATACGTTCAAGGCGGGCGTTTATACCGTGAATATCGATTATCTCGGCTTGCAATCGAGCGCAAAAGTCATAGTGTTCTCGGACGATATCGTCGGGACTTACAAGACCAATATGACGACTATTCCCGGTGAGATAAAGAAAGACTACGGAGACTATGGTGACAGCGAAGATCCGTTTTATGGCGACGGCGAAGATTACGACGATGAAGAAAAACCCGTCGTTCCGCTCAAAGATATGACGTTCTCTCGCGACGGAAAGATAATCGTAAACGGCAAATCCGCTACGGTATCCGAGTGCATTGACGAGTCAACGATTATTATCACCGTCGGCACTGATCAATATACGATGTATATCAACGATGGCATCGTTGTCATCGACCCCGACAATTCTTTGAGAATGAGTTTCACCGACAATAAACGTCCGCTCGTTTATTTCAGCGAAAAAGAGTGGGAACTCAGGAATCGCATTGTTGTAAACTCCAGTATGAACTACGTGCTTTCCACAACTACGGCGAAGTATTCTATAGATACGTTTAAGGTTGCGAGAAAGGGTAGCGACGAGATAAAATGGTTCGGTCTTTATATCGGCTTGGTTTCTGCTTTTAACGGCGATTACGTGTATGACGTCAATTGGGGCGACGCGAGTTATCCCGACGGATTCGTTCCGGAACCGGGAGCGTCCTCGACGTTGACGTATAACGGCACGGAATACGATTTTGCTATGTCCACGGCAAACATTGCAAAAGTTGAAGTCAGAGAGCCGGAGAAGAAGTATGCCGGTATGATTTTCAGCGGCACGTTCGACGGCGACACAAAGGCTAAACTCACATTCGACTCAAAAGAGTGGATTTCGCTCACTGCAAACGGCAAGTTTGTATTTTCAAACCTTACGGCATACGACGTTAAGAACATGGAAAACGGCGGATTCGATTATGACAACAACACCGTGTTCCTTTACAAATACGAAGACGAGTATTATTCGTACAAGTTCAAGCTCGATGTGGAAAACAAGACGTTTGAACTTATCGAAAGGGATAATCTTTTCGGCTATTACGAATATAGCGACAAATACATCTACCTCGACGGTTTCGGCACAGGCTTCATAAAGATGGAAGGCGCAAGCTACACAAAGGTGAAACTATCCTACACCAAAACGGCAAACGAGATAGCGGTCAAGTTTATCGACGCTCCATACACGTTTGCGTACGGCAAAGAAGCGACGTTCTATCTTGCGGCGTTCGGAAACGTTCTTACCGTAAAACAGATGGAAGGCGGCGACTTCGGAGGAGTTGAGTTTGTCAATTCGCACATTGTAACCGGCGCAATCGTAAAGCTCGACGATACGGCAATTGACGGAACCGGCTCGGAAGAAAGAAAGAATAGGTTTTGGTCTGCTCTTCACATAATCACTGCCGACGGTGAGCTTAGCGACGCTCAAAAGCAAGCATATACCGATATCACGCCTATAAAATGGACAAATCCCGGATTTTATCAATTCAGCGTCAAGCTCGAGTTGAACGGCGAGGAAATCACGTCTTATTATGCGATGCAAATACTGGACAAGAGATTGTTTAGCAAGAATTCGTGGCTTGCAGTGTATCCGAACGGCGTTTCAAACAATTCGGTATCGCTTACAATCGATCAGTACGGCAGAGTGATACTCAACAGCGGCGACAAATACACGGGCTATGCAAATCTTACCGACAACACGACGTTTAGTTCTAATCTCAAAAATGCGGCAGGCAATGTTGTCAAGCTCGAGGTAACGCGCGTGAACGACGGATTGATATCGGTCAGGGCGACGGGCGCTATTTTGCTTAACGAGTACTTCTCTGCAGGCGCAGTCGACGTCGCAGGCGGGAACGGCGCAGTAATAAGAAAAATCACGTATAACGGCGCGACCAAGTATATGTTCTCGACTTCCGTGATCGGCACGATGACGGAACTTGTAGATATCCAAACGCTCTCGGGAACCGATCTCGAAAACGGCGCGGTTATCACGTTTGTGCATGAGCAAAAGACGTATATTGCCAAGATCGTAGCATGGGGCAATGCCGAAAACGGATTGCTTCTCAGCGACGCAAACAGAGGCACGTACTCTTGCGAGGGACAGTCGGATCTCGTTGTGGACGGATTCGGAGGAGTCAGATTCGAAGGGAAGAGCGGAACTTACACTGAGAACGCCGACGGTTCGATACTTGTTGCGATAGGCTCAGACATGCGCGTGTTCAAGTTGGACGCAAGCAATCACACCTACAAAGACGGAGTCAAACTCGATGAAACGCTGGTAAAAGGCAAAACGTTTAGCGCAAAATACAGCTTTATTTGCCCGAACGGCGACGGCTATCTGTACAATGCCAATACGGAATTTGTGTTTGGCGAAAACGGCAAAGTTACGGTCAATTCCAAGTCCTCCGAACATGACGAAGGAGAGGACGCTTGCACGAGCGATACGTACAAGCCCCCGTTTGCAGGCAACGGCACTTATACGGTCAGCGGAAACACCGTAACGATCAATGTGAGCGGCGCAACGTTCACGTTCAAAATCACCGACGTTTCTGTTGTCAACGAGCTTGTTTGCACCTCGACGACATTGGATTCTAAAACGGACCAAGGAGCGTTCAGCGTAGGCACAAAATTTTCCGCATAATAAAATAAAAAAAATCGATTGTCAAAAAATTGACAAATAGTCAATTTGGACTTAGAATATTTGCATAATATAGCAAAGTTCCGCAAAAAGCGCATAAAAATGCGCATTTTGCATCAGAAATCGCATATTTTGCGAGAAAAATTGAATAAAATAGTCGCTTTGATGTGCGCACACGAGGTACGGGTGCGCATATCGTAGTATCAAAAAGCAATAAAAGTGAGCAAAAAATCGCTTTTTTTACACAAATTCGCCCGAGAAAAAACTCGATGTGGCGACACTCAAAATTGTATCAATCGATAGCATTATATAAAGGAGAAAGACAATGAAACGCAACAGAATTATGTTTGTGATTGCAATCGTTGCAATATTGGCGGTTTTGTTCGTTGCTTGTGATGAAGGGACGCAACCCGAACATACTCATACATACGGAGCATGGGACATCACAACGGCACCGACAGAGGACGCTGTAGGCTCTGCAACGAGAGCATGCGCTTGCGGTGACGTTGAAACGGTGGAACTCGCAAAATTGAGCGATACTACCGTATGGACGGTCGAGGCAAGCCAAGACGCAACTCACACTAGCAAAGGTTTCAAAGTGTACAAGTCGGCATACGGCTCCGTTACTGTAACGACCGAAAAGACGACAGAGCACGCTTATGGGGCATGGAATCTTACAAAGGCTCCGACCGTAGACGAAGAAGGTTCTGCAACGAGAGTATGCGCTTGCGGCAGCGTTGACAACGTTAATGTACCGAAACTCAGCGACTCGTCTGTGTGGACAACAATAACCAGCCAAGATCCGACTCACGAGAGCAAAGGCTTTGTGCAATACACGTCCGTGTACGGCACGGTGCTTGTCGAAGTCGCGGCAGGTCAACACGTTTACGGCAATTGGGAACTTTCCAAAGCGCCTACCGCAACCGAAACCGGTCTTGCAAGAAAATATTGCGCATGCGGCAGCTATGAGGAAGAAACCGTTGCAGTGCTTACGGATAGCGTATGGACGAAACAACACACCGACGCAACTCACGCAGCGGCAGGTGCGGACGTTTATACTTCCGTATACGGCACGGTTACGGTTGTCATTCCGCAAATCGAGCATAGCTTCACCGGCGAAATCAAAGACAACGGCGACGGCACACACAGCCGTAAATGCACGGGTTGCGAAGCGTATAGCGACGCAGTTGAACATGACTTCAGCAAGAAAGACGGCAATCATAAGGCAACAGACGCAGATTGCACGCATGCGGCAACCTATTATTATTCTTGCGTATGCGGAGCAGTGAGCACCTTGACCTATGAGAACGGCAAGGCTCTTGGTCATAAATATAGCGAGTTTAAGGTTACAAAAGAACCGACCTGCACAGAGACAGGTGTTGCGGAATCTATTTGCGAGAACTGCGATGAGACGCAAGAAAACGTCGTTGCGGCACTCGGACATAAATTCACTCAATATGAACCTGTAATGGATACAGACTATTGGGGTGATACAGAAATTGAACTTGACACATCGCAAAAACACGTAAAGAAATGCGAAGTTTGCGGTGTGAAGGCAACGTCCGAAGAAGTTCACAAATACGGCAAAGAGTATTTGCATGTAGATAACGCTGATTATGCATTTGCATATAAGGATTGCACTCTTTGCGGATATACCGATAAAGAACACGCAACCTCTCTTGGCGAACTTTCTACATGGACTGTCAAAGAGACCAAAGTAGCCGACTACAACCAAGAAGGTTATACAATCTATACAAAAGGCGAATACGAATATAAGAAAGAATTTGCTAAACTCGTCGCTCCGTATGACGGAAAGACTTACATTGCATTTGAGTTGTCGATTGACTCGTATGGCAGAATAAAAAAGGATCCATGGGGTTCTGTTACGTTCAACGACCATGGTGTTGGCGAGGGCGATGCATATCCGTTCCGTGGTACGACCAAAATAACTATGGTTGACGCAAGCACTGGCAAAATCACTCGTACACTCGGCTCGGATACCTATGAAGGTTATGTCGATTTTGAAACAGGCATTATGGTTACAACCGCAAGAGGTTTGTACAATGACGTGTTTATGATTGTTCCTGTCGAAAGCGGCATTAAGTCCGACGATATTACCGGTTCGTTGATTGGCGACAGTATTGCAACGTCATATACAACGCTTTGCAACTTGCACGAATATCACACCTTCAATATGCTCATCAACGACGAGAGCGTACTCTTTGGCGTTAAATTCCAAGACAAAGACGGCAATACGTTGACTTCCGACCAATGCGGAAGTGCAAACTATGTCAAAGTGTCTGCAAAAGACGGCAAAGCGCTTGGCGCATACCAAAAGAATGCGGATGGCGCATTTGTCAAGACCGACAACAATGAAGGCGCGTATGACAATGCACAATTCGGAAACGTAGTTCTTGACGGTATCGGCGGCGCGACAATCGGCGGAAAAGCAGGCGTTTATTCTTACAACGAAGCGAAAGCGTATTTTGAGCTTTACGTTGGCGAAAGCGTTGAAACCGCAACCGAATACTACACGTTCACGCTTGCAGACGGTCAAATCACGGTTGAAAAACCGATGACGGCAATCACGTACGTTACGGCATATGGCGCAGATACAATCGGTGATGCATATAAGAGCGTAAACAACAATATCAAACTGGTTCTCCCCACGTTTGAAGGCGTTACGGAAACGGAAGGCAACGTATTTGTCGGTTGGACAGTTGAAGGTCAAGAAGGCTATGTAACGGAGTATACTCCAACCGGTGCAGACGTTACGCTTACTGCAGTGTGGAAGGCGCCTGTTACCATTACAATCAAAGACGGCGCAGCCGGCGAGACTATCACAAAGCAAGTTCCTTACGGCGAAGAAATCGGCGCATACTTGCCGACTTGGGATATTGACGGAAATCGTAAATTTATCGGCTGGGGCATTGACCTTGACGGCGATGGTAAATACACCGAAGACGACGAGGAATTTGACACCAAAACAACGGCAACCGAAGACATCACGCTTGTCCCGGTGTGGAAAGAAATCCCCGCATACGTCGGCACGTACCATGGTTCAGAACTTTGGGGAAAGGAATCAAGTAGCGAGAAAAAGGCACTTACCATTGACATAGACGGTAATATTACCGGACTTAAGACCGGTAAGGTGACCGCATATGATCCTGCGACGCAAAAGGTCACATGGTCGGATGGCAAAAAGGACAACACATTCTACTTTGATGCCGAAGCAAAAATAATTCTTGGCATTTATGATGATAATGATATCGGAAAAGACTATTACTTCCTTGGTCAAGATATGCCAAGTGACGGTAGGGTTGTAGCAAGTTATGGCGTATATGCTGTAAAAGTCGGCACGACAACTACGGGTTATTATGCGCAATTTGTAGAGGCAAAGACCGCTCTCGGCGACAATACTATCATCTTTACGTATGGCAACAAGATTTACAGCGGCGTAGAAATCAAAGACTTGAATGGCAACACTCTTTCAGTGAAATCTAGTGCAACAAATTCAATCGCAAAATCCGCGTCCGTTTTGGTCTACAAAGACGGGAAAGTGATATTCGCTCGTGCTGCTGCAGAAGGAAAAGCAACAATAGGCGATAGCACTAGTTCGTCATATATGCCCCGTGAACTCGATGCATACTTCGGCACTTATACTTGTGAAGGTCAAGACAGCCTTGTCTTTGACGGCGTAGGCGGATTTACTTGGGGTACAAAGAACGGTACTTATGCTGTGACCGATGCAGAGGCAAAGAAATTTGATTTGTATGTTGTCGATAAAGACGGAAAGAACGCCGAGTACTATGTAGTTACACTCAACGGCAGTACTTATACTGCTGAAAAACCGATGGTAACCGTAACGTACATAACGGCGATCACACCGATTGAAGCGCTTGAGGCAACTGTACAAGTCAACAAGAACATTGAAATCACACTCCCGACACTCACCAATGCCGACAATATGTTCAGAGGTTGGTTGATCGAAGGAAACGAAACACTCTATAACGGCGCATATAAGCCGGTAGCAAACGTAGATTTCACGGCAAAGTGGGATACAAAGTATGTGTTTACCGCTGTATATAACGACGGAACAACGGATAATCTTGTGAAAGCTTACGGTGAAGGCGACATCGTTGATCTTGCTACACCGGTTTGGGCAAAACATAGATTTGACGGCTGGTTTACAACTGCAACCTTTGATGAAGGAACTGCATGGACAAGCGGAAGCAAGATCAACGCATCCATAACCGTTTATGCAAAGTGGAGCGACGCTGAACCTTGGTACAATACGTATATCCCCGTACAATTTACTGGAACTAACGCAAACGGCGCGGTCAATACTCCCGATGTAAGAAGTTCTGCAAAAATTTCCGTTGACGCGGACGGCAACGCAAAACAATCCGGTTGGCCGTTTAATGCGGGCGATATCACGATTGCATATACCAACAAAGAAGCCGGAGAAATCTCGGTTACGATCGGAAGCAATCTTTATTACGGCTATATCGATAAGGCGACCGGCGTTATCGTAATGAGCAACACAATCAAAGATAAGACATTCTCAAAGGTCTACTATTTGCTCCCGATCGAGAAAGTTGATAGTGCAGACGTAAAATGCTCTTACTGGAATGGCGGCAAGACAAGAGTGTTGTCTTACTCCAAAGACGGTACAAACTATGCTGCGTTTATCAATGACGGTAAAGTATACTTTGGTACGTCATTCAAGGATGCAGCAGTAAACGGCAACACAATTGCTGCTGAAAACTGCTACAATGCAAAATCGTTGTATGTGTTTGGAGCTGACGGTAGCGAAATCGCAAGATTTGCTTACAATGGCACAACGATGGTTGGAACCGACGGAAGCGAAGGTGTGTATACCATGGACGGCGATAAGAAGTTCGTATTGAACGGCGCAGGTCTTATTGATATATACAGTCAAGACGGCACGTTGACAGACTCAGGCACATACGTTGCAAACGAGAGCACGGAGCAATATCAATTTGACGTTGTCTTGAGCAAAACGTCTCACAAACTTTCGGTAGACAAAAATACGCATACGGTTACGCTGTTTGCAAGCAATTGCGTAAAAATCACGTATATGGATGGTGAAAACACTGTTAAGACTGATGAAAACGTGTACAAGTTTATCGAATTGCCTTTGTGGTCTGACTACACGGTTGAAGGATTTGTTTTCCGCGGCTGGTACGTGGCCGGCGATGAGACTCAAACTCTCTTCACAAAATATACCGCTACGGGTGACATGACATTTGTTGCAAAACTTGACAAAGTTGTTACATTGACAATCATCTATGGCAACGGACTTGAAAATGCAACATACAAATTCGGCGCAGGCGATGCGCTTGATATGAGCAAGTATCAACCGGCATTTAAAGACGGAAAAGCATTTAGCAAGTGGTATACTACTGCCGACGAAGGTGTAACCAAAGTTGACTTCAATGCAAAGACAATTACTGAAGATACAACTGTATATTGCGAATGGATTGATGCGGTTGCTGCATATGGTTCTTACAACGGATGGGAAGTGTGGGCTGCTACCAACGCATATTCCAGAGCGGCACTGAAAATTGACGTCTTGGGCAAGCTTTCAGGCTATAAGACTGGTACAATTGTGGATTACAATGACGAAACTGGTTATTGCAAGATCTCAAGTGGTAGTTCTTATTATTATGCGTATTACGATAAGGTTAACGGCCTTTTCGTATATGCAGATTCGTCGAATGTCGATAACTTTGGAACAGATGCATATTTCTATTTCAAAGGTGCAAATACTGTCACAATGGATAAGTCGAATATGATTAGTTGGAATTCTTACAAGACAAGACTTATCCCGTTTGTGGCGGATGGAGTTGCAAAAACAGTCTTTATCGATAACGACAAGGTATATGGCAATGTGAAAGTTTATGACCTTGCGGGCAATGAAGTTGATGTCACGGCTAAACTCAACACCAATGGAACTACAATTGTTATTAAACAAGGTGATACATTGGTCGCAATGTATCGTCATGAGAACGGTGCGTTCACTGTTCTTGAAAGTGATGGTAAAGCAGGTACCTATACATCCGATGACGCATATGGTGACATCGTACTCAATGGCTTTGGCACATTGACTGTAAACGGACAAAGCGTAGCGTACACTCTCAACGAAGATAAGACGCAAGCAACGTTTGTGCTTAACAAACAAATGAGAGTCATCGCTCTCGGCAACGGCACGTACACACTTGCTCTTGACGGATATGAAGGCACCTACACGCTTCCCGACGATTCCACTATTGCACTTGATGGACACGGCGTGGTAACGGGTACGAGCAAGACTTACGTCGTAAGTGGTACAAACATCACAATCTATGACGGCGAAGCATCAACGGTATATGGTATTGACGTCACGGGCAAGAAGCTTCTCGGTAAGAGCGTGTTTGCAAATTGCAAATTCCTTTTGGGAACGAGCACCAGTAGATATATTCAATTTGCTGACGGTGTTGACATTGCGGGTCGCATTGAAGTTGGATATACTGGATTCTATGTGGAATTTGCAAATGGCGTGCTTTCAGGAAATGAGCTTACTGTGACGGTAACTGCACAAGGTGGTAATATGGGTAATGTCGGAAAGACAATTACGTTTACTGTATCTGGTAACACACTTACAGTTAAAGCGTGCCCGGGTCTTAATGTAAACAATACAGAAGATTACAACTTGAAAGTTGGTACAGTCTATACTTGTGAAGGATTCTCGCTCTAATCTCACTCGGCGCATAGCGTCGTGAAAACAAAATCAAAAACACCTTCGAGAAATCGGAGGTGTTTTTACGTTTTGATGAGGGGAGAGTGAACTCACACGAAGTGTGTCATTTCTTTACGGGTGTCCACAAATTGTTCCTTTCGGGGTGGAATATCGCGCCCAAAATGCGTTGTTTGGCAAACGGGATATCCTTGCAGATGTTTTTGATGAGGTTTTTCATATATTCGCGTTGCGATTCGTGGTTCATGGGGCAGGGGTTGTTGACGATTGGCAAGCCGAGGCGCGCGACGGTGGATTTGATGTCGTATTCCTCGATGTAGATAAGCGGGCGAATGAGCGTTATGCCCGATTTGTCCATATAAGCGGTGGGAGCAAAGCAGGAAAAGCGACCTTCGTACAGTAGCGACAGCAGCATTGTTTCGGCAACGTCGTCTGCGTTGTGTCCGAGGGCAAGTTTGCCTCCGCCGAGGCGAATTATCTCGTTGTTGAGCGCGCCTCTGCGCATTTTGGCGCAAAGGGAGCAAGGATTTTGCTCTTTGCGTGCATCGAATATGATTTCGCCGATATCCGTCTTTATGAGGTGGTGTTTTACGCCGAGGCTATCGCAGTAGGCAATAAGGGCGTCCATTTCCTCTTGTTTGGTCTCTTTGAGCCCCATATCCACGGTTATGGCCTCGAGGTCGTAGTGTTCGGGAGAGAAGCGTCTATACGCCGCAAGCGCGCTCAAAAGCAGGGTGCTGTCCTTTCCGCCCGACAAGCCCACGAATATTTTGTCGCCGTCGTGAATCATATCGTAATCCTGCACGGCTCTGCGCATTGCGCTCAATATTTTTTGCATAAATCTACCGTCCGAAAATATAATTTATTCGACAAAATTATACTTAAAGGCGTGGTAAATGGCAAGCGTAATAAGCCAAATCGCCTTGACATAATTTGCGCTATACCATATACTTTGTATGAGCAACGAGGCGTAAAAGACTATGATTCAAGACCTTATCAACCAAATCAGCCAAGCCATCGGCAACCCCTATCTGACGTTGTACGTCATCTCGATTATCCCTATCGTCGAGCTGAGAGGGGCGATTTTGACGATGCCGTATATGTTCCCAAACGGCACTATACAAGAATTTTTGCTTGGTATGCTTTGTTGCATTGCAGGTTCGACCACCGTCATTTTGCCGCTTATTTTGCTCACAAGACCGTTATTGCGCAAACTTCGTCGCTCCAAATGGTTCTCCAAAATCGGCAGACGTATGGAAAGCAATCTCGCCGACAGGGCAGAGAGCGCATACAGCGAGGAAGAGTATCAAAAAACCGCTGCAAAGCACAAAAAACCCATATCCAAGGACGCAAAAAAGTTTTGGGGTTTGTTCACCTTTGTCGCGATTCCGCTCCCCATGACGGGCGCTTGGACAGGTTCTTGTATAGGTAGTTTTCTCAATTTTCCCGTGTGGAAAGCGGCGCTTGCCGTGTTTTTGGGCAATATCGTGGCAGGCGGAATTCTCACAAGCATTGCGTATTTCCTTCCGCAAGAGTACAACAACCTTTTCCTTTACGGGTTCGTTATCCTCGCAATCGCGCTTGCCGTGTCGCTGTACTTCGTAAGAAGCAAACGCGCCGAAAAGAAGCGTAAAACCGAGCTTGAAAAGTACAAAAATAAGAGTGAATACGAGCTTGCCGTGCTCAAAAAAGAGGCGGACGAGGACGGAAAAGTGCTCGTAAAAAAGGAATATATCGACGAAAACGGCGACAAACACATTGTCATCGGGCACGATGAAAAACGCAACAAGAACATCGTCGATAAGGACGACGTAATATAACTTGCAATCTCAAAACGCAACCGATTTTTTATATAAACGGTTGTGTTTTTCCATATGAGGTTGTATAATGTACGCGAAATAAAATTTTGGGAGGCACAACAATGCCATTAGTTACTACAACCGAAATGTTCAAAAAAGCATACGCAGGCGGTTACGCAATCGGTGCTTTCAACGTCAACAATATGGAAATTATCCAAGGTATCGTCGAGGCAGCTACCGAAGAGCAAGCTCCGCTTATCCTTCAAGTATCTTCCGGCGCAAGAAAATACGCAAATACGACTTATCTCACCAAGATGGTTGAGGCAGCAGTCGAAACCAGCGGTCTTCCCATTTGCTTGCACCTCGATCACGGCGACAGTTTCGCACTCTGCAAAGACTGCGTTGACCACGGCTTTACTTCCGTTATGATTGACGCAAGCGCACATCCGTTTGCAGAAAATATCAGCATCACAAAGCAAGTTGTCGAATACGCACACGATCACGGCGTAGTCGTCGAGGCAGAACTCGGCAAACTCGCAGGCATCGAGGACGCAGTCAACGTTGCCGCAAAAGACGCTCAATTCACCGATCCCGACCAAGTTGAAGAATTTGTCAACAAGACCGGCGTTGATTCTCTTGCAATCGCAATCGGCACCTCTCACGGCGCATACAAGTTCAAAGGTCAACCTCAACTTCGTTTCGACATCCTCGAAGAAGTCAGCAAGCGCTTGCCCGGATTCCCCATCGTTTTGCACGGTGCGTCCTCCGTTCCGCAAGACCTTGTCAAGATCATCAACCAATACGGTGGCAGCATGCCCGGCGCACAAGGCGTTCCCGAAGACATGCTCCGCAAAGCGGCTTCTATGGCAGTCTGCAAGATCAACATCGACTCCGACCTCCGTCTTGCTTGCACCGCCGCAATCCGCGAGCATTTTGCTCTCAATCCTTCTCACTTCGATCCTCGCCAATATCTCGGACCGGCAAGAGAGGCAGTGAAGCAAGTTGTAAAGCATAAGATTGTCGACGTTCTTGGTTGCGACCACAAAGCGTAAAAGTCCGCCAAACAGCGATTAACTTTGGACGCGATTGACGCAAAGCGTAACAATCGCTATTCCGTCACTTCGTTCCTTACAGCACCCCGAGTTTTGCAAATCACGTACGAAAAGTACGTTGGGTTTGCGCTCCTCGGGGTGCTTTCGCGTTACTCATCTGTTTGGCGAACTTTTACAAGAGATATATAATAGCAAATAACGGCGTCAACGCCCGTCTGCTCCAAAATCACGTACGAAAAGTACGTTGGGTTTTGTTTCAGGCGGGCGTTTCCTTGTTCTTTATCTATTTGATGACCTTACGTAAGGACGCTATTTAGCGAATAACTACGGCAGAGCCGTCCGTCCGTCAACTCATTTACGCATAGTAAATTAGGGTTGCCGAGCAAGGGGCTTTGACAAAGCTATTCGCCGTTTATTGCGGTTTTTCAAACTCAAATTAAATAAATAACAAAAAATCTTCAAAACCATCCTCAAAAACGGCATTTCGGCAATCTAAATCATCATTATTCAATTCAAAACATCCTCAAACACTTTCCCAATCAACCTTCATTGCATTATTCGATAAAAATTTCCTTTAATAATACTTGCATATTTTGCATAATAATTGTAAAATAATTGCGGTTGGACAATCCGACTAATTTTTGGAATACACCTTTATGGAGGAATTTATAATGGCAAACGTAAAAGTCGCTATCAACGGTTTTGGTCGTATCGGTCGTCTCGCTTTCAGACAAATGTTTGGTGCAGACGGTTATGAAATCGTCGCTATCAACGATTTGACAAGCCCCAAAATGCTCGCTCATCTCTTGAAGTACGATTCGACGCAAGGCAACTATGCAAATTCTCACACGGTTGAGAGTTGCGAGGCAGTTCTCAATGAGGACGGCACAATCAAAGAAGACGGTTACATCGTTGTCGATGGCAAAAAAATCACAATCTACGCAAAAGCAAAAGCTGCAGAACTTCCGTGGGGAGAACTCGGCGTTGACGTAGTTTTGGAATGCACAGGTTTCTACACCTCAAAAGCAAAAGCACAAGCACACATCGACGCAGGCGCTCGCAAAGTTGTCATCTCCGCACCCGCAGGTAATGACCTTCCCACAATCGTTTACAACGTAAACCACACCACGCTCAAAGCAACGGACAACATCATTTCCGCAGCAAGCTGCACAACCAACTGCCTCGCTCCTATGGCAAAGGCTCTCAATGATTATGCACCTATCATGAGCGGTATTATGACCACAGTTCACGCATACACAGGCGACCAAATGCCTCTTGACGGTCCGCAAAGAAAAGGCGATCTCCGTCGTTCTCGCGCAGCTGCAATCAACATCGTTCCCAACAGCACCGGCGCTGCAAAAGCAATCGGTCTCGTTATTCCCGAACTCAACGGCAAACTCATCGGTTCCGCACAACGTGTTCCGACTCCGACCGGTTCCACCACGATTCTTATCGCAGTCGTCAAAGGTCAAGCAACCGTTGAAGGCATCAACGCAGCTATGAAAGCGGCAGCAAACGAATCCTTCGGTTACAACACCGACCAAATCGTTTCTTCCGACATCATCGGCAGCCGTTTCGGTTCCATCTTCGACGCAACTCAAACTATGGTTGCTCCTATGGAAGACGGCAACACCCAAGTTCAAGTGGTTTCTTGGTACGACAACGAGAACAGCTACACTTCTCAAATGGTACGTACCATTAAGTACTTCGCCGAACTTAAGTAAAAATCGACGCGATTTTACGAAAGGCACGCAGTTTTGCGTGCCTTTCTTTTATTCGCTAGATTTTTATTTTTCTACCGCACAGCCAATCTTTTGCTATCAGTCTAGCAAGGACAAAAACTCCTACCACAGTTTCGCAAGATTGTCTGTTTGGTGCTCGCTACGCTCGTGTTGGGCTTGCGCCCCTCGGGGTGATTTCGCGTTCTTCATCTGTTTAGCGCAGTTTTTACAAAACGCGATATTTAGCGAATGGCTTTTTCGCGCTCTTCATATAAATATTGCAGTTTTTATGAGTGAGGAGAAGTAACGTTAAACACATTCAAGGCGTACTTATTAACGGTATGTGCTTATTCGGAGTTGGAGGCGCAAGGCGCCGACCGCATCGAGCGTCGAGCTTGACGATAAGTACAAGCGACTGTGACGTGTTGATGCGAAGCTGTCACACAAAGCGCAGTGACATAATGAGAAAAATGTCCTTATCTATGCGCGTGCCGTAAGGAGCGTAGCGACGGAATAGCGATTGCTACGAAGTCAATCGCGTCGTGTTGCCCCCTGCGGAGCAGTTCCGTGGGTTCCCTCAAACGAAGTGCAGAGGGGGAACGGAATATGGGCGCGACGCGTTAAGCGACACATTCGGTGAATGTGTCGTAGCCAAAGCGAACGAGGCGGATTGCGGTGCGCAAACGCCGAAGTCCAAACACCGTGAGGAAGGGGGAAAGTTGCATTTAATAATATTTTTAGAAATGCCGGCGTGTCCGGAAAGAGGGGGTTATTGCATTAAATGAGTTACGACGCACTCTATTCGAGTGTTGAATAGGGGAAACACCGTGAGGAAGGGGGAAGTTGCATTTTCGCGGACGGTGGAAGTTTTCTTATCTTCAACTCTCTCATACGTTTGTATTAAAAATATATTTATTATTAATTGCCAATTTGAGTGTTTGGTGCTAAACTATATCCATAAAGACTCACGGATTTTTCCGTATCTGGAGGAAATATGAACGTATTTACAAAAATCGGTTGCCGCATTTTCCAACAAACTATGCGCGTTGCAATGTTTTTCCTTCCTTGGAATCAATGCAAAAAGACGCTTTCGGGCCCCGGAAGTATATCTGAACTTCCCAAATTCTTTAAAGATCAAGGCTTCAAGAGCGTTCTTATCGTTACCGATGGTTTCTTGTTTTCAAACGGCAAAGCCGATCCTATTATGCAAGCTTGCCAAGAGCAAGGCATGAAGAGCTGCTGTTATCATGACGTTGTACCCAATCCGACCATTCAAAACATCGAAGACGGTCTCAAGATGTACAAAGAGAACGATTGCGACGTTATCGTAGCGCTCGGCGGCGGTAGCGCAATGGACTGCGCAAAGGGTATCGGCGCAAGAGTCGCTTGCCCCAAGAAGAGCGTTCCCCAAATGAAAGGCGTGCTCAAAATTATGATTACGGGGCACAAACTTCCTCCGCTTGTTGCAATTCCTACAACTTCGGGTACGGGCAGTGAAGCTACGCTTGCCGCAGTCATTTCCAACCCCGAAACGCACGAAAAATATCCCATCAACGATCCGTTCCTTATTCCGAGATACGTCGTTATGGATCCGGAACTCACCAAATCGCTTCCGCCTCATCTCACCTCCACAACAGGTATGGACGCGCTCACTCACGCGGTAGAGGCGTACATCGGCGGCGAGAACACAAGGCAAACCAAGAAAGAGGCAATCGAGGCAGTGCAACTTATCCACAAATACCTCAAACAAGCCTACGATCACGGCGACGATCTCGAGGCGCGCGTCGAGATGCAAAAGGCAGCATACCTTGCTGGTAAAGCATTCACTCGCGCATACGTCGGATACGTACACGCAGTCGCTCACACGCTCGGCGGTGAGTACGGTGTGCCTCACGGTCTTGCAAACGCAGTCATTTTGCCGCACGTTTTGAGAGCATACGGCAAATCCGCTCACAAGAAACTGGCTCAACTTGCCGACTGCATCGGCATCAAGGGCGCAAACAACGCAGAAAAAGCAAACAACTTCATCCAATGGATTGACGATATGAACGCCGCGATGAACATTCCCACAAAGATTATGTCTCGCGACGGCGGAAAACTCATCGAAGAGGAGCGTTTGCCGCGTATGATCGATCACGCATACGCAGAGGCAAATCCGCTTTATCCCTGCCCGCAAGTTTGGGGCAAGAAGGAAATCGAGAAGATTTACCGCGAAATTATGTAATTTTTGAGGTTGCCCTAATCGGCAGCCGCAAGCTTTACGCATAGAGTCAAACCCTGTCTGCTTTGGGTGCAATGGTTGCATTCTAGGCATACGGGGTTTTTCGCACTCAAAAACTAATAAGGATACAACCTTTTTATGCTGTTCGGAAAATACATAAACAAATACTACCTAAAATACAGTTGGCTGTTTTTGCTCGGGATTATTGGGCTCGTCGCCGTTGACGTGTTCCAACTTTTCATACCCGAATATCTCGGCAAACTGGTCGATTTGTTTGACGGCAGCGCAATAGACAAAGCGGCGCTCAAAGAGATAATTCTCGGCGTAATCGTCGTTGCGCTCGTCATGTTTTTCGGACGTGTTATGTGGCGACTTTCCATCTTCAACGCCTCTCAACGTATAGAGGCGGACTTGCGCCACAATATGTTTCTTAAAGCCGAAAGACTTTCCCAACGTTATTACCACGAGAACAAAGTGGGCACTGTAATGGCGTGGTTTACAACCGACCTCGAAACGATTGAGGAGTTTTTCGGTTGGGGCTCCGTAATGCTCGTGGACGCAATGTTCCTCTCGGTGCTTGCGCTTTACAAAATGTTCACGCTCGATTGGGTGCTGTCCTGCATTCTTCTCATACCGCTTGTTCTCATAGTGGTGTGGGGTATGCTCGTGGAAAAGTTTATGGCGCTCAAATGGGAACAACGTCAAACGGAGTTTGACAAACTTTACGACTTTTCGCAAGAGAGTTTCACGGGTATACGAGTCATCAAGGCTTTCGTCAAGGAAACTCAACAGCTTCACGCCTTTGCCAAAATCGCAAAACGCAACAAAGACGCCAATATCGAGCTTGTCAAAGTGTCCGTCATCTTCGACGCGATTATCGAAATCATCATTTCGGCGATTATGGCGCTTATTTTGGGGCTTGGCGGCTATTTTGTGTACAAATACTCAATCGGCGCGCCCGTCGCCATATTCGGGCACACAGTGGATATGAGCGCAGGCGGACTTATCACGTTTGTGGGCTATTTCGACACGCTCGTATGGCCGATGATTGCGCTGGGACAAGTGGTGTCCATGCGTTCGCGCTCCAAAGCGTCGCTAAAGCGCATCACCAACTTCCTAGACCAAGAAGAAGAGATACACAACCCCGAAAACGCATACGTGCTTGCGGATGTCAAGGGCGACGTTACTTTCAGCGACTTTTCTTTTGCGTATCCCAATACGGACGCCGACGTGCTTAAAAACGTTTCCGTAGATATCAAAGCAGGCGAGAGTGTAGGCGTTGTGGGCAAGATAGGCAGCGGCAAGACGACGCTCGTAAACACGCTTTTGCGCCTTTACAACATAGATAAAGGCAAAGTGTTTATAGACGGGCACGACGTTATGGATTGCGATATACAGAGCGTGCGCGACGCAATCGGATACGTGCCGCAAGACAATTTCCTTTTCAGCGACAAGGTCAAAAACAACATAGCGTTTTCTTGCGAAACGCTTGATATGGACAAGGTATACGAAGCGGCAAAGTTTGCCGACGTACACTCAAATATTCAAGATTTTACGGAAGGATACGACACGATATCGGGCGAGAGAGGCGTAACGTTGTCGGGCGGACAAAAGCAGCGTATATCCATTGCGCGCGCATACATCAAAGACGCGCCAATTATGATTTTGGACGATTCCGTATCCGCAGTCGATGTCAAGACGGAAGAAACCATACTTGCAAACATCCGAAATCAGCGCAAAGGTAAGACCACAATCGTCATAGCCTCACGCGTGTCCACCGTGTCGCATCTCGACAAAATTCTTGTGCTCAACAACGGCGAAGTGGAGGCTTTCGACACTCCGCAACGACTTGCGCAAATCTCACCGACGTACAACAAGATGGTGTATTTGCAAAAGCTCGAAAGAGAAGTAGAAGGGGGGGAGGCGTAATGCAAGACGAAGTTGAAAAGCTAAAAGGCAACGTCCATATTCCCACAAAAGTGATGTTAAAGCGCATAAACAACTACTTAAAACCCGAGATTGCGCGATTTGTCGGAGCAATGCTGCTTATAGTAGTCAACGTTGTGCTCGATATCATATTGCCTCTTTTCATAAGCCGTATCACAAATAATCTGAAGTCGGACGGCATAAATTTGCAATTCATCATAGGCATGGCAATTGCCTATCTTGCAATCGGCGTATGCAACCAGGGCTTCCTTGTGTGGGAGTCCATGCTTCTCCAAGAAGCAGGGCAAAACATAATCTACCGCTTGCGCAACGAAGTGTTCGAGCATATCGAAAAACTTTCTCAAAATCAATTTGACGAAATGCCCGTAGGCTCGCTCGTAACGCGCGTAGCGTCCTATACGGCGTCAATGTCCGACTTGTTCACCAACGTCCTCGTCAACGTCATCCGCAATGTTTTGACAGTCGTCGGCGTTTACGGCATAATGCTCTACATATCGTGGCAATTGTCGCTCGTTATGCTCGGCTTTATCGTCGTGGTGTTTATCACGTCCTACTTCTTTAGAAAAATCGTCAGAAAGGTGTTCACCAAAGAGCGCGAGTATATTTCCGACCTCAACGCTTTTCTCAACGAGAACTTGTCGGGCATGAAACTCATCCAGATTTTCAACCGCGAGGCGAAGAAAGACGACGAGTTTATGCAAAAGAACGAGAACTTGCGCAAGTCGAGATACAAAGTCGTTTTGGCGTTCGGCATTTATCGTCCGTTCATAACCTTGCTTTACATCTCGTCCATTGCGGTAACGTTCTGGCTGGGAATGGAGTTTGGATTGGACGCAGGCATGATTGTTGCGTTTTACCTCTACTTGTCGCGCTTTTTCAACCCCATACAGAACCTTGCCGACCAACTCAACAACTTGCAAAAGGCAATGACCGCGTCAGAAAGGCTGTTCAACCTTCTCGACGTAGAGCCCGAGATTCAAGACAAAGAGGGCGCTGTCTGGGTGGACAAATTCGAAGGCAAAATCGAGTTTAAAAACGTGTGGTTTGCCTACAAGGACGAGGACTGGATACTCAAAGACGTATCGTTCACCATCAATCCCAAAGAAACTTGCGCATTTGTAGGCGCGACGGGCGCAGGCAAAACCACCATTTTGTCGCTTATCGTTCGCAATTACGAGATACAAAAAGGTCAGATTCTCATTGACGGCAGGGATATAAGCACAATCGAAATACACTCCTTGCGCAAGGGCATAGGGCAAATGCTCCAGGACGTGTTCCTGTTCAGCGGAACGGTGCGCAGCAATATCACACTCAACGACGATTCGTTTACGGATGAAGAGATAAACGCAGCATGCAAGTACGTCAACGCCGACACGTTTATTTCCTCGCAGGAGCACGGACTTGACGAAGAAGTCATTGAGAGAGGCGAAAACTTCTCGCAAGGTCAACGCCAATTGTTGTCGTTCTCGCGAACGGTGCTGCACAAGCCCCAAATCTTGATTTTGGACGAGGCAACCGCCAATATCGACACCGAAACGGAAGTCATCATCCAGCAATCGCTTGAAAAAATCCGCAATATCGGCACAATGCTTGTAGTGGCGCACAGACTTTCCACCATACAACACGCCGACCAGATTATTGTCCTTCAAAACGGCAGAATCATCGAGCATGGCACGCATCAACAATTGCTCAAAAACAAGGGCTACTATCACAAACTCTATGAATTGCAGTTTGAAAACCGCGATTGACCGCTTTTGTGTGTAATAAACTACAATTGTTTGAGATAATCGACATTTTGTTTTGCAACTTCGCAAATGGTTGACATTTTTCGGGCACGTGATACAATATACATATAAAAACCAACGGAGAGGGATATGTATCATATAATAGTAAACCCCACGGGCGGCAAGGGCAAAACGCTCAAAGCGCTCGGCAAAGTCGAAGAATTGTTGAAGAAAAACGGTGCTGAATACACCGTGCATAAGACCGAATATGCAGGTCATGCAACCGAGATTGCGAAAGAACTTTCTCAAACCCCGGATACCAAGATTATCGCAATGGGCGGCGACGGCTCTTTCCACGAGGTGCTTTGCGGCATCGACAACTTTGACAACGTAACGCTCGGGCTTATCGCTTGCGGCAGCGGCAACGACTTTATCAAGAAGTCCGGACACTCAACTAAGATAGAAGAGGCGGTTGCGACCATTCTCAAAGACAACCCCTCGTATGTTGACTATATGGAACTCGGCAAGTATCGTTGCCTCAACGTCGGCGGCGGCGGTATGGATGTCGACGTATTGCTTAAATATGCGCAATGCAAGACGCTCAAAGGCAAGGCGGCGTACTATTATTCGTTGTTCTACACGTTGTGCCACACGAGATTCCACCACTTGCGCATAACCGCGGACGGCGTAACCAAGGACACAAGCGTGTTTATGATTGGCATCGGCAACGGCGGCTTTATCGGCGGCGGAATCCCCATTTGCCCCAATGCAGTCGTTGACGACGGATTGCTCAACGTCGGCTACGTCAGCGAGATGAAGAAGAGCAAGATTTTGTTCCGCTTGTTCAAGTTCCTCAAAGGCAAACACGTCGGCACGGATTGGGGCGGAGAGTACACCGCAAAGAAAATCACCATCGAAGCTCTCGACGACAGCAGATTTGAGCTTGACGGTGAAATCATCGACGACACCAAGCTCGACATCGAAGTCGTTCACGGCAAACTCAAAATGTACAGATAAAACCCCGCGAGCCACTCAACCGAGTGGCTCGTTTTATGCCAAAAACGAACAAATAGAGGCTTGTTATATACCGAAATCTCGCAAAGTTATTTGATATAATGGCTTTGTTTTAAGCTCAAAACAAACGAAACATCTCAATCGAGTCGCTTATGCGTGTCGAAAAAACACCAATTATACGCTTTCTCTCGACAAATACGGCAAAAAAAGATAGAATACAAATATGCACCCATGGCGCAACTGGATAGCGCATCAGATTCCGATTCTGACGGTTGGCGGTTCGAATCCGTTTGGGTGCACCAATATAATTAAACGGGCTACACAGAATTCTGTGTAGCCTCTTTCATTCGAGTTAAGAAAAGAAATTTTTAATTTTAGTCCAAAACCTATTGAAAAATGATTTTTTTCTGACATTTTCTTTTTCTTGTGGGGTGGCGGTGTTATTTTTAGATATTGTAGTAACGGTCGGTCGCTGAGTTTGTTTGGCTTTTGCTAATTGATAGTTTTTTATTCTTTCATTTTCTTTTCCTTTTCTTATTAGCGTAAAAGGATCGGAATAGGTCATTATTCTGTTGTAAAAACTATCGACAAAGTTCAAATCATCAAGAGATGATACGTCTAAATTCATTGTGCCCACGTCGTGAGTTAACTGATTGCGTATCCGCCTTACACGCTTTAATGATTGAAAATCGTAATCCCAAGACGAAACGTATTTACGGTCTGCAAACGGAACGAATTCCATTTGATTGATATATTCCGTTACGCCGTCGTTGCTACTGAAATAATCTTTCAAAAGTTTGTCGAGTTTTTTGTAGTGCTCCAAAAAGGTTATATTAGTTTGCGTGTAATTAAGCTTGTTTTCCATACTATTGACTTTAATATCTTTGGTGTTTTTGGTATTTATCAAATTATATCATATCATTTTAAGCAATTCAACCGGCGTTATAAAGGCGTTTATATTTTTTCCACGCGGGCGGGCGTATGCGTTGTTGACTATACGCCCGTGCGATTGTATAATATGCTCGATTTGGCGATACTTATAACGCAATTTTTACATCAGAGGTGTATTATGGATTGGCAACAAGTGTGGCAAACCGTGCAAAACTGGCTCACCACAACTGGCATCAAAGTCGTTATCTCGATAGTGATAATGATAGTGTCCTTCTCGATTATCAATTGGCTCAGCAAGAAGATTGCAAAGCGCGCGGACAAGAAGGTCGAGGAGAATAAAAAGATTGACAAAACTATTTACAGAACGCTCAGTTACGTCGCAAAAGTCGGCTTGAAAGTGTTGGTTGTCATCGCCCTTATCGGCTATCTCGGCATCGATACAAGCGCAATCACCGCCTTGCTTGCGTCGCTCGGCGTTGGCATCGGTCTTGCAATCAACGGCACGCTTTCCAACTTCGCAGGAGGAATACTCATTCTCATCACAAGACCTTTCAAGGATGACGATTACATCGAAGCATGCGGCTATTCCGGCACGGTTGAGGACATCCGTATCTGCCACACAAAGCTCCGCACAACGGACAATAAGGTGGTGTATCTGCCCAACGGCAAACTTTCCACAAGCGAAATCGTCAACTACACAGAGAAGGACATTCGCCGCGTGGACTTGACGTTCTCAATATCCTATTCCGACGATTTCGAGAAAGCGAAGAAGGTCATCGAGGACGTGTGGAATCAAAACGAACTCATCCTCAAAGATCCTGCGCCGAGCGTGAGAGTGT
The DNA here is from genome assembly GCA_934277615.1 of uncultured Clostridia bacterium. GTDB lineage: Bacteria > Bacillota > Clostridia > Christensenellales > CAG-917 > CAG-475. Next base: position 5,392 of record CAKQUV010000007.1, on the reverse strand, counting down.
CCGCGCAATCCGCAAGCAGCATAGACCTGACGGCTAAAGTGTGGTGCAAAAACGAGGACTATTGGACGGTCAATTTCGACATGCTCGAGCAAGTCAAAACCGCGTTTGACCAAAACGGAATACAAATCCCGTTCAACCAACTCGACGTGCATATCAAAAATCAAGACGCATAAAAATGTTGTGTCATCAGGGTTTTGCGGTGATATAATATAACGTATAAAAGGCACGCGCGGCGTTGAGTTCTATCAATGTCGCACTTGGCTGCAAAAGTTATCAAATGCAGAAATAGGCAGTTTATGGACAAGAAATTGCAAGATAAAGTGGATGTTTTGGCAAAAAAGATAGGCAATACACCCATTATCGACATGGGCGACGACGTGTATGGCAAGCTCGAGGGCGCAAACCCTGCAGGTTCCATAAAGGACAGAGCGGCGTTTTATATGATTATGCGCGCACTTGAAAAAGGAGATTTGCAAGAGGGCGGAACAGTCGTCGAGGCAACCAGCGGAAACACGGGCATAGGTCTTGCATACGTTGCGAGAGAGCTTGGTCTTAACGCAATTATGGTTATGCCCGAAAGCATGAGCAAAGAGCGCAGAGAGATGATATCCGCATACGGTGCGCAGCTTGTGCTTACTCCTGCAAGCGAGGGTATGAAAGTCGCAGTCGCAAAAGCGAATGAGCTTCAAGATGGCGGCGCATGGCTTGCAAATCAATTCGGCAACTACGCAAGCGTCGAGGCTCACTATTATACGACAGCCCCCGAGATTTTCACTGCATTGCCGGATGCTAAATACGTCGTTGCAGGCGTTGGCAGCGGCGGCACGGTTATGGGCGTAAAAAAGTATATCGAGGACAACGGCATAGACTGCAAAGTCATTGCGGTTGAACCCGAATCAAGTCCGCTTTTATCCAAAGGCTATGCCGGTTCGCACAAGATTCAAGGCATCGGCGCAAACTTCGTTCCTGCAATCGTCGATGTCAAAAAGCTTGACGAAATTCGCACTGCTTCCAATGAAGAAGCCATTGCCATAGTAAAGGAAATCTACCAAAAGACAGGCAAGAAATGCGGCATTTCTTCAGGCGCGGCATATTCGGTCGCAAAGCGCGTGAGAGAAGAATATAAAGGGAAAATCGTCGTCGTGCTTCCCGACAATGGCGACAGATATCCTGCGGATTTGTACGAATAACGTTGATTTTTGGGGTAGAGAGTGGTATGCTCAATATATAGGAGGGCTGAAGTATGGATTTTCAAAGATACAACGACGGCGTAGGCTTGGTTGCTCAAAACAAATTTCAAGCGGCAATCCCGACGTGTCCGCTTTGTTCGGAGCGCGTGGACTGGGAAATTGCCTTTGATTTTTCGGGCAATCTTATCTGCATATTGGCAAGATGCCCCAAATGCGGTGGCATAATAAAGACCATTTTCGACTTTGCCAACGAGCCGATATCCACGTTTTCCGTATCTCAGACGGGCACTCAAAACGTAAGCAACCTCATTGAAAAAACCAAGTATTACGTTGCAACGCCCAATCAATTTAGCAGGGTTGGCGCAAGCGCGTATTATGGAGCGTCGCAAAACAATGCGTACAACACTCAGCCAGAGAAAAAGGACGACAGCGACGCTGTCGGTTGGGGGTTCCTCGGCTTTTTCTTCCCGATAGTCGGATTTATCCTTTGGCTTGTTTGGAAAAACGATTATCCCAATCGCTCTCGTGCATCCGGCATAGGCTGCCTTATATCGGTTGTTCTCGGTGTTGTTGCGACGCTGTTTTGGTATTTTTTGCTGATTGCAGCGGTGAACGGCGCCGTTACCCTTGCATCGACGTCATTGTTGTCAATATTGCTCATATAATAGGTTTATCTATACAAAACGATATGATAAAACATGAAAAACGAAGGTTACACCTTCGTTTTTTATGTATGAAATATCATCTAAATCGCAAAACCCGATATGCTTTTTGCAGAAACAGACAAAGTTCATAAGTTATAAGCGCATACAAAAAAGCCCCCGATTTTTGTCGGTGGCTTTTTCTATCTATATTTTATTGAAAGCTTGTTAAATCTCTTTTCTGCCTATCAAATAATCCACGCTTACGTCAAAGAAGTCCGCAAGTTTCCATAGGTTCTCAATGGACGGCTCGCTCTTTGAGTTAAGCCAATCGCTTACGGAACTTTGACCCACGCCTATGGCTTTTGCAAGTTGCATTTGCGTGAGTTTTTCGTTTTTCATCAAATCTTCGATACGTTGCGCAATAAGAATTTCCATAATAAACACCTATTGACATATTATCGGCATAATGATATTATTTAATAAAATTATCGGTATGCCGATATTAAAACGGAGAAGAATTATGGATAAGCAAATGAAAGATAGGTATGATATCGTATGCGGAATGATTTCAACAGGTATAGTTTTGGCGTATATAGCGGTTATTCTTGGCACGATATCGTTGATTGGATTTGGAATATATTATTGTGTCGGCGTTTCCGTTTTGTCGGGTGTGCTTATGATGCTGGGCGGAGTTGTCGAAGGCATAATCGGTTGCATAATTATTCGTTGTATAAAATATGTCAATACGTTCTTTTGCGACGTAGCGGAGACTGTGCTAAAAAACAACACCCGAAACGGTGTCGATGAAAATTCACAAGGCAATAAGAAAAATAAAACAAGTATTCATCAAAATAGAGTGTTTGTATACAATAAAAACGATAGTCAATATTTTTCCGGTATCAATCAACAATTTGGCACATTTGCAATGATGACTTGTGATAACCCAAACGGAGCAGTGGCGTTTGATAACGAATATGACGCAACATCTTTTATGAATGAGTTTAAATTATGTGAAAAGGACGGTTGGGTTGTTAAACAAATCAAATTGTAATTACTGCGCTTTACATATCGACGGTGAGATGCTAAAATATTATCACTATGAGTGACAAGAAAAAACGTGTTGTCGTCGGTATGTCCGGCGGTGTAGATAGTGCCGTATCCGCTGCTCTTCTCAAGGAGCAGGGTTTTGACGTTATCGGACTTTATATGTCCAACTGGAAGGAGACCGATCCCAACGGTTGTTGCACGGGAGAGCAAGATTGGACGGACGTTCAATACGTGTGCGACAAGATCGGTATACCGTATTATTCCGTCGACTTTTCCAAGCAATATATGGACAACGTATTCATGCTCTTTGTTGAGGAATACAAAAAAGGTCGCACGCCCAATCCCGACGTTCTTTGCAATCGAGAGGTCAAATTCGGACCTTTTGCGGATTTTGCAAGAGAGCTTGGCGCAGATTTTATTGCTACCGGGCATTACTGCAGAGTTCGCCATGACGGAGATATGCATTATTTGTTGCGTGCCAAGGACGACAACAAAGATCAAACTTATTTCCTCAATCAAGTATCCTCCCATCAGCTGCGAGACGTCATTTTTCCGCTCGGTGATTTGACAAAACCCGAAGTTCGAGATCTTGCGCTCAGATTCGACATTCCCGTAGCCAAGAAAAAGGACAGCACGGGTATATGCTTTATAGGTGAACGCAATTTCAGACAATTTCTTTCACAATATATCCCGATGAAAGACGGCGAAATCGTTACTCAGGACGGAAAAGTGGTTGGCAGACACCACGGCGTCTATTTCTACACGCTCGGACAACGCAGAGGTTTGGGAATAGGCGGAAGTGCGGACGGCAACGGAGAAAGATGGTTTGTCCTCGGCAAAGACGTTGCAAACAACCGTCTCATCGTGTCCCAAGGCGAGGATGATATCCTTTTCAAAGACGGACTTGTTACAGAAGGCTTCAATTTCATCACGCCACCGCCTGTAAAAGAGTTCGATTGCGAAGTTCGCATCAAACATCGTCAACCCTTGCAACGTGCTCATCTCTCAGTGCTCGATAATGGTGATACACGTATCGTGTTCAATGAAAAGCAAAGAGCAATTGCCGAAGGTCAATATGCCGTCGTGTATTACGGAGACATTTGCCTCGGTGGCGGTGTAATCAATCACTCTTTCGATATAGAATAATCATCGTTTCCTATCTTTTAATATATTCAAATCCCCACTGTTTAGTGGGGATTTTTTGTAAAACACGATATGTGCATTAAATAAAAACACGATAAGTGTGCAATAAAATATGCCAAAATTTACAAAACACGTATAGTGTAATGGTATAAATATCGGCGATAAAATGGTGTTACGGTGAAAATGCAAGTATAAGGTTCTTCTTCGGTTTTTTAAATTTAATCGAAGGACGGCAATTATAACCGCGCTCGTCCGTGCAAGGAATACATACGTTATTTAACTAAAATCCATATATAATATAGAAACATTTTTTGTATTTTATTATCAATATATATACGCGTATGCGCGCGCGTGCGCATACGCATATAAGGCGTGTGCTGTATAAGGAATAGCAAAATAGGGGATAGTCGTAACTCCTCAAAATAGAATACCCCCTCTTTCCGGACACGCCGGTATTTCTCACCCCACTCGGTTAGGGACATTTCTCTACAAAATTATTCGTCGCTCGCGGGGGAGACATTTGGCACGCGCATAGATAAGTATCGTTCACTCATTATGCCACTGCGCTTTGTGCGCCGGCTACGCAACAACACGGCGCAGTCGCTTGTACTAATCGTCGAGCTTGGCGCAAAGACGCTCGTCGCCTTGCGACTCAAAGCTCTAACAAACACATTCTGTTTATAAGAACGCCTTTGAATAGACAAATTGCGTGTATAAATAGTCTTCGATTGAGTGTTCGTCAATTAATCCGCTCGATGCACTTACGGACGGTGGTTTTTTCTATACCGTTTTCAAAAAACACATACCGTTAATAAGAATATTCCAAACAAATTCCAATTCGGGCGTGGGTGCCCCACCCAAAATTATTAATTATTAATTCATAATTATTAATTTTTGCCAATTTCCGCTACATTTTGCAAGATATCTGCAAAGCCGAAAAATTTCTTTAAAAAAATTCAAAAATCTTGTTAAAACGCTTTACAAAAAAAATTCAAAGGGTTATTATATGCAAGCTGTCGTAAGGAAACGGCAAACCGTAGTAGTGCTGGACGGCAACGAAAGGCACAACATTTAGGGTCGTCGGAAGTTTTGAAAAAAACTTCAAAAAAATTCTTAAAAAATGATAAAAAAATCGTTGACAAAGAATTTTGCTTATGATAGTATTTAGAGGCTGTCACCAAAAGACAGCAAAACGAACCTTGATAATTGAACATAATTTGGAAAAGCGATTTTTAAAGTGAATTAAATCATTTAAAAACAAGCGTCTAAAAACCTTTGAACAAAAGTTTAGGACAGTCAAGATTGAACTCAAGAGTTTGATCCTGGCTCAGGACGAACGCTGGCGGCATGCTTAACACATGCAAGTCG
>CAKQUV010000006.1 GCA_934277615.1 uncultured Clostridia bacterium | reverse complement strand
TTATATCCGTTTCAACGTTTGCGCAAGCGCAAGTTGAACGGATATAAAAAACTGAGTGCACACAATGTATGCACTCAACGAAGTTTGTGGTCGGAGTGGCGAGACTTGTAAAGCGTGAGCCTTGCCTACGGAAAGGCTCGCGACGGAATAGCGATTGTTGCAATGCCAATCGCGTCACTGATAGTTATAGGCGAGCCACTTTGGAGACGAAAAGACACGGACAAACTGTCCGTGTCTTTTGTCTGGTCGGAGTGGCGAGACTTGAACTCGCGGCCTTACGGTCCCGAACCGTACGCGCTACCAAACTGCGCTACACCCCGTTGGTAAATTTGATTGCTTATGCAATATACATCAATTTGCAAATTTTTGCAACAAAATTGCGCTAACTATCTAAAAAATTATATATAGATTGCGATTTTTTGAGTGAAGTGAACAAAATCATTTGCAAAATATGTACATCGTGATATATAATCATTGTCGCGATGGAGCTTGGTGTAGTGGTAGCACTTGGGCCTCTGACTCCCACTGTGTAGGTTCGATTCCTATAGCTCCTGCCAACGCAAACACCCTCATGTATGTGAGGGTGTTTTCTTATATATGCCGCTCTGCGTGCTTGCACAAAGGGAGCGGCATATATAAGAAAAGATTTACGCGACAGCGTGTTTGCGTTGAGCACCAACGGAGCGAAACGGAAGCACGTCGTGAGACGTGCATTACTATAGCAACAGCTCTGCGTGCTTGCACAAAGGGAGCGGCATATATAAGAAAAGATTTACGCGACAGCGTGTTTGCGTTGAGCACCAACGGAGCGAAACGGAAGTTTAACCATTATTGGTTGGTTTTTGTAGTGATTTTATGCCCATAAAATTACAATTTTGAGAGAAAGTGGTCAAAAGGGTTGAAAAATGCCGGGAGGGTGGTATAATTATTTGGAAAATTCAGTAACAAACTAACAAAAGAAGAGTATTGTACCAATGATAAGCCATAACGGATATGCATTTGGAAAAACTGTAAAACATATATTTTTTATTCTCGCAATAATCTGCCTATCAATAACGACAGTTTGCTTGCTTTGTGCCTGTGATTCCGACGATGTAAACGATTTGTTTCAACCGTCGTCTTATATAACTTTTGTTCTCAATAACGGTGAAAACGATATAATTTGGAAATACGGCGACGCCGTGCCGACACCCGCTAAAGACAGTTTTGAATTTCTGTACTGGTGTAGCGATATCGAGTGCGAAACCAAGGCGGAAATAGATTTTTCCGTAGCCCCTCAATCAGATATAACTTTATACGCAAAATGGAAAGAATTGCTTGACATCGAAGGCGTTGTTTTCGAAAATAATAGCGTGGTATATGACGGAAACAAGCATTCTATTGCAGTGAATTTGCCGAGCGGTGCGTCTATCGAGTACGTAGGCGAGCATGAATTTGTAAACGCCGGCACATATGCGGTTAATGCGATTATTTCAATGGACGGTTATAAAGATTTGCAAAAGAGCGCAACGCTCACCATTGAAAAATTAAAAATTGAAAACGTTTTATTCGAAGGCGCAACAGTTGTTTGGAACGGTGAAAATCATAGCCTGTTTGTGAGCGGCAATCTTCCTGAGGAAGTCAAAGTTACTTATACGGGAAACGGTGTGAGCGAGGTTGGCGAACATTTGATAATTGCGCATTTCGACTTCGGAGAAAACTATGAGCCGATTGCGGAAATGAGTGCGATTTTGGAGATAGAGCCGCTTGTGCATACCGTTACTTTCGATTATGGCGACAGAACGGAAACAGTGAGGGTGGAACACGGCAAAAACATAGTAAATCCGCCGACTCCGACGGCAAGGACGGGTTATACGGCGGCATGGGATAAAAGCCTCGAAAACGTTGTTTCGGATATGGTAGTTTACATAAAATATATGCTTGCGACGTATAATATCGTCTATAACGGCTATGATTGCGACGACGCCGATTGGACTTTTGCGTATAATGTCGAAACGGAAGTGGTTTTGCCTATCGCGACGAAAGATTATTATGTTTTTGGCGGTTGGTATAATGCGCAAAACGAAAAGGTTGAGAAAATCGAAAAAGGCAGCGTCGGCGACGTCGTTTTGTATGCGTCATGGACTCCCGTTGAATATAAAATTGTTTTCCACGGCGCAGAAGTTGAATATTCAAACGATATGAGCAATTCCAACAATGCGACTTTTACCGTTGAGAGCGAAACGTACGTTCTGCGTGAAGCGACCAGACACGGATATGCTTTTGTCGGTTGGTATGATAATCCCGAATGCACGGGCGAACCTATAACCGAGCGTGAAAAGGGGCGCCATTCCGACTTGCACCTTTACGCCAAATGGGTGAAAGAGGATTGATTTGTTTTTGGTTTTATCGATAAGTTTTTCTATATGCGGATTGACGTGTTCGGACATTTGAAACTTGCTTTATCGGATTATCCCGTGAAATAAAACATTGCCTTATAACCTATAGAATGTTATAATATAAAAAATAAACAGTTTTAGGCAAAATATGAAAAAAGATATTGAAAGATTGCAAGAGTTTGTCAGGCAGAGTGGAATTGACGCGTATATCGTGTTTACAAGCGACGACCACGGCAGTGAATACGTTGTGGATCACTTCAAAACGCGCGCGTTTCTTTGCGGATTTACCGGAAGCGCAGGCACACTTGTGGTAACGGGCGACAATGCGTATCTGTGGACGGACGGAAGATATTTTATACAGGCGGCGGAGCAACTTAAAGCGACCGATACCGTGCTTATGAAGGCAGGGGAAGAGGGCGTGCCGACTATTTTCGAATTTGTGAAAAAACTCTCCGATACTCCCAAAATCGCATTCGATTTCACAACGGCTACGGTTGAGTTTGTCGAGGCGTTGAAAAAGAACGTCAAGGGCGTTGAACTTGTCGATTGCGGCGATGTTATCGATCGTATATGGCAAGACCGTCCCGAAGTTGCGCCCACAAAAGCGTGGTTTTTGCCCGATGGCGCAACGGGGGAGAGCATAAAGAGCAAAGTCGAGAATTTGCAAAAGGACATGGAAAAACAAGGCTGCGAATATGCGCTTGTGTCCTCGCTTGACGATATCGCTTGGCTTTTCAATATGCGCGGCAGCGATATAGAGTATAACCCCGTCAATTATGCGTACGCGATTGTATCCAAGGACGGCGTAACGCTGTTTATCGACGAGAGAAAACTTGACGCGAAATGCAAGAAAATCCTTGCGCAAAACGGCATAAGCGTTTTGCCGTACGGCGACATTTACGGCGTTGTTTCGCAGATAGAGGGAAGAGTGTTTATAGACAAGGAAAAGACCAATTACGCACTGTTTTCTCGCATAAAGAATGTAAAGGAAACCGCCGCTTTCCCGACTACCGTAAGAAAGGCGGTAAAGAACGCCGTCGAAATCAAAAACATGAAGAAAGCGCACGTCGAGGACGGCGTTGCCATGCTCAGATTTATGCGCTATCTCAAAGAGAACGCAGGCAAAGAGCCGATGAGCGAGATTTCGCTTGCGGACAAGCTCGAGGCGTTCAGAAGAGAAAGCAAAAACTTCCTCGATTTGAGTTTTGACACAATTTGCGGATACGCCTCCAACGGCGCAATCGTGCACTATTCGGCGACTCCCGAGACGAACAAGGCGGTAGAAAACAAAGGTTTGCTTCTTGTCGACAGCGGCGCGCAATACCGCTACGGCACGACGGATATAACCCGTACTTTTGCTATGGGCAAGGTTACGAGCGAAGAAAAACGCGCGTTTACAATCGTGCTTAAATCGCATATCGCGCTTGCAAGAGCGACGTTCCCCAAAGGAACGACGGGCGCTCGCTTAGATATGATTTCGAGAGCGCCGATGTACGAATACGGTATGGACTTCAAGCACGGCACGGGGCACGGCGTCGGATATTTGCTCAACGTCCACGAAGGACCGCAAAATATCTCGCCGAGAGCGGTTACGCCCAATTTCGCCGTATTGCCGGGTATGATTACTTCCAACGAGCCGGGCTTTTACGAGGAAGGGAAGTTTGGTATAAGACACGAAAATCTTGTGCTTTGTGTGGAAAAAGAAAAGACGGAATACGGCACGTTCTGCGCATTCGAAACCATAACGCTTGCGCCGTTTGACCTTGACGCAATAGACGTAAAGACGCTTGACGAAGGCGAAAAAGCATGGCTCAACGCATATCATAAGACTGTGCGTAAGGCTATCGGCAAGTACCTGAGCGGCAAAGATTTGAAGTTCCTCGAAAAAGCGACAAGAGAGATTTGATTTTAATTCAAAACGCAAAAACGACGTTTTAGAAATACGAAAAGCAGGCTTGAAGCCTGCTTTTTGCGTTTAGCGATAAATTGTCGAATTGCAATCGGCAATCAAATAAAACGTTGAGTTGCCGTATTGAAACCAATCGATTGCGCCGTGCGTCGTTACGCTTGTTGCAATGATTGCTTGTATTCGGCGATAAGGCTGTTGAAGTATGCCGTGCAGTCGGCATATTCCGTTTGGTCGAGAGAGAACCAAGAAAGCTCTTCGTATTCGTCAAACACTTCGCCGTCGACGTTGACTTTGACTTCTCTGTGCGGCGTGCCTATCTCAAAGGTGAAAGTATCTTCGCCGATTGTCATAGACGTGGGCTTGTTTGTTTCGGCGTTTTTGCCGAACGTAACCGCCAAGTTCTGAACGACAACGGGAGTTTCGTTCGATTTGAGCGAGTAGTAAAGGGTGGCGGTGCAAGAGGCGGTGTTTACGTCGTAATACTTGTAGATGTAGTCGCTGTAATTCTTTTGCAGTCCGTTGGTCAATTCCGCGCAGAACATGGAGTGATATTGATATACGTCGTAGTCGAACACGGGGATTTCGCCCAAAGCGTCTTTGACGCTTGTCAAGTCGGTTTTGTCGCTGATTCTGTCATATTGAATGTCGCGTGCGTCCGTGAGTTTGGTTGCCGCCGTCCAACGATATACAAGAGATACTTTCTTTTGTGCGTTGACGTTGAGAACGTTTGGCTTTTGACCTTCTCCGAGAACGTAGGTTATGGAAGTAACCTTGTTTTCGTCGTTTACGGCGTATTCGAGTTTGACCTTGCGTGCGAATGCCGCCATGTCGTTGTCTTTATAGACGTAGTAACCGTAGTCGTTGCCCGTGAGCACGATATACGCTTCTTTGCCGTATTTTTCGATATTGTCGACGGTGTCTTGTTGATATTCCGTCGTTTTGTCCGTAACAAGTTTGTACGTGCCGACGATTTTCTCCATTTCGGCAGGGTTGCAAGCAACCAATACGCTTGCGATTATTGCCGTTGCAAGCACGAGAAGCGCGACAAGCAAAATTTTTCTTTTCATAATGATTCCTCCGATTTGCTTTTAGTTTAACATTTTTGCGAAAAAAGTCAATATGTAGCCGCTTTAAGCGTATTTGCCAAATCCGACATAGGCTTTATTACGCTTTGATAAGATATGGATACAGGGCATGAAAACGTGCTTTGGGAAAATGTCTTTTCGATATTGCAAAACATATAAAAAGATATTATAATATCAACATAAAACCAATAAGGAAGAAAGATTATGTTGCTTACAACTATGCTCATCCGCACGCTTTTGTGCAAGCCCAAAGAAATCGACGCAGGCGAATACAAGGCGAGAGAATTTGACAAAGACGTCATTGCAAAGCACTTGTCCGAAGCAGTGCAAATCCCCACCGTGTCTATGGTTGGCGAGTTCGAGGGCGTCGACAAGCCTTTCCACGACTATCACGCGTGGCTTGAAAAGACTTATCCGCTCATTCATGCGACGGCACAAAAGACCGTCGTCAACAATTACAGCCTGGTGTATCGCTTCAAGGGCAAAAATCCCGAGTTGTTGCCGGGCGCGTTCCTTGCGCACCAAGACGTAGTTCCCGCACCCAAAGAGGGTTGGGATTACGAGCCGTTCGGAGGAACGATTGACGGCGGATTCATTTGGGGACGCGGAACGCAAGATATGAAAGGCACCATGATTTCCTTGCTCGAAGCAATGGAAAAACTGTTGTCCGAAGGCTGGCAGCCCGAAAGAGACGTGTATTTCTGTTTCGGTCATGACGAAGAGGCATGGACGGAAGAAGGCGCTGCGCATATCTGCAAGTGGTTCCAAGAGCAAAATATCAAACTCGAATACATAGTGGACGAGGGCGGCACGATTATTGACGGCAAAATGATAGGCGAGGATAAGTTGTTCGGTCTTATCGCAACGTGCGAAAAAGGCAATATGAACATGACCTTGACCGTCGAAAAAGCAGGCGGACATGCGTCTAATCCTTCAAAACCCTCGGCGGCGGCAATTATGGGCAAGGCTCTTGTCAAACTCGACAAGCATCCCATGCCGAGCAAATGGACGCCCGCTACAAAGCAAACGTTCAAACTCATTGCGCCTCACGTGAAATTCCCGTTCAGATTTATCCTCGTAAACAGAGATATTTTGAGCCCGTTGCTCAAGTTTGTGTTTAAGAAGATACCTCTCACCAACTCGCTCATTTCCACGACTTTTGCGCAAACGATGTTGCACGGCAGTGATGCCGAAAACGTCATTCCGCCCAAGGTTACGGCAAATATCAACACTCGTATAATCACGGGCGTTACCAGCGACGAAGTGATTGCATACACGCAAAAATTGCTCGGCAAAAACGTCAAAGTGGAAAGACACGGCAAAGGCACGGAGGCAACCGCAGTATCGCCCATCGACGTCAAACCGTGGCATGACCTCAACGTAGCAATCAAGCAAATTTTCCCGACGATGGTTACTGCGCCGTATATGTTTATCGCAAACAGCGACAGCCGCTATTACGGTGAAGTGTGCGACAACATCTATCGTTTCACACCCTTCCTTATGACATTGGACGACCAAAAGCGCATCCACGCTATCAATGAGCGCGTGAGCATCGACGCAATGGAAAAAGCAACGCAATTCTTTGCGCAATGCCTCGAAGTCATGAACAAATAACAAAAAAACCAATCTTTTCACCGCAAGGCAGAAGGCGCTTTGCGGTGATTTTTTTGCCGCTATCGGCAAAATTCGCAAAATACTTGTCGACAAAACTTTACTTTTTGCCGATAAATGTGAAAAACATTTCATATTTGTTGACGGCGAAATCGGGAAGTGGTATAGTTTTGGTGAAGGAGGCAGACGATATGATAGAAATTACAATGAAAGTTGACGGTATGCAGTGCGGTATGTGCGAGTCGCACGTCAACGACGCGGTGAGAAAATCCGCAAACGTCAAGAAAGTCAGTTCATCGCATGTGGCAAATTCGACGGTGGTCGTGGCAGAGGACAACGCGGACGTAAACGCAATAAAACAAGCCATCGAAAAAGAAGGCTATATCGTGTCCGATGTAGAGGTGAAGCCGTATCAAAAGAAAGGACTTTTTGCGTCGTTGTTCAAAAAATAAACGGCGAATAATCCCAAAACCAAAACCGCTTGCAATTCGAGCGGTTTTTTCATGCGATTTTTCAAATTTTTGCATAAGCCGCCCTAACCGCTCATAGAGTATAGCAAACCAAGTTGGAGGAGTTTATGGATAAATTTGACCTTTATCGAGACATAGCGTCACGAACGGGCGGAGACGTTTACGTCGGAGTGGTTGGCCCCGTACGCACGGGTAAATCGACGCTCATCAAACAAGTGATGCAACAATTTGTGGTTGACGGAATTGTCAATGCCGACGAACGCAGTCGCGCTATAGACGAAATTCCTCAATCCGCAGACGGAAAAACAATTATGACCACGCAGCCGCGCTTTGTTCCGAACGAGGCGGTGAAAGTGTCCGTAGGCGAGAATATCGCCGTCAATATGAGGCTTATAGACTGCGTGGGATATCTTGTGGACGGAGCGCTCGGCGCAGAAGAGGACGGCAAGGAGCGTATGGTTTCAACGCCGTGGTCGGACGAGGATATGCCGTTTTCAAAAGCGGCGGAAATAGGCACGCAAAAGGTCATAAAAGAGCATAGCACCATTGCGCTTGCGGTTACGACGGACGGAAGTTTCGGCAATATTCCGCGTGAGGATTATGTCAAGGCGGAAGAAAGAGTTGTGCGTGAACTCAAAGAGTGCAAAAAACCGTTTGCAATCGTGCTCAACGTTGCGGACGAAAACTCCGAAAGCGCGCAAAAACTCAAGGACGAACTTGCAAAGAAGTATGACGCGCCCGTTATCGTCAAGAATGCGCTCACTATGAAAGAGAGCGATATAAGCGAGATTCTGGAAACGATTTTGCTTGAATTCAGCGTCAAAATAATAGATTTCGATTTGCCGCGTTGGGTGCAGGCATTGCCCCTCGACAACGACGTTGTAAGAGAACTTATCGAAAGCGTCAGACGTATGGCGGACGACGTGGACAAGATGAAAGATTATGACAAAATCGACGGCTATTTCGAGGACGCAAACTACTGGCAACAGCCTCTGTCAATCGGTATTGAGGCAGGCAAGGGCAGAGTGCAAGTGGATATGAAACCCAAAGACGGCGTGTTTTTCAAGGTGGCAAGCGCGGAATGCGGAATAGACGTTGAGGACGACTTCGATTTGCTCACCGAACTCAAAGCGCTATGCAAAGGCAGAGATAAAATCCAAAAACTTCAATCCGCAATGGAACAAGTGGAAACGCTCGGCTACGGCATCGTTATGCCCACTATGGACGAAATCGAATTGCAAGAGCCGCAGATTTTGCATCAAGGTCAGCAATACGGCGTAAAACTCAAAGCAAGCGCACCGTCCTTGCACATTATGAAAGTCAACGTCGAAACGGAAGTAAGCCCCATTGTCGGCAGCGAACAACAGAGCAAAGACTTGGTTGACAGTATGCTACTCGATTTTGAAAACGACAAGCAGGCGATTTGGGACACCAATATTTTCGGGCGCTCGCTTTCAACGCTCGTTGCGGACGGCATCAACAACAAGTTGCAAACAGTGCCGACCGACGCCGAACAGAAGTTGCGCAAGACTCTCGGACGTATCGTCAACGAGGGCAAGGGCGGTGTAATCTGCATCTTGCTGTGATGCGCCATTAATCCGAAAACACGACTTTAAGTCATCGTTTGAAAAAAATAAAGTGCGGAAACCGAAATTGAGAGGTTTCCGCACTTTATTTCTGCCAATAGTATAAAACCGATTTAGAATGCGCAAATTTTACTGTTTTTGCGCTCGCGTTTTTTCTCTTACTCTTCCGCTTCGACTGCGTCTTCAAGCACTTCTTCCATAGGCGTTTCTTCGTCTGTAAGGCGTATGTAGACGTCCTCGGGAAGGGGCTTTTTCCACTTGATTGTGAAGTAGAATATCACCGACATAATCATGCCTACGCCCCAGCCGATCGGCCAAGACCACCAAATTCCGTCAGTGCCGAGAGGCTTGCTGAGCAGGATTGCAAGCACGACGCGCAATATCAAATCCGTGAATGTGGTTATCATAAATTTGACCATTTTTCCGCCGCCGCGCAATACGCCGTCGCAGACTATCTTGACCGCTACTATGAAGTAGAACGGCGATATTATGCGCAAGAATTGCATGCCCACGTCAAGCGCGCCGCTGGACGCGTCTTTCATAAACAGCATAAGCAGATATTGTCCGCCGAATATGTACAATAGCACGATTGGCAAGCACAGCGCCCATACGAATACAAGACCTGCGACAAAGCCCGGTTTGATACGCTCGATTTTGCCGGCGCCGAGGTTTTGGCTGGTGTAGTTGGATATCCCGTTTGCGAATGTGAGGAAGGACGTCGTAACGAGGTTGTTGAGTTTTACGCTTGCGGAGTAGCCCGCCATGACCACTTGCCCGAAGGAGTTGACAACGCTTTGAATGACGATGTTGCCGACGGATATGAAGCTTTGTTGGAGTATGCTGGGAATTGCAATGACGGAGATATCGCCGAGCACTTTCCACGAGAAGATTTTGGGCTTGGTATCCGCTTTGATTTTTCTGAGTTGCAACAGTACGAAAATCACGGACAAAACGCAACTTACGCCTTGGCAAAGGAAGGTTGCCCACGCAACGCCCGCCACGCCCATTTTGAAGGATACGACAAACCAAATATCCACGCCGATGTTGGCAAGTGATGAGATCGCGAGGAATATAAAAGGCGTTTTGCTGTCGCCGAGAGCGGCAAAAATACCCGTCGAGATGTTGTAGAAGAACACAAAAGGCAAGCCCCACACGTATATGTCGAGGTATAGTTGCGAGTCCGCCATAAGGTGATCGGGGGTGTTGATGAGTTTGAGAAGTCGGGTGGAGCAGGTTAGACCTATCACCATCAATATCGCGCAAAGCACCGCGCCGGAAATCCACGTGGTATAAACCGCGGTTTTGAGGTCGGCATACTTTCTTGCGCCGAAATATCTCGATACGATAACCGAGCAGCCTATGTTGCAACCGAATGCGAAAGCAATGAAAATCAGCGTGATTTCATAGCTGTTGCCGACGGAAGCAAGGGCGGCGTCGCCTATAAATTTGCCGGCTACAAAACTGTCGGCAAGGTTGTAGAGTTGTTGAAAAATAATACTTCCAAAGAGGGGAAGGCAAAATTTGAATATAACGCTTGCAGGTTTTCCTACTGTTAAATCTTTTTGCATAATATGCCTCTTCTAAATGTCTTTAATATCTTTTACGCCCGTATTGTAGTCTTGCGTGCGCGCGATGTCAAATATTCTGCATAATTTGCAATCGACGACGGGCAGAATTTGTGAGATAATTGCATAGATTTTGCATATTGTGCGGAAATTTGCGCCGAAAAAGCGTCGGCACGTGCCTTTTTTGAAAAGCGGTTTTATCAATTATTTGAAAAGCGTTAATCGCGGCGTATATGCGCAAATATACGGTATCGACGCGTTTTGAAAGTATCGGCACATTTTGCGCTTGCGACATATGCGCATACGTGTTATTATAAAAAAAAGAGGTAGATATGAACGCATTGACACTTGTACATAACGTCATTTCTTCAAAAGTGAAGAAAGGCGGCTTTTGCATCGACGCGACGGCAGGGCGCGGATTTGACACGGCGTTTTTGTGCGAAACGGTGGGGAAAGAGGGCAAAGTGATCGCCTTCGACATCCAACAAAGCGCGATAGATAGCACAAAATCGTTGCTCGAGAGCAAAAATCTAGAGGCGGACGTTATCCTTGCTTCGCATGCCGAAATGGACAAATACGCCGAAAAAGAAAGCGTGGATTGCATTGTGTTCAACCTCGGGTATTTGCCAAAGGGCGACCACAGCATTTATACGCATTTCGAGTCCACCAAAGAGGCAATCGAAAAAGGACTGGATTTGCTCAAAAGAGGCGGTTTGATGTGCGTTTCCGTGTATTACGGCGGCGATAGCGGATATGAGGAAAAGGATGCGCTTTTACCATTTTTGAAAACACTGGACGACGAGAAATATCAAGTGCTCGCAACTTTCTTCTACAACTGGAAGAAAGATCCGCCCATACCGATTTTTATTATCAAAAACTAAAGGAAGGCAGGATATGAACGTATTGTTTGTGTGTTCTTCAAACGTGTGTCGCAGTCCGTACTGCGAGTTTTTGTTGCGCCGACTTGTAGACAACGACGAACAACTTAAAGGCAAAGTCAACGTCTGTTCTTCCGCAGTGTTCAACCGCAGCAAACGGATTTTTCCCAAAGCCGTGGATATTCTTGTGCGAGAGGGGTTTGACAGAGAAGAAGTGCTTGCTCATAAGCCGTCTTTTAAGGACGATAAAGAAAGATTTGAAAATGCGGACGTCATTATCGGTATGTCCAGAACGCACGGCTTGATGACGCCCAAAAAGTATAGAAACAAATACCGTACGCTGTCCGAAATCGCCACGGGAAAATACGCTCCCGTGCCCGATCCTTTCCTTGCGACGTCGCAGAAGTCGTACGACAAAACCATGGCTGTTCTCAAGGACTACGTATACAAGTATTACCAAAAGCTGAAACAAGAGATATGATTGTTTAGAATATCGATAAACACTTGCGGAAATCTGTATCGTTATTATACGTTTGTCTGCAACTTTATGTAATTTTAAGAAAGTTTTTTTGCAAATTATTTGCAAATTATTTGACGATGTATTGCCATGATGTTTATTATAAAAATATCCGACAAAACGTTGGGGAGTCTTTTCACAAACTTTGCCTTGAGCGCATATCAAGGTTTATAAATATATCGGCAGGTTGAGTCAATGAAAAAAGTTATTTGCATAATTGCAGTGATTATCGTGCTTTGCTCTTGCACGCTGTTTTTTGTTGCGTGCAATAAGGAGGAAGTTATAGAGCCGACGGGCGATTTTCTCGCCGACGTGGCAAAAATCAGCACGCGCCCCGATTACGCCAGTATTTTGAACGATTCGGAAATTATGGAGAAATACGAAATCGACGATTCGGAGGATTTGCTTAAAAAAGCGGTTGAGGGCAGCGCGACCGTCGACGAAACGAAAAAAGCCGTTATGTTTCTTTACGACGTTGCGAATAAGAGCAGAATAAGCGAAAATCACGGTTTGTCGCTTATGGTGCAGGACTCGCTCGGAGGAAACAAGATGGGCAGGGTTTACATGCACGGATTCACCCTCCAAAAAGGCGATAAATGGTACTATCAGCTTGCATCTCAAGCAGCGGAAGGCGACGTTGCAGGCTTTGAGGGATTTGCCGAACTTTTGAGTCCTATCGCAGGCAACTTGCAGGTGGCTTATACGAGCGGCGACGACAAATATCACTACGCTTACGTTATGGGTTCGGACACGCAACTGGATTGCTCTCCCGCCACGTTCCCGTATGCGACGTACATCATTCCCGAGGGCGACGAGCCTGTGGTTTATGACGGTTTCGAAGCTTACCAGGCGGAGAGAAACTGTCGCGACAGTCAGCTTGAGCTCAATAATATGCGCATATACATGTCCTTGCTCAACGACGAGGATTTGAGCGTGGAATACAATGCGGAAGAAAAGTTTTATACGGTGAAGTTTTCCATCAATTGCAGCGATCAGAAAAACGAGCAGTTTTTGGACTTCCAGGAGATGTCCAAGCGAGATCTCGACACGGGTACGTTCCTCAAAATCAACAACACGATCGTCGGATGGCGCGCCGAAGTCGAGGTGTGGGACAACGGCTACGTCAAGGCGTTCCGCTCCTACGAAAACTGGCTTATGAAAGTGCTTGGTCAAAGCATCGATTCCAGCCCTAAAAACGAGTTCGAATACTTGTGGAAAGCGGACGAAATCGTGAAAGTAATAAGTCAGGACGAGAGGATTCAGTCCATTATGGAAACATATCTCGACGCTTCCGACGAAGAGATTATCGAGCGTGCGATAGAGTATTACAGCGATCCGAAAAGCGTATACGTATTTGATTGGTTCACGTTCTGGATTGCGCTCGGCGCGTCTATTCTCGGCGCGATAATCGTTGTGATTGTTGTCCTTGTAATTCTTGTCAAAGTCGGAAAAGCGCCCAAACTCAAAGCCGCGCTCGAACGTATGGCGCAAAGAGACAGAGAGCGCCGTCAAGCCATAAAAGATCAGGACGCAAAGGATAAAGAAGAGAAAAAAGAGCGCAAAATCGAAAAGAAAGAGGCAAAAGCCGAAAAGCGTGAAGAAAAGCGTGAGGCGAAAGCCGAAAAACACGGCGAGAGCGCTCAAAACGACGATTTGACCTCGACAGATAGCTGTTTTTCG
The DNA here is from genome assembly GCA_934277615.1 of uncultured Clostridia bacterium. Taxonomy (GTDB): domain Bacteria; phylum Bacillota; class Clostridia; order Christensenellales; family CAG-917; genus CAG-475. Next base: position 84,821 of record CAKQUV010000006.1, on the reverse strand, counting down.
GACAGCGAAACAAATAGCGACGATACGTCGGATATGCAATAAACAAAGCGCGCCCATTGAAAAACGGGCGTGTTTTTTTGGAAAAAGAGATATTGACACATTGATTTATTCAATGTAAAATATATAGGTATTGTGCAGATAGTGCGCAAAATACGGGATGAAGGGAATTTTATGCAAAAGAAAATTGTCGGTTTGACGCTTTGCGTCGTGATATGTCTTGCTTGCGCTCTCGGTATGGTCGCTTGCAACAGGGACGAAGGTAACGCAGCAGACGTGGAGTTTGCGCTTCCTATAGGCTCTCGTCCGTCTTACGCTTCGCTTTTTTCGGCGGAGGATAAGGCTTTGCTCGATAAGGCGGTTGCAGGAAACGCCACTGACGACGAGATGAAAGAAGCGGTTATGGTGCTTTACGACACCGCAAACAACAGCCGCATCAACACCGCAAAATCGCTTGTCGTGCAGGAGAGTCTTGCAAATCCCAAGAATGCCTTTGCCGCGCTTGCGACAATCAAGATGCATGCGGTCAACCTCCGCGACGGTGACAAGTGGTATTATCAACTTGCAACCAACGTCGACGCAGGCGATCCCACTCTCAACGCCATGTTCTCAATTTGGTCGGGATATCTCAAAGTCGGCTATTGCAAGGGCACGGACGACAACGGCGACGGCGAGCTTGATTATTATTATTTCGGCAAGGTCGGCGCAGACTACAATTGCGACGTTTCCGTAGGCACTTTCCCGTATGCAAAGATTGCTTTCCCCGAAGGCACAAAGCCTTTCCAAGAATCTATGACGCTTGCCGAGTTCAACGACGAGCTCAACGTGCTCAATGAAATCCACGAAATCTGCAATATGGATTTTTGCAAAGAGATTATTGCGGACGGCGCGAAAATCACCCTCGAGAACAACCTCTATAAGGTGAATTTTTCCGTGGATATGAACGCAAATTCGGAGTTGCTTGTAAAATGGTTTGCGATGCCCAAGAAGGATATGGCTGTTGGCGGACAAGAGCTCAAGTATTACAATTATTACAATGCGACTTTGGAAGTGTGGGACAACGGATACGCCAAGTATTTCGAGTCCAGCGCGAACAGAGAAGCAGGCATGGGCAGCGGAAGCCCCTTGGATAAGTATGCGTACGTGTGGAACGAGGACGAAATCGTAAATATCGTCTGCACGGATACCGCAATCGTGGAATACAACGAAAACAGCGGCAAAGACGTGCAAGTTGACAGCATCGACGAGTGCTTGGAATTCTACACCGACCACGACCACTTCCAATTCGTTGCAAAAAAACTCAATGTGTTTGAAATCGCAGGTATTGTCCTCGGTTGCATAGCCGCTGTGATTATCGCAATCGTCGTAACAATCGAAGTGCTTGTCAAGAAGGGCAAACTTCCCAAACTTGCAAAGCGCAGAGCGGACGCAAAGGCCAAACGCCTTGCAAAGAAGAACGCAAAAAAAGGTATAAGCGATGCTGCCGAAGAACAAGCGGATGGCAATCAAGACGCTACCGTCGTCGATGAAACTATCGATCCTAAAAATGTGCAAAACGACGCACAAGTTAGCGAAGCGGAAAAGAACGTTGCGGCAGACGCAAGCGTGATTGATTATTCGGACAGGCTCGGCGATAAGACGGTATTTTACGGCGAAGAGGCAGTTGTGGCGAGAAACGACGAGCCTATAGATGAGGCTTTCGGAGTTACGCCGCTCGACGCAAAAGACGACGACGAGGACAAAAACTGAGCGTCTATCGCATTAAAAAGACAAATATCGATATGGTTTTGAAATAATTGCACCATTATGGTGCAATTATTTTAATATTGGGTCTTTTTTTCTTTGGAAAAGTGTAGTATAATATCATAGCAAAAATAATACGCGCACGTATCGCGTGTGATAAAAGGGGAAAATTTATGAGAATGTACGACATCATCCGCAAAAAACGCGACGGCGGAGAACTTACGACGCAAGAAATCGATTTCTTCATCAAAGGCTACACGGACGGGAGTATTCCCGACTATCAGGCGTCGGCGTTGCTTATGGCGATTTTCTTTAAGGGAATGAGCTTTAGAGAAACGGCGGATTTGACTTTTGCCGTGCGCGACTCGGGCCAAAAACTGGACTTTTCCGCCATTAACGGCATTAGAGTGGACAAGCACTCGACGGGCGGAGTTGGCGACAAGACAAGCCTTGTCGTTGCGCCGCTTGTTGCCTCGCTCGGCGTAAAAGTGGCAAAAATGAGCGGCAGAGGGCTTGGCCATACGGGCGGAACTATCGACAAGTTGGAGTCTATCCCGGGGTTCAGGACGGATTTGAGCGAGCAGGAGTTTCTTGACAACGTCAACAAAATCGGCGTTTGCATAGTCGGTCAAAATCGCGATCTTGCGCCTGCGGACAAGAAGTTGTATGCGCTTCGCGACGTTACGGCTACGGTAGATTCTCTTCCGCTCGTTGTGTCCAGCATTATGGGCAAAAAACTTGCAGCCGACGACGATTGCATAGTGCTTGACGTAAAAACGGGCAGCGGCGCATTTGCCAAAACGCTCGAGGACAGCAGAGAGCTTGCTTCCGTTATGGTTGAAATCGGCAAGCGCGCAGGCAAAAAGATGCTTGCGCTTATCACGGATATGGACAGACCTCTTGGCAATGCGATAGGCAACACGCTTGAAGTGAAAGAGGCAATCGATACGCTCAACGGACACGGACCGCAAGATTTTACGGAAATATGCCTTATTCTTGCCGCAAATATGCTTTATCTTGCGGGAAAAGGCAGCATGGATGAGTGCGAAAACGCCGTGAAATGGGCAATCGAGGACAAGACCGCGCTTGAAACGTTCAGACAAATGGTGGCGGCGCAAGGCGGCGACGTCGAGTGTATTGACAATCCGGACAAGTTTGCAAAAGCGCCGTTTGAAAAGGTTGTCAAGGCGCAAAAGAGCGGATATATATATCATGTCGATACGGAGGGCTACGGCATTGCAAGTTTGCTTCTCGGCGCAGGCAGAAACACCAAAGAGGAAAGCATTGACTTCTCGGCAGGCATCGTGCTTTACAAAAAGACGGGCGACTACGTAAGAGAGGGCGAGCCTATTGCGATTATGTACACGTCCGACGAAAAGCGCTTTGGAAATGCCGAACGCAAGTTTATAGAATCTACGACGATTTGCGAGCAAAAGCCCGAGGATAGACCTATCGTGCTCGACAGAGTCCAATAAAATATTGCAAAATTTACAAAAGATATAAGGGAACACAAATGGCAAAACTGTATTTTAAGTTCGGGGCAATGGGATGCTCGAAAACCGCTCAGGCACTCATAACCAAGTTCAATTACGAAGAACGCGGTATGAAAGTCATGCTTATGAAGCCTGCGGTGGACAACCGCGACGGAGAGAGCGTAACGCGCTCGAGAATAGGACTGAGCGCACCCACGCTTGCGGTGTCGCAGACAGAGGATTTGTATGCGCTGTACAAGAAGGATTATTCCTCTTGCAACGTCATCATTGTGGACGAGTGCCAGTTCTTAACGCCTGAGCAAGTGGACCAACTCGGTCAAATCGTCATCGACTACAATATCCCCGTGCTTTGTTTCGGACTTGCAACGGATTTTACCACGCATATGTTCCCGGGAAGCAAACGCTTGTTTGAAATCGCGGAGTCTATAAGCGAAATCAAGTCCGTATGCAAATGCGGCGCAAAAGCCACCGTCAACGCGCGTATGGACGATCACGGCAATATAGTGTTCAAGGGCGAGCAGGTTTGCCTCGGCGGAAACGACCGCTACGTTGCGATGTGCCGCAAGTGTTGGCTCAAAAAGAAAGCCGAACAAGAAGCCAAAGGGCTTTATTTGTGAGGTGAGCATGAACAATATCGTAATAGGCATAGCAGGCGGCACCGGCAGCGGAAAGACAACTCTTGCAAGGCGCATTCACAAGGCGTTCGGCGACAATTCGGCGATGCTGAGTATGGATTGCTACTACAAGTCCAACGACAACCTCACTTTTGAGGAGCGTTGCAAGATAAACTACGATCACCCCGATTCTTTGGACGTGGATTTGCTTATAGAGCACCTTGCCAAACTCAAAAACGGCGAAACCGTTTTTCATCCAACGTATGACTTTTCGCATCATTGCCGTACGGACGAGTGGATTGAAACAAAGAGCGCAAGGGTTATAATCCTCGAAGGCATTATGGCTTTTCAAAATCCTCAAATCGTGGATATGCTCGACATCAAGATTTATGTCGACACGGACGCGGACGTGCGTATCATCAGAAGAATAATGCGCGACGTCAACGAAAGAGGCAGAAGCCTTGAGTCCGTCGTAAAACAATATCTCACCACTGTCAAACCAATGCACGAGCATTTTATAGAACCGTCCAAACGTCTTGCGGACATCATTGTTCCCGAGGGCGGACACAATAACGTTGCATACGAGATGATTGTAAACGCGATTCTGAAAAGAATAAGCGAATAGAAAACAAAACACGAAAAGTGTTGTAAATAGCCGAAAATGTGCCGAAAACCGCGCAAATGTTGAAATATCGGGCATGTAAAAACACGAAATGTGTCGCAAAATACAAAATTTTATAAAAACACGAAATGTGTATTTTGATAAAATATGAGCAAATAGTATATGCAAGGTGAAAGAATGAATATACATCTGAAAATTTCCGACGAGGTTAAAAACGCACTTGACGAGGGAAAGCCCGTAGTTGCGCTGGAATCTACCATTATATCTCACGGAATGCCGTATCCCAAAAACGTGCAGACCGCGCTTATGGTTGAGCAAACGGTTAGAGACAACGGCGCGGTGCCTGTGACGATTGCGATTATAAAAGGCGTATGCACGGTGGGTTGCTCCAAAGATGAAATAGAGCATCTCGGAAAGGCCGGGCTATCCGTAACAAAGACAAGCAGGCGCGATATTCCGATTGTAGTCGCAAAAGGACTTGACGGAGCGACAACGGTTGCTTCCACTATGATACTTGCCGCAATGGCAGGAATCAAAGTGTTTGCAACGGGCGGTATAGGCGGCGTGCACAGGGGCGCGCAAGAAACTATGGATATCTCCGCAGATCTTGAGGAACTTGCCCGCACTCCCGTCAACGTCGTTTGCGCCGGCGCAAAGAGCATACTTGATTTGGGACTAACCCTCGAGTATCTTGAAACGAAGGGCGTTGCCGTCATAGGCTATCGGACAAACGAGCTTCCTGCGTTCTTTACTCGCACAAGCGGATACAAAGTGCCTATGCGTATGGACACTCCGCTTGAAATCGCAAGCGCGATATATGCAAAAGACGTTATGAATTTGGGTGGCGGTATGCTTGTTTGTAATCCTATCCCCGAGCAGTATTCCATGAACGCAGACTATATCGAAAGCGTCATTCAAGAGGCTGTGAGCGAGGCAAACGCTCTTGGCGTAAAGGGCAAAGACATCACGCCGTTTTTGCTTGATAAAATACAAAAAATCACGGGCGGAGAAAGCCTTGAAAGCAACATCAAACTTGTGCTTAACAATGCCGCGCTTGCATCCAAAGTGGCAAGCGAACTCTCTCGCCTTGAAAATAATAAGTGAGGAATATTATGGATATCAAAGATATTTTGAGCAAATGCGATCATACTCTTCTTTCCCAGACGGCAACGTGGGAGGAAATCAAAGCGATATGCGACGACGGTATGAAATACCATACGGCGTCAGTGTGTATTCCGCCGTGTTACGTTAAGGCGGCAAAAGAGTACGTGGGCGACCGCCTTGCAATCTGCACTGTTATAGGTTTCCCCAACGGCTACAATACCACCGCCGTAAAGAATTTCGAAACAGCAGACGCACTCAAAAACGGCGCAGACGAAATCGATATGGTCATCAATATCGGAGCGCTCAAAGCAGGCGACTATCAATACGTCGAGGATGAAATCAGAGCGCTCAAGCAAACTTGCGGCGACAAAATCCTCAAAGTCATTATCGAAACTTGCTTGCTCACGGATGATGAAAAAATCAAAATGTGCGAAATCGTTACACGCGCAGGCGCAGACTTTATAAAGACTTCTACAGGATTTTCCAAAGCAGGCGCAACGTTTGAGGACATCAAACTTTTCTCCGAGCACATCGGCAAGAACGTAAGGATGAAAGCCGCAGGCGGCATCTCGTCAATCGAGGACGCAGAGGAGTTCGTAAGGCTCGGCGCGTCCAGACTCGGCACAAGCCGCATTGTCAAAATCGTTAAAAAGCAAGAGTCTGAGGGCGAGTATTGATATAGACGCACATAAGACTTTATGCATATGAAGTCTTGCAATATATGCGCATAGATAAATATGTGCAAATCGCACAAAACGCTGTTTATCAATACTTTTACATATGTTAAAACGTGCGTATGTGCAACAAAATACAAATTTATGGAGGGAAAAATATGTCAGTTCCAACCCCACACATTACGGCAAAACTCGGTGATTTTGCAGATACCTTTCTTATGCCGGGCGATCCGCTGCGCTCCAAATTTATTGCGGAAAACTTTCTTGAAAACGCCGTTTTGGTCAACAACGTAAGAGGCGTCAACGGCTACACGGGATACTATAAGGGCAAGAGAGTGTCCGTTATGGCGTCCGGTATGGGACAGCCTGCAATCGGCATTTATTCGTATGAATTGTACAACTTCTACGACGTCAAAAACATTATCCGCATAGGCTCTTGCGGTTCTTTCGACAAGGATTTGCACGCAAAGGATATTATCATCGCAATGGGCGCTTGCACCAACGGAAATTACGCAATGCAGTACAATCTCCCCGGCACTTTCTGCCCGATTGCCGATTTCGACCTTGTGCGCAGAGCCGCCGAACTTTGTGAGAAAGCAGGCGTAAACTACAAGGTGGGCAACATCTTCTCGTCGGACACTTTCTACGACGACGCGAACAGCGGCATGCAATGGGCAAAGATGGGCGTTCTCGGAGTTGAGATGGAATCCGCCGCACTTTACTGCAACGCTGCGCGCGCAGGCAAAAAAGCGCTCTGCATATGCACGGTTTCGGACAGTTTCATCTATCCCGAGGAGAACACCACGGCGGAAGAAAGACAAAATTCTTTCACCAAAATGATGGAAATTGCGCTCGAACTTGCATAATTCGAGCATGCAAAGCAACATATTATTGTTGATAAGAGGTGAATATGAGCAAAAGAGTATTTATTATCGTTCTCGATAGTTGCGGTTGCGGCGAAATGCCCGACTCGTATCTTTGGCACGATGAGGGAAGCAACACTCTCGGCGCTATAAGAAAGGACGAGCATTTTGATTGCCCCAACCTTGTAAAACTCGGACTTTTCAACATTGAAGGCGTAGGCGGAGGCGTATCCGCGCCAAAAGCAAGTTTTGCGAGAATGAAAGAAACGTCTATGGGCAAAGATACCACCATTGGGCATTGGGAAATCGCAGGCATCATCTCGCCAAAGCCGCTCCCGACCTATCCGAACGGCTTTCCCGACGACGTTATCGAGGAGTTTGAAAAACGCACGGGCAGAAAAGTGCTTTGCAACAAGCCTTATTCGGGCACCGAAGTCATAAAGGATTACGGCGAAGAGCATATCAAGACGGGCGCGCTCATCGTTTATACGTCTGCGGACAGCGTTTTCCAAATCGCAGCGCACGAGGATGTCGTTCCCGTGCCGGAGCTATACCGTTATTGCCAGATAGCAAGGAATATGCTTCAGGGCGAGCATTGCGTTGGCAGAGTTATAGCACGTCCGTTCACGGGCGAGTGGCCGTTTACACGCACGGCAAACAGACACGATTATTCCTTGATCCCGCCGCACACCACTATGCTTGACGTGCTCAAAAAGCACAATCTTGCCACTATATCGGTCGGCAAAATTTACGACATTTTCGCAGGTAAAAGTGTGAGCGAATCCAACCGCACAACCTCCAACGCCAACGGCATGGAAGTTACGCTCGACATTCAAAAACGCGATTTCGAGGGCTTGTGCTTTGTGAATTTGGTGGATTTCGATATGAAATACGGTCATCGCAACGATATAGTGGGTTACGCAAGCGCAATGACGGAATTTGACCGCTATCTCGGCGAATTTATGAAGAATATGCGCCCTGACGATATGCTTATCATCACTGCGGACCATGGTTGCGATCCGTCCACGCCGTCCACAGACCATTCGCGCGAGTACGTGCCCATGCTCGTTTACGGCGACGGCATCAAAGCGGGAGTTGATCTCGGCACGAGAAGCACGTTTGCGGATATTTCTGCAACGGTGCTCAACTATCTGGGCGCTCCGCAAGAAGACACCGCAGGCGAGAGTTTCCTCTCAAAAGTGGCAAAATAATTTTTGAGATTGCGCCAAAAGAGGTGAATTATGACAGACTATAAAAGACTTATGACGCTTGCAAACGAGATGCGCACATTCTCGCACGTGCCTTATTCGCACTATCGCGTGGGCGCAGTGCTAGTGGGCAAAAGCGGAAAAGAATATACGGGCTGCAATCTCGAAAACGCCGCCTATTCGCCGTCAATTTGCGCAGAGCGCACGGCGTTTGCCAAAGCGGTCAGCGAGGGCGAAAAAGAGTTCGAGTGCATAGCGATTGTCGGCGGAAGGGAAGGCGAAATATCTCCCGACTGTTCCCCTTGCGGAGTATGCCGTCAGGTTATGGCAGAGTTTTGCGACGCGGATTTTAAAGTGATACTCGGCACTCCAGACAACTTCAAAGTCTATAAATTCAGCGACATTTTGCCCCTGACTTTCACGAGCAAAGAGCTGTAATATAACAACATAAAATGAAAGACGATTGCATATTGCGCAATCGTCTTTTTTGTATGCCTTATTGGTTGTTTTTTTTTGCAAAAATCAAGAGCTTTTTGCGTGCTTTGATTATTGCTTGTTGAGCATTGCAAAGTTTTGTTTGTTTTGATTGTAAAGGTTTTTGAACACCTCGAAGCCTTTGTCATAAACTTTCTCTTTCAGCTCAAAGTTGGGGTTAAACGTCTTTTTTGCAGGGATAAACTTCTTGATTTCGTCAAAAGAGGGGATAATGCCCATTCCCACGCCTACGCATGCGGCAGCGCCGACCGCGCCGACGTTTTGAGGACTGTCAACTGTTTCGATGACGTGTCCGGTGATATCTGCAAGCACTTGACAAGTGAAGTCCGAAAGCGCGCCGCCACCTACAAATCTTATGACGTCGGAGGGTTTGACTTTCTTTGCGGAGGCTTCTAACATCCAACGCTTATGATAGCAGATGCCTTCGAGCACCGCACGGATAAGTTCCGTCTTGCCGGTTTCCAAACTGATGTTGAAGAACATGCCTCTTGCGTTTGGATCTTCAAACGGGCAACGATTGCCGTGCAGCCACGGAGTGAAGATAACGCCGCCGCAACCTGCAGGGATATCGTCAACGATTTCCGTCATGTAAGAGAAGAGGCTGAGGTATTTGCTTTCAAAGTCCTCTGCGATGTGTTTCTTTTGCACGTAAATGCCGCACTCGTCCAAAGCGATGTGGTCTTTTACCCACTCAAAGCATTTGCCCGACGTTTCGAGCTCTGCGAAATAATTGTATTTTTGAGGTTGAGCCGCAACGACTGCCGCAATCATTGCAGTAACGTCAACGCAAGGCTTATCGGTGATTGTGCCCACCCATCCGGACGTGCCGCTGTAGATGTGCGTATCGCCGACTGCCGTTGAGCCCGCGCCTACGCCGATGAGGTTTGCGTCCATACCGCCGCCGTAGACTTTGATGCCTTTGACGATGCCAAGCTCTTCCGCTGCATTTTCGGTAAGCGTGCCTGCGCACTCAGTCGATTCGATAAGGCGGGGGAGATGCGCCATGTTTATGCCAAACATCTTGCACATTGCCTTGCTGAAACATTTGTGTTTGAGGTCATAGAGCATTGTGCCAAATGCCGAATCGTGCGTCATAACAAACTCGCCCGTCATGCGAGCAATCAAATATTCCTTGACGTCGAGCCATTTATATACGCGTGCAAAATTCTCCGGTTCGTTGTTTTTGAGCCAGTTGTATTTCCAAAGCGGATCCTTGACGCTGAGCGGAGCCGCGCCCGTGATTGCCAAAGATTTGAGCAACCGTCCGAGGTTTGCGCCCTCAATTTGCAAACCGAATTTGATGCCGTCTTTAATCTCTTTGGTTGCGCGTTGATCCATATAGCTGAACGCGCGGTGAACGGGAACGCCGTCCTTGTCAACGAGCACCAAGCCTTGCGCTTGCGAGCAGAATGAGATGCCTTCCACTTGATCTGGGCGAACGTCGCAACCTTCGAAAACTCGGCGCGTGGTTTGCACCATAGCATCCCACCATTCTTGCGGATCTTGTTCCGCGCCGCCGTTGTCAAGCACGTAAAGATTGTAGCCCTGCGAAGCCGCTTTGATTATCTTGATGCATTGATCGATTTCGATAAGACAAGTTTTGATACCGGTTGTGCCTACGTCGTAGGCAAGTACGAATTTTCCCATAAACCACCTTATTTTTGGAATAAAAATATTATAGCACATGCAAAAAAACGTGTAAATAGTCAATTTTTCAAGCAATATAATTTTGGGGGTAAGAAATAGTATTTTTTATACAACTATCGAAATTTGTATTGTTTTCTCGATTATTTTACAAGTTTGGAAGCGCGCAAGGCAAGCACAATAGGCGGCACCAAAAGCGAAAACGCGACCACTTCGATTGCAAAATTGAGCCCGAACCACGCAAGCACGTAATCCACCGTTACGACGGTGTTTTGCGCAATGGACGTGTTGTTGAAAAAGATAAGAGTGAAAATTGCAACGAACAGCGTATTGGTAATCACGCCCACAGCCGTCGATACTGCGTATATAATTTGGTGAAGGGCGGCGTCAGTCGCGTTGTATTTCTTTTGAGATTTTGAAACGGTAGCGGTTTGTTCAATCCGAGAGAAATCCGATTGCAAAATGTCGTCCGTTTGCATAGTCGCGTCCGATATGTCGTTGTTTTGGGATTTTTCGTCATCGCCGACAAGCCTTTGATATTCGTACGGATGTCTGCGCGCAAATGCGGTTTTGAATATAGACTTTTCAAGACCTATTCTTGTGAGGTAAGTCGTAACCGCAATCAAAAAACGGGGCAAAATACAGACGAGCGGATTTTGAAAAACGGGCGCAACGGGGGAAGCGGCTTTTGTCGTGAACCAAGCGATATAGTTGATAAGCCCCATCGCAAGCCCCATAATCGCGGACGTTTTGAAGTCGCAACAACAAGCGACTATGAGCGTTGGCAAAATCATCAACGCAAGAGTTATCGTGCCGAATTGTACCGGCACGAAACAGAATATCGTCGTCAGCGCAAACATGAGCGCGACAAGACATATGCGCTTGATTTTTTCAAGTCTTGAGGACTTTGTATTCTTTCTCATCAATGCAGAATTATACCGTTTATGGTTTGTTTTGTCAAATTGTTTTCGTAGGGCAAGATTTATTGAAAACTGCGCAAAAACGATGTTTAATTATATCAAAATCGATGTTAAACCATATTTTTTGTCAAAGAATAGTTTTGGCATTATTCGACAATAAAAACATGTTTCTGACTTTTTGAGGCAGACAAAGCAAATTTTTTGCGGCGCATAAGAGGTATAATTCGGGTATGAGAACAAGGACTTTGAACGCTCGAAAAAGAAGTTTTGACTTTGCCGATTTCAAGCCGTCGGTCAAAAGTGCTATCATAGTATCGGCGCAATGGCTTGCGATATTTTTATTTGCGTCGGTGGATAATTTCGGCTATGCGCTGTCGCTTGCGTTTGTATGCGGACTCGTGTTTGCGCGTCAAAACGTGCTTGTGCTTGCGCCGTGTTTTATAATTGCAAACTGCACTTTTACGCTGTCGTGGTATATGTTGCTTTACACGTGTGCGCCGATACTGTTGTTGTTCGGCTTGTACGCGCTTTTCTTCAAGCTAAAGAAGAATGTTCCGCTTTGGGCTGTCGCTATTGTCGCACTTGTCGGCATGGCGCCGTATGCGGTTTGCTCGTGTCTTTTTGAAAAGGATTATTTGCTTGTCGGCATAAATTTGATTATCGCCGCCGTATTTACGTTTTGCCATGGTATAAGCGCATATGCGGTGTTTGTGCGAGGCGCGTTTCACAAGTCGACGATTGACGAAACAATATGCTCGTCAGTGGTGCTTTGCGCCGTAGGGTATGCTCTTTCCGGCGTGGGCGGATACGGATTTTACGCTTATCATGCCGTGCTTGCTTTTGGGATTCTGGGATGTTCGACGTGCTTTAAGCCAAGCGTAACGTTGCTCTTCGGATTGCTTATGGGGCTTGGCGCAACCATTAAGTTTTCAAGCGCGGAATGGATGGGAGTCGCCGTTGCGACGGCGGCAATCGCCGTGGCGTTTTCACCGTTCACAAAGTGGTCGTCCGCTCTTGCGATGATTGCAATCGAGGGCGTATGGTGGCTGCTTTCGGCATATTCGGGCGCAGGGTGGCAATCGCTTATTATGGCGGCGGTGGGAATAATTGCGTGTCTGTGTATCCCAAAGAGCGCAATCGCAAAGGTGAAAAGTCGCACAGCATCCGATAATCGCCACGCATATGCCGGCGTAGTAAACAGGCGCAGCAGGGAGATTGCTTTCAGACTATCCTCGGCAAGCGACGTGTTTTACGACATGTCCAAAAACCTCGAAAAAATCGCGCAATCAACGTCCGACTGCTCGCCTGAAAAACTCGCAAAAGAAGTGGCGAGAAATTTTTGCGGCAAGTGCAAAGACAGAGAAAGTTGCTTCGGCGCGCTCGGCTCGGATACGGCAAGCGTAATTCAACCTATGGCAGACGCAGCGCTCAATCGCGGCAGGGTTACCATACTCGACATGCCGCCTTTCGTTACCGGGCGTTGCGCCAATATGCACTCGCTTGCGTCGGTAATCAACAGCACTGCGCAAGCGTACAAACAGCGTGTGAGCGAAGCGCAGAATCTTGCCGTATGCAAGAGTATGATGGCGGAGCAGTTTGCAGGCGTTTCGCTTGTGTTGGATTCGCTTGCCAATGAGAGCGCAGGACAGATCAATTTTGCAAATGACGAGGTTGAAATGCTCAAAAGCGACCTGTTAAAGCACAATATCGTCGCCAGCGAGGTTGTTATAAGCGGCAGCGGAAGCGATATGAAAGTTACGATGACGGTGCGTGCAAACGACGCGCAAAAGGCTGTTTTGCCACGCATAGTATCTCGCAATTTGCATGCCAACATAGAGGTGGAAAAGGTTGTTGAAAGAGGCGACGGGAGGCTGGTGTATCTTGCGGTTGCGCCCTGTTTCGAGGTGGCGTACGGCATAGCGCAAAAGAGGTATGACGACGAGGCGTGCGGCGATACGGTAAGCGTGCTTTGTCCATCTCGCAACAGCCGACTTTTTGCGATTTGCGACGGTATGGGGCACGGCAAAGAGGCAAGCGAGGCAAGCGGAAACGCCGTGAATATGATCGAGAGTTTTTATAGGGCAGGCATAGAAAGTTCCATTGCGCTCAGCCTTGTCAACAAACTGCTAAAACTAAGTTTCGACGACGTGTTTTCCACACTGGACATTGCGGTTGTGGATATGCAATCGGGCGGTCTTGACGTCGTGAAACTCGGCTCGGCGGCAAGCTTTATCATCCGCAAGGAAAACATTGAAATGCTGTCTTGCGCCTGCGCGCCCATGGGCATACTCGACAATGTGGAAAGCATTACGTCGAGGTATCAACTTTACGACGGGGATATGCTGCTTATGATGAGCGACGGTGTGTTCGACGTGCTGGAATCTAGCGGAATTGCCGAGATGATTGACAACCTTTCCACTCAAAATCCGCAGACGCTCGCCGATGAAATACTTAAAAAAGCACTCGAAAACGGCGCAAACGACGATTGCACGGTGCTTGCTTTGCGATTGTTTGCGGTATAGTGTTGTGTTTTGAAGTTTTTTGCTGTATAATCGAAATATGGCAAAGGATATTCAAATATATTTGAATAATTTTTTTGACAAATACGGTTTTTCGGACAAGAAAATCGGTGTCGCTTTAAGCGGCGGGAGAGATTCCGTCGCACTTGCTTATGCGCTGAAAAAGGGCGGCTACGACGTGATTGCAATCAACGTCGAACACGGCATACGCGGCGAAAACAGCCTCAAAGACAGCGCGTTCGTGCGTGATTTTTGCGTCCTTTACGATATTCCGCTTTATCAAGAGAGCGTCGATTCTTTATCATTTGCAAGCGACAACGGCTACACAGTCGAGCAAGCGGCAAGGATTCTGCGCTACAAAGTTTTCGAAAACGCAATTCAAGAGGGCGTTTGCGACGTCGTTGCGCTCGCGCATCACCGGGACGACCAAGCGGAAACGATTTTTATGCGCATAATTAGAGGTACGGGCGTAAACGGACTTTGCGGTATGAGAGCGGTGAGAGGAAGTTATATCCGTCCGCTTTTGGAGTGTCCGAGGGAAGATATCGACGAGTACGTGGCGCAAAACGGCATAAAGTACGTTGATGACGAAACCAATTTTTGCACGGATTATACGCGAAATTATTTGCGTGCCGAACTTGCAGAGCTCAAAAAACGCTTCCCGTCAGTATGCAGGAACTTTGCTCGACTTTCGCAAAACGCAGCGGAGGAAGAGGACTTTGTAAACAGTTTTATACCCGACGTAGAGGTAGTCGGCGGCGAGGTGCTGTTGAATATTTGCGACCTTAAAGACGAATTTGTGGCAAAAAGGCTTATCGTCAAGGCGGTCAATGAGCTCGGCGTTACGCAAGATATAGAAAGCAGACATTTTCCGATTGTGCTTGCGCTAGCGGACGCGCAAAACGGAAAGATGATAGAACTTACGCACGGAATATGCGTGCATAAGGATGGAAATTCGCTTGTGTTCACCAAAAACGAAAGCCTATCCGAAAAATCTCAAACTGTGTTTGAAGTGCGTGAATTCGACGATTTTGGCGTGTCGGCGCAACGCTCCAACAGGGAAGAATACGGGCAGCAAAAGGGCACAGGCGCGCTGTTTATCGACGGCGACAAAGTGCCGCAAAACGCAGTGTTGAGATATAGAAAAGAGGGCGATTTTATAGAGAAATTCGGCGGCGGAACGAAAAGCCTCGGCGATTTTCTTACGGACAGGAAAGTGCCGCTGCGCAAAAGAGATACGCTCGCGTTGCTTGCGCTCGGCGACGAGGTTTTGGCAATATTCGGCGTGGAAATCTCCAAAAAAGTCGCAATCGATAACGATACGAAAAATATATTGAAACTTACGACAAAATGAGCGTGTGTACCGAAAATGCACCGCAACAAATATTATACTTATCGCAAGAGGTCAAAATGTACGGAAAAGAAATCAAAAAAGTGCTTATCACAAAAGAC
Source organism: uncultured Clostridia bacterium (assembly GCA_934277615.1). GTDB lineage: Bacteria > Bacillota > Clostridia > Christensenellales > CAG-917 > CAG-475. Next base: position 69,473 of record CAKQUV010000006.1, on the reverse strand, counting down.
GAAATCGCAAAACGCGTTGCTGAACTCGGTGAACAAATCAACCGCGATTATGCGGGTGATGCGGTCACTCTCGTTTGCACTTTGAGAGGTGCAAGCATATTCTTCGCGGACTTGGTGAGAGAACTCACGGGCGACGTGGAGATAGATTTTATCGCTGTTTCAAGCTACGGCGCAGGCACGAAATCCAGCGGTGAAGTGAAGATGATAAAGGACTTGTCCGAGCCTATAAAAGACAAAAACGTGATTATTGTCGAGGATATTATCGATACGGGAATTACGCTCTGCTATCTCAAGAGATTGCTCGAGGCGCGCGCTCCCAAATCGCTCAAAGTGTGCGCGCTTTTGGATAAGCCCTCTCGCCGCAAAGTCGATTTCAAGGGCGACTATATCGGCTTTGAAATAGAGAACGAATTTGTGGTTGGCTATGGTCTTGATTACAACGAGAAAATGAGAAATTTCAAAGACGTGTGCGTACTCGCGCCCGAGGTTTATGGCGGTTAAAAACACTGCAAAACTGAATAAACTCGCATCGCTGTTTGCGCCCTATGCCACGTTGTATCTCGTGGGAGGTTGCGTGCGCGACAAACTGCTTGGCACGGCATGCTACGATATCGACATTTGCTCAAAACTGACGGTTGATAATGTCAAAACGATATTGTCAAATACCGATTTTGTCGTTTCGGACAGATGTTTGCGTATGGGTACGGTGCATATTTCAAGCGGCGACTTTGTGGCTGAATACACCACATTCCGCACGGACAGCTATGATAAAGGCAGCGGAAAACATCACCCCGATTCTGTCAAATTCACCGACGATATTTCGCTTGACGCAAGACGCAGGGATTTTAAGTGCAATGCGCTTTACGAGGATGTTTCGACGGGCGAAATCGTGGATATGGTCGGCGGTTTGCAGGATATAAAAAACAAGGTTATATCAACAGCCGACGACGCTCAAACCGTGTTCGAAGCGGACGGACTTCGCATATTGCGTATGGTGAGGTTTGCAAGCGAGCTCGGCTTTGAAATAGAGCCGCACACCTTTGACGTGGCAAAGCAAAATGCGTGGCGCGTCAAGGACCTGGCAGTGGAGCGCATTCGAGAGGAGCTTTGTAAAATCTTCGTTGCAGACGTAAAGCATAAGGAACTGAATTTGCCTACGGCGCACGTGAAGGGGTTTAGGCTTTTGGACGAACTCGGACTTGTGGATATGCTGCTTCCCGAGCTTGCCGCGCTCAAAGGCTTGGAACAGCCAAAGAAGTACCACTTGTACGACTCGTACGAACATAGCGTAAAGGCGTATGAGGTTGCTCCGCCCAACATCAGATTCTGCGCGCTTATGCACGATATAGGCAAAGCCGAGGCGGTGAAAAGGTACGGAAATATGCACGGGCACGACCATATCGGCGCAGAGATGATGAGGGACGTGTGCAATAGATTTAAGTTTTCCACGGCGCAGACAAGACTTGCCGTGAGGCTGGTAAGGTGGCATATGGTTGACCTTGCAGGCGATATGTCCGTGAATAAACTTCGCAGATTTGTGGCGAAAAACATGGATATCGTCGACGATTTGTGCGCGCTTATGCGTGCGGACGCAATCGCGTCGTGCGGTCGCTGCGATAAAGAAAATAGGATCGCGACGGTCGCAAAAGAGCTTAGAGAGGACGGAACTCCGCTTTGCATAAAAGACCTCAAAGTGAGCGGCGACGACCTCGTGCGGCTCGGCGTTGAGGAAAAAGACCGCGGAAAAGTGCTCGAAGCGCTTTGGGAAGACACTGTGATGAATCCTGCGCTTAACGATAGGAATAAGGCTCTTGATTATATCGAAAGAGTGAATAAAAAACTGAAAGAAAGGAACTAAGTATGACCGGAATTTACATATTGCTTGCAATTTGCGCCGTGTTGTCGCTTGCGTCGCTGGTAACCTGCGTTTTGGTGCTCAAAAAGCGCAATAACGACGATAAGGGCGTAACGATAGAGGAGTATCGAGATGAAAACGCGCGCCTCAAAAACGATATCGATATGGATATCAAGATGGGCAATTCCATGCTTACTGGCGCGATAAACGCTCAAAACGACAGCGTCAAGGCGATGGGCGAGCGCATGGACAGATTTATGTACAACACGCAGAAAGGACTCGAGGACGTAAAGGCTACGACCGCTCAAAGCATTGCCAATTTGCGCCTTGCAAACGAGCAAAGCATAAAGGAAATGAAAGAGGACAACGCAAAGCAACTCGACAAAATGCGTGAAACCGTCGATGAAAAACTGAGCGCGACGCTCGAGCAGCGTTTCAACCAATCTTTCAAAATCGTCAATGACAGACTTGAAGAAATCAATCGCACTTTCGGTGAATTGCAGAATTTGCAGACAGGTGTGAGCGACCTCAATCGCATTTTCAAAAACGTCAAAACACGCGGTACCTGGGGCGAAGTCGCGCTTGAGAATTTGCTTGCGCAAATTCTTGCGCCCGAACAATATCAAAAGCAGGTCCGTATAAAACGCGGCAGCGACGATATGGTGGATTTTGTCATAAGAATGCCCGGCAAAGGCGACGAAGAAGTTATGTTGCCCATTGACGCAAAATTCCCCGTCGAGGATTACGCAAGACTTGTCGAAGCGTCCGAAAAAGGCGACGCGGACGGCGTGGAAAGCGCAAGCAAAGCGTTGGCTGCGAGAGTGAAGAGCGAGGCTATGAGCATACGCGACAAGTACGTCGTTCCGCCTCGCACCACGGATTTTGCCATTATGTATCTTCCCACCGAAGGGCTTTATGCCGAGGTCATCAGACGTGAGGGGCTTGTTGAGGACATCCAAAACAAATTCCGCGTGGTGGTATGCGGTCCGACGACGATTGCGGCGCTTCTCAATAGTTTGCAAATGGGGTTCAGGAGCGTTGCGATAGAGAAGAGAAGTACGGAAATCGGCAAACTTTTGCAAAGCTTTATGAGCGATTTTGCAATGTTCACCAAGTACTTGCGCCAAACCGGCGACAGGCTGGACAGCGTCAAAAAGTCGCTTGAAAATGCCGAAGAGCGCACTCGAATTATCGGCAAAAAACTCAACAAAGTCAACAGCCTTTCCGACGACAAAGGACCGGATATGCAAGCACTTATAGACAGCGCCCCCGAGGGTGAAATTACGTTTGAGGAAGATTACGACAATGAAGGCTGATTTGCACGTTCATACAACAAAAAGCGACGGCTCGAAAACGCCTGTCGAGGTGGTGCGTTGGGCAAAAAGCAAAGGGCTTGACGTGATGGCAATCACCGACCACGACAGCGTCGACGGGCTTGACGAAGGCAGAAAAGAGGCTGAAAAACTGGGTATAAAATTCGTCGGAGGAATTGAGCTTAGCACATTCTCAACTTGCGAAATCCACATTTTAGGATACAATATCGACTACAAAAACCCTGATTTCGTGCAAGAATTGCGTGCAGTCAAGGATATGCGCAAGGACAGAAACAAGCGTATCGCACAGAAGTTGCAAGCGCTCGGTATGAGTATAGACATCGACTTTGACAGCGACGGCGTCGGGCGTATGAATATGGCGCGCGCAATGGTCAAGGCAGGGTATTGCAAAGATACCAACGAGGCTTTTGACAAGTATCTCGGAGTGGGCGCAAAAGCGTACTGCGAGTGCAGACGTTTGACACCCGTCGAGGCGGTGAAACTCATAAAAAAGTACGGCGGATTTGCATCCGTCGCACACCCCAAAAAGTATCTCCTCGACAAACGTCTTGAGTTGCTTGTGAGCGGACTGAAACAATTCGGTCTTGACGGTATAGAGCTCAATTATCCGTCGCACACCGAGCAGGACAAAATCGCCTTTGGCAAACTTGCCGAAAAATACCGCCTTTTGCCGACCGGCGGGAGCGACTATCACGGAGACGAGGACAAGAATTTCGTCTACGACCTTGACCCGAGAACCGCAAAAAGGTTATTAAAATAAACAAATAAAACAGGCTCGACGAGCCTGTTTTTTGTTGAAAAATTTAATTATTCTATCAACCGATAGATATTACGTCATAGCCGGCGTCTTTTACGGCGGAAGTCAAAACGGCGTTGTCAACGGGTTTTGCGAGGGTTACGACGGCGGATTTGTCGTCAAGAGAAACGACTGCGTTATTGACGCCCTCAACGCCTTCGAGTGCTTTCTTTACGTGTGCTACGCAGTGCGAGCACATCATTCCTTCGATTTTCAATGTTTTTGTCATATTATTATCTCCTTTATCGGTATCGCAAGCGTTTTGCGCTGCAACCGAATTTGTATTGTTTTTTGCGGGAAAATCGTCGTTTTTGCCGCTTTTTTCCGTCGCTTTTTCAGGGTTTTCTGTATGCGCTTTTGCTTTTTTATTTTCTTGCAAACGAGCCAAAATATTCGTCGTATTCAGCGTTACGGGGTGTTTTGAGCGCATTGTGTGGCGGTCGAGTTTTACGAGGTTGAGCCTCAAAGCATTAAGCACCACGCATACGCTGGACAGGCTCATTGCCGCCGCGCCAATCATCGGAGTGAGTGTGATGTTGACAGGCTCGAAAGAAAGCGCGCCTGCCGCAATCGGTATGCAAATCACGTTGTAGATAAACGCCCAGAACAAGTTTTCTTTGATGTTGAGAAGAGTGCGCCTAGACAGCGTAATCGCCTTTGCCACGTCCGCAAGCGATGAGTGCATAAGCACCACGTCCGCGCTGTCTATCGCAATGTCCGTGCCTGCGCCGATTGCAATACCCACATCCGCGCGAGTGAGGGCGGGTGCGTCGTTGATGCCGTCGCCGACCATAATGACTTTGCCTTGTTCTTTGAGCACGGAAAGCACAAAATCTTTGTCCTCGGGCAGCACGTCGGAAATAACCGCGTCCACGCCGCATTCGTTTGCGACGGATTGAGCGGAAAGCGCGTTATCGCCCGTGAGCATAACCACTTTTACGCCCAGTTTGTGCATAGCATCGATAGCGGCAACGCTGTCCTCTTTGAGCTGGTCGCGCACGGCGACGATACCAACGATTTTGCCGTCGAGAGCGAGGAAAAGCGGCGTTTTGCCTTGCTGCGAAAGCGCATTGAAATCGTCCTTAAACACGGACACGTCAATGCCTTCGTTCGTCATAAGCGAGGAGTTTCCGAGCAGCGCAATCTTGCTGTCGAGAGTGCCCTTTATGCCGTGCCCCGACAAGTTCTGGAAGTCGTCGGCAGGTGCGATAACCTCTGAAGAAATCGCTTGCGCCTTGTTCAAAATTGCGGATGCAATGGGGTGCGAACTGCCTTGTTCGAGACGTGCGGAGCAGAGGATAACTTCTTCTTGCGAAAGCCCCTCAAACGCCAAAATATCGGTAACTTCGGGCGTTCCTTTGGTGATGGTTCCCGTCTTGTCAAGCACCACGATATCGGCTTTTCCTGCCTCTTCGAGGGCGGTTGCTGTCTTGAAAAGTATGCCGTTTTTGGCGCCTTTTCCGTTGCCGACCATGATAGCCACAGGCGTTGCCAAACCAAGTGCGCAAGGGCAACTTATGACCAAAACGCTGATTGCGTGTTTGAGTGAAGTTTCAAAATTTTTGGTTACCGCAATCCATATGATAAAAACGACCAAAGCAACCAAAATGACACTTGGTACAAATATTCCCGACACTTTATCTGCCGTTTTTGCGATTGGAGCTTTTGACGACGACGCGTCTTCTACAAGTTTTACGATGCCGGCAAGTGTTGTGTCCTCGCCGACTTTGAGCGCTTTGACCGTGATAAATCCGTCTATGTTTGTAGTGCCCGAAACGACGTTTGAGCCCACCGTTTTGTCAACCGGCATACTCTCGCCCGTTACGGACGATTCGTTGACAGATCCTGCGCCCGAAATTACCACGCCGTCCGCCGCAAAGTTTTCACCCGGGCGCACTATGAACAAGTCGCCTTCTTTGAGGTCGGAAACGGGAATTTCCATTTCTTGCTCGTTCTTAAGAACACGCACTGTCTGCGGCGCAAGATTCATAAGCCCTTTGATGGCGGAAGTCGTCTTGCCCTTGCTGTACGACTCGAGCGTTTTGCCGAGCGTGATAAGCGCAAGTATCATAGCGGCGGATTCGAAATAGAGGTTGTGCGCAAGGTGGTGCAAATGCTCGGGATGCACGCCTGCCTGAATCATAAGCGCAACGCTGTATATAAACGAAATGCCGCTGCCCATAGACACGAGCGTGTCCATGTTGGGCGCTTTGTGGAACACTGCTTTTGTGCCGCTCACAAAGAATTTGCCGTTGATGACCATAATCACAAGCGACAGCGCAAGTTCGTATCCTGCAATCGCCATAGGGTTGGACTTAAAGCCTTCCGACAGCGGCCAATCCCACATCACCACGCCCATAGACACGTACATGAGCGGAACGAGCAGCACGATTGACGCGACAAGGCGAATGAGCATTGCAAGGGTGGGGTTGATCTTTTCTTTTTTTGCCGATTTATCGGATGCAAGCGTCGCCTTGTATCCTGCGTCCGAAACGGCTTTGGAAATGTCCTTTGCAGTTACGGTGTCGTCGGTTGTAACCACCATAGAATTGGTCAACAGGCTTACGCTGACTTCCTTTACGCCGTCAAGCGCACCCACGACCTTTTCCACGCGCGCACTGCACGCCGAGCAAGACATTCCCGAAATATTAAACTTTGTTTTTTCCATAGTTGTAGTATTTGTGTTTATTTCAATTTTTTTACAAGGTCGACGGTTTCGTCGAGGATGGCGAGATTGCCGTCGAGAACGTTCTCCACCACGCATGTTTTGAGATGGTCGGACAGCACCATATATCCGAAACTTTGCAACGCGCTTTCCACCGCCGATAACTGTATGAGAATATCTCCGCAATATCGATTGTCGGCAAGCATATTTTTGATGCCTCCCAGTTGCCCGATTATGCGATTGAGCCTATCGTTGAGTGCTTTTTGCTCGCTTTCGGGACGCGGAGTGTGTTTGTGATGTTGACAACAACTGCAAGTATTTTCCATATTTACCTCTATACCCCCACGGGGTATGTTAAGTATAGAACCGTTGCGCAATGCCTGTCAAGCGGAAAAAGAAAGCATATTAACGGAATGTGCCTATTCAAGGCTGGAGGCGCAGGGCGCCGACCGTATCGAGCGTCGAGCTTGACGATAAGTACAAGCGACTGTGACGTGTTGTTGCGAAGCAGTCACACAAAGCGCAGTGGCATAATTAGAGAAATGTCCCTATTTATGCGCGTGCCGAGTGTTGTCCCCCGCTCCGCGGTCGCCGTGGGTTCCCTCAAGCATTGCGCAGAGGGGGAACGGAATATGGGCGCGACGCGTTAAACGACACATTCGGTGAATGTGCCGTAGCCAAAGCGAACAAGGCGGATTGCGGTGCGCAAACGCCGAAGTCCAAACACATGAGGAAAGGGGAAAATTTCATTTTAGGTTTATTTGGCGAACCCGTGATGAATTTTAATAAAAATATCAATCAAACGTACGACAAATCGGGGATAAAAAGTGGGGTGAAAAAATTTTCAAAAAAATTGACAAATTATCCAATAAAGTTGTTGTCGTAATTGTATATATATTATAAAATATATAAATCACGCGCATATAGGCGAGAACAAAAGTCGTCGCTGTGGCAAAGACAACTCACAAGTTCATTGTCTAACGCCACGCTAGCCTTATTGTTCTACTACCGCGCAACCGATACACGCTATCAGTTCAAGCATGGATAAAAACTCAAATCACAGTTTCGCTATATCGCTTGCTTGGTGTTTATGTGGAATATTCCATATGAACTCGCACACGGTGCGAATATCACTTGCCAAAGGCAAATATCACTTTTGGCGCAAGACAAAAATATCGCTGCGCTTACAAGCGCAATATCACTTGTGCATAGCGCAAATAAACATACGGAGAGACACATTATGAAAAACACAAGGACAGGGCAGAGAACGATACGGAAATTGTTGAAAGGCGCGGGCAGCGCGATATTGCTTGCGACATTGTTTGTCCTTGTCTTTGCCGGCACACTCTCCGGTGCTTTCGGCATAGAAGAAAATCTCCAACAAAACGGCATAATCGAGAGCAACGTCGCGGACGCGACATGGGATGATACGGCAAAAATTTGGACTCCAAATAATACGTTTACAAATTATAATTCGACAACGGATGCAAACAACCTTAGTGACAACTATCCTTACACTTATACCAATTATTCTCGTCAAGTTTCGGTTTTTTCGCTTACAGGTGGTGGCGGAACATATTATTATCAACCCTTAGTATCAAATGCACAAATGGGTTTCAGTACCAACAAATCTGGTGATAGGGATAAGGATTTTTGGTGGGGATTAACTTTTAATGGCTCTATTGCTAAAGCGCTTGAGAATGGTGCTATTGGTGATGTTAAATTAAAGTCAGATATCGGTGTATATAATCGTGGTGGTTCTGACTTCTTTAAAATGCGTGTAGTTACTGCGGTTGAATCTGGTGTTGGCACAAACATAACTGTTGGTAATGAGGTTGAAGTTAGTAAGAATAAGACAGGAGAAGCGTCCGTTACAACTACAGGTACTGATTTACTTGCTAATTCGGCAAGTTTTGCATCTAATAGTTATAGTTGGACAGTAAAATTAAACATTTGGGAATCGGCGAGGAACTATAGTTGTAATGGTTATGTCAAATCTTTTTGGGTTGATATCTATCGTAAAGATACGACCAAGCCTACAATAACACACACAAACGGTTCCACCGAGTTTACGTTTAACGATGCAACGGCAGGCATTTACAAAATTTATGCGTCGAGAAACGGTGGAGAAGAGTTTGAAATCACGCCGAATATAAGCGACGATACAAAGACTGCAACTTGGACTGCCGATAAGGGCGGCGTTTACAAGTTCAGAGTTGTCGATAACGTAGCCAACACGCTTGAGCAATATGAATACGTGCAAATGTACGGCACAAAGACCTCTTCTCCGTTTGAACTGACTTGCCGCGAAGATTTTGAAACACTTGCATGTGCAATAAATCGTTATGGTAAAGCCGCTGACGATACTACAAATTGGGTGTCAAACGGATTATACGGAAGTATATTCAACGTTGTTCCTAATAGCGACCACGACCAAAATACTGCAAAATACGGTGTCGCGGCAGGCAAATATATCAATATGCTCGGCACGGCTTTTACACCGATTGCAAATTACATAGGCAACAATTCACCCGTGTTCAGGGGTACAATCAATGGCGATAATTGCGCGTTGCTTGACCTTGTTATAAACGCCACAAACGCAAGAGGTGCGCTTGTCGGCACGCTCGGCAATGGTGGCGCAATCAATGATTTGACAATAGGTGCGGCGAGTGATACGAAATCAAAGATAATCTCGACTTCCACGGATGCGGCGGCATTTGTAGGATTTGTTCCAAGTGGCGCCAAAGCAACGATAAGCGGATGTGTAAACTATGCGGAAATCAGTTCGAGTAAAGAACAAGACGGCGGTATTATAGCAAACACCCATGCCGATTCCGAAACTACGATTATAGGGTGCGTTAACAATGGCAAAGTCAGTGGTTCTAAGATTGTTGGCGGTATTATCGGATTTGCGAGAGGCACGATAATCATAAACGGATGTAGCAACAACGGCGAGGTTGGAGTTTCTTCCGGCGGCAGCGGCGATGATATAGGCGGTATCGCAGGTCAAATGCTTTCGGGGACGATAAGCGGCACCACCACCAATAACGGCACCGTTACGTCAACCGGCGGCGAGCATATCGGCGGTATTGTAGGTTATGCACTCAACGTCAAATTTAGCGGTACACTTACCAACAACGGCACCGTTTCTGCAACTTCGTCAAGCAGAGTGGGCGGCGTTATCGGGTATTTCAAAATAGACGGCATCACAGACAAAACGCTTTCGGGCGCAACCAATTCAGGCGACGTCAGCGGCGGAGGCGATGTCGGTGGAATCGTCGGCGTTCTCGAGGGCGCGATTATAGACGGAGCAACCAATTCCGGCACGGTTACGGCAGAAGGCAACGACGTAGGCGGTATCGTAGGCTGGAACGTATCCGGCGCAACCGTAACAGGCACGCTTACCAATAGCGGCAACGTAGACGGCAAGACCAACGACAACGTAGACGGCAAGACCAACGACAACGTTGGCGGTATCGTGGGTTACAACACGGGTACAATCAACGGTACGTTTGCAATTGACAATATTCCCGTCAAGGGCAGAAGTTCGGTTGGCGGCGTTGTCGGTTTCAACGATACGGACGGAAGTGTGACTATAAGCGGCGTTTCCAATGTCGGCGCAACTTTGAACGGCGCAAGCTACGTTGGCGGCGTGATTGGTTACAGCATCGGAGCGTTGAGTTTGACGTCAAGCGCAACCAACAACGCAACCGTAACCGCAACGGGCGATTATGCAGGCGGTTTCTTTGCGTACGTCAAGAAATCGGGCTTGACCTTCAGCAATCTTACCAACAATGCGGCTATAAGCGGCGTAAATTATATCGGCGGTATATTCGGCGGCATTGCAAGCAGCATGACGATAACGAACTGCACGAACAATGCAACCGTGACATTTAATTCAAACGTGACAACGACATCGTCAAACGAATACGCAGGCGGCATTATCGGCGGTATTTTTGCGGATGACAGCGTTTCCGTGACGATTGAGGGCTGCGCCAACACCAAAGATATCACGGCAACGAGCAACGTCGGCGGTATTTTGGGCGGCGTGGTTAAGGACACCGACAATATAACGGCTCTCAATATTTCCAAGTGCGCCAACAGCGGCAAAATCACGTCAAAAGCGGATAATACGGGCGGTATAGTCGGTCGTGCTTACACAAAAACGGTATCGCTCGGCACCAACAAACTCATAATACATATCTTCAACTGCTACAACGTCGGAGAAATCGCAAGAGCGGACGATGCGGATACAAGCACGGGCGATAGCACGGGCGGCATCGTCGGATACTTGTATGCAGCCGGAACGAACGCAAGTGCCGCGCTTGTCGAGTACTGCTACAACTATTCAAACGTAACGGGACGTAAATGCGTCGCAGGTATAGTCGGCGGCGGCACGTCAAGCGGATATTTCACAATCGACCATTGCTACGTTGTTGTCGATAACGATCACAAACTCACCGCAAAAGCTAATACGATTGGCGCAATCGTCGGCGGCGCATACAACGGCGAGGTATTAAGCAATTACAAAGTCACAAATTCTTGGGGCTTTTTCCCGCTTAACGCAAACAATACAGGTTTCAACACTCTCGGCAAGGTGTTTTTCACGAATTTGACGCTCACGGCGCAAGTGCGCGGAAACACGTGGACGGACGTTGCTTGGACGGATATTTTGTCCAAAAATATCAACGGCTTCAAAGTGAGTGGCACGACGGCTGTAGACAAGTATGCTTCGAGCATTTGGGGCGAGAGTTCCGTATCGAGCAGTGATTATTTGTTTACAAACGTAGCTGCTCCGACCTTAATCGAAACAAGCGCAACGGCAAACAAAGGTAGTGTAGACGTTGCACAAACTGACAGTGCAATCGAATTTACGTTCTATTACGACGCGTCTTTCACGTATGGCGGTTCCGAGTATGCAAACGCAAACGGCGTGCGCGCGGAAGTGAAGGATATCGCTTTTAAACAACGCGTAGCACAAGACCAAACCAAAGAATACAACGACCAATTGCAAGTCGTAACCAATCCAATCACTCCGCAAATAGTCGCAACGGGCGGTTACGGCCGTTATGTGGTGTATTTTGACGACCAAAATCGCACGCTAAACCGCACCGAACACGGCAAGCAAAATGCAGGCGAGTATTATTATACTTATGATATCGTTCTCGGCGGAGCGGTCGTGGGCAGATATAACGCAAAGTTTACGATTTCAAAATACAATCTAAACGATGAGTCAAAGACGTTTGGAGAGGACTTCTGGTTCGGCGCAAAGGACAGCGTTGTCGTAACCAATCAGGAAAAATACAACCTTGAACACAATGAGGGCACGGCATCCTTGTTCTTACTCAACGGCAGCAGCACTGAACGTCCGCAAGTGCTCGTCTATCAAAAAGGAAGTTATGACGTAAACAGTTTTGTTTTATATATAAAATACACTATTATCGGCGCGGACGGAAAGCCTAGCACCGTAGTCAAGTCGTGCGACCAGTTTAATATAACCCAATTCGTCGCCGCTCTCAATTCAGGCGAGCACGTAAGAGAAGGCACGCAGATTACCGCAGAGGGCACGGATACAAATATCGTTGGCAATATAAGCAGATATTACACGCTCCTTGACAGCGACTTTGGATGGAGGAATAACACCACAACGGTGAGAAGTTGGGGCACGAAAGACAATCCCTATGTCATTTCGTCGCAGGCGCAACTTTTGAGGTTGAGTCAAATCATCAACGGCGCTAAGGCGTGGAACTCTATCGACAGCGGCGATTCTGCCCAAAACGAAAGTCTTGTTCTTGCGGCAGATAGTCGCACGGTGGCGACGGACAGGACGTACGCAAACGCACATTTCGTCGTTACGGCGAATATTCTTCTCGACAGCACGTTTAAGCCTATCGGCAACAGCGGAGTAGTGTTCAAAGCGGCGTGTTTCGCAAGCGATACAGAGGGAACGTGCGTTGAAATCTCATATTGTTACAACAATCACGAAACGGATTACGTCGGCTTGTTCGGCAACGTCGAAGGCACGTATTTCAAGGATTTGTACGTGGTCGGCGCGTCGTATAATGACGACGGCGATACGGAAAGCGCGCAGATTGTCGGTAAAGACTACGTTGGCGGTCTTGTCGGCAAGATGATAGGCGGCACTATCGATAATTGCACCTTCTCTTGCGGTTTTACGCCGTCTGTTGTCGGTCATGACAACGTCGGCGGTTTTGTCGGCTATGCGGAAGGTACAACCGTGCTTTACGATACGACCAATGACAAAATGGATAGTTCGGACAACCTTGTAAATGCGAGAGTCCAAGGTCATGACTACGTTGGCGGCATAGTCGGCAAGTGGATAATCACAAGCGCGGCGCAATTCAACGCCAACGGAACTAAAAACGAAGACGGCACCGAAAAGGGCAAAGACCTGTATTTCTCGGCGACAGGCAACGTTGAAGTTACGTCCTCGGGCTCGTACGCAGGCGCGATTGCAGGCAAGCTTGACGCGTCGCAGTGCGCGGATGTTTTCAACCTTAACGCAAGGCTTTATTACAATTCAATCGATGCCAAGCCGTATGAAAAGGCGCAGGTTATCGGCGTAAATTATGTCGGCGCGCTTTACGGCTCGTTTATCGGCAACGGCACGGATAAAACCACGCTCACTTATGCCGATGACTATTTGCATGCAACCGTCAAATTCGGCAAGCAAGACGACGAAGGCAACAGCGAGGGAAGCGTTATCGGCGGAATTATCGGCTATTTGCAAGACGCCACGCTTGCGTTTGCAAACAACTATACCGTTGGCGGCAATGCGGTAAAAATCGAAGCGGACTCAGGTGTTACGAAACTTCAACCGTCATTCTTCGGCGGTATTATCGGCGTGCTGGGCGAAGGCGCAAACATCGCCAACGGCGCGGCTATCAACGACGGCAACAGAGGGGCGGTAACGCTCGCAAACGAACTCACCTTCGGCACTTCGACGGCTCCGTTCGGCGACTTTGTGGGCGGCATAATCGGCTACGTATCCTCGGGCGCAGGCAAGGACAATAATGGCAGCACCATCTTTGGCGGCGACCTCAAATTTGTAAACAACGGCAAGATTTACGCAAACAACTATGTCGGCGGCATAATCGGCGCAATCGGTATTATCGATGGCTATAAAAACGGCGATACGCTTATTTTCAACAACATAAGATACGGCTCGACCACGGCTACGCCAAACGCCAATATCGTTACGTTCAAGCCCTCTTCGGCGCAGAACATCGCAACCGTTTACGGCGCGGATTACGTTGGCGGTCTTGTCGGCGGCGTATTCAAGAAAGCGTTGCTTTATCTTGAAAACAAGCCTGTCAATGGTCCTGAAGACAGCGAGGGCAAGCTGACGTTTGCAATCTACAACAAAGCGATTGTTTCGGGCGATATGTACGTTGGCGGCATCGTCGGTTATCTCGAACAGGAATCCCACGTCCTCAACCGCATCGTCAATATCGGCACGGGCAATACAACTGACTCCAATGCGGTTTACGTCGGCAAAGACGGCGCAAGTTACGTGGGCGGTCTTGTCGGCAGGATGATAGGCGGCACGATTTCAAACAGCGTTTCGGCATCCGAGTCCACGCCAAACAGCGAAAGCGATCTCTATCGCGGCAGTAAGAACGTGGGCGGTCTTGTCGGTTATATGCAGGGCGGCACGCTTGAAAACAGCATTTCCACCGGCTTCAAATTTGACGGAAACACCGACATCACCAAAGGCGGCGTAGCGGGCGGCGTTCTCAGCCCGATTATCGAGGGCAGTTGGACGATTTATATCGCCACGTATTCTAACGTCGAAAGCGATACGAATTATGCATATAGAGTTGTCAGCAACAATAAGAACGGCAAATACATACTGCTTGACAAAGACGTAATCAGTGAGGCAGGCTCGTTCAATTACGTACTTGCAATGGCAGGAGTATGCCAAAAAACTGTTTCAAACGACGGCAATTACACCTTCAAACAAGGCGAATTGCAGATAGGCGCAACGTATTCTACAATCGGCGACAAAAATCAATTGGCATTCTATGACGCAAGCGGCAGCGACGCGGTTATGGACACCGTGCTGAGTAGGTTTGAGAGCAAGAGTGCGGTTGTATATATGGGCGTACCGATGTACGACGGCACAAGTTTTTCTGTGTGCAAAACAAAGGTCGTATTTAAGGATATTGCGAGATTTTTGGAATCGGAAATAGAGATAAACCCCGAAGATATAGCCAATGCACGCAAGATTTACAATCTTGACAGTTCTATGTCAGACGAAGCAGTCAAGACGTATCTTTTGCTCCAAATGAGCCTTGTCAACGTCGCAAAAGGCTATCAAGCCCCCTCGGGCGCAAAATATAGCGAAGATAGCAATCTCAAATATGCTTATTATGCGGACGTTGTTGCAGGCGGAACAAGATACGACAGCAACGGCTATATAACCAACATAAAAGCCAACATTTACTTTAAGGGCGTGATTATCGGCACAAGCGAGGCAGATGTCAATGCAAAAGGGCAAGTGGGCGATTACGACAGTGGCAATCTCGAGCTCGGCTCCGAGCAAAACCCGTATACAATCAGCACTCAAAATGAGTGGAACGAATTTGCATGGAGTATTTATAGCGGTACAAACACCTATACCAATGCTCATATAAAACTGCTTACCGACGTTACCGTTACAAAATCGGCAAGTCATACCGGTATAAACAACGCTACATATACCTTTGGTTCGTTGACAACCAATACCGGGAAAGGCGCATATGCAACCGACAACGTAGGTTACAACTTTGCAGGCTCTATTGCAAACAACAATACAGGCGGCAAATCATTCCAAGGCCATTTTGACGGCAACGGCAAGAAGATCACAATCACTTACACCAGCGGCAATTACCACAACGTAAGCGTGTTCCCCAATGCAAAAGGCGCAAGCTTCAAAAACTTGACGATAGAAGGCTACATTGTCGCCGGTAGCGCGGAAAGCGAAACAAGAGTAACCACCGGTAATGGTCTCACTAATGACCAAACTGCTAAACTTGAATACAATGCGGCAAGCGATATTGCGGGCTTTGTAGGTAAGCCTCTCGGCGACATAAAATTTGAAAACTGCACCAACAATACAGACGTTATAGGCTACAGCAGGGTGGCAGGCTTTGCAGGATTCAGCACGAGCGATGCACAGATTACGTTTATAGGTTGCGTCAACAAGGGAAATATAGAATCCCTTGAAGGTTCTAAATTCACAAAAAATGCCGTTCAGGAAGTTGGTGCGCCGGATGACTATTCTTACGGCACGGGCGGACTTATTGCGTATGCGACGAATGATATCACAATCGAGAGTTGCCTTAACACAGGAAAAATAAAAGGCAAAACCAAGGTCGGCGGACTTGTCGGCAGAGTCACTGCGGTGACAAATATTCAAAACAGTGCAAACACAGGTCATATCGAGGCTACCGAGTATAACATATTTATGGTATCGAGTGACAGTGATTATGATAAGAAGAGAGCGACAAACGCATGGTCGCGTGTAGGCGGCATCATCGGCGAAGCGGGAAAGGCTTCCACTCTTAATATGTTTGCCTGCTACAATACAGGTCATATAAGAGGTTTGAGTAACATCGCAGGCGGACTTGTCGGAATTATCGGAACAATCCCGGATGATAAAAAATCCACCTCTGCTCAGGCGGATCATATGGCTACTATTGCCTATAGTTATAACACGGGTAAGATTATAGTCGGATACAAGAGTTATCGCGGTATACCTCAATTCGGTAGCAGTGGTTACAACTTCAACGGTTCGCTCGCAGGCGGTATAGTAGGTGTTGCGGTGCAACTGACCATGCGCTATTGTTATAACACGGGCGATATTGATGCATACGGTGGTAACAGCACAAGGGCCTTGACTGAATGGCAATCTCGTAACGGCGGTATTCTGGCAGAAGCTGCCACCGAATCGGGTGTAACGCACGAGGTTAAAATTGAAAATTGTTACTCTGTCGGCAAAATCAGAATTATGGAAGCCAATAAAGCGTCGTCAGAAACTCACTACAGCGCAGACATTGTCGGTTTTATTCAAGAGGATGATACGAGTAAAGCAAACGTAACAGTCAACAATAGTTATGGTATTGCAAATAATATTATCAATAAGAAAGACAACAAAGACGCATATTACTCCGGTTGGAATAACCAAGATGGCGGTAGTATTGAAAAAGTCCGTACAGGTGAAACGCTTGAAAATCTTGCACAACTTACTGCTGTAATGAAGAGTGGCGGAACCGTCGGCACAATTAAGAGTTTGGCAACTACATGGAATGCAAGCAAGGCAACGATAGGCGCACAGAATACTACGGGTTATAAAGCAGGCTCGAGCTATGGCTATATTTATTTGCCTGGATGTTTGCCGCAACTTGCAGTTTTTGCAGTCGATACCTACAACGGCTTGAGCATGAATTCTCAAAACTACGGCTACGACGACAACTACGGTAGTTATAGAACTCAAGACGCAGGCGACGAGTACAGCCCGTATGTCATAAGAGACGGTATCGATTTGCTCGGCTTGCAAGCGCTTGTCGATTTGGGCTATACGTTCAGTGGCAAATATATTGAATTTGCCAATGGTACAAACAATATCACTTTAGACGAAAATATGGCCTCCGATACCGCATTGATTATCAATTTGCCCACGGACGGCTCTACGTCAAGACCTTCCGCAACGGCAGCGTACAAGTTCTCATCCAAAGCGTCTCCGTCTTTTACTACGGCAAGCGATTGGAAAACGGGCAAGAGTTATCACTTGTTCGCTTTGGGCGGCGTTTTGAAACAAGACAATACATCAACCAATACTTACAACGCTTGGAAAGCGTCAAACCATGCGTACGGTACGAACGGCACGCTGGCAGCAAACGCTGCGTTCGATACGCAAAACTTCCTGCCGATAGGTAGAAAGGGCGGTAATAACGTCTTTAAAGGCACTATTTCCGGTGAATGGTCAGTCAAGGATCAAGACGGAAAAGTTGTTGAGAAAGGTGTAACGGAAATTGCCAATTTGCGTATCGCATACAAGGGATATGCAGGCTTGTTTGGCAATGTGCAGGATGCCGAGGTGCGCTCGATAGGCGCGTCGGGCAGCGTTATTGCGTATGCCAACGGAACGTCTGTATCAAGTCGTTCTATTGCAGGCGGTATAGTCGCCGCGGCTTACGGCTCGTCAATAATCGACGGATGCGAGGCAGGTTCCGGCAACAGAACGCTTGAGGTTTACGCATACGGCACATCTCAAACGTACAGTGACAGCGACATCGAGAATATAACTACCGCTGCAGGCGGCATTGTCGGCAGAGCAAATACCGCGAAAAGCGGTTTGTATTACGACGGCACGACTTTGACCGTTAAAAACAACAAAGTCGTCAATGCAAAAGTGCAAAGTGCAAAGGATAACATCGGCGGCATTATCGGTTATGTCTATGCTACATATTCTGCAAAAAACAGAAACAACAGGGTAGAGATTGCTTCCAACCTCGTGCAAGAAGCGACAATAAGTGCCATTCCGTTCGATACGGCTCTTACGGACGTCGGCACGAGAACGGGCGGTATTTTAGGTTATTCGAACTTGCACCTTTCCATTATCGTGCGCGAGTGCGTTGTGGGCGACGATAGCGCGGCGAATAAGGTGAATATACTTGGCGAAAACCGTATAGGCGGCATCGTCGGCGAAACGCCCGATGCCGTCAACGAAATCAGCGGTTGCAAAGTGCTCCAATCCGCGACAATCAAGCGTGGCAACAGTTGGGGCGACGTTTCCAACGCGGGCGAGGGCGGTACGGCAATAGGCGGTATCGTAGGCTTGACGTTCAACGCCGAGGGAACCGACCCTATCACCACCACGTTCAGCGGCAACATCGTGTTCAAAGGCAAAATCGTCATAGACGTGCAAACCAAATATAACTCCGTAAACGACCGCAGCAACGACGGCGTTGTGCGCAACGTCGGCGGTATCGTCGGCGATATGGGCTCGGGCGCGAGAATCGCAACGGGCTCCGAGATCGAGGTGGGCGGCACAATCGAGATTGCGGCAGCGGTCGATACCGATCACTTCAACCGCAATATAGGCGGTGTTGCAGGACGTACGGATGACGTTGCGTTCAGCGGCACGTTCAAGGTCGCACCGACCATTACGGCAAAAACGGCATATCAAATCGGCGGATTTATAGGCAAAAACAACGGTATTGTCAACATTTTGGCGGACGATACGGATATTCAAATCGGCGGTAATATCACCGCAAGCCACGACGTCGGCGGTTTCATAGGCTACAACAATAGCAAAAGCACATTGCTTATCGGCGCAGACCAATACCGCGCTGTCAATTATGACGACGCTTTGTCAATCAGGATTGTCAATTCCGTAAACGATGCGGAGAAGAAAGCGACAATCGACACTCTCATCAAGGGTACGGGCGACAACGTCGGCGGTATCGTCGGCAACAGCGCAGAGGGCGGCGTGGTCAAGATTGTCAAAGGCGTCATTGTCAACGCAGGTCAAGTCGCAGGCAATAGCAATATCGGCGGCATTATCGGCTACAGCGACGGCGCGCTCTCAACAGGCGGAAGCAATTATGGCTCTGCTATACTTCAAATCACCAACGAAGGCAAAGTTGTGGGCGAAGGGGATTTCGTCGGCGGCGTTATCGGCAGGCTCAATAGCGGTCGAATCGCAGGCAGGTTTGTCAACAAAGGCAACGTCAAGGGCAGAGATTACGTCGGCGGTTCTATCGGTTACGTCGCAAAAGGCGCAAGCATCGAATCATTGGACGGCAAAACCGAATTTATCAATGAGGCGGTTGCAGTCGCCACACAATCCGACGCTCTCGTGGCGGCAGACAACGCAGTAGCGGACGATTCCAAGTTCAACGTTGTCGGCATAAACTATGTCGGCGGTTCAATCGGTATGTTGCTCGGGCAATCTCTCGGCAATGAGCAGTTCAAGGTCGAGTTCCGCTCCAAAGGCACCGTCAACGGCGAAAAATACGTCGGCGGCTCTATCGGCGTGCTTGCAGGAAAAACGGGATACACCGATTTCATTAGCGAAGGCGCGATGTTAAACGTGGGCGCAACCACGGCAGTCGGCGGCTCAGTCGGCTTTATCGGCGTGCCCAATTCACTTGTTATTTCCAAGAACGAAAAAGAAAGAATTACGTCTGCGAATATCGTCGTTTCGCACACTCACTTCGAGGCAAACGGCATTTTGCAACTTCTCAAAGCCACCGAAAAGCCAAGTGCGGACAAAGAATACGTATGGGGCGGCATCGGCGGCGCAATCGGCGCAATCGGCAACAAAGACGACAACCTCTTTGACAATACCAATAGCGATAAATGGACAAACAACACTTATTACGCCAGAGGCACCGTTACGGCAGAAGGTTACTATCACGTCGGCGGTATCGTCGGTCTTATCAAGGCTGACAATATCACCATTGCCAACATGCTCGCATACGGCACCACGGTTGTCGGCGGCAAGAACGTAGGCGGTATCGTGGGCGCAACCATAGGCAAAAAGACGGTCATCGATTCCGCATACAGTATCAGCCCCGATAGCGGCGGCGGCATTTTCACCGCAACGGACGGCAACGCAGGCGGCATTATCGGTCTTGCCAGAGTCGCAGATTCAAGCAACGGATATAAAGCGGAAGACGACACCGACGCAAGCACGTCATACTGGGTTAAGGGCTATACCAATGCGGAGCTTGCAGGCTCCAGCGTAACCAATTTGCAGACCACGCTCGGCAGATACAGGCTTGCTTTTGAAACGTACAATCAAGAAGGCAAGACGGTTACCGTCGTGTTCACCAAAGAACTTATCGGCACCGGCGCAACGACCACGGACGCTTCGACAAGCGACGATACGACGACAGGCGGCGACGATACGGACGAAGAAGTGGCAATCTATCCCACTCCGTACGCCTATTACGAGTCCGTCGGCACGCACTCCGTCAAAATATATGACGGTACGACGGTAACGTACACCGCAAGCGAGGACGAAGCCAATGAAAACGAGGGCTACGTGCTTATTGACGAAAACCTCACGTGGCAAGAGTACTTTGACATAACGGTTGGCAAGGACGATAATAATAAGTCGAAAATAACCTATGAGGAGAAAGTCGGCGCATGGGTTGAAACCGTGTCCGACTGGAAGCAGTATTCCACAGGCACAAAGGCTACGGGCTGGTATTTTGTCTATTCCAAAGACCAAAACGGCGAGAATAACCAAATCGGCACAATCAGCGCAAAACATACCGTTTCCACCGCAGACGGATATTCCGACTTGTGGTACTGGAAACGTATCGCCAACGCTTACACACTGTCCGAGCGCAACGCAGGATACGACGACGATAGCAAGGCAAACAGCCCGTATGCGCACAATCCGCTATATTCCGTAATCGTGCGCGAAAGCGTTGACGGAACCATATCCACCGTTCCGCACAAAGGCACGCTCTATGCCACGGCAACGGCTGCAAACTTCAAGAACAACCCGAGCGCAAGCGGTTACTATATGTATATTGCCTCTTCCGGCAATACAAAACCGACCTCTGTCAACCACGACGGCAAGTTCTTCATACAAGCAGAGGGCGGTGTATCTCAAAACGTCGCGGTGTATTATCGTTCCATCGCAATGGGCAGTGCGCTCACCTACAACGGCTACGAGCGTTACGCGCCTATCAGCTTGTCGGGCGACATCAAGTACGATTCAACCCTCAGCGACCAAAGCGCCGTTAATCCGGACAATAAAAACAGCTATTTCTACAACGCCGTCAACAAGGATAACGAAACGCCGAAAATTGCCAAGACCTATTACACAACGGTCAGCGTTTACTATTTTGACGACGAAGGCAAGCCGTACGTTGTCGGCGGTATCAACGAAGGCGCATGGAGAATAAATAAGCGTGAACTTACTCTCGCACAAAAAGGCATGGATACCAAATATATCTATGGCGAGAAATATGAATCAAGCGATGGCGAAAAGAACGAAAGCGGCGGTATCATAACCACATTGACGCTACAAAACGTCGTATCGCCCGATAAAGGTACATTTAAATTTACGATTTCCATCACCGACGGAAACGACAAAGAATTGGCGAAGATAACATGGGATCCGACAGTCAATCCTAACGTAAAAATCACTCAAAATTCGCAAGAAATCACCGTTGCGAATCCAAAGTGGGAAAATGTCGAAAACACCAAGGCGGCGAGCGACAAGAAGTATACGATAAACAACGAATCCGACGGCAAAGCGTACGGAGCGTCGTTCAACATCATCTACAAGATGGCAAAGACGTACAAAGTCAAGATTTCCAACAACGACATATCCGATAAGACAAACTATCAGGTTAAGAACACAACGTACGAACTCACCGTCGAAAGGAGAAGTTTATCGCTTACGCTCAGTCCGACGAGTGCGCAATTCAACAACAGCACTCATACGGCAACTTGGACGATCGGCGGCAAGGGTATTCTTGCCACCGACAACGTGGCAACTGTCCTTTCGCAATTTGCACCCACAGTGTACGCGGTCCTCGGCGACGATTCAAAGACTCCGACATATTCCACTAATACTACATGGACGAACGTTGGCGAAGCAATCGAGTTAAAAGACTCCAATAATGCGGTTATAGCCAAGTTTGAAGTGTCAGGAAACACTATCAAAGTATCTCAAGCAAAGAATGTCGGTTCGTACTATATCGTATTCGGCAAGCCGAGCGACGATTGCAACTACAAGTTCGAATCCGAGGCGGAGAATTATACACCTGGTAAGTTTACAATCAGCGTCAATACGCTTACGGTTACGTGGTCGACAGTCCATCCTAATGGATATCACACTTACGACTCGTCGACAGTCGGTCAAATAATCGCCACAATCAAGCCGGAATCCTCTATACAAACTGACTATAAGACCTTCGTGCTCGATTATTTCACTCAAAATTTAAGCGGTACAAAACTTGACAATGTGAACGAAGTAAGCGGGCAAACTGCCATTTTTACGTTTGTAACTTCAGTCAATGCAACCACTTACAGTGTTGGACTCAAATCCTCAGGTAAAGTGTCGGATGTCAACTGTCGCGTTGAGTACAAAAATGCAACGAATAACAGCAATGGATTAAGCACCAAGACGTATAAAATTAATCCTAAAGAGTTGACGCTCAATTTTGTAGGTATGCCCCAAAATGGCATTGGCGTTTATCCGAATTACACCTACAACACCAAGGCGCAAGGGCTGAGTTCTATCGAAGTGGACGGCATTTGCGGTAGCGATAGTGTTTATCTCACCGTTGCATCTACTATGGACGACAATACTATATCTGTAGCGTCAAACGGTAAAGTATCAAACCGCAAGCTTAACGTTACGCTCGCAAAAGGTTTTATCAACGCCAATTTGCCAAACGAATCGTATGGCGCAACCGTAACGCTCGGATCGGGCGGCGCAACAAGCAACTACGTTTTGAGTGGTCCTACAAGCACGTCTTGGAAAATTTCACCAAAAAAATTGACAATTGCCGACATCGCCGACGGAGAAGTCGATTATGACGCCACTGCGCATTATCCATCCATCGAAATGACGGCGGCAGACACTTTTGGTGTCGTAAATAAGGTTGAAGGAAAGACGGGCGTGTTCACATACGGCGATGATACAATCACCGTCAACTATACTGACAGTAGTCAAAAAGGCGTATTTGTCAACGCAGGCATATACACGATCAGCGTTGCGAGCCAAAATACAATCACTGCAACAAGAAACAACGTTGCCGTACCTTCAACCAATTATTCGGTTGTGAGCAAGCCCAACAATCAAGTAACGTTCACAATTAACGCGGCAACAGTCGAGATAATTTGGAATACCTATGACAGATCAAGACCGTTTGTTTACAAGAAGAACGTAAAACAAGGTTTAACCATAGCGAGCTTGATATTTACAGCAAACGGCAAATCGGAAACAAAACCGATATCGGGCGGCAAATTCGAAGGTTACGGCAACGACAAACTCATTGTCGGTATTACGGACGGAAAAATCAATGCAGGCACCGGCTATACTATGGAGTATGACGGCCACAGTCTTGTTGCAGGCACAACCAACAGCGGCATTGCGCCTATCAAAGAAAACTATTCGTTCACGGGCGGACTTGTAAGTGGCAAGTTCAATATTGACAAATCGATATTGAAAATCGAACGGCCGAGCGGCGGAATAAGCAAGGTTTACGACGCAACGCAAATTGTACCCGACGAACAGTTGAAGAATATCGGCTACACCATATCGTCAACCAACGGCGGAGAGTATCGCAGCATAAGCAAAGACGCGTTCAATATAAGCGCGAAATATAACGATAAGAACGTAGCAAGCGGAATCGCAATCACATTCACTTATTCGCTCAAGTCGACATACGACAAGAATTACGCTTACGCAACTTCGACGGAGGACGCGAATATCGGCACGATTACGCCTGCGACGATAACAGTTACGCTCGATAAACTGCGCAACGGCAGAGCGACGAGAGCATTCGGCGAGAATAGTGGCGGTATCAACGTATTCTACGGAGGCGCAAAGGGCGCAGTCAACGGCGTTAAGAACAACAAGAGCAACACTTATCGTCTCGGCGAAGGCTTTACAATCAGCGGTTTCCCGAGTGCGGAAACGTCGGGCGTTGTCAAGGTTTTGGCAAGATACGTCGAAGTCGGAAAAGACAGAGCCGCATTCGACGGATACGTCAACTTCGTTTACAACAACGGTACGGATTTTGTAAAAGGCAGAGCGACGGACGCACGCGTTTTGCAGGACAACCTCTTTAAGAGCCTTGTGTTCAGCATCGAGGACTGCAAGGAAAACAGCAACGCAAGCGCCAACTACAATTTCAAAGTGGTCGATACCGATGGAAAAACGATGTCGAGCACAATCGGCACGTCCGAAACGTCTGTAACCGTCTATGACTCGCAAGACACTAAGAACAAAGACAGAGGCGAAAGCAGTCAAAAAATCACCATCGAAATCACCGTCAAGACGTACAAGATCAAGTACGACAACACCACGCAAAGTTACGCCAATGCGGACGGCACTTACAACACCAAGTGGGAGAAAGTTGTGGCAGTGGATGTGCCTGATGACATAAGCGTAACCGTCGAGAACGGTTGGATGGAGGAGAACGGCGCACCCAAGATTTACAAGGAGTACACCGTCATCAGAGGCAGTCAAGGCAACAAAAAATTGTCTGCTTCCGTAACGGGAGAGAACGGCAAGCAACTCAACTACAATATGACCAACCAACCCGTTCTCACGATAGGTTACTTCGTGGAAGAGAACAGCGATACGTTTGAAATCGGCTCGCTCTCGTCCTTGCTCATAGCGTCCTACTACTGGTGGGTGAGTGCCAACAGCGGCGATCCGGAATTTAACCAAGTCGTCAACACCACTGTTACATGGGTTGCGTTGATAAGCGATGCGGAATACGAAGCGGGCGCAGCGTTCACCGTACCGAGCAACGCACCCGTACCACCCGAAACTGCAAACGTTAAGACGTGGGACGGATACTTTGAATGGCTCGAAACGGAAGCAGGCGGAAACCACGTCGTATTCCTCAATGAGACGGGCGAAGAAAACGAAAGAGGCACTTGGGGTTATTACTACACCACGACAACAGGCGCTGGGGACGTAAAGAAATACTCTTCCTTCAAGCAAATCCGCGATATCAACGGCACGTTTACGCAGTCGGATATCGAGATGCTTGACGGTTTCTTCCGTGTTTACGACGAAACGAGCGGCGATACCGTCAAGAAAGAGTGGGGCAACGGCGGCGAGTTTATCACTAACTTCCTCAAGGTCGGCGTGGGCAACGTCGCAGTGGCAATCGGAAGCATCTTCAAGTCGCTTGAAAACGGCTTTACAGGCACTTACGACGGCGGCGGTTACGTCATCGAATACTTCAATATCATGAGTTTCGTTGGCGATAATAGCACGGAAAACAACGTGGGTATGTTCGACGTGCTTGGCGGCAATGCAACAGTCAAGAATTTGCACCTCAGAAACTTCAGTATAACTTCCGATAAGGGCAACGTCGGCGGCATCGCCGGCAAGGCTCTCACAGGCGCAAACGCAATAGAAAACGTGTCGTGGCACGGTACCATTTCAATGAGCGGCGACGGCAACGTGGGCGGCTTGATAGGTTTGTCTGCAAGGTCGATAGACAAAGCGATTGCGCTTGGCACTATCAATGCAAAAGGCGGAAATATCGGCGGTCTAATCGGCTCGATTGAGAAAGATTCGTCGTCGCAAGCTAACGTTGGTGTGTCAAATGCGGTGTCCTTTGTCTATATCGACGCAACGGGCAACGTCGGCGCAATCACGGCGTCCTCGAACGGCGCAACGGCAACCAATGCGTTCTACCTTGCAAACTCCGCATGGACGCGCTCGAGCGGTGCTCTTGCAGTATCCAACGGCACGTACGGCACGGCAAAGACCTACACTCAATTGATTGACGGTGAAGCGATTGCGGGTGTCGTCAACGTAGGTTCGAGAAGCGGATACGTCGCAGATACCGATGGCAAGAAGTATTATCAAGGCTCTGCAAAAGGCGTGTACGATGTGCTTGACGATTTCGATTACGCCAACCAAGCATCGGATAGCATTAAAAATATGAATGCAAGACAGAGCTTGCGCCTCAAAGATATCATAGATGTGTATATGCTCATGTACGATATCAAAGAAACGGTCGGAACGATCGATTCGACGCCGATAAAGGTTTATACGATATCCTCTTCGAGTTGGCTCGTAGGCACAGGTCACGGCACCGACAGCAGTAAGATAGAGATAAGCAACAGACAACAAGTCGCACTCCTTCGCGAGTTGAGATTTGCCTCCTTCATCCTCACGGCAGACGTCGTTGCAACGGCTACGAGCGTGGGCGATTACGCTTATAGCGGCGCATTCTTCGGAAGCGTTACGGTTGAGAGCGGAAAGTCGTACACAATCGATTTCGGCTCGGGCAAGAGTGCTTTCGAGAAAGAGGCAAACGAAAATAGCGTGCCTTACAAGCAAAATACGCAAACAGTATAAAAATCTCAAAAAATCAAATAAAATACGCCGATATATTGTATTTATAAAGATATAATATATCGGTGCGCGCAAGCGCGCCACGCACAAAGGATAGGAAAACTACGAAATGGACAATTCCGCACGCAGAAAACTTACAATCAAAACGGTGTTCGGCATCGCGATTCCGCTTTTGATAATGGTCGTTACCTTGGTTATGGTAGGGGCGTCTTTTGCGTGGTTTTCGGATGTCAAAGAAGTTACCATCACCACCATAACCATGGAAACTGCGCAAGCGTATACGGTTGAGTTCTCTTTGGATAACGGCGATTTGTTTGAAAATATGAAGTACGCAGGGCAGACCGCAATCGCAAAAGACGGTGGTATTATCTCGGATGTCAAGTGCGTAAACAACCCCGGCAACGAAAGCAACCGCGCGTTCAGTTTTGTCAACGTCATATCGCTCGATACGACAGGCAAATCCGTGGATTTTGCTCTCGACATCGACGGCGTAAAGATAAACATAATCCAAAAGGATGCCGACGGCAATATCACGGAAAGCATCACGAAGCGCGACTACACAAACGATACGCAAAACATCCAATATGCGTTCACGTGGTTCTTTAAAAAACACACAACGGATGCAACGGGTGCGAAGGTAAAAAACTTTGAAGGCACTGCTGAGGACAAAAAACAAGAATACAAGCCCGTTTCCACCAAAGGTGAAACTCTTTACACGCCTTACGGGAAGATTTTGTTTGACGAAAACGGCTATGCGAAGAGCGTAAACGGAAATGACGCTTCAAATCTCAGCGTGCTCGACGCGCAACAAAAAATAGTCGGATTCAATACGAAAGACGACGAGGATAAATTGTACGATTTCTACATTGTTTTCGCTCCCGAAAGACTGTTCTGGTCGCAATACTTCAAAGGCGACCTCAAAGAAGTCAAGAATGCGGACGGCACCGTTACGTACGAGGACAAATATACGCTCGATTCGCTCTACAAGGACAAAGGCGTGGACATAAAGACAATCACCGGCAATTTGTCAAATCAGATGTATTATTCGGGCATGGATTATCTCGGAGCGACGTTCAGTTTTTCCGCAACCATAAACGTACTCAAGTTGGACGAGAAGGAGGGCGCATGATATGAATAAAACCAAGCGTACTCTCATCGTATCTTCCGTCGTTATGGCGCTTGTGCTTGTCGTAACCGTCGTCAGCGTTACGGCGGCGTGGTTCAGCAACGTCGCAAGCAGCAAAGAGGACAAGTTTACAATCGATTCCACAACGCTGCAAGAGAGCGCAAACATCACAATCGGCGACAACGACATAGGCGGCTCCAATAATTTTGCTTGGCCTGCGGTGCTCGCGCCGGGTACAATGCTCAAAAACGGCGAATATCCGCGCGGAAAAGCGCTCAAGAAAGCAGGCGACAGTATTGTTACGGCGGCAAAAACGGCGGTGTTCTATTTCCCCATCAACTTCATCGGCTCTTCCGATTTGGATTCGAGCGGAAACTCCATTGACGGGCGTAGGTCGTTGATGCTTAAAGTCAATAGCGCCAAGCTAGCCGACGCAAGCGACGGTGAATCCGTCGGCGATACTACGGATTATAAGAGCAAATTCAACGTGGAAATGATCCTTGTTACAATCGCCGAAAACAATGGCAAAAAGACCGCAACGGAAATTTCGCTTGACAACGTGTATTCCGACGCTTTGTCGGGCACGGACAAAGTGTATTATTACCAAAAGACCGTCAATAACACTCCGGAGGGCGAGCCTTGCGACGAATTCTATATGCTCATAATCCCCGGTGAGGAGTATTACGTCAAGGCAACAATCTATTTCAACGAGGTGGATGAGCAATACGACGATTTGCTGTATTTGAAAAACAAAACGCTCAAATTTGACTTTACGCTCACAACCGATATGCCGACGGACGTAAATATCCGCAAACACAATCCAAAGCTGACCAATCCGTAAAAATGCGCAGTTAGATATCTGAAAAATGTGGTTTTTCGGATATCGGACGCGGATGATTCGAAAACAAAAAACATAATAAGATATCCTGCCGATATACGGCTTGATATCGAAAAAAGAGAATATCAAAACAAAAATGAAAAAAGCTTACAAACTCGCATTGACCATTGCATCGATTGTGCTTATAGCCGTCGCCGTTTCGACGATGGGCGTGTCCTATGCGGTTTGGACATCTCCCGACGGCGCAGGTACGGGCAGTGAAACGACGGTTTCGCCTTCGGTTACGCCGTATCAAAACTACGTTTGGGCAAAGTATTTCGGCTATGAAGTGATTGACGAAACCAATCATTACGTTGCCGTTACGGAGTTCTATTCAGATGTTTTTGACGACGACGCACAAGATAGCAGTATCGGCATCAACTTGCAAGACGTGTACATTCCCGACGTGTTTTGGGTTAAATCCGACGGAACCAGAGTATACACCTTGTCCGATAAAGAAGCACTCGGCGCAGATACCGTAACAACATATCAAGTGAAAACAATCACAAATCGCATTTTCAAGGACTCAACGCTCCGCGAATTGCCCGTAACGGTATATGTGCCCCAATATGTTACGTCCATTGCTACCGGCGCGTTTGTATCATTGCCGAATCTTGAAAAAGTGGTGCTTTACAACAACGATGCGCTCACAATCGAATACGGCGCCTTTGTCAACTGTCCAAAGCTCGCCACAATCCAAAAAGCAAACGGCGTTATAAATGCACTTGACGGCGCCATCCTCGGTTGCAGAGCAACATCGGTAACGGAAGGATAAAAACATTTTTGCTATTTTGCAATCAACGTTTGACACGAGCGCAATCTCTTGTTATACTAATTAGGCTTGATACAGGATTTGTGTTCCAAAATAGTTATGGAAGCGTATCGAAGCGGTCATAACGAGGCGGTCTTGAAAACCGTTTGGGTGCAAGCCCACGGGGGTTCGAATCCCTCCGCTTCCGCCAAAATTGCTGATGTGGCTCAGGTGGTAGAGCACATCCTTGGTAAGGATGAGGTCACCAGTTCAAGTCTGGTCATCAGCTCCAAAATCCGTGAATGGAAATTCACGGATTTTTTCATATCTTCTCGCGAGAAGATATGAAATGCACGATACAGGGTATCGTGCGGAGCTGCTCGTCGACTACGCTTGGCACTTCAAATACTGCGTGCTTGCCTCTGCCTACGCTTATTGTTATAAGTAGTTTCATAATTCGACACGAAAAAAAATTTTTTGCATTTTGACTTAATATATTATATAATATTATCAATAAAACAATAAAGGGGTTCAACCTTATGAAAAATTTGAGAAAAAGCTTGGTGCTCATTCTTGTATTCGTGCTGGTGCTTGCGATGTTTGTTGCGTGCAACAAAGACGGCGGTCAAGGCGCAGGCGGAAATAACAACCAAAGCCAAGGCGAACAAGGCGGGAACGGTGAGCAAGGTGGCGGTGAGCAAGGTGGCGGAAACCAAGGCGGTCAAGGAGAACAATCTCCGTATTTCGACTACAATCTTTCCGAAATCTTTGCCAAGTATGCCGAGAATTGGAATTTCAAAGCACAATACGACGAGTATCATATACTTATGGACACTCCAAACAGCACTGCTACGCTTGGATTTATTGACGAATTTACGTATTCGTTTAGCTATACGTCTGACGGAGTTGAGCATACGGATTATAATGCGTATGGCGACGGATACTACCTCGACAACCTTGACGGCACGTATAGCAAGTATGCGGACGGAACGAGCGATTATCAAAACAACTCCGATTCTGCAGAATCGTACGTCGCGGACTTGACAGCGCTCGCGTCGTTGTCGTTTGAGCATTTCGACCTTGATTCCACTGAGGGTATGAGCGAAAAATTCAACCAATACGTTGCAAAAGATCCTGTCGAGGCAGGCAAAAAGCTTTTGGGTGAATTTGTTGAAAGCGACGATGAAAAATATATTTCCGAAACCTACTGGACGCGTATCGAAGTGCACCTCAGAGGCGACGACATCTATCAAGTTGTCGGCTATGCGACTTGCGATTATATGTGGGAAGACGAAGAAAGCGGCGAGGTTTTGTCGGACAGTTATCAGATAAAAGACGTCGTTACGTTCTCCGATTTCGGTCAAGTAAACTTTGATTTGAGCGAACTCACAATCAAGAACACCAGCGGCGGCAGTGGCGAAACTCCCGTTGAGCCCAAGACGTATTCAATCGTTTTCACCGACCAATATTTGGGTGCAAACAGCACCGATATAGTGTTTGAAACGACATCCGTTGCAAACTCTATGGATAAAAACCGCGGCATTCAGTATATGCAAAAAAACGGTACGGTTCAAATCATCAGCAAGGGTTCGTTGACGAATGTTACTTCCGTTACGCTTGAATTGAGTTCCAATGCGGATAACGGAATGAATGTCGAAGTGTTGGTCGGCTCGACCAATTTGCTTTGCAACGGTACGAAAACGGGAACGGTTGCAAAGCGTGATCACACTTCAAACGCAACTCTCACTTTCAGCGCGTCCGAGGCACTCGACGGTAAGTTGACTATCAAACTTATTCCTACAGGAAACGACAAATCAATGTACATCAAGTCCGTTGAGGTTATATGTGGAGGAACTACGGGTGGCGGCGGAACGACGCCCACTCCCACCGAGGTTATGCCTGCGCAAAAGAAACCCCTCGAGGACAGATCGACTCTTTATGAAAAAATGAAAGAGTATGGCGAAAACGAAAGCTTGCCGCTGTTGTCGACGGGCAACCACAATTATCTCGTCGTTCCCGTTCAGTTCACGGATTATCCGTTTTCGGATACTAATGACATTGAAAAACTGAAAAAAGCATTCAACGGCACTGCGGCGGATACGGGTTGGCAAAGCGTTTCGTCTTATTATCGCACGTCGTCTTACGGAAAGCTCAATATGACTTTCGATATTCAACCCGTTTATACTGCCCAAAAGACTTCGACCGAATACGACGAATATCAAGAGTTGGTCGGAACGTATAACGGTAAAAACGTATATAAGGACGGCTCGTCATTGCTTTTCCAAGAAATCATTGCCGCGCTCGATGGTCAAATAGATTACACCAAGTATGACCAAGACAACAACGGATATTTGGATGCGATTTGGATTATCTATTCCGCACCTGTCGATTATAATCCCGACAGTTTCTATTGGGCATACGTTACGCAGTATATGCAGTCAAAAGGCGAAACAACCAAATATGACGGACTCGATCTAGGCAATTATCTTTTTGCCGGCGTCGGGTTTATGAATGAGTTTACGGGAAACGCCAACGATAAGTATAAAGAACAAGACATGACGATAAGCGGTCTTAATATCAATGCGTCCACGTATATTCACGAAACAGGACATTTGCTCGGTCTTGACGATTATTATGATTACGATGTAGAAAC
The DNA here is from genome assembly GCA_934277615.1 of uncultured Clostridia bacterium. Classification (GTDB taxonomy): domain Bacteria; phylum Bacillota; class Clostridia; order Christensenellales; family CAG-917; genus CAG-475. The sequence continues at coordinate 37,330 of CAKQUV010000006.1, read as the reverse complement.
CGGCAGCCTTGGAGGTCTCGGTAGCGCAGACATGATGGACCAAACCGTAGGCGATCAAAACGCTTATTCCAAGATGATACTCGGTTGGCTTACGCCCACGCTTGTCAACACAACGCAAACAATCTCCATAAAATCGCTTCAAGAAGCCGACGGAACATGTCTGTTGATACCGCTCGACTTTGACGGCTCGTATTTCAGCGAGTATCTGCTCATTGATTTGTATACAAATACGGGACTTAATGCAGCGCACGCAAATCAGAATAATAGCTTCCTCTTTTATGATGAGGACACTCAAATCGGCGCACCGTACGGCGTGAGGATTTATCACGTATCTTCAGATATCGACAACCCGTATAGCGATGATCATTATTCGTTTACCACCAATAATAATTCGTACAGCGATATTCCGCTTATAGAGTATGTTAGAGCCAACGGCAAATCGGGCTATGAGTTGGAATATGATTCGGATTATAAAGAGTACAACAAAGAATACGGCGATTCCACGGATTTGTGGCAAGCAGGGCAAAAGCTCAGCACCGTGTTCCCGAACTATGCGAGAAACGACAATAAGAAAGTCAATTTTGACATCGAGATTGTCAGCGTAAGCGCAGCGAGCGCAACCGTAACTATTACGTTTGCGGCATAAAGTATCACAAAAAAGCAGGCGAGAGTGCAATAAGCACTCTCGCTTTTAATATTGCGCATATATACATATGAGAATACTCTGTATCACAAGTGTGCAATCGTACATTTGTATAGAAAATTGCAAACCACTGTTTACTATTGGGGAAATATGTGTTATAATCACAATATTAAATTGATAAGGTGAAAAATGAAAATCCAACGCAATGTTTTTTCAAGACAGGATGTAGATGGCGTCGACGTTTTGTTGACGGACGCACCCGAGGTCAAAGACGCAATCAAAAAGCACAAAAAAACCGTGAAAAATGCGGTTGTATGGTCCATCGTCGGCACACTTTTGTTTGTGCTTGTTCTCAACGTGATTATCCTTCCGCTCACGGGCAGTTGCGCACGCGTCGAGCATATGGACAACTATAGCGGCGACAATAAATATATCACGTTCAGCTCCGAGGGCGGACTTTTGCTTTCCGCGCATAGAGCAGGCGGCGTGTTGGAGCCGGAAGAAACCATGGCGGCGTTCAAACAATGCATGGAGCAGGCAAAAGAGGAAAACTACAAAGTCGACGTTCTTGAATTTGACTTGCACCTCACCAAGGACGACGTTCTTGTGCTCATGCACGACCACGAAATAGACCGCACATCCGACGGAAGCGGCAAAATTTGCGATATGACGCTTGCCGAGCTCAAATCTTACAACTTCGGTTACAACTTCAAGACTACGGACGGCGTTTATAAATATCGCGACAAAGAGGGCGACGAACTCAAAGACGTGCGTATCGCAACTCTCGAAGAGATTTTGGACTATGTAGAAAACGATGCTTGCGAAGGCAAAAAAACCATGCAATACGTCATCGAAATCAAGGACGGCGGAGAAGTCGGCAAGCGCGCCATGAACAAACTATATCGTATGATGGACAAGTTTGACATCATCGACCGCACCGTGTTCGGCACTTTCCAAGGCGAAATCAGCAAGTACGTCGACGAGTGCAATGCCAACGGCGCGTTTGAAAAAGAAGTCGTGCGCTCGGCGGGTATCACCGAAGTTCTTGACTTCTACTTTGCCTTCCTCTACGGCAACACCAATGCAAAGTTTAAATTCAAAGTCCTCCAAATTCCGATGGGCTTCAACGGGTTCTTTGACCTTTCCACCAAGGAATTTATCGACTTTGCTCACTCTCTCGACATAGCCGTCCAATACTGGACCATCAACGATCCCGACGACGTTGCCAAGTTGCAAGCGAACGGGGCGGATTGTATTATGACGGATGACCCCAAAATGGCTTATAATGCTCTCAATCGAGTCGAACGTATCGAGTGCCAAGGCTAACTGCACTATTTAGCGAATAACTATTGTAGCACCACTTACCCGTTCAGTCACGTACGCCTTGTACGTTAGGCTGCCCGTTCAAGTGGTGCTTTCTTGTTCTTCATCTAAATGGAGCGATTAAGAACGATTGATTATACTTATAAATGAAATCTGCCAATTCGGAGCGTACTTATTAACGGAATGTGTCTATTCGGAGTTGGAGGCGCAGGGCGCCGACCGCATCGAGCGCCAAGCATGATGATTAGTACAAGCGACTGTGACGTGTTGTTGCGAAGCAGTCACACAAAGCGCAGTGGCATAATTAGAGAAATGTCCCTATCTATGCGCGTGCCGTAAGGAGCGAAGCGACGGAATAGCGATTGCTACGAAGTCAATCGCGTCGCGTGTCCCCCTGCGGAGCAGTTCCGTGGGTCCCCTCAAGCATAGCGCAGAGGGGGAACGGAATATGGGCGCGACGCGTTAAGCGACACATTCGGTGAATGTGTCGTAGCCAAAGCGAACGAGGCGGATTGCGGTGTGCAAACGCCGAAGTCCAAACACATGAGGAAGGGGAAGTTGCATTTAGAGGAGTTACGACAAAAACACATTGCAACTGTATTTATTGTCGGATTATGTTTATAAAATAAAAAAGCACTTGCGATTTGCAAGTGCTTTTTTATTGCTATGACGCAATTATGTTATTTCTTTTTCTTTTTTTCTTTGCCGAGACCTTTGATAAATCTGCGGAAACCGCCTTTTCTGCCGTTGAGCATGTCTACAAGACCGTCGAGGGCGCGTTGATTGATGATACCCATTGACCATGCGGCTATCGTGCGATAGGGCATATCCTTGACGGAGTTGGTGAGCATTTCGGGGTTTTCAGAGGAGAGTGCGACAAGATTGACTGCGCCGACTGCGACGTTGTACATAAACTTGCCGAATCTTGAAATTCTGCATTGACCGATTGTGTTGTTTGCGGTCAATTCGCCTTTGACAAACGGCTTGTTTTCAATCATTTTTGCGCCGTAAAGTGCCTCGAATTGCTCGATTGGGATATCTTTTGCGTTTGCGATATCGTAGTAGCAAGGAGCGACCGCTTTATAATCGGGGATAGGTGCGTCGGGATTCTTGGAAGTTACGTTCACCGTGCCTTCTAATTTGATATCGCGGCTGCTTGCGCCCACGAGGATGCGGAAATCGCCGCTTTCGACATGCCAATCGTTAATCGATACGTTGTAGTATGCAAACGCACGAGAATCGAAAGAGATGCTCACTTCTTTTTCTTCACCCGGTTGCAGGAATACTTTCTTGAATCCTTTGAGTTCCTTTTCGGGGCGATAGAGCGTGCTTTCGACGTCCGCAACGTACAATTGCGCGACTTCTGCGCCTGCGACTTTGCCGGTGTTCTTGACTTTGAACGTTACGGTGAAGTCATCGCCTTCATTGATGCTGTCCGCACTCAATCTGAGGTCGGAGTATTCAAACGTGGTGTAGCTCAAGCCGTAGCCGAACGGATATTTGACGGCTTTTTTCGCCGCGTCGTAATAGCGGTATCCCACGTAAATGCTTTCGCGATATTCAACCGTGCGCGGACCCATACGGAAGTATTTTGCGCCGATATAATCGTTTTCGTTGACGGGGAAGGTTTCTGCAAGTTTGCCCGAGGGATTAACTTTGCCGTAGATGAGGTTGTATGCCGCCTCGCCGCCTGCTTGACCGCCGAGATAGAGGTTGAGTATGCCTTTGACCTTCTTATCCCAATCGCCGATTTCAACGGGTGAGCCGCAAGAAAGCACGACGATAACGTTTTTGTTGACTTTCAAAATCTCGTTGATGAGGGTAACGTGCGAAGACGGCATCTTGATATGGCTGCGGTCGTAGCCTTCGGACTCGAATGCGTCCGTAAGACCGATAAACAAGAGAACAGCGTCTTTGCCTTTTGCCGTCTTGACCGCTTGTTTTATAAGGCTCTTTTTGTAGCCTTCGCCTTTGAGAGTGTATCCGTCGGCGTATGCGTACTTTTGACCTACCTTATCCAAAGCGTCCGTAAACGACGTGATTTTGGTGGGGAGAATGTGGCTCGAGCCACCGCCTTGATAGCGGAGTTTCTTTGCAAGTTTGCCGATAACGGCGATATTTTGATTTGTATTCAAGGGAAGTGCGCCGTCGTTTTTGAGGAGGACCGCGCCGCCTTCTGCCGCACGTCTTGCGATTGCGTTGTGTTCTTCGACGTCGAACTTAACGCCCTTGACTTCGCGCACGGTGTTTTCGTATGCAAATCTGATGAGGCGAAGCACCACTTTGTCTATGTCCTCAACAGTGAGAGTGCCGTTCTCGAGCGCTTTATATACGCTCGGATCGCTCATGCCTTTGTTGCCGGGCATTTCGAGATCCATGCCTGCCTTAATGCCTGCGGGGCGGTAGTTGACGGCGCCCCAGTCGCTTACCACAATGCCTTTAAATCCCCATTCGTCGCGCAATACGTCGGTGAGAAAGCGCTTGTAATCGCTCAGATAAGTGCCGTTCAGACGGTTGTAGGAGCACATAACCGTGGTGGGTTGTTCCGTCTTGACGATATGCTCGAATGCAGGCATATAAATCTCACGCAAAGTACGCTCGTCAACCACGGAGTTGATGGTCATTCTTATGTATTCTTGGTTGTTTGCAAGGTAGTGCTTGAGGGACGTTCCGACGTTTTTGCTTTGCACGCCGTGCACCCACGCCGCACCGATACGTCCTGCAAGAAATGGATCTTCCGAGAAATACTCGAAGTTTCTTCCGCAAAGTGGGCTGCGTTTGATGTTTACGCCGGGGCCGAGAACGGTGGAAACGCCCAAAGATTGCGCTTCGACAGCGATTGCCGCGCCGACTTCTTGTTCAAGTTCAACGTCCCAGCTGGATGCCGACGTAACGGCGCCGGGGAAGCAAGTTGCAGGCTCGGGCGTTTGCATGATGTTTACGCCGCCCGACATTTTTTCACGGCGCATACCGTTTGGACCGTCGCTTGTACGCACGGCAGGGATGTCAATGTCATCTCTTTTGATAGGTTGCGTAAGCCACGTCGTAGAGCCTGAAAGCATTTGCACTTTCTCATCCAGCGTAAGCTTGGCAAGAATATCCTTATAATCCTTCTCGTTCATAATTTCCTCCGAGTATTTATATTTGAGTTTATATATAGGCAAAGCCCTTATATCAATAAATAGGGCAACAATAACTCTTATATACCATTATATCACGCGCGCGCCACGCTTTCAAGCATAGATTTTTATCGTTTGCGATATGCTTTTGTGGGTATATCCGCTGTCGTTATTTAGTCTATGCGTGCGCATATGCATTTCAATCAATTTGACAAAACAACTGTTTTATTTGTGCAAAAACGATTGATAAAAGCGTGTTTTTGTCATTTGTTGAGTTTTGCTCTGTCGCGAGCGGACATGGGCATTTCGCCTTTCGCGTACGTATCCCAAACGTTTATTCGGTCGTCCTCGTCTATTTGACGCAAAACACGGCAAGGATTTCCTACCGCGATGCAGCCTGCCGGGATGTCGCGCGTAACCACGCTTCCCGCGCCGATTACCGAGCCTTCGCCTATGGTTACGCCGCCGCAAATAATCACGTTCGAGGCTATCCATGCGTTCTTTTTTATGGTTACGGGTTTTGAAAATTCGAGGTCGTGATATCCGTCGGGATATGTGGTGTTTATACGTTCTTCCGCAATGAGAGGGTGGCACGGCGTGGCGATCGTAACGTTTGCGCCCAGCCATACTCCGTCCTCCAATGTGATGGGAGAGATGTCCAAAAGAGTGCAGCCGTAGTTGAAAAACACATCGTTGCCGAGGTGAATATTTACACCGTATTCGCAATAAAAAGGCGTGAAAATCCAAACGGATTTACCCTTGGAGGAGGGGATAAGTTTGTTGACGAGTCGTTTTTGCCTCGGTACGTTCCACACGGGGCACTTGTTGATCTTTTGCGTGAGGTGCATACCTCTTGCGTGTTGCCAAAATATGTCCTTGCTCGACGAGTTGTACAACTTGCCGTTTATCATACGTTGCCATTCGACTTTTTCTTTGCCCATCATTCACCTCGTTATATTGATATTTTATTTTATAAAAGATTTGAATTATATCATAAATACGAACAAAATATCAAAAAACCGTTGTAAAATTCAAAAAGAGTGTTATTATTATCCTATGAGCATCGTACAAGACGGAAAATTGAATGTGGAATTTCTTCCCAAAGGCGTATTCGATCCGCAATTTCAGCAACGAGAGAGTGGCGTTGCCCACACTCCGTATAGTCGAGAAGTGGCGTTTTATACGTGCGTGAAAAACGGCGATTTGCAAGGGCTTCAAAGCAATATGGCAAGTTTTATGCAAGAGTCGCTCGTCGTGGGAAGAATGAGCAACGACAACTTGCGTCAAGTGAAGTATTTGGCAGTGAGTTGTATTACGCTTGCCACGCGTTACGCCGTCGAGGGCGGGCTTATGGAAAGCGAGGCGTATAATTTGTCGGATAAGTATATCCAAAGCGTGGACAAAATGGACGATGCCGACGATATATTGGAATTTCTTATCGGCAAGGCGGTGGAACTTACTTCGCTCGTCAAAGAGCATAAAAACAGACTGGAATATCCGCCGTATATACGAAAAGCTATAAGGATAATCGACGCGCATTTGCACGACAAACTCGTGTGCGAAGACATAGCAAGAGAGTGCAGTGTAAGCGAGGACTATTTGTCCAAGCAGTTCAAAGCGTACGTCGGAGTGAGTGTGAAGAGGTACGTGCTTTCGCAAAAACTCAAAGCGTCTAAGGAGTTGCTTCTCGACGACGTCCCGTACAAAGACGTGGCGTACTATTTTGGCTTCTGTTCGCAAACGCACTATATAAGCGCATTTGTAAAAGAATACGGAATGACGCCAAAGCAATTCGTCGTGGCAAACGCCGAAAAGATAAATGCGTAGAAAAAACGCTTTGCGAGCGACGTCGGAATTTGGCACTAATTGCAAAAAACGATAGTTTATAATAATAGATACTGCGGTTAAAACCGCAATATCGTCAAAACGAGGAAATATCGTACAAAGGATATAATTGCACAAATACCGTAACCAAACTTTGAATTGCACGTGTATTTAGTGAAAGGAGGATTGAATGAAGAACGAGACGCTCGATAGACTCATTAAAAAGCATTATAATGAGGCTTTGCTGTACGTCTATTCCTTTTGCCACAATCGCTCGCTTTCGGAAGATATAGTGCAAGAGTCGTTTATGCGTGCGTTCCGCTCAATAGACGAGGAAAAAGACGGTTTCAAATTTTGGCTGTTCAAGGTGTGCAGAAATTGCTACTTCGATTATCTGCGCAAGAACAAGCGAGTGGGCGCAATAGAGACTGACGTTGCGGATGAAAACGACTTGATAGACTCCGTGATCCAAAAGGAAGAATACCGTGCGCTATACAAGGCGATATCTCTGCTTAAAGACAACTATCGTGAAATCGTGCGGCTTTTCTATTTTGACGGTATGTCCGTAAAGGAAATCGCGTCTATTCTCGATATGAGCATAGACAACGTCAAGATTTTGCTCTATCGCGCAAGATTGAAACTTAAAGAAATTTTGGAGGGTAATATATGAATTTTGAAGAGGCATTTGCCCATTATAAAGACGGCGTTGCGACGGAAGAAGAAAAGGCGTACGTCAAAAAGCAGCTCGAAATCGCCAACGCTTTTGTCGCTGACGACGAGAAATATCAGTCTGCGCCCGTCATAGAGGCAACCGACGACGATGTGAAAAAGGCAAAGAAAAAGTTTAAATGGCGTTATGTGGTGATTCCTGCAATATCGCTTATATGCACGCTCTTGGTGGTTGCGGCGATTCTCGGCGGCGTGTTCGGCTCGGCGGCAACGTATGCAAAACAATCTATGATATACAGTAAATACGAGTGTGAGGCGTTTGCTTGGGAAAAACTGAAAGACGTTATGCCGACGAGCGTTATGCCTACAGACTCATCGACATATGAGGTGGACGACGTTGACAAAGAGTTCAACTACGTCGCACATGATATAAAGAAGAGTTATTATTCTTATTACTTCACGTTTGAACGCAACGACGATTTGTATCCCGACGATAGCGAAGTAAAAGTGGTTATCGAGGTCAATACCGTAACCGGCGTTGCAACGCTTGTGAAAATCAAGAATAAATAAACCAAATAAAAACGACTAAAGCGCGCCAAAGCGGCGCGTTTTTTCATGCTTCCATTAAGAATGATAAAACGGCGTGTATTTTTTTGCCTTGGTAAACGTTTGTTATGACACGCATTATTTTTTTGATGTGTTATTGTTACTCTGTCGGAGTGTTATTTCTTTTTGTTCAACTGTGCCTTGTCAATGCGCTTTTTTTATGCCGAGTTAAGGGCGGCGACAAGGCGCGCTGTTTTCGTCGAAAATTCAAATATATTTTTCCGCTTATTTTTATAATCTCTTTGCATACAATATTCACGAGGTGTTTATGTGGTCAAACTTGATAAGTATCGACAAGGGGTATGATAAGGAAATCGGATATATACTTGACAAACTTCAATGCACAAAAGACGTGTCCTACGCGATAGAAGAGTCGGAGGACAGGATGTGGATTTATCTGGCAAGTTCATGCGAGCGTGCGGATGAGGTGGAGAGCAAAGTATACGACATTCTGGACGTTGTGTTTTTGTCATTTTTAAAACTTCGATATTTTCTGGAGCGGTTGCCGTTTCGGCAACTCAATCACGCAAAGTGCGCGCTTTTGAGTTCTATCGTAAACTTCGACAGAGAATTTGAAAGCGGAATAATCGCAAAAACACTGTCGAACTCGCTTGACTACAACGTAGACGGACTTTTTAATTTCCGATTGCGTTCGCTCAAAGAGGCGTGGAGTGAGGTTGCCGACGTTGCGTCGAGATTGCTTGATGGCAGCAGCGGCGATACGGACATATTCGATATAGCCTCTTTTATTGCGGGAACGGACGGCGGAAAGAATCAAATCGCTGTCGAGCGCAACCGCCTCAAAAACCTGACGGAAAGACGCTTTGTGGAAGTGGTCAATCTGTTCGATACGGAAGAGTATAATATTTTGAGTGCAATCATAAAAGAAAAGCCGTGTGAAATAGTGATTGAAAACAATTGTTTTTCAACGTCTATGAACTCGACTTTGCGACACATAGCAAGAGTTATTGAAAAAACATAAATACACGATACGTATTGCAAAATCGCGCAAAATCGCGCAAAACCGCCCAAAACGGCTAAAACATGGCAATATATGATAGTGTAAAAGCACGAAAAGTGTTGTATTGTGTCGTTATGAAACACGATAAGTATATTGTGCCAAAATATGAGAAATGATAAAAGACAACAAAAAAACAGGCGCGGAGCCTGTTTTTTGTCGTTTAGGTAATAGCATCAATAAACCTTACGAGTTTTGATTGTATTTGCTGTTTGGAGCGAATTTAAATCAAGTTCGGAATCCGTATCGATGATTGTATAGCGGACGCCGTTTCTCGTGGCGCTCACACCGTCAAACTCCTGCTTGCCGCTGTCGTTTGAAATAACCGTGTAGCGATGCGTTTTGGATTTGGGCACGGAAACGTTGGGCATATTGACGGAATTGACGATATTGCCGTTTTCGATATAATCCTTAAGCTCTTTTGCCGCCATGACCGCACAATTGTCCTCGGCTTCTTCCGTTGACGCGCCCAGGTGCGGAACAGCCACTATGCCTTGAGTGTTTACGCAATCTCCGTCGGGGAAATCCACAACGTATTTGCGGATTTTTTTGCTTGCAAGCGCGTCTTTGATTGCCGCAACGTCGCAAAGCTCGCCGCGAGCTGCGTTTATAAGTATCACGCCGTCTTTCATTTTGGCAATGCTATCCGAATTGACGAGATGTTTCGTTTCGGGAGTCATGGGCATGTGAAGGGTTATGAAATCGGCGTTTTGCCATGCGCTCTTCATATCTGCAAATATCGTTACGAACGGGATTTCTTCTTTTGCCGCTTCCGAAATATAGGGGTCGTAACCAACTACGTTCATTCCTAGGGCATGCGCGGAGATTGCGACTTTTCTGCCTATTGCGCCAAGTCCCAAAACACAAAGTGTTTTGCCCATAATCTCGCTGCCTGCGAATGCGCTTTTGCCTTTTTCAACTTGCTTGGCTACGTCGTCGCCCGTAAGGGTGTTTGCCCAATTGCTTGCTTCGACTACGTTTCTTGCGCCGATAATGAGGTAGGCGATTACGAGTTCTTTAACCGCATTGGCGTTTGCGCCCGGGGTGTTGAAAACGCATACTCCTTTCTTTGCATAGTCCGCATGGGGGATGTTGTTTACGCCTGCGCCCGCTCTTGCGACTGCCAAAAGGGTATCCGGCACTTGGTATTCGTCCATTTTGAAGGAGCGGACGATGATACCGACAGGGTTTTGGCAAGAATCGGTGATGTTGTAGCCCTCAAGCACGGGATTTGCGAGCTTGGATATTGAATTGAGTTTGAGAATATTCATATCGACACCTGCTTATTTGTTTTCAAGTTCAAACTTCTTCATAAACTCGATGAGGGCTTTGACGCCTTCCACGGGCATTGCGTTGTAGATAGACGCGCGCATGCCGCCGACGAGTTTGTGTCCTTTGAGGGATACGAGTCCGTTTGCTTCCGCTTCTTTGACAAATTTTGCGTTGAGCTCGTCCGATGGAGCGACGAAAGGCACGTTCATGATAGAGCGGCTGTCTTTTTCAACATAGTTGTTGTAGAAGTCGGAGTTGTCGATAAAGTCGTAAAGCATGTCTGCTTTTTCCCTGTTGATTTGCTCGATTGCGTCCACGCCGCCCATTTTTTTGAGGTGGCGAAGGTTGAGCATCATCATGTAAACAGACCAGCACGGCGGTGTGTTGTAAAGGCTGTTTGCGTCTATTTGCGTGCGGTATTTGAGCATGGTGGGGCAAATCGGAAGTTCGCCGCCCAGCATATCGTCTTTGACGATGACAAGGGTTACGCCTGCAGGGGCGAGGTTCTTTTGCGCGCCTGCGTAAATGAGAGCGTATTTGCTTACGTCCGTCTTTTCACTCATGATGCAAGAGGACAAGTCCGCAACGAGGGGAACGCCGTTCGTGTCGGGAAGAGTGTGATATTTGGAGCCGAAAATGGTGTTGTTTTCCGTGATATGCACGTAACTTGCGTCTTGTCTGAAATCGGACGGGGAAGTCTTGGGAATGTAGGTGAATTTCTTGTCCTCGCTGGAAGCGACAAGCTTGATATCGCCGTATTTTTGCGCTTCTTTATAGGCTTTTTTTGCGAAGTTGCCCGTTACGATATAATCCGCTTTTCCGGTCTTTAGCAGGTTGAGCGGAATTGCCTCGAATTGCGTCGAAGCGCCGCCTTGCACCATTATCACGTGATAGTTCTCGGGGATTTGCATAAGCTCGCGCACCAAATCAAGGCACTCCGTATTGATTGCGTCGTACCATTTGGAGCGGTGGCTCATTTCCATAACGCTCATGCCCGAGCCGTTATAATCGGCGATGGATTTGCCTGCCTCTTGCAATACTTCCAATGGAAGCATAGACGGGCCTGCGGAAAAGTTGTAAACTCTCATAAATTCTCCTTTTTCGTTTTGCCAGACATTGTCTGGCATTATGAAATATTTGTTTGTACTTATATCGTAAAGGCAAAAACGGCGTTTGTAAAGATGTTTTTTGTCTGCTTTTGCAAGTATTTGCATAATCTCTTGATTAAAACGAGAAAATAGTGTAATATATTAAACTAGATAAATATATACACAATCACGCGCTTAGGCGCATACGGAGAATATAATGGCAAAAAACACAAAAACAGTTAAAGTTACCTTCCTCGGCGGCGTCGGTGAAATCGGCAAAAATATGACCGCTTTGGAATACGGTAACGACATGATAATCGTCGACTGCGGTGTGTCTTTCCCCAAAGAGGACAGCCCCGGCATCGACGCGATTATCCCCGACATCACTTATATCAAAGAAAATATAGCAAGACTTCGCGGTATCGTGCTCACGCACGGACACGAGGACCACATCGGCGCAATTCCCTATTATGCGGACGACCTCAAAAACGTGCCCATTTACGGCACCGCGCTTACGATAGGGCTTTTGAAACGCAAGCTCGACAAGCAAGGTAAAAAGTGCAACCTCATAACCGTTTCGGCAGGCGATACGGTGTCTTTGGGCGAATTCCGAGTGGAGTTTATCAAAGTGGCGCATTCCATGGCAGGCGCATGCGCGCTCAATATCGCTTGCCCTGTCGGAAACGTGTTTGTTACGGGCGATTTCAAAATCGATAATACGCCGATAGACGGCAAAAAGACGGATATAGGGCGCATTGCGGAAATAGGCGCAAAAGGCGTGTTGCTTATGCTCGGCGAATCGACCAACGTCGAAAGAGCGGGCAGTTCCACTTCCGAAAAGGTCGTGGGGCAGAATTTGGAGCAGATTTTCGTCGCAAATCCCAATAAACGCATAGTTATTGCGTGCTTTGCCTCGTCCAACTACCGAGTGCAACAGGTGCTTACGCTTGCGCACAAGTATCACAGAAAAGTGGTGCTTGCAGGCAGAAGTATGAAAGGAATCGTGGACGTTGCGTCCGCTTGCGGCGAATTGCAGGTGCCAAAAGGGGTGCTTGTCGATAGCGTCGGAAGATTGCTTCCCAGCGAAACGGTGGTGCTTGCGACGGGCTCGCAAGGAGAGCCGCTCAGCGCGCTCAATAAGCTATCCAAGGGCGAATTTAACAAAATCAATCTCGGAACGGACGACGTAGTCGTGCTCAGTTCCTCGCCGATTCCCGGCAATGAAAAATCCGTATATGACGTTATAAACGACTTGTTCAGAAAGGGCGCGAACGTCATTTACGACAGCATGAACGACATTCACGTGTCGGGACACGCTTACGCCGAGGAACTTAAGCTTATGCTTACGCTTGTGCATCCGCAGTTCTTTATGCCGGTGCACGGAGAGTACAGACATCAGTTCAAGCACGCAGAAATCGCAAAATCACTGGGCGTGGCAAGCAAAAATATCGTCATCCCGAATATCGGAGAGTGCTACGGCGTAAACGCAAAGGGAATCCGTCAACACTCCAACGTCGCGTCGGGAAATACCTACGTGGACGGCGTTGTGCTCGAGGACGGCAAGTCCGTTGTCAACGACCGCCGCTCGCTTGCCGAGTACGGTATGCTTTTGGTGTTGTGCGCCGTGGATATGGACCTCGGAAAAATCTCGGGAGAAGTGGACGTCGTGTCGAGAGGTTTTAACCTCACCGACGACGTGAGATTGTCCATAGAAAGTGCGACGAAAGACGCCATAAATTCCGTTGATTTTGACAAAACGGACGTCAACGAAATCGCTCGTATCGTCAAAAAAGCGGTGAGAAAACTCTTTTATAAGGACAGACAATTCCCGATTATCATTCCCGTTATCGTCGAGGATTGATTGCGAGAGTGGGCAATCCGAATACAAGACAGACAAATTTTGTTTGTTATTCCTGTCGCTAAAAAACGATAGGAAGGGGTGAAATATGTATAGAAAACGCATTATTCTCATACTTACGTCGAGGGATGAGCCGCAAGGAGTTTCGCAAAAACTCGCAGAGGCTATCCGCAAAATCGGAACGCACAACGTGGTGGTTATGAGCGACGACAAATACGGCTCGGCTACCAAGCTTTCTGCGTTGGATAAAATCATGGACAGCGGTGGGGAATATCAATATTTGCTCGAGAGAAAAGACAAGGGCGTGATTAAGGATAAGTTCAAGTTCAAGACGCTTTCAAAAAGAGTCAACCGAATAAACAACCTTATCAAGCGTTTCCACCCCGAGTATATTTTGTGCGTTACGCCGTATGCGCATCATTGCGCAATAGAGGCAAAACGCAGAGCGAGATTTGGCACTCAAATCATCTATATGATGCAGACTTTCACCTTGTCAAAAAGAGTGCACGATGACGCAACCAACGTTTATATAGTCGAAAATGCAGACGTAAAGTCCGATTTGGTGCGAAACGGCATAAAATCCAAGGACATTATGGTTATGGGCTTGCCCTATGATATCGAGTGCTTGCATCCCGATCAGATCACCCTCAAAAAGAGAGAATTGGGGCTTCCAAAGGTAAAGACCGTATATGTGAACGTGCACGACAAAAAGGAACTTCTGGACGTGTTCTCGCTGCTGCTCGACCAAGGGGAAATCGCCAATCTCGTTGTCAATTGCCACGACGTAAAGACGCTTGAAACGCTCTCTTCCATGGCTGTGAAAGTGCCGAGTATGAAAGTGGTATTTATACAAAACGACGACCAGACGGACGAGTGCATGCAGGTGTGCGACGTCGCCATTACGCAATACGACGTTGCGACGCTTTATAAGTGCTTTAAGCTCGGGATTCCGTCAATCGTGCTGTCCAAAAACGAGCATGAGCAAGCGGATATATCCTATCTTGTGGGACACGGGCTTTGCCTCAAAGCCAAAGACAACCTGGATATGGTTGCGCTGCTTTACAAACTTTTGCAGACAGATACGGGAATCAAGATATCCGACGAGGGTAAAAAGTGGGTGGAGTACAGTAGCCTAGACAATATAGCCAATTTCCTTTCCGCATACATAGCGGTGTGAGGGGATAATATGCCAAAGATAAAGATTAAGACGGTTTCGGATTTTGCAAAAAGACAGGGATTTAAGGTCGGCGACGAAGTGTTGCGCATAGGCGGATACGATATGATTGACGAGCTGGATTACCTGTACTACGACAACGAGAGGAAATTCTCGGTGGATATTTTGCGCGACGGAAAACCGCATACAATCAAAGTGCACAAAAAAGACGGACAGTCGCTCGGGCTTGAATTCGACATAGATATGAAACCAGTCGTGTGCAAAAACAAGTGCATTTTCTGCTTTGTGGACCAGCTCCCCAAGGGGATGCGCTCCACTCTTTACGTGAAAGACGACGACTACAGATACAGTTTTATGTGCGGCTCCTACGTTACCATGACCAACGTCAGCGAGGCGGACATTGAGAGAGTGATTCGTCTGAAACTCAGCCCTCTTTATATTTCCGTGCATGCGTGGGATGACGATATCCGCACATTTATACTCAAAAATCCCAACACTCGCAAACTCAGAGATCAGATGCGCCGTCTTGGCGCGGCAGGCATAAAGATGCACACGCAACTTGTGGTAGTGCCTGACGTCAACGACGGAAAGGTGCTCGAGGACAGTATAAGAGGCTTGCACGAGGTCGAGGGCGTTGAAACGGTGGCAGTCGTGCCTGTGGGTATGACGGGGCATAGAGATAATTTGCCCAACCTCAAAAGCGTGGACGAGCAAAACGCAAAAGACACAATCGAACTTGTTGAAAGACTGCACAAGGAATACGGCGGATTCTGCTGGTGCAGCGACGAGTATTACGTCAAGGCAAAACTGCCAACTCCGTCAAGCACGTATTACGGGGCTTTTGACCAAATAGAAAACGGCGTAGGATTGCTTGCGGACTTTGACGATAACTTTGAATACAATATGAGCGAAGTCGAGGATTGCAAACTCGGCAAAAGAGTTGAGTTTATTACAGGCGTGTCATTTGCGCCGTACCTTGAAAAGTACGCAAAAAGGCTTGAAGAAAAACTTGGCATAGAGTGCAAGGTGCATGCGATAATCAACAACTTTTTCGGCACTTCCGTAACCGTGGCAGGGCTTGTTACGGCAGGGGATATTATGAAACAACTCAAAGACAATCCCGTACCCGACGCATACGTTATACCCGACAATATGCTGCGTGAATTTACGGATACGTTCCTCGACAACGTGAGAGTGGAAGAACTCTCCGACAATCTCAAAGCGCCTATAATCGTAACCGCACACAGCGGCGCGGATATAGTGAGCAAAATAAAAGATTTCTTTGAATAAGCAAAAACGATAGAATTGAATCACTCATAAAATGGCAAAAACGGCATTTTATGCAAGTAAAAACGATAAATAAACATAAGAATCGGTGAACAAATGAAACCATTAGTAGCAGTAGTAGGCAGACCTAACGTTGGAAAATCGACGCTTTTTAACCGCATTGCAGGCAGCAGAATTTCTATTGTCGAGAACACTCCGGGCGTTACTCGCGACAGAGTTTATGCCGATTGCGAGTGGTGCGGAAGAGCGTTTACGCTTATAGATACGGGCGGCTTGGAAATGAAGAGCACGGACGAGATGTGGAGCCATATTCGCACGCAAGTTGAAATTGCGGTGGATACGGCAGACGCTATTTTGTACGTGGTGGACGGAAAGACCGGGCTTACCACGGATGATAACCTTGTGTGTTCGTACCTCAGAAAATCAAAACTTCCCGTAATTCTTGCCGTCAACAAAATCGACAACAACGATATGGGCAACGTATATGATTTTTACGCGCTCGGATTCGGCGAGCCGCACGCAGTCAGCGCAGAGCAGGGCAAGGGGCTTGGCGATTTGCTTGACGCGATTATGGAAGTTATCCCCGTGAGCGTGCCGGAAGATGATCCCGAACGTATCAAAATCGCAATCGTCGGCAAACCCAACGCAGGTAAGAGCTCTATCGCAAACAAACTTTTGGGATACGACCGCTCGATTGTAAGCGACATCGCTGGCACAACGCGCGACGCAATCGATACAGAACTCAACGTGGGCGACGACAAATACCTCATCATCGACACCGCAGGTATGCGCAAGAAAAAGGTCGTCAACGAGGACGTGGAAAGATATTCGGTTATGCGCTCCATCCTCGCAGTGCGCAGGGCGGACGTTGTGCTTATAGTGTGCGACGCAAACGAGGGGCTTGCCGAGCAGGACGTCAAAATCGCAGGATTCGTGCACGAAGAGGGCAAGCCGTCTATAATCGTTATGAACAAGTGGGATTTGGTGGATAAGAACACTCATACCATTTATGAATTCGAGAAGAAACTCAAAGAAGATTTGAAGTATATGGATTATTTCAAATCCGTGTATATCTCAGCACTCAGCGGAAAGCGCCTCGACAATTTGCTGCCGCTTTGCAAAGAGGTTGTGGCAAACTCGAGAAAGCGCATAGCGACAGGGCTTCTCAACGAGGTCATCGGCGACGCCATAAGAATAAGCGAGCCGCCGTCTTACCTTGGAAAGAAACTCAAAATATTCTACGTTACGCAAGTGTCCGTTGCGCCGCCGACGTTTGTCGTCAAGGTCAACGACCCTGCTATTATGCATTTCAGTTACAAGAGATATCTCGAAAATTCCTTGCGCAAGAGCTTTGATTTCTCGGGTACGCCGATACGCTTGCTCATACGCTCCAACAGCGGCGAGGATTAAGCAAAAAAAACGCATTTTTCCACTCAAAAATGTGTTGCGAAAACGTCATATGAGTGGTATAGTGTGGATGTCAAAATCGAACAATTGTATAATTATATTATACAAATCGCACAAAAGACCACACCGATTGGCAAAAGTGCCGCAGTCGGAATAGGATACATTAAGACGGAGGGCTTATGAACTACAAGGATATTGCCAAAGATCAACTTTGCGAGCAACTAAAAACCGAACAAAAGGCATATAAAAAACTTGTAAAACGCGGTGTGAGCGTGGATATGACGCGCGGAAAACCGTCCTCCGAACAACTTGAAATCGCCATGCCTATGCTGGAACATGCCGGCGAGTACGATTATAAGATGAGCGGCATTGACGCTCGCAATTACGGTGAGCCTGCAGGACTTAAACAAGCGAGGGAATTGTTTGCGGACATTCTCGGCGTAAAGGCGGATGAGGTCATCGTGTGCGACGGCTCGTCGCTCGATATCATGTACAACGTCATTCAATTTGCGCTGCAATTCGGCATAATGGGCTCTACGCCGTGGAACAAACTTGACAAAGTTAAGTTTATTTGCCCTGCGCCCGGCTATGACAGACATTTTTCCATTTGCGAAAATTTCGGCATAGACATGATAACCGTGCCGATGCTCTCCGACGGACCCGATATGGATATGGTGGAAGCGCTTGTCAGAGACGACGCAAGCGTAAAAGGCATCTGGTGCGTTCCCAAATACTCCAATCCGACGGGCATTACGTATTCGGACAAGGTGGTTGAAAGAATGGCAAATCTCAAACCTGCGGCAAAAGATTTTCGCGTGTTTTGGGACAACGCATATTGCATTCACGGGCTTTACGAAACGGATGATAAGCTCAAAAACATATTTGACGTCGCAAGGAAAGCGGGCAATTCGGATATGATTTACGAGTTCATGTCAACGGCAAAAATCACTTTTGCAGGCAGCGGCGTTGCGGCGATTGCGGCATCTCAAAACAACGTTGCGGATTTGCTCAAACGTTTGTTCTTTAAGAAAATCAATCCCAACAGAGTAAATCAGGTTATGCACGTGGAGTTTATGAAAGACGTGGAAAACGTGAAGAAGATTATGCAAAAACACGCTGCGATACTGCGCCCCAAATTCGATTTGTTCCAGGCAAAGATGGAAGAGGCATTCGGCAAAAGCGATGAGGTGAAGTGGTCAAGACCTCGCGGAGGATATTTCATTTCCCTCGACGTGCCGCATTGCGCAAGACATATTGTCGGACTTGCGGCGGACGCAGGAGTGAAGTTTACGGCGGCAGGTTCGACTTTCCCGTATCGCATTGACGACAACGACAGCAATATCCGCATTGCGCCGAGCGTACCCACTCTCGAAGAGATGGACTTTGCAATAGACGTGCTTATACAAAGCGTCAAAATCGCACTTATCGAGTACTATATGAACAGATAAAATGCCGATTGTGCAAAAACAATGCGAATTACAGCATGTATAAAGACGCAAAAAACACGTTGAAAATTATATATAATCGGACATAAAACAGTATAAATCTCAACAAAAAACGGCATTAAAAAAGGCACTCGACCGAGTGCCTTTTTTGTGCCTTTATAAGCGATTACATTTTTGCAATGTATGCGGCAAGTGCGTTGAAGATTACGTCAAGACCGTGTGCGCCTGCGTCGGGATAACCGATTGAACGCTCGCCGACCGTGCCTGCTCTTCCGAGGGTTGCGACGTGAGTCTTTGTCGCTTCTGCGCCTTCGTGTGCAGCTTTTGCGCCGAGGTCAAGACCTTCTTGCAAAGTTTTGCCTTCTTCTGCCGCTTTGGTCAATGCCATTGCGCAGGGCTTGAGTGCGTCGACCAAAGTCTTGTCGCCGATTTCAGCGCCCTTACCGAAGGACTTTTTGCCTGTTTCATAAACGCCGCGATTTGCCTCGGTGAAGAGGAGAGCTACGTCTTGGAGATTGACTTCTTTCTTGCCGAGCATCGCTTTGCCTGCGTACTTGAATGCAGAACCCCAAATAGGACCGCTTGCGCCGCCGCAATACTCTTTGATTATTTCGCTGCAGCTGACGAGGAATTGACCGATGTCGCCTTTCTTTCTCGTTGCCCAGTCTGCTTTGAGTTGTTTGAAGCCTTTTGCGATTGACATACCGAAGTCGCCGTCGCCCATTTTGTCCGCTTCGCAGAAGGGAACTTCGTTTTCGATGATGACGTCTGCCATTTTGTCGACGATTTGAACGAATGCCGCCGTGTTGATCGTTTCGCCTACGACGGGAGCGCCTTCTACTTCATAGACTGCGTTTTCTTCTGCTTCATCCGCTGCCGCAACCTTCTTCGTTGCCGCTTTGTGTGCGGTTTCCACGGGTGCGTATCCGAGTGCTCTGCCGATTGCTTGCACTGCTTCGAGAGCTGCCTCTGCTTGTTCGCTCATAGTTGCGCCCCAAGTGAGTGCCGGCGTAGATACGGGGTAGTCGATGAGGGCTTTAAGCTCGCTGTCTACACGGAGGACGGAGATTGACGCGCCTGCCATGTCGATTGAGGTCATGAAGTTGCCGACAATTGTGCGATGGATGTTGATGCCGTCTGCCTTCAACGCCTTCGTTACAGAGTTGTTGAGGATGTAGAGTTCTTGGAGCGGAGTGCCGCCGAAACCGTTGATGAGAAGAACAACGTCCTCACCTTTTTTGAGAGCGAGATCTTCTTCGAGGTCTGTGAGGATACGTCTGGACAAATCGTCGCAGAACGTGCCTGTGGAGTAGTCGATTTTTTCACGGAAACGACCGGGTTCGCCATGGATGCCTACGCCGAATTCCATTTCGTCGTCGCCGATTTCGAAAGTGGGATGACCTGCAGCCGGAACAGTGCAGCTTGTGAATGCGAAACCGAATGAACGAACGTTCTCGATGACCTTGTTTGCAACCGCTTTGACTTCTTCGAGTTCTTTGCCTTGTTCCGCCGCCGCGCCAGCGCATTTATGCACGAGAACAGTGCCTGCAACGCCTCTGCGACCTACAGTGTAGAGAGAGTCTTTGACCGCGATATCGTCGTTGACGTAAACTGCGTCAACCTTGATGCCGTCGTCTTGTGCGTCTGCCATTGCGTTGTTGAAGTTCATGCAGTCGCCCGAGTAGTTCTTGATGATGAGAAGAACGCCTTTGTCCGTGGCGCATTTCTTGATTGCGTTGTAGACTTGCACTTGAGAGGGGGACGCGAAAACGTCGCCGCATACCGCTGCGTCGAGCATGCCTTTGCCAACAAATCCTGCGTGTGCAGGCTCGTGTCCGCTGCCGCCGCCAGAAATCAAACTGACTTTTGCGTCGTTGATATCTTTCTTTTTGACAACCTTATACTTTTCGACGAATTCGAGTTCCGGATGAGCGGCTGCCAATCCGTGACACATATCGTAAACGAAAGTTTCGGGCGTATTCATTATTTTCTTCATAATATTTCTCCTTAAAACCGCTTATATAATATCTTTATATCCTTATATTACGCGGATTTTTTATAAGACACTCCCTTGCGTGGGCAAGGGAGTGTGCGCTTTATATTAGTGGCAGCATTCGCAGTCGCAACCGTATCTGAAATCATGACCGAGTTTGTCCGCTGCTTTGATTGCGGCGATAACCATATCTTCGGTTACGGGGAAGGGCATGTTGTGGATGCTCTCGTCGGGGATGCAGGTCTTTGCTGCGACAATCTTGTATTCTTCCTCAGTGAGTTCTTCTCTGATGACTTCGCCCGTGCGCGGATTGGTCATAAGGTCATGCAAGCAGACGGGGAGACCGACTTCGTCGCAGAAGTTGAGGACTTCGTAAAGCTCTTCTTCGGGGCTGTTCTCGAGAACGAGTTGGCAGATAGTACCGAAAGCTACGACTTCGCCGTGCATGCAGCATGCGTGAATGTCGTGAACTGCGGTAAGACCGTCGTGAATTGCGTGTGCCGCTGCAAGACCGCCGGATTCGAAGCCGAGACCGGAGAGAAGAATGTTGGTTTCGACAATCTTTTCAAATGCAGGAGTTACAACGTTGCAGTCGCATGCGACTTTTGCTTTTGCGCCGTCGCTGATAAGGTTGCGATAGCAAAGCTCTGCAAGTGCCGCTGCGGTGTACGTGCCGTAGCCGAGCAACGTGCCTTTCTTGCGATCTGCGCCGCAGGGAAGACCTGCGTTGACGTTGGATACGCTGTTGACGTTGGCTCTTGCTTCGAAGTATGTGGAAAGTGCGTCGCCCATGCCGCTTACGAGGAAGCGAGAAGGTGCGTTTGCGATGACGTTGAGGTCGATAAGTACGACGGACGGGCTTTGACGGAAGTATGCGTAATCGTCAAACTCGTGATCGTCAGTGTAAAGAACTGCGGAGTGAGAGGTCGGTGCGTCCGTTGCCGCGATTGTCGGGCAGATGATGAGCGGATTGCCTGCTGCGACGCATTTGGATGTGTCGATTGCCTTGCCGCCGCCGAGACCGATCGTGCAAGCGCATTTGTTTGCTTTTGCGAACTCTTGAAGTGCTTTTACGACTGTACGGGAGCATTCGCCCTTGAAGATGTCGCAAGAGACGAATTCAACACCGTATTTTGCTTGCGTTGCCTCGAGTTTCTCTTTGACGAGATTGAGCGCAAACGGGTCTGCGATAAGGAGTGCTTTCTTACCGAAGGTTTTGACAAAATAACCGAGGTTCAACAATTCGTTTTCGCCTTGTACATACTTTGTGGGACAAATAAATGCTTTTCTCATAAATTTTCTCCTTTAATGAGGTATTTTTTTTAAGATGTAAACATTATATATCCTTGCCGAAAATAATTCAATACCCAATTTGTTAAAAAACGTGTATTTTTGAAAATTTTTTGCAAAAAATAGCGATTTTGAGGGCTTGTCGCTCCGATTTTCATAAAATTTTAATGTTTTTTGAGCAATTTATTCAAAAAAGTTGAATATTGCAAAAATCCGTATATAATAAAAATCAATAAAATCTTCATTTTCGAGGTGAATAATATGGACGTTGTATCATCAATCGAAAAACGCGTGCAATGGATACGCGACTTGCTTGCAAAGACGGGCGCAAAGGGCATTATTTACGGCAACAGCGGCGGAAAAGATTGTACCCTCGTGGGCGCGCTTTGCAAACTTGCAACCCCCAACGTTTTGGGCGTAATTATGCCTTGCCAATCTTCGCAAAATTACGGCAGCGACCGCGACGACGCTTTGAGAGCCGGCGAGCATTTCGGCATCGAGCAAATAGAGATAGATTTGAGCGCAACCAAACAAGCGCTTCTCGACGCTTTCGGCGAGCAACTTACCAGCAATAACGCAGGCGAGAGCAACCTCAAAATGGCAAGCGTCAATATCAATCCGCGCCTCAGAATGACAACGCTTTATGCGCTCGGTCAGGCAAGGGGATATCTTGTGGCGGGCACGGGCAACCTCGACGAAGCAACGCTCGGCTACTTCACCAAGTGGGGCGACGGCGCGCATGATTTCAACCCGATTGCAGACTTGACCGTCGGCGAAATTTACGAGCATTTGAGATATCTCGGCGCACCCGAAACTATCATCACCAAAGCTCCGTCCGCAGGTCTTTATCAAGGTCAAACCGACGAGCAGGAAATGGGCATCAAATACGCCGACGTAGACAAATATCTGCGTGGGGAAGACGTGCCTGCAGATGTTAAAGAGAAGATTGAGAGCGCGAAACGCAGGGCCGCGCATAAAATGAAAATGCCGGTTAAATTCGGCGAATAAATAAAAAGCCACCCGAGCGGGTGGCTTTTTTATAGAGTGCGTCGTAACTCCTTAAATGCAATGCCCCCTCTTTTCGGACACGCCGGCATTTCTAAAAATATTATTAAATGCAACTTTCCCCCTTCCTCATGGTGTTTGGACTTCGGCGTTTGCGCACCGCAATCCGCCTCGTTCGCTTTGGCTACGACACATTCACCGAATGTGTCGTTTAACGCGTCGCGCCCATATTCCGTTTCCCCTCTGCGCTTCGGTTGAGGGAACCCACGGAACCGCTCCGCGGGGGGACACGCGACGCGATTGACTTCGTAACAATCGCTATTCCGTCGCTTCGCTCCTTACGGCACGCGCATAGACGAGTATCGTTCTCTTATTATGCCACTCGTTCGCCGATAAAAAGAACAACACTTATCGGCTCACTTGTACTTATCGTCAAGCTTGGCGCTCGATGCGGTCGGCGCCTTGCGCCTCCAACTCCGAATAGACACATACCGTGTATAAGTACGCCTTGAATAAGTTTTCGTTAATCAGTCCGCTATTTTCCATATTTATATAAACTTTTTCACTTTTGCTTGACTTATGCTTTTTCAAGTGCTAAAACCATACTAACAAACGTTAGTTAGTGAGGATGTATGAAACAAGAAGATACAAAAAATCTTATTATTCAGAAAGCATTGGATCTGTTTTCGGAGAGGGGATACGACGCAGTGAGCGTTGACCAAATCGCAAAAGAGGTGGGTATAAAAGCGCCTTCCCTTTACAATCACTATCCGAGCAAGCAGGCGATATTCGACGCTATATTCGAAGACGTGGCAAAAAGATATGAAGAGGATACGGACAAAATCGATATTCACGTGCAGAACGTTGCGCAGGACGTACCGTCGTTCAACGGAATTTCCGTTGAGGATTTGATTGAAAAAGTGCATGGCATTTTCTTTTATTCCTTGCATGACGAGAAGGTGCGCAAATTCAGGAAAATGATGACAATCGAGCAATTTAGAACATCGAAAATCGCTCAGTTGTATTCGCAAAGATACGTGGATAGAATTGTGGCGTATCACTCGGACATTTTCAAAAATCTCATTGCTGCGGGAGAGCTGTTGAGTGCAAATCCTGACACGCTTGCGCTTATGTACGTTGCGCCCGTGATTACTCTTATCGGCGTATGCGACCGTCAGCCCGAGAGAGAAGAGGAATGCGTGCAAAAACTCGACGAACACGTCCGCTTGTTCTTTGACGTTTTCAACGTCCGAAGAGGCAAAATTAAATGAAAAAATCAAACAAATCTTTGTTGCAAATACTCGGTCTGACGGGCATGGTAAGCTTTTCGTCTTATGCGGTTGCGGTGATTTTTGCGCCGCTTGCGTACCCCGGGTACGATTGGCTTTCGCAAGCTGTGAGCGATTTGAGCGCGGCAAATGCGCCGTCGCTTGCGCTATGGAATCAACTCACCGCTTTTTACAACGTGTGCGAGGTGCTTTGCGCCACCGTGGCGTGCGTTGGTATCAGGAAAAAAGAAAGCAAACTCCTGCGTATAGGCGTATATCTTTTTGCGGTTATGGAATGGGTTTCCGCAGTCGGATATCGCATGTTTCCGCTTTCCGACAGCGGATATGCAGGGCAGGCGCAGGACGTTATGCACATGATAGTAACCGTTGCGGTCGTGCTGCTGTCGATAGTATCGCTTGTGCTTATCATCATCGCAGGGGCAAAGGACAAGAGATATTTGTCCTACTGCATTTGCGCTGCCGTTGCGCTTGCAATGATGCTTGTGGGCGCGCTCGGTATGAAAATCGTACCCGCAAAATACTTCGGTGTAGTGGAGCGTTTCAGTGTGTTTGCCGCAACGGGATTTAACTGTGCGCTCGGAATACATCTGTTCCTCGACAAAGAAAAAACTATTCCGCAAAATAATACCAATAATCAAGGTGAATATATGAAAAACAACAATCTAACAATACGAAATGAGCAAAAAGAAGATTATAGAGAAGTGGAAAATCTCACGAGAGAGGCGTTTTGGAACGTTTATCGTCCCGGGTGTATGGAACATTACGTTTTGCATTGCTACCGCAACGATCCCGCATTCGTGCCCGAACTCGATTACGTTATGGAACTTGACGGAAAACTTATCGGACAAGTGATTTACGTGCGTTCGGAAATAGACTGCGACGACGGAAGCAAACTTCCGATTATGACGTTCGGTCCAATCGGCATTTTGCCAGAATATCAGCGCAAAGGCTATGGCAAAATTCTTCTCGACTACACCATGCAAAAGGCAAAAGAGATGGGCGTCGGCGCACTTGCAATCACCGGCAATATCGACTTCTACGGCAAATCGGGCTTTATTCCTGCCAAAACCAAAGGCGTGCGCTATGCCGATGACCCCGACGCAGATTATTTCTTGATTAAGGAATTGAAAGACGGCTTTTTGGACGGAGTGAGCGGTATATACAAAGATCCCGAAGGGTATTTTGTCTGCGAGAGGGAGAAGGATGGCTTTGAACGTTTTGAAGCGACGTTCCCAGAGAAAGCGGAGAAAGAACTGCCAAAGCAGACGTTCTGAACGGAAGGAGTGTACCTATGATTGAATCAAGATGTGGGCTTAAGTGCAGCGAATGCAGTTTTAGGGAAGTAACCGGTTGCAAAGGATGCGTGAATATGGAAAAACCGTTCTGGGCTGATAGTTGTCCCGTTAAATCCTGTTGTGAAAAGAAAGGATTGCAAAATTGCGGAGAATGCGAGAGCTTTGTCTGCGCTCTGTTGCATACTTTTGCTTACGATATGGAGCAAAGCGATAACGGCGCAAGAATTGAACAATGTAAAAAATGGTGTAAATAAAATAGTTTCGAGTCTTTTCCCAATTTCCTCAAGGCGCAATGGCGGCGCTCAACAGCTCGCCGCCTTGCGGCTCGAAACTTTGAATAAGCACAGTCCGTTAATAAGGACACTTCGAACGGGCATATTCGTGTATAAGTGAGTTTCGCATGAGTGTGCGTTTAATTCCAAATTATCCTTTTTTATCACAAGTCGATATTATCCATATTCTTTATCGATAAATTTTTCCAAAATTCAATTTGTGCTTGCGGCATCACTTAATATATGTTAATATAATTTCGATTATCATTATATTCAACAAAGGAGGGGCTAAATTATGGCTCATTTAAGTGAGGCGGCTGTTGCTCAAATCAATATGATTTGCGACAGATACACCGACGAAAAAACCCCGCTTATGATGATTTTGAGCGATATTCAGAAGGAATACGGTTATATTCCCATCGAAGTGCAAGAAATCGTCTCTGAAAGAACGGGAATCTCTGTTGCGGAAATTTACGGCGTCGTGACTTTCTATTCTTTCTTCTCTTTGGCACCAAAGGGAAAATACGTTATCGGCGTATGTCTTGGCACTGCTTGCTACGTCAAGGGCGCGCAACAAGTCATCGACAAGTTCAGCGAAGTGCTTGGCATCAAGCCCGGTGAGACCACTCAAGACGGTTTGTTTACGATTGACGCATTGCGCTGTATCGGTGCGTGCGGTATTGCTCCTGCCGTTTCCATCAACGGACAGGTTTATCCGAAAGTCGCAGTCAACGCCATCCCCGGCATTGTTGACAGTTATAAGTCGAGGGAGGAATGATTGAGATGATTAGAACTTTTGAAGAACTCGAAAATACTTGCAGAGATTGCTCGGCATGTATGGATGCAAAATTTACCGGACACGACGGCAAACGCCACGTCGTGCTTTGCGGCGGTACGGGTTGTCTTTCTTCCCATTCCGACGAAATCAGAGAAGAGTTTATAAAACTCGTCAATGAAAAAGGTTTGCAAGACAGAGTTACCGTCAACCAAGTGGGTTGTTTCGGTTTCTGCTCGCAAGGTCCGTTTGTCAAGATTTATCCCGAAGATACTCTTTACAGAATGGTCAAAATCGACGACGTGAAAGAAATCGTCGAAAAAGACCTTGAAAACGGCGAAGTTGTGGAAAGACTCCTTTACGTCGATCCTATCACCAAAGAAAAAGTTTCCAAACAAGACGACATCACTTTCTATAAAAAGCAAGTGCGTATCGCATTGCACGGCTGTGGCAGCATCAATCCCGAAAAGATTGAAGAGGCACTCGGCGCAGGCGCATTCAAAGGTCTTGCACGCGCGCTTCAAATGGACAGACAAGACGTCATCAACGAGATTTTGGCGTCCGGTCTGAGAGGTCGCGGCGGCGGCGGTTTCCCGACGGGTAGAAAATGGCAATTTGCATACGCTCAACCCGAAGGCGACAAATACGTCGTTTGCAACGGCGACGAAGGCGATCCGGGCGCGTTTATGGACCGTTCCATCCTCGAAGGCAATCCGCTTGCGGTTATCGAGGGTATGATGATTGCAGGTTATGCAATCGGCGCACAAAATGGTTATTTCTACGTGCGTGCGGAATATCCTATCGCAGTGCATCGTTTGCGCATTGCAATCCGTCAAGCAGAAGAAATGGGCTTGCTCGGCGACAACATTCTCGGCACAAACTTCTCATTCCGCGTACATATTCGCCTCGGCGCAGGCGCGTTCGTTTGCGGTGAAGAGACGGCTCTTCTCAACTCTATCGAAGGTCAAAGAGGTATGCCTCGTCCTCGTCCGCCGTTCCCGGCAGTCAAAGGTTTGTGGCAATCTCCGACAATCGTCAACAACGTCGAAACGCTTGCTTGCGTGCCTTACATCATGAGAGAGGGCGTTGACAAGTTCACTCAATACGGCACTGAAAAATCCAAAGGCACCAAGGTCTTTGCACTCGGCGGAAAGGTCAACAACGTCGGTCTTGTGGAAGTGCCTATGGGTACGACTTTGCGCGAGCTCATTTACGACATCGGCGGCGGTATCCCGAACGGCAAGAAATTCAAGGCAATTCAAACCGGCGGCCCCTCTGGCGGATGCCTCACGGCAGACGATCTTGACGCGCTCATCGACTTTGACAACCTTGTCGCAAAAGGATCTATGATGGGCTCCGGCGGCGCTATCGTTATGGATGAGGACAACTGTATGGTTGACGTTGCAAAGTTCTATATGGAATTTATTTGCGACGAATCCTGCGGCAAATGCTCGCCCTGCCGTATCGGCACCAAGAGAATGCTCGAGCTTCTCACCAAGATAACCAAAGGTCAAGCGACGATGGAAGATCTCGACAAGCTCATTGACCTTGCAAACAACATTAAGACCAACTCTCTTTGCGCTTTGGGACAAACCGCTCCCAACCCCATACTTTCCACACTTGCGCACTTCAAGGACGAATACATCGCGCATATCGTGGACAAAAAGTGCCCGGCGGCAGTGTGCAAGAGCCTTATGAACTACACGATTATTGCGGATAAATGCGTCGGTTGCGGCCTCTGCGAGAGAAATTGCCCCACAAACGCTATCCACAGCACCAACTACATCGCGCCCAACCACAAACTCCCGTCCAGAGCAATCGATACGGAAAAGTGCATCAAGTGCGGTATGTGTATCTCTTCGTGCAGACTCAAAGCAATCGAGAAAAAGTAAAGAGAAGGAATTATTATGGCTAAAATAAATATCAAAATCGAAGGTGTCCCTTATCAAGTCGAACAAGGCTTGACTATCCTTGAGGCTGCAAAGGCTTGCGGTTATGAAATTCCGTCCCTTTGCGCATACAATCACGGCGAATGCTCCAGAGGTTCTTGCAGAGTGTGCCTTGTCGAGGCTACGGGCGCAAGAGGTCTTGTGGCGTCCTGCGTTTATCCCGTCGCGGAAGGTATGGAAATCACCATTTCTTCCCCCAAAGCTGTGCAAGCAAGAAGATCGTCCGTCGAGCTTTTGCTTTCCAATCACAACCGCAATTGCCAAGAGTGCGACAAGAACGGTAAGTGCGAACTTTTGCACGTCGCTGTTCTCACGGGCGCAAGAGAGGGCATTTACAGCGGTGAACAAACTCCCGTAACTGTTGACAAACTCACTCCGTCAATCAAGCGCGACACAAGCAAGTGCGTGCTTTGCGGAAGATGTATCGAAAGATGCAAAAACGCGCACGGTTTGTCCGTTCTCGGCTTTGAAAAGAGAGGATTCAAGACCATCGTCGCGCCGGCAGAGAACAGAAGTTTTGCAAATTCTCCTTGCATTTTGTGCGGTCAATGCGTGAGCGTTTGCCCCACGGGCGCGCTTATGGAAGTGAGCGAAATCGACAAGGTCGACGCTGCGTTCAAAGCAGGCAAATACGTTGTCGTGCAAGCGGCTCCCGCAGTTAGAGCGGCGCTCGGCGAAGAGTTCGGTATGCCTATCGGCTCGCTCGTAACCGGCAAGATGGTTGCGGCGCTCCGTCGTCTCGGATTCAAGAAAGTGTTTGATACCAACTTCAGCGCAGACCTCACCATTATGGAAGAGGCTACGGAATTGCTCGGCAGAGTCAAGGACGGCGGCGTGTTGCCGATGATTACGTCTTGTTCGCCCGGTTGGATCAACTATGCGGAGTATTACTACGGAGATTTGCTCGATCACCTTTCTTCATGCAAATCGCCTCACGAGATGTTTGGCGCAATCCTCAAGACGTATTATGCAGAACAAAAGGGCATAAATCCCGAAGATATGTATGTCGTGTCCATTATGCCTTGCACCGCCAAGAAGTTCGAGAAAGAGAGAAAAGAACTCTCCACCAACGGGCTTAAAGACGTTGACGCAGTGCTTACGACAAGAGAGCTTGCCAAGATGATTAAGCGCGCAGGCATCATATTCAACAGACTTCCCGACGAAGAATTTGACAACGATATTGTCGGCGAATACACGGGCGCAGGCGTTATTTTCGGAACTACAGGCGGCGTTATGGAAGCGGCTCTGCGTACGGCGGCGGCAGTGCTCGACGGAAAAGAGCTCGAACACGTCGAACTCACCGAAGTCAGAGGTCTCGAAGGCATCAAAGAAGCGACCTATAACCTCGGCGGTATGGAAGTCAAAGTGGCAGTCGCACACGGTATGAAGAACGCAAAAGTGCTCCTTGACCAAATCAGAGAAGGCAAGAGCCCTTATCACTTCATCGAGATCATGGGATGCCCCGGCGGATGCGTCGCAGGCGGCGGACAACCTTACGTCCAACCTTGCTTCCTTCCCAACGAGGACGCCGATATTCTCGACACATTCCGTGAAAAACGTGCAGCGGCGCTTTACCGTGAGGACGAGGGCAAACCTGTCCGTGTTTCTCACAAGAACGCGCAAGTTCAAAAACTTTACGACGAGTTCCTTGGCGAACCGAATAGCCATCTTGCGCATGAGTTGTTGCATACTCATTATAATGCACGCACCCGTTTCCCGAAGTAAGAAGGCACTAAACGGCGAATAACTGTGTTAACACCCCATCCGCTACAAAATCACGTACGTCTTGTACGTTGGGTTTTGTATCGGGTGGGTGTTTCCTTGTTCTTCATCCGTTTATTGCCTTCTTACGAGGGTATAGAAATTTTTCCTTGCTCTTCATCTAAATAGCGCAGTTTTTCAAATGCGTTATGCATCGATTTATCGCGTTTTTACGAAGGGAGTGATGAAAGGCACTAAACGGCGAATACCTATTAACGGGATGTGCTTATTCGAAGACGGAACTCCGAGCCGCAAGGCGGCGAGCCTTTGAGCGCCGAACTTGACGGATAGTACAAGCGACTGCGCCGTCTGTTGGCCACGGCCTGGCGCACAAAGCGCAGTGGCATAATTAGTGAACGATACCTATCTATGTGAGTGCCGAGTTCCCCTCTTGCGAACGATGCTTTGTTTAAATAGAGTAATGACGTATATTTGAGCAATAGGGGAAAGCCCGAAGGGAAGGGGTGATTATTGCATTAAAGGAGTCACGGCTAACACCGTGAGGAAGGGGGAAAGTTGTATTTTATATTGTTTTTTAGAAATGCCGGCGTGTTCGGAAAGAGGGGGATATTGTATTTAAGGAGTTACGACGCACTCTATTTTTTATGGAATATTCCACAATTATTAATTAATAATTAATAATTGATAATTATTAATTTTATCGAATACTAAAAAACACCGCACCAATTCGGTGCGGTGTTTGAGCGCCAAATTGCTTATTAAAACGGTTTTTGGGAATAGACGGCGACCCAATCGACGAGGTAGTCGGTGGGGAAGTTTGCGTCCGGATTTTCCTCGATAGATTGTGTGAAAAACTTGAAGAGTTGTGTATGTGCGTCGGGTGTGCGGACGATGTTGCCGTCATCGTCTTTGGTTTGTTTTTCCTCGCCGTCAACCTCTACAGACAAGAACAAAAAGCCTTGCAATTGGGAGATGTATTTCATATCGGTGATTGTTCCGACCAAAACTCTGTCAAGGTAGAACTTGTAATAGGTTTCCGTCCATTCAAGCGCATATGTGTGCCAGTCGTCGTACAACGACACATCTTCTTCTGTGCCGAGTACGTTGGAATAGTGGACCAGATTCACGGTGCCATGACCTTTTAATAGGTCGCTGTACATAAGGTAATTTTTGTCGTAATCGCCTACGTGGACATTGTATTGATACATGCCGTTGGTTTCGCCATTGATGTAATAGGGCGATTCCATAACGTCGATTTCTGCGCCTGTGAGCTTAACGTCGCTGGTGCCGGGGGCGGTGCCTTCTTCCATTTGCTTGCTCATAAGCCAAAATGCAGACCAAAGCCCGGACGCTTTGGGAAGTTTGCAACGTGCCTCGTAGTAGCCGTAGCCCTTCTCAAATTTGTTGTGGCTGTCGATTGCGCCGGTGTAGAGGTAGCCGTCCTCACGCTTTTGAGTGCGGATGACAAGGGCGTTGTTATCCGTGAATACTTGGCGAGGATCCCAGTATGCGCCTCTGCGGATATGGGGAGTGTTTCCTTTGTCTTTGCCGTAGATATTCCAAAGCTCGGAATTGATTTTGGCTGAATCGAAGTCGTCATACAAGACAAGATATTGATTGTCTTTGTCCGTAAAACCGCGCACTTCTTTGGGTTCATCATTCAAAGGATTTTCGTTGCAAGAGACAAAGCAAAGCGCAATCGAGCAAACGAGCATAAGAATAGCAACTATAGAAATGCCTTTTTTCATACTTTTCCCTCATAATGTTTGATATGTATATAATAAAGGGAATAAGCGCAAAAGTCAATACGGATAAGCGTTATGCTCATTCTAAGCGCACTTATTAACGGAATATGCTTATTCGAAGACGGAACTCCGAGCCGCAAGGCGGCGACCTTTGAGCGCCGAACTTGACGAATAGTACAAGCGACTGCGCCGTCTGTTGGCCACGGCCTGGCGCACAAAGCGCAGTGGCATAATAATAGAACGATACTTATCTATGTGAGTGCCGTAAGGAGCAAAGCGACGGAATAGCGATTGTTACGTAGTCAATCGCGTCCTTCCCCTCTTGCGAACGATGCTTTGTTTAAGTAGAGTTATGACGCATATTTGAGCAATATGGGCGCGACGCGTTAAGCAACCCGTCTGGTAGACGAGTTGTAGCCAAAGCGAACGAGGCGGATTGAGGTGCGCAAACGCCGAAGTCCAAAGCCCGAAGGGAAGGGGTGATGTTGCATTTAGGGAGTTACACTCTCTGTTTGAAATATCTTTTGCGCAAAATCATACAGGGCGCACTTCCACACATAGAAATCGTGTCCGCCGTTGTATGTCTTTTTGTCAAAGGCAATGCCGTTTTTGGTGAGTTTGCTCTCGAGCGCTCTCGTGATATGTCCTGTGGAGTAGTCGCTTGAGCCGATTGCAAGCATTAGATACTCAAATTCGTATCCTTCCGTCGTCTTGAAGTCAGGGATTTGCGAGCTGAAACTTACCACGCTGCTGTCATAGCCTGCAGAGGAAAACGCGCCGACATAGCCGAATTTTTCGGGATAGGCAAAGGCTGTTAGCATAGTTTCGCGACCGCCCATGGAAAAGCCTGCGATTGCGGTGTTTTCTCTGTCTGTGAGGGTGGAATAATGCTCGTTAACATACGGCATAAGCGAAGTTACGATGTCCTCGCCCGTTTTGTCGAAAATCGCGGCGTATTCGTTGTTGAAAATAGATGGCGCTTTTTCGTCTGCGTTGACGATAGAGTTGACGGATACGAGTATCATTTCTTTTATGCCTTTGTCGAGGTTGAGGTTTTGCACGATGTATTTTGCATTGCCGTTTTCCGTCCATGATTTATGGTTGCAGAAAATGCCGTGCATCAAATAAAGCACGGGGTATTGTTTGCTTTCGTCATAGCCGTAGGGGAGCGTAACCATTGCGTGCTTGTCGGCGTTTGTAACGTCGGAATGATATGTTATTTCAATCGATTCACCGTATTTTGCGTCGGCATAGGGCAAAAACTGAGGCTCGTTTTGGGAAGAAAAACCGCCGAAAAATGCCTCCCAGTCTATTTCGGGAAGTTCATCGTCGGAATTGTCCGAATCATTCGGAGGAGGGGGGTTGCCGTCGTCATTTTGCGAGCATGCAAAGAGTGTGCACAGCGCAAGCATAAGCACCAAAAGCAAAATCAAACATCTTTTTGTCTTGATTTTCATAACGTCGCCTCTAAAACGATACTGATTTTATTGTACACAAAAACCGCGCAAAATCAACGATTGCAAACATAAAAATAGGTTTTTAAGCCGTATTTAATCTTTTGGTTGATTATACTTTTCTATTTAATCACAAAGAAAACCGCCGTGTGATAGGCGGTTTTCGATTATCTAACAGGGTTTTTGACTGTTTATTGTGCGTTTGCTTCGGCAAGCATACGAGAGAGGAACGTCTTGGTGCGCTCTTCTTTCGGATTGGTGAAGATGTCGCTTGGCGAGCCTTCTTCCACGATTACGCCTTGGTCCATAAACACCACTTTGTTGGCTACGTCGCGCGCAAACGTCATCTCGTGGGTTACGACAAGCATGGTAAGTCCTGCGTCGGCAAGTTCTTTCATGACGTTTAGCACTTCGCCCACCATTTCGGGATCGAGGGCAGAAGTGGGTTCGTCAAAGAGTATGACTTCCGGAGACATTGCAAGCGCACGCGCGATTGCGACACGTTGTTTTTGACCGCCCGAAAGTTGACGTGGTTTTGCGTTGACGTATGCTCTCATACCCACAAGCTCGAGATATTTCATTGCCACGGCGTTCGCCTCTTCCTTTTTCATTTTCAGCACTTTGCGAGGACCGATCGTGCAGTTGGAAAGCACGGATAGATTGTTGAAAAGGTTGAATGATTGAAACACCATCGTAACTTTTTCGCGGTATTTGGGTGCGCTTTTTGTTTTGGTGATATCCTCGCCGTGGAAGTATATTTCACCCGACGTGGGAGTTTCAAACAGGTTGATACAACGCAAAAGTGTGGATTTTCCGCTGCCAGACGAGCCGATGATGCAAGTTACGTCGCCGGCATTCACGGTGAAATCGATGTCTTTGAGCACTTGGTGGTCGCCGAAAGCCTTACCGAGATGTCGTATCTCGATGAGGGGTGATGTGCCGCTTTCGTTTTCGGTCGCCGATTGTGTGATTGCTTCTATATTATCGTTGTTTTCGGCATCTAAGCCGTTGTTTTGTTGGTCTAAAACGCTTTCTTGTATATTCATTTCTTGGATATCCCGGCTCATTGGTTGCCTCCCATTGCATTTTTTTCACGGATTATGGAGTCGGCGTCGAGGTTTTGCGAGCCCATAATCTGATAGTCTTTCTTGCCGTCCATTTTTTTTTCGATAAGGCGGAGTATGCGTGTGATTGTGAAGGTGAGTATGAAGTATATCACCGCTACGACAAGGTAGGTTTCGAAAATCGCATACGTGTTGAACGCAATCGATTTGGCGTAGAAGAAAAGCTCCGTAAAGCCGATGACGTTAAGCACGGACGTGTCTTTGATGTTGATGACGAATTCGTTTGCCACGCTCGGCATAATGTTGCGCAATACTTGTGGCAGGACGATGTTCCACATTGTTTGCGAATGCGTCATGCCTATTGCTTGCGCGCCTTCGAATTGTCCTTTGTCTATGGAGATGATGCCGCCGCGCACGATTTCCGCCATGTATGCGCCCGTATTGATGGATACGATGATAAGACCCGCGATAGTAACGTCCATCGTCGCGCCGTCGTTGACGAGCGCAAAGCCCCAGAATATGACCATTGCTTGCACCATCATAGGAGTGCCGCGGAATATTTCGATATATGCGGAAAGAATGAAGTCGCCAATCTTTTTTAGCACTGTCAAAAATTTGTTTTTCGGAGTGCCGAGAGTGCGATAAATGCCGATTAGAATACCGATAAGCAAGCCTACCACCGTGCCGACGATAGCAACCAAAATGGTGTAGCCAACGCCTTTGAGGATGGATAAATAATAGGTTTTGATTATATTTCCGACTCTTGTGAAAAAGGTTGTGTGGTATGCCGCGTTGTCGGTGGAAAAACGCACCGCGTCTTGCATCATCGCGAGGCGTTCCTCTTGCGATATGCCTGCCAAAAGCGAATTGATTTGGTCGGCGTATTCATAGCCTTTTCTCATACCAATCGCAATTTGCGTGTCCTCGTCGCTTGCGTCGAAGCCCGTCGAGTTGTTGACGAGATGCACGTAGGTGAGATTGCCGTTTGCCGCACAGTCCGCAATCGCGCCCGGCTCTTCCGCCACGTAGCCGTCAATGGACTTCGAGTTGAGCGCAACCGTCATTTCGGGGAAGGTGGACATCGGTGTGCCCGCGATTATTCCGTGCGCATCCGCTTGCGTTTGGAGGGCGTCGTTGTGGAACGTGCCTATTTGTGCCACGAGGTTTGCGCCAGAAAAATCGTCGAGTTTTTGTGCGTTTGCGTATTTGCTGTCCTTCCTTACGACTATTACGAGATTGCTTTGATAGTATGGCTGTGAAAAGTCGATGGACTCACGACGTTCTGCCGTCGGGCTCATACCTGCGATTACGAGGTCGAGCGTGCCCGCTTGTACGCCGGGGACGAGAGAGTCCCAATCCGTCTTGACGATTACGAGTTCCTTGCCCAATGCGTCCGCTATGCGCTTTGCAAACAGGATATCGTAGCCGTTGGCATAACCGTCGGCGTTGCTGATTTTTACGGCGTCGTTGGCGTCGGTCTGTTGCGTGAAGTTGAATGGAATATACGCACATTCCAAGCCTACGACAAGTTGATTGTCTTTGTCTTTTGAATCGTTGCAAGCGGTAAGTGCCACTATGCAACCTGCCAAAACAGACAAAACAAGCATGATCGTAATGATTTTCGTTGCTTTTTTCATTGTTTGATGCACCTCGAAAAGAATATTCAAATCGACGGCTAATGCATTGAAGATAAAAAATCCGCAATGCCAACAACATTGCGGATAAAAAATAACCTGTCAATGTCGATAGCGCTCCACCTTGCGGTGACAGTACAACGCATATTCTGCGTTGTCCCAAGATAAATCGTCCCGAACCGAACGAAGTACCTTTCGGCGAGTTTTCCTTTGCCACCGCGACGTAGTCCGCGTCGTCGGCTTGTCATAAAACTCGCGCCTCTACCAATTTGATGGACAAAGCATACCACGCATTTTTGCATAAGTCCAGCGTTTTGACCTTGTTTTTCAAATTTTTGCATATCAAATCCGCCTTTCTCGCATATTTATGCAATATCTATGGAAAAACCGTAAAGGCGTAGGATAATTTATAATTCGATATAAAATCGGCATGGGGAGGTTAGAGTAATTATTATTCGATGCGATTGAGCACGCATTTTTCAAAAAGCACCGCTCGGTGTAACATTTTCGTTTGACATCGGCGAATTTTTGTGTATAATAGTAAGGTAAAATCCATTTTCGAGGAGGTGAATCAGATGTCTACAGTTAAAGTCGGCGAAAACGAAAGCTTGGAAAACGCT
This sequence comes from uncultured Clostridia bacterium, assembly GCA_934277615.1. Taxonomy (GTDB): domain Bacteria; phylum Bacillota; class Clostridia; order Christensenellales; family CAG-917; genus CAG-475. The sequence continues at coordinate 490 of CAKQUV010000006.1, read as the reverse complement.
ATCCGTCGTTTTAAGAGAAAATGCGCACGTGACGGCATCATCGGTGACCTCCGCAAGAAAGAGGCTTACGAGAAACCCAGCGTAAAACGCAAAAAGAAAGCGGAAGCAGCTCGTAAGAGAATGTACAAATCATAACAAAATCGAAATCGATGCGCGCAACGCACGCATCGTACGGAGGCATGGCTCAGTTGGTTAGAGCACACGGTTCACATCCGTGAGGTCACAGGTTCGAGTCCTGTTGCCTCCACCAACACCCGAAAACCCTACTAAACAGTAGGGTTTTTCTTATATTTATGCCGACAACGCGACTCGAACTTGACGGCATTTGCCGTCACCATACTTCGTATGGCTGTGACCTCGGTCACACTGCACGCTCCGCTTCCGATTGCAAGCAATCTCGCTCTGCTGATTAGCGAGTCCTGTTGCCTCCACCAACACCCGAAAACCCTACTAAACAGTAGGGTTTTTCTTATATTTATGCCGACAACGC
>CAKQUV010000005.1 GCA_934277615.1 uncultured Clostridia bacterium | reverse complement strand
CCACACACAAAAGACAAGCGAACTAAAGTATGATTTCAAAGATGAAAGCGCAGTCTTTTGTGTGAAGGGAAAAAGGAGCACCAAGGCAAAAAGTAAGCAATTGGCATTTTTGGCAATTGCGGCTAAGAGCCTTGTGTGCGACGCAAGCTTGGCGCGCGGTGCGGTCGGCGCCTTGCGCCTCCAACTCCGAATATGCACATACCGTTAATAAGTACGACAATTATCTTCAAAACAACAAATTTTCATATTCTCAACCGCTCAAAATAGATAAAGAGCGCGAAAAAGCCCCCTTGAATCAAAACCTACGTATTTTTTATTGTCAAAACAGCGCAAAATAAATGCATAACAAGAAAGAGCCGTCCGAGGGGCAACCCTAATTTACTAATCGTAAATGAGTTGTCGAATAATTCCAAAATTTCTCATTGTCAAAACGCCACTAAATAAATGCATAACGCGAAAGCGCCCCCTTGAATCAAAACCCAACGTACATAGGCGTACGTGATTTTGAGGCAAGGGGGCGCTGACAAAGTTAGGCGTTATTTAGTGGTGTTTTGGTTTTGAAGGTAGTTGTCGATGGCAAGGCGTATTGCATCTTCCGCCAAAACCGAGCAATGAATCTTTTGCGGCGGAAGTCCTTGAAGTTCCTCAATAACTTGCTTGTTGGTGAGTTTGAGAGCTTCTTCAATGGTCTTGCCGATAATCATTCCTGTTGCGGTTGAACTTGAAGCAACTGCTGCGGCACATCCGAATGTCTTGAATTTTGCGTCTTTGATGATGCCGTCCTCGATACGCATTGTGATTTGCATTATATCTCCGCACACTTCGTTTCCTACGGTGCCGATTGCATTGTAGTTTTCAACCTCGCCCATATGTTGAGGATTCTTGAAAACTTCCATAACTTTTTCGTTGTACATAATATACTCCTCGGGCAATGCCCTAAAACTTTATTTACTTTTTGTAAAGCGGCGACATATCTCTGAGTCGTTTTACGATTCTGACAAGCTCGTCCACCGTGTAATCCACTTGCTCCATTGTGTTGTGTTTTCCGAAAGTAAAGCGGATTGAGCCGTGTGCCGTGCCGACGGGAACGCCGATTGAAAGCAACGTTCTTGACGGCTCCAATGAACCTGACGAACATGCGGAACCCGATGACGCGCTGATTCCTGCGAGGTCAAGCGAGAACAAAATCGATTCGCCTTCGATGTATCTGAAACTGAAGTTTGCGTTGTTGGGAAGACGTTTTGAAGTGTCTTTTGCGCCGTTGTAATATATGTCGTCGATTTCATTGAGAACTCTCTCAACAAAGTGATCGCGCAATGACGCTACGTATTTGTCGTCTTCTTCAATCGTTGCAAGCGCCTCATCGAGCGCCGTTGCCATACCGACAATACCGGGAACGTTGCTTGTGCCGCCGCGGTGCGAACGCTCTTGCTCGCCGCCTGTCAAAAGTTTTTCAATGCGGATGCCGTTGCGCACGTAGAGCATACCCATGCCCTTAGGGCCGTAGAACTTGTGTGCGGACATTGAAAGCAAGTCCACGCCCAAATCCTTTACGTTATATTTGACCGCACCCGTTGCTTGCACAGCGTCCGTGTGGAACAACACGCCGTGTTTGTGGGCGACTTCGCAAAGCTCTTTGATAGGCTCGATTGTGCCGATTTCGTTGTTGGCAAACATTATGCTTACAAGCACTGTGTCGGGACGAATGGCTTTTTCCAGGTCGTCTACAGACACAAAGCCTTCGTTGTCAACGGGAAGATACGTAACTTCCCAGCCATACTTTTCAAGTTGTTTGCAGGTTGTATAGATTGCCGGATGCTCGATAACCGAGGTGATGATGTGCTTGCCTTTTTCGATGTTCTGAAGAGCAATTCCTTTTACAGCCCAGTTGTCCGCTTCCGTGCCGCAAGACGTGAAATAAACCTCGCTCGGCTTTGCGCCGATGCAATTTGCGAGCAATTGTCTTGCGTCGTTTACGCCTTTTGCTGCGTCGCGTCCGAATACGTGCTGTGAATTTGCATTTCCGTAAATATCGGAAAAGTACGGTTTCATAGCCTCGAACGCTTTTGGCGACAGCGGTGTCGTTGCCGCGTGATCAAGATATATATTTTCCATATTTGCCTCTGCGCCGTAGCGCGTCGATAAAAATTTATTTTCTATTTTGTCCATTGCCACGATTGCGTATTTCAACGAGCAAAATCTTGCAAATTCGCTCATAAAAATAACCGCAAAGCCTAAACGATGCGGTTATATTCAGCATAAATCGATTGGATCGAATTGCTCTCACCGCGTATCGAATTTGGTGGCTTTATTGCAAATGTGAACATTTATTCACATTTGCAATAAATGGTATATCACGACGTAGTCGTGTTGTCAAGCAATAAACGAAAAATTATTCCTCGTCATCGTCGATATCGAGCGTTGCGTTGTGGTAAACGTTTTGCACGTCGTCGAGTTCCTCGAGTTTGTCGATCATCTTGATAATGGTTGCTTGTTGTTCTGCCGTGGGCGAAACGTAATTGTCGGGAATCATATCCACTTCTGCGGACAAGATCTTTACGCCGTCCTCTTCGAGGCTCTTTCTCACAGCAGCCAAAGCCGCGGTATCGGTATAGACTTGATACACTTCGTCGTCCTCAGAGTTGATGTCCTCAAAGCCTTCAAGCTCGAGTGCATACATCATAAGGTCGTCCTCGTCGACATCGCATTTTGCGATGGTGATGACGCCTTTGCGCTTGAACATAAAGGATACGCAACCGTTGGTGCCCATGGAGCCGCCGAATTTGTCAAACAAGTGGCGAACGTCGCCTGCCGTGCGGTTTTTATTGTCGGTGAGGGCTTCGACGATAATGGCTGTTCCGCCAACTCCGTAACCCTCGTAAATCATATCTTCATAGTTGATTGAACCAAGTTCGCCGCTGGCTTTCTTGATGCTGCGCATAATGTTGTCGTTGGGCATGTTGTTGTCTTTTGCCTTTGCGATAACTTGAGCGAGTTTGCTGTTGCTGTTGGGGTCTGCGCCGCCTTCTTTGACTGCAACGGCAAGTTCTCTGCCTATCTTTGTGAAGATATTAGCGCGAGCCGCGTCGGTTTTGCCTTTCTTCTGTTGAATATTATGCCATTTGCTGTGTCCACTCATACATGTTTTCTCCTATATTGTTTGATACATCGCAACGGCTGTCGCAACCGCTACGTTCAAAGATTCGATGTCGTTTTTCATCGGCAAAGAGTACGACGTTTTCGCCTCACTGCGGAGTTCTGCTCTCACGCCGTGCGCCTCGTTGCCTGCGACGAACAACACGGGCGAAACCGCCTTATTCGTCAAAATATCGGTGCCGTTCATATCCAAAATCGCGCTGTTTGTGCATCTCATAAGGCAAATCGCCTCGTCGAGCGTTACCTCTGTGGCACGCACCTTGAAAAGTCCTCCGAGCGTTGCTCTGACAACTTTTGGCGAATAAATATCCGCAGTGTCGAGCAAATAAATATCGCAAAAATCACAAGCGGCTGCCGTCCTGAATATAGTGCCGAGATTGCCGGGATCGCTTACTCCGTCAAGCAAGAGCGCGTTGCCCGTGGGCATGCGAAACTCGCTTTTGGGCATCTCGCAAACGGCGCAAATACCGTACGGCGAAACAGTGTCCGCAACGTACGCCATAACCTCATCACTCACATAATACACTTGCGCGCGCGTAAAAGCAACGCTTTGCATTGCTTTTTGTTGATACTCCTTTTCGTCCGAGAAAAATATTGCTTCCACTTCGCCCTCTCTCGACGGCGTAGCGAGCACGTATTTAACTTTTACGGACGACGGCATATCCTTGATGAGATTGATGCCTTCAACCAAAAACAGTCCCGTCTGAGCACGGAACTTCTTTTGCGAAAGAGAGCGAGCCTCTTTCACATACTGATTTTTGGTGGAAGTGATGATTTGCAATATTCTAACCGCCTCGATTGATATTTTTCACGGTGCCGTCATGGCACGGTTTCAAAATATGAAAAAGCGGTCTGTACAATCAATGTTGCGCATAAATCTATGCGCAACATTGTGTAAAAACCGATTATGCAAGTGCTTTCTTTGCGCTGTCGCAGAGTGCCGCAAAGGATTGAGGATCGCTGATTGCGATTTCACTCAAAACCTTTCTATTGAGGTCGATACCTGCAACTTTGAGTCCGTGCATAAGAGTGGAATAGCTCATACCGTTGATACGTGCAGCAGCGTTGATACGTGTGATCCAAAGTGAACGGAAATCACGTTTCTTTTGCTTTCTTCCGACGTATGCGTATACACCGCTCTTGAGAAGTTGTTGCTTTGCAACACGATAAAGGGCATGCTTACCTGCATAGTAACCCTTTGCTTGTTTCATTATTTTTCTACGCTTTTTAACTGCGTTAACCGCTCTTTTAATTCTCATGGTTCATTCTCCTTATTTGTATGGCAACAACTTTTTGAGTTCGCCGGATCTTGTCTCGTCAACGTACTCGATAGAACGAAGATCTCTCTTTCTCTTGGTTGTCTTCTTGGTAAGAAGGTGGCTGTGTGCAGAATGGCCTCTCTTGTAGTAACCGTTTGCTGTTACGCGAAAACGCTTCTTTGCTCCACTATGTGTTTTTTGTTTTGGCATAGGTGTGCCTCCTCTATTATTTTGCTTTGCCCGAGGGCTAAATAATGTTATTTCTTTTGCGCGGGTGCGAGAATGGTGTAAATCATACGACCTTCTTGCACGGGTTTCTTTTCGACAACGAGGTCTGCGCCGACCATTGCGATGTAATCTTCAACGATCTTGACGGCAATCTCGGGGTGCGCTTGTTGACGACCTTTAAGACGGATGGACGCTTTGACTTTGTTGCCTTCGGAGAGGAATTTCGCCGTTTGCGCTGCAAGTCTTGTCGTGTCGCCGATGTCGATTGTCGCGGAAAGACGAATCTCTTTGATTTCCATAACCTTTTGGTTTTTCTTGGCTTCTTTCTCGCGTTTTTGTTGCTCGTAGCGATATTTGCCGTAGTCCATCAATTTGCAAGTGGGAGGTTGAACGGAAGGCGGTGAAACCTTGCATACGTCAAGCCCTTTTTCTTCGGCAATGGCGCGAGCCTCTCTCATGGAAATGACGCCGTATTGTTGTCCGTCATCACCGATAAGACGAATTTCTCTATCCCTAATTTGTTCGTTGATTTGCAGTTCTTTCAAATTGCTACTCCTATATACACCGCTATGGGTTTTTTCGACATAAAAATAAGTGTCGAAGCAGAACTGCCTCAACACTCACGAATACCTTATCATAGACAAGTGATTTTTGTGTGATGACCATCTTGCTGAACGCTAATGGTGAAAGGCTGTCCTTTGCTTTGCTTGATTATATTAACAAAAACAAAAACTTATGTCAAACGTTTTTGCGATTTTGTATATTTATTTATGGAATATTCCATTTTTTCTTAATATTGAGTTATTATGATAGAGATAAATATAAAACTGTGATATATGTACAGAAATCATAGTAAGACCGCGATAAATCGATGCATAACGCGAAAGCACCCCAAGAGCGACAATCCTAACGTACTAATGCGTACGTGAATTGGCGTGCTTGGGGTGCTGACAAAGTTAGGCGCGATTTAGTGCGGTCTTACTTGATTTCTTTGGTTGAGACTTCAAGAAGAGCCTTCGCCACAAACTCCTCCACCGTCATAGTGCCAAGGTCGCCCTCTGTGCGATGGCGGACGGAGATGAGATTTTGCTCTGCCTCTTTGTCGCCGATGACGATAACGTAAGGCACTTTATCGAGTTGAGCCTCACGAATCTTCTTGCCGAGTTTCTCGCTGCGCACGTCAGCCTCTGCACGCAAGCCGAGGTCGAAGAGCCTATTGCGGACTTCCTTGACCTTGTCGATTGTACGGTCTGTGAGCGAGAGAACACGCACTTGCTCGGGAGCAAGCCACATCGGGAATGCGCCGTTGTACTTTTCGATAAGCATAGCAAGAGTACGCTCGTAGCAACCGATTGAGGATCTGTGAATGATGAGCGGACGTGCTTTTTCACCGTTCTCGTCAATGTAGATCATATCGAAACGCGTTGCAAGCGAGAAGTCGATTTGGACTGTAAACAAAGTATCTTCTTTGCCGTGCACGTTCTTGCCTTGGACGTCGAGTTTCGGACCGTAGAATGCCGCTTCGCCCCATGCCTCGGTGTAATCGATGTGCAAATCGTTGAGGATTTGTTGCATGGTGCTTTCGACCTTATCCCAATCCTCTGCCGTGCCGACGTACTTATCAGCGTCCTTCGGATCCCAACGAGAGAAACGATAGCTTACGTCGTCTTGCAAACCGAGAATGCCGATGAGGTATTTTATGAGATCGACTGCGCCTTGGAACTCTTGCTCGAGTTGGTCGGGCGTGCAAACAATGTGACCGTCGGAAAGCGTGAATTGACGGATTCTGGTGAGTCCGTGCATTTCGCCGCTCGCCTCTTTACGGAATTCGATTGCGGTTTCCGCATATCTGACGGGCAAATCGCGATAGCTCTTGAGTCCGTTCTTGTAGATTGTGAATTGGAAGGGGCAAGTCATAGGACGCAAGCACAAAATCTCGTCGTCCACGTCCTCGTCGCCGATGTAGAACATCTTGTCTTTGTAGTGATCCCAGTGTCCCGACGTGATGAAGAGGTTGTTCTTTGTCATAATCGGGGTTTTGGTGAGGAGATATCCCCTCTTTTGTTCCTCGTCCTCGACGAAACGTTGCATGATTTGGATAATGCGCGCGCCCTTGGGCATAATGAGCGGAAGTCCTTGACCGATGTTTTCGTCAGTCATGAACAAGCCGAGCTCTCTGCCGACTTTGTTATGGTCGCGAGATTTTGCCTCTTCGAGTTTTTGGATATATTCGTCAAGATCAGCCTTTTTGTCAAAGCAAGTGCCGTATATACGTGTGAGCATCTTGTTCTTCTCGTTGCCTCTCCAGTATGCACCGGTGAGCGACGTGAGTTTGAACGCCTTGATTTTGCCCGTCGAAGTGAGATGCGGACCGCTGCAAAGATCGATGAAATCGCCTTGTTGATAGAAGGAAATCTCTTCGCCTTCCGGGATATCCGCAAGAAGTTCCGCCTTGTAGGTTTGTTTCATCTTGGTGATCATCTTCTCTGCCTCGCTGCGAGAGCAAACGATGCGCGTGATGGGAAGATTTGCCTTGATGATGCTCTTCATTTCCGCTTCGATTTTTTCAAAATCTGCTTGCGTGATAGGCGTCTTGAAATCAAAATCATAATAGAATCCGTTGTCGATTGCAGGTCCAATTGCCAACTGAACCGTCGGATAAATGTTCTTGACTGCTTGTGCCAAAATGTGAGCGCAAGTATGACGATACACGCGCTTTCCCTCGTCATCGGCAAACGTAAACACCTCGAAATTGCAGTCCTTGTCAACGATGGTGTCCATAGAAGCGAGTTGCCCGTCAATCTTGCATACGATTGCCGCTCTTGCGAGTCCCTCGCTGATTTGCTTTGTCACGTCGAGCGCGCTCATAGCGCCGTCAAATGACATTTTGCTTCCGTCTTTTAGTGTAAGTTGCATATTACCTCCGCGCAATCAGCCCTACTTAATGCTGTACGCGCAATATTATTTTCCACTTTCGTGGTGTGAATATTATAATATCGCTTTTTGATAAAGTCAATTTATTTATACACGCTTCGTCAATAAATATGTAGCATATTTTTGCAATCATATCTTCTATGAAAAAGCCTTGCGCCCGCAAAAATCGCCCGTACCATATGCAAAAACGCCACAACTTAATCAAGAACTTTCATATCGAAATCCGCTCTTACAATTCGATAAAATATAGTCATGTTATAAGGCAAATATATGCCGTCAATAAGCCCCCCATCGAGCAGTTCCGGTGAGGGGGTAATTTTATACTATTCTCAAACTAAATCTTGCAAAGAAAATCAATCGCAAAGCACGTTTATTCCATGGATAATAAAGCGACCGCTATTGCGGGTTGAAGTCGGATTGTTGTATGTCGCAATTATACGGAAAAACATGCTTCCGTTGCCAACTCCAATTTGGAGTTTCGTAGGATTGTTCAAATCCACAGATATAGGTATAATGCCGGAATTCAAAAAATCGAACACCGTTATCCATTCTCCATTATCCGGATTCATAACTTGCAATTTCAATTCTCCATCACTAGAGGTATATCTATCTTGAACTCTCCACCAACTGACATCAATATGTATTTTCTTTATACGTGCAGGCGAACCGGCTAAAAAATAAGCAACTCCCGCGCCTGTTTTATTCGGCGAAAGTGCAAGATATTTTCCATCACAGACAGAATTGTTGGCTGTATAATGTTTAATGTAAGCCATACGCAATCTTTCCGTGTGTAAATCACTGCCATTTTGATAAATAAAACTATTTTCAACTGCAGAATTGTTGTATTGTTCGGGAACATTCAAATACTTTTGCGCAATCCTAACGTTTCCAATTTTAGGCTCAATAAAGATAAAGCCCATAGTAGGCGCGGAAAAGAAATCCGTATCAATAAATTCAGAACCTCTACCTTGCCAATTGCAATTAACTAAAAGAAATGTATGCGTTGTTTGATTCCCATTTGAATCGAGTCCAGTCCACTCAGCATAACCTATAATATTCATATAATGGTTGCTATAATCACCAAAATCCACACCCGTCCACCATATTACTTGCGTGCCTCTATCTATTGCTGCTTTTACGGTCTCTATTTTTTGATTTTTAGTCTCATTTCTTGAAATCGTGTCGCCATATACATCAATTGCAGAGTAATCTCCGCTTGTATTAAATAAATCATGCTTTTGAAGCACGTTTCTAGCTCCGATGAGAAAACTATTGGGCATAATAGATGTACCGTCTCCCCACCATCCGGTACTCGGAGTTTCGGTTATCACATCTTTTGCTATTTCATATCTGTTGTTATTAACATTTTTAGACGAAACATTATTTATCGGATATTTGCGCAACGCCATATAATCCAGCGTTTCGGACAAATAATTAAAAGCCTCCATCATTGCAATAGCTCCACAACCGACATATTCCTTTGTGCTTGGCAGATTTGAATCTTTCTTAGCATCATCCAACCAAGTTTCTGCTTCATAAGTATTTCGCGGATTATTTCCATATCTGTCAGATAATTCATTATAATCTTCAGTATCAGGTGCTTGCCATTGGTAATCCGGAAAACGTCTAGATAAATAATCTGTTACCGCAACTCTATTGTTTAATCCGCTTTCCACTCCATCTGGCATTTGTGGCGAAATACCGTTTTTTTCATAATATTCATCCAGTTCATCGCTGGACATATCCGGTGCATTAACACTAAATCTTTCATAACCGTATGCATCATTTAGTTCAGTATTATTGGCACAGCTGACTGCATTGTAAACAACACAAACAGTAAAACAACAGCATATTGCGAAATACAGAGCTGTTATGCTTGAAACTATTTTTCGTTTCATATTTGATACCCCCTTCTTTTGTTACTTGGTTACTCTATTCTCAATGGTAAACAGATGCATTTTGAATCGGAATTATTCGGAGCATCAACAAACCATAAGAATCTAATTCTCGCATTGTTAGAATCATCACTAACTAATTCGATAGTAAACTTAAATTCAGTATCTAAACCTAAATTTTCATTTTTAAGGTTCGTCATTAAACAATGCTGAAAGAATGTTGAACCATCAAAAACAAAGTCGTAAACACGTCCTGATTCTTCTTCTGCAAACTTAATATATAGGTCAACATGATATTTCTTCAAATCTTTGCTATTTTTAACAACATTTTTGCCGTCAGCCCTATTATATTCGACAAGACCGATTTTTGTAAAAGTAAGAGCAACATCTTCCACGTGCAAATTATAATTCTCATGCAGCAATAAATACTTATCGGGAATTTCATCAAAACTTTCAGGCGTATCATCTGTGCCATACGGTATATAATTGTCTTTATCAAAACGATAAGTACCCTCTTTGTACGAGCATATATCACGATGTCCGCAAGCAGTAAAAGTAAACAATACTACCGAAGATAACAACAAAACAGAAATAAACAATAAAACTATTTTCTTTTTCATGTTCCCTCCAATAACAAGTATGCGTTTGTGTTAACAAAATACAAAAAAACGCATACTCAATCCTCTATATTCATTTTATTATGGAAAATACAAAATGTCAATATGCAAAAATCCTCGGGCAATACCGAGGATTTTTTTCACAAATTTAAATTTTTAGCCGATTAGAATATCCGTTAGGCTTTGATGACGAAGCTCAAATCGTGATACTTGCCCGGCAAAATCTTGTATCTCTTCTTGGTGCAAGCAAGTGCGGGAACGTCACCGCCCACTCCGCGTTGTGCGCCGTCGATATAAAGTTCTATCACATCGCCGTGTTTGAGTTCGTGAGCGTGTTTTGCCTCTTCGAGAGCCTCTTGCGTGTAGTCGTGGACGCTAAATTCAAACGGTTTGTCGGTTGCAACGACTTCTATGCCGTCCTCGCCGCCCACTTTCACCCAACGAGTGTCGCAGTGATTGCCGTTTTCTTGAGGAACGAGATAATTGTGCTCGAAATCTGTGATTTTGCCTTCATACACGCCGAGTGCCGCTGCGGCTTTTCTGTCGCAATAGTTTTCGTGCGGACCCCTGCCGTAGAACGCGACGTCGTCGGTTGTGGCAAGCCCCATTCTAAAGCCGTATCTGGGCAAGCTGAACCAGTCGTTTTTGACTTTCATAGACACTTTTATGCCATCCTCGCTCGCCTCATAGACCGTTTTGAGCACGGAAAGTTGAGGCATGCAAGACCACTCTATCGCAACGGCTTTGTCCGTAAGCACCATATTGGACTTGACAAGGCGTTCTTTGCAGCCCTTGAAGAAGAGCTTGCCGAACAATCTCTTGACGAAGCTGGGAAGTTGCGGAGAGACGTCGTTGTCAATTGGCGCGCGCCAGAAGTTGGGAATAATCGGGGATGCGAGTTTTTCTTTACCGTCAACGACGATAGACGTAATGCAACCGCTGTTCTTAGATACGATTGCGCGCATTTTCCCGCATTCTAACACTATCTTTCCGTCCTCATTGAATACGGTTTTGCCTTGCGGTTCTTCATATTTCACGGGGATATAGCCTGTCAAATCAAGTTGTTCGCGTGCGATTATATCGCCCTTTTCAAACACGTCGAATGAGTCTTTTACAATGCAATAGCAGTTGATTGCCTTTTCCTTGCCGTCATTCTTGACGTCATACGGCATATCGACGGTTGCCTTTTGGTAAGGTTCGACGGACGGCATATCCATAGTTTTGCTTTCGACTACAACACCGTTTTCAAGCAAATCGAAACGCACTTCAAAGCGGTTGAGATTGGTGAACATATACTCGTTTTCAATCTCGATTTTGCCGTCTTTGAGGGCAAATTGAACTTGTTGATAGACCTTTTGCACTTCATAGAATGCCGGATTTGGGCTTCTGTCCGCTCTCACGATGCCGTTGAATGCAAACGTGCCGTCATTGGGTTTGTCGCCCCAGTCGCCGCCGTAGGTGTACTCTATGGTGCCGTCAGCGCCAACCCTCTTGATTGATTGATCGGCAAAATCCCATATATAGCCGCCGCAAAGTCTGTCGTTGTTGCGGAAATGTTTCCAGTAGTCCTCGAAGTTGCCGAGGCTGTTACCCATGCAATGCGCGTATTCGCATTGAATAAACGGCTTGTTTTTGTACATCTTGGGAGTGAGCAGGTGTCCGAGAGGCGCCCACAATGCCATCGAGTGAATGTGAAGCTTGTTGTTTGCAATCTCCTCCATTTGCTCCTCTTTGGTGTACATCTCGCTCATGATGTCCGTAGTCTTGACGTATGCGTCCGGCTCGTAGTGTATGGGGCGAGTTGCGTCCAGTTCGAGCGCAGCTTTCTTCATTGCAGGGAACGCTTTTCCGTTGCCGCTTTCGTTGCCGAGCGACCAAAAGAGTATGCAAGCGTGGTTGCGGTACGTTCTCACCATATTTCTCATACGCCAGCAAACTTGCTCCGTCCAACGCTTGTTGGAGCGAGGAATGCGAGTTGCCAAACCGTGAGTTTCAAGGTTGTTTTCGCACATCACCATAATGCCGTACTTGTCGCACAAATCATAGAAATATCTGCTGTTGGGATAGTGCGAAGTGCGGATGCTGTTGACGTTATTCTTCTTGAGAAGAAGGATGTCTTTTTCGGTGTATTCCTTTGGCACTGCATGACCGAAGTCGGGATGGAATTCGTGGCGATTTACACCTCTGATTTTGAGTTTTTTGCCGTTGAGAGTTATGTACGGTTGCTTTCCGTCGATGGACGGCACGATTGCAACCTGTCTGAAACCAAAGTTAATCTCTCTTCTGTCGTGGAAAATAGTTTTGCCCTTTTCCGTGGACGTAAACGTAAGTCTGATTTTGTAAAGATAAGGATCTTCACTGCTCCAAAGACGCGGATTTTGGATATTTTCCGTTATCTTGATGGGTATCGTTTCGTCGGAATCCAGACCGAGCACTGCAAAATTGCCGCTCGATACGACGTTGCAGTCCATATCGATGACTTCCACTTTTACGTCAGCGTCCTCGATTTCCACGTTCTTTGAGCAATACACGCTCGTGTCTATCAAGAGCTTTGCCTTGGACATATCCTCGTTGAATTCCGCACGCGCGTATACATCTTCTATGCGCACGCTCGGCAAGAAAATGAGATTGACGTCGCGGAAAAGTCCCGAAATGCGCCACATGTCCTGATCTTCCAGATAGCTGCCTGTCGTGTAGCGATAAACGACGATTTTCACTTCGTTTTCGCCCGCTTTCACAAACGGCGTAACGTCATATTCCTGATAATCGAAAGTATCCTCGCTGTATCCCACAAAGCTGCCGTTGACGTAAAGCTCCGCGCCGCTGTTTGCCGCAAAATTGATACGAATGCTGCCCTCAACCTTATCGACGTTGAACGTGCGACGATAAACGCCGCAACTGTTTTCGTCCTCGTTGATGTGGGGTTTTCCGCTCGTTGCAATCGGATGCGGATATCTGATGTTGGAATATATTGGCTTGCCGTAACCTTTGAGTTGCCAGTTGGACGGCACTGCGATTTTATCCCATTCCGTCGGATTGACGTCGAGCATGCTTGCCGACATATAATATTTAAAATCCCACTCGCCGTTGAGCAAGACCGTCTTTTGATTGCCGTTTTCGTCAAGAGGAAAACCTGCGCCGTGTTTGGGCGCAACGTTTATGCAATATACATCGGGATTGTTGTAGCAATTCTTCATATTTCTCTCCTACCTTTTGTGAAAAGCCTCGTTATTTTTGTTCCGCCACGTAAAGGATACGACGGCAGTTGGGGCATTCCGCCACATCGCCGACGTTGCGAAGCTTGGACTTGGTGTTGTTGTCCACTTCCATTCTGCAACGACCGCAAATCTCGTGCTCGCTGTCATACGGCACAAACGCAGGCATCTTCTTTGCCGTGCGCAACGATACGTATGCGTTCATGATTTTTTCGGGGATTTCGCCTTTGAGTGCGGCAAGTTGCGACTTGATTTGCACAACCTGCGGTTGCAGATTCTTCATAAACGCGTCGTACTCTGCCTTTGCCGCCTTATATACGTCGCTTGCCTTTACGCCGATATCCCAAGTCTTTCTGTAGTTGTCGTTGACTTGGTCGATTTTGGCGGAAGTGGCGTTTGCGTCCTTTTCGAGCGCATTGATTTTTTCCGCAATGCTTGCCACCATTTTGAGATAGTGGTCTGCCTCGGTTGCGTCTTGAACGTCCTCCAAAATGCCGTCAAACTCATCGAGTTCGGCTTTGAGAGCGTCGATTTTTTCTTTCATAGAGGTGTAACCGGCAAGAAGTTCGGCGGCGTCGTTTTTGAGTTTTCCTATAGTTTCGGTTGCGCCGTCAAGACGAGATTTCGCCATTGCGAGATTTTGTCTTTCACTGCTTTTGAGCACTTCGTTTTCAAGCGAAATGAGTTCTTGGTCGATTTTTTGATATTCGAGTATTTTGTCAATATTCATTGTATCCTCCGACTGTCTTGAAAGGACAGTTCTGTTTTGCTTTTATGATTTTCACTCCGAGAGGAGCGAGGATTTTTTCAAATAAGTTTTCAACGATAATCTCGCTGTGATAATGCGAAAACTCCACAATCGGGAAATCGTCGTTTTCGGACGCCACGTAAAGGTGATGTTTGAAGTCGCCCGTAACGAATACGTCCGCAACGTCTTTTGCGTGGTCGTACGCGCTGTCGCCTGCGCCGCCTCCGCATATGCAAAGCATCTTGCGAATGACCTTATTGTCGTCGCCCGTGTATTTGACGGAATTGTCTTTTAAGGTGTTTGCAACGTGTTTTGCAAAATCTTTGAGCGGCATTTCATCAACGTCGCACAGCGCTCCGACGCCGTCTGCAACAATGTTTTGTCCGCCGAGAAGTCCGGCAAGAGTTATGCAAAGCCCGCCTTCGCATTCGTCGAGATTGGTGTGAGCGCTATATACGGTAATGTCGTTTTTTAGCGCTTCTCTTATAATCTCGCCTTTTGACTCGTCCGTATCAATATGCTTTATCGCCGTAAAGAAAAACGGGTGATGCGTTACAATGAGGTTGCAACCGTTCTCCACCGCTTGCTTTACTACGTCTTTGGTAAGGTCAAGCGCAACGATAACGCCAGTGCATTCATCGGACAGCGAGCCTATCATAAGCCCGGGATTATCCCACGGCTCCGCAAGCGTTTTGGGTGCAAACTGCTCTATCGCGTCGGTGATTTGTCTGTTTTTCATATCTTTCCTATTTTTCAAAAAGCGGTTTTATACGCCGTTTTTGTATGTATCATGCGTTGATTGTTTTTGAAAGCGCGTCTTTCAAAGCGGCTATCTTATCTTTGAGTTCGTTTGCGGAAGGATTGTTGCGGTAGATGTTTTCAAGGCTCTGGATATCCTTTTTTGCAAACGTCGCAAAATTTGGATTGGTCTTGAAAAACGCACCGTACTTGATTTGCTCAAGATCAAGACTGCTCTCGCCTTTTTTCGTCTTGATAATCGTGTAGACCTTGCCTGCGACTTCAAGCAAATCATCATAGATTATCGTATGGCAAGAGGCGACAATCTCTCTTCTCACCTTTTCGGGATGAGTGTTTGGAGAGAGCAAAAAATGTTCGAAAGTCTTGCCGTCCTCGCGTGCGCGCGACAATATATTTGCTATCACGTCGCCGCCCAGACCTGCAATTATCACGGTGTCAACCTCTTCGCTTTCCACACACACAAGTCCGTCGCCGAGTCTTGCGCTCATAACGTCGGAAACGCCGTTTTCTTTGGCAAGTTCCTCCGCTTTTGCAAGCGAAGGCGCGCTTATATCCGTCGCAATGACTGCGCTTGCCCTGTCCGTGCTTACGAGATAGTAGCCGAGCTTGCCGTGGTCGCACCCCACGTCCGCCACTTTTCCGTAATCGACGAGATTGGCAATGGTGGTCAATCTTTGGTCAAGTCGTATTGGCATCAGTCGAAATCTTTGAGCTTTTTAAGGCGATTGGGATGGCGCAATTTGCGCAACGCCTTTGCCTCGATTTGACGAATACGCTCACGAGTAACGTTAAATTCCTTGCCTACTTCTTCGAGCGTTCTGGGGTGCGAATCGTCAAGACCGTATCTCAATCTAAGCACTTTTTCCTCACGAGGAGTGAGCGTGTTGAGCACTTGGATAAGCTGCTCTTTAAGCATATTGCTTTCCGCAACGTCGCTTGGTGAAAGCGCGCCTGTATCCTCGATAAAATCTCCGAGATGGCTGTCCTCTTCCTCACCGATAGGCGTTTCGAGAGAAACGGGATCTTGCGCGATTTTTTGAATTTCACGCACACGCTCAACAGAGCAACCGAGATGTTGCGCTATCTCTTCCGCCGACGGTTCTCTTCCGAGTTGTTGGAGAAGTTGACGAGTTGCGCGCACTTGCTTGTTGATGGTTTCAACCATATGCACGGGGATACGAATGGTCCTTGCTTGGTCGGCAATAGCACGAGTAATCGCTTGTCTTATCCACCACGTTGCGTAAGTGGAGAACTTAAAGCCTTTGGTGTAATCGAATTTTTCAACCGCTTTCATAAGACCGAGGTTGCCTTCTTGTATCAAGTCGAGAAATTGCATGCCTCTGCCCACGTAGCGTTTTGCGATTGACACGACAAGACGGAGGTTTGCCTCGCTGAGCAAATGTTTTGCCTCTTCGTCGCCATCTTTCATCCTCTTGGCAAGCTCGATTTCCTGATCGCCCGTCAAAAGGGGTACTCTGCCTATGTCTTTGAGGTAGATTTTGACCGAGTCGTCAACGCTGCTATCGATGATTTTGTCAAGCGAAATATCGTCGTCCTCGATTGTCTCTTCAACCTTGATGTTTTCCGCTTG
Source organism: uncultured Clostridia bacterium (assembly GCA_934277615.1). Taxonomy (GTDB): domain Bacteria; phylum Bacillota; class Clostridia; order Christensenellales; family CAG-917; genus CAG-475. Next base: position 84,737 of record CAKQUV010000005.1, on the reverse strand, counting down.
CAAGGCGTTGAACACCACTTCCATATCTTCGGCAGTTGCGTTGAGATGTTCGAGTTTTGCCATTATCTCGTCTTCGCTCACCAAGCCTTTGCTCTTTCCCAAAGCGACGATTTTGTCAATCTCTTGTTTCAAAAGTTGTTCTCTGTCCACGTTGTCCTCCTATGTGAATCAAAGTTTATCTTCAATTGATTTGGATTTTAATATTTTTTGCAAAGCGGAAATCTCCGCAATGCCCGCCCTCTTCTCGTTAGCGTCCGAGAGCGTGTTGAATCTTTCTTTTGCCTCTTCGAGCTTTTTGGATATGCACTCGTTGGCAAGCGCAAGCAAACAATCGTTGTAATAGTCCGCCTCGCGCCCGTTGTCCGAGAAGCGCAAGTTGATGCCCAAAACGTGATTTATCTCATCGTCGTCATAGCCCAAAACGTCGTACATTTTGCTTATGCTGACCTTCTTTTCCGACTCGGTCAGAACAAAATCGAATATTCTTTTGTGCGTGTCGTTTGCAAGCCATTCCCTTTTGATTTTGCCAAGTTCCGCGTATACCGCGTTGTTCAAAAGTCTGTTGACGACAAATCTAGACGCACGCAGATTTTTGGCTTGTTTTTCCTCGCTGTTTTCCTTTATCGGCTCTTCTCTTTGCGGACGAGGCGCGCCTATCTCTTGACTGAGCGTTGATACCGACACGCCGCTGAGTTTTGACACAATCGCCATATAAACTTCTCTTTCCGCTTTGTTATCTATGCCTTTCAGCACTTTGAGCGCGGATTGCACGTACTTTGCTCTGCCGTTTACGGAGCCGAGGTCGTTTGCGTCTGCGCACAATTTTAGTTTGTATTCAACGACAGGCAATGCCTCGCTCACATGCTTCATAAAGCCTTCATAGCCCTCTTCGCGCACGGTTTCGTCGGGGTCTTTTCCATCGTCCAGCGACACAACTTTGACGTTTTGAATGTACGGCGAAAGGATATCCACGTTTTTGACGGACGCGTGCTTGCCTGCGCCGTCGCCGTCATAGCAAACGTACAAGTTTTCCGTAAGACGAGATATCTCTCTCGCCTGTCCTTCGGTGAGTGCGGTGCCCATGCCTGCGATTGCGTTTTTGACGCCTGCCGCGCCCAAAGATATGACGTCCATATAGCCTTCGACAAGGATAAGTTCTTTATACGCAACGCCGTTGAGCTTTTTATCTCGCTTAATAAAGTTCACTCCGTACAGCGTGCGTCCTTTGTCAAAAAGCGTGGTATTTGTGGAGTTTTTGTATTTTGCAACGTCCTTTTCGCCGTGATAAATACGACCTCCGAACGCAATAACGTCGCTCATACCGTTCATAATCGGCACAATAATTCTGTTGGCGAAAGCGTCATAAGGACGGTCGGGATTGGCGATAAGTCCGCACTCTTGCAAGTCTTTGAGCATATACCCTTTGCGGCGCATATACCCCACCATACTCTCGCCGTCAAGCGAAAGCCCGAGCCCGTAACGCTTGGAAGTTTCATCATCGATACCTCTGCTCGCAAGATAGTTGCGCGCTTCCTCGCCCTTCTTTTCGTCAAGCAAATTGTTGCGATAATATCTCGCCACGTCGCGCATAAGTTGTTTGAGGACGTCCGAATGTTCTTTCTTTTGAGCGTACTTTGCGTCAAGCTTGACTTCGGGCAACTGCATACCCACCTTGTCGGCGAGGATTTTCACCGCGTCGTAAAAACTTACGGATTCCATTTCCATAACAAATTTCACAACGTCGCCGCTTGCGCCGCATCCGAAGCAATGATACCAGCCGTTATTTACGCACATCGACGGCGTTTTTTCATTGTGGAAAGGACAGCAACCGAAATAACGCCCCCCTTTCTTTTGCAAAGGGACGTACTGCGAAATGATTTCCACTATGTCGCACTTGTATTTGAGTTCCTCCATAAATTCGGGAGTAAAACCGCCTGCCATATTATCCGCCTTTGTATTAACTATTTATATATACGAATAAATTTTATCAATTTCCTAAAAAAACATTAAATTTTTTGAAAAATCGCACGAAAAAAGCGCACCGAGTGCGCTTTTATATATTTTATTTTGCGGCTGTCGCCTTGATTCCCACGCTACGCTCTGAATGACATAAGGAGAAATGTAATATTCCGCATAAAAAATGCGCCAAAGGCGCACTCACCAAGCAAGCGATATAGCGAAACTGTGGCAGGAGTTCTTATCCTTGCTTGAACTGATAGCGTGTATCGATTGCGCGGTAGCAGCGCAATAAGGCTAGTGTGGCGTTAGACAATGAACTGGTGAGTTGTCTTTGCCACAGCGACGACTTTTGCGCAATATCACTCTCGCGCAGCGAGAATATCACTGCACCGAAGGTGCAATATCACCCTACTTTGCGTTTTCTTCTATGTATTTCACCACGTCTGCGACAGTTTTGATTTTGCCCATATCGTCGTCTTCGATGATGAGATTCCACTTTTCTTCAAGCGTCATTCCGAGATCCACGATGTCGAGGCTGTCAAGTCCCAAATCGTTGATAAGGTCGCTTTCGGGCGTAATCTTGCTTGCGTCCATACCCAATTGTGCCGCTATTATGTCTCTGACTGTTTCAAAAATCATAGTTGTTACCTGCCTTGTTGATGTTGTAATTATATCACGAGAATATGCTTTTAACAAGAGCAAAATTCCTCTTTTACCGCGTTTGGATCTATCTCGTACGCTATGATGCTTTGCTCGTCTGCGCAAACGCAAGCGTGATAGTCGTCATAGACGGGAAAATGCTCGAAATGCGCGTCCTTCGGGATCTCGCGCCTGAATGCGGACAATCCCTCTCCCGTCCATTTGAGATAACTCTCTCTTTCCGTCCATTTTTCAAAAAAATCTTCAAGATTTTCGGCTTCTATGAAGGTGAATTTCTTATAATCGATATCACGTATTTTCTCTATATCCACGCCTATAGGGGTGTGCGAAATGCCCAGCATAATCACGCCGTGCGAGTGCGAAAGATTGAAAAACACTTCCTCGCTGTCAAAGCGCGGTTTTTGCCCTTCTTCTCTGATTATTTCAAGCGACTTCGGCAAATCCGCTCCGTATTGCGACATTATATCCCTGTAATGCCCGTAGCAAAATTTTACAAAATCGTCGCTATTGAGTTTTCCTCTCGCAAAAAACAGTACCATATCTATCCTTAATCAAATTGCCAGTTTTGCCTTATTCCTGCGCTTATTTGTTTTGATTCCTGTCGTAGATATATTTGAGACCTTTGAGCGCAAGCGCGCGGTCGCTTATATCGATAAGCTCAGGTTCGACTTTCTCGACGAGCTCGCTAAGACCGCCCGTCGCAACCACTTTTGCGCCTTGCATCTCGGGCAATTCCTTGTACTTGGCAACCATATATTTGACAAGCCCCGTATATCCGTAAACGATACCGCTTTGCATACAACTTTTGGTGTCCGTACCCACGATATTTTGCGGTTTTTCAAGCTCTATTCTCGGAAGTTTTGCCGCCGTCGTAACAAGCGATTCCGTCGCAGTCTTGATACCGGGTGCTATCGCTCCGCCTATATACTCCCCGCCTTTTGTTACAAGATTGAACGTCGTTGCCGAGCCGAAATCCACTACGATAACGGGTCCGCCGTAAAACTTGTACGCTGCAGCCGCCCCCACAATTCTGTCCGTGCCGAGCTGCGACGGGTGATCGTACTTAAGTTTAAGCCCCGTATCAGTGTTCGCAGACACGATAAGCGGCGATTTACCTATATAGTAGTTGCACATATGCTCTATGGTGTAATTGAGCGCGGGCGCAACCGACGACATAACCGCGTCCTCTATATCCGCAAAGTTTACTCCGCGTTGTTTGAGCAAATCGTACAGCACCATACCGTATTCGTCCGCCGTGCGCGACGCTTTGGTCGATACACGCCACGACGCAATAAGGTTGTCCTTGTCAAAAACGCCGTATTTTACGTTGGTGTTGCCAATATCCATCGTGAGTATCATCTCGTACCTCTCTTGCGCACGTATTTGCGTGCGCAACATCCAGTAAATTGACAATAGTATACCAAATTATTCAGATATTATCAACCATAAAATCTTTTAAACCAATCAAGCCTGAATTAATTGTTCATCACAATGCAAAGCGTGCAGAGAAATGCGTAAAAGTTGAATAGGAACGCGGGCAAAAATTCTATTGCGATTTTCACTTCTTTCGTCAAAAAGCGTATTAATAATACGTAGGAAAAGGCAAGCACAATCGTCATACATACGAGCGCAAACCAAAGATTTTTCAGTGTGAAAAACGCAAAGACGAAAAGCACCGCAAATATTCCCAAAATCAGAAAAAATATCGTTGACGGAAAAAAATGTTTGTACTCCACAAGGCGAGATATCGCAAGCACGCAAGACACGTACGCCGTCGCCACCAAAATCGTAAACCAACCTCCGCTCACCACAAACGAGGGTTTTTCAAGCGCAATATACCACTTTAAGTCCGTTTTGAAACAAATGGAACACAATCCCGATACTACGAGTATCGCGAATATTCCGACGACTATTCCGATCATTCGTTTCAAATACCCCACGTCAAAGTATATTTGCATTTTGCAAGTTAAATGACGGAGTAACACAATTTTTGAAGGTTGCGTAAGGTAATGTAGGAGCAATCCTAATCAAACAAGGAGGTACATAACATGAACGGATTTTTTTCAAACGGTGCAAACGGTTGCGGTTGCAATACTTGTGACATAGTGTTGCTCATTATGTTGCTCAATTGTTGCGGTTGCGGCGGTGGAACGGGCTTTGGCGGTTGCAATTCCTGCGACCTTGTATGGCTCATTCTCATTCTTTCCTGCCTTTGCGGCGGTGGTTGTGGCTGCAAGTAAAAATCAGCACCAAGGTAACGACAATGCGCAGTAAATGCGCATTGTCGTCCTTTTAGTGCGGATTTTTACACAGAGTTTTATCGTAACTCCTTTAATTAGAATTACCCCCCTCTTTCCGGACACGCCGGCATGTCCACTTCGGCGTTTGCGCACCGCAATCCGCCTCGTTCGCTTTGGCTACAACACATTCACCGGATGTGTTGCTTAACGCGTCGCGCTCGACCACTCGTATAGGGACAATTCTCTACAACATTATCCGTCGCTCGCGGGGGAGACAATCGGCACTCACATAAAATGTATCGTCCCCTTATTATGCCACTCGTTCACCGATAAAAAAACAACACTTATCGGTTCACTTGTACAACCGTCAAGTTCGGCACTCCACCGCTCGTCGCCTTGCGACTCGAAGCTCCGAATAGGCACATACCGTCAATAAGAACGCTCCGAATGGGTAAGCGTTCGGGTGTGGGTGTCCCACCCACAATTATTAATTATTAATTTATAATTATTAATTAAAACATTTCAAACTGTTGCATTGACTTTTTATTTGCTTTATTCTATTATTTATAAACGAATAAACAATAAACATCGGCTCATCATCCGGATGAGTGCGGAAGGAGTTTTTATTATGGCAAACGTAACAATGGACAAACTCGTCGCTCTTGCGAAAAACCGCGGTTTCGTGTATCCCGGCAGTGAAATCTACGGCGGTCTTTCAAACTCGTGGGACTACGGTCCTCTCGGTGTTGCGATGAAAAACAACATCAAGCAAGCTTGGTGGAAAAAATTTGTCGTCGAAAGCCCCTACAACGTAGGTCTTGACAGCGCAATCATCATGAACCCCACCACTTGGCAGGCAAGCGGACATATCGGCGGTTTTTCCGATCCTCTTATGGACTGCAAAGCGTGCAAATCTCGTCATCGCGCCGACGATCTCATTGAAGATTATATGGCAAAACACGGCATCGAAGAGAGCATTGCGGGCTGGACAAACGAACAAATGGAACAATACATTGCCGAACACAAAATCCCCTGCCCCGTATGCGGCAACAGCGATTTTACGGGCGTAAGAAAATTCAACCTTATGTTCAAGACGTTTATCGGCGTAACCGAGGACAGCACCTCCACCGTGTATTTGCGCCCTGAAACGGCACAAGGCATTTTCGTAAACTTCAAGAACGTACAACGCACCACTCGTAAAAAAGTGCCTTTCGGCATCGGACAAATCGGCAAGAGCTTCCGCAACGAAATCACTCCCGGAAACTTCATCTTCCGCATCCGCGAATTTGAACAAATGGAGCTCGAATTCTTCTGCAAACCCGGCACCGACCTCGAATGGTTTGCATACTGGAAGGACTTCTGCCACAAATGGTTGCTCGACCTCGGTATGAAAGACGAAAATCTCAAACTCCGCGACCACGACAAAGAGGAGCTTTGCTTCTACTCCAAGGCGACGACGGACTTCGAATATAAATTCCCCTTCGGTTGGGGCGAACTTTGGGGTGTTGCGGACCGCACCGATTACGACCTCAATCAACACATCAAGACAAGCGGTAAGGATTTGAGCTATATCGATCCCGTCACCAACGAAAAATACGTGCCTTACGTCATCGAGCCGTCGCTCGGCGCAGACCGCGTGTTCCTCGCATTCCTCGCAGACGCTTACGACGAAGAGCAAGTTGGCGAAAACGACACTCGTGTGGTGCTCCACTTGCATCATCAAATCGCGCCTGTCAAAGTTGCGGTTCTCCCATTGCAAAAGCAACTCAACGACAAAGCGGAAGAGCTTTATATCGAGCTTTCAAAGCACTTTGCTTGCGACTTCGACACATCCGCTTCCATCGGCAAGAGATATCGCCGTCAAGACGAAATCGGCACGCCATATTGCGTTACCGTTGACTTCGACACTCTCGAGGACGGCTGCGTAACGGTGCGTGAACGTGATACAATGGCGCAAGTGCGTATCCCCATCGACAGCCTCGTTGACTACTTCACCGAGCAATTCAAATATTGATTTCAAACTGTATAAAACAAGAGGAAAACACTATGAAAACCAAGAGAATTATCATTGCGCTTTGCCTTACGTTTGTGATAGTATGCGGTCTTTTTGCGCTTGTAGCTTGCAATGGCGACGATGGCGGGGATAATTCGCAACCGTCATTTGCAAAACATAGCGTTACCGTGCAATCCACCGAGGATTGTACTCTCACCGTCGACAAGACGCAGGCGGAATTTGCCGAAACGGTTACAATCACCGTCAACCTCAAAAACACGGACAAATACGTGGAAAGCGTGCTTTTCAACGGTAAAGAAGCATATAAGCGCTCGGAAACCACTTACGACTTCCTTATGGGCAACGACGACGTCGTCGTAACCGTAGTATTGAAAGATTATCAACAACGCCTCACCGACGGCAACGACTTTGCGACGTACTCATCTGTCAATCCGACTTCCCTTGCAAAAGGCAACGGCGAAGTCGACCTCACGATATCACTCAACGGAAGTAATATGGCGATACTCGATTGGAGCATAAAATCCACCAATCAGGCGGTAATCCCGGGTTCAAGCGTCAAAAACTCTTATACCGAGCTTACCGAAACGGGTGCGATTTCTGCAAGTACGACTTTCCAACCGCAATCCAATCTTATTGACGACCTCATTATAACGATAGATACGGACAAAATCAGCACAGGCAAAACGTTCCTTCTCATCGACCTTAAAAACGGCAACGTATCTTCTCAAAAGGCAAGCCTCGTCGTGCCGATCGAAGTCAAGGAAACAATCGTAACCGAAAAATGGTCTGAAACAGTGGTATTTGACGTCTCCGCTCTTCCGAGCAATTTGCAAAAAGGCAAATTCAGCGTCTACTTCACCGACCTTAACTACGTTTCGGGCAGTGACAATCAAAAATACCAAAACTTCCTCGACGTACAAGTCGGCACGGACGGCAAAGTTACGTGCAATATCGAATACGTTCCCAATCACAAATATTACGTTACGTTTGGGGTTGTCGCAGACAGCGGTGAGACGACTTACTACAATCTTCTCGACACCGTTGGCACAGGTTCTACGCAAACGGGCTACGACCAATTGAAAAACTCGGAGCTTACGATGATTGCAAACAATCACACTATCACCTTGCGCGTACAAAACGAAATCGTGGATTAACGAACAACCACTTCAAAAAGAACGCCATCAATTGGTGGGGTTCTTTTTTTTGTAGCCTTTAGCGACAATTAGAAAGACGGCATTCAGCCGTCTTAATAAATTTGTGTGTGTGCGACAAAATCTCGTTTTTCGGGCGATTTTCGAGAATGTGTCAGACGATAAGTATTCTTTTCGAGTGTATTTTTAACTATCTAAACAAATAAAAATTATTATTCCAATTCAGTGCGAAGGATGAATTGTTTGGGAAGATTGAAAATTTCTTTTTTAAGGAATACCGGGTAAAAATATTCATCCTGCAATCTGTCAAACTCCAGCCATTCAAAGGTGTGAGTGTGCTTTCCCTCGGTCAGAGTAAACACGTTGCCTCTTTCCGTCAGGTTTGTATCTAAAATATCCATTAAAAAATAAATGCACAACTCGTGGTAACGGAGATTGTCCACATCCTCGGTAAAAAACGCTTGGTTAAGCCACAGCGCGCGCGAAATCTTCGGTGTCACGCCAAGTTCTTCACGAATTTCCCGCACTACTGCTTGCTCAGCAGTTTCGCCCAGCGCAACTCTTCCGCCGGGAAGATAAAAATATGGCGAGCGCTCGTCGTGCATCGCTAAAATTTTATTTTCCGAAACGATTATCGCGCATACTCTGTAATTGAATTTTTGATTTTCACACTTAAATGAAATATCCATTGCTTCGCCTCGACAAATCCCGAATTGTATTTGCCCTAATTTTAGCATATTGTGCGGCGTTTTTCAATCATTCGCATCGGTGTAAAAAAACGGTCTATAAGAAAAGACTTATAGACCATCACACTTGGTGCGTCCTCAGGGACTCGTAGGAAGCCAGAGGCTTCCGTAATAGAGAGCGGGCAAGTTTACTTGCAAAAAGCGAACGTCAGCCTGGCGTGTCAAGGGTTCGCCACGCAATGCGTGGTTGCAACTTCGTTGCAAAAAGTCCCTGAATATACGCATAAAAAAACAACAGCTATTGCTGTTGATTTTTTGGTGCGTCCTCAGGGACTCGAACCCTGGACCCACTGATTAAGAGTCAGTTGCTCTACCAACTGAGCTAAGGACGCATATCATTGCGACAAATACGCTTTTGCGGTCATTGTCGCTTTTCGATATGTCGGACACGCTTTTCAACGTGTCCTTTCGCTTACGCGTGGAGCGGGAGACGGGATTCGGACCCGCGACTTTCACCTTGGCAAGGTGACACTCTACCACTGAGTCACTCCCGCAAGCAACAGTAACTATACCAAATTAATCGGCAAAATGCAACAATTTTTAGATAGAAAAATCAAAAATTTTTGACAAGAGGTCAAAGCGGCTTTACATAATCTGTTTTTGTGTTATAATAAGGATGTTTCGCGGATGTGGTGAAATTGGCAGACACGCTAGATTTAGGTTCTAGTGCAAGTGCGTGCAGGTTCAAGTCCTGTCATCCGTACCAAATTTATTAAGACGGCTGAATGCCGTCTTTCCAATTTAGTCCGTTGACGGACTTGCGACAATTTTCAATTGTCGGCAAACGATGTTTGCAACCTGCACTTAACAAAAAAGTGAGCACAGACCATTCTATACTTATTTTGATACTGTGTAATCGAGATTTGTAGCGAACAAAGTGCGCGTAATAGCAAGCGGGGTGAGTTTACTCACCATAGCGAGCGCCACTCGGACGGTGCCGTCCGAACAATGCGACGCATTGTTGTGCGCAATCATTGCGCACAAGTTCAAGTCTAGGTGACCGAACGGCAAAATGAAAAAAGCACGGATAAATCCGTGCTCATTTTGGTGGTGCGCAGAAAGCAACCGCAGTTGAACACATCGACGCTATTCTGTTATGGTTCCTTCTTTAATATGATATCGTTTATTGTTCCTTTTGCAAAAATCAACCGTTTGATATGTCATCATATTATAGATATTTTTATAATTCTTATACTCTTACACTTTTTTATTATAATATCACTCATAATTGTATTGCTCCGTAAAATTCCGTGGCTTTTGCGCCCTTGATATTGCCTTTCATTGCGGCGTTATCAAGATTTTCTTTTGTCATATCTTTGCCTTCTATTGCCGCAAGGAATGCGCCGAAAAACGCGTCCCCTGCACCCGTTGTGTCAACGCACTTGCAACCGCTTATGCTCGGCACAACGCCTTTGATACCGTTGTAATAATACGCACTGCCGTCTTTTCCGAGAGTTATGAGCAACAGTCTGTCTTTGACGTAAAGCGACTCTGCCGCTTTGTCCATATCCTGTATGCCCGTGTAATCTGCAAGTTCGTCTTCCGAAAACTTGATTATGTCCGCACACTCGACAAACGGCGCATATGCCTTTTTAGCGTCCTCAAAATCTCGATAAATATCCTTGCGGAAGTTCATATCGAAGCTGAGTTTTACGCCCAAATCTTTGGCTTTTTTCGCAACCTTTTTGGCAAACTTTCTGCCCGTTTCTTCCGAAAGCATAAGAGAGCCGAGATGCAAAATACTCAAATCTTCGTATTTGTCGAAGTCTATTTCGTCCAAGTCGATATTGAAGTCCGCAGTGTCGTGACGATTGAACGCAAAATCGCGCTCACCGTCCGCAAGCGTAACGAAAGCGATCGTAGTGTTGCGCTCATCGTCCGTTTGAATGTCGAGATAATCCAAATTTGCTTTTTGTGCTTCCGCCGTAACGAAACGACCGATAACGTCGTTGCCCACGCGTCCTACAAACCCGACTTTTGCACCGCTTTGCTTTGCATTGACTGCGAGATTGAACGGCGCACCGCCACAAAACGCTTTGAACGTGGTTACACAGTCAATCTTTTCGCCAATCATATCGGCAAGTATTTCCCCGATAGACAAAATCATCTTTTCACCCTCATAGACCGCAATTTATTTTCTCCTCTCGAAGCGAGGACCTTCCTCTCCAAGCGTACCCGTCGGAACAAATCCGCACTTTTCGAGCACCCTAACGGAAGCGAAATTGTTTACGTCCGCTTCCGCTTCGACCGCCGTTATGCCTTGTTGAGCGAAAGCCCACTTTACTGCAGCGTCAACTGCCTCAGTGGCATATCCCTGCCCTTGATAAGGATCATAAATACCGTAGCCGATTTCGGTAGCGCCGTTTGCACGAATGCCCTTAAAGCAGAAGTCGCCGACCGCTGTTCCCACTTGATTTTGGATAATCCACACGGCATAGAAGTTCCACTCGTCCGGGTGGGTTATGCAACCGTCCAGCATCTCTCGATATGCGGTTTTCAGTTCTTCATCCCGCTCGACGGCAATCATCCTTTCCATTTCTTCCTTCGTCGCAGGATACATCGTCAATCGCTTACTCTTTATCATATCCGTTTCCATAAAAGTGCAATTCCTTTTAGACTTTATAGATGTCAGCCCAATGCACCCTCGTCATAACATTCGTATGTCCGACGCGCACTTCGTTTAACAACGGAACATAAACATCCGTGCAGGTGTGGTGGTACACAAATCCGAGCTTTTCTTGAACTCTTTTTGACTTTTGATTACCTTCGTAATATCCGCACCAAATTGTATTCATTCCAAGATCTTCAAACCCGTGTCGTATTATTTCTCTTGCGGCTTCCGGCATATATCCTCTTCCCCAAAACGGTTTTCCCAACCAGTAGCCGAGTTCGCATTCGTCATCGCGATCGGTCATATCGGTATGTCCGTTCAATTTCAACTCAATAGAACCGATTGCTTTTCCGTTCTCTTTTTCGCAAATGGCATAACATTCCGCACCGTTAAGCACGTTTTTGATAACATCGAGACTTTCCTCCTTAGAACCGTGCGGCGGCCATCCGGCAATCAGACCGACTTCCGGGTCCTTTGCATATTCAAACAGGCTCTCCGCGTCTGTTTCTTTCCATTTTCTAAGCATCAATCTTTCCGTTTTGATCATAGACATTTATATTGCCTTTAATTTTTAATAATATTGTATCATATCGGTATTATTTTTTCAACGCTTCGCGTAAACGCTCGGACTGTGCCGTCCGAACAATGCAACGCATTGTTGTGCGCAATCATTGCGCACAAGTTCAAGTCTAGGTGACTTAATTCTCTAACAAATATTCGGGGCTTTAGATGGTGCGGTCTACGCTTCGCAAATGGCGCATACGCGCCTGCGTGCATTCGCACGCAACACTTCGTGTTTTATTTGCTTGCTATGTCCACTGCGCTCGATGTCCGCAAATGCTCCACGCTTGCGTCTCTCTTCGCTTGCGGTCACAAAAGTCTCGGCTCCCTGCACTTAACAAAAAAAGTGAGCACAGACAATTCTGTACTCACTTTTTTGGTGGTGCGGTCACCGAGACTTGAACTCGGACGGTGTAACCATACGCCCCTCAAACGTACGCGTCTGCCTATTCCGCCATGACCGCTTAACATTGCCTATTATATGATTAAAGCGGATTGTTGTCAAGAGGATTTGCACGGGAATTTGAAAAAACAACAAAATTTTTATATGCATATATTTGAATATGTACAATACGAAAAACAAGGATACTCCCACCCCGTTTTCGCCCTGCGACGGCACTCAGAGCGGCACAAATTGCGACGCACTCAATCGCAATATGCTTGCCGTGTCGCTTGCGAACCTTCTTTACGAGGGGAAAACCAAATCGCAGATAACCGACACCGTGAATTTTCTACACTTGTTGATTGCGCTGTCCAAAAGTTATTGAAATAATGTTGAAAAACATATTTATATATGCTAATATGTATATAAATCAAAATGAAGATACGGTTTGAAAAGTTGTAAACTGAGTAGATTTTAGGACAACGGGTTCGATTCCCGTACAACCGCCATTGCTGTATTTGATAATAACCGCCTCTATTTTTTGCAGGAATAGTGGCGATATATCATAAGTCGGCAATCCTCCGTATCGGTTATCGTCGTGGCTGAGACGTATGACCGATTGAGGCATACGTCGATATCGGTGAAACGCTCTCACGGAGCGTTTTTTTGTTTATCTATGGCGTATTTTGATTTGAAAAAGGCGGTTTCGACATCAATTCTGAAGGAGAAACACAAATGAAAAAAACTGCAAAAATTCTTGTAAGTTTGCTTGTCGTTTTGTGCGTTTCGCTTACATTGGTTGCTTGCGACGAAAACACAACGACTTACAAAATCACCATCAAAGACGGCGACGTTCAAAACGTGTTCTACATTGAACTCGGCACCGACTTTACGACAATAGCCCCAAAAGAACGCGTGGGTTACAACTTCCTGGGCTGGTACGACGGCGACGCGCTTTTGGACGACACGTTCAAACCGTCTGCCGATATGACAATCGAAGGCAAATGGGAAAAATATGCCTATGTCATAACCCTTGTAAGCGGCGACGAAACCAAACAAATCCCCGTGGTATTCGGCGAGAGTTACACTCTTGATTCGCCGTCGCAAATCCCCGATTGCACCTTCCTCGGCTGGTACAACGGCGAGGACCTCGTAGAAGGCGAAATCACACCCGAGGACGACTTGACCATAACTGCAAAATGGCAAGAGGACGATTACAAAATCACCGTTATCAATCAAAATAACACCCTTGTAGAAACCGTAAAGCGCGGCGACGAATACACTCTCAACGATCCTGACACACGCGAGGGTTACACTTTTGCAGGCTGGTTTGACGGCGAAACGCAATATAGCGGAACTTTTGTACCTAGCAAGAGCTTGACGCTTGAGGCAAAATGGCAAGCAAACGAGCTCACCGTTATTCTCAAAGAGGACTCAGAGGCAACGCCGCAAGTTAAAACTGTGCTTTACAACGAGCATATAAAGCTCGCCAATCCGCAAGCGCGCGAAGGCTACAAATTTCTCGGTTGGTACGATGCGAAAACGGACAAAAAAGTGTCTACTTATTACTATCCCAAGACCGACGCAACGTTGGTAGGCAAATGGGAAGTTATCAAGTATAAAGTAACGCTCAGTCAAAACGGCACTTCCACTGTCGAAACGGTTGAATACGGCAAATCGCTCACTCTTCCCGTTCCGACTTTGGAGAATCGCTTATTCCTCGGCTGGTACGACGAGCAAGGCGCAAAAGTCGAAGGTACATTTACGCCTCAAGGCAACGCAACGCTAACCGGAAAATGGGACAAATATGCCGTAACGATTATCGACGGCGAAAGCAGAACGACAGTGTACAGAGCACACAACGAACTTTACACTTTCGCGATTCCCGAATCTCGCGAAGGATACGAATTTAACGGCTGGTACAACAATAGCGGCAAACTTATTTCCTACACAATAAGAGTTACGAGCGACGTAACGGCGAGGAGCAAATGGGAAGAAAACGGCTCCTTTGCGGCAGAACTTAAGGAGGCTCTCAAAACTTACCTTTTTAGCTCCACGTTCGAAACTACGATATTGAGCGCAAAGACCACGCAAGCGCGCATTCCGCTTTTGTATCTCAAGTACGTTGACGGCACGTTCTACACCGACAAAATTGCCGTTCAACTCAAAAAATACCTCAACATGATTGACGGCATTTACGACAACGGCACGATTAAGGACAGCCTTTTTGCGACGTCTCTCGTATCTCAACAAGGTTGGTACGGCATTGCGGACTATCTCTACAGTTGGTCGGCAATGTACAATCAATATGCGCAATGGCTTGCAGAATCCGACAATAAGGACACAACGTATTCTCTCTACATCGGCGCAATCAAAGACTATCTAACGATGATTGACGCTTTCAACAGCAAATCGCAAGTGAAATACACATTCAAAGACAAAGAGATTACGCAAGCAAACTTGTATTACACGGGATACAACGCAATCAACAACATCTCAGTTGCGTCGTCGCGACTCTCTTATGGCGATTTCGAAACCTTGCTCTCCCTCGTAGAGCAAGCGACGGGCAATAAAAACGGCCATTCCGACTTCTTGAAAGCGTATAAGAAAATAGATTTTGATGCAATCGACGCGTCGAGCGACAAATACAATCAATACAATCAACTCAAAACTTCGCTTATGCCGCTTTGGAAAGGCTGCTTGCCTGTAACGCAATGTGCGTTCGGTTATTCCTTGCCCAGCGTTCTCGCACTTACGGCGTACAATCTCGGCTTTGACCTTGCCGACACAGTACCCAACAGCAAGACTTCTCTCTTGTCATACTACGCGAAGGACGAAAACGGCAACTTCAAGAGAAACGGCGGTACTCCCAACTGGGTGGGCTTCACAGGCAGAGCGCTTGCAAGTACTGCTCTCCGCAACGAGGCGGAATACGACGTGAAGTTTGAAAAGACTATGCAAGGCTACTTCCCCTACACGGACGGCTGGTCTCAACCTCTTGACGAAATGGTCAATATGGACAGACTTTGCAATTGGTACAATCACGACCTCAAAACGGGTTCGAACGTCGACGCAAGATACGGCATTTTGTACGGATATATGAACGGCATAGATATGGAACACTACACCAAAGAAGTGTATCACAGCGCGGTTTGCAAAGGTGACGAGTGCAAGTATCATATTGACGAAGCGGACGGTCAAGTCTATAATATCATCAGTATGTGGAAGGACAATCTCACCAAGGACGCCAACGGCAAGGTGAAGATTACCGGCACTATGGATATGGCAGTCGCAATCGTGTATCTTGCCAAAATCAACGGCGTGGAAGCACCCTCACCCGTCGGAGTATACGACAGTGCCAACTCGGTTATTACTTTGTAATAAAATATGAAAAACGTAAAAAAACGCTATTTAATATCGCTTTTGGCAGTATTGCTCGTGCTTGTCGCTATCGTGCTTTGCGCTTGCGACAAGGACGGCAATCCAAAGGAAATTTGGGGCGACGACAAGACCACGGACAACCCTGATTACGTCGTTATAGACGACGAGCCTCTTTATTTCACGCTTGAATTGAGGCAACCGGGTTCAACCACGGAAGTTTCGGACGGAGATAACTTCCCCCACTCGTCCATTGACGGTGAATTGATATTTTCGTGGCAAATCCCCTACTATGGAAACACGGTTTACGAGTCTGTCGTGGAGTTCTTTGCCGATCGCGAGGATGACATTACCTTCAGAGTATCGCAGCACAGGTACCAAATGTTCCACGACTGCACGCTGCTCGACGGCACTACTTACAACCTTGAAAGAGTGTATATCGCAGCGGACGGCGAATACGCAATGTGCGCCAACTTCCAAACTTTGTACGGAAAAGACGAAATTGCCGGAACGGTTGACGATTTGAAGGTTTTGGTGTTAGTATTAGACGGATGGATAAACTATTGACGGAGCACTTATGGAAAGTTTGTCTTTGAAAAAAGCCGAGCGTTACGCTCAGACAAAAGGCTTGAAAGGCTGGGTGGCAATGTTTGCGCTGCTTGCGCTTATGTGCTATGATCAGTTCGTGTTGGAAATACCGTTTGCAAACGTGGTATTCCCCATTCTCGTTATATGCGCGGCAAGCATGACGCCGGCAAAAAACGCCGTCCTCATCGTCGCATACTCTATTATATTCGAGCTCAGCTGCATAGCGTGGTTCCCACAAGACTTGCCGAGAGTGCAATATTGGCTGTTTGAAGTGATGATCGGATACTCCATGCCTATGCTTTGCTACAAAGTCCTCAACTTCAAGCATAAGGATATGAGCATATTCTCGTACGCGGCAATCGCGTCGCTCGGTGAACTGCTTTACTTCTGGGTGTCCGTAGTCGCGACCGTGCTTATCTGGAAAGTGCCTTTCGGCGCATACTTCCTTTCCGATATCCCGTTTGAACTCGGCGGTTGTCTTGCAACGTTCGTGTGTGCACTCCCCGTTGCGACTATCTACAAGTTGACAACCAAAGAACTCACTCTCAAAGCACCGAGAAAAGACCGCTTTGCGGTGGCGCAAATCTAAATTTTTATCAATAAAAAACACTCAAAAACAAGTTCCGGCAAGGGGCTTGTTTTTATATTCCTCGCAAAATCGCTCGCAAGGTTGACAAGGCGCGGATTATATGGTATATTGCACTCGTTTGAGGGAGTAGATATCTTCCCTGAAGATGCAAGTCAACATACTGACCTATCGGTCTGCTTGCCTTAAACGTCGAGACTCAAGTGCGATTTTTGCGTACTTGATTTTTTTTCGCAAAAATCATAAAAAATCATATAGTGAGAGAGAAAAATGAGTGATTTTGAACTGATTTTGATTGCAATCGGCTTGTCCATGGACGCTTTTGCGGTGTCCGTATGCAAAGGGCTTTCCACGAGAGAACTGAAAACAAAACATCTCGTGATAGTCGGCTTGTGGTTTGGCGGATTTCAGGCGTTGATGCCTCTTATCGGCTATTTTCTCGGCGCGACTTTCGAGCAATACATAACCTCTGTCGACCACTGGATTGCCTTTGTTTTGCTCGTATTTTTGGGTACAAAAATGCTCAAAGAGGGCTTTTCAAAGGAAGAAAACGAGGAAAACGCAGATTTTTCATTCCCTACCATGCTCACTCTTGCCGTTGCGACGAGCATTGACGCGCTTGCCGTGGGAATAACGTTCGGACTTCTTCCCGACGTCAACATTTACGTTGCCGTTTCGCTTATCGGCTGCACCACTTTCGTGCTTTCCTTTGTGGGAGTGCGAATAGGCAACGTTTTCGGGCTTAAATTCAAATCGAGCGCAGAAGTCGCCGGAGGCACGATTTTGGTTATGCTCGGCGTCAAGATTTTGCTCGAACACCTCGGTTTGGTGGCCTAAACTTTGCTAAAAGCAAAATCAGCTCAAAGTATCCGTACGCGCCGCAAATAAGCAAAAACAATATACAAAGCAAAAATATCCCCCCGTTTATCGCAGTTTTGACATAAAAAACTGCGATTTTTTTGCTATTTTAAGCGTTTTGCGCCCATAATTTTCAACTTGAAATTGCAAACGATCCGTGATATACTTTTTTATTGGAAACAAATAAATAATAAATTCTGTATATAAATAAGAGTCTATGAAAAAAGTTGCAATTGCTCTCATCTTTGTTATACTTTGTTGCACGCTTTGCGGATGCGGGCTTTTTTCACAATCCGACAAAGGCAACGACGCTCCGTCGATTTCCATAAGTTGCGGCGACACTTTGTCGCTCAAAGTCGACGAAACAATTCAACTAACCGCCATTGTCAAAGGAATGACGGGCACTCATAAATGGGAAAGCAGCGATACGAGCATCGTTGACGTCAACTCCAACGGACTTTTGCGCGCAAAACGCGTGGGCGTGGCAATCGTATCAGTGTCCATAGGCGCAAAATTCGCCGCAACGGTTGTTACGGTTACCGAAAACAAAGAAGCATTGACGGTGGAGCTGTCTTGTTCCAAAACAAATCTTCTCGTCGGCGAAACCGCGACTTTGAGCGCAACCGTAACGCCGTCCAAGTATAGCGACCTTGTTCAATACCACGTTCAAAGCGGCGCAAACGTCGTATCTATATCGAACGGCACCCTCACCGCCCTTGCGGAAGGCACAGCCATGATATACGCCTCCGTCAACGACGACGTGAGCAAAAGCATAACGATAACCGTTATTGACAATCGCATTATTATAGAGTCAATCACTCTTTCCATAGACAAAAAGCAGCTCAAAATCGGCGAAACCGCAATGCTTAGCTCAACGGTAGTGCCGTCCAAATACGCAAATCTTGTCGAATACTACGTTGAAAACAATACAGACTATGAATCTTTGTCAAACAACATAACAATATCCGGCAACGTAATATCCGCAATCGGCGAAGGCACAGTGCAAATCGGCGCGAAAATCGGCGCATATAGAAGCAATATAGTTACCGTTACAATCGAAGGCTCGAGCGTCGTTGCGGACAGCGTTACGCTTTCTGCCGAAAAGTACTACGTAACCCAAGGCAACAATATCACCCTTTCGGCAACGGTAGTTCCGTCAACCATGGCAAACCTCGTCAAATACGAGATTGTCGGCTCGACAAACTGCGCCTATATATCCGGCAATAAGTTTTATGCCACGGCGCAAGGCGACGTTCAAGTTGTGGCAAAAGTGGGCGGTACGACAAGCGAGCCTATCACCATTCATATAGTAGCCGCAGGAAAAACGCCTGACCGCATAACGCTCACGCTATCCGCGACAAGCGTCGCAAAAGGCGGATATGCCACGCTTTCATTCTCCGTATACCCCACCGCCTCGGCAACGGATATCGAATATCTTGTAATCGAGGGCGAAAGCAACGTTAAAATTGAATCTAACTCCGTACACGTACTTAACGAAGCCCCTGCCAAAATCGTCGGGCGCATCGGAAGCGTGCTTTCCAACGTTGTGGAAGTCAATCCCAATACGGTATCGTCCGATCCGTATACGAGCGTATCGTCCTCGACCTTCCACGGAAGCAATTACACCAAAGCAACATCCTATAAAGACGCACAATACCGCACTGACCACAACCTTATGTCGGGCGATATAACCACTCCCGACCAAGCGCCGACCATTGCCGAAAACCGTCCCTATTACGTCCAAAACGGCAAGACGGTATTCTATCGCAACAGCACGGTGCTTTTCCTCGACAGCGGCAACACCTATATAGTGTTCGACGCGGACGGATACGTCGTCAACCTCGTTTACAAAGGCGGCGCATATATAACTCTCGAAGAAGTCGCGGCATATGTCATGGCGTTCGGCGACGTGCCTGCCAACTATTATGCCAACAGTAAGAGTTATCCCTCTCCGAAGAACAGCGGTTGGGGCAAGTTTTTCAGAGTTAATCACAATAATTTCAGCGGTAGCACATACGATTACCCGTACGAACCCGTACTTCCCAACATAAGCGGTTGCGGCGGCACGTACAAATATAAGGAAATCGATATCGGTACGACAGGCACGGATTGCGATACAAAAAATCATCCAAGTAAAATTTACAATGATGGCACAACAATAACACGCGGCGCTGCAAGAATCGTGTACGCGCAAAGCGACGGCGGCACCAAGTTTGAAGATATCAACGAACGTTATGTGTTCTACACCTACAACCATTACAACGACTTCCAAGAGTATCTCAACTATCAATACGGCTGGGGCGAGATGTTCGGAAATATCACTGGCAGAGGCACGCTTTCAAGCAAAAAAGACTACAATCCGACGCCGTACGTTGCCGTTGCAATGCACTCATTCCTCAATTTCAGATTTGCCTGATTAGAGAATAAAAACCGCTAAAAACACATGTGTATAAACGAAGAAAGGAATTTGCGCAATTTTGCAAATTCCTTTCTTTATATCTTGCTTTTGCTTGGATAAACGCCTTATTTTGCCATAAGCCTTCTTTGTTTATCGAGTTTGGCAAACTGATGACGCTTTGCCGAAATCAATCCGAGTTCATCCCTATCCAGCGTAAATTCCATAGGATTGTTGTAGTCCTTCACAACGTATTTTGTCCTGTCGTCGTGAAGTATAAAGTCGTAAAGTTGCAACATATACTCTATGCTCTTGTCGAGGCTGAAACGCTTTGCAAATTCGGCATATTTGGGTTTCATTTCGTCATGTACTTTGGGATTGGCAATCCAATAATCCATCATTGTTGCAAGGCTGCCTGCGCTACCCTTTCTGAACTTTGATTGTTCGGTGAGCGCAAACTGCTTTGTGGCGCACATTCTCGCATTGCTGATAACGGGCACCGTTCCGCACGCAATCGCCTCAAGGCAAGATATGGACTCGGTTTCAACGTCGCTTGCCTGTACAAACAAATATGACGCGTTGAGCAAATTGACAAGTTCGCTTTGCGACAAGAATACTATGCGCATATCAACGCCGAGTTTTTGCGCAAGCGCCTTGTATTCCTCCTCCTTGGGCCCTTTGCCTGCGAGCATAAGCACGATGCGGTGTTTATATTTGCTCTTCGCCACCGCTCTGATAATCAAATCCTGGCGTTTTTCTTCCGTAAGACGACCGACGCTTGTAATTATTATCTTGTCATCGCACCCCTCGGGTATTCGGATATTCTCAATCGGCGCAAAATGTTCGTCGTAGCCGTTGGACACGATATGCAGATTTTGCGTGTACATATGCCCCATCAGCGTTGACGCGATGCAACGCGACGGACAATGGATGTTTCTTATCCACTCGGGCTTGTAGTGTATTAGTTTCAAAAACTCGTAAGCGGCAGGCGTTGCCCCGGGAACGTACTTCATTTTGGCGTTGAAAGTGATGTTTTCCGCCGACACGTGATAGCATCCGAGCACAGGCTTGCCCAATTCATGAGCAATGCGTGCGCAGTGCGTGCCCAAAAAGAAAGGCATGTATATATGCACGAGGTCCACATCCTGAAGCGCAAGGCGTATTCTATCGTCGTTGGGCGACGCGAGCCATGCGTGCTGTTGGTCTATAACCTTTTGATACACAGGCACTTGTTGCACGGGGAAAGTTACGAATTCCACCCCTTCCAACGTTTCGCCGTCCTGCCCTTTGTTGGTGCAAAGCACCTTGACTTCTATACCTCTCTCAATAAGATTTTCTACCAAATGCCTTGCGGACATCGACGTTCCGTTGCCTTTGTCGTGAAAAATATCGATTACGATTGCTACTTTCATTTAATATCCTCTCTTTTGCTATGTATTTGACAAATTTTAGGCAATAATCTTGACTTATGCCACGTATGTATATTATAATACATAAGAAGAATAACGTAACGGACTTATATTTTAAAAACCGATGCCTAAACATCACGAAATCTCCGTTGTGTGTATTATTTCCCAAAACGTCGCAAAATAGGAGAATAAAATGAGCGAAGATAAGAAAATCGACCGCCGCGTCGTCAAAACCAAGAAGGCAATTTATAGCGCATTTGCACAATTGTTGCTCGAAAAGGACGTCAACACCATCACAATCAAAGATATCGCCGACAAAGCGGACATCAATCGCAAGACGTTCTACAACTACTATGCAGGCATATACGAGCTGATTGAGGAAATCGAAAACAAAATTCTCTACTCTTTCGAACAAGCGCTCATGGACGTCAATATCACCGAGGCTTTGCACAACCCAAACAGACTTTTCAACGAACTGACGGACATAATCAATCAGGACATCGACTTTTACGGGCACCTGATGAGAATGGAAAACAACTCCAGCCTCGTCGTAAAGCTCGTCGGCGCACTCAAAACCAAAGCCAAAGAAATCATATCAAAGCAGACTCGCCTCACGCCCGATATGCTCGACATCGTGCTTGATTTCGTGGTATCGGGGATGATGAAAGTGTATCAAAACTGGTTCAATTCCGACAGATCTCAATCCATCGAAGATTTCTCCAAAACCGTCAGCACCCTCACCTTCCGCGGCATCAACGGCATCTTGGAAGAAACCGAGAATATGTAAAAGCGTGAGATAATTAAAGTTATATATCAAATACGGACTTCAAGTCCGTATTTTTTGTCCAAAATTTACAAATCCCTTATGCTACGCCGAAAAACAAAACCCAACTCGTTTGAGTTGGGCTTTTGTGGCGTAGCATAAGGGATTCGCTCATCAGCGATTGTTACCGAAGGTCAATCGCGTGCAGCCTGACCTCGGTCAGGGGGCGAGATAAGCAAACATCGAAAACAAGGACGGGATTCGCTCCGCTTAACCTATGCGCAATCCACGGACGACACAGAAACACATATTTTATCGCACAACTGTTGAAAGGTTTGCGCTATGCAAATTATTCAATTTGCAATTTCGCAAAAACAGCACAAATACAAGTGCTTTGCTGTTTTTTGCACATTATCACGCCGGGGCGGGCATACAATCCACCGGATTGTTTGCTATTCCGCCCGTTCGAATCCCTTATAACAAAAAAATAAAGCACAAGACGTTGAAACGACTTGTGCTTTATTGGCGTAGCATAAGGGATTCGCCCATCAGCGATTGCTACCGAAGGTCAATCGCGTGCAGTCTGACCTCGGTCAGAGGAGCAACGAAGTTGCAGTGCGCAAAGCGCACATTCGAACCCGTTGCTACAAAACAAAAACCCAACTCGTTTGAGTTGGGCTTTTGTGGCGTAGCATAAGGGATTCGAACCCCTGACCTTCTGGTCCGTAGCCAGACGCTCTATCCAGCTGGGCTAATGCTACATAACCTTGCTTTCATCTTTAAGCATTGTAATTATAGTGTTATGAAAAATTTTTGTCAACTGTTTCAAATCATCTGCGATAAAAAAATAGCGAACGCAGGTTACGCGCTCGCTATATAATCTCAAAATCTCGTTATTTTCACTCAAACACTTTGATGTCGGACTTGGAAGAATAGGTTTTCCATTGCGCTTTGCCGTCAACATTGGGATTGCGAGTCTTTGCAAAAGCGGCAAATCTGTCCACCATCTCGTCGGACAAGGCATAATCCGCTGCCGTGAACGGACGGAGCGATTTGCCAAGCGAGCCGAGCGCATACCAAAGGTCGCAGGAATGGAAAGACGCATTGTCCGGCGGCAGCAAATGTGTGAGCGAAAACACATAGCACGGTGCGCTCTTGCGCTTTTGACCGCGCGCATACGCTCGTGCCATATGGTTGAGAATTGGCGGCAGCAAATCTTTTTTGACCGTACCGAAGATTATAGGCACGTCCGTTGCATATTCCGCGTCTTTGACCAAATTTCCGTCGATGACAGGCTTTGTGCACAGCGCTTTTCCAAGTGCGAACTTGGTTTTCCACGTCGTCCACACTTTCTCTGTCGGCATGGTCTTAAACTCATCAAACGACTTTGCGCCGCTTGCTTTGACCACCCTTTTCCAGTATCTCGTATTAGGTTTTGAAAGCGGCAGCATTGCGCCCCTCTTTCCACCGCCCGAGAGCATGATCGCGCCCTTGATTTTGCCTTTGAGCAGCGGCGAACAAATAAGCGTCTGTATGCTCATTGCGCCTGCGCTCTGCCCCATAAGCGTTATATTGTCGGGATTTCCTCCGAAACTTGCGATATTGTGTCTTACCCACTCGATTGCGGTGTATTGATCGTAAAGCCCGAGATTGCCTTTGCAGTTTTCGCCATCCGCAAAGAATCCGAACACGTTAAGACGATAGTTTATCGCAACAAAAATCACGCCGCACTTTGTGTAAGCCGAGCCGTCAAACTGCATTTCGTTTACGCTGCCGCCCGTAAAACTTCCGCCGTGAATAAACACGATAACGGGGCAATCGTGCGCGTCGGCCGGAGTATGGATATCCAAAATCAAGCAATCTTCGCTATATTTGAAAGTCTTGCCTTTTCGGAATTCCTGATAATAAAATCTGTGTTCCTCGTTCCAATACGCGCGCATTTGCGGACAGCAAACGCCTTGCTCGGTTGCGTCGAAATCACCCGAATATGCCTCAACTTCTTTTGGCATTTCAAATCTTTTTGCCTTAGCATACTCAACGCCTCTGAACGTTGCTCCGTATGGCGTAACTTGTCCGATTACATTTCCGCAAGGCGTGGATACGGTTTTAGTTTCCATTTACAATCCCCTTTAACGCATTCATCGCAAATACCATACTTTTGTACGGATTTGGCGACAAATCGAGTTCGATAACGGCATTTTTCACGCCGCACTTCTCGGCGGTTGCAAGTATGCTCTTAAAGTCGAGCGTACCCTTGCCCACCGCTCTGAAAATCTTGTGTTTATAGTCTTTGAGGTGAAGTGTATTCACTCTTCCGTCAAGTTTTTCAAGATACTTTTCGACGTCGTTGCCCGTAAACCTGATCCAATACGTATCGGGTATAAACTGTACTCTCGGATCGGTGTTTTCAATCATATAATCGTAGATAACCTTGCCGTCGATTGTATCGAACTCAAACCAATGATTGTGATACGCAATGGTCATACCGTCCTTTGCAAGGCGCTCCGCCGTGTCGTTGAGAAAGCGGATAAATCTGTCCAAATCCTCGATTTTTCCAGTGCGGAACTGCTTTGGCATCATGCCTATGCCCATATTGTCGCAACCGTAAATCTTATGCTCGGCAACAAGCGCGTCGAGGTCGTTTTGGAGTCTATCGAACTTGTCGTGAGTTATGCAAACGGGCAAATCGTATTTGTCTACAAGCTCCTTGATATACTCCGCCTTGACAGGTTTTCCGCCCGACAACTGCACCACTTGCGCGCCCATCTTTTTCGCACGAGCAAACACTTCGTCATAGCCTTGCTCGTCTTTGAGATACTTGCGCAACGAAAAGAGTTGAATACCGTAATTCATACTTTATTCCTCCGTTTTGTCATTATTATCGTCGTTTTGCGCGATTTGTGCGTCATCTTGCGTCTCTTGCTCCGACTTGGGCAATTCGTTGTTTGCTTCAAGGACTTGCATCTCGTCGTTCTCTGTTTCGCCTGCCGCTTCCTCTTCGAGCTCTGCGCAAGATTCGCCTTGATTTTCAATGCCTTCGACGTTGTCGATTGCAATGGAATTGCTCTCGAATGCGTTTTTGAGGTGTTCCTCTTTGGCAACTTGAAGTTCTGCGACTTTCTTCTTCGAAAGCGGATACCAAACGAGAAGCACCACAGCCATAAGTCCGAACAGCACCGCAGGAATGATTGTTGCCATGTCGTACATTATGCCGAGGTTTTTGGATGTTTGAATTGCGCCCTTCGTGTAGTCGTAATTCATGCCGAGCAATGCGCCGTTGACAGCGATTGCGGCGATGACTTGACCGAGCTTTCTGAAGAACATAAAGAACGCATAGGACGTTCCGTCGTCGCGTCTGCCAGTCTTTATTTCAATATCGTCGATTGCGTCTGTTGCCATAGACCACACTTGTAAGATGATGAACGTAAGACCGCAACCGCTTGCAAAGCAAAGCACGAGGAACAAATACGCCAAGATGTTGGGATTGACCGAACGGAGAGCAAACATTCCGAGGTTTGCCACAGCGGCAATAATCATACCCACGCCGCAAAGTTCTTTCTTGCCGAATTTGCGAACGAGCTTTGGTGTGAAGAACATAAAGATTACCATCGGCGCATAAGTGCACACGGTTGACACAAGGTTCATCCACGGCTTTCCGAAATAGTCGTCAAAGAGGTAGAGATAGAAACTTTGCGTAAACATCTGACCTGCAAGCAAAAGCATGCTTGCAACGCTCACCGCAAGGAACGCTCTGTTCTTGAACAAGCTCTTGATAATCTCTCTCGACTCGCCTTTTTCTCTCTTCGCTTTGGGCTGCGCGATGACTCTTTCTTTGTTCATCGCAAAAGCGAGGATAAGCATAACGAGCGCAATCACCGACACAATCGCAACGCCTATAATGATAGGCGTGTATTGCATTTCTGAGATTTCTCTGCCCGTTTCCTTGTTTATGCCGACCTTCTTATAACAGAAAGACGCGATAAGCACTGCAGGCACACTACCCACGCCTGCGCCGATTGAACGGAACACGGAGAGTTTTGTACGCTCTTTTTCGTCCGTCGTAACAACCGATGCAAGACCGCCGTACGGAATCTGGAGCATTGTGTAGCTCATACCGAACATAACGTACGTAACCGTTGCGTAAATGCAAGTGCCCACATAGTTTTCTTCGCCTGTAAGCCCGGGCCATTTGATGAACATAAGCACCGTTGAGAGAATCAACGGACCCGACGCCCACAAAAACCACGGACGGTATCTGCCCCACTTGGACAATTTGATCGTATCGCAAATTCTGCCCATAATGGGATCGTTGATAGCGTCCCAAATTCTCGCGCCTATAAACATAAGCATAATAAACAGCGGACTAAGGCTGAAAATATCGGTATAGAATTTTTGCAAGAACGACGTAACAAGTCCGAAAACAAGACAGCATGCCGTATCGCCCATAGCGTAACCGATATAGTCTTTGGTTTTGAGACCGCTGGTACGCGAGATGAAACTTTGCTCTGTCGCTTGCGCGACGTTTTGAGTATCGCTCATAATATCACCCTTTTCTATATTGTTTTGTTATTTATTATTTATTATTTTTTAATTTACTTACAATTAAATGTAAGTTTCCCCCTTCCTCACGGTGTTTGGACTTCGGCGTTTGCGCACCGCAATCCGCCTCGTTCGCTTTGGCTACGACACATTCACCGAATGTGTCGCTTAACGCGTCGCGCCCATATTCCGTTCCCCCTCCGCACTTCGTTTGAGGGAACCCACGGAACTGCTCCGCAGGGGGACACGCGACGCGGGTGCGGTCGGCGCCTTGCGCCTCCTCTTTCTTCCTCTTTTCAAGTTCCTCGATATACAAGTCCTCGCCGAAGGGAATCTGCACTTCCTTATGCGTCCAGCTTGCAAGGTGGATTGCATTTGAGAAGGTCAAACCGATTATGCCTTGCTCGCCCGGAGCGGTAAATTTGTCCGTCTTTTTGAGCAAATAATCGGTGTAATTCTTGATGATGCCGATGTGTTGCGGCGGATACTTCGTGAAGTTGAGATAGTGGCAAATTCCACGATATTTGTATTTTTTGGTCTTGGGTTTGCCCATAAACACGGTGTTATGCTCCGAGAACACCGGCTCCATTTCCTTATTTTCCGTAAAGGTGAGTTTGCCTTTTTCGATGACGATTTTGCCGCCCTCGCCCGTGATTTCAAGGCGATTCGTGCCGGGAGCGTCGTGAGTTGAGGTGATAAACACGCCAGTTGCGCCGTTTGCAAACTTGCAATATGCCGTAACGTCGTTTTCAACGCTGATATCGCGCCCCACAGTGGACGCCGTCGCCGTAACGCTCACGGGAAGTCCTGCAAGCCAGGTGAATAGGTCGAGTTGATGAGGGCATTGATTGAGCAGAACGCCGCCGCCTTCGCCCCACCACGTGCCGCGCCAACCGCCTTGCGCATAGTATGCGCGCGGACGATACCAGTTGGTGATAATCCACACAATTCTCGTAAGTTTGCCTAGGCGACCGCTGTCGATAATCTCTTTTGCCTTGATGTAAAGCGGATTCGTACGCTGATTGAACATCATTCCGAACAAAAGCTCGGGGTGTTTTTTCGCCTCTTCGTTCATCTCTTTGACTTGCTTGGTATAAACGCCTGCGGGCTTGTCGCAAAGCACGTTGAGCCCCGCTTTCATTGCGTCCATAGCGATTTGCGGATGGAAGTAATGCGGAGTTTCCACCATGACGACGTCGATAAGCCCCGACTTGAACATATCTTGGTAATTGTCAAAAACTTTGACGCCTTTTAGTTTTTCCTCCGCGTATTTACGTCTTTCGGGTGATATATCGCACACTGCGGTGAGTTTTGCGCCCTTGACGAGTCCGCCGAGCTTGGTAAATATCTTGGTATAGAACGTGCCTTGCTTGCCTATACCGACAATGCCGTATCTGACTTCTTTCTTATCCATCATTTCACCTCTGCGAGTAATTTTTTAAGATTGTTGTATTGCCACAAGAAAACCTGTTTTCTCGATGCGCAAGCAAAATAATTTCTGCCCATCTTCTTATCGATGAGTCTGAACGCCTTGAAATAGTTTTTCATACCGAATTTTACAAACGGCACGAAATACACCAGCGGTTTCATAATCGCGTACTTGAAAGTATGCGGCTCGAGCGTCATAAAACCTTCGTATCCTCGCTCTTTGAGTTGGCTCAAAATGTACGTATAGCATCCCTCGCCCGTACCGACAGGCACTTCCACTTTGTATTTGGAGCAGTCTTTGATATGGTAATAGACCACGTAGTCTTTGAGCATAACGAAAGCCTCTTTGGGATTTACGTCGCATTGCACGTAGTTGCTTGCGTCAAAGCACAACACAAAGTCCTCGTCGTTTATGGCGCGATATATTTCAAGCACTCTTTGCGGCACGTCGCCGTACACTTTTTTCTCGTTCTCGTGCAGAAGTTTCACGCCGCTGCCCTTGACGATTGCAAGCATCTCTCTGAGCCTTGCAACGACTTTTTCAGAGCATTCCTCAGGCGCTTTGTCGCCGTAAAAGAATGAGAATACACGGATGTATTTGCACTCCATAATCCGAGCGATTTTGACGAGTTCGGCAAGTTGTTTCTTTTGCTTTTCCCAGCCTTCCTCGTCGTCTATACCCACCTTTCCTATCGGCGAACCGATGGAAGAAAAGCGCACGTCTTCCTTTTTGAGAACGGGGTAAATCTTTTCTTTGAACTCTTCGAGAGTGTAGTCGGCAATATTCTTTCCGTCCACGTTTCTAGGACACATATAAGTTTCGCCCAATTCGTGCAAAACGCCGATTTGGGTACTTAATTTGCCGCTTATCTCATCATAAAACCCGGATATTGTAATTTTGCCCATAAATATCAACCTCTTTGTTATTTATAAAAACGACAACGCATATTGCTTATCGTTGCACTCTTCCGCTTGCGTTTCCGTTTGCAATCGCTTTAACTTCGTCCACGGAAACCATGTTGTAATCGCCCTCGACGGAATGTTTTAGGCAACTTGCAGCCACCGCAAATTCTATTGCGTCCTGTGCATATTCGCCGTTTAACATCGAATAAATCAAGCCTGCGCCGAAACTGTCTCCGCCGCCCACTCTGTCCACGATGTGCACGTCGTATTTCTTGCTGAAAAACGCTTGACCGCCCGTATAAAGCATGCCCGACCAATTGTTGTCGTTGGCGTTGATACTTTCTCTCAAAGTGATTGCGACCGCCTTGAAACCAAACTTGTCGGTGAGTTGTTTCGCCACGGAAACGTAACCTTCTTTGTTGAGTTTTCCACCCTCGATATCCGTGTTTTCCGCCTCGATGCCGAACACGTCTTTTGCGTCCTCTTCGTTCGCAATGCACACGTCAACGTACTTGCAAATCTCGCTCATAACCTCGTTTGCTTTTTCCTTACTCCAAAGTTTTTTGCGGAAATTGAGGTCGCAAGACACGGCGATTCCCTTATCTTTCGCGCTCTTGACCGCTTGCAAAACTATGCTTGCCAACGTGTCGCTAAGCGCAGGCGTAATGCCCGTAAAGTGGAACCATTCCACGTTTCTGAATATAATTTCCCAATTGAAATCGGAGGGCATTGCCGTTGCGATTGCGCTGCCTGCCCTGTCGTATATAACCTTGCTCGGACGTTGGCTTGCGCCCTTTTCGCAGTAGTATATGCCCACTCTGTCGCCGCCTCTTTGCACAAGCGACGTATCCACGCCGAATTTGCGCAGAGAATTGACTGCGCACTGACCTATCTCGTGCTTCGGAAGTTTGCTTACGAAAACCGCGTCCGCGCCGAAATTTGCAAGCGATACGGCAACGTTTGCCTCCGCTCCGCCAAAGGTGGATTCAAGCCTGTCCGCTTGCACGAAACGCAAATAGTTTTCGGGTTGCAAACGCAACATCAATTCGCCAAAAGTTACAACTCGCATATTCTTACAATCTCCTTGCAATTTTCTACAATATCGCCTTTCATCATAAACGAACCGCCGACGGCGTACACCTTGTCAAAATCCAGATATTCTTTGAGGTTGCTCGCGTCAACGCCGCCCGTCGGAATAAATTTGATTTGCGGAAACGGCGCGGCAAGCGCTTTCATCGCTTTTAGTCCGCCATACACGCCTGCAGGGAAAAACTTGACTATATTAAGTCCGTACGAGAGCGCGCGCATAATCTCGGTGGGAGTTACGCAACCGGGATAATACGGAATGCCGTTGTCTACGCAATAACGCGCCACTTCGTCCGAAAACCCGGGCGACACTATAAACTTTGCGCCTGCTTCCACCGCGCTTTTTGCCTGCTCGAGATTGATGACCGTGCCTGCGCCGATATTCATATCTTCAAACGCCTTCACTCCTATCTCGATAGCCTCTTTTGCGCAAGCGGTACGGAACGTGATTTCCGCGCAGTTTATGCCGCCTTCTCTCAATTTGGAGAGGATATCGACGGTATCATTTGCGTCGTTGATTACGACTACGGGAATAACTTGTTTCATATCACACCCCACTGTATGCGGAAAAACCGCCGTCAACCGTGATAACCGCACCCGTTACAAAGCCGCTCGCTTTGTCGTCTGCAAGCCACAACAGACAGCCGATAAGGTCGCTTATTTCGCCGAATTTACGCATAGGCGTAGCGTTGAGGATTTTGCCTGTTCTCGCAGTCGGCGTGCCGTCTTGATTGAACAAAAGCGTTCTGTTCTGATTGGTTACGAAAAATCCCGGAGCAATCGCGTTGCAGCGGATATTGCACGGCGCAAAGTGCACGGACAACCATTGCGTAAAGTTGGATATACCTGCCTTTGCCGCGCTGTACGCAGGGATTTTGGTGAGCGGTGTAAACGCGTTCATGGACGAGATGTTGATGATGTTTCCGCCCGTCTTGACCATATCTTTCGCAAACACTTGCGTAACCAAAAACGCAGACGTTATATTGAGATCAAACACAAATTTGAGTCCGCTCTCTTCAAGCGCAAAGAAGTCTTTTACTCCCTCTGTCGTCGGAGTCATATACTCGTTGTCCGTGGTGGCTTTGGGATTGTTTCCGCCTGCGCCGTTGATGAGAAAATTCACCGCTCCCCACTTTGCGTTGATTGCGGCTTTTGCTCTGAAAATGTCCTCTTTGTCAAGGCAATTGCACTTGAGCGCAAAAGCATTGTCGCCTATTTTCTCCGCCACTGCGTTTGCCGCGTCATAGTTGATGTCGAGGAGCGCGACTTTTGCGCCGCATTCTGCAAGCGCGCGTGCGAATTCCGAACAAATAACGCCGCCGGCGCCCGTAATAGCCACAATTTTATTTGATAAATCCACTTTGAAAGGAACGCTCATTTTTATTCTCCTTTAATATCCTTTTCAACCGCCTCGAAAAGCCCCGTAAGATAACATGCGCCCATCGCTCTGTCAAACAGTCCGTATCCGGGTTTTGCGTCCTCGCCCCACACGTTTCTGCCGTGGTCGGGACGGACGTAACCGTCAAATCCGTTCTCTACGAGAGCCTTGACAATCGCATACACGTCAACGTTGCCGCAAGCGGTCTGATGTCCGTTTTCGTAAAAGTTTATATCGCCGTCGTACTTGAGTTGACGAAGGTGTGCAAAATAAATTCTGTTCGCGTACTTTGCCGCCATTTCGGGCAAATCATTAAATCTGCCTGCGCCAAGACTTCCCGTGCAGAAAGTTATGCCGTTGTGTTTGTCGGGTACAGCCTCAAACAAGTTGTCATAATCCTCTTGTTTGCAAATTATTCTCGGCAAATCGAACATATCCCACGGCGGATCGTCCGGATGAATCGCCATATTTACATCCGCCTCGTCGCAAGCGGGCATAATCGCATTTAGGAAATACACAAGATTTTCAAAAAGTTTCTCGTGAGTAATTCTCTTATACTCTTCAAGAAGCGCGTTGAGTTCGTCCGAAGAATAGCTTTCGTCCCAACCCGGCAAATGCAAGTTCTTAGGATCGAGCGCAAGCAGTTTTGCGTGGTCGTATGCAAGCGAAGTTGCGCCGTCCGTGTGTCTGAAATGCAAATCCGTGCGCAACCAATCGAATACGGGCATAAAGTTGTAGCAAATGCACTTTACGCCCACTTTTCCGCAATTGATAATATTTTGCTTGTAAGCCTCGATATATTTATCTCTCGACGATTTTCCGAGCTTGATATCCTCATGCACGGGCACGGACTCTATCACTTCCATTTCAAGTCCTGCGTCGTTAGAAAGCTTTTTGAGTCTTTGGAGTTTTGCAATATCCCAAACCTCGCCCACTGGCGTATCGTAAACGGCTGTAACCACTCCGCTCATACCTTGAATTTGTTTGATGTAGTTTAGCGGAATGCAATCCTTTTCGCCGTACCAACGGAAAGTCATTTTCATAAATCGAGAGCCTCCTTGACGTTGTTGTATGCGATATCTTTTGCAAGCGCGATTGCGCTGTTTTCGTCGTATTCGCCCTTGTCAACTTTGTTTGCGATAAAGCTTGCAAGTATCCTTCTGTAAAAGTCGAAACGCACGTAAGAGCTGAACGATCTGCTGTCTGTAAGCATACCCAAATTTGTGCCGAGCACGGCGTATTCGGACACGGTTTCAAGCTGTCTGTTTATGCCGCAAACAGTGTCGTTAAACCACCAAGCAGCCCCCACAAGCACGTTTGGGAAAGCGCCCGAAATTGCACAAACGGCTCTTAAGCATGCGTCGTTGAGCGGATAAAGTACGATTTTGGGAAGCCCGCCGAGTTTTGCGTTCATCTTGTCGAGAAGCGCGGCAAGCTTGTCCGTCGCTACGAAATCTCTGAAAACGTCAAAACCGCTGTCGCGTCCTATGCTCTCGAATGCCTTTGAATTTATATTGCGGAAAGTGCCGAAATGCAATTGCAGCACAACGCCCTTTTCATAGCACTTTTCAATGAGCCATTCCAGGTTTTGCTCGTCGTCGAAGTTGTCGAAACCGTGATCTGCAATCTTGCAGCCTTTGGATACAAAATAGTCAAATCTCTCGTCAAGCAGCGCCTTGTCGATACCCTCTGCAAAGCATCTGTCCGGACGGAAAGTCGGGCGCACTTTCGTGCCTGCAAAGTCGCCGTGATTGCGAAGATCGGAAAACGGATCGTCCGTCGTCGCGACGTATTCCACGCGGAATTTTTGCAGCAACTTCTGCACGCTGAGGTCTTTCAAAACCTTGTTTGCCCTCTCGTAAATACTCCTTGCGCTGTCCTTGTTCAAAGGTTCGGTTATGCCAAAAATTTGAACTAGTTCCATATGAGTCCAGTAGTACAGCGGATTGCCAATAAGTTTGGGCATAATCTCGGCGTATTTATAAAACTTTTCCTCATACGAACGGTTGCCCGTGATATAACTTTCATCCACGCCGCAAAGGCGCATTGCACGCCATTTGTAGTGGTCGCCGGACAGCCACAATTCGCCAATATCGGAAAAATGCTTGTCGTTTTTGATTTCTTCTTCGTTGAGATGACAATGGTAGTCGATTATGGGAAGTTTCGCGATTTCGTCATAGATTTTTCGCGCCGTTTCCCCTGAAAGTAAAAGGTTATCGTCAAAAAAACTCATCTTTCACACTCCTTATTGAATATAATTTTACCACCCAATTTTTGCATAGTAAACCACGATTATTGTTTTTTTACTTGCAAATCTTGCTATCTTGTTATATTATTTGATTATGAGTAACGATAAATACGAAAATCAACAGATGAGCACATCCACATTCGAGGTGCATCACAAAAAAGACAAGGACTTCAAAACGGTGGAGATGCACTCGCACGATTTTTCCGAAGTCTATTTCTTTTTGCAAGGTTCTGCGAAGTACATTATCGAAGATTGCAAGTACGTTTTGCGCCCGGGCGACGTGCTTTTGATACCGCCGAGCAAACTTCACCAACTCGACATTAAGGACTCTGCCGAAATGTACGAACGCATTGTTTTGTGGCTCAATCAACGCTATCTGAGGCGCATTTCCACCCCTAAAACAGACCTGAATACTTGCTTTTTGCAAGCCTCCGCACATAATGCGTTTTTGGTGCGCAACGCCGTGATTTCAGACAAAATCAGGCATATGCTGGAGGGCGTTTCACACTCGCAAGAGGACGCTTTCGGCTATGATATAGAAAATGAGGAGCGCATAAAGTCGCTGCTTGTGCTTTTGGGACAATATTTCCTGCAAAATGCCGACGATTTCGCCGTGTATGGCAAAAATAACGCCTGCGTAACCAAGGCAATCGACTATATTTCCGAGCATATCACCGATGATTTGTCGCTGGACGCTATTGCTTCTGCGCTGTTTGTCGACAAGTACTATTTTGCGCACGTTTTCAAAGAAAACACCAACACTTCGCCTCACCGCTATATACTCAAAAAACGCCTCGTTCTTTCAAAGCAATATATAGAGCAAGGCTACCCCGTAACCGAGGTATATCTAAAGTGCGGCTTTTCCGATTACACCCATTTTTTCCGTGCTTTCAAAAACGAATACGGCATAACTCCAAAGCAATTTTATGCCTCGATTAACCTTCAATAATTGCATAAAAATATTCATTTTCCTCAAAAAAAGCAGCCGTATTTTGGCTGTTTTTTGATAAAAAATTATGTCATTTTTAGGGTGTTTTATATCATTTTTGTCCAAGGAAATATCATAATCCCGACATTTTATGTTCGAGAGTGATATTTGCGCTGTGCGCAAGTGATATTCTCGCTGCGCGAGAGTGATATTTTTGACTTGCGCCAAAAGTGATATTGCGACGTTGCCGCAGTTGTGGAATATTTTAATTGTTAAATCTCGATTTCTTTGCCGTGGCTTTGGTAAGAGGCAAGCACTTGTTTTACGCAGGCGGAGGCTTCTTTTGCGTCTATCCAAAACTTTTCGCCCCTCTCCACGCAATCGTAAAAATGGCGAATGAGCTTTTGGTGTCCGTTGCCGTATGAAATCTTGCCATACCAATTCATGCCTTTGTCGATGTCGGCGACTTCGCCGTTGACAAGCACTTCGTCGGGATAAAGAGTTATGATATCGCCGCCCGACATAAAACGGATTTCTATTGGCAAATCGTTCTTTGCGGTGTTGGTGGCAAAAAACTCAAAATCCGTATCGCCTTTAAACAGTGCGATTGCGGTGTCCTCGACTTCGATTACGTCCTTGAGCGAATAATTGTAAGTGTTGGCGCAAACGCTCCTTGGCGCACCGCAAATCCATTGCATAAGGTCGAGAGTGTGTATGGCTTGATTTATCATGACTCCACCGCCCTCTGTCGCCCATTTGCCGCGCCAATCGCCCGACTCGTAATACGCTCTGTCGCGATGCCAGGACACGTTGCCGAATGCAAAATCCACCTTCTTGCCGTCCAAAAGATGTTTGACGTACTGGCTGGATTTGTTGTAGCGATTTTGCAAGCACACGCCGAGCATTGCCTTTGATTTGCTCTCGGCGTCGATAATTCTGTCCACGTCCTCGACTTTGATACATAGCGGTTTTTCGCAAAGCACGTTGACGTTTTTGCCCAAAGCATAAATCGCCATTTCGGCATGCAAATAATGCGGCGTGCAGATATGCACGACGTCTATATGCTCGCAATCGAGCATCTTTTTATAATCGGTGTATTTGTTTACGCCGTCGTATTTTTCAAGCGCGCTCTCGTCGATGTCGCAAAGCGCGACAATATCGGCGTTTTGGCTTTTCAAAACGTCGAAATGCACTTTGCCTATAACTCCGAGACCTATAATTGCAGATTTCATATTCCGCCTCTTTTTTTGCTATGCCGAACGAGAATTTGCCCAAAAGCACGAAAATAGCGATGTTTTGACAAGGTTCGTTTTATTTTTGCCCGACATTAATATATACGATATCACCGCATGAATTCAAAGTCAATGCCGAGATTTGCGCATTACGCCGCAATATTGCCGCTTTGCTCTTGTCCGTCTTCTCTTATATACGACGGCTCGAGCGACTTGAACACGCTATCCACACGCTTATCGTTGATGAATATCATAAGCCTGCCTATGCCGATAAACAGCAACATACCGACGATAAGCACGAGCGACATCAAAAAGTATGCGAGCGGATAGTTGACGGTTTCGCTCTTTGAAAAGAAAGACCATATAAATTCCGGACGATAAAACGGGTACGGATAAAAGTGCATTTTGCCCACCGCGCCGCGAATAATGGAGAATAACGAGTACGCGAGCGGATATATTGCGAAATACCACACGTGCTTGTGATTGACCTTTGCGTCCGACAAGGGGAAAAACCACAAAATAAGCATTATCGGAGGTATAATCATATGGAAATACACCTGAATAAAACTGCTCATTGCGTGGTAGGCGTCGTGCCACTTGAACGGCGGCGTAAACCCCATAGGAATACCTGCCGTATAGACAAGCCCCGTAACCAGAATGTACGTGGTTGCCATTGCGCCCACAAGCGGATTGTATGCGACCTTGCCAGCGCCCTTAACGCCGTAAGAAGCTAGACCTATGCAAATGAGATAGACGTATACGAATATGTTGGACTGAATGGTGAAAAATGACAAAATATTGAATTTTCCGTAATCTACAGGGCTGAATTTCTCGTCATATTCAAAGAAATAATAACTGAGCCTATGTATGATAATCAAAAATCCGAACACGCCCAAAATGATTGCAAGCGTGCCGAAAAGCTTGTTTTTTGCAAGTTTGCTTTGATGAGTTTGCATAATTTCCCTCTTTAATTCGATAAAACAATAATAACCCCTATTCCGTTTTTTTTCAAGAGGGAAAATACCCTCGTAATATTGTAGAGAGCGTTTTAAATTTGCCGTCTTTGAACGCCCGTACAAATCGCAACTTTATTTTTGTAAAAATATGTCGAAAAATTGCGTTAATATCGTTGACTTTGACACTGCAAACATATATAATCGTTTTTGACAATTTGGTTTAGTTTTGCTAAACTTTTTGTTAGAAATTGCGAAACACACTAAACGAAACGTAATTTTTGCCTAAACTAAGGCAAAAGTTTAGTACGCCTAAACGAAATACACGGCAAGTGTATTTTTGCGTGCTTTTTGCTTTTAGAGGAAAATATGGAACTTGGCATCAAAATCAAACGCCTGAGATTGCAAAACAACCTCACTCAAGAAGAACTTGCAGACCGCTGCGAGCTGACAAAGGGATATATTTCTCAACTTGAAAACGAGCTTACTTCCCCCTCTATCACCACGCTCGAGGACATTCTCAATGCACTCGGAACAAACTTTGCGGACTTCTTCAAGGACGAAAAGGAAGAAAAAGTGGTGTTTACGGAAGCCGAGTTTATAGAAAAGGAAACGGACGACCACAAAATAGAGTGGCTGGTGCCCAATGCGCAAAAGAACGAAATGGAGCCTATCCGCGTTACGATTGCGCCGCATTCGGTGCTTGAAGAGGACGTTCCGCACGAGGGCGAGGAATTCGGATACGTGCTTTCCGGCAGAGTGTGGCTGCACATAGGGCAAGCGGCGTATTGCGTAAAGAAAGGCGAAGTGTTTTACTTCTCTTCATCAAAGGTTCACCACCTTGAAAACCGCACCAACGAGAAAGCAATCGTACTATGGATAGCTTCCCCACCTACTTTTTAAGGAATTAGTAATTAATAATTAATAATTTAGGAAGGCGTAGCCTTATCCGAACGTACACTGATTCGGAGCGTACTTATTAACGAAATGTGCTTATTCGGAGTCGGAGGCGCAAGGCGCCGACCGCATCGAGCGTCGAGCTTGACGATTAGTACAAGCGACTGCGCCGTGTTGTTGCGTAGCTGGCGCACAAAGCGCAGTGGCATAATGAGGGAAATGTCCCTATTATGCGCGTGCCGTAAGGAGCGAAGCGACGGAATAGCGATTGCTACGAAGTCAATCGCGTCGAGTTGTCCCCCGCTACGCGGTCGTCGTGGGTTCCCTCAAGCAAAGCGCAGAGGGGGAACGGAATATGGGCGCGACGCGTTAAGCGACACATTCGGTGAATGTGTCGTAGCCAAAGCGAACGAGGCGGATTGCGGTGCGCAAACGCCGAAGTCCAAACACCTTGAGGAAAGGGGAAAATTGCATTTATAAATAAAAACAAGAAAACACAATGTTTCTCACAGAATGGGAATAACACGAGGTTATATACTATGACAAACAAAACACCTGTTGACAACATCATCGAATTGCGCAACGTCTACAAAGAGTATGACGGAAAGCAAGTGGTCAAAAACGCAAGCCTTACTATCAAAAGAGGCGAATTTGTTACGCTTCTCGGTCCGTCCGGTTGCGGAAAAACTACGACTTTGCGTATGATTGCCGGCTTTGAAATGCCTACAAGCGGTAAAATAATCTTCAACGGCAAGGACATTACGGACACTCCCCCGCACTTGCGCCCGCTTAACACGGTGTTCCAAAAGTACGCCTTGTTCCCCCACCTCAACGTCTTTAACAACATTGCTTTCGGACTTAAGCTCAAGGTTATCCCCAACGGCACCAAAGTAAATAAGAAAGGCGAAACCGTGCAACTTTTCAGAAAATATACCAAAGCCGAAATCAAGACAAAAGTCAACGACGCTCTCAAAATGGTTGACCTCGAGGACTACGGACACAGAAACGTATCTTCCCTCAGCGGCGGCCAACAACAACGCGTGGCAATCGCCCGCGCGCTCGTAAACGAGCCGGAAGTGTTGCTTCTCGACGAGCCTTTGGGCGCGCTCGACCTCAAAATGAGAAAAGATATGCAACTGGAGCTTATGGATATGCATAAGCGTCTGGGCATCACGTTTATTTACGTTACGCACGATCAGGAAGAAGCTCTTACCATGTCCGACAAAATCGTGGTTATGCGACTTGGCGAAATTCAACAAATCGCGTCTCCCGAAAAGGTGTACGACGAGCCTGCAAACGCTTTCGTTGCGGACTTCATCGGCGAAAGCACAATTCTTTCGGGCGTTATGCTGGAGGACTACAAGGTTGAATTCTGCGACACGGTGTTCGAGTGCGTGGACAAAGGATTCAAGCACAACGAGCCTATCGACGTTATCATCCGCCCCGAGGACGTGAAAATCAAGAAAGTCGACGACAAAAAGACTATTCTTACCGCTGAAGTGCTTTCGTCCGTGTTTAAGGGCGACCACTATCAAATCACGCTCCTCGCAAACGGAAACGAAATCGTGGCGCACGATACGGACACTTACAACATCGGCGAAACGGTGGGTATTTATATCAAGCCGTTTGATTTGCACATCATGCACAAAACGCGCATTATCAACGAAATCGATACCGTCATCACAGGCGAAAACCTTGTGGAAATCTGTGGTGTGGACTTCGAATGCAAGACAGACCTCGAAGTCGGCACTCCCGTCAAAGTGTCCGTCGACTTTGACGACGTTGAAATCCTCGACGACGAAGAGGACGGACAAATCGGCGCAACCGTGCTTTCGTCCATATATAAAGGCAGCTATTATCAAGCGATACTCTCAACCGACGAGCACTATATCTTCTTTGCCGATACAGACGACGATTGGCTCAAAGGCGACCGCGTAGGTATCAAGATTGCGCCCGAAAAGATTATCATCGAAAAGCGCGACGCAGACGAAGTGGCGGAAGAAAAAGTGGTAAAGGACGAAACTTTGACGGCGGAAGAGCAAGCAGCAATCGAAGAGGCTCGCAATCAGGAAGTCGAAAAATTCGACGCAGTTGAGGAAATCATCAGCGAGGCAGAAGAAAAAGACGCACAATCGGGCGACGCCGAAGTCAAGGAGGACGACGCGGAGTGAAAAAAATCGTTCGCAAAAAATTCAGATTGACGAAAAAGGCGTTTAGCGTTCCTTATATCCTTTTTCTCATTCTATTCGTTGTCATTCCGCTCGTGCTTATCCTGGTAAACGCGTTTTTGGACTCCGACAACAACCTTACGTTTGAAAACTTCAAGATTTTCTTCTCATCGAAGTCAAGTCTTGTGGTGCTTGGCAATTCGCTGCTCGTTGGCGTGATAACCACCGCGCTTTGCCTACTGCTCGGATATCCCGTGGCGTACATACTCTCAAAGTACTCGAGCGGAAAAATCCTCGTGTTGCTTTACGTCATCCCTATGGGCGTAAACTTCCTTATCCGCACGCTTGCGACAAAAGCGATTTTCATTGCTCTGGGCGTGGAACTTGGTATGGGCACGGTCATTTTCGGTATGGTGTACAACTATTTGCCGTTTATGATTCTCCCCTTGCACACTACGCTTTCGGGCATAGATAAGAGCTACATCGAAGCGGCGCAAGATCTCGGCGCAGACAAGGCGACCGTGTTCTTCAAGACCACGCTTCCGCTCTCGCTCAGCGGCATTTGCAGCGGAATCACCATGGTGTTTATCCCCACAATCTCCACTTACGCCATATCGCAATTGCTCTCAAACGGCAAGATTTTCCTCTTTGGCGACTCTATTCAATTGAGTTTCGAGCAAGGCATGTACGGCGTGGGCTCCATTATGAGCATTGTCATGCTTATATTCGTTCTCATATCCAACTTTGTGATGAACAAGTTTAACCGCAACAGCAACGCTGTGAGGAGGTCGTTATGGTAAAAGACAAAATAAGAGGCTTTTTCGAGAAGTTTTATCTTTTGATAATCCTCGCGATTTTGTATGCGCCGATTATTCTCTTGATAATATACTCCTTCTCCAACAGTTCCAACTTCAACTTTGACAACGGGTTCAGCTTCGAGGCGTACGTGTCCATTTTCAAATCCGACAAGTCGCCTGAACTCTGGAGCGCGATTGCAAATACGTTTATCATAGCGAGCATATCTTCCGTAATCGCAACGATTATGGGTACGTTTGCGTCAATCGGCATATTCAACCTCGGCAAACGCATGCGCAGAATAGTGGAAAACGTCAACCAATTCCCTATCATCAACAGCGAAATCGTTATGGCGGTTTCGATGATGGTGTTCTTTGTAACGTTCGCATTCCCCGAAGGCTATTTGCGACTTATCATCGCGCACATCGCGTTCTGCACTCCGTACGTCGTGCTCAGCGTTTTGCCGAAACTCGAATCTATGGACCCCAACATCTATGAGGCGGCTCTCGACCTCGGCGCAAATCCGTTTAAGGCTCTTGTGAAAGTGCTTATTCCCATAATCACTCCCGGTATCGTAAGCGGTTTTGTAATGGCGTTTATTATGTCTATGGACGACTTCATTATCACCCAAATCAACAAGGGTGCGGCAACCGGCATCAACACGCTTTCCACTTACATCTATTCGGACGCACGCGTGCAAGGACTGGAGCCGTTCTGGTATGCGATATTCTCCATTATCTTCGTAATCGTGCTTGCGGCGGTGCTTTCTATAAACCTCGTGAAAATCTCGCGCGAAAAGAAAAAGAACAAGGAGGCGGCACAATGAAACGTATTGCGAAATTCATAATTCTTGTCCTTCTTCTCTCCTTTGTTTTGCTTCCAACTCTCGTTGCTTGCGACAACAGTTCTACGGGCTCTGCAAGCGGCGATCGTCTTGTCATATACAATTGGGAAGACTATATCGACGGCGAAAGAGACGAGGACGGCAACACTCTGCTTGACGAATTCGCCGCCTACTATCAAGAAAAAACGGGGCGCAAACTCAATATAACTTACACAACTTTCGACACAAACGAAACGATGATGACCAAGGTGCTTAAAGGCGACGCAAACGTGGATTTGATATGCCCGAGCGAATACGCAATCGAAAAACTTTTGGTTGCCGGATGCCTGTTGAGCCACAAGGAAATCAAAAAGGAACTCGAAAGTCAACTTGCACAATACGATATCTCACTTGACGCAATGAGCAGTTTAAGTGCCGATCATGAGAATTGGGGCAACATCGATCCCGACATCATGGACGTCATTGAAAGCATGTTCGGCTCTGTCAAAGCAAAGGACGGCAACACATACGATATGACCGATTTTATGGTGCCGTACATGTGCGGAACGCTCGGCATTTTGTACAACACGTCGGTTGTGAGCATAGAGGAACTCGAGCAAT
The DNA here is from genome assembly GCA_934277615.1 of uncultured Clostridia bacterium. Classification (GTDB taxonomy): domain Bacteria; phylum Bacillota; class Clostridia; order Christensenellales; family CAG-917; genus CAG-475. Next base: position 42,437 of record CAKQUV010000005.1, on the reverse strand, counting down.
ACGGCTGGGGCGTGCTTTGGAACGTGCAACAAAACGAGCGCCTTGAAAATAAGATACTTATGAAGGATAGCGTGCGCGATACGTACGCCGCCGCAATCTTCTATATGTACGAATACAACCTCCTCCCCGAAAAGTACAAGGGCTATACCGTCCAGCAACTTATCAACTGCACCGACGACGAAATGGTGGCAGCGGCGGAAAAAGTGCTTACCGAGCAACGCGAACATATCTCGGGATATGAAGTGGATTTCGGCAAAGACGATATGATAAACGAAATCGTTTACGCCGACTTTGCGTGGAGCGGCGACGCGCTTTGGGCAATCGAGGAAGGCGGCTACGACGAAGAAACGGACACGTACCAACTCGGCTACTACGTGCCTAAGGTTGCAAGCAATATCTGGTACGACGGTTGGTGCATCCCCACAAGCGTAAACAACAAACTTGCGGCAATGATGTTTATCGACTATATGTGCTCTCCGATGAGCTCTATCCGCAACTCCGTTGCAATCGGATATACCTCCGCAACGGACAAAAACCTGCTTATGGCGGACGAGGACGTGCTTGCATACCTCGAAGATTGCGAATACGACGTTGAGGAATACTTTGCAGACGAAGGCCGCTATCCCGAAATCAACGAAACGCTGGGCGTTATGCGCGATTTTGCAGACCGCAACGACGTGGTTGTAAATATGTGGCAAAGGGCAAAATCCGGCGCAACGGTGGACGTAAATCTTTGGTATATCATCATCGCAATCGTGGGCGCGGTCGGACTGTGCGTGGGCGTGTACTTTGCGGCGCAGGCACTCAAGCGCAGACCTCGCAAACTCAAACAATAACTCAAAACCGCATTTATTGCAAAATAGAGCAAATAGAGCTGTATTATGAAATTTGTAAGAAAACTGTTTGTCAAAGACTATCAGGATACGCAAAATCCCAAAGTGCGCACTCGCTACGGCTTGTCCGCAGGTATTTTCGGCATTGTTACCAATGCGATTCTGTTTGCGTTCAAACTTGCAATCGGTCTTATCGGCAACAGCATCACGATTATTGCGGACGCAATCAACAACTTGTCGGACGCAGGCAGCAGCGTGGTTACTCTCGTCGGGTTCAAGCTATCTGCCACACCGCCCGACAAAGACCACCCCTTCGGGCACGCAAGATATGAATATATTGCCTCTTTGCTCGTTTCGGTGGTGGTGTTGTTTATCGGCATAATGCTCTTTAAATCGTCGATTGAAAAGTGCATAACGCCCGAGCAAGTTACCGTAAGCGTATATACGTACGTCGTGCTTGGCGTGGCAATCGTGCTGAAACTTGTGCAAATGCTCCTCTATCTCGACTTTTCGAAGGCTATCGGGAGCGGCGCGCTCAAAGCGTCTGCGGCGGACAGTCGCAACGACGTGCTGACGACGCTTGCCGTACTCATTTCCACAATCGTCATCGACGTTGCCGGCGACAAAATCAGCCCAAAAGTCAGCGTGGACGGAATTATGGGTATTGCAGTGTCTGTGTTTATCATAGTGTCCAGCCTCCTACTCCTCAAAGACGCTATGTCGCCTATTCTCGGCGAAAAACCGCCCAAAGAATTGGTGGATAAAATGACTGCAAAAATACTCTCGTACGACGGCGTTATCGGAGTACACGACCTTGTTGTGCACAGTTACGGCGCAAGCCATTGCTTTGTCGTGGCGCACGTTGAGGTGCCTGCAAACGTGGAAATCACCAAAAGCCACGACGTGATTGACAATATCGAGCATGATTTCTGGAACGAAATGCATATACGCCTAAACATCCATATGGATCCCGTCGATACGGAAAACGCAGACCTTGCCGTACTCAAACTGCGCGCGCAAAACGCTCTTTCCGCACTTGACGAGAATCTGTCTTTGCACGACTTCCGCCTTGTAAGCGGTCAGACTCACACAAATATGCTCTTTGACGTGGTTATCCCCTACGATTGCAAAATCACTCTCGACGACGTGCAAAACGCTATGCAAAAAGAGTTCGAAAACGACGAGGTTAAATATTTCTTTGTCATTGACGTTGACAGAAAAATGTCGTAAAGGTTGCTCTTTTGCGCTTTTGGTGCTATTATACAAGGGCAATAATCAAATGAGGTAAAATATGATTACAAGTTCACAACGCGCGCGCCTTCGCAGCATGGCGCAACAAATAAATCCAATCTTCCAAATCGGCAAAAACGGCATTGGCGACAACCAAATTCTGGATATCTCCACCGCCCTCGACTTGCACGAGCTTATCAAAATTTCCGTTCTTCGCAATGCGGAACTCGACGCCAAAACCGTCTTGAACGCTATTTGCGGACTTACGGGCGCAGAGCCTGTTACCGCAATCGGCAACAAAGTGGTGATTTACAGACGTTCCCCTCGCAACGATATCGAACATATAGAGATTTGATATGGACTACGAAAAAGCAAGACTTACGCCCATCAACGAAGTTGAGGACGACGCCCCCTCCACCGAGGCGAAAAAAGCCGCCCGAGAGGAGCTGAAACGTCATCGCAGCGAAACGCAACGCTACAAACAAAAATACTTCGAGTATTACGACGATGTGAAAATCAACCACCGCGAAGATTGGTAATAACGCGAAAAACGCCCCCCCCCAACGGCATCAAAAAAGCACTCCGAGGAGAGCTTTTTTGTTTTTTATTTTTACTATCAATAATAAATGGTTATGTTGTCTAATATTATACGCCCTTTATTCCTATTTTCAGAAGTTGGATTTACTTTAATTGATATGCGTATATATTCACCCTCGTTTATTAGAACAGTTATTCTTTGCGGATTGTCTTTTGAAGGCGTTAAACTTTTGGGATCCATCTCTTTCCGTGGCTCTCCATCACTTCCACCTGTGCGTGAGCATTTTATAGTTACATACTCGTCAAGACCTGTAAATCCCTCGTTTAATCCCCATCTAGCGATATCGAACTCTATTTTTTTAATATCGTCGTTAAAACAAAATTCAATATATGCCTCTCCATTATAACTACCCGTATTAGATTTCCTATTTGCAGATAACGCCAAGTATTTGTTTTCTATATAACTGCAACGCAATCTTTTCGTTCCAAACGAATAACCATTTGGAAGTGTTATATCGGCGATTTTTTCATAGAAGAAATATTGACCTTGTCCCGAATCGTTTACGAAGTCTTGTGCAAATGCGCTGGCAGGAATAGTTTGAATATTATTGTACTGTATATCATACCATATTAAACCGACAAGGGACTGTTCCAATACTTCTTCACTCATATATCTTATTCCAAATGTATTATAATAATTTGCCTTTGTTCCATACATAATATATTCCTTACGCTCATTTGTTTCGGGATTTGTTCCAACCCATTTTTCATATGAACAAACATTAAAGCAATGTCCTTCATATCCTTTAGAGTTCTTATTAAGCGTTCCTGTAAATATTGTAACCGGTATTCCTTTATCAATATATGCTTTTATTTTATCTGCAAAAAACTCTTTTTGAGGAATAAGTGTAGCAAAAGAATAGGATGCACGAATAGGAATGTTGTGTTTTCGAGCGATTGCGTTAAACCCATCCACATAATCGCTAGGCCATGTCATGGTTTTATTAGAGCCAAGCTCAGATGTTTTGACATTTAAAAACACTTCTTTTGCGAGCAATTGTTTATTTTCAGAAGAATAAGGATCTCCGTTTGAAATACTATCATAACCTAATACACTTGAAAAATAATGCCACATGCCGATTTGAGCAATTGCACCACACCCACCATAACTGCTTGTAATAGAAGAATCCACTTCTTTCGCTTGTTTAAGTCCCTTGTCTATATCTTCTTCGGTAAACACTCTTTGCTGGAAATCAAATCCCACATTATTCGTTCTATATTCATCTCTTTCATCATCAGGGCTGTAGGAAGCATTTACGTTTACAGGATTTCTTTTTGTTAAACTAGCAACGCTATTACCGTAAATTATTTTTGCGCTCTCCCAATTATAATGTGGATAATGTTCTTTAAGCGTATTCTTTTTCTCTGAATACTTTATTATTTTATATGGCCATCGGCCACCATCTGGCGTGTCAATAGACAAAGTTGAATTTTGATACATATCAAAATATTTTGACATTATCGTATCATCCAAATTGTTTGTATTGTCACTCGCAGCATATGCTATTTGATCTTTATCGAAAATGTTTATTTTGCTAAGACAATAAACATACATAATTGTCGCAATACACATAACAATAATTATGCTAATCGCTTTTTTCATTATACTTTTCATCATAAGTTTTCACTCCTTTTTAAGTCTGCTTTAAATGACTTATATTCTTCAATGTTAAAGTAGTAATGGACGTTGTAATATGTCTCACCATTTTCCACACATACATCTAACCAAGACTGATTCTTATCAAAATAATGTCCCCTCGCATGAGGGTCACCACTTTTGTCTTTGAGATTGATATACTCTGCTTTTTCGCAATTGTCTTGTGACTCTCCGTACCATAACTCAACACTATAATAATCGTGCGACTTTTTGGGCGATACGTCTTTGACAACATTTACTCCGTTGGCTTGATTGAACTCCTCTTCGCTGATAGGCGTGATAATCAACTTTGCATATTTCGACTTATCGTTCATTTTATCATAGCCTTCATATACAAAAGTTCCCTCTTTAATCGGCGGATAATCGGTATTTAGAAATCCATCGCAAGCACAGAATAAAAATGTCGAGACCGCGACCACAATTGCTAAGACTAAAATTAGTTTATTTTTCATTGAAACCCTCCTTTAAATTATATTTATTTCAACGTTGAAATCTATTTTAACTGCAAATTTTCATACATCTAATTTTATAATATCATATATGCACATCTTTTTCCACTTTTATTTTACAATACTCTGCGAACTAACGGAATGGCATATATTGTCGAATTTTGTCTTGTTTTGTCGAAAAATAAGAATTTATACTTGAAAAGATTAAAAAATCGCGCAAAACGTCATTTCGTTTTGCGCGATAATAAATTATTTTAGTATGATTTTATCAAATATTCATTTTGATAATGGTTTTGTCGCCTTCGAGGGTTTTGACGGTGACGTTATGCTCGTCGAGGATGGCATATGAGCGCTCCACGCCTTCGGGGGAAAGCCCGAGTGCGCCAACACACACGTAGATTATGCCGTCTTTTTCTTCAATCATTGCTCTATGGAAGTGTCCGTAAAACACGATATCGCCTTTTTTTGCGTCCTTGGGCGGCAAATTCGGATTGCATTTGTGTCCGTGGGTGAAATAGACCGTGCGACCTTGCCAGTCCATCGTAAAGTCGGAATTTATGGGGAATTCGCTTATCATTTGGTCAACTTCACTGTCGCAATTGCCTTTGATGACTGTTATATAGTCCTTGGCGTTGTTGAGCATTTCGGCAACTTTCATAGGCGCGTATCCTTCGGGGAAAGGATTGCGGGGACCGTGATTGTATATGTCGCCCAAAAGAACGACTTTTACGCTGTCGTCCTCCTTGCGTGCGTTTTGCACTATATCCAAAAATCTTACCACGTTCGCGGACGAGCCGTGAATATCCGAACCTATAAACAAGCGCATGACGTTTGCCTCCTTGATTTGTTCAAAGTATAGCACAGCGGCGCAAATTAGTCAAAATGTTGCCGTGATTTTTGCATATTTGCTATTGTCGAGGAAGATATGTTGTGTTATAATGAATTATATCTATTTGGAGGAAAATATGAAAACTGTTAGACTTCGTACACCGTTTGAAGTGGGCGCAACGCCTCTTTCGGAATATCCGCGTCCGCAATTTGCGAGAAACAGTTACGTAACGCTCAACGGCGAGTGGGATTATGCAATCCTTCGCAAGAGCGAGAAATTCGGCGGCAAGTATCAAGGCAAAATCCTTGTTCCCTTCTCGCCCGAATGTTTGCTTTCGGGGCTTCCCGAAGGCACGCGCGTAACTCCCGACGACGTGCTTTATTATCACCGCACTTTCGTGCTGGATCCGTCCTTTGTTAAGGCGCACACAGTCATTCACTTCGATGCCGTGGATATGATTTGCGAAGTCAAGCTCAACGGCGCGTCCGTAGGCGAGCATATCGGCGGCTACGTTCCATTTGAATTTGACGTATCTTCCCTCGTAAAACCGGGCGAAAATACAATCGAACTTGTCGTAACAGACCCGTGCGATACCAAATATCACACTCACGCAAAGCAATCTTCCAAACCGGGCGGAATCTGGTACACGCCGCAATCGGGCATTTGGCAAAGCGTGTGGCTCGAGAGCATGGACGAAGTCTATCTCAAAGACGTTACAATCGTTCCGGATATCGACAACGACACGATCAACTTCAAATTTGTCAAATCCGCAAACGTGCCCGTCGACGTAATCATTATGGACGGCGCGGACGCAATTTACAGCGGCCGCTTTGACGGCGACGCCGCTTCTATCAAACTCGAAAACTATGAGCTTTGGTCGCCCGAAAACCCAAAACTCTATGACGTTGCGTTCAAAGTGGGCAACGATATCGTAAAATCCTATTTCGGTATGCGCAAATTCAGCTGGGTTACGGACTCAAAGGGCTTTAAGCGTATGGGGCTCAACAACAAGCCTTACTTCCACACAGGTTTGCTTGATCAAGGGTATTGGTCGGACGGTATGCTTACGCCGCCCTCCAACGCCGCACTCGAATGGGATGTCAAGATGGTCAAATCCATGGGCTTCAATATGCTCCGCAAACACATCAAAATCGAGCCTCTTCGCTGGTACTATCATTGCGACAAGGAAGGCATCCTCGTATGGCAAGATATGGTCAGCGGCGGCAGCAAATACAACCTCTTCTACATAGGTTTGCTCGCAACGGTGTTCGAGTACCACATCAAAGACGACAACGAATCCGGTTATAGAAAGCTCGCTCGCGCCGACAAGGAAGGCAGAGATGAGTTTGAAAGAGAACTTCACGTTACAATGAACCACCTCAAAAATGTCGTATCGCTCGCCGTGTGGGTGCCCTTCAACGAAGGCTGGGGTCAATTCGATTCCGTGCGCATCACAAAAGAAATGAAAGCAATCGATCCCACTCGTCTTATCGACAGCGTAAGCGGCTGGAACGATCAAGGCAAAGGCACGTCCGACACAAAGAGCTTGCACATCTACTTCAAGCCCATCTTCGTTCCCAAGAAAGACGACCGTTGCTATATTCTCAGCGAATTCGGCGGATACGCAATCAAGACGGAAGGTCATATGTACAGCCCCAACAATCAATTCGGATACCGTATCTACAAAAAACCCGAAGCGATTGCGGCGGCAATCAAGAAGTTGTACGAAACCAAAATCGTGCCAAAAATCGACAGAGGCTTGTCCGCTTGCGTCTACACAGAAGTGAGCGACGTCGAGCAGGAAATGAACGGTCTTGTTACCTTTGACAGAAAGGTCATCAAGGTGCCTGTCGATATGATGCGCGACATCAACGCACAACTCGTTATCAAAGACTAATATCACAAAAACACCGCTTTACACTTGCAAAATGCAAGTGTAAAGCGCCAATTATGCACAAAAGGCGCAAACAATATGAGCATTGCAGACAAAATTTTCATCGATACTTGCAGACAAATTCTTGACGAAGGCATAAGCGACGAAGGTCTTGACGTACGCCCCAAATGGCTTGACGGCACACCTGCGCATACTATAAAAAAGTTTTGCATCGTCAACAGATACGACCTCTCCAAAGAGTTTCCGATTATCACTCTTCGCCGCACCGCTTTCAAATCCGCAATTGACGAGATTTTGTGGATTTGGCAAAAAAAGAGCAACAACGTACATGACCTTAACTCACACATCTGGGATAGCTGGGCGGACGAAACGGGCTCGATCGGCAAGGCGTACGGATATCAACTCGGCATAAAAAGCATATACCCCGAGGGCGAATTTGACCAAGTTGACAGAGTGCTCTACGACCTCAAACACAATCCGCAATCAAGACGTATTCTCACCAACATCTACAACTTCCAAGACTTGCACGAGATGCACCTCTACCCTTGCGCGTATTCTATGACTTTCAATGTTACCGGGAACAAGCTCAACGGCATACTCAATCAGCGCAGTCAGGACACCCTCACCGCAAACAACTGGAACGTTGTGCAATACGCCGTGCTTTTGCATATGTTTGCGCAGGTGAGCGGACTTGAAGTCGGCGAATTCGTGCACGTAATCAGCGACGCACACATCTATGACCGCCATGTGCCTATCGTCGAAGAAATTTTGCAAAATCCGCAATATCCGGCTCCGACTTTCAAGATGAACAAAGACGTCAAAAACTTCTACGACTTCACCGTTGACGATTTTGAACTGGAAAACTATCAATACACCAAACTCGATAAGAAAATCGAAGTGGCAATCTAAGGCGCGATATGAAAACAATCTTTGCAGTCGATAACAAATGGGGATTGGGCAAAAAGAATGATTTGCTCTTCCATCTCAAAGCGGATATGCGTCATTTCGTCGAGCATACGCGCGGTAAAGTCGTTGTGATGGGCAGCAATACCCTTTTGTCATTCCCGGAAGGTATGCCACTCAAAAACCGCGTGAATATCGTTCTCAATCCAAACGGCGAGCAAGCCGACGCAGATAAAAAGGGATACGTACTTGTCAAATCTCTTGACGAACTTTTTGACGAAATCAAAAAATACGACGAAGATAACGTTTACGTAATCGGCGGCGCAATGATGTATCGCACAATGCTCCCCTATTGCGACACGGCGTACGTTACCAAAGTCGAGGCGGACGGCGGCGCGGAGGTTTTCCACCAGAACCTTGACGAACTTGAAAACTGGCAACTTGTCGAAGAAGGCGAACCTTTTGACGACAACGGCTACATTATCCGTTTTTGCACGTACAAGAACAACGACGTCAAGACCTATTGAAAGTCGAACATACCAAAAATTGAATATTTTAAAATTTGCACAAGGCACTCGTTTGAGCGCCTTGTCTTTTTCGTTTTGTTTTTGCATAAAAAAATTCCGCATCGCATGATGCGGAATTTTGGTTGTCGATAATTTCAAACAATTAGTCGTTGCTTGCGAGAATCTTGTTGAATTGCTCGAGCAAGAGAGCCATTTGAGCTGCCTCTTCGCTTTGTTGTTGAGTTTGTGCAGGCGCCGGTTGAGGTGCGGGTTGCGGAGCCGGTGCAGGTTGTGCATAAACAGGTTGCGGTTGAGGTGCCGGAGCATATTGAACCGGTTGTGCCTTGGGAGCTGCCGCTCTCTTCACGACGGGTGCTGCGTTGACTTTCTTGTAGCCTGCGTTGAGCACTGTTTGCGTGGACGCGTTTGCGTCGAGCATGATGACCTTGTTGCAAAGAACAGAGTTCTTATCGGGCTCTACAACGCCTGCAACGACGTCTTTGCCGTATGCTTTGAGGTATGCAATGAGCGGAGTGATGTCGCCGTTTCCGTAAATAAGGAAGAAACCGTCGATATTGGGGAATTGTGCAAGTCTTGCCGCGTCGATAACTTGACGAAGGTCGAGTTTGCCTTTTCTCTTTTTGGGAAGTGCGGAAAGCGCATCATAGCTGTTTTCTTGGATGAATTCACCGTAATCTTTGGTACGTTTTGCGGAATATCCGTAGAATTTGCATGCTGCGATTTCGCCGATGCGAGAGAGTTCTTCAAGAGCGGATGCGAATACGCTGAAAGGCACTCTTACGCTTTCGATATCTGCAAGAACAACATATTTTTTGGTCGCTGCCATAATCTTTCTCCTCTTCCAAGTCGCACAAAAGCGGACTTGATATATCCTTTTTGTATTGTTAAGTCTATTTTAGCGCATTTTATACATTTTGTCTATACTTTTTTTACTCTTTTGTAATAAAACACCCATTGTTGCACAAAACCTGCGTACTTCCCGTACTTTTGCACAAGCAATTCGGACATTTTTTCGGGCGCTGCGCCCTCAAATTCCTCATCGTATATCTTTTTTATCCACGTATCGACGGGAAAAACGTCGAATCTTCCGAATCCGAACAAAAGCGCGCAATCCGCAACTTTTCTTCCCACGCCGTGCAAGGACAAGAGTTTCGCTCTCAAATCGGGAGTGGATAGGCTCTTCCAACTATTCACGTCCTCGCCTACGAGCGTTTTTGCCACTCTGTCAAGATATTCCGCTCTATACCCTGCTCCTATCGACGTATAGAACTCAACGCCTGCCGACGCAAGCTTCTCTACGCTCGGGAAAGCGTGGTATGCGCCCATATCTTCGCCGAGTGCGTCGCATATGCGCTCGATTATCCCCTTAATACGAGGTATATGATTGTTTTGCGAAATTATGAACGAAAAAACGCTTTCCACGGGATCTTGCCGCAAAATGTGTATGCCTTTGCCGAATTCTATTGCGTCGGATACAAATCCGCCGTCCTGAACCCTGCTTTGAATATACGCATAATCTGTGTCGAAATCGAAGTATTTGAGGAAAAAATCCTTATCGTCGCACTCGACGACATATTCATTCGCTCTTTCCTCGATATACGCCACGTGATTGAGCGCATACACTCTATATCCGTTCTCGGTTTTGACGTAACGAAAAACCTGACCGCAATCAAGGGTTTGTCCCACGTCGAAAGTGTCGGTTTTGGGTATTGTAAAGGTAATAAGCTCCATAATCCCTCGCGCGCACGCGTGCGCACGTTCATTTGTATATAATCTGCACCGCTCGAATATCATTCCCACCGCTTTGAAAATCATTCTTGAAATTCAAACAAACGAAAAATGAACGCCGATTCTATTTGCAATCGGAAACGCCTTTGATTAGACATAAAGCGCCTAAATCGAGCGGTTGCAAAAATATAGAAAAACTCCGCCCATTATTGAGCGGAGCATTGTCTGTTGTTATTGTTCTTGTGCGTAAACCGATACTTGTTTTTTGTCTTTACCAACACGCTCAAATTTCACAACGCCGTCGATAAGTGCGAACAAAGTGTCGTCCTTGCCGATTGATACGTTGTTGCCCGGATGATATTTGGTGCCTCTTTGACGAACAAGGATGTTGCCTGCGAGAACAAATTGACCATCTGCGCGTTTGGGTCCAAGTCTCTTGGATTCGCTATCACGACCGTTGTGAGAAGAACCTGTACCTTTTTTATGAGCGAACAATTGTATATTCATAAACATATTATTCTACCTCCAATGATATAAAGTCCGAAAAGTTTTCGTAGAGGTCGGACGCCCCTAAGTAAGCTGTTTTCAATATCACGTCGGCGTCGTGTTCTTGCGACGGTTTCATATCCTTTGGCAACATTGCAAAGAGATATCCGTCCTGAGCGTTTGTCTCGTATGCAATGTTCACGCCTACGATTTGCATAATGCCGAGCACTGCCGTCTGAACAACCGAACTGAGTGCCGCGCAAACTATGTCCGCGCCCTCTTCGGCATATTCGCAATGGCCGCTGCATTCCACTCCGACAAACTTGCCGTTTCGTGTTGAAAACTTGACTTTGACCATCTTAGATTAGCCCTCGATAGAGACAATCTTCAACTCTGTGTAGGGTTGACGATGACCTTGACGCTTTCTGATGTTCTTCTTGGACTTGTAATGGAAAACCAACACTTTGGGGAACTTGTCCTGAGCGTTGACCTTTGCGCTGACCTTTACGGTTTGTGCGTCGGTGCCTGCTTTCACATTGCCGTTGTCGTCAACAAACATAAGGGCTTTGAGTTCTACCACGTCGCCGATTTCGGCATCGAGTTTCTCGACTTTGACGAGCATGTCTTTCTCGACCTTGTATTGTTTGCCGCCACATTCAACTATTGCGTACATTGTTTTACCTCCTCTAACCAGTCTCGCCGACATAGGTGCAATCTATGATTGACTTAAAAACCACTTTCGAGCGGCTCGACATTAAATTTACCAAAAAGCAATCTTTTTGTCAAACGAAAAAGGCACATTTTCGCTATAATAATAAATAATTATTATTTTTATCTTCCTTTCGGTAAAAACGAGAGGCTTTAATAAGAATAAATCGGTGCATAAGCGCAATATTTAGATGAAGAACAAGGAAGAGCCGTCCGAGGGGCAACCCAAATTTACTAATCGTAAATGAGTTGGCAATCGGACGACTCTGACGCAGTTATTCGCTAAATAGTGCGCTTATGCGGTAACTTCTTCGTCTGCATTTTCTTTTTCCGCTTCTTCCGCTTTTCGTGCATCGATTGTTGCAATAATCTCGTCCATTCTGCTCTCGTTGAGCACGCATTTCTTCTTGTAAATGATGAGTGCGACGGCAAGGAAAACCATCGGTATCACGCAAGTGCATACGAGCAATACTTTGATACCCGTCGGATTATCCGCTTGAACAGCGGCAACGACTTGTTCGGGCGTTTCGGTGCTCAATTTTCTATCTATTTCCGTAAGCCTGTTGGTGTACGGCAAGACGTTGGCCATGATATAAACGAGCGACACCATACCTTGCGAAAGTGCCGAAGCAAGCTTTGACGTGAACGGACGTAGCGCAAAAATCAAGCCTTCGTCGCGCTTGCCCGTCTTGAACTCGTTGTATTCGACGGTGTTGGTTATGTTGATAACCATAATCATATACAGTCCGCCGCCCCAGCCCGCAACTGCGTATGCAAGGAACATAAGAAGATAACGGAGCGTTATTGTCAGATTCCAATTGAGGAACGGGATTGACAACGTGAACAACTCGATTTTGGGTACGGTAAGCCCGAATATCATCATAATTGCGTAGCCCGCGATTATTGCAATACCGCATGAGTAAAACAATTTGTTCCTTCCGAATTTTTTGGCAAGCCCCGGGTAAAAGAGTGTAAAGACGGTGGAAGAGATGGCGAAACCAATGCCGAATACCATCCAAAGCGTGCCGTTGTATGCGTTGTCAAAGTAGATATACATCATACCGAGGCCACCGCCTACGACGTTAGTGCCGACGCTGAACAACAACAATACGAGCGCACACCACATAAGTTGGTCGTTTTTGAAGAGGACTTTGAACATATCCTTTATCTTCATAGGCGGAGTCTTCATCAATTGTTTGGGGAGCGGTTTTTCCTTGACGCCGAATATGGTGAACAATTGGAAAAGACACATAATCACGCCCGCAAAGACCGACATAATGGCAAATGCGTTGCTTGCGCTTCCGCCGAGAGGACTATCGCCCATTGCAAGCGTAGGCACGACGATACCCGCAAGGCCACCGCCGATACCGACGGATATTTGCGTGACGGTCATAAGCTTATCTCTGTCGTGCGGATTGCTCGTAAGCGTGGGCATCATTCCCCAATACGAGATGTCGTTCATCGTATACGTGATGGAGAACATAAAGTACATAGCGGCAAGCAGCCCGATAAAGCCCCACCCTTGCGCGGGAATGGAGAACAGCGCGATGATAACGCCTGCTGTAAGCACACTGCCGATAAGTTGCCACGGCTTGTACTTGCCCCACTTGGTGCGAGTATTTTCGACGATACCGCCCATAACGGGATCGTTGAAAGCGTCGAATATACGCGCCGCCACTATAATTGCGGTGATTGCCGAGAATTGTGCGTCGTTGAGCGTCTTGGTAAAAACGCAAAACGACAAAAGGTATCCGTTGAAAAAATTGTAAAGGAAATCTCTTCCGAGCGTGCCCAACGCAAACATAAACAGATTGCGATTTGACAGTCTTTCGCCCACTTCGATCGGCGCAGATTGCACCGCAGTTTCTTCTTGCATAATTTACCCCTTAATATACGCCTAAATCAATGACGTATAACTATATCTTTTCAAACGCACGCAAATGTAAATATTGCGCGATTATTGCCAAAACGGCATTTTATGCGCCGCTTTTGGACAAATAAAACAGTCAATGCGACAAGAAATACGTTTCAAGCGTGCTGAAGCAATCAAACGTCAGCGCCTCGCCGTCCACCTCGACAGTCAGCGGAAAATGACAAAAGGCAAACTCGCTTAGGGCCTGCCTTTTGTCTATAAACGTCTTGTCAGAATATACGATAGTCATAACTTATCAGCAAGGCAAAAGTCTGCAAATGTGCTTTGAAACTATCATAAAGATAATGTCGAGAATCCATACAATCGTGAAACCGAAAATCAAACGAATAAGACCTGCGACGATTTTGCCTTCTTTGAATCTGGTTACAAAACCCAAAATCCATGCGGTAACGGGAATGATTGCCAGAATTACGCTGATAACGTAACCCCAACCGAAATAGTCACCTTTTTTCTTTGCCATATTAAGCCTCACAAAAAATATAATATAGGATATACCCTATATAAAGTATATTAACACAAGACGACGGAAATGTAAATACGAGATATTAGTTTTTTTGCAAAAACTACGTTCTCGCAAAGCGAGAGTGATATTGCGCCTATGGCGCAGTGATATTTGCGCTTTGCGCAAGTGATATTTTTTGCTTACGCAAAAAGTGATATTGCGCCTATGGCGCAGTTGCATAGATGAAGAACGCGAAAACACCCCATTGACAGCAACCCTAATTTACTATGCGTAAATGAGTTGACGGGCGGACGGCTCTGCCGAAGTTATTCGCTATTTGGCGTTATGACAATAAAGCGTCCAAAGCGATAAATAACAAGGAAACACCCACCCGATACAAAACCAACGTACTAAAGCGTACGTGATTTTGTAGCGGATGGGTGTTGACACAGTTAGTTGCGCTTTGGGCGTTTTATTTCGTGCCGAAAAGGCGGTCGCCGGCATCGCCCAACCCAGGTAGAATATATCCTACGTCGTTGAGTTGGCGATCGAGAGTGGAAACGTAGATTTTTACGTCGGGATGCGCATTGGCGACGGTTTCGACGCCGACGGGTGCGCCGATGATGTTCATGAGGCGAATTTCTTTGCAACCGCGCTTTTTGAGAAGGTCGATTGCGCCGACTGCGCTGCCGCCGGTTGCGAGCATGGGATCGAGAAGGATTGCGACGGAGTTTTCGATGCCGTCGGGAAGCTTGCAATAGTACTCGTGCGGTTCAAGCGTTTCCTCGTCGCGATAGAGTCCGATATGCCCTACTCTTGCGGTCGGGAAGAGCGTATGCACGCCGTTGACCATACCTAGACCTGCGCGCAAAATGGGAACGATTGTAACCGCGCCGTCTGCGACCATAGTCTGTTCGCACTCTTCGAGAGGAGTTTTGACCATGACTTTTTTGGTGGGAACGTCTTTGAACGCCTCGTATACCATAAGCGTGGTGATTTCCTCAACGAGTTCTCTAAACTCTTTCATACTTGTCTTTTCATCGCGCAAGATTGCAACTTTGTGTTGGATGAGCGGATGATTGAAGATTGTTACGTTTGGATATTCTTTCATATATAGCCTCTGATATTTTTTACTTATTTTATGCGGATTATTCTTCCGTGTTTGCCGTTTCGCCGTCCTCTTGAGCATCTTGCGCCTCTTCCTTGCGGAATTCTTCGACGACTGCCTCTTCCCTTTCCTTTTGCTCTTCGATTGCGATTTCGTTTACGCCGACCTCAAAGTTTGCTTTGGGAGCGATTGCGCCCGCGATAAGGCTTTCGGGCTCGTCGGATTGCTTGTCGTCGCCTTGCTTTTTCTCGATTGCTTGGATAATTGCGTGCACTACGATACCGAGGATAAGCGCGGTTGCGATAGAGGTGATTGTGATTGTCTTTTCAACCGTTCCGGCGGGGTTAAGCACTACGTCTACGATTGCGCCCTTATCTATGGTTTGACCGATTACGTCGCTTGCAAGTATCTTGTACGGGATTTTGATTGAGAGTCCGCCGATACCCGCGATGAGGATTGTGGATACCGTAAAGAGATTCTTATTGTCGCCGAGGTCGATGTCTTTGAACATTTTAAGACCGCTGACAGCGATAAATCCGTAGAGCGTGAGGCATACGCCGCCCATTACGCAGCTGGGGATTGTTTGCAACAGCGCCATAATCGGGCTGATGAAGGAGAGGATTATGCACATAATCGCCGCCGTGAAGATTGTGGATACGGAAGCGTTTTTGGTGATTGCAACGCAGCCGACGCTTTCGCCGTAAGTGGTGTTGGGGCAAATACCGAATACCGTACCGACGATTGAGCCAACGCCGTCGCCGAGGAGTGTGCGGCAAAGACCGGGTTCACCCTCAACGAGGTCGCGTCCGATGATGGAGCCGAGGTTCTTATGGTCTGCGATATGCTCTGCAAAGACGACGAGTGCGACAGGGATGAACGCAAGCATAATTTCACCGACGCCCGCCCAAGTGATGGTCGTTGCAGTGCCTTTGCTTGCAGTCAAGATAGCCTCGCTTACGTTGCCGTTTACGAGTTCTTTAATAGCTTCGATAAGCGCAAAGTCGGGATAGTTCAAGAAAGCGGTTACGCCTGTAAAAGAGCCGTCCTTTACGAAGTTTTCAACGAGCGGTTTCCAGTTGACTATCTTGAGGTATTCAACGTCGAAGCAGTATCCGAAAATCGAGAAGAATGAAGCCACCGCATAGCCCGTGCCGATACCGATGATGAACGGGATAAGACGTCCCATTTTGAATTTCTTTTGAGTGGAGCAAACGCAGATTGTGATAAGCGTTACGAGACCGCACAGGAGAGCGACGAGGTTGTAGCTTGCATTGACTGTTGCACCGCTTGCCTTGACGATGTCCCCCATTGCACTGCCCGCCAAAGAAAGACCGATGAGCGCAACCGTAGGCCCGATGATGACGGGAGGCATAAGTTTGGATACCCATTTGCTACCAACGAATTTGATGATGAGTGCAAGCACTACGTACACAAGACCTGCCAAAATACCGCCGAGGATAATTCCGCAATATCCGAATGCGATTGCCGTCGAGAGCGAACTCAAAAACGCAAACGAGCTGGATATAATAACGGGGCTTTTGAATTTTGTAAAGAGAAGGTACACTATCGTGCCGATACCTGCGCCGAGGATTGCTGCGGGAATTTGCGTCGGAAGACCGATGATAGTCGGCACGGCGATGGTTGCCGCCATAATTGCAAGCACTTGTTGGAATGCAAAGATGAGCAACTTGCCAAAAGGCGGTCTGTCGTTGACGTCATAAACGAGTTGATTGTTCATTGTCTTTCTCCTATATGTAATTGTTTGTGACGAAATAAGCCTTATTTGCCTTCGAGGGCAAAAAAAAGATGTCCGTTTTGGACATCTTCGTTAGGCAATGATTGTATCGATAGAGGGAATGAGGCACTCGTCGAAGGAAGAAAATACATCCGATGCGACACTCGGTGTCACAATGTGAAGAGTTTTCTTGATCTTGACAATGCTTTGAGTCATCTTGCCCTCCAACCTTTACATTGAAAGTATGTTAGCATACAAGCGAAATTTGCGCAACCGATTTTCGACATTTTTTTCAGATAATACGATTTGTGTTTTTCTCGTCGAAATTATCCGACAAAACGCAAGATAATGTGTGGTTGTCAATTAAAGGAAGTACATGCCGACGGCGTAAAGCGCGATATCGACAAGCGCAAGCAAGGGAAAGAACACCGCAAAATACCAATGTTTTGTCTTGTGGCGGAATGCGTACATTCCAAGCGTTGAGCCGACTGCGCCGCCCAAAATCGCAAACGCAAACAGCACCGCCTCTTTTATGCGCCACTGCCCTTTCTTTGCCTTGGATTTGTCAATGCCCATAACGATAAAGCCGAGTACGGACATTACCGCAAATATGCACGTGATAACAATTTGATAAGTACTCATATATATCCTGTTTGTTATAATAATTTCAAATTATTGTCGAACAAGGCTTTCGGACTGCGTTTAGTTCTTGCCGCGATTTAGCACAGATTGCAATGCGCACAAATCGAAGTCGGGCACGTACTCTTCCGTCGCGCTGTCCAATTCTTGCGAAAAACCGTTGGTAAGTCCGGCGTCAAAGAATGCGTCCGTCGCCTCGTCGTACTCCTCTTGCGTTATGCGCCTTGAAAGCACGGGATGATTTTGCACCGCAGGCGTCGGGAAATACTGCCCCATAAGGCTGACAAACATGTTTTTGTCAATGCTTGCAATATCTTGAAGCACGCCTCTCGTATTCTCGATTGCGCCGGGCAAAACAAGGTGGCGCACGATAACGCCCTTTTGCATCATATCGTCCTCGTCAAAAACGTCTATAGGCTGTTGACGGCGCATCTCGGCGATAGCTTCGATTGCGACGTTCTCGTACCCCTTGGCATGCGAATACTCCCACGCGAGAGAATCGTCGCTATACTTGAAGTCCGGCAAATACACGTCCACAAGTCCGTCCAGTTTTTTGAGGTTTGCGACGGTTTCGTATCCGCTACTGTTCCACACTATGGGCAAATTCACCTTGTTTTTTGCCACTTCCAGCGTTTTGGCGAGAGCCGAGGTATAATTGGACGGCGTTACGAGATTGATATTGTGCGCGCCGATATCCTTGAGATAGAGCATGCAATCGATAAGTTGATTTTCGGATATTTCAAGCCTTTTTCCGCCGTGTGAAATCTCAAAATTTTGGCAAAATAAACAGCGCAAGTTGCAACCGGAAAAAAAGATAGTTCCGCTACCTCTCGTCCCCGACAAACAAGGCTCTTCAAAATGATGCAAGCCGACTCGCGCTATTTTATACATATTAGATATTTAGTTTTTATAGATTATTTTGTTATACTTTTTCGTCCACTTGTTGATTTTGCGGACATCATAGTTCTTGGGGATACTCTTGGCGATGCGTTTTGCCTTCAAACTTCTCAAAAGGCATCCGACCGCTTTGCATACAAGTCCGAAATGCCCCAACAGCAAGAAAATCTTTTTGAAAATCGATTTTGCGGACATTTTGGGCTTTTGACCGCTCGTGTCGGTGGTTACAAGCGCAAGGTCGCTCTTTTCGATAAGTCCGCCGCCAAACACCCAGTCTATCGTCTTTGGATCGAGCGTAAGCGCCCAGCGTTTGAGCACGTCGACGAATGCAAAATCCGCGCCGAGTTCCGTCATATACTTGCGGTAGAATCCCCACATATTCTTTGCAGTGAACTCTTCGATGCCGTTGTTGATGACGTAATAGGCAAACATTTTGCCTGCTTTCATGGAAGATTCTATACCGCTGCCCATAAGCGGCATTGTCATAAACGCGCTGTCGCCGATTGCGACGTAACCGTCCGCAACCGCTCTTGCGATTGACATTCTAAGGCAGATTTCCACCTTCCTCTCGCTCACTACTTCCGTGCCGAGAATTGGATTGCTTGCTCTCAATGCATTGACGGAATACTGAATTTCTTTGTCGTCAAGACCGCCCACTCTGCCTATAAGCACATCGACAAGGTTGTCCTCGTTGAGGTTGCACCAACTTATGCCCACGCTGCCGAGATGTTTGAGCGTGAGCGTGCTGTTGATTTCGGGATCGCGAGGAGTAGCCCCTTCCACACGCTTGAAAAACGCACGATAGCCATACATAATGTCGTCGGGCGCGGGTTGGGCTTGGACGTGAAACTTGTTGGGAATTTGCGCACGGAAAGGCGAGCGCATACCGCTTGCGTCGATAACGAGGTCGAAATACAGTTCTTTGCCGCCAACCGTTATGCCTTTCACCACGTCGTTTTTGATGACGAGCGACGTAACGTTGCAGTCAAAGTGCAGTTTGCAACCCGCTTTTTCCGCTTGCGTTGCAAAATACTCCGAGATCTTGGTGCGATACACGGAGATTTCTTCCATAGGCGGACACGGAGGCACGGGCAAGGTGTATTCCTCGTTTGGCGAAACGAAGAGCCATTTGCTCTTTTGGCAATACACGTCCTTGTCGGGCATGGGCATTCCCACCGCTTGAAAAACGTCCGCGCGGATGTCGTCGCGCCAATCGTAACTGACGTGCCCTCTCGCCTCTTTTTCAAAAACGCTAACGTCATAACCTGCCTCGGCAAGTTTAACTGCGGCAACCATACCGCCCTGTCCCATACCTACAACCGCTATTTTCGCCATATAAACCCTCTTTTGCGTCAAATTGTCATTGTGATAACATCTTATTTTCGCTCGGTCAATCAAACATCAAAGCAACTTCCGCCGATAAATTCACGGATAAGCGAATTGCACGGAATAATAGATTCGTCCTCAATCGTCTTGAAGTATTTGAGGTATTTGATAAGTCTGTTTGCGACAAGGAATTGCGGATCCGTGTACTTGATTTCGCGAAGTGCGGGCATCGCGAGTTTTTTAAGCACGCAAAGCTCGTACGGAAGCGCGGAATTGAACACAAAGTTTGCGCCCTCTTGGTTGGGGTAAATCCACCTGAATTCACCGCTGCGCACGGATTGCCACATGTCGATTGTGTTTGCCGCCGGATAGTTGCGGAATTGCATATCGCGCACGATACGTCTGATAAGGCGCAAGTCCGTGGTATTGAGCGGCGAGTGATTGTCTATGTTGACGGGCAATTGCGGCGCAATGTAGATTTTGTATTTTTGGTGTTTGGGGATAGAGGACGTAAGTTTTTCATTGAGCGCATGGATGCCCTCGATGATAATTGGGCTATGCTCGTCCACTTTTATTGTTCTGCCGACTTCCCTCTTGCCGATTTTGAAATTGAATTTGGGAAGCGTAACTTCCTCGCCGTTGATGAGATCGAACAAATCTTTGTTGAATTGCTCTATGTCGAGGCAATTGATATGTTCGAGGTCAACGTCATCGCGGCTCTTGCCTTGAAGCTCGCAAATTTTATCTCTCTCGAGATAATAGTCGTCCATGGATATCATAACGGGGTTGATACCGCGCGACAAAAGCTCTATGCGCACACGGTTGCAGAACGTCGTTTTGCCGCTCGACGACGGACCCGCTATGCAGATAAGGCGGATATTTTCGATATCCCTATTGATTTCCTCGCCGAGTTCTGCAAGCATACGATTGTGTTTTGCCTCGCACATTTGCACAAAATCCAGTTCGTTGCCGTCCTCCACTCTCTTATTGATTTCGGCAATAGTCTGCGTTTTGGTCTTTTTCGCCCACAAATACGCTCTTTGCAGTGTGCGCCCGTACATGCTCTCTTCCACAAATTCGGGGATTTGCGCGTTAAGCTCGTATCTTGGATATTGAATGATGATGCCGGGGCTGTACGGTCTTACTTCGTATGCGTGGATACATCCCGTGGACGGCACCATGTACGAATGCATATAGTCGTAGTATTCGCCGCATTTGTAGATGTTGACGTTGCTTTCAGGACGGTATTTGAGCATTTCGAGCTTGTCATAGCCGTTCATTTTCTTGTATATTTCCGCCGCCTCTTCCGTGGGAACGGTGATACGCTCGATGGGCAAATTTTGCGCTATAATTGCGTCCGCTTCCGCTTTGATTTTCTCAACCGCCGTAGAGATGTTAAAGCCGGGCGTAAGCACTTGGCAGAATACCGAGCGCGAAGCGTTGTAGCTGAAACGTATTTTCACATCCGGGTAAAGACGGAAAAAAGCCATGGAAAATATAAAGCGCAAACTTGCCTCGTACGCCTTGCCTGCCTCTATGTTTTCAAGCCCCAAAAACTCGATTGTCTTGCCCTCGTCCTTGTCCGAGAGCTTGCGGTTGAGTTCCTTAACCTGAGTGCCGAGCTTGCAAACCACATATTTGGTTTTGTCCTCGGCTTTGAGCAAATCCAGCACTCTCGTGCCTTCTTTCACTTGAACGTTCTGATTGTTTACGATTACGTTTATCATATTTCCCTCTTTTCAATGCGCATTCTTACATTATATGCGTCGTGATATATTCTGATTTATTTTTGTTCGGATTTTATTTTTGCGAGGATATCCTCGTCCGCAGGGCAAAATTCATACTCGTCGATTTCCGCCGCCGTTATCCATTTCGCGTCGATATGTTCGAGCAGTTTTATCTCTTGCCCGTCGTTTAGCGTTGCCTCGAACAGACTGAGCCCAATCGTGATGTCGGGATACTCGTGCACCACTCTCACAAAGAGCTTCCCTACGGTTATATCCACGTCCAGTTCTTCCTTGCACTCTCTTTTGAGAGCGTCTTCGCGACTTTCGCCCTTTTCCACCTTTCCGCCCACAAATTCCCAAAGCAGCGCTCGCGCCTTGTCCTTGGGGCGCCTACATATAAGGAATTTATCATTCCTCTTTATCAGCGCGGCGACAACTTCCGTCATACCCTACCTCTTTTCGAGCCTTGCGCACTTTGGCGCCTTGCTCTCGCATTCCAAATTATTATACCATATAAAAAAGCCGTTTTCAATAGTGAGATTTTTGTTGTACATCTGTAATAAAAACGGCAAAATACTATCGATATAAATTTGAATTTTACAAACTAAAAGCCCCTGTCCGAGGGGCTTTCGTTTATATCTTTTCAAATGTGATTTTTTGCTCTTTTAGGCTTATTTTGCCCACTTTGCAGCCGTACTCTTCAAACTCCTTTTTACAGTTCAAAAACGAGTGGTCTATCTCAAACCCGAGCACGCCCTTCACTTCCTCAAAGGTCAGCGTAAGTTTATCCGCCTCTTGCATGCGGCGAGCGACTTCTTGCCAAAGCGGAGAATATTTGCTCATTGCATCTTCTCGTACGCCTCACGCACTGCTTGCGCCAATTGGTCAGAACAGGACGTGTCCTTAAATCCGCATTGCACGCCCCTGAGTTTTTTCTCAATCTCGTCCACGGTCATTCCGTCCACGAGTATGGAAATCGCCTTCAAGTTGCCTGGGCAGCCGCCATAAAAGCTGACGTTTGAAATGACGCCGTTTTCGTCTATGTCAAATTGTATGTTTTTTGAACATGTGCCTTTGGTATTGTATGAATAATGCATAATTCACCTCGTTTTCTTCATTATATCAGCATTTTTGCCAAAATCAATCTTTTGTGCAGATCAAATTTCGCATTGCGCAAAATTCTGTCCTATTTTGGGCGCATAGAATTGACATAACCGCGCGTATAGTCTAAAATAGCAACGTAATGCGGACATGGCGGAATTGGCAGACGCGCAAGATTCAGGTTCTTGTTTTCGTTTAGAAGGTGCAGGTTCAAGTCCTGTTGTCCGTACCAAGTGTGATGGTCTATAAGTCTTTTCTTATAGACCATCATTTTTGCATTTTTATGGGCATTTTCGCCCATTTTTGAGCAATTTCATAGCAAATCACCAGACCGAGTAACGGAAAACCCGTTGCTCGGTCTTTTTTTATGTCTAAAAAAAGCGTAATTTTACACTTGAAGTCTGTCGGACTATAAGCACCGTCCAGCAGGACTTGAAATAGTATTTAACATATGAATCAATGGTTTGCTTGAATATTGTAGATAATTATGTTATAATTAAAAAAAAGAGGTATCTACAATGTATGTTCATGAAAATAATTTAAAGAATAAAATTAAAAATGATTACAAAGGTTTAAAAAAAGAGCTGGATGAATTTTATAAAACAATTTATTTACCTATGCGAGAAAATGTTCTTGCACTTGATTTTTCGACAGATGATAAAGAGAATTTTCAACTAGCAACAAATCTTTTTAACGAATATTATAGTCAATTGCTATCTTTTTCAAAGAAATACGGTATAACTTCGCAATCGAAATTTGAATCAACATTTCTTGAAGAAATTAGCGTATATTTGGTAAAGGACATTGAATCAATAAGAACCGGAAAGCTTGGTATATTTAACAAGAAAATTTATGCTGGTTTAAAAATAAGCGGCGACCATGCTATAGGAATTATAACTAAAGATGTAGATTTTTGTATAGGGAAAAAAGCCGATATTACAATTGACAACCAGCCTAAAACCTCTTTAATTCTGCCAATAATTGCAGTTGAGGTTAAAACCTATTTAGATGCCACAATGTTTGGAGAGGTTAAGTCTTCTAGTAAATCGATACGAAGCGCATCTCCTAATTCAAAAACATATGTTTTAATGGGATATAAAAATATTGCCGATGAACACATTATTGCAGCCAGACAAGATTCAGTTTTAAATGAAATATTTGTATTAAGAAAAGATGAAAACTCGGCAATGGATTCCAATGTAATTTATGATTATTGTAAAGAATTATGCCACGCAATTGAAGCGTTGACTATGGAAAGAAAAATTGAAACTCCTGGTCGATTATTAAATCCAGATAAAACAAGCGGATTATAATAAATAATCCGCTATTTTTTTTGCTATTGCCTTTGCCAGTAATGGTGGAACTGCATTGCCAATTTGTTGGTATTGAGATAAATTCTTTTCCCATGACATTGTGGTTCTTTTACCTTTAAATATGTATGAATCGGGGAACGATTGTAATCTTGCCCCTTCCCGAGCGGTATAGTTTCTATTCTCATATGGGTGAACAAAGTTGCTTTGGAAACTTGCCGGTATCGTTGGTGATGGCTTATTGGGATATGGTCGCATATTATTTTGAGAATATACTTTCCCGCTAATTTTATTGGAATCTCCGCGTTGACGTTGTTGAAATTCTATATCTACATCTGCAACTGATTGTCCGTAACCAATATGACTAAACCTTTCTACTAGTCTCGCAGTATGACGCATTGAGACGTGATTATATACTTGCTTACTTGCTTCTCTTGCCCAGGACTGATATTTTGTTTGAGGAGCCATTGTATATTGAGATATTTCTTCTCCTTCTCCAGCTTTTAATTTAGGCAAGTCCATTATTGCGTCTTCAATAGTTATTTGATCGTTTCCAAACAAGTATCCTACCGGTGCGAGTTTATCTCGATCATATTTGATATTGTCGCAAAGTCCAATAAAGAAAACTCTTATGCGAGACTGGGGAACACCAAATTCGGCAGCATTCAATTGAAAGATTTCCACATTATATCCAATTTTATTATATTCCTTTAAAATGACGTCTTTAACGGATTCACCGTTTTTGGTGACCATAGAAAGGATTCCTGTAACATTTTCCATTACAAAAAACTTTGGTTTATAATATTTTACAAACCTTACAAATTCCATAAATAAACTATTACGAGGATCATTTTTATCGCGATTGCCACTTAAAGAAAAGCCTTGGCATGGTGGACCGCCAATAATTCCATCGATTATTAGATTTGAAGGAAGCAACGATTCTAAATTTAGTATTTGAGTAATGTCATTTGTTGTTACAATTGTTTTTGGGTGGTTATACTTGTATGTTTCTGAAGCCCACTCATCGCGTTCTATAGCAAGCGGAACATTAAATCCAGCCATTTCAAAACCTAAACTTAAGCCACCACATCCAGCAAATAAATCGATTACATTTAGACCTCTATTTGGTTTAAACTCTAAAATATCGTCGACTTTACAACACAAATAATGGCATATTTTTTCGATAGTTTCCATTGATAGATACTCATTTCTCTTTATACGTGTTAAAATGTTACCAGACAAATTGCAATCCTTTAATAATGCATTGGTTGAAATTTTTTTATCTAAAAGCAAGTGAAAAAACTTGTTGTATGTTACTGACATAATAACCTCCAAATTAACGAATTCATTTTATCACGAATTCGTGATTTTGTCAACAACATCGTGATATCTAAATGCACTTTTGCTTAATAAAAAAGTACTTATCGTTTGACATACTCCCGAAAAGTGCCTTAAAAACGAGATTTTGTCCGAGTGACACAAGTGTGATGGTCTATAAGTCTCTTCTTATAGACCATTATTTTTTTGCATCTGTGTGAATGATTGCAAAACGCCACATAACATGCTAAAATTATACCAAAGACAAATTTGAATAACGCAATGGAATAAAGATGATCAGATTACAAGAAGTTAAAGCGGAAGAACGCAAACTTTTATGGAATATAAATCAAAAATATTTGTATGAGATGACAAAGTACTATCCTGACAACATGGACGAACAAGGAAATTATCATTACGGATATTTTGATGCGTATTTTACCGATGCGGAGAGAAAAGCCTTTTTCATTTACGATGGTGAAATTATGGTCGGTTTTGTTATGTTGAATACATACTCCGCTATCGGACATCATCCGGATTATACGATAGCAGAGTTTACGATTTTTCCTTCCTACCGAAGAAATCATTATGCAATCGATGCAGTTAATTTGATTTTATCAATCTATCATGGCAAATGGGAAATAAAATACAACGAGAAAAATGTGGGAGCAAAAGAACTTTGGACAAAGATAGCAAAACCCTATTCTCCGTTTGTGTACCGCATAAATGAAGATGAAACCGTTTTTGAATTTGTAAATTAATCAGAGCAACCAATGCTTATCATCCACCACACTCTTCATAACAATCGCAAAAAAATACTTATCGTCAGACACACTCCCGAAAATCGCCTGAAAAACAAGATTTTGCCGTACACACACAACAAAAGACGACTTCGTTCGTCTTTTTTTATTACGGCAACGGACTTGCGACAATTTTTCAATTGTCGGCAAACAATGTTTGCAACCTGCATACATGCAGCTGACCGCAAGCGAAGAGAGACGCAAGCGCGGAGCATTTGCGGACATCGAGCGCAGCGGACATAGCAAACAAACCTGACACAAAGTGCCCCGTGCAACGCACGGTGGTGCGACAGCACCGTTTGTTTCGCGTAGACGCAATTGGCAAATACTGCGGCTATTACGTTCGTTTCACTCACTACAAGTCCTGTTGTCCGCACCACACTGGACCCGGTTGAACCCGTAAGGGCTCGACTGGGTTATTTTTATACTATTCATTCAGGTTCAAGTCCTAAAAACAAACCGAACAAGACTTGAACCCGCATCGAGATAACACTTTAAAAAACTCTTCTTACAACCTTGCGATTGATTGAAAAACACCATACAATATGCTAAAATCAAAGCAAAGAATAGAAATTTATAAAAGAGATAGGTATGGACATCAAATTATTATCAAAAAAATATAAGGTACGCACGTTGGGCATAGACGACGTGGATACCGTTTACGATATGAGTTGCAAGAACGAGATTTACTACGAATATCATCCGCCATTCGTTACGAAAGAAAGTATCGTTGAGGACATGAAAGCGTTGCCTCCCCACAAGAGTTACGACGACAAATATTACGTCGGCTTTTTTGACGGAGATTCGCTGGTTGCAATTATGGATTTGATTTTGGGCTACCCGACAGACGAAATTGCATTTATCGGGCTGTTCATGACAAATACGCAATATCAAAACAAAGGCGTCGGCTCAAATATTATAAAAGACGTTTGCAACTATTTGGCGCAATTAGGCTATAAAAAAGTGCGTATCGGAGTGGACAAGGGCAATCCGCAAAGCAATTCCTTTTGGCAAAAGAACGGTTTTAATATCGTTTCGGAAAATGAATACAACGTTATGGAATTGATGTTATAAACACCCGTTTTTCCAATCGAATAGGTCTATAAAAAGCGCAAAAAAGACGGCTCAGCTACCCGTCTTTTTTCATAATCTAAATGATTTTTATACAATTTCGTTATTTTTGTATTTACATTGAATTTTTATTGTGCCATAATAACCCGAAATCGAATTTTGAGAGGAAAAGTATGGAAATCAAACGACTGGAGCCGCAAGAGTATATAGGCAAAAGATTTACCGTTCGATATATTACAAACGGTTATTACGATATTTGCCCTGTCGAAAACGGATTTCGGATGGAATACATACCCTTCCAAGCCCCTGTGGAAAAATCGTTTGACGACGAATTCTTTGGCGAGTGGCTTGAAAATCCTGTTGCTTTCGGCGCATTTGATGGCGATAGCCTTGTAGGATTTGTCGAAGGGGCGAAAGAGAGTTGGAACAATCGTTTTCGCATAAGCAACATCTGCGTATTCGACGGCGAAAGACGAAACGGCGGCATAGGCGCCATGCTTTTGAATGCTATTATGGATATTGCAAAGTCCTCGGGCGCGCGCATGGTCGTTCTCGAAACGCAAACTTGCAACACTCATGCAATAGAATTTTACAAAAAACACGGATTCGATATTATAGGATTCGATTTATATTCCTATTCCAACTCCGATCCCGAACGACACGAGGTGCGAATAGAAATGGGAAATCGGATTTTGACGGAGTGATATATGAAGTGGTATAATGCTTTCGGTATGATAATAATCGCAGTCATCTTGATACCGAATATCGCTTTTGCGATTAAGTTCAAAGACGGGTTTGAAAACAAGTATAAAAACAAAGCCGTAGAAATCGTGGAGCAAATAGGACGTTACGGATGTTTTGTGTTTATGATGTTCAACATCCCCGGGACTGTGTTCGGATGGTGGTTTGACAAAGCAGCCGTCGTATATATGTCTGTCGACGCGGTATTGGCACTGGCTTATTGCGTGATTTGGATTGTTTGCTTTAAGAAAAACAGTCTTTTCAGAGCATTGGCATTGTCAATTATCCCCTCGGTGCTGTTTCTGTTTAGCGGAATTGTAAGCCTGTCCATTCTCTTGATTGTGGCTTCACTGTTGTTTGCGCCAAGCCACATTTTGCTTTCGTATAAAAACGCAAAATAAATAAAACTGTGCACACGAAATAACGAATTATTAACAAAGAACTTCACATTATCACACGAGGTGCACGATTATCAACCGAAAGGAACAAGGAGATACACGTAATGAAAAACAGCGCGTTGGTCGTTATAGACCTTCAAAACGACATCACCAAAAACTACAAGGAAATCGTAGACAACGTAAATCGCGCGATAGACTTTGCCGTTGCCAAAGATATGCCCGTGGTCTATATCAAGCAAAACAACCTATCCCCCGCCACGAGAACGTTCAAAGCGGGGACGCGCGGTGCGAAATTGGTTGCGGAACTTAAAATCGTATCAAACTATGTTTTCGTCAAAACCAAGGGCAACGCTCTCACGAGTGAGGACTTTTCCGCGTTCATAAAGGAGCACGGCATAACGGAGTTTTACGTCGCGGGCGCGGACGCCACCGCGTGCATAAAATCCACTTGCTTCAATATGGCAAAAGAGGGCTATACCGTCCACGTGCTTTCCGACTGTATCACGAGCTACGACAAGGCCAAACTCCCCGAAATGCTTGCGTATTACGAGAGCAAGGGTTGCGACGTCGCACCGCTCGACGAAATCGCAGAAAGGTAAAATTTATATTGACGAATAGCCTTCGATACGATATGTTATTGATAGCTACCAAACGATACTTTTAGGTGATATATGAGCATAATCGACGCATTTGACGATAAGTCCAAACCTTTGATTGACGTAAGCGCGTTTTACGGTGAAAAGAAGCATTTTGTCGACGTTTGCATAGTGTCTTTTTCAAGGCACGTTCTAAATATGTTCTTGGAAAAATACGAGGGACGAAGCATAGGACATTCGGGCACTTGCAACGGACATATCGAGATATACCTTTTTGAAGTTGACGGCAAAAAACTCCTCTTCTATATGAGCCCAATCGGCTCGGCGGTGGCGTCCGCCGTTATGTACGAGGCACACCACGTTTCGGGCGCGACCAAATTCGTCGTATACGGCTCGTGCGGAGTGCTCGACAACGAGAAATGCCACGGAAAACTGATAGTCCCCTCTCACGCCTATCGTGACGAAGGTCTTTCCTATCACTATATGCCCCCTTCCGACTATGTCGAGATGAAAAATTGCAAGAAGGTTGCGGAGATTTTTGACAAGTACGGCTTCCCTTACGTCGTAGGCAAAACGTGGACGACGGACGGCCTATATATGGAGACGCAAAACAAGGTCAATCGTCGCAAAAGCGAGGGGTGTATTTCGGTAGAAATGGAAGCGTCGGGCTTGCAAGCAACGTGCAACTATTACGGCTTCGAGCTATACACGTTCTTCTACGGCGGAGACTTGTTTGACGGTGAATCTTGGGACAGAGCCAACCTCGGCGGAAATGGTGAACACGACATCTCCAAAGCCACCTTTGACATAGCCTTGACGCTTGCGCTGAATATTTGATAAAGCACTCAAACGACACAAAAAAACGAGCCTCTATAAAAGGCTCGTTTTCATTATTCTAATACGTTAGATTGCCGATTTTGCAAAATATTGCAATCGCTATTGCGCTTCGCAATCATTTTACGGTAGTATCGATAGATTTTTGCATATCGCTATCGAATTCGTACGAGAATTTGTACGATTGCGACATATTTTCGGATACGTTCTTCGTCTCGTCTTCGTATTTATAATCGAAGGTTGCTCTCGACGCGTATTCGACCACTTTGCCGTCTTTGACCGTTACATACAATCTGTCCGTTACGTCCATAACGCAATCCTCTTCTTCAATCTCTCTGCTTGCGGCAAAAACCAACTCAAACGTAATCGATCCGTCTTCGTTTATAATAAACGTGATGGAAGTCGGCTCAATTCCCATTCCCTCTTTGGGATCGAGTGCAGCCGTCTTGATTGCCGAGACAAACGCTTCGTATGTATCACCGTTTGATATAAAGTTTTCCTTGTCGCCGACAATGGACTTGGGGCAAATACGGAAATATGCGTTTCTGCAATCGGGCGTGGTTTCGTTGTCCCAATTCTCGACGATTTCACCGTCTTTGGTCGTCTTATAAAACATCTTGGTGATTTGAGTTCCGTTTTCGTCTACGAGCCGCAACGATTCGATGAGTTCTTCAACGAGTTTATACTCGTTGTTTTCGTCCATAAGGTAGCCGTTTTGCACATAGAAATACTTGTTATCGCCACCCCACGACTCGGTATTTTCACCTTTTGAGTTCTTGTGAGTGTCGTTATTGACGCTCGTGTAACGCGTGGTAAACGCGCCTTCGTAGTTCATTGAGAAATTTCTTCCTACAACCCAAATTGCAAAAAGCTCCTCTTGCGTGGGCCCGGGCGTTTCACCTTGACCGCCTTGCTCACCGCTTCCGCCTTGTTCTCCTTGGTTTGCGTTGTTTCCGCCACCGCCGTTGTCGTTACACGCAACAAGTACGAGCGTAAGACACATAGCCAACGCAAGCACAAGTGCGACAATCCAAATTCTATTCTTATTCATAAAAACTCCTTTTGCGCGATAGTATATTGTTATTTTCACGATTTTGACACGTCTAAGGAAAAACTATCGGCAATTTCACAATAACATATAACGGAATTAATTGCAAATCTCAAAATTCATTTAATGCAACTTCCCCCCCCCCTCCTCATGTGTTTCCCCTATTCCGTTCCCCCTCTGCGCTCTGCTTGAGGGAACCCACGGAACCGCTCCGCAGGGGGGCAACACTCGGTCTTCGGATAGATAAGTATCGTGCACTCATTATGTCACGCGCTTTGTGCGCCGCTTCGCAACAGAATGGCGCAGTCGCTTGTACGATACGTCGACCTCGACGCTCGACAGGCTCGCCGCCTTGCGGCTCGAAGTTACGTCTTCGAATAGGCACATTCCGTTAATAAGCACGCTACAAATAAACATATTCCGTGTATAAGTTACACACTTAAACACTTTACGCTATTTTATAAAAAGCAACGGAAGCGCACTGCGCTTCCGTTGCTTTTTGAGAGAGAATATAGATTGTCGTATCGCTACAACATATCTTTTGAGTTTTGTGTTTATGTGGTTATCATTAACACAAAGAGGGGTTTAGTTTTGATTATCTTTATTGTCGGATTTTTCAGCCTCTTCAAGAGCCTTTTTTTGTCTTAGCTCTTCTTTGCGTTTTGCAACGAGTTCGCTCCAATCAACGTTTTGATCTTGATTGCAACAATGTCCGTTGCATTGTCCTTGGTGAGAGCACCCTGCGCAATCACTGCCGAGAGACGGTTTGCCTTTGAGCTTTCTCACGATTGAAGCCACCGCGACGCCGACCACAATCGCAACCGCCACGACGATGGTGGCGATTCCGACCGGGTGCATTGCCGACAATATCGATTGAAATACTGCGTTTGTCATAAATCACTCTTTTTCACGCAAAGTCTATATTGCGCAGTTTGCGCGACTTATGCGTTCTTTTTGATTTTAAGTTTGCTTCCGAGGTCTTGGAAGAACTTTTTGACATTGATTTTGCCCTTGTTGTCAAGCACGATGAGCGTGATAATCGCTGCCCAGATTGCTGCGAAGATGAACACTGTCCACCACCATGAACCGATGAGATAAATCATCATTGCCACGATGTAGCTTGTGCCGATCCAGAAGAGCAACGTCATGTTAAAGGACTTCTTTGTGGGAAGCTCTGCCTTTGCGGTTGCGACTGCTGCAAAGCACGGGATTGTGAGCATGTTGAATGCGATGAATGCGATAAGTCCTGGAACATTGATGCCTGTTGCCGCAATCATTGCCGACGCTGCGCCAACGCCGCCGTCTGCCTCTACGTCTATCATGCCGCCGACGATGCAAGCTGCAAGCGTACCGAAGGTTGCGATGACGTTTTCTTTTGCGATAAGACCTGTGATAGCTGCGACTGCGAATACCCAGCCAAATGCGCTAAGTTGCGAACCGAATCCGAGCGGTGTGAACAGAGGTTGAATAAGTCCGCCGATACCTGCAAGGATGGATTGATCCATTTGCGCGTCCTCGAGATATTGCCATGTCCAGCTGAAGTGGCTGACAAACCAGATGAGGATTGTGGAAGCAAGGATGATTGTAAACGCTTTCTTCACAAAGTGTTTGGTCTTATCCCAAAGGTGAGCCGCAAGGTTCTTGGGTTGCGGTACGTGGTATGCCGGAAGTTCCATGATGAACGGAGGCACTTCGCCTTTCATTGTAGTTGCACGCATCAAGATAACCGCTGCGATTGCCACCACAACGCCGAGCACGTACATCAAATACGTGATTACGTCGGGATGAGAAAATCCGAACTGTGTCGCGATACCGCCTGCGATTGCCGTGAGGATAGGCAATTTAGCACCGCAACTGAAGAACGGAATGACTCTGATAGTTGCAATTCTTTCCTTTTCGTCGGCAAGAGTACGTGTGTTGATGAATGCGGGGACGGAGCAACCGAAGCCCATAATCATCGGCATAAACGCTCTGCCCGACAGACCGAATCTTCTGAAGATTCTGTCAAGGATGAACGCTACACGCGCCATATAACCGCTGTCTTCCAAAATCGAGAAGAATAAGAAGAGCAAGAGGATTTGCGGCAAGAAGCCGAGCACTGCGAACAAACCGCCGAGCACGCCGTCTACGATAAGACCGATGCACCATTCGGGAGCGCCTGCCATAACAAGACCTTGATTGACGCATACGCTGAGGAATTCGGTGAACGTGTTGAGGATGTTTGCAAGGATAACGCCGGGGCCGTATACGCTCTCTTCATATCCGAAGAACGTTGCCGCGCTCACACCGGAGGAGTACTCGTCGATGAGACTATCGAATTCATATCCCCATTCACCTTCGTCGTCCTTTTCTACTTTAACCAACCACTTGCCTTTTTCGTCCGCATAGTATTTGGCACCTTCGACGAACTCCTCATCCATATTTTCAAGATAAATGAGATTATGGGAAGCGTCGTAAACGTAGGGCTTTGCCTCAACGGATTCAAGATTGCCGTCTTCGTCGAAGGACAAATCGGCTTCGAAGCCGTCTTGCGTGTAATACGTCTTGCTTTCGTCATACGGCAATTGAGCAAAGTCTGCCACAGTGCCTTCCGCGTCGACGTATGCAACTACGTCTTTGTCAAATACGCCGCCTGCGCCGAGGAACAAGAAGTCCTCTGCAAACGTGAGGTGGAACACGAGGAACAAAATCACAAGGAAGATAGGAATACCCCAAACCTTGTGCGTCAACACCTTATCGACCTTGTCGGAAGTGCTGAGTTTGTCTTTTTCCGTCGTTGCTTCTTTCTTTGTAACTACCGACGAATAGTTTTTGGATATGTATTTATATCTGCTATCCGCTACGATTGCCTCGAAGTCAGTTCCGAAAACGTCGTCTTTGAAGGTCTTTTTGAATTCTTCGACCATTTGAGCCGCTTGCGGATGTTGACCGACTTCGATTTCGTCGAGTTCAACGAGCTTGACTGCGTGGAAGAGTGCGTTTTCAACTCCGGAGCCTTCGAGAGCGATTCTGCAATCGTTGATAAGGTGCGTAAGCGCGCTGCCTTCGAGTACGGTGCTGCCCTTTCTTCCCTGTTGGCAAACCTCGTACGCTCTTTGCATCAGTTCGTCCAGACCTTTTTCGCGCAAAGCGGAGATTTCAACGACGGGGAGTCCGATTTTTTCTTCAAGGCTCTTTGCGTCGATTTTGTCGCCGTTCTTCTCCACAGCGTCCATCATGTTGAGCGCGATGATCATCGGCACGTCGATTTCCATGATTTGCGTTGTGAGGTAAAGGTTACGCTCGAGGTTGGTCGCGTCAACGATGTTGATGACGCAATCGGGTTTCTCTTCGAGAATGTAGTTTCTCGAAATCACTTCTTCCGGTGTGTACGGAGAAAGCGAATAAATACCGGGAAGGTCAACGATGGCGATGGGTTCCGCGCACTTTTTGTACGTGCCCTCTTTCTTGTCCACCGTTACGCCCGGCCAGTTGCCGACGTGTGCGGTCGAACCCGTCAAACTGTTAAACAACGTTGTTTTACCGCAGTTGGGGTTGCCTGCAAGAGCAAATCTTTTCATTATTCATGCACCTCCATCGTTACGACAGACGCTTCGGTTTTACGAAGCGTAAGCTCGTATCCTCTGATAGTTACCTCAATCGGATCACCGAGAGGGGCTTTTTTGCGAAGATACACTTCTGCGCCCGGCGTAACGCCCATATCGAACAAACGACGTCTGATTCTTCCGTCGCCGCCGACTGCTTTGATTACGCCTTGCTCGCCGATAATGAAATCACTCAAAAGTTTTTCCATTTTGTCCTCCTAAATTTATGCTACCAAAATTTTTGTTGCCATTTCTTTGTCCAAAGCGAGTCTGCCGTCTTTGATGTGGCAAATTACGCTGCCACCGCTTTGGGATATGATACTGATGTCGGAATCTATGGTAATACCCAAACTTTCCAAATGTTTCTTGGTCTTTTCATCAGTCAAAATCTTGACTATTCTCAATTCTCTTCCAATAGGTGCAAATACCAGCGGCATATTCTTCTCTCTCCTTACGCGCTTTTATTTTCTCGATATGTGAATATGAAATTTTATTCACATTTGCAATATGATATTACAACTATGAAAATCGGATGTCAATCGATTTTATGAAAAAATATGAAAAAAATTTCACTTTTCATTTTAGTTGATTTATTCGGCACTTTGTCGTATAATAAAAACAACTTGAAAACGCGCGTACGTATGCGCAGGTGAAATGTATGGCACAAGAAGTAAGAGAACCAAAACAAGAGCGTTCTATCGAAAAGAAAAACAAAATAGTCAAAGCCGGATACGAACTTTTCTCAACGGTCGGTTATTACAATACCAACACGGCGCAAATCGCAAAACAAGCGGGCGTATCCACGGGCATCGTTTACGGATATTTCAAGGATAAGAGAGATATTCTTCTCGACGTTCTTGAGATTTACGTCAACAAGGCTTTTGCTCCTGTTTTGGAAATGATTGACGGCTTGCACGCGCCTTTGGACTTTTCTCAAATCGCCTCTCACGTGCTTGACGGCGCAATCGAGATACACAAAAAACAAGCCAACATCCACGAGGCGTTGCACTCCCTGTCGCACACGGACGAAGCCGTCAACAAGAAGTTTATCGATTTGGAGGATGAGCTTACCATCGCCATTGCAGACAAATTCAAGTCGCTTGGCGTAACCACCCTCAACCTCACCGAGCGTATCCATTTTGCAATGGATATCGTGCAATCCTTCTCTCACGAGTTCGTTTACGACCACCATACGTACATCGATTACGACGCAATGCGTAAGATTGTGGAAAATACTATCGTTTCGCTCTTCGAGGACAAGCAATG
The DNA here is from genome assembly GCA_934277615.1 of uncultured Clostridia bacterium. Taxonomy (GTDB): domain Bacteria; phylum Bacillota; class Clostridia; order Christensenellales; family CAG-917; genus CAG-475. Next base: position 6,723 of record CAKQUV010000005.1, on the reverse strand, counting down.
ACGACGTTTTCACAACGCTCTCTCGACTTTTTGTATTTCAACCACCTCAACAACTCAAAAGCGTGGTATGCGGAGCATAAAGATGATTTCAGACAATACCTCTACGTTCCCTTTTGCGATATCGTAAGAGAAATGACGCCCGACATGCTCAAAATAGACGAGGGCTTTATCACCGAGCCTAGGAGCGTCGTTTCGCGCCTCTACAAAGATTTGCGCTTTGCCAAGGACAAAACCAGCCTTTACAGAGATTGTATGTGGTTCACCTTTATGCGCGACAAAAATCAAATGTACGGACTCCCCGGTTACTTTTTCGAGTTGTCGCCCTACGGCTTCCGATACGGTTGCGGCTACTACTGCGCCGACGCAAAAAGTATGGCAAGTATGCGCAACTTGATTTTGTCAAACTCAAAATCTTTTCAAAACGCCAAACGATGCTTTGAAAATCAAGATATTTTTAAGTTCGTAGGCGAAACGTACAAAAAGCCGCACTATCCCGACTATCCGCAAGACGTCGCATTGTGGCTTGAAAAGAAAGATATGTGCTTCATCGCAAATTCACACGATATAGATCTTCTTTTCTCCCCCGACCTTGCAAAAACCCTCTGCGAGCAGTTTGCAATGATAAAGCCACTCTACGACTTTATGATGCTCGCCGAGTCAATGACGGAAAGATAAAAATGGAAAAACAGCATAAATTACTCTGGCATAATTCTTTGAAAAAACACAGCTCCGCTATTAAAACCAAATGGTCTAATTAAAAATACTACACCGTTTTGCGGGAAAGCAAATGAATAGGGAAAAAATATGCAGACATATACTCTCGTAAGTTTAACGAAATCGGTCGATATACAAGGTATTTCGGTAGGCGATATAGGTATCGTCATAGAGGACAAACAAGGCGGTATTTGCGACGTAATGTTTTTCAATAAAAATGCTTTGGGAGATTATCTCGTAGTCTCTCTCAAAAGCGACGAGTTTTGCCAAATCCCCTACTCGTTATCGAAAGACTGGATTGCGCAGCTCGAGGATAGAATTGACGATATAGAACGCAAACCGACTTTTCAAAACAGCATATTCCAAGAATACGACCGAGTTATGATAGTCGTGGAAAAAGACGAATATTCCTCATACGGTGTGCATAAAGGCGCAGTAGGTACGATTATGATGGACTACTCGATAGACGACAAATGGTACGTGATTTTCTCCGACGAGCACGGCGAGGATTACGCCGATATCGAAGTGTCAGAAAAAGATATGGTCATCGTCAACGACAAGCAATAATAGCCACATAAAAAACGAAAACGCACGGTTTATCGTGCGTTTTTGCGTTTATAAAACGTTTGTTTGTTCATTTTGCTTTCTTTTTCAAATCTGCGCTTACCGTGCGAATAATATCGCAAACGAGTGCTCTGTCATCGATTTCTTCCACGAAATACATAGGCTTTGCGCCATCGTATGGCAACTGCTCTCGCATACCGTATTTTGCCCCGTTGGGCGTAATTTTCACAAGCAATCTATCGTCAAACACACCGCCGAAATATATTCCGTCAAAGTAAAGCAAATACTCGCTCATCATCGGCTTGTACGTAAGGTTCAATTCGCTTGCTTGTTCCAATACGAAATCTCTATATTCTTTACTGCTTGCCATTTTGCCACCTATTTTCTTATAAATTTATCGTCGCTCGGCACTTCTGTATCCGATACATAACGCTCCACTCGCATATGCAAATCGTACTTCTCTCGAAGTCTTGCAATGTCGCTCATTATGGGCGACGCGTGATGCAAATCGAGCGCATTTTGGTCTTTCCATTTGTCAATCAAAAGCACGGTATCTCCACCCTCGAACGGCAAATAGTAGTCGTACCCTTCGTTGCCCTCCTCGTTGCGGATTTTATCGACAATGCCGCTATGGGTCATTTCTTCGGCGAATTTTCCGGCGTTTGCGCCCTCACCCTTGTAGTAAATATTGATAACTATACTCATAGGTGTATTGTAAAATATAAAAACCCGAATAGCAATACAAAAATAAGAAATAAATTTTTAAAGAATACCGATTCTAACTCCTAAAATGCAACTTTCCCCCTTCCTCAGGGTGTTTGGACTTCGGCGTTTGCGCACCGCAATCCGCCTCGTTCGCTTTGGCTACGACACATTCACCGTTTGTGTTGCATAACGCGTCGCGCCCATATCGCCGTTCCCCCTCTGCGCTTTGCTTGAGGGAACCCACGACGACCGCCTAGCGGGGGACAACGCGACGCGATTGACTTCGTAACAATCGCTATTCCGTCGCTACGCTCCTTACGGTACTCGCATAGAAAAGTATCGTTCTCTTGTTATGCCACTTCGCCTGCGTGGCGGCTGCGCAACAAAATGCCACGCATTCTCGTACTAATCGTCAAGCTCGACGCTCGATGCGGTCGGCGCCCTGCGCCTCCACGCTACGAATAAGCACATTTCTTTTATAAGTACGCCCCAAACAAGTTTGCGTTTTATTTAGCGATGTCACCAACAAATTTCGACCGTGAGATTGTAAAAGAATAATAAAAAACATCGTCCAAATAGATATATGACGCGAAAGCGCGCATCCGAAACAAAACCCAACGTACAAAGCGTACGTGATTTTGGAGCGGATGCGCGCTGACAAAGTCAGATGCTATTTGGCGATGTTTTTATCAAAATTTTCGAGGGCTTTGACCGAGATAGCATAACAATCTGCCAAGCACTCCGGATTGAGGTTATCCGCCGTGTCGCGCATGGTGTGATAGTAGTCTTGCAAGTTGTGGTCTAGTGCGGTGATACCCGTGGACTTGAAACCTGCTTTGTTGAATGCGGCGTTGTCGGTTGCTCCGCCAAAAGGAGGAACCCACGTCTTGGTGCACTTAATGCCGAGTTCTTGCGCTGCTTGCATAAAGGAATCGCTGACTTCCTTGTCGGAAGCCACCGTGCCGTTGAGGTCGCGATAGTTTACGCCAAGGAAACGACTTTCGTGAATTGTGTCATAAGAATAAATCCACGTAGGCACGTCGTCGAATTCGCCTTTGTGAGCCTCGCACCACGCCATTGCTCCGCGCAGACCTGCCTCTTCACTGCCCGAAATGATAACGCCGACTTCGGTGTGTTCAAGCTCGATGCCTTGATCTTTCATTGCTTTGAGGATGGCGATGCCCATATAGCAGCCGGTGAGGTTGTCGTTTGCGCCGTCCGTGATGGTCTTTTCATCCCACATAAAGTACATACCGACAAGGCAAGGAACCATAACGAGAATTGCGATACCCATCCAGAAAAGCACCTCGCCGTAAAGAGCGGTATAGTCCGCAAGCGCAAAGGACGTAACAGGTCTGCAACCCGTCTTGACCGCTGCGGCAATATTGAGACCGAGCACCACAAGACCGCTTACAACGCTTGTTACAAGGTGCGCAACGTGTGCCGTACCGCCGAATTTGTTGTTGACGGGCCAATTCCACACTGCGTCGGGATGACCGTTGAAGAACACTCTGCCCTTCACTTCGCCGGTGCATTTCTTGATTGCGGTAACGCTGTGTCCTGTCTTTTCGGGGAAACACTTGTCAACGAGTTTCTTGTAAAGACCGAATTGTATAAACAAAATCGCGAATCCGAGAGCGGTGATTATCGCGCCGAAAATCGGAAGGAAGAAAAACGCCACCATACCGACCAAAACGAAGGTAATCGTGAAGTAAATCCAGCCGAAAAACGCGTTCGGATTTTCTTTGAACGATTCCACGTCGCTACGCTCGCAACCGCAGTCGTTTTTGAGAAAGTCCGCCATATACTCGCACGCCATCTTTTCGCCTTCGCTACCGGGGTCGCGCTTGGGCATATCGTTGCAGATATGCGCGATTTCATCGCACATAAATTGTGCGCTTTGCGCCTTGTTGTCAATAAGACTTTGTAATTTTCCCATAACTTCTCCTATATCAAAAGATAGATATATTATACAATACATAAGTATGACATTTCAATATGCACCTTCGACAAAACCCGCCGTAAAAACCGACAATATTCGACATCTGTATGGATAAAACTTGCAGGCAACAAAAAAGCGACCGTTCGGTCGCTTGTATTGCTAAAAGTTTTCAAATGAGTGAGTGTAAATCATTTAAATGCAACTTCCCCCTTCCTCACGGTGTTTCCCCTATTCCGTTCCCCCTCTGCACTTCGCTTGAGGGAACCCACGGAACCGCTCCGCGGGGGGACACACTCGGTGCTCGCATAATAGGGACATTTCTCTTGTTATGTCACTCGTTCACCAACGAAAAAACAACACTCGTTGGCTCACTTGTACTATCCGTCAAGCTCGACGCTCGGTGCGGTCGGCGCCTTGCGCCTCCAACTCCGAATAAGCACATTCCGTTAATAAGTACGCCATAAACGAGTGCGCACTGACGAAGTTAATTGTTTTGATTTTCGGAATCGCAGGCAACGGTTTCTTTGAGTTCGGGATAATCGTCTTCGATAATCGGCACGTCGTCGACTTCCGCGTCTTTGTCATCATACTGATTTTGCGGAACGTACTCGACGGACGACATCTTCATCATATACTTCTCTCGCTTGTAGATGACCGCCATGATGACGCCGTCAACGATGATATTGAGAATCCAACTGATCGGCCAACTGAGATACAGCGTTGTGGGCGACGGATACGCCTTGCAAGCGGTGTAAATCCACACGATTCGGAACACGCAAATGCAGAAGAAGTTGGCAATCATTGGCGTAAACGAATATCCCATACCTCGCATACAACCGACGAGCACTTCCACTATGCCGCATACGAAATAAATTGGCAAAATGATTTTCATTCTTTCGCAAGCATACTCGATTACGACGGGGTCGGGAGTATAGAGTCTTGCTATGTATTGCCCCGCAAGGAGCAAGACGAGCGTCCATATAAGGCTTATGACGATAATCATAATCGAGCCTTCTATTGCGGTCTTTTTGATACGTTCGGGCTTTCTTGCGCCGTAGTTCTGCCCCGCAAACGTAACGGTTGCATTGGACACGGCGTTCATAGACGTATACACGAAGCCTTCGAGGTTGCTACCCGTGGAACTGCCTGCCACAAGCGCGTATCCGAAGGAATTGAGGTTGGTCTGGATAAGTACGTTGGCGATTGAGAAGAATGAGTTGAGTATTCCGCTTGGCAGGCCCACTTTGATGATATCCGCAAACTCACGCTTGTGGAAACGCAATTTTTTGAGTATAAGTTTGCAATATCCTTGCTCACGCATAAGCGTGATGACAAGCAGTATGCATGAGATGTATTGGCTTACGATTGTCGCAATGGCAACGCCCTTGACGTCAAGTTTTACCACAATGACAAACAAGAGGTTGAGCGCAACGTTGATTACGCCTGCAATCGTGAGGTAGATAAGCGGACGTTTGGTATCCCCTTTTGCACGAAGTATGGAAGCGCCGAAGTTGTAAAGAACGTTGGCAGGCGTGCCGATAAAGTAGATAAACAGATAATCCGTGGCTTTGTCCAAAATCTCGGGGTCGGTTTTCATCCACTCGAGGAAATATTTTGCACAAAACACGCCGATAAGCCCGACCGCCGTTCCGCTGATAAGCGCAAGCAAAACGGAGGTATGCACGGTGTTTTGCGCCTTGTTTTCGTTGCGAGAACCGATTGCTTGGCTCATAACGACGTTAGTGCCGATAGATAATCCTATAACGACGTTGATAACGAGATTGATAAGTGCGACGTTGGACGAAACCGCCGCCAAAGACTGCGTGCTCGTCTCGGAAAATTGACCGATAACAATCAAGTCCGCCGCGTTGAACAAAAGTTGCAAAATGCCCGAAATTGCCAACGGCAAAGCCACCGCAATCAACTTTTTGAGAAGCGGTCCGTTGGTCATATCCATATCTTTAAGCACGGAAGTGCCGTGCTGATGACGCAATTGATTGTGCAAAGGTTTCATATATTCCTCATCGGCAAGAAAATCTTCACAATTTCCCAAACTGTCCCCTTATCCGATCGAGAAAGTATATTTTAACACTTCCGCGCCCAAAGTCAACCGAAACCACGGTATATCCATTATTAAAATAATGGAAAAGCAACCGCAGGTGCGGTTGCTTTCGTATTTTGTTCATAATAAACTATCAGCTGTAAGGTATAATTCCAATGATGCAATGAAACCATCTATTGTTTCATTACTCTGTTTCCCTTTTATCGTTCTCATTTTCTTAGTCGCAAGATTAACAAAACATTTTTTGGCTTTTATATCGTCCATTCCGCCTATAACATTTAATGTATAATTGTGTATTCTTTCACACAATTCTTCGGCTGTACTGTTAATCATTTCGTTTAAATATTTCCTGAAAGTAAAATAACTCATCGTCATTCCTCCTCGCTCAACGTTATCGTTCCGTCTATACAGACGATTTGGCACGTGTTTGGCACACCTTTTTTCCAATCTTTGCCTTTTGTGGTTGCATTCCATTGCTCTATTGTACCCTCAAAATTGATAGTACTCAAATTATAACAATACATAAACGTTTCCTGATCAATGCTCGTTACGCTGTTGGGGATTGTTATACTCGTCAAACTGTTGCAATCATAGAATGCACCGCCACCGATGCTCGTCACACTGACAGGGATTCTAACGCTCGTCAAACTATCGCAACCAGAGAAGGCATATGCCGGTATGGTTGTTACATTGTCTCCGATGTTGATTGTTGTCAGTTTTGAACAATTTTTAAATA
>CAKQUV010000004.1 GCA_934277615.1 uncultured Clostridia bacterium | reverse complement strand
AGAAGTTAAGCTCAGTTGTGCAGAAAGTACTTGGCTGGACACGGCCTGGGAGGATATGTAGATGCCGGTTTCCAAAACAAAAGACATACACAAACGTGTATGTCTTTTGTTTTATATTCGAAAACTTTATATAGTCACGGTTAGCGTATTGCCGTGTCCAGCCCATAACTTGCAAAATTTCGCTATAACTTAGCACAAAACAAAACCTAATTTCATGATAAAAGTAGATTGTGCGTCTTAATACTGTTAAACAAACCCAATATAAAAGCGAAATTTTGCAAAGAGGAGCACTCGACCAAAAGCGCGGGCATACAAAACGCACTTGGTTGACAGAAGAAAAAAGGAAACTTGCTTACTTGATTATGTTTTATTTGTATAAGTTAGACACAAAACAAATTGTGTTGATAATATTCATAGTTTTGTATGACAAGCAAAAGGGACGAAGTGTGACGAGGACACGAGCCTGGGAGGATATGTAGATGCCGATTTTAAATAAAACTTTCTATGCAATTTCTTCTGTCGTTGACTAAATGAAATCAAGATAGTAAAATAAATAAGATTTTGCTGAAACGACATTATTTAAAACAAAATCAATCCGATTATTTGATGACAAGAGTGAAAGCACATGGACAAAAAACCTGAATTGAACAAAAATCTCGATGAAAAGACATTCAGAGAGTACTATTATCTAAAAGAAGAACTTGTGTCGTTTTGCAAGGAGAATAATTTGCCGACTGTGGGGAGCAAACCCGAATTGACGGAGAGAATCGCATATTATCTCAAAACGGGAGGCGTGCTTGCAAGATTGAGCAAACCCGAAAAGACAAAAATTGACGGTAATATTGACGAAAATACGGTTATCGAAAGCGGAATAACTTTTTCAGAAAAGCACAGAGCTTTTTTTTGAGAGCAAAATAGGCAAAGGATTTTCTTTCAACGTGCCGTTTCAAAATTGGCTAAAAAGCAATGCGGGCAAGACGTACGGAGACGCCGTCGAGGCGTACGGGCGCATTTTGAAAGAGAAAAAGACTTGCAAAACTACGATAGGAAGTCAATTTGAGTACAATACGTATATAAGAGATTTCTTTGCAGATAACGAGGGCAAGAGCTTAAGCGATGCGATTGCGTGTTGGAAGTACAAAAAGAGTATTGTGGGAAATAACAAATACGAGCGCGCAGACCTTGTCGCGCTTGAAAAATAAAGCTATCCGCAACGTATAATAGGCGTGTGAAAACGCCTATTTTTCGTCTTTTCGATTGCTTTTGCATTTACTTTGGCGTATAATCCATATGCTGTATTAAAACGAGCGAGAACGTATGTCCGATAAAACCATACAACCGTATTGTTAGTTATAATAGTTGACATTTTAATGCTTTTTTAATATAATGTAGCTACAAATAAAATCTATCCATGGAGGATACTGAACTATGAACAAAAAAGTTATGGCTATCGTAGCAGTTATCGCACTTGTTGCAATCCTCGGCATCTGCCTCGTTGCTTGCAACGCAGAAAGCTACCAAAAGAAACTTGAAAAAGAAGGCTACAAAGTCGAAACTTATGATGCAGACAGCGATTATGTAAAAGCTATCAACAAAGGTATGGCGGAAGATGAAGATTATTCCGGCGAAATCAAATGGGCAGTTGTAGCAACAAAAGTTGACCTTTCTCTTTCTAAAGGTCTTGATGCGGGACATGTATCTATTTACAAGTTCGCTAAGATTGCAGACGCAAAGCAATTTGTTAAAGATATGGGCGCAGAAGAAGATAGCGAAAATGTCGTTCGCAAGGGCAACATCGTGTTCGTTGGCGACAAAGCTTCTGTTGACATCGTTGCATAATTAAGCAATAATACTTAATAAAAAAGGCACTCGTAAGAGTGCTTTTTTTATACGATTTTATAACTTTTTTACAAAATTATCGGTTGAATTTGCACGCCTTGCAAGGCTTTTTGCACGGTGGGGAGGACGAGGGAAGTGTCCGCAATAAGCGAGTGCGGTTTTTTGTCGGGGGAGTCTTGTCCGAACGGCACGAGGTATATGTTTTTTGTGTTGAGAAGCGTGCCGATATTCTTGGCGTTTGCGCCGAGTGCGTCATTCGAGGACACGGACAGCACCACGGGCTTATCGGTGCGCAAGGTGGCTTTAACCGCCATCGTTACGGGCGTATCCGTTATGCCGTGCGCAATCTTTGCAAGCGTATTTCCCGTGCAAGGCGCAACGAGAGTGAGTTCTATGCCCGATTTGGTCAACGCTTCCGCTTCGACAATGTTTTTCACGGGGTATTTTCCCGTTTTTTGAACGATAATATTTTCAAAATCCGATTGTTTGAAAAAGCGCGTATCGAGCGTCGACACGTTGTAACTGAATACGGGCGTAAGGTCGAAGCCGTTGGCTATCAGCTCGTCCACTACTTTGAGAACGTTGGCAAACGTGCAAAACGAACCCGTTATACAAAGACCGATTTTCGTCATTTTTTCACCTCCGAAATGAAGTCGCACATCGCTTTTGCCGCGCTGTAAGGACACGTTTTTGCAGGCAGAGCGGGGTATATGTCGGCGTCAATGCCGAGATATTTGGCGTATTCCAGGTTGATTGCGCATTGCGACGCAAGGTCTATATACACGGCGCTCGACTTCATACTCATAAGCTCTTTGTCGCTTACAATAGGCGACGGCACGGTATTTATCACGATATCGTACGGCGCAAAGTCAAAGTTTTTCATTGGCAAAATACGCTTTGCAAAGGCGTGTGCAGGTCTTGTCGACGAGGTGGTAGCAATGTCGAAAGGCACGTCGAGTTTGGCAAGAATTTTTGCAACCGCAGCGCCCGTACGCCCGAATCCCATAACGAATACATAACAATCCGCAATGGATTTTTGCGAGTGTTCAATCATGGTTTTTAGCGTTCCTTCGGCGGTAAGTCGTGAATTTACCGCTTGAAAGACCTCGCTGTCGTTGTATTTATATAGATTGATATCACGGCTGTTTGCAAGTTCCACCGCCTCGTTCAAGCATCTTCCGCAGAACACGTTTGCTCCGTCCTCGACTACCGAAAGAGTCTTTGCTTCCACAAGTACGTTGGGCGCAAAAACGTGCGTCGGTCGCTCAAAAGCCGCCCCTTTCAACATTGTCGCAAGATAGAACATGCGCTCGTCGGTTTGATGCACAATTACGTTTTTCTTTTCCATACGGTATGTTATGCAATCTTTTGAAAATGAGTTAATTCACAAAAGAATTATTGCCGCACATAGTATGCAAAGAGGTGAAAGATGGAAAGATATTTCTTGGGTAACAACAGCGGTTACGGCTTCTGGAACAACTATGACGCAGAATTAAAAGGCAAAGACAGAGTGGCGCTTTTAAAAGGCGGCCCCGGCACAGGTAAATCCACACTCATGAAAAAGATTGCACAGTACGCCAAAAAAGCGGGACACGACATCGAACTTTGGTATTGTTCGGGAGATCCACACAGCCTTGACGGAGTGTATATAAAAGATACAAACAGGGCTGTCGTAGACGCAACCGCGCCACACGCGAGCGGCGTGGATATACCCGTCGTAAAAGACAGAATTTTTGACCTTGCTCAGAGCCTAAAACCATACAAACTGAAAGGCGTGCGTGAAGATGTCGAAAGACTTATGAATTGCAAGAAACAATATTTTATGCGCATATATCAGCACTTAAAGTCCGCTTTGTGTCATTTTGACAACAAAATGCAGCTTGAAAAGCAAAACGTTGACGAGGGCGGCGTACGTGCTTACGCCTACAAAATCGCAGACGTTTTGCGCCGTGAAAAAAGCGATAAAAAAGGCGATAGAAAAGTATTTTCGCACGCCATATGTCCGAGCGGCGAAAGCGTTTATTTCGACCATTTGCGGACCGCGCGAATTTATCTTGTGGACGGATGCGAGTACGCAATGAGCGTGTTCTTTGACGAGCTTTCGAAATTGCTCGAGGGTTGCACTTTGCTCCAAAATCCGCTCGATCCCACAAAGTACGAGGGCGTACTGCGAGGCGGAGTTGCGGTCGTGTCCGACGCAGGGCATTTCAAAAGCGACGTAAGCGAGCGAGTCAATCTCGGCGTGTTTTGCAAAAAGGGCTTTGAAGAGGACATAAAAGACGAGGAAAACGACAGAGTTTTGCAAACGGCGTTTGCCGTCGAAAAACTTAATCTTGCCAAAAAAACGCATGAGCAGATTGAAGAAAAATTTATTAAAACTATGGATTTTTCAATCAACGAAAAGTTAACTGCGCAAGTTGCGGAATTTTTGCTAGAATAACTCCTTAAAATGAGTGCTTATAGCGCGTATGTCTTGACATTGCGCTTGGTATTTGGTATAAAAAACGTATGGACAAAAAAGCGACAACCCAAAACCATATCAACAAAAACGACGTGCCTTTTTCCAAAGCGTACTGTCGTTTCTTTTTGGGGTTGTGCAGATTTATAAGACCGTTTTTGCACGGCGAATGCACTCAATCCAAAGCGTTTAAGGCGCAAAAGAAAAACGGCGCCATGCTTGTGGTGTGCAATCATCTTTCGGCGTACGATTTTATACACTTTTCCTCGGCGATGCAGGGCGCGCCTCTCAACTTTGTCGTTGCGGAAAACATGATGTATTCCATGCCGATTTTCGCAAAACTTCTCGGCAGCTATCACGCAATCACCAAAAAGCAGTATTTTGCGGATTATCAATGCATCAAAAACATCAAAAAATATCTCGACGCAGGCATAAGCGTGCTGATTTGTCCCGAGGGCAAAGTATCTGCGGACGGCAAAACGGGCGCGATTTTGCCATCTATCGCAAGACTTGTTCAATGGCTGGGATATCCGGTCGGAGTTATCAAAATGCGCGGCGCGTCGCTCGCAAGACCGAAATGGGCGTACAATTTGCGGTTTGTGCGCAGAGGGAAAGTCCTCACCGATTGCGATATGCTTTTCACAAAAGAGGAAACCAAAACGCTGCCCAAAGAAGAGATTTTGCAAAAAATCACGGACGCGCTTGCGCACAACGAACACAAGTGGCAAGTTGACAACGGCGTAAAATTCAAAGGCAGACACTATGCCGAGGGCTTGGAGCGACTTTTGTATTATTGCCCAAATTGTCATAGCGAATTTACAATGACGAGCAAGGGCAGCCATCTCACTTGCGAAAAGTGCGGAAACGACGTTGTTTATACTTATGACGGCAGGCTTGTTCCCATCGGCGACAGCACAAGTTTGAAGCGCATAGATTTATGGTATGCTTTGCAAAGAGGCATGGTTGCGCAAGAAGTGCAAAATGACGGTTTTTGCATATCCGACAAAGTCAATTTGTTTGTGGAAAACGAGAAAAACAACGGTTACAGATTTGTGGCAAGCGGCGTTATGACGCTTGACAGACAAAGCCTCCGTTTTCACACCGACTGGCAGACAAGACCGAAGGGAGTGAAGTCCAAATACGGCGTAAACACCATGTCTTACGACGTTGACGAAAAGCAGGGCACAGAGCCTGTAGAGGACGAGTTTAAGGACATAGTTTTCCCGATAAACCGAACGGACACAGTGGCAAATTTGCCGGGCACTGCGCTTGATATGTACGACGACAAACACGTGTACAGATTTATGTTTGCCGAGCGGAAAGCGTCCACAAAATACGTCCTTGCGATAGAGGAAATGTACAAACAACAAAAATAATTTCAAAATTTTTCAAGCAAAAAACCGCATTCTAAGCGGTTTTTTTGTTTGCTTTCGCGCCCCTTTAGCATTTGCTGTTGACAATTTTATGAGGATATTGTAGTATTATATTTGTATTCTTATATTTATGGTGCGCGTTCACGCGCGTACGTATAAGGCGGAAAGTGTATGAGAAAGAAAGTAACATTATTCCTGATTTTAGTCCTCTGCGTCTTGTTGACGCTTTCGCTCGTTGCCTGCAATAAAGGGCAAATCGATAAGTTGCCCGACGAAATCGGCGCAGGCGACGTCAACGGCGGCAAGAGCGACGGCAATATCAACACATACCTCAAATTCAGTATGCCCAAAGCCGTTTCGTCCGTTTTCAGCAGCATTTATTGCGATGAATTCGATATGAGCGACGTGGAGTACAGCATCGTCTATACCGACGGCTCATCCACAACAGTCGTCAACGGCGGCAATTTGTCGGATTCCATGGTTACAAAAATCACGGACGGCAAGCGCGACGAAAACGGTAACGAAATAAATTATTTGGAAAAGTTCGGTTCTCCGATCGAATGGGAAAAAGGTCATTATATGGTCTACGTTTCCGTATCTGTCGGCAACGACAAAAGTGCGGAAGGCTCTTTTGCGCTCCACTTGAAAGACCGCTATACAGAGGCAGAACAAGTTACTCTCGCGTTTGACCTCAACAACGATAAAGCCACGGCATACTTCGGCACGTTCAAAGGCGGCAAAGGCACTGTCAAGGTCGATAAGGACATTACGTTTGCAAGTTGGGACGATTTCACCGACGCATTCAGAATGGTGTGCGACGGCATGGCTTTGTCCTCCGTAACGTACGGCAACAACAAAACTCTTTCCGCAACTTCCGGCTTTGGCGGCGGCTTTACGATTTCGTCTGATATGTCTTTCAAAGCAAACTGGACCGCCAACGTCATCAAAGCAACGCTCCTTCTCAACAGACCTTCCGACGCAACCGTGCAATACGGCAAATCCGAGCCTGTTCTTGAATCCGCCGAGGGCGCAATACTTGTCGATCAAAGCGTAGTTCGCGGCACGGGCAAAATCCAAGCGCCTGTTGTTGACAAATTCAACGTATTCAACGGTTACTATTTCGCAGGTTGGTATCAGGACAACGACGGCGACAGAAAATATAGCGAAGGCGACACGCTTTGGTCTTTCTCACAAAGCGTAGGCAGCACGGACATCACGCTTGTCGCGCGTTGGACGGAACGCGATTATACATTTACGCTTTACACAATGGGCGGCGTATATCCGCAAGGCGTTACAAACTCGTTGGGCATCAAGTCCGACGACAATATCCCGAAGGGCTACACACTTGTCGATACAACGTCGAGATTCGGTCTTGAAAGCCATGCAATCAACAGAATCGTGGCGCAAAACCTTGCGTACGGCGTAGATTATTCCAAATACATCTTCAAAGTTCTTGCTTTCGAGTCGACCACCGACGAGCAAATCAAGGAAAACACAAGATATTTCACTTTTGCCGACATGACTCAAAAACTTGTCAAGGGCAGTGAAAATTACGTTGCATACAGTGGCATTTACAGAGATTATCAATGCACCGAGCCTGCAAAAGTCGACAAGGTGGAGTCCGATTCGACGGGCAGAATAGACGATATCGGCTATATCAAGTGGACGTTCAAAGAGATCGAAGGCGAAAGCGACAGAGCGCGTCTTGAAAGGTTGAGCGGCTATTACACCGACGTCGTTTTCAAGGATTGCCTTACAATCAAGTCGGACGGCAGTATCCGCATTGACAAGATTGCGGACGAGTCCGTAAGCGAACTTATTATCCCAGCTTCTCTCGTTATAAGCGGCAAAGAATGCCCGATAACCGAGATTTCCGCAAGGTCTTGCATGAACCTCAAAGCCTTGCTCAAAATCGACATGTCCGAGGCAAGCAATCTCACCGCGATAGGCGAGCAGGCGTTTGCGCATTGCCCCGAGCTCTCCGAAGTCGAATTCCCGTCAAATTCCGCAATCAAGGAACTTGGCAAAAACGTATTCTACAGATCTCGTTTTGAAAACGAATACAAAGAGAAACACGACACCGATTTCTTCATCGTCAACGACGTTTTTTACAAGTACGTCGGCGCGGACGTTGACGCAAACGGCGAAACAATAACTTCAATCGATCTTACGTCCTTGACGCAAGTGGCAACGATTGCAGACGGCGCGTTTGCAAATCGTACGAATATTGCATGCGTAACTCTCGGCGACGGCGTTAAGAGAATCAACAACGGCGCGTTTGCAGGTTGCGTCAACCTCGATACGTTCAACGTGTCAACAAATTCGCAACTTGCGTACATCGGAGAAACGGCGTTTGACGGATGTGCGAAACTCATCTCGGAATCGAGCAACGTTTACGTTGCAGGCAACACTGCAATCATCATAGGCAGAGTGTATTATCGCTTCCTCGATACGGCGGCGACAAGCGCAACCATTCCGACGAATAACGGAAACCCGGTTTACGTGCACCATATTGCCGCAAACGCGTTCAAAGATTGCAATAACATTGAAAACATTACAATCACTTTTCCCCAAGAAATCTTGTCAATCGGCAAAGACGCGTTCAGCATGACAAAGTGGATAAAGAAAGACGGCAAGTTCACCCAAAACGGTTTCACTGTCATCAACGATATGCTCACCATTTATTATTCGGGCAGCGTAGGCGTCGAGTCCGACATTGTGTTGCCCTCAAACGTCAAAGTAATCAACGAGCGTGCATTCGATACGTTTGCCAACCAAATCGCAACCATTCAACTCGGCGACACTGTTGAAAAGATTGAGGATTACGCATTTGCAGGCGCAAGTTCCTTGGTCAGCTTGATTATGCACAGGGTTGACGTCGATGCCGCCCAAAACAAACTTACGGGCGTACCTGAAATCTCCGAATACGCCTTTGCGGACGGCAACGGCAGATTGCTCGACACTGTCAGATTCTTCTTCCGTAAAGAAGTCATAGACTTCCTCGACGCGCACAAAGACGGCGACGACGTTACTGACAACGCGACAATCGGTTGGATAAGACTTTACAAGCAATATCGCTCGAGATTTATCACCGAGGATATCAAGGCAGTGTGGATTGCGGACAACGCAATGGCGCACCTTGTTTTGCGCAAAAACAGCAATCAAAGCCCAATCGACGCAATCGTATCCGCTTACGGTTCCACTATCGCAAACGCGCTTGTGATAACAAGCAACACCGAGGTTGTCAGACGCGAAGATTTGGATATGACTCAAAATGCGGTAGCCGCAACGCTTATAACAAAAGGCAATTATCCCGACCTCTATGAAGAGGGCGTAAACAAGTATATCCTGACGTTCACGTACGACGGCAGCGACAAGGGTTGCCACAACACTCCTGCGGACGGCAATGCGTTTGTCGTAACGATTGTGGATGCAATCGGCGCAAAAGAAACAGACAGTTTCTATGAAACGAAAGTCGGCAAATATCCGCAAAACGGCGCAGTTATAAATGCCAACGGCAAGACAAGCAGCGACGCGTTCTGGCTGGAAGGCTTTGGCGGCGACGTCGCAAGCGAGCCGTTGCCGACGTTCTATACGTCAACGTCAGTGGATAGCGTAAAGGTTACGTTTGCATACAAAGACATAGCAGGCAACGTCCACCGTATTCCCGTCAAGAGCATTGCAGGCTTCAGCACGTTGGACGAAAAGCCGAGCACCGCTCAATTCACGGTTGACTTCCACGGCATCGGAACGTACGTGTTTAGCGTAGAATACAACGTCAAGAAGTCGAAATTTATCGCAATCGAGCAAGTAAGCGCCGTTGCAATCCCCATCAACGGCACTCCCGTCAACTATTTCAACAGATTCCATGTCAATATGATTGGTCAGGACGGCTCCGTAACGCAAAAACCGCTTGCCACTGCTCAAGGTTTCGAAGTGGTAAGAGTCGACGGCGTTGAAAAAGCGCCTATTAACACCGCAACGCTCGGTTTGCACACGCTGGATATCAAGTACAGCCGCACGGACGCTGCAAACGAACTTACCCAAACGATAACCTATTCCGTAGTCCTCGAGGCAGACGCAAATCTCTTCCAATATGAAACCGACGACATCTCTATGACTGCAAGAATAGTCGGTTGCAAAGCGTCTGCAAAGAGTATGGAAACTATAGTGTTGCCAACAACATACACCAAAAACGGCGTTGTTTATACGGTTACGCAAATCGGCGACGTCCAATCCGCACACGGCGTGTTTGAGGACTATACAAAACTCAAAGCAATCTATTTGGACAGAAATATCGTCAGAATCGGCGTAAATTCATTCAAAGGATGCACCGCGCTCGAGCATGTTTATACCGCGCAAAGAGTGGACGACGAAACTGCTGTTCTCAACGACTACAACTTTGACGTAATAAACACGGTCGAAACGGAAAACGAAACCGTCAAATACGTCAGCGTAGGCAACCTCCAAGGCGTTGAATATGACAGAGTTCTCGTTATCGGCGCTCAATACGTTACCGAAGCAACCGAGGGCGCAAAACGCATTGTCTATAACGTCGTAGGTATAAGCGAAGGCGTTACGGTCAACGCAAATACCGAAGTGTTCCTGCCCGATACAATTTACAGATACAACGCAATCAAATACGTTTCGACAGCGGAAGGCGAAGAGGGCGCAGAGGTTGTTCCGTATGTTTATACGTCTGCAAACAACATCAAATTCAAGACAGTCGGATATGTAAGCGAATCCGTCGAATATATCGGAAACAGTGCGTTCGCAGGCTGCGAATCACTCAAATCCATTGATTTGTCAAGGGCGACCAAGCTCAATTATCTCGGCACAAACGCCTTTGAAGGCGCAGGACTCGAAAGTGTCGATTTGAGCAAAAACACAGCGCTCAAATCAATCGACATAGATACGTTTAAGGGATGCGCAAAACTCACGACAGTCGTTGTTTCATCCTCTTTGGAGAACATCGGAGAACGTGCTTTCGGCAACTGCACAGAGCTTTTGACATTTACGTTCAGCGATACAAACGGCTTGAAAACAGTCGCGAAATCTGCATTCGAAGGTTGCACAAAAGAAGGTTTTGTAGCGCCGACAAAAGCATAATCGTGGCTGCGAGATTTCAAAAGTATAACAAAAAAACGATTTGTTTTCATCAAAAAGCACCGCATTTTTGCGGTGCTTTTTAGTGGTTATTATTTATATGGAAATTAATATAGAGAATCTATTTTTATCCTAGGTTTCGACTTGGTTTTTGTGGTTTGATGCATATCCTAGGCTTTTACTTGAGATATCCGTTTTGACAATTTATACGTGGAAACTCTCGAGCACGTGTTGCAGAATTTGTGCGTTTTGCGCCGACATCTCGGTGAGCGGCAGTCGCAACGTTCCGTCGCAAAAGCCCTTAAGTTGCATTGCCTTTTTTATCGGTATGGGGTTGACTTCGCAAAACAGTGCGGATATGAGGGGAAGTGCGTCGAGCTGCATTTTTGCCGCTTCTTTGGTATTTCCGTTTTGCGCAAGATTGGTCATTCTCGAAAAATAGGCGGGGCAGACGTTGCTTGCAACGCTAATAACGCCGCTGCCGCCCATTGCCATAACAGGCACGGTTAACGCGTCGTCGCCGCTATATACTGTCGCTTTGCCGTGAACAAGGCGCAGACATTGTTCTATCTGCTCCATATTGCCGCTTGCCTCTTTTATGGCAACGATATTGCTATATTCGCTTGCAAGTCGCGCAAAAGTTTCAGGCAGCATATTAACGCCTGTTCTGGACGGAACGTTGTAGCAGATAATCGGCAGATTCGTGCGTTTTGCAATCGCCCCGTAATGCTCCAAAAGCCCGTTTTGCGTGCATTTGTTGTAATAAGGCGTTACCACCAACAACCCGTCTGCGCCAAGCCTCTCGGCGTTTTGACAAGCCTCGATTGCCTGCGCCGTGCTGTTGGAACCTGCGCCGACAATGACGGGAATTTTGCCCTTTAAACGCTTGACGGCAAGAGTTATAATCAAGTCCTTTTCCTCTTGCGACATTGTGGCAGGCTCTCCCGTCGTGCCCAAAACGACAACGGCGTTTACGCCGCCGTCATACTCAAAATCAAGCAATCTTTCAAATGCTTCGACATCTACGTTATTGCCCTTGAACGGCGTAATAAGTGCCGTTGCGACGCCCTTGAAAATCATTTATACCTCCTGTTTTTTCTCCGCATTCTTTATCAGCAATTCGACGATTTGCACTGCGTTGGTTGCCGCGCCTTTGCGGATGTTGTCGGCAACAACCCACAAGTTTGCGCCGCTGTCTACGCTATCGTCTTTTCTTATTCTGCCGACAAAAACTTCATCGTGATTTTCGGCAATGAGAGGCGTGGGATAGACGTTGTTTTTCGTGTCGTCCATAACCACTATTCCGTCCGCTTTTTCAAGCGTTTTCACAATGTCGGATTTTGTGCATTTTTGCACGAACTCGACGTTTATAGACTCAGAATGACCGTAGAACACCGGAACTCGTACAGTTGTGGCTGTAATTCGCAAATTATCGTCGTGCAGAATTTTGCGCGTTTCCACAACCATTTTCCACTCCTCTTTGGTGTATCCGTCATCCATAAATACGTCTATATGCGGCAGCATATTGTAGGCAATCGGATGAGGAAATTTCTTGGGCGGCACGCCGTTTATTCCGTCCTTCAAATCGTTGTAGCCTTGCACGCCTGCGCCGGATACCGCCTGATATGTGGAATACACAATGCGCTTGATACCGAATGCGTCGTACAGCGGTTTTAGCGCAACGACGGCTTGTATCGTCGAGCAGTTGGGATTGGCGATTATGCCGCGGTTATACTTTACGTCCTCGGGATTTACTTCGGGCACGATAAGAGGCACGTCGTCGTACATACGCCACTTGGAAGAGTTGTCGACGACGGTCGCGCCTATTTCCACAAATATCGGCGCAAACTTTTCGGATATGAAAGCGCCTGCCGAGAATAGGGCAAAATCAATTTTGCCTTTGAGAGCTCTTACGTTATCCTCGGTGAGTTCGATGACGGTGTGCTCTTTGCCTGCAAAGTTTATCTTTTTGCCTGCGCTTTTCGAGGACGCGAAAAGATAATAGTTGTCGATGGGAAGTTGCCTTTCTTCCAGCACTTCCAGAAATTTGCCTCCTACCATACCGGTTGCGCCGACAACGGCGACGTTAAATTTCTTCATATAGCCTCCAAAGTCCCTTATGTACAAAATTTAACGTCGACCACGGGGATTTAACGTTTTTATAGACTTTGTACATAATATGAAAACCGCAAAAAATTCGTTCTTTTCATTGCGGCATTCGACAGATTTCGACAAAAAAAAATATTTTTTAAAAAACGTGGGAAATCCGATATGCGTAAATTGTTAATTATTATGGACGTCGCGGCGTCGTTTTTAAGTGTTTTGCAAAAAGACAATTTGGGTGAATCGGATAAAAAGTTGTCTAACCGGCGGCAAGAAAACAATTTTTGCTTTTCATTTGATATTTTAGATATAATAATGTATAATCATTATATCTATGCTTTAAGGGAGTTTGACAATGGCAAACAACACCACAAATTCGGCGTATGCGCGTCCCGAGAAACAAACCAAGCTTTGGCTCGGGAAACTGTTTACGGACGCAACGGTGAAAACCGAACCCGAAGAACCTCAAAAAATAGTAGTTGCAGGGCTTGCCGAGGCTCGCCCCACAAAAGAATATCCCGACACCTTTTTCGGAAGGGCGGCGGCAGTTATGCGCGGAGAATTCTCCTTGCTTTTCAGATCCACACTGTACTTCTTGATTTTCGCGATTCCGTTTATCGTGATTTTTGCTTGGTTTGCAGGCTATTTTGAAACCAACATCGTAAACGTGGGCGGAAGCAGCAACTTTATGGGCGATATCGGCGTCGGCTTCCCGGGCGGCGGCGACGTGCTTGCAAAAAATATCGCAAGCCTTTACCGCAACGTGAAGATGCCCGTATTTGCTATGTATGCGGCGTGCTTGCTCTTCGGCTCGCTCGGGCTTTCCGGCTTGTTCTATTGCGCAAAACGCAGTTATTATCAAAATTATTACAAAAACTTCTCAAGACAATATTGGTACGGTTTTGCCAAATATTGGTGGAAGTTCTTTATTGCAGGCTTGTTTATGACGGTCGTGGGGCTCGGTATGGTCGAGGCTCTTTTGTACCTTCTCGAGCAACAAACTCTCGGCACGGCAGGCGCAGGCGCATATTGCGCGGTTGTGTTCAGTTGGGTGTTTGGCATTCCGCTCCTTGCAATCCCGATGGTGATGATGGGGCTTTTCACTTCATACAATCTTTCATTCGGGCAATGCTTTAAGAACGCGCTCGTTATCATCGCAAACAACGCCGTATTTACGCTCGTTACCGGCGTGCTTTCCGCTGCTCCGCTCGCACTTCTTGCAGTCAACAAAACGCTCGGTATCGTCATCTGCATCGCAATGTCGCTTGTCGGATGCACGTTTATGTCGCTTTGCTGGATTGCTCTTGCAGACAGGGGCATGGTGAAGTGCCACAACAGAAAGGCGGATCAAGACAAGACTGAAAAATACGAGCAACGCAAAGCCGCAAAGCAAAATCCGTATGCAAACGGCGCACAAAAAGCCCAAAACGGTCAAAACGCAGGTCAAAAGAAGAAAAATCAACCTGCAAAACCCTATCAGAATCCAAAGAAGAAAAAGAAAAAATAATGGCGCAAATCATAGGTTTTAATCTTTCAAAAGAGGATTATTTCAACCTTGCAGACGACGCTTTTTCAAAGGGCGACAGCGAAAAAAGCATTGTCAATCTACACAAGGCATTGAACGTTGACGACCGCTTCTACGAAGCGTCGCTTGCGCTTGCCACCGTTTATTCCTCGCTCGGCGTATGGGATATTTCAAATGCGACTCTATATAAAACCTTGTCCCAACATCCCGACAAGGAGATTAGAGATCGCATTTTTTATCAGTTGGCAATGAATTTTATGGACTTAAATCAGCCCGAAGTTGCCGAATACTACCTTCAAGATATCGCCGACGCATACGATATACAGTTGCCCGAAGGCGACGAACGCGCGACAAACGGAAGCGAGGGCGGTTTCCACGTCGTATACCCCAAAGGCGAGGATTATTACGAGATGCTTATCGAGCGCGCGTACGAACTTGTGCGTGCTCGCAAATTTGACGAGGCAATAGAACTTATGGACGAGGTTGACGCTCGTTCAAAGTCCAAAAACGCCGCAAATCATATTGTTTTGGTGTGCCTCATGATGAAAAACGACCTCGACAGCGTCATCGCAAACGCGCAAAAGATGCTTGCCGAAAACGGCGACAGCCTTTCTGTCAAATGCACGCTTGCAACCGCTTATCTTATGGAAGAAAAGGTTCAAGAGGCGTATGAGGTGCTCGACGAGATTTTGCAAAAAGACTACAAGAACATGGAAGATATCCTCATGATTTTGCCTTTGCTTGTCAATATGGATATGCATGCGGAAGTGGTGAAATACACAAGGCGAGTGTTGGAAAGTCTGGATTTGCAGCCCAACACGATGATTTGGCTATCGCAAGGGCTTTACAATCTCGGACAGAAGGACGAGGCGCGCAAGGTTATGGTGAAAGTGCGCAATATTTTCGGAGAGTATTCGCCTGCCGATTATTTCCTCGAACTTTACAAGACAGAGCCCGAAAAAGTGCAGTATTCCATGAATTTGCCATACGTCGAGAGGGTGAGAAGATATAAGGTACTTGACGCCGTGCTCAAACTTTCGCCCGATGACCTGTTTACCGTGCTCGACATCAAGGACGATGACGCTATGCAAATCAAAAAACTCATCGAGTGGGCGTTTTCGGACGATAACGAAAACCTCAAATTCCTTATTCTCGATAAGCTCGCGCTTGTGGACTGCGAGTGGGTGGACGAGTTTATAAGGCGACAGCTTATAAGCGTGGATTTGTCATTCGAGCTTATGTCGAGATTGCTTTTCTGCCTTGTTCACGAGAAAACCGACAAGTTCTTTTTCAACTTTGACGTGGTGGCGCAGGACAGGTTCAAGAGCGTAAGGATGGTGCTGCCCAACGCATATTTCAATTACAAGATGCCGAACGTGCTGAGTAACGCCGTGAGCTATTGTATATCCGATATCGTGTTCACGGACGAGGAGCCCAACGTTTACCTTGCGAAACTCACCGACATTATCAATAAAATCGTGTGCGTTGAGGACGGAAAAGCAAAGTATACCGAGCCTAGATACGCTAAAATATCCACTATGAAGAGTATGCGCACGCTTGTGGGCGTGTTGCTCGCAAAAGTGTACGAAGAGGACGATCCGCTCAATATGCGTGTGATTACTATTGAGAGATACAGCCTTAACGCCGCAACGTTTGATAGATACTACAAAATTGTTTTCGGAGATGAAGATGGACGACAATAAGACAAAAAAAGAAATGCTTGAAATGCTTGACGTGATGCTCGACGAGGACAAACCATATCCTCAAAGATTGGAAGCGTACGAGTATCTTATGGAAGATTGCGAGCCGATTTTGGACGATATGATAAGCAAAATTTATACTCTCGAGGGCGAAACGGGCAAAATGCTCATGGAAGTGCTTTCTGAGTACAAGGGCAATAAAGCGATTTTTATGGGGCTTGTGAGTTACCTTTATAAGGGGGAGGATGTTGCGCTTTTTGCAAGGCTTATCGGCGCGTACGGCGACGAGCAGGGTGTTGAAGTGCTCAAGACTTTCTGCGAAAATTATGAGCCAAATTACAACGAATATATGGAACTTCGCAACGCCGTTGAGGAACTGGGCGGTGATTTCGACTTAAAGCAAGATTTCTCGGACGATCCGCTTTATCGCTATCTCAAAGGACTTGACGAAGTGGATGAGGACAGCCGCAAATCGCCTTTCGAGGACTATTTCAACGGTACGCAAGAGCATCGCCATGATTGCGACGATGAAGATTGCGAGTGCGACGATTTTGATAGTGACGACGACTGCTGTTGTGATGACGAAAACTGTGACTGCCACGACCACGACTGCGACGACGATTGCCATTGCCACGACGGCTGCGACTGTGATGATGACTGCTGTCATCATCACGAGTGACGCGTTCCGCGGCAATGCGGTTTAATTCAAGACTTTTATCGGCACGCTTCCCGGCGTGCTTTTCTTTTATGGTTTTGATTATGAAGATAATCAACTTGACAATTGTCAGCGCTGTGAGGATAACACCGCATACGCTGTTGAACGGATAGAGGTTGTCAACTATGTTGTCAAAGCCGAAGAAACTCAAAGGGTAGGCGAGGACAAGGCACAAAAACACGATTGCGTATCTGTGTTTGTCGTCGGAAAACTTGGCGAGTTTTTTTGTGCAGGACATCGCTTTTTGCACTCTGTCGCTGACGATTTTGAGCGAAGACACAAGTGTGGAGAAAATAGCAGCAGCAATCAAAACGCCGCAGACGGGTTTTAGGTGTAATTGCTCGGAAATCGCCAAAACGGGCATTAAACTGTTGTTTACGTCGGATAAAACCACCGTTTGGAGCATATAGAGCATTCCGAACATAAAACCGCATATCAAAAGACAAGAGAGAAAAATCTCTTTGTAGGACAAGTTTTCACCCTCTTCGGATATGATTACGCCGCCCAAAAGGACGTCTAGTCCGCTGTACAAAATAGGCTTGAAAATCGCAAACGGGAGTGTGTAAGACGGGGTTGGGAGTTTGGCGAAAATAAGCGAAATCGAAAGGACTATCATTGGCACGAGTACGGCGTTTAACAGGCGAATTTTCTCTATGCCGAGGACTACGATTATGCCGCCGAGAATTGTCATTACAAGTCCGAAAGCAAGAGGGATTCCCGTCAGCGAGGACATTATGTAATCGCCGCCTGCAAGCATTGAGCATAGCGATATGCTTGCCGCCGTAAATATTCCGAGATTGACGATTTTGCCTTTTGGCATGAGATGATTTTTGCCTGCGATAAGAAAGAGTGCGCAAAGCAAAGACATAAAGACGGAGGAAATCGCGACGTTGAGGGGAGAGGAGTCGCCGAAAAACAGGGCAATCTCTCTGCCCGAGGAAAAGCCTGCGCCTATTGCCGTGCCTATATATAACGCTGCTGTTTTGAATGCTTTTTTCACACGAAAAACGTATGATTTTTGCATAAAATTTATGTCAAAAACAAGCAAAAAACGCTCGTTTTCGAGCATTTTTGAAATGGTGATTTCAGTTGGTCGGAATCAATCTGCTTTGCAAAGGCAAAATGCGAATGACGGCTGAATCAATCTGCTTTGCAAACGCAAAAATGCAAATATCGGTTGTATCCGTTACTATTCTTTTATCTTGGCAACGCCGGTTTGTATTGCCGCTTGTTTGACGGCGGCTGCGATTGACGGTACGACGCGCTTGTCAAAAGGTTCGGGGATGATGTGGGTTTCGTCGGGGCTTTCAATGAGGTTTGCAAGAACTTCATAGGCTGCAATTTGCATTTCGACGTTGATGTCGGAAGCGCGTGCGTCGAGTGCTCCGCGGAAAATGCCGGGGAAAGCGAGGACGTTGTTGATTTGGTTTTGGAAGTCGCTTCTGCCTGTCGCAACGATGCGTGCGCCTGCGGCAAGGGCTTCATCCGGCATGATTTCGGGAGATGGATTTGCCATTGCAAAGACGATTGAATCGGTTGCCATAGAGTGTACCATGTCTTGTGAAATTGCGCCTTTTGCGCTTACGCCGATAACTGCGTCTGCGCCGTTGAGGGCGTCGGCAAGCGTGCCTTTTATGCCTCTCGGATTGGCGCGGAGCGCGAGGGAGCGTTGCGCAGGATTGAACGTGTCTGCATCCTCGATTACGCCTGCTTTGTCGCACACGATGAGGTCTTTTGCGCCAAGCAAGAGCAAAAATTCGGCAATGGCAATACCTGCGCTGCCCGCGCCATTGATAACCAAACGGGCAGTTGATATATCTTTTTTGACTACTTTAAGTGCGTTTTTGAGCGCAGCGGCTAAAACTATTGCCGTGCCGTGTTGGTCGTCGTGAAAGACCGGGATGTCGCAAATTTCCTTAAGACGGCGTTCTACTTCAAAGCAGCGAGGGGCGGAGATGTCCTCGAGATTGATACCGCCGAAACTTGACGATATATTGTAGATTGTGGATACGATTTCGTCCACGTTTTGAGTCTTTAGACAAATTGGAATTGCGTCTATATCCGCAAATTCTTTGAAGAGAACGCATTTGCCTTCCATGACGGGCATGCCTGCCTCTGCGCCGATGTTGCCCAGTCCCAAAATGGCGGAGCCGTCCGTGATTACGGCAACGGTGTTCCATCTGCGCGTGAGCGAATAGCTCAAATCCTTGTTTTCTTTGATTGCAAGACAGGGAGCGGCAACTCCCGGGGTGTAGGCAAGAGCCAAGTCTTGCTTGTTTTGCACTTTTGCACGGGATACGACTTCAATCTTGCCTTGCCACTCAAAATGTTTTTTCAAAGATTCTTCGGAATAGTTCATAGTGTTCTCCAAGAGTTTATGGCAATAGTTTACACCATAGCGCAAATCTGCGCAAGGCAATATGCGAGAATGTCTTGAATTTGGATGGATTTTTGGATATAATCTGGGTATGAAAACAATTCTTTTTTCGCAAATAGTGCAAGAAGTGCAAAATCTCACGAGCGCGTGCAGCCGTATTGACGGAACGTGCCTTTGTATGCTCAAAAAATCCGCGGAGAGCGAAAGCAACCAAAACGCGAAATTCGCGCTGGATATGCTTGTCAAAAATGCGGAAGTCGCCGAGCGGAACGGATTGCCCGTGTGCCAGGATACGGGCATGGCGGTGTTTTTTGTCAAACTCGGTCAGGACGTGCATATAGAGGGCGGTTTGCTTACGGACGCAATAGACGAGGGCGTGAGAAGAGGGTATGCGCAAAACGGATACCGCGCGAGCGTGCTAGACCCCATTAGCAGAGCGAATACAAAAGACAACACTCCCGCAATCGTGCATATCGAGCTTGTGGAAGGCGAAAACATGGAAATCACCTTTTTGCCCAAGGGCTTTGGCAGTGAAAATATGTCAAGGCTGTTTATGCTCAAACCATCACAAGGCGTGGAAGTCGTGAAAGAATGCATTGTGCGCGCTGTGAAAGAGGCAGGCGCAAATCCGTGTCCGCCGATTATCGTGGGTGTTGGCATCGGAGGAACTGCGGAAAAAGCAATGGAAGTGGCAAAAGCGCAACTTTTGCGTGAAGTTGGCAAGCATAGCGAGGACAAAACGCTTGCGGATATGGAAAAAGAAGTGCTTGAAAAAATCAACGCTCTCGGCATAGGCGCGCAAGGTTTTGGCGGCGACACTACCGCATTTGCGGTGCATATAGGAAAATATCCGACGCATATCGCCGCTTTGCCCGTTGCCGTCAACATACAATGCAACGCAATGCGCATTGCAAAAGCGGTGCTGTGAGGTGGATATGAACGAGTATAGATTGAAAGTGCCATTTGACAAAGACGATATAAAAAAACTTGCGGCAGGGGATAGAGTTTACCTCAGCGGCACCATTCTGACAGGCAGGGATGCGGCGCACAAACGACTGTTCGAATGCGTAAAAAACGGCGACGCTTTGCCTGTGGATTTGAAAGGTCAGGCGATATACTACGTCGGTCCGTGCAGAAAGGACGGGAAGATTGTTTCGGCAGGTCCTACGACGTCTATGAGAATGGACGCATTTGCCCCTACGCTTTACGACGAAGGCGTGCTTGCAACTATAGGCAAAGGAGATAGAAGCAAAGAGGTTTACGACGCAATCGTCAGAAACGGCGGCGTGTATCTTGCAAGCATAGGCGGCGCAGGCGCGCTGTACGCTCAATGTATAAAGAGCGCAAAAGTGCTTGCGTACGAAGACTTGGGAACGGAAGCTGTTTATGAGTTTGAGGTAGATGATTTTCCTTGTGTGGTGGCGATAGATAGTGAGGGGAAAGGAGTGTACGAAAATTAATAATTAACAATTAATAATTAATAATTGCGAAGGCGTAGCCTTATCCGAACGCGCACTCGTTCAAGGCGTTCTTATACACGCAATCTGCTAATTCGGAGCGTACTTATTAACGGAATATGCTTATTCGAAGTTGGAGGCGCAGGGCGCCGACCGTATCGAGCGCCAAGCTTGACGAATAGTACAAGCGACTGCGCCGTGTTGTTGCGTAGCTGGCGCACAAAGCGCAGTGACATAATAAGAAAAATGTCCCTATTATGCGCGTGCCGTAAGGAGCGAAGCGACGGAATAGCGATTGCTACGAAGTCAATCGCGTCGCGTGTCCCCCTGCGGAGCAGTTCCGTGGGTTCCCTCAAGCAGAGCGCAGAGGGGGAACGGAATATGGGCGCGACGCGTTAAACGACACATTCGGTGAATGTGTCGTAGCCAAAGCGAACGAGGCGGATTGCGGTGCGCAAACGCCGAAGTCCAAACACCTGAGGAAGGGGGAAGTTGCATTAAATAGTTATTTTTATAAATGCCGGCGTGTCCGGAAAGAGGAGGTAATTGCATTTAGGGAGTTACGACGAACTTTATTAAATAAAAACAAAAAACGGCACTTTATTTGCGCAATTTATGCAGATAAAGTGCCGTTTTTGTTATGTTGGTTAAAATCTGTATTGCGGTTAATCTTGGGGTTCGTCTGTGTCGTCGGGGGTTACTTCGTCGGCACTTTCGTCTGCTTTGTCGTCTGGTGAAACCGTGGTTTCCGTGACATCCGATTGCTCAACGGGTGTTGAGTTAGAGGACGATTTTTTGACGGCGTCGACGATTGAAATGAAGGTCTTGGGGCGTATCTTTTCAAGGCGTGCGGCGTAGAGCGCGAGGCTTGCAAGCAAGGTGGAAACGGTTGCTTGGAGGACGTTCTTGGGAAGCGACGTAAGGGCAGATTCTATCGTGCCGTACATAAAGGCTTTGCAAACAAAATATCCGGCTGCCATAAACATCGAGCAGGCGACGCAGGTGAGCACGGCAAACACGACTTTGAGGGCGAAACGCTTTTTGTCGGGCGTTTCCGCTTTGTCATACCACTTGTAAATCGCTTGGAAAATGAGCCCTGCAACAAGACCTTCGACGGCTTTGATAACGAGGGTATAAAGCATGGTGGCAGGGTAGGTGGTGAGGTCCGCGAGGAATGAACCCAAGCCGCCTGCAATCATAGCGCTCAAGGGGTTGAAGAGCGCGGCGCAGATAAGAATTGCGCTGTCGCCGATATTGAAGTTGAACGCAGGGAACGGTATGCCGATAAGCGTACATACGTAAACGATTGCTGTCATCATACCCGTGTAGGCGATGAATTTGATGGTGAAAGCACTTTGTTTTTTCATAAAAAAATCTCCGTTTTTGGCGGAGAAGGACGAGTTGGCGCTATGCGCCTCAAAACTACTCCTTCCCAGTCTGACTTTACAGGCGGTTGCGGAATCTCACCGCATCGGCTGTTGGGGCTGTTGGACTTGTCCGTTCAAGACGGCATTACCACCGGTTGGGATATACCCACCCAAAGAATAGATATTCAACGCTTGCATTGTAATGCTACGCTTGGACAATGTCAAGCGTTTTCATATCTTTGCGCCGAATGCTAAAAACGTGTCACGTTGCTCAAACGGCATCGCGGTGATGACAACAAAAATATTTGTTGTCATAAACCGCATTTGTTCTCACAACTACTACCGCACAACCGATACACGCTATCAGTATAGCAAGGATAAAAACTCCTATCACAGTTTCGCTATATCGCTTGCTTGGTGGTGCGGCTGACGCCTAGATTGCCACGCTTACGCTCGCAATGACAATTAGGGTGGGACACCCACACTCGAATGGAATACGCCATAACTTGCACAATACACGAGTATCACTGCGTAAGGAAATACGCAAGTGCTCGCAATTGTGTTTGCCTTGCGGAATATATACCATAAATTGTATTTCGACAAAAATTTTATTTTTCCGCTTGAAAACCGAAATCTTTCGTTGTACTATTGAAAAACGCAAACGCATTGCTTTTACTGACGGCATTTTTGTCGCAAGAGGGGATATGGAATACGTTCAGGACAGTTTCGGCTCCAATCAACAGCTTGATAGCAAGGTGCAAAAACTTGTTATTCTTTTCGTATTCGACAAAATGGCGATTCCCCTTGCCGAATCCACTCTTTTGGACATCTGCTCGTCGGACAACGACTGGCTTTCGTATATGGAGTGCAAGCAGTATCTTGCCGAACTTCTTGACGCAAACCTTATCTACCGTCTGCCCAAGAGCGAAATGCTCAACATCACCCAAGACGGCATAAGTTGCCTATCGCTGTTCTTCACCCGTATTCCCTCGTCAATCCGTGATGAAATCGTGCAATACGCTCGTGAAAATCGTATGCGTTTCAAAAAACGCCAATCCTATTTTTGCGATTATTCCAAAAATGCGGACGGCACTTACACGGTGATTATGCGTATCAACAACGACATCACCACTCTTATGGAACTCAAACTTGTCGTCGCCAATCGCCAACTTGCCAAATATCTCTACAAGAGTTGGGTTGACAAAGCCTCGACAACGTATTCTATCATTTACGACAATTTGCTTGAATAATCGACAAACCAAAACGCGCCACGGCGCGTTTTTTTACTGCTTCCGTATATCGCTACGCTTGATTCCCACGGTCGCGCATTGCTCCCACAGTGATTGTGCGCTAATAGCGCAAGCCTGCGGCTTTCATTTGCAGCTGCAAATGCAATCACTTCAAAAATATCATCGTTCGGAAACCCTTGCAAGCAAGTTTTCTCGCTCGATATTGGCGGAATGACGAGATGGGTGGGACACCCACACCCGACTTTTATTTCTCCTTATGTCATTGCGAGCAAAGCGTGGCAATCTAGGCGTCAGCCGCACCCACCAAGCAAGCGATATAGCGAAATTGTGGCAAGATTTTTTCCAATCCATACCAAACAGACAATCTTGCGAAATCGCAAAAAGATTATTTATCTTTGCTTGAACTGATAGCAAAGATTGGCTGTGCGGTAGTAGTTGCGAGAACAAATGCGGTTTATGGCAACAAATATCGTTTGTTGTCGTGACCGCAATGCCGTTTGAGAAATATATATTGACATTTTTGTTTATGTCGTGTAATATTGTAATGTATAAAAATCTGCGCATATGCGCGCTCGCGTATATACGCACAACACCAAAACCCGAGGTGGAAATTATGATGAGAAACAAAAAAGAGTTGAAAGGTTTTCTTCTCACGGCAACCAGACTGATTGTGCTGGCTTTGGTCTTTGTCACGGCGTTTACGGTTGCGCTCACGTCCGACGTGGTTGTGATTGACGGTAGCGACACGGTTGCGAATGTTGCCAATGCGGCAAAAACTAACGCGAATAAGGGCGGATGCGTACCGTTGCTCGTTAGTGGGTTTGAGGCGGATGCATTCAAATTCCCGACTGCCGGCGTATGGACCGTAACACAGTCTCTTGCAAGAATATCTATAAGTGCAGCGGACGAAACCGGAAATGTTAGTGTCTATAAACCTGAAATAACCGGCGTAGATGTAAATATCTCGGCATCCGGCAATCAATACGTCGTTCAAGCGGACGGCCTTGCGACGGCGTATATCCAAGTTACATCAAGAATGTGCTTTGATTTGGGTGACTTGGTAAATGCCGCAATTCAGGCAGGTTATGTCGTTAAGGTAACTGTCGATGCATCAGTTTCCTTTGAGGGTGGAAGCAACAGACAAAACGGTGCGCTTGCGGTTGCCACTCTTGCAAAAGCAGACACGAGCGAGCCAAGAGACGCATATGCAACGACGGTCACATTGACGAAAGAAAAACCATATCTCGTATATGAGTCTTATTCAACGGCTAAAAACCAAACCTTATTGACAGATCCGATAAAACACACCGTTACATTCAATTCGATTAAGGTTGAGATTTCTTTGAGCGATGGTAGCACGTCAGACGGCGCTGCACCGATTGTTGCAAACTCTCTTCCGGGACTTGAAAATAGTTATATAAAAGGCGTGAGCGGTTCGGGTTATGCTCCGTACGTTACGGATACGAATACGGCATCCAATTTCCCCATATACTTTGATTCAATCAAAAAATTCCTCAAAACGGATAAAGTTGCCGACGGAACGGGTACTTTGGCATCTTACACAAATAGCGCAATCGACAAAATCAACGGCAAAAACTATTACAAGTTTGCTCAAACGGAATACGTTGATATGTTCAACCGCACGGACAGCACTTTTGACGATTTGATATCGCAAGTTGCGGGCGGCGGAACTGTTGATGCCGACACGTTGTCCAAAATAGGCGCGGGCGACAAGGTGTTTTCGATAAGCGGAAGCAGTTATAGTTGGAATGATCCTTCCGCAACTCATTTCCTAAATGCAAGCGGCATCAAAACCGTGAAAGTCGGCGATACCGTTTTTGATATTTATAATTCAAGCGGAAACGCATACGGCTCTCAAACGAAAGAAGTTACGATTTCGGATACGGACGGCAACGTGCAAAGTGTCGGTTATGCTACCGTCACGCGTACAAATCGCTCGAGAGTGGTTGTGTCCATTTATTTCACCACAAACGGCACTGTACAAACGGAAGTGACCGATTATAGCGGTTTTAGCACGACGACGCGTCTCGAAGTTACGGGTATCGACACGAGCCTCAACGACAACGGCACGCCGATTTCCGACAACGATTATATCAAGGCAAACGCGCCGGGTTCTTGGCTTTATTCCAACCTCCTCGAGGTCGGTTCCGAGTTTGAAAACCCTGAAGTAACGGATGCGGCAAACTATTCTCCTCGTTTGTGGTTCTTCACGGTGAAAAGAGCGGACGAGTTCAAAAACCTCGGCACGGCGCACGTGTTCAATAGCCTTGCGGAATTGCTTGCATCGGGGCTTAAACCCATAGGCGTAGATGACGGCTTTGCATTCGATTATGACTTCGAAACTGGTAAGGCGAGAAGTTACGGTTCGGCAAACTATGACACAATCGGCACGCTCGACGCGGACGGTAAGGTTACGAGCGAAAGCGCGGCAAAGGGGCACGGATATTATATCTTTACCTTCTACACGATTGACCTTGCAGGCAACCTGAGCGCCACAACGTCGTCATATTATTCAAAAGTGGATTTCGATACGCCGAATTACAGCGTGGATTTGTCCTATATTCTCAAAGCGGACAATTCAAAGCACACAATCAAGGCGGCGGATAACGGAACGTGGGCAAAGGGCGCTACGACTCTCGATATTATGCTCGGCGCGCTCGGATTCTCGGGCAATACGCTTGTGTTTGAGGATTTGATGGGATATCACGTGTTCAAGTTTGAAAACGCTATCGTGAACGGCGTGAACACAAGCAGTCTTGCATCCTATTATTATTCGCACGACGGCGGAGGCACGGTGGCGGTTGAAAACGACGAGGTCGCAATCTCCGTTACGGACGCGAGCGGAAAATATAACGTTGCCGCAAAATATATCTATGACGCAAGCAAGAACAGCGGAACGTTGCGTTTTGTCATCAATGCGGAAAGCATAGAGTGGATTACGGCGTTTACGCTTTATACGGGCAGTTTTGCCACGATTGACGATATGGATTCGCATCAAGGCAACAGCTATATCGACGCGTCGTGGGTAGGCGGCGTTAAGGTGCTTATCGATACGATTGCGCCTGTCGATCCCGAATTTGTGTCAGGCGACGATAATCAGTTCAGCAAGAAATTTGAAGATTATTCGGCGTTGCCCTCATATTCCGACAGACAATGGTACACCGGCGCATACGACAAATACGTGGCGAGCATTGCGTTTACGGACGTGTTCCTCTCAAGCGAATACGGCAAAGACGTAAAAGTGTATTACGGCATCAAGGTGGTGCAAAATAGTGCGGAACTCGCTGCGCTCGGCGAGAAAGGCATAGAGGGCGTGTATGGCTCGATAACGGATAATACCGCAGGCTATTTTGACAGATTGCAATACATCGGCGGCAGCGATATCTCTTCGGAAGGCGATACCGCAATAGAAAACGGCGCCATGAACATCGTCAACGTCAAAGTGGGCATGCGCGTTATCTACGTGTGGGCGGTTGACCAAGCAGGCAACGTGTCCAACCTCAAAACATACTATATACTTGCCGACAACACCACTTATACGCTCAATGCAAAAGTGGGTAAGAACTCTGTGGCGGACAGCGAGGCAAGCATAAATTCCGTCGATGCGGAAGGCAATGCTTTGACCAAATTCACGAGAGGCGAAGTGGCAACGCTAAATACCGTTCTGGGTGAAGATTTCGTGCCGTTTGCGCTCACTTTGACGGTCAACGGCAACGCAAATAAAGTGCTTTACAACTATATGCCCTCGCGCGATTGGACAATTTCGGACGCGGATAACGAGGACTATATAAATTACGCGCAAAACGACAGCGTTAAGCTTGCAATCGACGACAAGGACAACCTCGGCATGCTCGACAACGCAAAGACGCTCGACGTCGAGTTTGCGTACAGAAAAGTTGTTGATTACACCGTTACCAACTATTCCGTCGCATACAATTCTCGTCCTATCACGGTGGAAATGACGTTTACGGATTCCGCTTCGGCGGCGAGCTTTGGGTATCGTTACTTCGATAAGAACGGCGTACTCCTCACAGCGACTCCCGTAAACCCCGGCGATTATTTTGTCGAGATTTACATTGATAAGAACAACGAAAATTACGTTACGGCGGACTTCACGATGGACGGCGAGGGCAATCAGACCTTCAAAAGAGTCAGAGTTGCTATTACCAAGGGTAGAATCGTCATCAGCGCAGTGGAAACAAGCGCGAAATACGGCGAAGACCTTACAAACGTGTTGAAATACACCGTTTCGGGTATCGCGCTCGAAGATATGGCGAAAGAGGGTATCACGCAAGATATGCTCGCGCTCGCTCTCGACGTTGCCGATTACAGCCCGACGGGCTTCTATTCGGTGGGATTTTACAACGTCGTGCTTAAAAACAACAAACTTGTCAACGAGGGCGTTGGAAACTACGATATCACGTTTATGACGGCTCAACACCGCGTAACGCAACGCAATATCAGCATTTTTGCGCAAGCGGCGACCAAGTTCTACGGCGATCCCGATCCAAAATTCTACTTTGGCGTGAAAGCGGACGACCTCGCCTTTAACGGCGCAAAGACGGCGCAAGATATCCTTGACGAAATCTTTGACAAAACAACGTATACATCTGCAGGCAGCAAAGACGGTTTCTACCTCTACGAGGCCGGTGATCGTATCACTCGTACAAAGGGCGAGGAAGTGTGGGCGTCGTACACGTTCAACAGCGACGCAAGTTTGTTTGACGTAAACAGCAATTACAAAATCACTCTCCAAACGCTCGAGGTGTTCTCAATCACGCAAAGACAAGTCAAAATAGGCGTAGGCGGTCAATCCAAAGTGGTGAAGAGCAGCGTTACACCGTCGTCCGACGGAATCGTGCCGAGCTACACTCTCGACGCTAAAGACGCATTCCTTGCAGACCTTATCGCAGAATTGCTGGAAGGCAAACTTTCGCTTGCCGAAAACGGCACGGTATTGGGCGAGAGCGACTATGATACGAACAAATATCAAGGCGCAACGGGCTTTAAGATTTTGCTTGCAAACATTGACAACAAAAACATTGCAATTTCGCTCAAATCGCAAGAAAACTACGTGATTTATATCGCAAAAGCAGGCACTGTAATTATCAAAGCGAATAAGGAATTCACCTACGTTTACGGCGAAATAGTGCATAAGACGAATACGTATAATACAGACGACTTTACGTACGAATGCGACGACGAAAGCGTCGTGTTTGACCGTGTTGACTGGACTATGCTTTTGTCTCACGCAGAAGAATATATTAAAGTTGGCAGATACGTTGCAACGTTCTCTAACGTAAAACTCTTCAAAGACAAGGTTGAACTTACGGACGTTAACGTGGAAGTTGAGCCCGTAATCGTCAATATCACTCCTGCACAAATCCAAATCCGTCCGACCGCAAGCACATTTACAAAGGTATATGGCGAGGCAGATTCCGTATACGGCATCGGCTTTGAAATCGTCAAAGTAAACGGCGAGGCAATCGCAAAAGACGGCGAATACGCAGGTTTATCTTACAACGAGTTGCTTGCGAGCGTAAGCGGTTCTTTCGCAAGAGCAAGATATAACAAAGACGGAAACTTCACGGCATACGGCACACGTTACGACAATGTTTTGACGGACGACAACTACTATTACGGTTACGTCGTCAACAAAGCGTTTGCAATCAACGACGAAAACTTTGTCGTCAATGCCGCAGTGGACGGCGAATACTCAAACGCGCGCTTTGAAATCGCGCCCAAGAAAATCGCAATCCACACAAAGGATATCGTCGGCGTAAGCAAATACTACAACGGCAACGACGCTGTAGACTATGACGCTGCAGGCGTTACGATGTATGACCTTACGTCGCAACTCGTGCTTGCAACGGATAAAGTGAAACTTGTCGCAAACGATATGAAATATACCGTTATCGGCGACGGCAAGAACGACGTTGCGTCGCATATCGTCCTCGGCGGATTTGTCCTCACGGGCGAGCAAAGCGCAAACTATACGCTTGCTTACATCGTCAACGACGGTCATACCGAAGGCGTCAAAGTGAAGGGCGACAAGGACGGAGATAACTTTGTTATCGTCGGCACTACGGTTGAGATTGCGTATATCGACAACTCAAATTCCGAAGGCGCAAAGGACGATTACATTTACATCCTCTTCAAACGTATCGGCGTTGAGAAAAACGACGTTACAATTGTTAAGGAATACGACAACACCAACGTGCTTTACGCAGACAACGTCATAATCGCAAAGAGCGCCGACCATAAAGCGGCAAGTACGGCAATGCTCATCGGCGCAAAAAAGACGTTGGTTGCGGAAGAGAGCGGCGTGTTCTCGGGCGTAAAGGCAGGCGAGGGATACCTCATTTCCAGAGTGAAATTGGTGTTCACATTTGAAAGCGGCAATCTTTCCGAAAGCAGCGTTTACGATTACAAAGACAACGACGTAGACATCAGAGTTGTCGGCAACACGATTGAACTTACCGTGCGCAACGTCAAAGCGACCATTGCAAAGAAAAAACTTAATGCGTCAAGCTTTGCCTCCGTCGCACCCGTAAGTCGCGACTACAACTCCACCGCAAGCGTTGACGTCAACTATACCTATGCAGACGGCGCGCTCGTTACCGGCGACAGTGTGGAATCCGTCGGTCTTAAACTCGTAGGCGAGGCAAACGGCAAAGATTTCGGTCAACATCAAGTGGTGATTTCCGCAGAAAACACCAAAGTTTCCAATGCGAACTATGAGGTTGACGTAAACGACATCAACAACAATTTCGCAGGACTTACCGTAGAAATCGAAAAGGCAAGACTTATGCCCAACGTGTTGTTCGAGAGCAAAGTCTATGACAACACAACCAACGTTAACGTAACAAACAAAGGCGGCAGCGACTTTACCACGCTCTATTATGCAGACAACCTCAGAGCAGAGCTTGCGCAAATCCATATGAGCGGAAAAGTCGAGTATAAACTCTCGGCTATGGGCGCTCCCGACGCAAACGTGGCTGTCGACGCCGACGGAAACGAAATCGGACACAACGTTATGGTTTCGGGACTTGCAATCTCGGCAGACGATACGTCTATTCTCAAAAACTACAGAATTTACGGCTCCGTATATAACAGCGGCTCCGGATATATGGCGTTTGAGGACGCGCAGGTAGGCACTGTGGCTGACTATGAGATTCTGCAAGCGGTCAAAGTATCCAAAAAGACCATAAAACTCATCACCAACGACTTCCAGATTGCCCCCAAAGTGTACGACGGCTCGGTGAAAGCTACTATAACCATTCAAGTCCCCGTCAACGGCGGCAGCGAAAACAGAGTTGGCGTGCTTGAAGAACACAAAGATTTGCTCGAAATCGTGGCAACGGGTACGTTCAGTTCCGCAAAAGTGGGCAAGAATATCAAAGTTACGGTGTCCGCTCCGCAATTGAAGTCCAAGAATGGAATAGATAATACTATTGTAAATAACTATTATCTTGATAAATCCGCGGGCGCGGGCGCGAGCAACGTAACGGGTACCATCATTGAAAGACCTGTTGCGGTTGAAGTCGACCTCGGCGAGAGAATCTACAACGGATATTCCGAAATCGTCAAGAACAAGCTCAGATATACGATGGACGGTATCATCGAGTCCGAAGCGCGCAATTACAACGTCGCAACGGTCGGCGGCGCATACTTCATCGATAAGAACGTTGTCCTCGACGCAAACAGAGAAGTAGATTTCAAAGAAGGCAACGTTTATAACCCCATGTTCACCAATATGGGCGGCTTTGACATCAACTACGTGATCACTTACAAGACGAACGTCAGAGAGGAAGGTCGCGACGCAGACATCCTTGCTTACGAGGACAACGACGGCGTGCATTACTATCCGCAAAGCGTTCCTTCCACCGCAATCGCATACTACTATAGCTTGCGCACGGTATCCAAGTACGTCGACGACGCGGATTACGAGGACGCAAAGGACTATATCGTCGGTCGCTACAAAGTGAACGGCGCAGAGGTCTATCTCGTGTCTGACGACTATGCAGGCGGCAAAGACCTCGGCGAAACGATGACTTACATCACGGGCAAGGGCAAAATCAATCAAAGAGACGTTTACATCACTGCAAACAGCATTGAGAAGCTCGGCACCGAAGTCGCAGAGAAGATGTTTAGAAAGCAATATGACGGAACGACCAAGTTCTATGGCACGGTTGAGGGTAAGAACGCCGCAACCGACGCTTACAGACTTACGTCCACGGGTATTGCAAACGTCATCAAGGGCGACGACGTGCATATTGCAAACGTATCCGCCGAATACAACAGCGCAAACACCAATGCGATGTACGTCGTGTTTACCGCTTCCGGTCTTGACGGCAAGGATAAAGACAACTACACAATCGAGAACAAGAACAGCGGCGCAAGCAGCGATAGCTTCACGGCAAAACTGACCGCAAGCATCCAAAAACGCACCGTTACAGCGTCGTTGCAAGACGGCGAAATGGTCTATGGTACCTCGCTAGGAAACGTCGGCGGAGATGTTGAGTATTACATCAACGATACTATCGACGAGGCTCATAAGTTGGTTTGGGTTGATAAGGCAAAATCCTTCTTCATCCTCACGAGCATGTTTATGGAATCCGTCGGAATGGCAGATAATGCCGAAAACGCAAAATATCTTGCGCAAATCGACGCATACACGTATAACCTTGTCGACGGTGAGTATGTCAAGGCGGCAGACGGCGAGAGAGGAGAATACTTCAGACTCGGCGGCGAAACGGGCAACGCTATCACTAACTTGCCCAAACCGACCGCAAGATTCAGCACGGGCAAACCGACCGCCGGCGACAGCGCGACAGCATACTATTTGACGGGCGGCAGCGCAAACAACTTTGCATTCAAGACAAAAGGCACCGACGGCGATAACAGCAAACTTGTCGTAACCAAGAGAACGCTTTACGTTACCACCGCAGGCATCAACCACGTCAAGACTTATGCAGGCACGGATCCCGCAATCGACCTCTTGTTTGACGGCGTGGCGTCAAATGACACATTGAGCATTTTCGTGGATTCTAAGGGCGTGGATTATCGCCCGGTCGTGGTGCTTGCAGTGTATAATTCGGAAACCGGCGAATACACTCCTGCCGGAAAGTATGCAAAGACCAGCGATACGCTCGGTAAGAACGAATACTACGTGTATTATCTCACGCTCCCGAGCGGACTTGAAAGCTACAACGACTTTGCGCCGATAAGCAACTACAACGTTGTCATCGGCGACGCAAGCACGCTGAAGGCAATCGCGGTAACGGATGAGAGCGGCAACGTTGTAAAGGATACGAACGGCAAAGACGTGTATGAATTTGCGTACTCTTTCGCAAGCGGCGCAATAAGCAAAAAGGCGTCTACAATCACCATCAAACTTCCCGAAATGGACGGTATAAGCGTCGATACGACCAACAATACCTTCACCTACACTTACGATAAGGCGTCGGGCAAGGGAGTCAACAGAGTTTACGACGTGCTCAAAGGCGCGAAGGTTGACGACGAGGTCAGATACATCAAAGACGGCGAAGAGAAAGAAGCGAGCGACGCAGGTACGCATACGGGCTTTGTGTACGTCAAACGTTTTGTCAAGGTCGATAACGGTGATACCAACGGCTACTTCATCGAGTGGAGAAGCTCCGAAGAGGTTACAATCGTCATCGAAAAAGCGTCTGCGCAACTCAAAGCGGCTGCGGCTTACGTGTATTACAACGGAAAGGCGCAATCTTATCCCGTCAACTGCATTTCCGTGCACGAGGGCATCAAGGGCGGTTTGAGCGATAAGAACTTCTACGAGATGTCGTACAAGATTTATAAGAACGGACAATACGAGGACGTGCTCAATCCTGCAGATATCAAGAACGCAGGTACGTATATCGTAACATTCCGCCTCACCGACGAATTCGAGAAGAAGAATTCCAACTACAAGAAGGAAGAGGTTGTGTCCAAGTTCGTCATCAATCAAGTCGTTGTCAACGTAACTATCGACAAGACGGGTTACAGCGCAACTACCGAGGTGCAACAAGACAAGTCCAGCGTTACCAAGCTCAGAGCGGCGTATGACGCAAACGGAGATTACAGCATCGGCTACAGCGTGGCTATGGGCGACGGATATAAAAACAATTCCGCAATCGAAATCACAAAGGCGATGACCAAATTGGCGTTTGCAAAGGGTTCTGACGGAAACGAAAGACAAATCACCGGCGCAGGCAAGTATTCGTTCACGGTGTCTATAACCGATGAAAACATTGCAGGCAACTATGCATTGGTCGGCAACGCAGGCGTGCTCGAACTCACCGCAAACTCCTTCGACAGCGACGGCGGCTCCGTCAAAATCGACGGCGACGGCATTGTGGCAAACAAACTTGCAGTGAGAGATATCACCGACAGCATCGTTGCAAACGACATCAACTACGTTGCGGTTATCAAACAATTTATGCCCGCACTCTCCGCGGCGGCAAACCTCAAGGACGAAGCGCGCGTGGCGGCGGTTGTCAAGATGGAACTTTATTGCGACAATCAACTTGTCGTGCTTGACGGCGAAACCACATCCGTCAGCGTTGCAATCCCGAGCACTGTCAGAAAGGATATGAAGGGCATCGCGCTTTACACCGTAACCAAAGACGGCACGCTCAAGAAACTCACCGATTACAACGTCAACAACGGTCGCATCGAATACTCCACCGATTATGTGTCCGCGCTTGTATTCGTCGACGTCAATCCGCCCTCTCTCGAGCCTTGGGAAATCGGCGTTACCGTCGGCACAATACTTGTTGTGCTTATCATAGTTGTGGCTTGTGTGGTGGGAGTTATTGTCCGCAAGAAACACCTCCAAAAACTTATTTAAGCGCATCAGATAGCGAATAACTGCGGCAGAGCCACTTGTTCATTCAGTCACGTACGCTTGTGTACGTTAGGCTGTCTGTCCAAGTGGCTCTTTCTTGTTCTTCATCTATCTGATGCACTTAAATATAGTTTTTTGTTTTATATGGTATTTTCTAATATTCCAAAATTATTAATTATTAATTATTAATTCCAAACCCCATTTTTCTTAGCACAAAAACACGCCTTTGTGCGCTTTTCGCTTAAAATACTTTTAATACACACTTCTTCGACATTTTGGACTTGAAAAAAAACGGAATTCGGTGTAAAATATCTTTATCATATTATGGAGTGTGCTAGACATATGGCAAAAGTTGCTGTAGGTTGCGATCACGGCGGTTATCCGCTCAAAGACGCCGTTGTTGCCGCGCTTGAAGAATTGGGCGCGGAAGTTGTGGATTTCGGTTGCGATTCCACCGAGTCCGTGGATTATCCAAAATACGGCTACAAAGTGGCAAAAGCCGTGGCGAGCGGCGAGTGCGACCTCGGCGTGATTATGTGCGGCACGGGCATAGGTATTTCCATTGCCGCCAACAAAGTCAAGGGCGTAAGAGCAGGGCTTGCCACAAACACGTTTATGGCAGAGATGACAAGACGACACAACAACGCCAACGTTTTGGCGCTCGGCGGACGTGTGGTTACGCCACAAGAGGCAAAGGAAATCGTGATGGCGTGGTACAATGCGTCTTACGAGGGCGGAAGACATCAAAAACGCCTCGATATGATAAATGAAATTGAGGAAATAGAGCGCAATGATTGACGAGGTATTGAAAGACATAAGAGAGGCGGAGGCACAAGCCGAACAAATCGTTCAGGACGCATATGCGGAGGGCAAACAAATAGTTTTGCAGGCGGAACTTGACGCTCAAAAGCAAAAGAAAGCCACTTTGCTCGAATGTAAGGACGACCAAAGAAATGCGCTCGCCGCCGCGGAAAAACGCGCGAACGTCAAGCGTGAAGAAATACTCAAAAAAGGTCAAAAAGCAGCAGACAAACTTGTTGAAGATAAAAACTCCGACATCGAGGAGCAAGCGGACAAACTCGTTGATATTTTGATTACAAAATACTGCGGAGCGCAAGAGAATTAATAATTATTAATTAATAATTAATAATTTCGGAAGGCAGAGCCTTAAAAGAGAAATGCGGCTACGCCTAGATTGCCGCGTCGCAACAGTCGTTGCTCCTCGCAATGACAT
Organism: uncultured Clostridia bacterium; assembly: GCA_934277615.1. GTDB lineage: Bacteria > Bacillota > Clostridia > Christensenellales > CAG-917 > CAG-475. The sequence continues at coordinate 71,269 of CAKQUV010000004.1, read as the reverse complement.
AAGGAAGAATAAATATACAGTATGATTGTTGAGATGAAGAAGTTGGTGCTTATTGCGCACCGCTCGGACAGACACAAATTGTTCAAGGCTTTGCAACGTTCAAAGAACGTTGAGATTGCTCGTACGCACGATATCGAAGATACCGTGCGCCTTGACAATTCCGCGGCTGTGGAAAACGCAAAAGTGCAACTTTCAAGAATCACTTTTGCTTTCAAATATCTCAAAGAACAAGAAAAACTTGCGGAAAAACTTGCAAAACAGACTGAAAAAAGCGAGTATCCGTACATTTATACTCCCATTAAAACGCCGTCTCTTTCCAAAATCGACATAATGAGTTTTGACGATTTTGACCTTATAGGAACGAAAGAGGTGGAACTTATGGCAAACGTTTCCGATCTCGAGGAAATCAACGCACGTCAAAAAGAGATAGTCGCGATCAAGGAAAAGACGAGAGCGGAAATGGAAGGACATAAGATTTTTTCGCAATTACGCCAGCCGTATTCCTATTTCAAGGACGGACAAAAAACGGTTGTCGTGCTCGGGTACGTACCATCTCAAAACACAATAAAACTTCAACAATTTATAGACGCTACGCCGTCTGTGTATATCGAGCTTCTCAAACAATCCAAAGTGCAACCGTTCGTTGCGATTGCGCACAAGGACGATGCGGACGAACTTTTCCGCACGTTGCAGGATTGCGAATTTACGAGAGTTGCAACCGACGACGACAGCACGCCTATGCAAAACGTCGAACGCCTCAAAGAAAAGCTCAAAGAGCTTGACGAAGAAAGTATGGAGCTTGTAACCCGCGCGCTTGTCAAGGATATGTACGTGGGAGATTTGAAAACGCTTTACGACTACTATCTTGTGGCGATTCAGCGTAGCGAGGCACTTGACGGATTCGCCACCACCAAGAAGAGTTTTGTCATGGAAGCGTGGTATCCTGCAGAATACGAGGAAACGCTCAAAGCGACGCTTGACGAGCTCGGCGACACGTTCGTTTATGAATTCAGAGAGCCGCAGGAGGGCGAGGCGGTGCCGTCTTACGTGCGCAACAACAAGGTTGTCGAGAATTATCAAGACATAACCAATATGTACAGCGCGCCCAATTATTTCTCGGATTTGGACCCCAACCCCGTGATGTCGATATTCTATTTCCTTTTGTTCGGCATGATGATTGCGGATGCGGCGTACGGCATAATTCTGGCGCTAGGCGGACTTATAATGTATCTCGTCAAAAAGCCGACGCCGGGCAAAGGCAGGCTTATCGCAGTCGTTGCAATGGGCGGCGTGAGTACGTTCGTTTGGGGCGCGTTGTTCGGCGGTTGGTTCGGACTGGACATAACGGGAACGTTCCTTGAAAAATTGCAGGTGGTCAAGCCGCTGGACGGAAACGGACCACTCATTTTGCTGGGAATATCCTTTGCGCTCGGCTTTGTGCATATAGTGGTGGGCATGTTGCTCAACGCAATCAACCTTATCCGCAAAAAGCGCGTGCTTGACGCATTTTGTCAGGTCGGCACGTGGTATATGATATTTGCAGGTATAATCATGCTTGCGCTTTCCATGCTCTTTTTCAAAGACAAACCCGTCGTCAAATGGGTGGGCATAGGTCTTATGGCAGGCGGCGCATTCCTTTTGGTGCTATCCAACGTGAGAGGCAAGAAGGGAATTAAGGTGGTTACAAGCTTCTTCACGGGCTTCGGAAAGCTGTACGACGGCGTAAATATCCTCTCGGATATCCTCTCGTACGCGCGTCTTTTCGGTCTTGCGCTATCGGGTAGCGTGGTTGCGCTTGTCGTAAACCAAATTTGTTCGGTTGTAATCGGGCTCTTCCCCTCAAACGTAGCGGCAATAGGATACGTGCTTTGCGTGCCGATATTCCTTGTCGGACACGTGTTCAACATCGCAATATCCACGCTCGGCGCATACGTGCACAACTGCAGACTGCAATATATCGAGTTTTACGGGAAATTCTACGAAGGCGGCGGACACGTCTTTATGCCTTTCGGAACAAATACAAAATACACATACTTGGAAAAGTAGGAGGTAATACAATGGGCAATCTAACACTTGGAACTTTCATCGCCATCATCGGTGCGGTTTTGGCAGCGGCAATGGCCGGTATAGGTTCTGTAATCGGCGTCGGCGTCGCAGGTAAGGCGGCGGCAGGCGTTACGAGCGAAGACCCCGACAAATTCTCCAAATGCCTCGTTTTGCAACTCTTGCCGGGTACTCAAGGTATCTACGGCTTGCTCGTTGCGTTCTTGGTTTTTGTCAAAATCGGTTTGTTTAGCGGCGTTGAAAGACTTTCCGTAACGGGCGGTCTCGGTATTTTCGCGGCATGCCTTCCTATGGCAATCGTCGGTCTTATCAGTGCGCTTTATCAATCGAGAGTGGCATGCAGCGGTATCGCACTCGTTGCAAAACGTCCGGAAGAAAGCGGTAAAGCAATCATCTTGACCGTTATGGTTGAAACGTACGCGGTTTTGGCATTGCTCGTTTCGCTTCTCGGCGTTATGATGCCTGCAACGGAAAGCCTTCGCGAAGTCGTTCCCGAAGCAAGCGAAGCGGCAGCGGCTGCATTGGCACTTATTGCATAAGAATTATGAGCAAAGAAGCAATTATCGACAAAATATTGTCCGACGCACGGCTGAAAGCGGACGCGATAATCGGTGAGGCAAAGAACAAAGCCGACGAGATTATTGCCGATACCGCCGAAGTGTGCAAGGGGTATATCTACAACTCCAAAGCGGATACGGACAGGGCGGTATTCGACCTTGAGGCGCGCTCCAAAACGGTGGCTGAACTCGACGCAAGGAAACTGCAATTGTCCGCAAAGGCGCAAATCCTCGATAGGATATTTGCCAGTACGCTTGACAAGTTGAAAAACCTCGATAAAGAGCGTTACACCGCGCTCGTTTTCGCGATGCTTCAAAATGCCGAGGACGGTGACGAAGTGGTGATATCTCAAAGAGAAAAGGATATCGTCACCAAAGAGTCGCTTGAAAAGTTTGCAAAAGAGAGAGGCATAAACCTCACGCTTTGCGACAAGCTCGGAGATTTTGACGGCGGCGTCGTGATAAAGAGCAAGGGAGTGGACAAAAACTTCACTCTGGACGTTGAAACGCAACTTCTCAAGGAAGAACTCGAAACGCAAATCGCAAAGGAAATTTTCGGTTGATGTCAAATTCATTCGTCTTTCAAAACGCTCAGATAAAAAGCCGTGAAAGCAAACTTCTCACACTTCAAGGTGTGCAGAGGCTTTTTGACGCGCAAAATACAAAGGACGCAATGAAAGTGGTTATCGAACTCGGGCTCGGAAACGGCATGACAACCGAGGACGAGGACTTTGATACCGTTTTCAAAAATGAGGAAGAAAACCTTTGCGCTCTGCTTAAGGAGATGAACGTCAACGGCGCTTTGGACGTATTTTTGCTTGAAAACGATTACGTCAATCTGAAAATCGCCGCAAAAGCGCACGCCACAAAGAGCGATAACAATCATTTCTTGCCCGACGGACTTTACGAGGCGCAAAAAATCGTAGAGGCGCTGGATACGGAAGAGGAAATCGAGGGCTTTGACAAGCGCTTTTTGAGTGCGATAAAGGGCGTTTCGGAGATTCTGAACGGAGAAAACGCAAATCCGCGCGCGATAGACAACTATCTCGACAAAAAGATGTACGAGCATATCTTCTCGTCCGTTTCAAAGAGCGGAAAGGCGGCGAAGGCGTACTACGAGAAAAAGGTGGATTTCGCCAATATCGGAGCGTTTGCAAGGGCGCAAAAACTCGGTCTTGACGAGGAATTTTTCAAGGCGTGCTTTATTGAGGGCGGCAAGATATCGCTCGACAAGTTTATAGAGCAAGATACAAATCTCGAAACGTTTGCGCTCAAGATGAAAGACACCGAATACGAGAAAATATCGAACAATCTTGCACAGAGCAAGAGTGTGGTGGCATTCGAGGTGGAGAGCGAAAACGCGCTTCTCAAGATGTGGAAGGACGAGGATTTCGATATGTTCTCCATTGCGCCGATTGCGGCGTACTATCTCACCAAAAAGACGGAACTTAAGGTGGTTAAACTGATTGTCGCAGGCATCAAAAACCACGTTGATCCGCAAATAATCAAAGAAAGGATGCGTGAACTTTATGCGTAACGGCGTTGCGGTTGTAGGAGACAAGGATTCCGTGCTTGCGTTCAAGGCGATTGGTCTTGACGTATTTCCCGTTGCGGGAGTTAGCGAGGCAATTAACAAAATTCACGCTCTCGCAAGGCATTACGCTGTCATTTTCGTTACGGAAAAAGTCTATACGGACGCCGAAACGATTATAAAAAGATATCAAACTCGTCCCTATCCCGTTATTGTTCCCATTCCTTCTGCGGAAGGCAATGCAGGCACGGGTATGAGAGGGATAAAAGCCAACGTCGAAAAGGCGATTGGCGCAGACATATTATTCGATAAAGAGGACAAATAATGGAAACTGGCAAAATTGTAAAAGTGTCCGGCCCGTTGATTGTTGCAGAGGGTATGTCCCAAAGCAAAATGTACGACGTCGTACACGTCAGCGAGAAAAAACTCATCGGTGAAATCATCGAATTGCGCGGCGACCGTGCTTCCATACAGGTTTATGAGGAAACGAGCGGTCTCGGCCCCGGCGAAAACGTTTATACTACCGGCGCGCCCTTGTCGGTGGAACTCGCTCCCGGTCTTATCGAGGGCATTTACGACGGCATTCAACGTCCGCTCGCAAAGCTCAGAGAGGCATGCGGCGATCGTATCGAAAGGGGCGTTTATATCCCTGCCGTCGATCACGACAAGAAGTGGGAATTCAATCCCGTCGTTTCTGTCGGCGCACAAGTCGAGAGCGGCAGCGTTTTGGGTACAGTGCAAGAAAACGTCCTCATTCTGCACAAAATCATGGTTCCTTACGGCGTGAAAGGCACGGTTAAGGAAATCAAAAAAGGCGAATTTACCGTTGACGAAACAATTGCCGTCATAGACACTGAAAAAGGCGACATTGACGTTGCTATGCTCCAAAAATGGCCTGTCAGAAAGGGCAGACCGTACAAGGAGAAATTGTCTCCGAAAGCGCCGCTTGTTACAGGACAAAGAGTTATCGACACGCTTTTCCCGATTGCAAAAGGCGGCGTTGCGGCTGTTCCAGGACCGTTCGGCAGCGGCAAAACGGTTGTTCAGCATCAGCTTGCAAAATGGGCGGACGCGGATATCATCGTGTACGTCGGTTGCGGCGAACGCGGAAACGAAATGACGGACGTTCTCAACGAATTTCCGACTCTTATCGACCCAAAGAGCGGTCAACCGCTTATGAAACGCACCGTGCTTATCGCAAACACGTCCGATATGCCGGTTGCCGCTCGTGAAGCGTCCATTTATACAGGCATCACCATTGCGGAATACTTTAGAGATATGGGCTATTCCGTTGCAATCATGGCGGACTCCACTTCTCGTTGGGCAGAGGCGCTTCGTGAAATGAGCGGTCGTCTTGAGGAAATGCCCGGCGAAGAGGGATATCCTGCATATCTTTCTTCTCGTCTTGCGGAATTCTATGAAAGAGCGGGTATTGTCAAAGTGCTCGGTCAGGATAATACAATCGGTTCTATCACCGCAATCGGCGCAGTTTCGCCTCCCGGCGGCGACTTGTCCGAGCCTGTATCGCAGGCAACGCTGCGTATCGTCAAAGTGTTCTGGGGGCTTAGTGCGTCGCTTGCTTACAAGCGTCATTTCCCTGCAATCGACTGGATTCAAAGTTATTCGCTTTATGCGGATAAACTTGCCGATTGGTATAGCGACAACGTGGGCGACGAATGGGGCGGACTCAGGGCAAAATGCATGCGCATACTTCAAGAGGAGGCGCAACTTGACGAAATCGTGCGACTTGTCGGTATGGACGCGCTTTCGCCGAGCAATCGCTTGACTATGGAAACGGCAAAGTCCATAAGAGAGGACTATTTGCATCAAAACGCTTTCCATGAAATCGATACGTTCGCCTCGCTTGAAAAGCAACAAAATATGCTTCGACTTATCCTCGAATTCGACGCTCTCGCAAGGGACGCGCTGGACAAAAACGTGGATATCGAGGATATCCTTGCGCTCGAAGTCAGAGAGCAAATCGGCAGAGCAAAATATATTCCCGAGAGCGAAATGTCGAAATTTGACGACGTGCTTGCCGAAATCAAGAATGAAATGCATGCGCTCACCGATGAAGGAGGTATCTGATGCTTAAAGAATACAATACGATAAGAGAAATCGTCGGACCTCTTATGCTCGTTGAGGGCGTTGAGGGCGTAAAATACAACGAGCTTGTCGAAATCAGACAGGAAAACGGCGAAGTGAGAAGCGGCAAGGTGCTTGAAATCAATCGCGATAAGGCGCTTGTCCAGCTTTTCGAAGCGTCGCAAGGCATTAAAATGGCGACGTCCAAAGCCAGATTTTTGGGACACGGTATCGAACTCGGCGTGAGCGAAGATATGCTTGGCAGAGTTTTCGACGGTATGGGCAGACCTCGCGACGGCGGCGCACCCATCATTCCCGAAATGAAACTGGACATCAACGGACAGCCGATAAATCCCGTTGCAAGAGATTATCCCAACGAGTTTATTCAGACGGGTATAAGCGCAATAGATGGACTTAACACGCTCGTCAGAGGTCAAAAATTGCCCGTGTTCTCAATGTCGGGTATGCCTCATGCAGAACTTGCGGCGCAAATCGCAAGACAGGCGAAAGTGCGCGGCACCAATGAGAAATTTGCAGTTGTATTTGCGGCTGTGGGTATCACGTTCGAAGAGGCGGATTTCTTTATCAGCGACTTCAGAAAGACAGGTGCAATCGAGCGTGCGGTTATGTTTATCAACCTCGCAAACGATCCTGCAGTCGAGCGTATCTCAACTCCGAGAATGGCGCTCACTTGCGCGGAATACCTTGCGTTTGAAAAGGATATGCACGTGCTTGTCATCACCACCGATATCACCAACTACGCAGAAGCGTTGCGTGAGGTTTCGGCGGCGAGAAAGGAAGTGCCCGGTCGTCGCGGTTATCCGGGTTATATGTACACCGACCTTGCAAGTATGTACGAGCGCGCAGGAAGAATCGTAGGGAAGAAAGGCTCTATTACGCAAATTCCGATTCTGACAATGCCCGAGGACGACAAAACTCACCCCATTCCCGACCTTACGGGATACATTACCGAGGGACAAATCATCATCTCGCGTGAACTTTACAAGAAGGGCATACTTCCGCCGATCGACGTATTGCCGTCGCTGTCGCGTCTAAAAGACAAGGGCATAGGCAAGGGCAAGACGAGAGAAGATCACGCAGACACAATGAACCAACTTTTCAGCGCATACGCGCAAGGCAAAGAGGCAAAGGAACTCAGCTCTATTCTCGGCGACGCTGCGCTTACCGAAACGGACAAAAAGTACGCGCAATTTGCAGACTCGTTTGAAAAACAATACGTGTCGCAAGGCTTCGATACCAACCGCTCCATAGAAGAAACGCTGGATATCGGCTGGCAATTGCTCAAGATATTGCCCAAGAGCGAACTTAAACGTATCAGAGACGAATATATCGAAAAATACCTCGAAAACGAAGGTAAAGTGGAAGAATAATGGCAAAACTCAACGTCAACCCAACGAGAATGGAGTTAAGACGACTCAAAAATCGTCTCAAAACTGCCACTCGCGGTCACAAACTATTGAAGGATAAATCGGACGAAATGATTCGTCAATTTATGCTTTACGTGCGCGAAAATAAGCGTTTGAGAGAGGAAGTCGAGAAGGAATTGACGGACTCTTTGAAGGCGTTTATGCTTGCGCGCGCCGTTTCGAGCGACGCCGTTATAGAAGAGGCAATCGCTATGCCGTCGGCAAAAGTGGGGCTTGAAACGTCGTCCAAAAACGTTATGAGCGTTGACGTGCCTGTATTTACAATTACCGAAAGCGAGGCAAGCGAGCTTTATCCCTATTCCTTTGCTAGCGTTACGAGCGAACTGGACGATTCCATTGCGTCGCTTACGGGCTTGCTCCCCAAACTTTTGAAACTTGCGGAAGTGGAAAAGACGTGCAATATGCTTGCCGACGAAATCGAGAAAAATCGCAGGCGCGTAAATGCGTTGGAGTACGTTATGATCCCGCAGCTCGAGGAAACAATCAAGTACATCGCCCAAAAACTCGACGAAAACGAGAGGGGCGCAACGACAAGACTTATGAAAGTCAAGTCTATGATACAAGAAAAACAATAGATAAAGGGGAGCAAAATGAAAGACTTTTTTGTTTCTTATTCGCACGGGGATGCCGAAATAGTTTCCGAAATCGTCGATAAGTTCAAGTTTTTCCAAATAGAATGTTGGTTTCAACTTGCCGATTGCAGACAACAGTTTACAAAAGCCATTATCGAGGGGTTGAAACAATCTTCCAATTTCGTCGTTTTTTTGTCACGTAACAGTATCGAATCCAATTACGTATTGAATGAGATATACATGGCGGTGGAAAAGCAAAAAGACGATAAAAGTTTTCACATCGTGCCGGTGATAATCGACGACGTTGACGTAAAGGACGAGAGTTTTTTGGAAGTTAAAGCCATGATAGGCAGATTTAACTTCTTGTTCATGAGCGACTATCAGTCGATTGACGAATTGGTTTTGAAGATCTTGGATCAAGCAAAAATCGAAAGATCGTATTCAGAAGGTGTAAATAGCATTTATGAAGGCACGACTGACATCGAAAAGCAGAGAATAGACGCACAGAATCAGTTTTTGAACAAAACTGCAGGAAAGTATCTCGACGAGGTGTTTGAAAAGCTCGAATTGCCCGTCATATTGGACGTGGGATGTTCGGACGGCGACAACATCATAAAGAGATTGAAAGGCAGAGATTATTCGAAACTCGTCGGAATAGACAACAATCTCGACGCACTCGATAAGGCAATTGACAATTACGAAAATAACAAAAACTCATTTTTCGATGCGGACATAACGGATGAGTCTTTTGAATCGCGATTGAACGTTATACTCAAAAAGAGCAGAGTAAAAGGATTTGATTTGATACATATATCGTCCGTACTGTTGCACACCAAAAATCCCGACGCAATACTCAGGACGCTGAACAAGTTCTTGAACGAAGGCGGATACATATTCATTCAAGACGAGGACGACGGTGTGAGTATGGCATATCCAAATTCGGAATTTTTTGACAGTTGTTTCTATCTGTATCAACATTCAAAAGAATCCGGCGACAGACATATGGCAAGAAAAATTCCCGTGATGTTGCACAATAGCGGATATGAAGATATATCCTTGAAGTCAACGGCAATATCTTCTATAGACTTCGGCGGAGAAGAAAGAGAAACGCTATGGGATATGTATTTCAATCCGAAATATTGGAATGCATGCGAGCCAAAATATTTCGATTCCGTGCAATCTGCCGACGCATTGAGAAAGGTGCTTGAAGATCACGACGCCAAAAAAGAAGAGTATATGAAAGGAAATATATTCGTTATGTTGGGTATATTCTTCTATGTGGCGACGAAGAAAAGTCTATAAAACACAATAATCATAATCAATGGTTATGCCCGCAAGAAATTCTTGTGGGTATTGTTAAATAAAAGGGGATATAGACATTTTTTGAAAAATAATTTGAAAAAAATTTGTAACCTTTCGGGCGCATGGGTGTCTTATATGTGAAAAACCTAAGGAGGCACCCCCTATGAAAAAGAAAATAATAATCACGCTTGCGATAGTGGCATTGCTTGCTTGCGCAGTGATATTTGCCGCTTGCGACAATAACGGTAATGCGGAAAGCAAGAGAAACGCAGAGTATCAAAACATTGCTTTGGCAGCAGTCGGAGCAGAAGGACAAAAGGTTCAATTCTCGTCGGTAACGGCAAAGAAAAATACGTTTGTTGTGGAAGTTGTCATCAACGGCGTAAAATACGACGTAACCATTGACGAAAACAAGACCGTTCAATCCGTCAAAATCAACGACCATCAAGTAGACAAAGACAACGTTCCCACGCCGCCGTATGCAAACGAGAATCAATATATCGGCGCGGAAAGAGCAAAGCAAATCGCTTTCGCGGACGCTTCGACGACAATTGACAAGGTTACAAAACTCGACGTGGAATTTGACTTTGACGACGGCAAATACCTCTATGAAGTGGAATTCAGGGTAGGCACTGTCAAATATGAATACGACATCGACGCAACCACGGGCGAAATTCATAAAAAAGAAGTGGATGACAAGACCGTTGTCGAAAAAGCCCCCGACGGCGTTGAATTTATCGGCGTTGAAGAGGCTCAAAGAATAGCGCTTGAAAACGCGGGCGTAACGGCGGAAGAAGCGACCGTCAAAAAGGCAAAACTTGATTTTGAAAAGGGCGCGTACGTCTATGAAATAGAGTTCAAAAAAGGCTCGGTTGAGTATGACTATGAAATCAACGCCGTAACGGGCGCAATCATCAAATTCGATACCGACAACGACAATGACGACGATGACGACAAAGTTCCCGTCGGGCAATATATCTCGGCTGAGGACGCAAAACGCACAGCGTTTGCACACGCAGGCGTAACTGCGGAAAACGCGGTGCTTGAAAAGGCGGAACTCGACGTCGAACACGGCGTTGTGATTTACGAAATTGAGTTCAAAGCAGGCGGATACGAGTACGAATACGAAATCAACGCAACCACCGGTGAAATCATCTCTCAAGAAAAGAAAATCGACGACTGATAAAGTCAAAATATCAAAAACAACCCAAAAATAATAACAAAAAGTAACAAATAAAGGATAGTATGGACAGCGACGTCATAGAACAATTGTTTATAAAATATTACAACGACATATTGTTGTATTCGATGTCGCTGACAAAAGACGCCTCTCAAGCCGAGGATTTGGCGCAAGAGGCGTTTTACAAAGCGTTGAAGAGCGCAAACGACAGTATCGTCAACTTCAAAGCGTGGGCGCTGACGGTGTGCCGCAACATGTTTCTCAACAAAAAGCGTAAGTACGCTCGCATAGTCGAGCTTGACGAGAATATGTCAAACGAGCGCGACGAGGTGCTTGCAAAAATCGTAAAAGACGAAAAATACCGCGCGCTTTACAACGCAATAGGGTTGCTTGCAGACAATCTCAAAGAAGTGATTTTGCTTTTTTATTTTGAAAATCTCAAAATAGACGAGATATCGGCAATGCTCGACAAGAGCGAAAGCAACGTAAAAGTTATGCTTTTCAGAGGCAGGGAACAAATAAAGAAGATTTTGGAGAAATAGTATGGATTTTGAAAGCGTTTACAAAAAATACGTCGAAGGAACGGCAACCGACGAAGAAAAGGCTTTTGTGGAGCAAGAGCTTGACAAAGCGCAAAAAATGACAAAGATTATCGACGCATACCAATCCTCTCTCCCAATAGAAAAGGAGTGCGACAGGGAAACCGTCAAAAAGGCGCAAAAGAGATTCGCCAAGAAAAACGCTCTGCGAGCACTTGCGATAACCGCCGCTTGTATTGTGCTTATCGCCGCGATTGTGCTTGCGTCGGTGTTTGGAACGGCGTTCGGCGTGGCAAACAAAAACTGCCGCGTAACGGAAGAGGAGGCAAAGCAAATAGCTCTTCAATTTGTCGCCAACACGTACGGAACAAACGGCGTTCCTATCGTAACGGAGTGCAAGAGGGAGATAGATTATTCTTCCGATTTGCGCCACTCGGTATATACGTACGAAATCGAGATTCAATACGGTCTTGTATATGAAATCGACGTGAGAGTAAACGCAAAAACCGGGCTTGTAACCCTTGAAGAAATATCCTCGACCTGACATAAATTTTTTGCAAAAACCGCATAAAAATAGGAGTTTTTCGAACAAAAAACACATGCGAAAATGCCAAAAAACAACGACCGCATCGATGTAAAAAAACATAAAACTATCAAAAAAAGCGTTGCAATTTGCAACGCTTTTTACGTTCATATCATATAAATTCGCAAAAGAAATATTGTGATGACAAAGAAACAATGCGATATAAACAAACCGAATTTATCCGTAAATGATTTGGCGAAAGAGAGTCGGATACGCAGTTGTTAGGTCAACAATTCTTTTACGCAACCACAATAGGTTTGGCGATATATGCCCCATTCCTTGCAAAGTTGTATAGAGCGCAAATACCCGTCGCGTTTTTTGAAGTCGGAGCAAAGATAATTCACTCCGAGTTTTTGCGCAACGGACGTTCCTATCTCGTTGATAAGCGGCGCATTCTTGTGCGGACTTACGGTGAGGGTGGTGGTAAAAAAGTCAAATTCGCCGCTATGATTCAGCATAAATTTTGCAGTGTTTTCAAGGCGGAGATTGAAGCAAAGCGTACATCTTGCGCCGCCTTCGAGGTCGTCCTTGTGTCCCTTTACAAAGGATATATACTCATCTTGCGATTGATCGGGCACTATGAGCTTTACGTCGTCATAATGCGAAATCACGTCTTTAAGTGCCGATTCGCGCTTGATAAACTCTTCTTTTGGCAAAATATTTGGGTTGTAGTAATACACCGTTATATCAAAGTGCGGCGCCAGATATTCAAGCACGCTGCTTGCGCAAGGTCCGCAACAGGCATGCAAAAGAAGGCGCGGTTTTTTGTCGTGCGCCACTTCGTTTATTTCATATTCCACTGTGCCTTGGCGATACTTTTTCATAAGTAAAGTATAGCATCTTTTCGGAAGTATAGAAACAGTTTTTCAAAAAGTTTCGGACAGTTTTTGCGGGAAAACGCAGGCAAAATTTTGTTTTGTATCGTGGTTGTTACGCTCAAAAACAAGCCGCTTAAAGCCGCTTATTTTAATGTTGTTTTATCAAATATGCTGTGGTATAATAATTAGTGTATTATTACGCGCGGAGGAAGATATGGCGCACAACGTATTGAAAGCGGAAAACATCAAAAAGACGTTCACTACCGGCGAGGTCGAAACGCAGGTTTTGAAAGGCGTCGATTTTTGCTTGGATGAGGGCGAATTTGTGGCAATCGTGGGCGAGTCGGGCAGCGGTAAATCAACGCTCCTTTATATCCTTGCCGGCATCGACAAGGCGACGGAAGGCAAAGTTGAACTTTTGGGTAACGACCTATCCGCGATATCCGACGAGCAGCTTGCAAAAATGCGCAGGAGCGATTTTTCCTTTGTGTACCAATTTGACAATCTTGTGCCGAATCTCACGGTGTATGAAAACGTAACTCTTCCTCTTGTGCTCGACAAAAAGAAGGAGAGCGAGTACAAAGAGCGTGCGCAGGAGATTTTGCAATATCTTGAAATCGCCGACAGGCAAAAGGCGTATCCCAGACAGTTGTCGGGCGGCGAACAACAACGTGTCGCGATTGCGCGCGCGCTTATCACCAATCCCAAAGTCATATTTCTCGACGAACCGACGGGCAGCCTCGACAAAGAGCGCGGCAGGCTTGTTATGGAACTTTTGAAGGATATCAACAAAAATCGCGGCGTTGCGCTGGTTATGGTTACCCACTCGCAAGCGCATGCGTCCTATGCCTCGCGCATTGTGAAGATGGAGGACGGATTGCTCGCCTAATATGACCAAACTCGCGTTTAGAAACATACTATCAAAGCCGTTGCGCTCTATTGCCACGATACTTGCAATCGCGGTGGTTGTCGCAATGACTTTTTGTATGATTTCTTTTAAAGGCGCGGTGTACGATTATATCTATGCGACGGAAACGTCGGCGGTGGGAAGCGCAGATATCGTCATATCAACGGACAGCAGCAGCGACCGCATAACCAAAGCCGAGCCTCTCAAAAACCTGCAAGAGGCAAAAGACGTTGTTGCAACGCTCAAACTGTACGCAACGTGCGGCGACGAGTACGTTATGGTGCGAGGTTTTGAGGCAAATCAAATAGAAACGTTGCAGACGATAAGCATTGCAAGCGGCGAAATAGCATCTCTCAAAGAGGGGCGCAACGACGACAACGTGGTTATATCCGAGGCGTGCGCAAAGCATTTCGGGCTCAAAGTCGGGGATATGTTCAAACTATCCCTCGGGCAAAGACAAACCACTTGTTACGTCGGAGCAATCGCAAAGCAAGAAGGGTATTTCTTGAGCGACGCACCCTATCAGATTATCGGCACGTCCGGCAATTTTTCAAAACTAATTACAAGTTCGGTTACCGTCAATCTTTGCAACGAGATATATCTCACGGTCAAAGAAGGAGCGGATATAGAGAGCGTTATACGGAAAATCCGCGCCATGGACGAGTACAAGGACCTGCTTGTCAAAGAGGCGAAAGACGCCGCATACGTCAACGAGCAGACGCAAAGTCTGACGGCGCCAGTGGTGCTTGCAGGCGGCGCGGTGTTTTTGCTCGGCATTGCGATTATCGTGATTTTGTTTGTTATGAGCGAGGGCGAAAAGGTTTCGCTCATCGCAAAACTCAAAATAGTCGGCGCAACCAAACGCCAACTTGTGGGAATATTTCTTATAGAAAGCGTAATACTGTCCATGCTCGGCACGCTTATAGGCTCTGCTCTTGCGGTGGGTATGTTTGTGGCAATTCTCAAGTTCACTCTCACGAGCGCGACGGTTTTCAACATTTCAGTGCTATATCTGTTCGCTTCGGGAATCGTGGGATTTTTCACGGCGATACTTGCCTCGCTCGCTCCTGTGTTGAGGGCGTTTAAAGGAACGATACGCGACAATCAATTGGATATCAAGCCAACGTCAAAGTGGCAATTTGCGCTCCCGATTAGCCTTGTTTTGCTCACGGTCGTGAGCGTGATTATAGAGTTTACCGTTGGAAGCGCAACGGGCGCAATGGGCATCGTAAGCCTTGTGCTTGCAATGTTTGCGCTTGCTTCAAGCGCTTCGCCGCTTATGAAAGCGTGCGCAAAAGCATGCGGAAAATCAAGTGCTCCGTCCATGAAAGTGGCGAGCCTCGATATGACGAGAGAAAAGCGTTTTATGCGCTCGTCCACGCTTTTGACGACGGGTATGACAATCGCAATGACCTTGTTTATGGCGTGGTCGGTTACGACAAGCGTGTTTACGACGTACGTCAATCAGTTCAAAGATATGGCGTTTGTAACCAACGTCCGAGAGAGCGTCGACGTTGACAAATTCAAACAAACCGACGGCGTGAAAAACGCCACAAAAATGGTTTGGGGACAAGGCGAAATTATTGTCCGAGGCAAAGAAAAAACCATGAATATTCTCGGCTCCGAGGATATTCTCGATATGGTTGATTTTGAGTTCATTACGCCAAAAAACGTGGTTTATTCACGCATTTCGGAAGATAAACCATATGTTTTTGTCGATATAGCACTTCAAAAGTTGTACGGCATCAAAGAAGGCGACGTGCTTGAAACGACTATTGGCAAAGCGAGCGGACAAGTGATTGTCGGCGGTATTTTGAAACACGAATTGTTCAGCGGAAACTACCTTGTCGTATCCGCAAAGACAATGGACGACGTGTTCGGCAAAAAGGTGGATACCATGCTTGTGGCGTCCGACGGAAACGTGCAAAAGTGCGTGGACGCGTTGCGCTCGAAATATGCCGTCAACAACTATTACGTAATATCCGCCCTCGACGCGTACAAGTGGGATATGGAGAGTATGAACGCCGTGTTTGACCTCATCGGCACGCTTGCCGTGGTGGTTGCGCTGTTTATATTTGCCGTAACCGTGGCGACTGCGCTTATCGGCAGAGGCGCGTCAAAGCAATCGAGGGTTGCGATGTTAAACGCAGGTATGTCAAAAAACACGTTGCTCAAGACGGAGATTCTGGAACACGCAATCATTGCGCTTGTGGCGTTCTGCGCTTCGTTCGCAATGTCGGTGCTGCTTGCCTCTTGTCTTATCCATGCGCTCCGCTTGTTCGGAATGTACTTTGAGTTTATGTATCAGGCGTGGGTGGTTGCCGTCGTGGGCATCGCTATGGGCGCGGGATATGCGCTTATACCGCTTGTGCTCGGTTTCAAAAAAGGTTATACTGTCAAAAAGGGTTGATTATGAAAAACAAACTGAAAATCGTATCCGTATGTCTTGCGTTGCTCCTCACGCTTTGCGTGTGTCTTTTTGCGTGCAACAACAAAAAGCCCGATCCCGCAAAGGAGCGCGCCGACGCGGTGGCGTCCGTGGAAAATGCGTTTATGAGCGGCATTTCGAGCGGTTGGACAAATTCGCTTGACGAGGCAAGTCTCAAAGAAAGAGATGACGCAGGCGATTATATCGTTACGCTCGGTTGGACGAGGATGATTTGCTCGGTGGTGAGCGATTCGGATTTGCAGACGGCAAAAATCAAGTCGCTTGCAAACGCGCTTTCATCTCAAAACGGCAAAACGCTGCTCGGCGATTTTGAAAAGAATGCGGAACTTCTTATTCCTCTTCTTAAAGAGGTTGGATTTACGCCAAACGACATGTCTGCCATCGTTTACGATTTGACTTGCGCGATGGTGTCCAAAGGATACAAGACCATTTGCGATATTTATAATCGCCTTATCGACGTCGAACAGACTATGCGTCAAAGCGCGATTTCCGGCAAGGCACTTGACAATGTTGTCAAAAACAGACTTTCAATCAGCGTCGCAAAGAGCGATTTTGTTACTACTGATGCGGAAAAGGCGGAGATGCTTACCGCTTTTGACAATGCAAAGAATGCGCTCTCAAGGCTTGTGTCGTTTGCGTATAACATGTCCGTCAATGCAATCACGGACGACTTGTACGGCAAACTCTTTGACGACAGCGGCGCACTTGGCGAAATCACGGACGGCGAAATCGCAACGCTCGTGGATACGCTGTTGCTCAACGTGCAAGACCTCAAAAACGCGCTCGGCAGAAAAGAAGTGGATTCGCTCAACGCAGCGCTCGACCTCGTGATTGACAAATTCGACAAAAAAATTGTATCTTCGGCAATATATGCGCAAATCGTCAAATACGCAAAGTACGCATATATGGTGGTGGACGTCATCCCGACAATTTGCGACGTCGTAACGTCAAGCGACAATTTGCTTTCATCCGAGGGTTTTATCAAGGACTTTTTGTCGGCCATGCAAAGCGGCAATGAACTCAATACGGCTACCAAGCGTATCAATCAATCCATTCTCGTGTCAAGAGCCATACTCAACCTCACGGGCGAGGGCGGATACGACAAACAAAAACTTGTGAATATAGTGGACGAAATTATCGCCGCAAACACAGGAGAATATCAAAAGGCAGTGCCGCTTTTCACGCTCGATTTGATGTTCAATTTCTCATCGCTGTACGATAGCATAAAAGACGATAGCGACGCGGATATGTGGGAAGTGGTGCACTCCGACGTTATGACAATGGACGCGCTCGGCACGCAAGTGGCGCTGGTGTTCTCCTTTGACAGCGGATTTGACAACTTCAAGGAAACTTATTACAACTACACGAGAGGCGACGCAACGCAAGCGCAACTTTGCAGAGCTTTTGACAGATGCTCCTTTGGAAACTTCATAGAAAACGGGCGCGCTTTCACGACTGATGAACTCTATACGTCGGATTGGTACGACTATTACGTAACAATCGGGCTCAACGCCGTCAACGATAAAGTGGCAAAGGTGCTCAAAGACAACGTCGCTGCGGATATCAAGGCGTTTGTCGAGGACTATTTTGTTGAGCAATCTCAAATGAAAGCGGCAATTCAAACGCTTGCCGAGATGAGCGTTTTTACACAAGATATCAGCGACGAGGATGTAGCCAACGTGTACATTCCGCTTTTATCGAAGAGCAGAGTGCTCGGCGCAACAATCTTGTTTATGATGTGAGCCGATTGACAAAATATAGATAGTATTGTAGAATAAAAAAAGAAATCAGAAACGATGTGAAAGCGTCTTTAATCGGAGTGGCGGTGCTACCAAAACAATGAAAATCGGGCGCAATCGATACGGAGTGTAAGACGACATAATAATTTTGGTGCATAACTATAAGGTAATTGCGCCGTCGTTTTGCACGACGGCGCAATTTTTTAATTAATAATTAAAAATTAATAATTAATAATTGCGGAATATTCCATATCAAATCAAACTAAACGAGAGGTTAATTCTATGAAAAAAATCGGTGTAGTAGGTATCGTGCTCAAAGGCGACAAGGCGGTTGCCGTAGAAATGCAAAAAGTTTTGAGCGATTTTGCAGATATTATAGTGGGGCGTATGGGCGTTCCTAGAAAAGAAGCGAACGCAATCGCACTCATTGTCGAAGGCTCGCAAGAGCGCATTTCCGCACTTACGGGCAAACTCGGCAGATTTGAAAGTTTGAGCGTGAAATCCGCAATAACGTCTTTTGAATTGTCCGAGGAATAAGGAGTTTTCAAGAATGCGGGAATACGACCTTATAAAATCGTATAGAAACTAAACCGTTTTGAGATATCCGAACGGAAAATATAAATAGTAAATAAAATTTTAGAGGTATATATGAAAAACAACAAATTTATTGCAATCGTGGCAATACTCGTAATCGTAATGATTGCGTGCGTCTCGCTCGTTGCGTGCAACGATAATTCTAACCACGAAGAATCGGCAAAAAAGGTGACGGTCAGATATGTCGCGGACGGAACGGCGGCGGCAACGCTTTTGGCGTCCGGACAAGTCGATTTTATGGTTGTCGGCGAACCCGCCGCAAGCGCGCAGACAAAGAGACTTTCGCTCAATGCCGAAATGAATTTGCAAAGCGAATATAAAGACGCAAGCGGAGCAACGAACTATCCGCAAGCCGGCATATTCGTGCAGTCATCACTTGCCGGTGACGAGGAGTTTTTGAATGCGCTGTTTGACGAACTTGCCACAAACAAAGTTTGGATTGCGCAAAATAAAGCAAACGTGACTGCGGAAGCGAAAAAGGTATATGAAAGCGCAAATTTCCCTGCAATCGCAATCGATCGTTGTGCGGTCAACGGTGAGGAATTGACGGATCAAAGCAAGAATGACATTCTTTCTTTCCTTGCAAACGTTATGCCGTCCGATGACAAAGGCAACACAATCGACTGGAATGCACAAAAATCAAAATTGTTCGACATCACAACAACGGAAAAAACAAACGACAAAATTAGATTTTCTGCGCCGGAGGGGACGCCTGCGCTCGCTATGCTCACCCTCGCAAGCAATCAAAAGCAAATAGGCTCGCACGAGGTCGAATATGCGGTTGTCAACCCCGCGAATATCGCATCCGAAATGGCGGCAAAGAAGAGCCAAGTTGTCATTATGCCTGTCAACGCGGGCGCAAAATTGATAAGCAACGGCGCTGATTACAAACTTGTGAGCATTGCGGTTGACGGAAGCCTTTATATGGTCGGCAACACTGAAAAGGGCGGTCAAATTACCTTTGACGATATCGTCGGTAAAAAGATTGCGTGTATAGGTCAAACGGGTGTTCCCGGACTCATTTTCCGTTACGTTATGCAAAAAAACGGAATAGAAATCGTGACTGAATGAAAAAGATAACCATTGACAAAAAACAGGCGTGGCGGATTGCGAGTAACGTCGTATATCCGCTTATCGCGCTCGGAATAATGCTCGCCGTATGGGCGATTGCGGCAAAGGCGGAGGACAATGCGCTGGTGCTGCCTATGCCCGACGCGGTGCTTGCCAGATTCTTTGTGCTTGGCGGCGAAAAAGGATTTTGGACAAGCGTGGGCTGGACGCTTTTGCGCACGCTCGTTTGCTTTGTCATATCCTTTGTGTTGGCGATGATTTTTGCGGTTTTGGGCGGGCTTTTCAATCCTGTCCACAGAATTATGTCGCCCATCGTTTCAGTATTGCGCAGCGCGCCGACGGTGGCGGTGATACTCATACTTTACGCATTTTTGAGCGGCAACGCAATGGCGATAGTCGTGGGATTTTTGATTGCTTTTCCCATAATGTACTCGGCGTTTTACTCGGCGATAACAGGCGTTGACAAAGACCTTGTGGAAATGGCAAAAGTATACAAAGTTCGCCCCCTTGACATAGTGCGCGGCATATACGTTCCATTGGTTATGCCGTGCCTTTTCGACACGAGTAAATCCACGCTTTCGCTCACTCTCAAAGTGGTCGTGGCGGCGGAAATCCTTGCCAACGTGCAAGATAGTTTGGGTGGCAAAATACAGGTGGCAAATGCGTCTTTCGAAATTGCGTACCTGCTTGCATACACGCTTGTGGCAATTGTTTTCAGCTTTGTTTTGGAAGGCGTGGCGCTTGGCGCAAAGAAGATTTGGGAGGTGGCAAGATGAGCGATATAACCGTCAAAGAATTCACTTGCGGATACGGCGAAAAGACTGTTTTTCAAGACTTCGATATAGCCTTCAAAGAGAACGCTATCAACGTTGTTTTGGGCAGTAGCGGCGTCGGTAAAACCACGCTTCTCAATGCAATTGCAGGAATAAAAAACTACTCCGGCGACATAGACGGTGTAGAGGGCGGCGTAAGCTATATTTTCCAAAAAGACAGGTTAATCCCATCGATTTCGGTGTATAAAAACCTTGATTTGATATTACGTTCCGTTTACAAGGACAAAAACAACCGTAAAAAAATGATTGATGAAATCGCAAAACTTGTCGAAATCGAAGAGGTGCTTCATTCACTTGCAAGCGAGATAAGCGGCGGTCAGGCGCAGAGGGTGAGTATGGCGCGCGCCTTCCTTTATCCGAGCAAAGTTTTGCTTCTCGACGAACCGTTCAAGGCGCTCGACGTCGCTTTAAAATCAAGGCTCGTCGCAAAGCTCGTTCAGCTCAACGACGCAGAGCGACGCACGGTGATTTTCGTAACGCATTCGATTGACGAGTGCTTGCTTTGCGCAGACAATTATTTTGTGTTTGCCGACAACCCCGTGAAGGTGGTGTGCCAAGGTCAAATCGAGAGCGACAAGCGGTATCGCGCGCTTACCGACAAAGACCTCGAAAAGACAAGAGAAATCTTGCTCGAAGCACTTGTGTAATCCGCTGGGTTGACATTTAAAAACGCGGCGCAAGCAACGCCGTTTTTGCCGCTTTGAAACGTATCTTAATCGGAACGAGAAATAGGGAACAGACAGCGCTTAAAATGTTGAGAAATTGCCCCCGTGATTGCTTGACTTTTCGTGGCAATGAATATATAATAAAGAAACTTTATGTCATATACGCGTAACTATACTGGCGCGTGTGGGTATAAAAAAACGAGTTAGGAGAATCAAAATGAAAGAAGGAATCCATCCCCAATACCACGATGTAACAGTTGTGTGTGCATGCGGAAACACATTCCAAACGGGTACCACCAAAAACGTCAACGAACTCAGAGTTGAAATTTGCTCCAAATGCCATCCGTATTTCACGGGCAAACAAAAACTTGTTGACACCGGCGGACGCGTTGACAAATTCAAGAAGAGATACAATCTCGACTAACAAGCACGAAGAAAAATGCAGGCTGGGGTTATTACCTATGCCTGCATTTTGCTTTTTAACCGCGCTATTTGGCGAATAGCATTGTCAGCGCACGTCCGCCACAAAACACGTACGCTTAGTACGTTGGGTTTTGTGTCGGACGCACGCTTTCGCGCTCTTCATCCAAATATCGTGGTTAAAACAGAGTACGCGTTTATTTGGCGAATTACACACTATAAAAACTTTGTGTGCGTTAATAAAAATCAAAAATTACCATTTATAAGAGTGGAAATGAAAGAAAAATCCAAGAAAAACAAACAACCGAAAGTCAAGAACGTTATCGACAAGACGTCCAAAGCGGTGAGACGGACGAGTATCGGCGGTCAAGCCGTGCTTGAAGGCGTTATGATGAAAGGCGAACACTCAATCGCGACTGCCGTACGCGCGTCGGACGGAAGCATTACCGTCGAGAGCAAGTACATAAAAAGTCCCAAAGAGCGCAACGTCTTTTTCCGCTTGCCGTTTATTAGAGGCGTGGTCAATCTTTTCACGCAACTTTTTCAAGGCACAGGCATAATGATGCGCTCGGCGGAGGTGTATGGCGATTACGCCGAGCCGTCAAAGTTTGAAAAATGGATGGCGGACAAGCTCAAAATCAATCCGATGAACGTACTTATGGCGTTTTCGGTGGTGCTGGGCGTACTTCTTGCGGTGGGGCTTTTCGTATTCTTGCCCAACATCATCGCTGGCGCGATTTGCGACAACATCGCGGCAATCAACACGTCATCGCTCAAGAGCCTTTGGTACAGCCTTATCGAGGGCGGTGTAATGCTGATAATTTTTGTAAGTTACATCCTTTTGGTGTCGCTTATGAAGGACGTGCGCAGAGTGTTTATGTATCACGGCGCAGAGCACAAGGTCATCACCTGCTATGAGCACGGGCTCGACCTCACGGTGGAAAACGCAAAGAAAATGCGCAGAGAGCACTCTCGTTGCGGAACGACGTTCCTCTTTTTCGTCGTTGCGGTGAGCATAATCGTGTTCGTACTCGTCAACTATATGATTTCCGCGTGCAACCTCGTAGTGCCGTCGTCAGTTGGCGGACACAAGGTGCTCAACGCGCTTATAAAACTCGGGTTCAAGCTCTTGTTCTTGCCCGTGGTGGCAGGCATATCCTATGAACTTTTGAAACTTCTTGCAAAGAGCGATTGCCTTTTGGCGCGTATTTTGCGCGCTCCCGGAATGCTCCTTCAAAAACTCACCACCAAAGAACCTACCGACGATATGCTCGAGGTGTCCATAACGGCGTTCAAGACGGTTATGGAAATGGACGCAAACCCCAATCTCGAAGAGAAGAAATTTGATATCCGCGTGCCTTACGGCATTGCGAGAGATCGCATAAAGAATATAGCAAAAGGTGCTGACGAGTCGGATATAGACTGGCTGCTCGTCGAGGTTACGGGCGTAAAAAGAAGTGAACTTCCTGCGCTCAAAACGCTCACGAAGGCGCAATACGAAAGCGCGGAATCCATCGCAAACAGAATGAAGGACGGCACGCCGCTCCAATATGCGCTGGGATATTCCGATTTTTACGGAATCAAGATTTCCGTCAATCAAAACGTGCTTATACCTCGTCCGGAAACGGAAGAGGTGGTAGAGAAAACCATAGCCGAGGTAAAATCGAGAAGTGAAAACGGCAAAGCCGACGTGCTCGATTTGTGCACGGGAAGCGGCGCAATCGCCGTGGCAATTGCCAAAAACACATCCGCAAACGTGTGCGCAAGCGATATAAGCACGGGCGCAATCGACGTCGCAAGAGCAAACGCGCTCAACAACGGCGTAAAAGTCGATTTCGTATGCGGCGATATGTGGAATGCGATTCAGGATAGAACGTTTGACGTAATCGTGTCCAATCCGCCGTATATTCCGAGCGAGGATGTAAAAAAACTCGACGTGAAAGTCAGAGATTTCGAGCCGCAACTTGCCCTTGACGGCGACAAAGACGGATTGAAATTTTATAGAATTATAGAAAAAGGTCTTGACGCTCATCTCAAAGATGGCGGCGTGCTTTTGCTGGAATTCGGCATAGGTCAAGCCGAGAGTATCAAAGGCATTTTTGCCGCTTACGACGTTGCGATTGACAAGGACGTCGAAGGCGTAGAGCGCATGGCGACGGTGAGAAGAAAATGAAGATAAGCGACGGATTGATACAAAGACTGGATAAAATTAAGGCGAGATACGACGAAGTTGGCAATCTTTTGTCAAAGCCCGAAGTAATTTCGGATCAGACGCAATTCAAGGCGCTTTCAAAGGAGCATTCCGACCTTATGCCCATTGTCGAAAACTATGCGACTTACCTCAAACACAAGAGCGATTTCGAGGATTGCGAGCAGATGGTGGCAATGGAGAGCGACGCGGATATGAAAGCTCTTGCAAAGCAGGAACTGGACGAGCTTCGCGACATGCTCGACAAGGACGCGGAAGATATCAAAATTTCGCTTTTACCCAAAGATCCCAACGAGGACAACAACGTAATTATGGAAATACGCGCAGGCGCAGGCGGCGACGAGGCAGCCCTTTTCGGCACGGAACTTATGCGTATGTACCGCCATTATGCCGAGAATAATCGTTGGAAGATAGAAGAAGTCAATATGAACTTCACCGAGCTCGGTGGCGCAAAGGAACTTGTGTTTATGATTACGGGCAAAGGCGTTTGGGGCAAGCTCAAATTCGAGAGCGGCGTACACAGAGTGCAGCGTGTTCCCGAAACGGAATCGCAGGGCAGAGTGCACACGTCAACCGTTACCGTGGCGGTGCTTCCCGAGGCTCAGGACGTTGAGGTTACGCTCAACGAAAACGACATTAAAGTTGACACTTATCGTAGCGGCGGCGCAGGCGGACAGCACGTCAACAAGACGGAAAGCGCAATAAGAATGACGCACATACCTACGGGTATAGTGGTCGAGTGCCAAGACGAGCGCAGCCAGATAAAAAATCGCGAAAAGGCACTTAAAGTGCTCAAATCGAGAGTTTATGACTATTATCAGTCGCAAGCGCAAAAAGAATATGCCGAGAATCGTCGTGCGCAAGTGGGCACCGGCGACAGGAGCGAGCGCATAAGAACGTACAACTTTCCTCAAGGCAGAGTTACCGATCACCGCATAGGGCTCACGCTTTATTCGCTTGACAAATTTATGCTCGGCGACATGGACGAAATGATATCCGCACTTCAAATCGCAGTGCAAAACAAGATGCTCGAAAACATCGAGTAACGGAGGCAAACAATGATAGTCGAATACAACAAGCGCAATCATTTGCTTGAGGAGCACAACTACAAGCCTTCTCTTCAGGACGTTGAAAACCCCAATCTTCACAGGCAGGTTTTCACGTACGGCAAAATCCCCAAAACCGCATTCAACATGCGCCACGTGCCTATGGAATGCCCCAAGGATTTGTACATAAGCGACACGACTTTCAGAGACGGACAACAGGCGATGCAACCATTCGAGGTCAAAGACATTGTGGAACTTTACAAGAAGTTGCACAGGCTCGGCGGCAAGAACGGTATGATACGTCAAAGCGAGTTTTTCCTTTATAGCGACCGTGATAAAGAGGCGGTCAAAAAGTGCCTCGACCTCGGATATGAATTTCCGGAAGTTACAAGCTGGATACGCGCAAACGAAAAGGATTTTGAGCTTGTCAAAGAATTCGGCATAAGAGAAACGGGCATTTTGGTGAGTTGTTCGGACTATCACATCTTCAAGAAGATGAATATGACGCGCAAACAAGCGCTCGATAAGTATTTGAGCATTGTCAAAATGGCGCTCGACAAAGGCATTGTGCCACGCTGCCATTTCGAGGATATAACGAGAGCGGATTATTTCGGATTTGTCGTTCCGTTTGCAATCGAGCTTATGAAACTCAGCAAAGAGAGCGGAATTCCAATCAAAATCCGCGCCTGCGACACTATGGGCTATGGCGTAACCTATCCCGGTACCGCAATGCCTCGAAGCGTGCAAGGTATAATTTACGGCTTCCGTTATTACGCGGAAGTGCCCAGCGAACAGCTTGAATGGCACGGTCATAACGATTTTTACAAGGCGGTTACCAACAGCGCCACGGCATGGCTTTACGGTTGCTCGACGGTCAACACCACATTGCTCGGCATAGGCGAGCGCACGGGCAATACGCCGCTTGAGGCAATGGCAATCGAATATACGTCGCTTAGAGGCACGTCAAACGGAATGAATCTTGAAGTCATCAGCGAGATTGCGGACTATTTCGAGGACGAAATGGGCTATCGCATTCCGCCGCAAACGCCGTTTGTGGGCAAAAACTTCAACGTTACCAAAGCCGGCATTCACGCCGACGGCATGCTTAAAGATCAGGAAATATACAACATTTTCGACACTCAAAAGATTTTGGGCAGAGCGCCGAGAGTGGTTGTGGACGCATTCAGCGGACTTGCAGGCATAGCGTACTGGATTGACACTTTCTATGAACTTCCCACCGAGGCGAAAGTGGATAAGAAAGACGAGCTTGTGGCAAGAATGAAAGAACTTGTGGACAAGCAATACGCAAACGGGCGCACCACGTCCATAAGCGATAGGGAACTCGACGCAATGGTCAACCTCATCTCGCCCGTAAGACACGCAGAGCTCACTTCTTATATCGAGTAAAAGCCGCATTCGACGCATTTAGCCGCATATCGGCGCGCAGAGTGGGCATATATCTGCGGTAAGCAAGAAAAACAGACAATCTATCCGCGCGTATCTTGTCAATTTGCAAAAACAGACGATTTTTGAAAATTGGATATTGAAATCGCGCGATATATTATATATAATATAAGCGGAGGTGCTTATGATTAAATTTATTACAGGAGCAAAAGGCACAGGTAAAACCAAAAACATCATCGATATGGCAAACGACAACATCGATACCGCAAAAGGCGACATCGTGTTTGTGACCGATACGGACAGATATATGTATTCGTTGCGCTATCAAGTGCGCGTTGTCAATGCCAAACAACTCAAAAGAGACGACAATCCCGTCAGCGAAGAGGCGCTTATCGGCTTTATCAAAGGCTTGCTCGCAGGCAACCACGATATCGAAACTCTTTACATCGACGGCGCACATAGAATGCTCGGCAAGACCGTGCACGAGATGAAAGACTTTTTCGACGACATTCGCGAAGTGGCAAAGGACACGGACACGCAATTTGTCATTACCGTAAGCGAGGACGAGGGCAATCTTCCCGACTTCGTGCGCTAAAAGGATTTTTATGAAATACACCTGCACCAGAAATTCCAAAATCGAAATTTCTGCAAGCGAGGCTATCGTAAAAGGAATATCGGATGACGGCGGACTTTTCGTTCCGTCGTCATTCCCGATTTTAAGCCTTGACGATATAAGCGCGCTTGCCGACCTCGATTACGCGCAGCGCTGCGCAAAAATATTGTCCAAACTCCTCGACGATTTTTCATATGAGGAGATTTTGGATTATACGCGCAAGGCATATGCGGACTTTGACGAGGACGTTTGCCCGGTGATAAAAGTCGAGGACGGTCTTTATATGCTCGAGTTGTGGCATGGTCGGAGCGCGTCTTTCAAGGACATCTCGCTCTCGCTTTTGCCATATCTTCTTTCGGCGAGCAAGAAAAAGCTCGGTATAAAGGACGATTCTCTGGTACTTGTCGCAACAAGCGGCGACGCAGGCAAAGCCGCATTGGAAGGCTTTAAGAATATAGAAGGCGCGCACGTTGCGGCGTTTTATCCAAACAAAGGCATAAGCGACGTTCAACGCTTGCAAATGACCACGCAAGAGGGCGCAAACGTGCACGTTTACGGAATCAAGGGCACCTTTGACGACGTTCAAACCGCAATCAAACGCATTCTCGCCGATAAAGAATTGACGGAGGAACTAAACGCGCTCGGCATTTCTTTGATATCGGCAAATTCGGTCAACTGGGGCAGCCTTGCCCCGCAGATTGTTTATTATTTTTCCGCATACTGCGACCTTGTCGCAAGCGAGGAAATACAATTGGGCGATAAAGTCAATTTCGTCATTCCGACAGGCAACTTCGGCGGCGCGATTGCAGGTTATTACGCCTATCGCATGGGGCTTCCCGTCGGCAAATTCATAATCGCAACCAACGCCAACAATGCGCTCGTGGATTTGTTCAACGACGGCGAATACAATATAAATCGCGACTTTTTCAGGACGATGTCCTCATCCATGGACGTGCTTGATGCAAGCAACCTCGAAAGACTAGTCTATGAAGCGCTCGGAAGAGACGACGAGGCGGTTAAGCAAGCCTATGCAAGTTTAAAACAGACGGGTTCGTTCGACCTTGATCCCGAAGATATCCGCATGGATTTGTTCGAAGCGGGCTGGGCAGACGAAGAGGATACGAAAAACGCAATAGAAACGTTTTTCGACCTTGACGATTATATTATGGACACCCACACCGCAGTGGCGGCAAGCGTCTATAACGACTATTCGTGCGAAACCGAGGACGAAACTCCCACGGTCATCGCGTCCACGGCAAGCCCTTACAAAGTTGCCTCCGACGTGCTCGGCGCACTCGGAACGAAGGAAAGAAACTGCTATAAAGCCGTTGTGAAACTGTATAATCTCACAGCGCTCGATTGCCCCGAAAGTATCGCTTGGTTAGAAGCAAAAGACGAAATTTACAAAGACGTCATTGATCGCGCGGACATAAAACAAACCGTGTTCGACGTGGCGAAACAGATTGGAAAACAATAAGGAAAGTCGTGTTGCAAACATCCCAAAACGATGTTTATTGCAACAAAACGACTATATAAAGTGTGTATTATGGAAGAACAAAAACAAAAAATCGTATACAGCGCATTAAAACCGACGGGCGATTTGCAGCTCGGCAACTATATCGGGGCGCTCAAAAACATGGTCAAACTTCAAGACGAATATAAGTGCATTTACACCGTTGCGGATATGCACGCAATCACCGTCGATAACGTGCCTGCGGACTTGCGCCGTCGCACTTACGACTTTATGGCGATATTCCTTGCCATAGGTCTTGATCCTCAAAAGACGACGTTGTTCGTGCAATCGCAAGTGCCCGAGCACGCAGAGCTTGCATGGGTGCTCAATTGCAATACGCAATTCGGTGAGGCAAGCAGAATGACGCAGTTCAAGGAAAAAAGCCAAAAAGCTCCTGAAAACGTCAATCTCGGCTTGTTCACTTATCCCACGCTTATGGCAGCGGACATCTTGCTTTATCAGGCGGACTACGTTCCTATCGGAAAAGACCAAAAGCAACACCTCGAGCTTGCAAGAGATATCGCTCAACGCTTCAACTCAAAGTATTCGCCGACGTTCGTCATTCCCGACGGAATATTCCCGACAATCGGCGCAAAGATCTACAATCTTCTCGATCCGACCACCAAAATGGGCAAAACCGACGACAACACCAACGGCGTAATCCACTTGCTCGACGATCCCGACACGATTATGCGCAAGTTCAAGAGGGCGGTTACGGATTGCGGCGATTCCATTGTTATGGCAGAGGACAAGCCCGGCATAAGCAACCTCATCACAATCTATTCCGTCATCACCGATACGCCTATCGACAAAGTGCAAGATATCTTTG
This sequence comes from uncultured Clostridia bacterium, assembly GCA_934277615.1. Lineage (GTDB taxonomy): Bacteria > Bacillota > Clostridia > Christensenellales > CAG-917 > CAG-475. Next base: position 42,298 of record CAKQUV010000004.1, on the reverse strand, counting down.
CAGGCACGTCGTATGCCGATTTCAAAACCAAAGTGGGCGAGGCTGTCGTGGAATATTTGCGCCCCATTCAGGAAAAGCACGCATACTATATGCAACACAAAGACTACCTTGAAGAGATTATGCGAAACGGCGCGCAGGAAGCGCAAAAAATCGCAAGAAAGACGCTTTCCAAAGTGTATAGAAAAGTCGGTTTCGTGCAAGCATAATTTTAAGGTACGTTTAATCAATATAGTGTAGATTATTAGACAATAAGACAAAGAGGCAACAGAATGTTCGGATACGTCATACCCGATAAACAAAATATGTATATCAAGGATTTCAACGTATTCCAGGCGTTTTATTGCGGACTTTGCAAAACCCTTGGCAAGACGGGCTCGCAGATTACGAGGCTTTGCACCAACTACGACGTTACGTTTTACAGTGTGCTTTTGCACTCGCTCACGGATACCAAAGTGCAGTTCGAGCGCAAGCTTTGCGCCTACAACGGCAAGAAAAAAGTCGTCGTAAGTGCCGACGAATTGTCGAGAAAGATGGCGGACTTGTCCGTTATGCTTGTCTATTACAACGCCGAGGACGATGTTACGGACGGCAAAAAATCACGCATTCTTATCAAGTGGCGGCTCGCTCTGCGCAAGGCGAAAGCGGCAAAGCGCTTGTCGGAAATCGATAAGATGATGAAGAATAGTTTTGCATCGCTCAACGCTTTGGAAAAGGCGAAGTGCGACAGCATAGACAGGGTGGCGGACTGTTTTGCCTCGCTTATGCGCGATATCACTCGCACCCTTATTAAAACCGACGACGTCATAGATACGTTCACCTACAATCTAGGTAGGCTCGTGTATCTGCTCGATGCGGTTGACGACGTTGAAAAAGACACAAAGAAAAAGAGGTACAATCCTCTGTTGCTCAATTATGGCGAATGTACAAATAAGGCGGATTATCTATCCAAAAACGCCGATGAACTGTCGTTTCTGCTCAATTCCACTTACAATAAGATGGTTGCAAGCTACAACGATATGGACATAAAATTGTACGAGGGCGTGCTGTCCAACACCGTATATCTGGGCTTGAAGATGCAGATAGAGCATTTGCTCAAAGGAGAAGAAAAATGCCGACTAACCCGTTTGTAATTCTCGGTATAGACCAAAACGCGTCGCAAAGCGAAATCCTCGAGGCGTACAAAACCAAGCGCGCCCAATATCAGGAGCACGTCTTTGACGAAGGCGAGGCAGGCGCGCAAGCGGCTCGTATGCTCGAACAGCTTGACAACGCCTACCAACAGGCAATGGAATCCGCACAAGAGGTAGCCACCGTTACAGGCGAGGGCGAGTCGGCGTTTGAGGCGGTCAAGCAAGCCATTCGCAACAAAGACGTTGAAACCGCTCAACGCGAGCTCGACAAGATGTCCACGCGCGGCGCAGAATGGCACTATTATCAGTCCATCGTCTTTTATGAGAAAAACTGGCTCAACGACAGCAAAAAGCAGTTGGAACTCGCCATAGAAATGGATCCGTCCAACCAAAAGTATTCTCGCGCGCTCGATAACCTCAAAAAGAAAATAGACGGCTCTCGCCCCTATGACAAAGAGGGCGCCAAAGGCGTTTACGGCAAGAATAACAACACTCATTCCTCTCGCACGTATTCTCAACGCGACTCCGACGTTGCCGACGGAATGTGCGCCGCCTGTCAAGCGCTTTGGTGTGCGGATTGTTGTTGTGAGTGTATGGGGGGCGACCTTATCCGATGCTGCTAAAAACACGCTATTGAGCGAACAACTGAGTTAGATACATTTGCCCGTCAACTCATTTACGCATAGTAAATTAGGGTTGCCGTGCAAACGCATCTTCCTTGTTCTTCATCTCAATATCGCATTTTATCAAGCATCTAAACGCTGTTGCTGATTTGCGCCGAATGCTAAACACGTGTCACTTATCTCTACGAGATAACTTGACACATATTTAGGCGCAAACGTCCTACACAAAAGCAATCGGAGCATTGCTTTTGTGCGTAAGGTCTCGCAACCTTGAGACGGCTCGGCGGTTGCTCGGATAGAAAATTGATGCTCACAATTAGTCTTCGTCGAGTTATAAACTACGGCTCCGCCTGTCTACGAGCGTCGTTGGGCGCAATGTGTTGCGCTAATGGAATATTCCAAAATTATTAATTAATAATTATCAATTATTAATTCAAAATGAAGCACAAACTTTCCAGACAAGACACCATATATGCCGTTGCACTCGCAGGCATCAGCGCTGCGGTGGCTTTGCTTATGGTTTGGCTCGGCGTCGTCGTGCGTTTCAGTACGGTGGCGTTTTTCATTGCCGCAAGCATTGCTGTGATGGTGCCTGCCTCTCAAAAGTATTACGTTTCGTCCGTCTTTGCATATCTCGTGTCCGCAGGACTTTCCTTTTTGGTGGCTGGCGACGTGTTCTCTGTGATGGGCTACGTCGTGTATTTCGGACCGATGGCTATAATCACCGCGGCGTTTTTCAATCACAAGGACAAAGTAAAGTGGTGGATTGCGCTCATTGTCAAAGTCGTATATATCAACGCCGCACTTGCGATACTCTATTTTTTGTGCCACAACATCGTGCTTGACGAGTCCATAATCGACAAAGTTCAGTATTGGATGATTGCGCTTTTCGGCACGGTTATTTTGGCCTCCGTGGATTATATGTTGCAATTTATATACAGGCGAGCAGGCGTATTGCTCTCGCGCGTACTGCGCAAAAAAGGCGCGAAACCGACCGATACCGACATTGTTGAGAACGACGACGAGGACGCGCCCTCGGGCGAAAGTCCGTTTGAAGAGTGGGGCGTTGGGGGCGATGATTTTGACAATGATAACGGCAATGCCCCGGACGACGACAACGACAAAAACGACGACGATTCCGACAATTCAAACGACGATGATTTGCAATAATTGCACATGATATTTTCTACATTTTGAGGAGAAAGCGATATGGAGAATAAAAAGCGAAACCCATACAAAGTGGTTGGTTGGACGTGGTGGGATAACTTTGATTATGAGAACGCGCCGCTTACCGACGACGTTATAGACGCCGTGGCGGAGGAGATAAGAGAGCACGGCTATTCTTTTGGCGGCGATTCGCATCAAAACAAAGACGGTTGTGTGCCGTTGCTCAACACGGCGCAGGCGGTCAGATGCAGCATGCGCGAGTGGGGCGGTATTATGGCAATTGCATACCTCGGTTGCTGTGAGGATTTGACATATATGGGCTGGTATATGGACTGCTGCACCAACGAACTTGTCTATCCCGAAGAGCATATTGACGAGTTGCTTTTCACCCATCCTCACTATTTCAAAACGGGAATCAAATCCAAACGTCTTGACGCGCTTCTGAACGAGGGGAGTTGTCTTGACGTGCTTGCCACATGGGATGAAGTCGACAACATCGCCGCAGGAGATTTCGGCGATTTGTGCGCCTTTGACGGCGGCTCCGATTGGGTACGAGTAAGGATAAAAAACGTCATGCGTTTTGAAAATCCCGGAGCGTTTATCGGTAGCGATATTTTCCCCAAAACAGATATAGCTCATCTAACAGGATACGTGCTTAAGACCGCAATTAACAGTGCAAGAAAGAACGTTCCCATAGACGACAAAGAGGGCGTAACCTGCATAGAATATGAATTGGTAAAAGACGAAGAGGATTTGATTGAATCCATTTACGACGGCCAACAAGATTAAATAATAACATGCTAATACGCAACAAGCGCGCCCAGACGGGCGCTCTTGTTGCATAAAGGAAGGAATTGTACAAAAAACAGGTTGATCAAAGCATTTTGTTGATATAAAATGCGTGTTTTGCAATTGTATGGCAATTTGCGTTGCTTTGCATTTTAGCCCTTGTTGCTATTGTTGCCGCTTGATTTAGGCGGTAAATTCAAAGACCTACTTTTTGTAAAGCGACTCGGAGATAACTCGGTTTTCGGTTATAAATCCAAAAAGTCAACTCCTGCGAGCAAGACGTTTTCTATCTTTTTATTCTTCAAAGAGTAATAAATTATTTTTCCGTCCCGACGTTGTTTTACGATATCTGCGGCGCGAAGAAGTCGCAACTGGTGAGAGCAGGTTGTTTGGTTTATCCCCAAAATCCGAGATAAATCGCTCACGCACATTTCGCTTATGCACAGGGCGCAAATGATTTTTGCACGGGTTGCGTCGCTGCATGCCGAAAAGAATTCCGCGAGCGAATGTAGCGTTGCGTTGCGAGGGATATAGTCTATTACGGTTTGTTCCGTTTCATAATCTATCAAGTTGTCCATAGCAAGAGTATAAATCGAATATGTCCGAAAAAAACAAGTAACTTTGGCGTATCGTGGCGCATATTGTGGTAAAAAGTCAAAGAGGTGCGATATGTTTGACGACAATTGGTTTTTGTTTTTGCTTATCATAATGATTGTGTTCATCTCCGACGGCGATTTTTCGCAGAGGGAAATATGCGTTATGCTCGCAATTCTTGCGGCGCTTGCGCTGACAAACTCTTCGACATCGGACGCATCCGACACCTTAAGCGCAAATTGCTTTTGCAACAAAACGATATAAAGTTTGCGGCGGAAAACCGATATTATTTAAATAAAGCAAATATAAATGCAATAAAAAACGTCGTTGACGACGTTTTGGGCATTGATTTTATCTCATATAACTGCTAAAATATCCGTATATCGACACCGAGGTGGTTGTATGAGTAGAAAAGCGAAAATCGCGGTTATTACAATCGTGTGCATTGTCCTTGCAGTCGGCGTTGTAGTCGGCGCAATGGCAGGCTCTGCGCAAAGAGCCATCGACAACGGCGCGCGCACGACGTTTTTGTCAAATTGGATGAGTTTTATAAAGGACGATACACTTTTGACTCAAACGGTCATCCCGGGAGCGCACGACGCAGGTACCGCAGGCATGATGTGGGCAGCCGAAACGCAAGATAAGGGCATAGGCGAAATGCTGTCTTGCGGCGCGCGATATTTCGACATAAGAGTGAAAAAAAACGGTGAAAAACTAGTCATCTTCCACGGACCTATAAAAGGAGTCGAATTTGCGCCGATTGTAGACGATATTGCAGCGTTTTTGAGCGCAAATTCAGGCGAAGTTCTGTTCCTGGACTTCCAACATTTCGAGGGAGAGGGCGTTATGGAGGCGGTGGACGCAATTCTTCGCGACAAACTCGGCGATAAAATCATAAAAAACGACACCGAAAAGGATGATTTGACCTTTGTCAAGTCCTTGACTTTGGGGAGCGCGAGGGGAGGCGCAATTGTGTTTTGGGGCAACTATTTCAAGCAAAGCTCCGTCTGCTCATATGCAAGCGAGCGCAACTATCTCTTTCAGCGCAACAACGACGGCGGCACAAGAGAGGGGAGCGTTCTGCATTCCTACTACGCGCGCAAACTGAACACGAAATCTTCCTCCAAATACCTATCCGAGGCAATTCCCGAATACGTGGGGCAATACAAGGCGAGCGACGGCGGATTTTTTGTTATGCAATGCCAACTCACTGATCCTATTGCGATAATCGGGCCAAAGTTTTTGGAAGGCACACACAACAAAAACGCGTCGAATTTTGTCAAAAACCTCGCAAACGAGGACTATTTCGATTGCGTCAACATAATTATGCGCGACTATCTCGGCGCAAGCAAGTGCAAAGAAATCATTGCGCTCAACCTCGCAAAAGGCAACATAAAGGACGAAAGCGTTGCAATTTTCACACAAGAAACGGCATAAAAACAGTTCGAAAACTACGTTTTAATGCAAAAAATCAAAACAATAAGAGCATAATCTTATTTGCAAACAAAGTACGACAAATATAAAAATAAAACACAAGAATTTACAAAAAAATGGTTGATTTCAAGGCAAAAATCAAAGACGTACCCGACAATCCCGGCGTGTATATGATGCTGGACGACAGGGGTGAAATAATATACGTGGGCAAAGCGAAAAACCTCAAAAACAGGCTTCGCTCGTATTTTTTCAACCTCTCGGGACGTCCGAAGAAAGTTTCCGCTATGCTAGAACACGTGGCGGATTTTCGCTATATCATTTGCGCAAGCGAAGTTGACGCTTTACTCACGGAAAACAACCTCATCAAAAAGCACACTCCAAGATACAATATTCTCCTCAAAGACGACAAGGCGTATCCGTTTTTGCGTATCGACATGCATGAAAAATACCCCACGATTCAGCTCGTTCGCAAGCTCAAAAACGACGGCGCAAAGTATTTCGGACCTTATATGCAATCTGTCAACATCCGCGATATATTCGACTTGATACACACGGCGTTCAGCGTGAGAGATTGCAATCGCGACATGTCCAAACCCTCGCGCCCCTGCCTCAACATGCACCTCGGACGGTGCCTTGCTCCGTGCACGCAAAAGGTGAGCGAGGAGGAGTATAAAGCCGAAATGCAAAAAGTCATAGACTTTTTGAGAGGCAACGACAGGGAAGTCGAGAGAGTGCTCACACAGAAAATGCAAAAGTTTGCTGAAGAAGAAAATTACGAAGTTGCGCTCAATTATCGCAACAAACTCAAACTCCTCGACAACCTCGTGCGCAAGCAAGTGAGCGCACTTCCCAAAGATTTCAACCTCGATATATTCGCATTCGAGAGCAACGGCTTAGTGTCTGCAATCAATATGCTCGTGGTGCGCGCAGGAAAACTCGTTGGCGGCGAAAACGTCGTAACGGACGGCGCGGATGAGGATATCGCAAGTTATATCTACCAATACTACAAAAACAATCCGCCGCTTTGCGACGAAATCGTTACCGACTGCGTGACGGATACGGACAGCTTGGAGAGCGCAATCGCGCCGCTTTGCGCGCATACCGTCAAAGTGGTCGTGCCAAAACAAGGCGCAAGAAAGCAATTGCTTGAGCTTGCTCACTCCAACGCATACGACGCGATGACAAAGCACGGAAGTCAGGAAGAGCGCCGAATTCTGCGCACTCAAGGCGCGGTAAGACAACTTGCGGACTTGCTCAATTTGCACACGCTCCCAAACCGTATGGAATGTTACGACATCTCGCATATTTCCGGCACAGACAAGGTGGCGAGCATGGTTGTGTTTGAGCACGGCGAGCCGAAAAAGGCGCATTATCGCAAGTTCAAAATCAAGACCGTCGAGGGCAACAACGACTTTGCGTGCATGAAGGAAGTGCTTATCCGCAGATTTAACGAGCTCAAAACAAGCGATGACGTCAGTTTTGCCTCTCGCCCGGACTTGCTTGTGATAGACGGCGGCAAAGGACAGCTCGGATATGCCATGGAAGCTCAGCGTGAAACGGGTTGCGAGGACATAGAAATTTTGTCGCTTGCAAAGAGGGAAGAAGAGGTGTTTCTCGGCAGCGCGCCAACCACGTCCGTTATGCTTCCCAAAGACAGCGTGGCGCTTCAATTGTTGCAAAGAATCAGAGACGAGGCGCATAGATTTGCCATTACTTTCCATCGCAATCTGCGCAGCAAACATCTCAGCGAAAGCGTATTGCGCAGCATAGACGGCGTTGGCGAAAAGACCTGCGCAAGGCTCATAAAAGAGTTCGGCTCTGTGGAAGAAATCAAGCGCAAAAGCGTTGAGGACTTGTCCAAAGTAGAGGGCATATCCGCCTCCTTCGCACAAAAAATACTTGATGAATTAAATAAGGAATAAAACAACAAACTGCCTCAACGATAAGCAAATTATCGTTGAGGCAGTTTGTTATATATCTCTAAATGCAACTTTCCCCCTTCCTCAGGTGTTTGGACTTCGGCGTTTGCGCACCGCAATCCGCCTCGTTCGCTTTGGCTACGACACATTCACCGAATGTGTCGCTTAACGCGTCGCGCCCATATTCCGTTCCCCCTCTGCGCAATGCTTGAGGGAACCCACGGAACTGCTCCGCAGGGGGACACGCGACGCGATTGACTTCGTAACAATCGCTATTCCGTCGCTTCGCTCCTTACGGCACGCGCATAGAGAAGTATCGTTCACTCGTTATGCCACTCGTTCGCCAATGAAAGAACAACACTCATTGGCTCACTTGTACTACACCCACAAGGCTCCCACACACAAAAGACAAGCGAATTGTCGTACGCATTATAAGATGAAAGCACAGTCTTTTGTGTGAAGGGAAAAAGGAGCACCAAGGCAAAAAGCAAGCAATTGGCATTTTTGGCAATCGCGGCTAAGAGCCTTGTGTGCGACGCAAGCTTGGCGCTCGGTGCGGTCGGCGCCTTGCGCCTCCAACTCCGAATAGGCACATTCCGTTAATAAGTGTTACATATAATAGAGTGTGGACTTAAAAAATTACATAGCGATACAAACCGATTGCAAATGTTATCTTGCAGACGCAAGGCAAATATCGACGTTTAAGGGCGGTGGAAAAGCATACGTTTTTATACCTGAAAGCGTTGAAAAATTGATTGAAATCGTGCGTGTTTTAAGCGATGAAAACATGCGCTTTTTTATGCTCGGAAAAGGCTCGAATACGCTTATTTCCGACGGGATTTGCGAGAGCATTTTGATAAGCACAAAGGCTCTTAATAGTGTGAAAACAGACGGCGAGTTTGCCTTTTGCGAATGTGGCGCGCCTATGAACGACGTGATAAGCAAAGGACGAAAACACGGGCTCGGAGGGCTTGAATTTTTGAGCGGCGTGCCTTGCTCTGTCGGCGGCGCGGTAAAGATGAACGCAGGAGCATTTGGTGCGCAAATAGGCGATTATGTATACAAAATACATATATTAAACCTTGATTGTGCAAATTGCGGCAAAATTGAGATGCAAGAGATTTTCGCCGAAGAATTGCAATTTGAATATAGACGCGGAGCGAGCGGAATAGTGCTGGACGCAGTGTTGAAGCTCGATGAAAAATCGGTTGAAAAGTCTATGAACGATGCAAAGAGATATCTTTCGTTCAGGCGCAAGAAACAGCCGAGTTTACCGTCTTTGGGCAGCGTGTTTAAAAACGGTGAAATCGCAAGCGGAAAACTTATAGAACAATGCGCTCTCAAAGGCGAAAAAAGAGGGGGCGCAAGGATAAGCGAAAAGCACGCCAATTTCATTGTCAACGAGGGCGGCGCACGTGCGGACGATTATCTCTATCTCACCTCCATTTGCAAAAAGCGTGTGTATGAAAATACGGGCGTTTTGCTTGAGGAAGAGTTTGTGCTGATAAAATGAATTTTTGTAAATTTTTATACGTTTTCAAATTTAGTGAGGAAATTAGCGAGTATGTGTTGAAAAATTTTATATTTTAATATACAATGATTCAGTATAGCGTGGGTGTGCGCGCCTATGCGTATGTGAGCGTATATGAGATTTTGTTGCGACTATCATCTTCATACTTTTGCAAGCGACGGGCGATGCTCCATTCTTTCGCATGCAAAAAAAGCGGACGAGATAGGACTTGAGCAAATCGCCATAACCGACCATAGTTTTTCCAGCACGATATTTCATCTGACAAAGCGCAAGTGGCAAAAACAAAATGCGCAAATAGCCTCTCTCGATTGCAAAGTCAAAGTGCTGCACGGCGTTGAGGCAAATTTGGTAAACACAAGCGGTGATATCGATGTTCCGAGCGACGTGATAAAAGACGCGGACGTGCTGATTGTGGGCTTTCATCGCTATATCGGCTTTTGCGGCGAAAAGCGTAACGGATATGCAAGACGTTGGCTGTTCGAGAACGGTTTTTGCTCAAAGAAGACAAGACAAAAACTTATCGAACTCAACACTGAGGCGTATCTTGCGGTTATGGACAAATTTCCAATAGATACAATCGCGCACCTCAACCACCGCGCGCTTGTGGACGTCAAGAAAGTTTGCGACAAGGCAAGAGAGAAGGGTGTGTATATCGAGCTCAACGAAAAGCACCTTGACGTGCTTGAAGAGTGGGCGGATACGCTCAAAGACAGCGGCGTAAACTTCATCGTCGGCAGCGACGCGCACGATACGGGAAAGATAGGAAGATTTGACAAAACCGCCGCATTTATCAAGGCGCACGACATACCGCAAGAGAGAGTTTTCGGAATAGACGGGAAGGTTGCCGTCTTCAAAGACAAGAGAGAATGGAAAGGATAAAGATATGAGTTTCAAAGACGACGCACACAACGAATTGCTTGGGGCATTGCCCACATCGCGCGATGAGATAACCGCGTTTTTGAGCGCGCTTTCAAAGGCGTGCGGAAGCATAGAAATAGTTAAGAAAAGGCTCAATTTGTGCCTGCAACTGGACAGTTACGAAGAGGGATTGAAGATTGTGGATTTGTTCAAACAAATCTATCCTGCCGATTTCGAACTATCCTTTGACAAGGCAAAAAGCGGCGTAAGACAGGGCGCACAAGTGTGCGTTCTTCAAGTGCCGAGCGGATTCACAAAACAGGCTTTGCAGGACTTCGGGCTTATGGAAGTCAATGCGGACGAATATATGAGCTTTATAGAGGGCGTTCCGCAAGATCTTGTTCGCACGGAGAAGTGCAAACTTGCCTATTTCAAAGGTTTGTTTCTCGGTTGCGGCAGCGTGTACGTGCCGTCGGGCGCAAATCAAAAGGAAAAGAGAGACGGCTATCACTTCGAATTGCAGCTTGAAGACGACCTTTTTGCCGCCGACGTTATGGAACTTCTCAGCGACCTTCGCATAAACACCCGTATGAGCGAGAGAGGTGAGCACAAATTGCTCTACGTCAAGGACAAGGACGAAATCGTCAAAATTCTTGCCAAACTCGACCTCGTGGACAGCGTGCTGAAACTTCAATCCATCATCGACGAAAGAGAAACGGCAAACAGCCTCAATCGCGCCATAATTTGCGAAACGGCAAACCTCGACAAAACTTTTGCCGCCGCAAGCAAGCATCTGCTTGCCATAGGCGAACTCAAAAACAGGGATGAATTCGACAGCCTTGCCCCCTCGCTCAAAGACACGGCGAACGCAAGAGCGGAACATCCCGAGGCGACGCTGCAAGAACTTGCCGACATCCTCGGCGTGAGCAAGAGTTGCCTCAACCACAGACTTAGAAAAATTGTGGAATTGGCAGGAATGGAATAAAGTATAGTCGTAACTCCTCTAAAAAGAATTGCCCCCTCTTTCCGGACACGCCGGCATGTCCACTTCGGCGTTTGCGCACCGCAATCCGCCTTGTTCGCTTTGGCTACAACACATTCACCGAATGTGTCGCTTAACGCGTCGCGCCCGACCACTCGTATAGGGGGCTTCTATACAAAAGTGAACATCGCTCGCGGGGGAGACATTTGGCACTCACATAGACAAGTATCGTTCACTTGTTATGCCACTCGTTCGCCAACGAAAAGAACAACACTCGTTGGCTCACTTGTACTAATCGTCAAGTTCGGCGCAAAAACGCTCGCCGCCTTGCGGCTCGAAGTTCCGTCTTCGAAGTTGCACATACCGTGTATAAGAACGCATCGAATGGGTGTCCGTTAATTAGTCCGCTCTGCAAGTTCGCGGACGGCGGTTTACGAACCGTCTTCGAATTATCATAAGAATACAACAAACAAAAGGATAAATATGACAGATTTCGTACATCTTCATCTACACACCGAATACAGTCTTTTGGACGGCGCAGTCAGACTTTTGCAAGTCGCGCCCGATCCGTCCGATCCCAAAAAGACTATAAAAACGCACCCTCTTTGCGACGCGCTTAAGGCAAGAGGTATGGACGCGGTTGCAATCACCGATCACGGCAATATGTACGGCGTGCATACGTTTGTATCCGTGCTGCGTGCGGACGGAATAAAGCCCATTATCGGTGAGGAATTTTACGTTGCGGACGACATGTACGCAAAGACTGCGGACGTTCTCAAACAACGCTATCACCTCATTCTGCTTGCAAAGAATATGACGGGTTACAAGAACCTTATGAAACTCTCGTCAATGGCGTTTGTGGACGGTTTTTATATGAAACCGCGTATAGACCTCAAACACCTCAAAGAGCATAGCGAGGGGCTTATCTGCCTTTCCGCGTGCCTTGCAGGGCAGATTCCTAGGCTTATTCTCGCCGGTCAGTACGAGGCGGCAAAGAATCTTGCAATCGAGATGCGAGATATGTTTGCTCCGGGCGATTTTTATATCGAACTTCAAGACCATCATCTTGCAGAGGATAGAATCGTAATGAATCCGCTCTGCCAAATCGCGCGTGAAATCGGCGTAAAAGTGGTGGCAACCAACGACGTTCACTACATAGAAAAAGAGGACGCCGACATGCAAGACACCATGATGTGTATCACGCTCGGCTGCAAAAAGAGCGAGATAAACAACGCTCGTTTCGAGACGGACGAATTCTATCTCAAGACGGGCGACGAAATGGCGGAACTTTTCAGTTGGTGCCCCGAGGCAATCGCAACCACAAGAGAGATTGCCGATAAGGTAGACGGCGACTATTTCATCACCAAACACGCCTCTATTATTCCTAAATACACCAACGAGGAAATGGGCGACAGAGATGAGGCTCAATACCTTCGCGACCTTGCTTACGAGGGCGTAAAGCGCAAATACGGATATATCGACGACACCATTCAAAATCGCTTGGAATACGAACTGGGCGTTATCCACAAGTGCGGCTTTGACGGCTACTTCCTTATCGTGTGGGACTACGTGCATGCCGCGCAACAAATGGGTATTCCGGTAGGACCGGGCAGAGGCAGCGGCTGCGGCTCTATCGTCGCATACGGCATAGGCATAACGGACATCGATCCTCTCAAATACAACTTGCTCTTTGAAAGATTTTTGAGCGAAGAGCGCGTATCCATGCCGGACTTCGACGTGGACTTCTGTTTTGTGCGCCGCCCCGAAATCATCGACTATTGCATAAAGAAGTACGGCAAAGACAACGTATCGCAGATCATCGCGTATTCCACAATGAGCGCAAAGGCCGTCGTAAAGGACGTTGCGCGCGTTTTCGACGTGCCGTACGGCGAGTCGGCAAACTGGGTTAAGGAAATCCCCGCAATGGGCAAACCGCTCCTGCCGCAAGTTTTGACGGACGGCAGCGACTTTTACAGCGAGGACTTCAAAAAGCTTTACGACAACAATCCGTCCGCAAAGATGGTCATCGACGTTGCAATGAAGCTCGAGGGTATGCCTAGACAGACCTCGATGCACGCGGCAGGCGTCGTTATCTGCGCAGACCCGATTGTCGAGCATTGCGCGCTGTCGAGAAACGGCGACGTAATCACCACTCAATTCGACAAAGTCATAGTTGAGGAACTAGGACTTCTCAAAATGGACTTTTTGGGGCTTAAAACACTCACCGACATAGACGAGGCGCTAAAACTCATCAAAGCGGACAAGGGAATAGAGCTCGATTTCCATAAGCTCGGCTACGAAGATCACAAGGTGTATGAACTCATAGCCTCGGGCGATTGCGAGGCAGTGTTCCAACTTGAAAGCGGCGGCATGAAAAAGTTTATGGCGCAACTCCAGCCGGACTGCTTGGAGGACGTGGTTGCAGGTATTTCCATGTACCGCCCGGGTCCGATGCAGTTTATCGACTTGTTCTTGGAAGGCAAGCGCAATCCCGACAAGGTGCAATACGCGCATCCGCTCCTTAAAGAGATACTTGAAAACACCTATGGCTGCATAGTGTATCAGGAGCAGGTCATGCAAATCGCGCAAAAAATCGCAGGATTCAGTTTCGGCGGCGCGGACATCATGAGGCGTGCTATCGCAAAGAAGAAATTGTCCGTACTCGAGCAACAGCGCGACATCTTCCTGCACGGCGGCAAACTTGACGGCGATAAGACGGGAAAATATGTTCCAGGCGCAGTGGCAAACGGCGTAAGCGAGGAGATTGCAAATCACCTCTTCGACCAGATTCTGAAGTTCGCAAGTTACGCTTTCAACAAATCGCACGCAGCGGCATACACATTCCTCACGTACCAGACGGCGTATCTCAAGTGCTATTATCCCACTCACTTCATCGTGGCGGTCGTCAACAACCGCATAACCAACGCCGACGAAGTGAAACACTATATGAACTACCTCAAGCGCACGGGCGTAAAGACGCTTTCACCCGACATCAACCGCTCGCAAAAAAACTTCTCAATCGAGGGCGACAACGTGCGATACGGGCTTATGGGCATCAAGAACGTGGGCGAGCAGGCTATGGAATACGTGCTTACTGAAAGAGCGCAAAACGGCGAATTTAAGGACATTCGCGACTTCCTCGACAGATGCGCCGGGCAAGTCAACAAGCGCATGATAGAGAGCCTTATCAAAGGCGGCGCAATGGACTGCTTCGGCAAGACGCGCGCCACGCTTATGTCGTCTTACGAGCGCATTATGGACACCGTGCTTGCAGACAAAAAGAGTAAGATTTCGGGGCAAATGTCGCTGTTTGACGAACTTATCGAGGACACGGAAATAAAATATACGGAAACGCCGGAATATCCTAAGTCCGAAATCCTCAAATACGAGAAAGAGGTTCTGGGAATGTACCTTTCAGGACACCCGCTCGACGACTATCGCGACGACAAGCACGAGTTCGATTTCGACACGGCGCAACTCTACGTCGAGCAAGCGGACGAGGACGGCAACGTTGAAATGGCGGTTGATCAAAACCTTGCAAATAAGAGCGTCAAATTCGGCTGCATAGTGTCCTCTTTCGAGAAAAAAGCCACTTCCAAACAGCAAAAATTCGCGGTCGGCAGAGTAGAGGACAGAATGGGCTCCATTGCGTTCTCCATGTATCCGCGCGCATACGAGAAATACGGCGAATTGCTTGGAGCGGACGCGCCTCTCAAGGTCTATGGCAAGATAGATCTCAGAGATGAAAGCGAGCCGAAAATCAGTATAGAAAAAGCAGAACTTTGGCACAACGAAAAGGCGGAAGTCAAAAACAACGCTCCACAAAGCGCGAAAAAGAGCGGAATACTGTACGTTCTCTTGCAAAACGGCATTGAAAAGGATATGGTCGCCGACATACTTGCGATGCATCCGGGAGATACCCCCTGCCAAGCGCAAGTGCGCCAAAACGGCACCAACAAGCTGATGCAATTCTCGCAAAAAGTTGACGTGTGCGAGGATTTGTTGACGAGACTTCAAGATGTATTAGGCGCAAGCAGAGTAAAATATGTAGTGAAGTAATTGCGCCGAATGAGTGTGGGGTATAATACTAAATAAAAGTTTCCCATTTCCTCATGTGTTTCCCCTATTCCGTTCCCCCTCGGCGTTACACTTGAGGGAACCCACGGAACTGCTCCGCAGGGGGCAACACTCGGTCTTCGGATAGATAAGTATCGTGCACTCGTTATGCCACGCACTTTGTGCGCCGCTACGCAACAGGATGGCGCAGTCGTGCGTACAACCGTCAACCTCGACGCTCGATTGGCTCGCCGCCTTGCGGCTCGAGGGTACGTCTACTAAAAGGCAAAGTGCGTGTATAAGTAGGCAACGAATGAGTGAACGTTAAAAAGTCCGCTCTACAAGTTCGCGGACGGTGGATTTGATTCCGTCTCCGAATAAGTACATAATGAAAATAAGTGTGCTCCGAATGAGTGCGAAAATAGAAAATAAACTTTTTAAATAGAGGTTACCAATATGGCAAAAAACAATTCCGGCATCAAAAAAGTTGCGGTGCTTACAAGCGGCGGCGACGCCAGCGGTATGAACGCTTGCGTACGTGCTTGCGTGCGTTATGCACTCAATCAAGGCTATGAAGTATATGGCGTAAAGCACGGCTACAAAGGTCTCGTCAACGATGAAATTTTCAAAATGGAATACTCATCAGTATCCAACTGCGTACACGCAGGCGGCACGATTTTGCGTTCGTCCAGATGCCCCGAGTTCAAGGACAAAGACGTAATGCTCAAGGCGGTTGACAACCTTCTTTCAAAGGGTATCAACAACCTTATCGTCATTGGCGGCGACGGCTCTTTCAGAGGCATGGAAGCGATGCATGAAAACACGCCTCTCAACGTCATCGGCATCCCCGGCACAATCGACAACGATATGGGGTATACCGATTCCACGATAGGTTTCGATACGGCGTGCAACACGGTTGTCGACGCAATCCTCAAATTGCGCGACACAATCACTTCGCACGACAGAATTATGATTTTGGAAGTTATGGGCAGAGAGTGCGGAAACATTGCTCTCAACAGCGCGGTTGCCGGCGGTGCGGAATACGTTATCGTGCCGGAAGTGCCCACAGACGTCGACGAAGTGGCGCAAACAATCAAGCAAGGCTTTGACAAGGGCAAATCTTCATCTATCATCGTGCTTGCTGAAGGCAAGACGGAGCTTACCGACGAGCTTACCCAAAAGATAAGCGACGCAACGGGCAGACGCGTCAACCATATGGCGCTCAAATGGATGCAAAGAGGCGGCATTCCGACGGTTGAGGACAGAGTTCTTGCGGCAAAAATGGCATGCAGAGCGGTGGAACTTGTCGAATGCGGACAAAGCGGCAGAGTTATAGGCATCAAGGGCGGTGAAATTTTCGATACCACGGTTATCGAGGCTCTGGCATGCAAGAAAGGCTTTGACGAAAAACTTTACGAGCTTGCACAAATCATCAGTAGATAAAAATAAAAACATATATATCCGCACAAAGCGGAATCGCAAAAGCGAAAAGGAGATAATATGAAAAACTTGAAAGGCGCATGTATGTTCGGACAAAGCGGCGGTCCGACTTCCGTCATCAACAGCAGCGCGGCAGGCGTATTTACCGAGGCGCTCAAACAAGACAACATCACGGCTGTCTATGGTCTTGAGCACGGCATTGTCGGACTTCTCAACGAAAAATTCTTCGACATGTCCAAAGAGGACGCAAAAGAACTCGAATTGCTTAAATACACGCCGTCATCGGCACTCGGCTCCGTGCGTTATAAGCTCAAAGACGCGTCCGTTGACGACACCGATTACAGGCGCATTCTGGAAGTATTCAAAAAGTACAACGTGCGTTATTTCTTCTACAACGGCGGCAACGACAGCATGGACACTTGCAACAAAATCAGCAAGTATTTGCAATCGGTAGGCTATGAGTGCAACGTGGTGGGCGTTCCCAAAACCATCGACAACGACCTTTACGGCACTGACCATTGCCCGGGCTATGCAAGCGCGGCAAAATATATCGCAACCACCACAATGGAAGTCAATCTCGACGCAAAAGTGTACGACACGCCTATGGTATGCGTCATCGAGGCTATGGGCAGACACGCAGGTTGGCTCACGGCGGCTGCTGCGTTGGCAGGCGTAAACGGACTTGGCGCAGACCTCATTTATTTGCCGGAAATCGACTTTGACGTGGATAAATTCGTCGAGGACGTAAAGGCGGTTTGCGCAAGAAACAACAACAAGTGCATCGCAGTGGTTTCAGAGGGTATTCACGACAAAAACGGCACGCTCATTTGCGAAAGCGTAGGCGCGGCGGCGGCAAGAGATAGTTTCGGACATGCGCAACTCGGCGGCGTTGCTTCCATACTTGCCAACCTCATCAAAGAGAAAACCGGATTCAAGACAAGAGGTATCGAGCTCAGCCTTATGCAAAGATGCGGCGCTCACCTCGCTTCCGAAAACGACGTTGAAGAAGCGTTCAACGCAGGCGCATTCGCAGTCAAGAGCGCATGCGAGGGCGAAACGGACAAAATGGTCATTTTCAAGCGCGAAAAAGACGAGAACGGTAACTACGTTTGCAAAAACGTGCTTATGCCTCTCGAACTTGCGGCAAATACCGAGAAGAAAGTTCCGCTCGAGTGGATTATCAACGACGGCACATATGTAAGCGACGAGTTTATCGAGTATGCGCTTCCGCTCATTCAAGGCGACGCAAAAGCTCCGCTCGAAAACGGACTTCCCAGATTTGCAAGACTCAAAAAGGTCTATGCAGGCAAATAACCGAGTTTAAAAATATAATGATTTCACGGCGTTCGGCACGGCATTTTTGTAATGTCGTGCCCAAAACGCATTTTCGCGCATAAGGAGGGAAAATTATGGCGGAACAAAAAGATTTCTTTGCCGTTTGGTACAGGAGAGATAAAAAAACGCTCAAAAAAGAGTTTGTCGACAAGGTTGTAGAGGCGGGCGACGACGAAAATTTGAGTATGAGCGAGTATCGCTCCAAAGTGCGTGATCTCAAAGCCGAATATAAGGCAAACAAGCACGCAATGAAAGCGCTCGACAAGAGGCTTGAAAAGAAATTCAGAAAAGAATACGGTATGATGCGCCGTCCGTTTATGGCGGACGTTTTCGACGTCGTGGAAGAGTCGAGAGCAATCCCCAACGGAAGGACGCCGTTCAATGACGAAATTAAGGTGATTAAGGACGTCGTATATAAGAGTGTGGACGGAATGGATTTGCATATGGACATCTATCTCCCGTCGCATCCGATTGCCGAGAAAGCGCCGCTCGTTATGGATATCCCCGGCGGCGGATGGATGATACACAATCGTCGTCGCCGCGACGGATACGCAAGATGTTTTGCGGTTATGGGCGCGGTGGTTGCTGTTATAGACCACAGACTTTGTCCGGAAGTGTTTTTCCCCAAAGACCTCGAGGATTGCGCCGACGCATACAACTTCCTTTGCGACCACGCCGACGAATACGGTATCGATAAGGACAATATCACAATTACGGGCGACTCGTCGGGCGGACATATGGCGGCGTGCATCGGTTGTATGGTTTCCGTGCCCGAGTATAGACAAGATCTCGGTTTGCCCGAGCTTAAAACCAAGCCCGTGGCACTTATAGCAATAAGCGGTGCGTTCAGTTTCGAGGTTATGTATCGCATACCGTTTACGCACTTGTTTATGGTGCGCTATTTCTCGGGACAAAAATCGCGCAAGGCGTTTAGGAATTGGAAGTTCTACAAACAAAGCGATCCGTACAATTGGCTCAATCCCGATTTTCCGCCTATGTACAACAACGGCGGTATGACTGATCCGCTTTGCTTCGGAGAGGCAAAACGAATGGCAAAAGCACTTGACAAAGCAGGGGTTGAAAACGAGTATCGCGTAGGCAAAAATCTCTTCCAATCCGCACACTGCTACGTGCTGCGTTTCCCGTTCTCGCCGGCAAGAAAAGATATGCTTGCGCTCTATGGCTGGTACGCAAAGAAAGAGGCGGAAAAGGGCATGGATATGAGCAAGGGCTATGCCAGAGTGGAGAAGTTTATGAACAACTACAAAAAGGCTTTGAAAGGTAAGATAGAGTGCTAAGAGTTTATGAAGGCGACGTTATAGAAGGCGAAGTCGTGGACTTTGCAAGCGACGGCGAAGGGATTGTCAAAATAAATTCCTATGCCGTATTTGTGCCGTTTGCAATCAAGGGCGAAGTCGTCCGTGCAAGAGTGCGCCATGCAAAGAAAGATTATGCCTTTGCCGACCTAATCGAGGTTTTATCCGTATCAAAAGACAGGATAAAACCCAAATGTACGTATTTCGGACGTTGCGGCGGTTGCGATTTGCAGCATCTTTCCGTGGATTGCCAACTTGAAATAAAAAAACAATCCGTGCAAAACGCAGTCAAGAAAATCGCAGGCTTGGATATAGAGGTCGACGACGTTGTTCGCCTCAACGACTGGGAGTATCGCAACAAAATATCCCTGCCTTTCGGCTACAAGAGTAAGAGCGGAAGAGTTACGCTCGGCTTCTTTGGAAAACGCTCGCACAGCGTCGTGCCAATGAAATGGTGCCCCCTCCACGGCGAGTGGGCGGCAACGCTTATGGCTGACGTTTCGGAGTGGGCAAACAACAATTCGATATCCGTTTATGACGAGATATCTCGCAAAGGGCTTTTAAGACACCTTGTGGCAAGAATGCTGGACACGCTCACCGTAACGCTTGTAATCAACGGCTCGAGAGTGCCGAACCTCGCCGCGCTTTGCCAAAAACTCGAAGAGGATTTTCCGAAAGTTGCGGTCTATATCAGCGAGAACACCAAGAACACCAACGCCATTTTCGGCGACGAGGCAAAACTTGTCTATGGCAAGGAAATCAAGCAGAATCTCGGCACTTTCGAAGCGGTGGTATCGCCGCTCAGTTTCTTGCAGGTCAACAACGACGTGCGCGACGCCATATACGACGACGTATGCGGAGTGCTTGCAGACTTTGACGGCGATATAGTGGAACTATATTCGGGCGTAGGTCTTTTGACGGCGCAGATTGCGACAAGGCTGAAAAACAGCAAAATCACCGCAGTCGAGATTGTTCCCGACGCGACAAAAAACGCAAACGCGCTTATGAAATCGCTATCTCTCGATAGCAGAGTAACCGACGTTTGCGCTGACGCGCTCGATTTTATGCGAAATATGAGCGAAAAAGCGGAAAAAAACGCATTGAAAAACGATGAGGAATTACCCGAAGAAATTACGTCGTCGCCTTATTATCTGGGTGAGCGAAAAACAATTTCAAAGCCCTCGGCGCTTATTCTCGATCCGCCGAGAAAGGGCTGCGACAAAGACGTTCTTGAAGGTGCAAAGAAGGCGAATTTTGCCAAAATCGTGTACGTCAGTTGCAATCCGCAAACGCTTGCAAGGGATTTGAAAATTCTCTCCGACCGATATACTGTCAGGCGTATTACGCCATACGATATGTTCCCTCAGACAAGCAACGTCGAGGTGCTTTGCGTGCTCGATAGAAAGTGAGCCGCGGCAAAGATTATAAGAGGTTTGTCATGAAAAAGATTGTAGTATTTATACTGTTAATAGCAATAATCGCAACGTGCGCGTTTGCGCTTGTCGCTTGCGACGACGGAAAAGAAAAGGAAGGAAACAACCCTGCCGATGAAGGAATAATCGAAACGGATTTGAGCGTGGATTTGCAAAGCGACGTCGGGTTGTATTTTCTTGACGACAACGCCGAGTATGTCAGATATTCCAAAAATCTCGATTCGCGTTATTTCGACAAAAACAAACCGACTATCGTGTATTTCCACGGTTGGTTGCCGGGCGGCGCAGCCGAGGGTGAAATCGCGTTTAAGTCGGAATCCGTGTGCAAAGGCTGGGCGGAACAAGGATATAACGTTTGCGTACTAGACTATGCAAGGTACGCAAAGGACCTCGAAACGCTGTTTGAAAAAATTTGGATAGAATTTGACGGAAGTCACTCCGTAGGATGCCGTTTTGCAAAAGAGTTTATAGATTGTTTTGCCGATTATGAAAACGAAATCAGATTCGTGTCGCATAGTTTCGGCGCACATTCCGCACTTGCCACGGCGTATATAACTGCGAAGATGTATGAAAAAGGCGTTATAGAAAAGAATATCGTTCCTACGCGTATGACTTTTGCGGATCCGTATCTCGGAGATATCTTTTATCAGATTACGGGCGAGTCGACAGACGAAACGCTCGACGGCGTAGGAGAGAAGGTCAACGGCAAATCTCCCACGGAAGTGTTTGCAGACTGTATGCAGTATCTTGCAAACAGAGGCGTCGTTATGGACGTGTATGCCGGTATGCCGTTTGCATACGACCAATTCCTCGAAAACGAACCGCAAAGAAGAACGGCTTGCAAGAAAAAACTTTACGACAACGCCGTTTGGACAATTCTCGTAGGAATGCAGAATAAATACGGAAAAGTGGGAGATATACATAATCTCACGCTCGATTGGGTGTTTGAATCGTTCTTTGCTCCCGTAAAAGAGGACGAAAACGGTTTTTATCCAACAGCCGTTCTCGACGATACAAGAATCAAAGAATTGAAAGGAAAACTTTTTAACAGCACGCTCGAAGGACTCGACGTCGGGAAAGACGTGCTCGTTGAAGTAAAAAGAAACGACGAGGTGTAAAGTGAAAGCAGAGTTAATAAATAAATCCGCAAGCGGTATTGAAACTTACGCAATAGAAAACGACAACGGAATGAGAGTGGAACTCATCACTTTCGGCGCTCGTATATTCAAATTGTACGTCAAAGATAAAAACGGCGATCTAGTTGACGTGGTGGCAGGATTCGATACGCCCGACGGATTCAGAGATGAAAATCCCTATTTCAATGCGGTTATCGGCAGAGTCGGAAATCGTATCGGCGGCGCAAAATTCGTGCTCGACGGCAAGGAATACAACCTCTATAAAAATGACGGAAACAACCACTTGCACGGCGGAAAAGTCGGTTTCGATTCAAGAATGTGGACGGCTCAAATCGTCGGCGGCGACAGCGTGAAAATGTCCAGATTATCACCCGACGGCGAGGAGGGATACCCCGGTAATTTGCAAGTGAGCGTAACATATACGCTTACAAACGACAACGCTTTGGAACTCAGATATGAGGCGGTAAGCGACGAGGACACGATATGTTCTCTTACAAATCACGCCTATTTCAATCTTGACGGAACGTTTGAAACAGTGTTAAATCACGAGGTGTTTATAGGCGCCGATAAGGTTACGGTTGTCGATGACGAACTGATACCTCACGGCGAACTTAGGGATGTGAAAGGCACTGCGTTCGACTTTACGGCGGCAAAGAGAATTGGCAAAGACATCAAGGCAAAAGAGCATATGCTTGAGGTCGCGAGAGGGTATGATTTCAACTACGTGTTGAGCGGAAGCGGCGTGAGAAAAGTCGCCTCTGCGTACTCGCAAAACAGCGGAATAGAGATGAGCGTATACACGGATAGAAAATGCATGCAATTCTATACGGGCAACTTCCTCGATGGCTTAAAAGGCAAGAAAACGTACGGATATCAAAGCGCGTTTTGCATGGAAACGCAAGGCTATCCCAACGCTTGCAACGTGCCGCAATTCGACAGTATGACGCTTGAAAAAGGCGCAAAATACACGGCGTATACAAAGTATGCTTTTGATATCAGAAGATAAAAACTTTATAACTTTTGACAATAAAATCGTTTTCGGCGATTGATTATATCAATGTAAGAATCGTTGGAAATGAATGGATAAAATGACAGAAAAGCCGCTTTATAATGGCAAAACAAGAGGATAAAATACGGATATGGACGTAATTGAAAACAAACTTGACGTTTTTCAAAAACTTGTAGACGAGGGTATGGACGCGAAAAATACCGTCCTTGCGCTCAAACTTATTGGCATAGAAGGCTATGATGAGGACACTATAAAATCCTTCAAACTTTGGGGCGACTATATGCCTATGTCGGATGAAAATCCCTACACCGAGGCGCAACGCAATTTGCACGTTTTGTGGGAAAGCATTGACAGAGTTCCGCTCGGCGTCAACTGCGCTTTTGCCGTGCCGTTCAGACAAATCATTGCAAGCAAGCTTTTCAAAAAATGCGGCGTAGGGTTTGTGGCAAACGAGGGCTGCAGATTCAATTATGCCAACCAAATCGAAATCGGCGACAACGTATCATGGAATGCCGGCTGCTATATCGACTCCAAGGGCGGCGTGAAGTTTGGCGACTTTGCAATGCTCACGGAATACGTCAAGATTTTCTCACACTCGCACAGCGAACACGACCACATGCAAAGAGAATACAATGGCGTGGAAATAGGACCTTATGCAAAAGTGTACACCAACGCAAGCATACTGCCGGGAGTCAAACTCGGTACGGGAGCGGTTGTGGCAACGGGTGCAATCGTTACGAAGAGCGTTGACGATTTCACGCTTGTATCGGGCATTCCTGCAAGAGTGCAACGTATGCGCAAATTCGACGGAAAAGACCTCAAAGAAATGAATCAATATATGATGAAAAACAGGCTTTTCCAAGTTTACGACGGAGACTAATTTGCGGGAAAAAATTCTAATTAATAATTAATAATTGTGGGTGGGACACCCACACCCGAATGTACACTCATTCGTAGGCTACTTATTAACGGAATGTGCCTATTCGGAGTTGGAGGCGCAAGGCGCCGACCGTATCGAGCGCCAAGCTTGACGATTAGTACAAGCGTGCCAACGAGTGTTGTTCTTTTCGTTGGCGAACGAGTGGCATAATTAGTGAACGATACTTGTCTATGCGCGTGCCGAGTGTGTCCCCCTGCGGAGCAGTTCCGTGGGTTCCCTCAAACGAAGTGCAGAGGGGGAACGGAATAGGGGAAACACCATGAGGAAAGGGGAAAGTTGCAGTTTAAAGGGATAGACAAATATGAAATATAAACTATACATTTTTGATCTTGACGGGACGATACTCGATACATTGACGGACTTGTGGCGCGCGGTTAATTATACTATGCGCAAGTTCGGTTATCCCACGCTTGAAAAAAGCGAAGTGGCGGATAGGACGGGCAACGGCATTGCAAGACTCGTGAGATTGAGTTTGCCCGAGGGTGTGGTCGAAGATACTCAAAAGCGTGCGCTTGCGATATTCAAGGAATATTACGTGGAGCATTGCGCCGACAATACAAAGCCGTATGCGCATATAAAAGACGTGATAGCCACTCTCAAAGAGAGCGGAGCGAAGTGCGCTGTGATATCCAACAAGGCGGATGAGGCGGTGCAAAAGCTCGCAAAGGACTATTTTGACGGATTGTTCGACGTGGTTGTGGGGCAAAAAGACGGGGTGCGCCAAAAGCCTTATCCCGACGAAGTTGAAAGCGTGCTCGGTGAGCTTGGCGTAAGCAAGCAAGACGCAGTTTATATAGGCGACAGCGAAGTTGACGTGCAGACCGCAAAAAACGCAGGTCTTGACCTCATTGCGGTGAGTTGGGGCTTCCGCGGAAAAGCACGTCTTGTGGAGTGCGGTGCAAAGGTGATTATAGACACGCCCGAGCAAATACTCGAATATTGACGTAGGTACCATGCAGTATGAATAGAATTGAATTTGAGGATTATATCAAAAACAATTATAACGCAGAGCCCGATTTTCCGTGGCCAAGGTATCCGTCGTACGGGGTGTTTCGTCACAAAAACAACAAAAAGTGGTTTGCGCTTATTATGAATATATCCAAAAATAAGTTGGGACTGCAAGGAGACGATTATGTGGATGCGGTGAACTTAAAATGCAGTCCTATGATGATAGGAACGCTGATTGACGGAGAGAATATTTTTCCCGCATACCATATGAGCAAAGCAAATTGGATAACCGTTGTATTGGACGAAAATATCGAAGAAGATAAAATAAAAATGCTTTTGGATATAAGTTTTGAAATGACGGCGGTGAAAATAAAAAGCAAGAGAATTTGATATAAACTTGTTATAAAACGCCACTAAAAAAGACCGACGAGTTATAGCGTCGGTCTTTTGGTTTAAAAGCGAGTGGATGGCTCTTTTTATTCGATAGTAATTTGCGTCGGTTCGGCGGTTTCCGTTTGAACATCCGTGACGGGCGTCGTTTGAACGTCTGCGGCAACGAATTGCGACTCTTGAACGTTGGCGGTTACGTCGACTTGGGAAGGGAAGTCGTTGTCGTGAAGGTGTTCGGACGGGATGAAGTCGGACATATCGATTTGGTCTACTTCGTTTTTTCTCAAGAGTCTGCCGCCGGCAAAGCCTTTGCCCGCAACTTCCGCCGCTTGCGTGACGTACATAAACGCTTGCGGATCGCACTCTTTGACAATGTCTTTGACACGATTGACTTGCTTTTTGGATGTTACGCAAAGTATGACGTTGTGTTCCTTGCCCGTGTAATAACCGACGGATTTGGATATCGTTACGCCTCTATGGAGTTTTACGGAGAGCTCGTGGGCGATGGCATCCGACTTGTCGGTGATAATGGTGAATACAAGCGAGGACATCAAACCCGATTCCACTATGTCGCACACTTTGGATTGAGTGTAAAGCGATATAAACGAGAAGAGAACGGGTGAAAGCAACGTAACCATAATTTGCGAAGAGTCGGTCATTCCTTTTACTTTCGGAATACTCAAAAAGCCGGAAATGATTGCAACCACGCAGTCGCAAGCGGTTATCCACCATTGGGCGTGGGCGGCGGGATTGTGGGCGTATATCATCTTGCCGATGATATCCGTACCGCCTATGCTGAGGTCTTGGCGGAACATAAAGCCCATTGACACGCCCGCGAAAGCACCGCCTGCAAGTGCCGCAAGGAGCTTAAGTCCGTATTCTTTTTCACCAACCGCAAATTGAGGACAACCGACCGCCGAAAACATATACATCGAGCCCGAGAATATGAGCACGCATATTGCGGTGGTTATCGCAAACCTCTTGTCAAGCGCCTTATACGCTATCAAAAAGAGCGGAACGTTCATTATTATGGTGAAAACACCGGGGTCAAACAAACTATTGGACAACATACGAATCGTGGCGTTGGGACTGTCCGCCGCGGCAAGGTGAATAAGCGCGGCAAGTCCGCCGACTCCGCCAGGCGCAAAACCGTTGGGATTGATAAAAATGTATGCCGAAAACGATCTCAAAAACGAGAGTGAAACCATCAAGGCAAATATTTTGAGCCAGTACGACGTTTGATTTTTGTCCAAAGTAAGTTTTTTCATATTCCCACCCACGCGGAAACTATGTTTCCGTGATGTATAAACAAGATTAAGAATTTCTATGATAAAAGTCAAGCGTTTTGACGATTTGGCGATTTACAAAAAAATATTATACATTTGTATGGTATTTTTAATATAATTTTAATACACATTTGACTATTATTGTATATGAAGTTGCATTGACAGAAAAGGGTTTTTATGGCATAATTGTTGCAATAGAAAAATAATTAATAATTGTAAATTAATTTAGTAAGCAATGCCACTCTTGAACGGAAACTTGTTTAGAGCGTACTTATTAACGGTATGTGCATATTCGGAGCGTGGAGGCGCAAGGCGCCGACCGCATCGAGCGCCAAGCTTGCGTCACACACAAGGCTTTTAGCCACAATTGTCACTTGTGCCAATTGCTTGCTTTTTGCCTTGGTGCTCCTTTTTTCCTTCACACAAAAGACTGCGCTTTCATCTTATATATTGCGCTATCGTTCGCTTGTCTTTTGTGTGTGGAAGCCTTGTGGGTGCAGTACAAGTGAGCCGATAAGTGTTGTTCTTTTTATCGGCGAACGAGTGGCATAATGAGGGAACGATACTTGTCTATGCGCGTGCCGTAAGGAGCAGAGCGACGGAATAGCGATTGTTACGAAGTCAATCGCGTCGCGTGTCCCCCTGCGGAGCAGTTCCGTGGGTTCCCTCAAGCATTGCGCAGAGGGGGAACGGAATATGGGCGCGACGCGTTAAGCGACACATTCGGTGAATGTGTCGTAGCCAAAGCGAACGAGGCGGATTGCGGTGCGCAAACGCCGAAGTCCAAACACCGTGAGGAAGGGGAGAAATTGCATTTTATATTTTTATAGAAATGCCGGCGTGTCCGGAAAGAAGGGGGTTATGTATTTTAAGGAGTTACGACGCACTCTATTGAGATAGACGCTGTGATAAAGGAAAACGATTATATTAACGAGATAATATGAAGAAAGACGAATTGACCAATACCAATCTACAAGCCGAAAACGCGGGCGACACGCCTGCGGAGTTCGACGTGCAAAACGGCGCGGTCGATGCGCCTTGCGCCGATACTCCCGAAGTCGATTTGAAAGCGGACGAAAAAGAGACGGAGACGGTCGGCACGCAAACGGATACCGCGTCTTGCGACGATACGACAAAAGACGACGTAAACGACGAGAAAACGCCGACTGCAGAGGAAAAAGCGCAAGAAAAGGCTCGGAAGAGGGAAGAGGCGCGCGCGCATATCGCAAAAGACCTCATCGGGCAAAAGTCGCTTGCAAAAAACGTGGGGCTCAACTCGTTGGCAAAACTCAAAGAGTCGCTGTTTTCCGTTTTGCCCGTTATGGTTATCGTGCTTATATTTGCACTTACGCCAATCACCGATTTTTCAAAGAAAGAGATAATCACGTTCGTCGTGTCGGCGGTATTCCTTATTTTGGGTATCGCGCTGTTCAACGTCGGCGCGGATATGGCTATGACGCCTATGGGCGAATACGTCGGCGCAGGTTTGACAAAGTCAAAAAAACTGCCGCTTCTTCTCGGAGTGGGCTTTATTATGGGCTTGCTCATTACGGTTGCGGAGCCAGATTTGTCCGTGCTTGCAGAGCAAGTCAGCGCTGTTATGAACAACGTTGTGCTGATTGCGACGGTGGGCGTGGGCGTCGGTATTTTCCTTGTAATTTCCATTGCGAAAATCGTATTCAGAAAGGATTTGTCCTCGCTGCTTTTGTTCTTCTACATGGTGCTTTTTGCGCTGTGCGCTATAATGATGGAGAACGGCAAGA
Organism: uncultured Clostridia bacterium; assembly: GCA_934277615.1. Lineage (GTDB taxonomy): Bacteria > Bacillota > Clostridia > Christensenellales > CAG-917 > CAG-475. The sequence goes on along the minus strand of CAKQUV010000004.1, from coordinate 14,219 downwards.
GCGTTTTCGTGCCGCTTGCGTTTGACTCCGGCGGCGTTACGACAGGACCTATAACCGTGCCGTTTATCATGGCGCTCGGCGTGGGCGTTGCGCTCAATACAGGCGGTAGAAACGCAAAAGAAAACAGCTTCGGCTTGATTGCGCTTTGCTCTATAGGACCCATGCTTGCGGTTATGGCGCTCTCGCTTGCTTCCAAGGGCGATTTGTCCTATACGTTGCCCGATTACTCCATTGACGCAAATCTCGGGGCAAATTTCGGTTCGGCACTTGGCGGCGTGGCACTCGAAGTGCTTATCGCGCTCGGGCTTATAGTGGTGTTCTTTGTCATTTTGCAATGCACGATACTTAAACTGCCAAAACAAAAGATAATTCAAATCGCAATAGGCATTGTGTTTACATATGTCGGGCTTGTGGTGTTCCTCACCTCCGTTACAGTCGGATTTATGCCAATCGGCTTTAAGCTCGGACAGGAAATCGCGTCGTACAGCAAGCCGTTGCTTATCGTGTTTGCGTTTGTTATAGGCTTTGTTGTCGTTTTGGCAGAGCCTGCGGTGCATGTCCTCAACAAGCAAGTCGAGGAAATCACAAACGGGGCGGTGAGCAAGCGCTCTATGCTCGTTGCGCTCTCACTGGGCGTGGGATTGTCAATCGGTCTTAGCGTAATAAGGATAATCTACGGATTTTCTCTTCTTTACTATCTGATACCCGGTTATCTTATCTCACTGGGGCTTTCCTTCTTCGTGCCCAAGATTTACACGGCAATCGCATTCGACTCGGGCGGCGTTGCTTCCGGTCCGCTTACTTCAAGCTTTATTTTGCCGCTTGCAATCGGCGCATGCAGCGCTATTTGGGGCGACGCAAGTCAAGTGCTTAATCTCGCTTTCGGTATCGTGGCGATGGTTGCTATGACTCCGCTTATCACCATACAGTTGCTCGGCTTCAGAGCGATAACAAGCGCGAAAGTCAAAGAAAAAATCGTCATGAAACGTATTCTCGACGCAGATGACGAGCAAATCATAGATTTTATGTGAGGAGGGGTGTATGGCTGAAAAGAAAATCGCAAAAACCGTGAAAAAAACGGTCAAAAAAGCCGAGGCTCGCGCGCAAGAAGTCAAAAGCAAAATCTCTCCGAACAAGGCAAAAGTCAATGCAAATAAGCTCGAAATGCTTATTACAATCGTGCCTAGCAACAAGGCGGAGTTTTACACGGATCTGTTGCAATCTATGTTCGAGGTCAACTTCCAATGCACGTCGAGGGCAAGGGGCACGGCAAACGCGCAGATGTTGTCGCTTGCAGGGTTTACCGATCAAAACAAGACGGTCATTTTCAGCGTCATAAAGGAAGAGAAGATCAAGGATGCTATGGCGACGCTGGAAGATAAGTTCAACACTATAAAGAGAGGCAAAGGAGTGGCGTTTACAGTTCCGCTTTCCAGCGTGATAGGAGTTGCGGTATTCGGGTTTTTGAGCAACGACCTCAGAACCGTCAAGGAGGACAAACAATGAACAAATTTGAACATCAAGTGGTTATTTGCATAGTCAACAACGGTTTTGCGGACGAGGCGATGGACGCGGCAAGAGAAGTCGGCGCAAGAGGCGGCACGGTGTTGTCGGCGCGCGGTACGGCAAATTTAGAGGCGGAAAAGGCGTTCCAAATCCAAATCCAACCCGAAAAAGAAATGATTATGATTCTTGTTACCGACGATATAAAGGACGCAGTGCTTCATGCGCTTTATAAGAGCGTGGGAACGCATACGCCGGCGCACGGAATCGCATTTGCTATGCCTGTTGACAACGTTGTGGGAATAGGCGGCAATCAAGATAAATAATTGATTTATAAAAGAAAAGCCCCGAAAAATCGGGGCTTTTTTAATATGCTTTTATGCTTGTACTTTAATGCAACATCACCCCTTCCATTCGGGCATTGAACTTCGGTGTTTGCGCACCGCAATCCGCCTCGTTCGCTTTGGCTACAACACATTCACCGAATGTGTTGCTTAACGCGTCGCGCCCATATTGCTCAAATTTATGTCAATTTTCTACTAAAACAAACATCGTTCGCAAGAGGGGAAGGACGCGATTGACTTCGTAACAATCGCTATTCCGTCGCTTTGCTCCTTACGGCACTCACATAGAAGAGTATCGTACCCTTGTTATATCACTCGTTCGCCAACGAAAAGAACAATACTCGTTGGCTCACTTGTACTATTCGTCAAGTTCGGCGCTCAGCAGCTCCCCGCCTTGCGGCTCGAAGTTCCGTCTCCGAAGTTAGGTCATTAATTATCTATCGTAATCGTTTCTGTCGTCGTAGGGACGGTCGGGGGAGTAGGAACGAGAAGAGTCGTAATCGAATTCGTCCTTTCTGCGTGAGCGGCGCAATTGGTTTTTGCCGTCGGATACGTCGTGCTTGGAAGGCTTGAAAAGCAAAATTACAATGATAACCGCAGGAACCGCAATGCCGATGATAAGCACTATGCGCAGCGCAAGCGAAGTGTTGGGAACGATGTCGCCGCCTTTGGGTTCGACAGGTTTTTTGTTCTCAAGTATGCGGTTGCGCTCGGCTTGAGCGACGGGATGATATGGCACGACAAATGCCGAAAACGCGTCTTTTGAAACAAAACCAAACTTCTTCTCGCCGTTGTAGGTCGCCATGACGTAAATTTGCGTGGAATCGGTGAGATGGTATCCCAAAAATTTGATTGTATAGTCGTTGGTAACGGCAGTTCCTTTCAAATCTATGCTTTCGCTTGCGATTGTCAAAGTAACGTCGGGATATGGGGATACGCCATCGTCAAACGCAACCTTCGAGGCGGCAGGAAGAGTGCCGTCTTGGCACAAGAACTCTTGTCCGCAATATTGAACGGTGTAGTAGATATAATTGATTGCCTGACGTTGCACGACGTCGGTTACGTAATAGCTTTCGGGAATGTAAAATCCTTCGCTTTCGTTGTAAAGCGCGATAGTCGAGGCAAGAGGATATTCGTTGCCTTCGAGGTTGGATACGGTGGCGAGAACTACGTCTTTTTCGCTCGCCGCATACGCAATCGTGCATGGCAAAAGTACGCCTGCTAAAACGGTGAGCGCAAGCGCAACGCACAAAACGATAGATGAAATTATCAGCGCGACTTTTTTCATAGTTCTTATAATACTATATTTGTTGCCAAAATAAAAGTCTTTAATTGCAATTTTGATAGATTTTTTGGCAAATCGCAAATTTTGATAGTCATAATTTTTTGCATTTTCGCATTTGGCGGTCTTATCCTTTGGCTATGAAAGACAACGAAACTTTGCTTAAACTAATCAAAATAGACAACGAAATAAACCTCAGAAAACACGACGCGCTTGCAAGCTACAACAAGGACATTGTGCACCAAAAACAGATGGCTTTTCATAAATGCCAGAAAAGAAACAGGTGGGTTTTTGGAGGAAACCGCTCGGGAAAAACGGAGTGCGGCGCAGTGGAGAGCGTGTGGATGGCAAGGGGAATTCATCCGTTCAGGCAGAACAGAAAAGACGTGTTTGGCTGGGTTGTGAGCTTGTCGCAACAAGTGCAGCGCGACGTGGCGCAGGCAAAAATACTCAAATATCTGTCGCCGAGGTTTATAGAGGACATCGTGATGCAGGAGGGCAAACGCTCTTCGCCTGAATACGGAATAATCGACTATATCGTCGTGAAAAACAATCTCGGGGGCACGAGCAAAATCGGGTTTAAGTCCTGCGACCAAGGCAGAGAAAAATTCCAGGGAGCGTCGCTGGATTTTGTGTGGTTTGACGAAGAACCGCCTAAGGATATATATGAGGAATGCCGTATGCGTGTGTTTGACAGGTGCGGCGATATATTCGGAACCATGACTCCGCTTAAAGGATTGACGTGGGTGTACGACGAAATCGAACTCAACGAAAAAAACGACCCGCAAGTGTGGTGCGAATATATGCAATGGGAAGACAATCCCTACCTCGACAAGGAAGAAATAGAGGCTATGTGTAAGTCGGTGTCCACAAGCGATCAACTGTCGAGGCGATACGGAAAATTCTCGACGGGGGAAGGACTTGTGTATCCCGAATTCGATCAAAGCGTGCACGTGATAGACCCGTTCGATATCCCCAAAGAGTGGCAGTGTAATATTTCGATAGATCCCGGGCTTAGCAACGCGACTTGCGCACTGTTCTTTGCGGTGGATTACGACGGAGTAATATATGTTGTCGGAGAGCATTTCGAGGCGGGCGCAAGCATAGATACGCACGTCGGGAAAATCTTTGCGCTTGCAGACAAGCTCGGTTGGGAAAAGGATGATAAAGGACGACTGCACGCACTTATAGACAGCGCGGCAAACCAGCATACGCTCAACAGTACGAAGAGCGTTGCGGAACTGTTTTCGGAAAAGGGGATTTTGGTCAATACCAACGTAAACAAGGATTTATATAGCGGAATTCAACGATTAAAGTCATTGTTTGAGCAAAAACCGCAGAGAATTTATATCTTCAGGACTTGCACGAATCTTATCAGAGAACTGAAAGGATATTGGTGGGGAGCAAACGACAGACCTAAAAAAGAGGACGACCATGCGCTGGACGCTCTGAGATATTTTGTTATGACTCGTCCTATGCCGACAAAGCCTATCGCGCAGCCGAAGTCGAAAATACAATTGGATAAGGAGAAAATGATGCGTGGAATTATGAGGGAAAGATTATGGATGAAGAACTGAAAAAGACGCTGCTAAAGAGGGCGAAAGGATACAAGTATAACGAGGTGTCCGAAGAGTACTGCGTCGGTGAGGGTGGCGAAATGTCGCTGACAAAAAAGAAGATTGTCAAAAGATACTGCCTGCCCGATCCTGCCGCTTTTAAGACGTATATGGATATGTGCGCAGACGAGGACGACTTGTCGGAGTACAGCGACGAGAAGCTTAAGGAAGAGAAAAACAGGTTGCTCAAACAACTTTATAAGGAAGAAAAAGACGAAGAGCGCGCTCAAAACGAGCGCGCTCTCGCTTGCGAGAAAAAACGCAAATAAATAAGGAGATATAAAAATGACCGATATCGAAGAAAAAATCGTTGCGGAAGTTACCGCGGATTTTAAGAAACGACAGGACGCAAGACGACCTGTCGAACTCAATTGGCGACTCAATATGAATTTTGTTGTGGGAAACCAATTTGCGCAAATATCGTCCAAAGGCGATATCGAGGAAAGCGGAAAAGAGTATTTCTGGCAAGAAAGAGAGGTGTATAACCACATCGCGCCTATACTCGAAACTCGTCTTGCAAAGCTCGGAAGAGTTAAGGCAAGAGCGCAGGTGCGACCTGCAACCAACGATGACGACGACGTGGCTTCTGCGTCGCTTGCGACAAAACTTATCGACGCGGTGTGCAAAGAAAACGACTTTTCACAACAACTTGCGCTTGCAAATACCTGGAGCGAGATTACGGGAAGCGCGTTTTTCAAAATCACGTGGGATAGCGAAAAAGGGCATGCGCTCGACGCCGAAGGTCTTATAAAAGAGGGGGACGTTACCATCGATTTGTGTCCGCCGTTTGAGATTTTCCCGGAGGACATCGCAATTACCGACATCGACAAGCAATCGTCCATTATCCATGCAAAAGTGCTTACGACAAAAGAAGTCAAGCGCATCTGGAACAAGGACGTGAAGGGCGGCGAGGTGAACGTGTTTTCCTTTGACAACGTGCAAGCCGGAGGCGGATTCGGATACGTAGCGTCCGTGCCGAGAGTGGTCAAAGAAACGAGAGAGGACAGCGTAACCGTCATAGAAAAATACGAGAAACCGACGAGAGAGTATCCCAACGGACGATTGATTATCGTTGCGGGCGATACTCTTCTTTATATGGGGGATATGCCTTATCTCAACGGCGAGGACGGAACGCGCGGTTATCCGTTTTCAAAACAAGTGTGTATAGACAACCTTTCCAACTTCTTCGGAACGTCGGTTGTTGAGAGAATTATACCCGTGCAAAGAGCGTACAACACCGTAAAAAACAGAAAGCACGAATATATGAACCGTATGGCTGTCGGCGTGTATGCGGTTGAGGACGGCTCGGTGGATACAGACTCTCTCGAGGAAGAGGGATTGCCGCCGGGAAAAGTGGTGGTGTACAGACAAGGCAGCAATCCGCCTATCGCGCTATCGCCCACGCAAGTGCCGAGCGAATTCTCTCGAGAAGAGGAAAAACTGCTCAACGAATTTGTAATGATAAGCGGCGTGAGCGAGGTTACCACTTATTCGCAAGTGCCTGCAAACGTTGCGTCGGGCACTGCGATTTCCTTGCTTTTGGAGCAAGACGATACTCGTATCGCACTCACGGCGGACAGCCTCAGAGAGAGCGTAAAACGCATAAGCAAACACGTATTAAGACTGTACCGTCAGTTTGCAAAAGTGCCGAGAGTTAAGCGTATCACGGGCGAAAACGGAGAGGTGGAACTCGCCTCTTTCTCTGCAGGAAACATAGACAGCGAGGACATCGTTTTCGATACGATAAGCGACATCGAGGATACGCTTTCGGCAAGGCGCGCCATGGTGTATGACCTTCTTAAACTCGGACTTTTCGAGGACGATAACGGGAAACTGTCGTCGGTTACAAAGACCAAACTGTTTGAAATTCTGGGATTCGGAAACTGGGAATACGGACGTAACGACGACGAGGTGCATCGCAAGAAAGCGCTCAAAGAAAATATGGATCTAGAAACAAAAGACGTGCCTGTGGACGTTTATGACAACCACGCAATGCACATCACCGAACACGTCAGAGAAATCGTGTCGTCAAAGTGCTCCAAAGACAAGGCAATGCGCGACAGAGTGGCAAACCATATAGCAAAACACAACGAGCTGCTTTCGCTCTCCAAGGGGGTTGAGCAAATGCAAAAACAATTTGACGAGGAAAAGACATTATGAACGAAAATGACATCAAAGAGGCTATAAAGCAAAGAATCGCGGACAAGATTCAAACCGCTTGCTCAGGCGATGATATTGCCGACGCGATTATGAGCAACGAACAAAATCAGGAGTTTATAGATATAAACGAGCAAGATAAAACGCAAGATGTGCAAATTGAAGCACAAAACGAAAAAGACGTTAAAGACGAAAAAGAAGATAAAGAAACAACCAATCGAGAAATAGGAAAATTCAAAAACCCTGAGGAGCTGTTGCGCGCTTACGGTCTGCTCGAAAAAGAGTTTACCAAAAAATCGCAAAGGCTGAAGGAACTCGAAAACGCGATGCAAACGCCGTTTAAAAAGGAAGAGGATTGGAAAGAGGCGGTGGATAAGTTTTTTGAAAGAACCCCGTCCGCAAAACCTTTTGCGAAAGATATCGCAAAAATTCTCATTGACAATCCCGACCTCAGACAAGATAAAAATTGTCTGGACGTTGCGCTTGTGAGCGTGCTTTCGGAAAAGTTCAAAACGCCCGAACAACTGCTTTCCGACGGACAATTTTTGAACGACTACGTGCTGTGCTCGGACACGGTGAAACAGGCTGTTATAGAAAAGTATCTCGGCGAGATGCGCAAGGGTATGCCTCCTGCGATTATGTCGAGAGGCGGACTCCAATGCGTTGCTCCGGATACAAAGCCCAAAACCATCGAAGAGGCAGGCGCTCTGTTTCTCAAAAATAATAAATGAAGGAGAATATTATGGTAACAATTTCAAACGCCGATAAGGCTCTTAAAACATTCTATCTCGGCGTACTCGCAGATCAACTCAACGTGGGCGTCAACCCGTTGCTCGCAAAAATCGGTCAAACCACGTCCGACGTTTGGGGCAAGGAAATCAAGAAACTTGCTCCTTACGGAATCAACGGCGGCATAGGCAGCGGCGCAGAAACGGATACGCTTCCCGTAAGCGGCGGCAACAACTACGTGCAATTTACGCTCACGCTCAAAAACCTCTTCGGTAAAATCGAACTTTCCGATAAGGCTATCCGCGCCTCTCAAAACAGCGCAGGCGCATTTGTCAACTTGCTCAACGCAGAAATGGACGGTCTTTTGAAGGCAAGCAAATTCAACTTCGGGCGTATGCTTTACGGCGACGGCTTCGGTCGTATCGCAAAAACCGTTGCAAACACCACCGGCGCAAAGAACAAAGTGGTCGTTGAAAGCACGAGAAACATTATGGAAGGCATGACTATCGATTTCTACTCCGAAATCGGCTCGAAAGATACCGTTTTGTCGGGTTCCAGAATCGTGTCTATCGACAGAGAAAACAACATCGTAACTTTCAGCAAAAACGCACCCAGCGTTTACAACGCAGGCTGCTATATTTACGTGCAAGGCTCAAAAGGCAACGAAATCACAGGTCTTGAGGCGATTTTCGGCAACGGCAACACGCTTTACGGCTTGAACAGAAGCGAATATTCCTTCCTCAAGCCTTACACCAAGACAATCGACGCCGCTGTAAGCACGGGCGCGATTCAAGACGCCATCGACGCCGTGGAATCCACTTCCGGCGGCACGGTTGACTTTATCGTCGCGTCTTACAAGATGAGAAAGCAATACGTCGATTATCTCTGTAAAAACCGCACCAATATCGACTATCTCAACCTCGACGGCGGTTATAAGGCGTTGTCTTATTCGGGTATTCCGTTTGTTGCGGACAGATTTGTTGAGGACAACAGCATGTATATCCTCAACAGCGAGGACTTCAAACTTCATCAACTCTGCGACTGGCGTTGGCTTGAAGGCGAGGGCGGTACCGTTTTGCATCAGGTTGCGGATAAGGCTTGCTACAGCGCAACTTTGGTGAAATACGCCGACTTGCTCTGCGAACGCCCGATGGGTCAGGCAAAACTCACCTTCAAAGGCACTTCTTCGGACAGAGATTTCTATATGGTGGCATTCGACTCCAACGGCGGCAGCGCGGTTTCCAACCAAATCGTTCTTCCCGGCGGTCTTGCCGTTCAACCCGTTGCGCCCACTATGTCGGGCAAGACGTTTGCAGGATGGAAGAGAAACGGCGAGGCGTTTAGCTTCTCTACGCCGATTATGGCGGATACAACGCTCGTGGCGTCCTGGACTTAACGTATGGAACTCGTCAAAGTCGTGGACGATTTGTTTCACATCGCGCGCAGACTGAAACAGGTCGATAGAAATTACGAGTTGTTTTTTAACCGCAAACGCGGTCGTTTCGAGATTTACGCGAAAGGGGCAATGCAGATTGCGTTGCCCTTTGACCGCCTCGACGCAAGATGTATCGAATATGCGCGCAAAACAAGGATTGAAAATCTGTCCGCTCTTATGGACGAAATTGAGAAAAACAACCGAGATATCGACATCAGGAACGAGAAAACGGCTCGCGAAAAAACTTTTGCTATAACGGAGGAACTGCTATGAATATAAAGAAAGTTATCGGAGAGTGCTTGCGCAGAATGGGCGAGAAGGACTTTACGACGTCGTCGGCACAACTCACCGACGAACAAAAAGAGTTGCAAGATAAATTGCTCGGCGCGTGCAATATCGTGTATAGAGAAATCGCGTCCAGATATATCCCCGTTTACTACTCGCAAAAGGTAACGTTCGAGAACGGCAAAACTCCGCTTTCGTCCTTGCATAGAAAACCACTGTATATCGTCAGTATCAAGGCGGGGGATTCGTCCGTGCCGTTTTGTGTGCAAACGCCGTCTATCCTAGCCGAAATCGAGGGCGGAGCGATTATAAAATACGTGTGTATGCCTTCTGAAACAGACCTTAATATCAACAGCGAAATCAACGACCTCAGAGTGTCGCAAAGCGCGTTTTGCTGCGGAGTGCTTGGAGAATACTACTTTCAAAACAAAGTTTTTGACCTTGCGAGGAGTTTTGACGGAGAGTTCAGAGAACAGATGAACGAACTCAAATACAAGGGCAGAAGCATCGTCATCAAGGCGAGGAGGTGGAAGGAGTGAAAAGTATTCCCGTTAAAAACAGGAAAATCCGCGTGGGATTTCAAGGGCTTGTAAACTCGCTGGACGAGGGCGTTACGGATATGGCGCACGCAAAGGAGTGCTTTAATTTCGCATTCGACAAGGGGGTTTTGTCGGGGAAAATCGGCATAGACGCCGCGACGGGATATTATCAGTATCCGAGCACTTTGCGACACGCATATCCGACGTTCGCCGCAGATAAGGGTATAAAAAAGGTGTTTCTGTATAGAAAGATTACGAACGGGCAGCACGACGACAGGCTTGTGGCGCATTTGTCCGACAGCTCGTTTTGGTACACGTCGGTGTTTAAAGAGGATACGTGGCACCAGTTGATAACTCTCTATATGGACGGCGACGTGGACGCTGTCAATTACAATTACAACGATAAAGACATGTTGCTGCTTTCCTCAAAGATAGACCCTGTGTTTGCGATTGACGACTCTAAGACGTACGTGCTCAGCGACGCACCGAAATTTTCGTCTATAACAATCCACAACGAGAGAGTGTTCGGAAGCGTAAACGGAAGCAAGAATCAAGTGTGGTTCTCGGACGATTTCGATCCTACCAATTGGAAGATAAGTCCTAAAGAGGCAGGCTTTATAAACTTTGCCGACGAGTGCGGCGAGGTCTTAAAAGTCGCGTCCTTTTCAAACTACCTCTACGTGTTTAGGGAGTATGGTATTTTCAGACTTACCGCATACGGAGATCAGAACGATTTTTTGCTAAAAAAGATCTTTACCGATACGGGACGTATATATAAAGACTCGATTGCGCTATGCGGAGATAAAATTATGTACTGCGCGGAAAACGGCGTGTTTGCCTTTGACGGATACAATTCGGTGCGAGTGGGAAAGGAGATTCCGAACATCGAAAACAAAAAGACGTTGTGCGCGAGTTTTATCGACGACTGCTATTATATCGCTTGCAATTTGTCGGAGAACGCCTCGGACGGCAATGACGCAATAGTGGCTTTTAACGTGAAAAACGGCAGCGTTTCGGTGCTCGAGGGGATGAATTGCACTTGGCTTTCGCCCGTCAAAGCGCACAACGGCTCGGATATGCTGTGTGTGTTCGGCGACGATAACAAGTACCGTCTGGGGATGATATCCGAGAGCGGAAAGTTGTTTGAAACCGCACTCAAAAAAGTGTATAAAAGTCCGACGGATACGGCGCAATATCCATATATGATTACGGTGAGGGATATCACGCTGCTTTGCAAATATCCTGCCACGTTGCGCATTATTCTGGACGGGAAAAAGTATGAACGCAAGGTCAAGGGCAGCGAGAAATTGCAAAACGTCATTGTCGAAAAAAGCGGCTCGGTGCTGGAATTCGAAATAGAAAGCACGCAGGAAAACGCGTATATCGCGCCGCTTTGCGTAAACGTCGACTTGAGCAAGAGGTGAGTATGAATATAGGCGAAATTGTATCTACGCTCGAAGAGTTGGTCGTGAGAGTCGCAGTGTTGGAAAAGGCGGTTGCCACCCTTAAAAATCAGGTGCAACAATTGTCGGCGGCTTCATCCGATACGCAACAAACGAGCGCATAAGGAGGTTTTATGGCATCATCAATATGGGATGAGTTTAAGAATTTGTTTAAGACCGATCAGCAACTCGAAGAGGAAAGACAAAAGAAAATCAACGAGGCGTTGAATAAGGAAAATTCGGTAGTGGACAAGCTCAAAGAACTCGAAAAACAATACGACGATTCTTTGCCGAAAGATGAAGAGCCCGATCTCGATTCGCTCTTTCCAAAAGAGTCCGGACTTAAAGAAATCGAATACACGCCGCGTACTGACGACGATATCGTCAAAGAGGCGCAGGGACGTATCGATTTGAGCAAAAAACAAGCGGTCAATAATCTTGACGACAAGTATCAAAGCGCAATCGACGCTCTTGCCGAAAATAAAAAGGCGGCGGGAGAAACGCTTAAACAGAGTTATGAAAATCTGGACAAACTCTATAAGCAACTCAGGGAAGACGCCAACGATAATTTGCTCAAAAGAGGCATCGCAAGAAGCAGTATCGCGACAGGAAGTATGGACGCTTTGGACGCGTCGCATCTTAAATCCGCATCCGACGCGGAAAACGCATATTCGAAGGCGGTGGCGGATATCAACGACAGCATCGCAAAGCTTGAAAGAGATAAGGATAGCGCGCTTTCGGAACTCGATTTGAAATACGCCGTCGAGCTCGAGGAAAAAATCAACCGACTCAAAGACGAGAGGGATAAGACGGTGGAAAAGTATGAGAAGTATAACAACGAGATCCGTCAAAAGAACGAGGCGTATGAGGAAAACCGCCAAAAGAAAATATCCGATTACCTCAAAAAATACGAAAAGGATAAGTTCGAGAAGGAAAAACAACAGCGCGAATATGAAAGTCAATACGGGTATAGCGGCGATAAACTGAAAAACTATTCCGAAAGATATCAGGTGGCGTACGATTTTTACAGTTCGCTTTCGCCGGATATCGCTGCGGACGCGCTCAAAGCGTCGCCTAATATGAAGTATTATCTCGGGGAATACTACAACAAACTCTTGTCATCGTTGCAAAGTAAAAATAATTCTCAAAAGAAGTATTTTTGATATTTGCCGATTGAAGATAAGAAAAGCCTGCGTAAATGCGCAGGCTTTTTGTGCTTTTGCGTGGAGTTTGCAACGTTTTTTTAATTGCTTTGCAACTGATTGTGCCGCTTTTGAATGCTCCGATTAGAAATTGACTTTCTCAATCAAATCTCTGTATGCGGTGTGATAGACGTTGAATATCGCCTCGATTGCCGCAAGCGAAATGCGCTCGTTGGGTTGGTGGATTATCATCTCGCCGTAGCCTTTCATCTCGGGGCCGAATGCCACGCAGTTGGTGAATTCTCTTGCGTACGTCCCGCCTGCGCTGCAAATGGGTTGGCTTTGCATGTCGCCCGTAACTTTGCGATATGCCGAGAGCAAAAGCTGAATCATGTCCGATTCGGGATCGATTTTGAAGCCTTGCGAGGAGGAAAGAAGGGTAACTTGGGCGTTTTCGCCTTTGAGAGCGTCCTTAATCTCGGCGACCATTTTGTCCGTGTTTGTGTTGAAGGGAAGGCGAGAGTTGATTTTGACGCAATATTCGTCGTTTTCGAACTTGCAAAGCCCTACGTTTACAGCAATCTTGCCGTATTCGTCCTCTGCGAAGCAGCCAAGCTTTTCACCGTGTACGCAGGTGGAAATATATTTGTTGTAGAGCTCGACAAATTCGTTTTCCACAACGCCGTTCAATGCGTTTATTGCATACGAAACCGCATTTACGCCGAGGTGCGGAACGGAGCCGTGCGCCGCTTTGCCGTATACCGTGAACGTAACGAGGTTGCCGTCTTGAGCGTGGGTGTGCTTTAAACCGTTTTTGTCAAGAGACGCGCATATCGCTTTCGTCGTGCAATCCGCGCACACATCGGAGCAGTCCAGTGTGAAAGTGCAGACGTCGGGCACTGCGTTGATGACGATTCCGCCGTCCAAAGATACGAGTTTTGCACCGCCGAAATGACGGGATTTGCCTTTGATTTGTATGCCGTTTATGGATTTTTCCGCAAAGATGACGGGAAAGTCAGAGTCGGGCGTTACGCCGTAGGTTATCGGCTCTTCCACTTTGAGATAATGCTCCATGCAGTAGGAGTGCGTCTCCTCGTTGCAACCGAATATTACGCGTACGCGCTTGTTGAATTTAAAACCCTCGTCCATGAGCGCTTTGACGGCGTACAGGGAGATGATGATCGGACCTTTGTCGTCGATTGTGCCGCGCCCCCAAATTTCGTCGTCTACAAGTTCGCCCGAATAGGCAGGGTGCTTCCAACCGTCGCCCTCGGGAACTACGTCCAAGTGCCCGATGACGCCCACGATGTCTTTTCCTTCGCCGATTTCTGCATATCCGCAGTATCCGTCAAGATTCACCGCGCGAAAACCGAGATTTTTTGCCACACCGAGCACGTATTCCAGGCAATCCTTGTTGCCTTGTCCGAACGGACCTCCCGGAACGGGCGTGTCCTCAACCGTTTTGATGCGTACGGCGTTTTGGATTGTGTCGATGATGTCGGGCATATATTTTTGGATGTCCATAATAGCCTCCGTTGATGTCATTGACAATATTATAAATCCTCGCGGCGATATTTGCAAATGAAGATGTGTAAATATTTAATTTGAGGGAATGGCAAATCGAAAACCAGGCTAGTATTTGGTACACACGTTGACGGCTTGTTTCATTACACAAACTTCGGCACGCAAGGCGTGCTTGTTTTTATATCCGTTTCAACGTTTGCGCAAGCGCAAGTTGAACTAAC
>CAKQUV010000003.1 GCA_934277615.1 uncultured Clostridia bacterium | reverse complement strand
CTTGTCAATACCCCGTTTTTAGTTTTTTATTAGGATATTCTTCAATATTTCAATTTGTGAAAAGTAAAAAATATAACAACACAAGAGAGTATCATGCATTTTGGTTATGTACACAATTTATGCACAACCTCTTTTTTCAAAATTATTCAAACTAATTCCTTGTTATGTTTCATTTCGCAATTTTTAGATTTGACAATTTTTGCGAAATACTGCAAAAATGAGAATAAAAAACATGACAATAATATCAACAATTGATGCATTATTTTGCTCACCACGAATAACCTAACTTGAATTAACAAGTTAGGTTATTATTTTTTATCGTTTTCCAAGTATTTTGTGCTATTCCACCCTTATCTCAACCATTATCTTACGTTTTGTGGACGAACGGGACGATATAACCTTTTTCGGTTTGCAAAAATTTGCGGATAATAAAAATCCCCGATCTTCGTCGGGGACGGTGCTTGGGAGGACTCTTTTGTCTAAAAATTAAATATCCGCCACTACAGGCGATGGTTTTATTGTCGCTAAAGGTTGCAACAAAAAACGCCTGGAAAACAGGCGTTTTAATTTCCTTTGATGTTTTTGCGTTTTATGCGATTCTTTCAACTTGATAGGTCGTTCCGCTTTCTCTTTCTATGGGGTTTATCGTCATATTCTCGTCATTGACGACGATTTTGCCGTCCTTACAATATATCGAGAATACTCCGTTTGCTTTTACCGCCGCGACCTTATCTGCGTCGAATGTCTCGGAAAGATATATCGGCATTATATCGATTACGATTTGAGAACAAGTTTTCGAACTCGAATATGCCGTATAGGTGCTAATCGAGCTTATGTTTTCTCCGGTAGCAACGTTTATGAAACGCGTGCGCACGTCGCCGTTTTCATAAGTATAATATCCGCTTTCGCCTTTTGAAATGGCGTAATCTTTAAACATAACGACCGACATTTGATTTTTATACGTCATCCTTCCTGCGACGATTGCGCCGTCAGAAGTCTTGTCGAATATATTTGCTTGCAATTCGTCGTGAGCCTCGCTTAAATTGCGCGTGAAGCCGTCATAACTCGATATAACGCCTTTATCGTAACCTGCATTAGTCATCGCACTTGCAATATAGTCTATCGCGAATGCGTTTTTTGTCCAGAAGAAGTCCAGATATACGGCGTTTTGCTCGCCAAACGAGTTTTTATACTCGTCGGACACCACAAGCTTGACGACGTTTCCGTCCATAAATTCGATGCGGACGTGATTGTCGTCAGACGCAAACGCAATCATTTTGTCAAAATACTCTCTTGCTTCGGCGTCTTTCGTCGGGTCGAAACGCGCGGCGTCGTTGTCATAAACACAGCCAAACATTTCGTCATAGTACGCATAAATCGGCGCATAGTACAAAAATCTGTTGTTTGTGTCGTCAAACGCTTTGAGCGAATTATACAACAGCGCAGGAATTTTTACTTCTTCATTGGGATGAGCGTTGAGATAATACAAGTTGTTTATTCCGTCCACATTCTCCGTTGCATAGAACACTTTGTACGCGTATTCGGTTGCCTCCGTATACTTCGAAGCAACGCTTTGACGATACTTTTTGTCTTGGTTTTTGTCAAAGTAATATGTAAAAACAAATTCACCGCCGCAGTTTTGCGATGACGAAGAGTCGGCAGGTATGCCAAACCACCCTGCTTCGACTCTCAACAGAACCACCATAACGACGGCAAAACAAACGATTGCAAGCACCAAGAATAACACGAAAAGCGAAATTCTCAACTTTACGTTTTTGTTTGACACCTCGATTTGTTCGACAGGCGGAGGCGTGAGAAGGTTTTTGTCTTTTGCATATCTTTTCATAATCACCTTTTATAAAAAGGTTTAGCCGCATGCTAAACCTTATGTTTTTATCTTAGCGTTAGGAGCAGGAAGAACAGGAATAGCAACAGCAGCACTCCTATCAATATAAACCCTGCAATAGCGCCTTTCTTGAACGCTTTGAAGTTCTTTATATAATTGAACTTCTTGAAGATATACGCCGCAATTATACCCGGAATCGGCAAGAAGAACGACAACACTTTGTACCATGTGCTACCGGTATCGTGCACGGGGGTTTCGAGGATAGGCTCGGTTGCAACGTCCACAACTTCCGTCTCTTTTTCGGCATATTCGAGAGCTTCCTGTTCGGTCATAAACGAAGAAGATTTGAGCGGTACGCCCTCTTCTCTCACGCGCTTATACTCTTCGATTTCTTTCTTGTTTCCGAAGATATAGTGATTGTGGCCTATACATACCATTTCGGGTTTATCTTCGCTGTAATCGTGTTGCGACGGGTCGTATACAAAAAGCTTCTTCTTCTTTTCAAGTTTCGGATCCGGGATTGGAATTGCCGATATAAGCGATCTGGTATACGGGTGAAGCGGATATGCAAAAAGCTCTTCCGCATCCGCGATTTCCACGATTTCACCTTTGTAAATAACGCCGATTCTGTCCGAAATGAAACGAACTATTGACAAATCGTGCGCAATGAAAAGGTACGTTGTGCCTCTTTCCCTTTGGAACTTGTTAAGAAGATTGAGCACCTGCGCGCGAATTGAAACGTCCAAAGCCGAAATAGGCTCGTCCGCAACAACAAGCGACGGCTCCATAATCATAGCCCTTGCAAGACCTATACGTTGGCGTTGCCCGCCCGAAAACTCGTGAGGATAACGCGTAAGGTGTTCTGGAAGCAAACCGACTTCTTTGATCATTTGCTCGACCTTTGCAACTCTGTCTGCCTCGTCCTTAAAGAGGTGAAAGTTGTAAAGACCTTCGGATACGATATAGTCGACAGTCGCACGTTCGTTGAGCGATGCGGCAGGATCCTGGAAAACCATTTGAATGCTTCTAATGACCTGTCTGTCAAGTTTATGCGAGATTTTACCCGAAATACGCACTCCCTTGTACTGAATTTCGCCCTTTGCGCAAGGATTGACTCTGATAACGGCACGACCGATTGTGGTTTTGCCTGAACCCGACTCGCCGACAAGCGAGAACGTTTCGCCTTTATAAATGTCAAACGATGCGTTTTTGACTGCTTTGACAGCCTTGTCGCCCTTGCCAAACGTTATATCGACGTTCTTAACGGACAAAAGAATTTCTCGCCCGTTTTCGTCAACAGGACCTTGTTCGGGGAGCGTATTTACGCGATTCTTGTATTGGTCGATTTTAGTTTTCCAGTTATCGCCGATTCTTTTGAAGTATCTTTGGATTTTTCCGCCCACACCTTTAAACCAGTCGCCGATAGCCTTGCCTGCGGATTTCTTTTGAGGCTCGGCATCCGTTACGTCGGCATTTTGAGCGGCAGGATTTTCTTCCGTCAATGATTCCTCGACAGCGTCTTGCTCGCAAACTTGTTCTTGTTCAACGACGTCGTTTTCAATATGCTCTTGTTGTTCTACTGCGAGTTCTTGCTCGACGGGCGTGGAGTTATCCAATGCGGAGGTTTGGATATCGTCGATAATTTTGTCTTTGTCCATCATTTTACCTCCTCGATATTGAATGCTTTGAGCAGCCTGCCGTGAATATCTTTAATGATTTCCGGTTTTTCGATTTTCGGTGCTCTTGGATCAAGAAGCCACGTCTTTGCAAAGTGCGTTTCGCTCACTTGGAACATTGGCGCTTCTTTGAGAGTATCGATCTTCAGACAGTACGGATTTCTCGGAGCGAACGGATCGCCGATAATCTTGTTATACAGCGACGGCGGCGTACCCGAAATAGAATACAACTCGGTATTCTTCTCTGCGAGCTGAGGAAGCGAAGACAACAACGCCCAAGTATAAGGATGGCGAGGGTCATAGAACACTTCGTCAACCGTACCGAGTTCGACGATTTGACCGGCGTAAAGCACGGCGACTCTGTCTGCGATATTCGCAACGACGCCCAAATCGTGTGTGATAAACACGATTGTATAGTTAAATTCTTTTTGCAAATCCTTGATAAGTTTGAGGATTTGAGCCTGAATCGTAACGTCAAGTGCGGTTGTAGGCTCGTCGCAAATAAGAATCTTCGGTTGACAAGAGAGCGCGATTGCGATAACGATACGCTGCCTCATACCGCCGGAGTACTGGAAGGGGTAATCGTCATAGCGGTTTTCCGCATTGGGAATACCGACCTTTTTCATAAGTTCGATGGCTTTTCTTCTCGCTTCTGCTTCGGAGCAGTGTTGGTGCTTGATTATGATAGACGAAATCTGTTTGCCGATAGTTATAATCGGGTTGAGGGATGTCATCGGGTCTTGGAAGACTGTTGCGATGCGCGTACCTCTGATTTTCTGCCAGTCTTTCGTATACTTGATTTTTGCAAGGTTAAGCACGCAAACGCCGTGCAGTTGCGTTTCGGTTGTACCGTCGAGAAATTTGACTCTGAACGCAATCGGGTCGAAAATCTGATTTAGTTGCTCGTCGTTTGTGAGATCGACGCCAAGACGCATAGCCTTGCGAAGTGCAATAATGAGCTTGACAATGAGTTTAAATCTTTCAAGCGCGCCGTATCTTCCGACCGACAGATAGATTTCCTTGCCTATGATCTCGTTGCGATGTACGGTTTCTTCGGTGATTTCGCCTTGCAAAGCAATTTTGTACTCCTCTTTGAGTTTCGCCATATTTTCGGCATAGTACTTTGCAAATTCGACGTCTGCCTTCGCGGCTTGCTTGTGTGCGCGAATGGTTTGAACTATCTGTTTTTGAAGAGCTTTGATCTTCTTGTCGCAATCGGAAATAATCCCGTTCGTTTCCTTAACCCTATCCCTTTCCTTGCGCGTATTGAGCGTGAGTTTAAGGTTATAAGCCTCCGTGCGTTTGAACTTGAGATCGTCGATCTCATCCTGCATTCTCTCGTGCTCTTGCTCGCTTAGGGTATATTTTTCTTTCTTTTCCGCTTTGAGAGCAAGGATTTTTTGGTAAATATCCGCGCCGAGTTCGAGTTTCGAGCCATTGTTGAGTTGTTTCAAAACTACGTCAAGAAGGAATTTGTCGAATTTCGTCGGAGTTGCGACGGTATCTGCAAGTTCGTCGTCATTAAATATGAGTTCTCCTTGCGAAATGAAACCGTTTGAATCGAGCATACCCGCAAACGTTTTTGTAAAGACGGATTTGCCCGAGCCCGATTCGCCGACGATGGCGATGGATTCGTTTTCATAGATATCGAGAGAAATTCCGCGAATTGCGGTAAGGATTCTGCCTCTTACGCGAAATTTAACTTCGAGATCTTTGACTGATAACAAAACTTTTTTATCTTCCATACGTCACCTCACATATGCGTTCTCGGATCGGAAGCGTCTCCGAGTTTTTGTCCGACGACGTAGAGAACTATCGTGATAATTGCCGTTACCGTAACAGGCGCCCAAAATTCGAGTTCCCAACCGGGCACGAACATAGTGCTGTTTGTCGATTGAATCAACTGACCGAGCGAAGTTTCCGAAAGACCGATTCCGATGTAAGAAAGGAAAACCTCCGACGAGATGTAACTCGGAATTTCCGTTGCAGCCAAAGTAACTATAATTGACGTCATAAACGGCAAGATGTTTCTCATTGCGATGCGGAAAATCGGAGTGCCCAAACACTTCGAAGCAAGGTTGTACTCTCTGTCGCGGATGATGATAACCTGCGTACGGATAAAGTATGCGATGAACAGCCATCCGGTTATCGTCATTGCAAACACGAGCGTCCAGAAACTTGCCGACATAATCATGACCATAACCGAAATAAACAATATCGACGGAACGTTGCCGATGATGTTGTACACTTCGGTCATAATCTTATCGACTTTCTTCGAGAAGCCCCAGATTGCGCCGATAACGATACCCACCGTCATATTGATAAGCGCGCACACGAGAGCGAGGCTGATTGATATTCTTGCGCCCGTCCAAATCGCATCAAACGTAGGCTCGCCCGACGCGCCCGTGCCGAGGATATAGTGTATGCTAAATCCGAATTTGTCGATAGCGTCAGACGGCGACAAATGTTGCGCCGAAAGGTCGCTTATGTTTGCAGTCGGGTTATAATTTATGCACATCGGGTAGATGTATGCAAACACAATAACCAACAACAATATCGAAAGCAATATGATGTTGAGTTTGTCTTTGAAAAACACTCTGAACACAGATTTCCAATAGGAATATCTTGGCGCGGTGATTTTTTCGGATTCGAGCTTGTTGTTGTCAACGTGCGAGAACAGCTCCTCATCCGACATATTGAATTCTTGAAGGTCTATAACTTTATTTTCCATATCGTCACCTCGCCTTGTCAGAGAAAGAAATTCTCGGGTCTACCATTGACATAAGAATGTCGCCGAGTATTATCGAAACGACCGACAACGCCGCATAGAATAGCGTTACGCCGACGATAACAGAGTTGTCGTACTTGTTGATAGCGGTCGTAAGCAAGTTTCCTGCGCCGGGAACGGTGTATACGCGTTCTGTAATAATTGCGCCGGTGAGCGCGCCGAGCACGCTACCGGGAATTCCGTGTACAAGAGGAATAATTGCGTTTTTGAGAATATGCTTGTTGAATATTTCTCTTTCACTCAAACCGCCTGCTCTTGCAAACTTGACGTAATCGGAATTTTGCTGGTCAATCATATATCGTCTGAGCCACTTCATGAGGTTCGCAACCGAAGGAAGCGCGAGCGACACGATAGGCAAGATGTACATAAGCGTCGTCGGCTCGGACACACTGAACGTTGTCGGCAAACCGATTGCTCTGCCGATTGCGCTGAATATAAAGATATAAGCAAGCGAAGGCACAGCCATAATGAAAATTATATAAATCGTGCCGAGTTTATCAAGGAGTTTATCCTTGTTTCTTGCCATCATAATACCGAGCGGCACACCGAGCACGTATGCCATAATGACGGATAAAATGCCGATTACAAACGAGAAGCCCATCTTTGACATAGCGGCGCCGTTCACCGTAATAATGGTATAATCGTCAGTATAATGTTCTTTGTTATAATCGCTCAGATTTCTTGACCCTTTTGCGTACTTCGCAGAGTGCAAATTGTCTGCGCTCAGCTCTGTAACGCCCGTCGGATAATGGATTGTCGATTGCTCGAAACCGCCCTGACTGTTGGTCATCGTATCGGCAATATCAATCCCTTTGTTTACAGAGTAAGAAACGCCGAGATTGATTTTGACAATGTTTTGATGTATAAACGGGAATTTATTGTCAAAATACACCAAATATTTATGCTTTGTACCGTTGCCCATAATTGCGGGAGCGAATTTCTTTCCGCCGTATACGGGGTCGTACCAAGTGAAAGAAAGACCTCTCTCACCTTCTACTTCGTCCGCATAATGAATGGAATCAACGGATATTATTCCGGAGAAATAATTCCACATACGTTTGAGCAGATGAATGTCTTTGTATGCGAAAAGTTGAGGGTTACCGCCCTTTGATTTAAATCCTTTTAATCGCGTAACGGTATAGCCTTGCGACTCGTAGTATTCGGTAAATGCCTTCACGTATTTTGCAGTGGTCGCATTATCCGCGTCAATGGTTCTACCGAGCGAAGCGGCGGTTTTGCGTGTGCTTGCGTCGATTTCGCCGCTACTTTCAAGGCTTGTTAAATAATCTGAATACGGAACGTAATCTATGTAACCGTAGTTCTCCCAAACTTGATACTTATACACGGTCAAATCGTTCCCGCCAAGTTTCGTAATAACGGAATCGTTTGAAAGCACGAGTTCTCTATCCATCAACGAAAAAATGAGCAACATAACGATGCCCACCACGATTATGATGGAAATAATCCCGCGTATAAGTCTTTTTACAAGATATTTTGCCATTGTTTACTCCAAGGTTTTTTATTACAGCAAGGGATGAGTCATCCTCATCCCTTGCCGAATAAATCTCGTTCATGGCGCAGATGTGCCATCAACGCAATTCAGTCATTAGAAAATGCCGAGGCATTTCAACATGTAGCCGCCTTCTGCAACTGTATCAAGATAAGACGACGGATCACCGAAGTCGGGGCCCCAACCTGCGAGATCGTAAATGTCGTAGTTTGCTTGATAACCGGAGCTGATTCTGTAACCGGAAGACAGCCATTCGGGTTGCGTGGATGCTGCGACGAGGTTTACGATAACCTTTCCTTCAAGGCTACGTTCGATAGATTGTTTATAAGCGTTTGCTTTGTTCGTGTAGACGGTACTGCTGGACAAGTACGGCAAGTCGATATAAATCGGTTTGCTTGCGCTGACTTCGATGCCTTGTTCTGCAAGTTCCGAAATTGCGATTGCAAGTTCTGCTTTTGCATTTTCTGCATTGTACCATCCGTCATAACCCGTGCTTCCGCCTGCGCCGTCATCTGCGTTCGGATCCCAAACTTTGATCTTCACGCCGTCTGCGTTGATTTGCGCTTGCATGATTTGACCGTAGAAAGTACCTGCTTTGAATTCCGTAGCCGTGCCGTTGATGTCAACGGTAACGTCTTCCGCCAAAGAAACAAAGTTGCCGGGAGTGTAGCTGTTGATGAGAGAAACAGATGCAAGATCTGCGCCGACTGCTTGTGCGTTGTACGTTACTCTGTCAAGCCCCATTGCAAGAGCTCTGCGGAAGTGAACGTTTTGTGCCGCTGCGGTTGATTTTTGAGCTTGTTCAAGAGTCTTGGGAGAAACAAGCGCGGTTTCGTCGTTCATGTTTGCGTAGTAGGTACGATTCAAGTTGACGAAGTTGACGAAAGAAGTTGCATTCGGAGTGGACACGTAGTGATACGTAGAGAACACCGTTCCTTCTTTTGCTTTTTGGAGAGCAGCAGCATTGAGGCCTGCGCCGTCAAGCACGCCCGACATAACGTCGTCATATGCTTTTGTTGCAACGGAACCGTCGTTGTAGTGCCATGTGATTTTGTCAACGTTGATACCGTCTTTATTCCAGTAGCTTTCGTTCTTGGAGAACACAACTTCGCTTTCTGCCGCATAAGAAGTAACTCTGTAAGGACCGCAGTAAGCGATATCGTTTTGGGTCTTACCATAAGTGTAATCTTCTGCCGCCGCATTGAAGTCTGCGCCGAACTTACCGCCCTTGGATACGTAATAACTTCTGCTCATCGGAGCAAAGATGTTGTATCCGAGCATGGTGAGGAAATAGCTTGTGGGTTGTTCAAGAGTGTAAACCACCGTGTAGTCGTCCGTTGCTTTGACGCCGACTTCGTCAATGGTTGCGGTGCCTTCGCAATACTCCGTTGCGTTTTTGATAACGCCTTGGACAAGGTATTCAAGACCGCCTTCTGCGTCGAGCATATGTTGCAAACCTGCCACGAAATCGTCTGCTTTGAGGTCTGCAACCTTTCTGCCTTGAGAGTCAACCCAAGTCAAACCTTCACGGAGATGGAACGTATATGTCAAACCGTCTTCGGAAATGTCATGGGATTGTGCAAGCGCGGGGCGCAAATTGTTGAGAGCATCATACTCCAACAAAGAATCGTACGTGTTGATGATTGCTTCGGAATCTTCGGAGTTAGATGTTGCAAGAGCGTCCCAAGTTTGAGGATCAGAAACATAGCCGATGTCATACGTTCTCTTTACGCTGTAACCTTTCGATGCAAGATAAGTTTTGACGTAAGATTCGTATTCGGAACCGAGCTTGTTTTCGGATTTCATCTTTGCCCATTCTGCTTTCATTGCCGCTCTGTCTGCTACCGTGATGAGTTTGTCGGCAACGATTACGTTGTGGAAACGTTCACGGTCGTTGCCCCACAAAACAGAAGTGATGGTGTTGGGAGCCGCTTTGCTGATTGCATAGTTGCCGCCTTGTGCAGTTGTGGGAAGGAACACGCCGGATTCCATCAATTTTGCTTCTGCAATAGCCATAAGCGCATATCTTTTGCTGACATTTTCTGCCGCAAGCGCTTTTGCATATGCCGTTTTGAATTCGCCAAATTGTGCGTCATAGATTTGTTGAGATTTGGCAAGATATGCCTCTTGGTCTACTTCAGGATGTCTAACGGGCATTTCGGGATCGTCACCCTTCGGGTTGCACGCTGCGAATACGCCGATTGAAAGCACGAGAACCAAGACCATTGCCAAAATCGCAAATATCTTTCTTTGCTTCATTGTTGTTACCTCCATTTTATGTTTTTATTGTGTTGTGAGTTGCTGCTTAATTTCTTGTTCCGCAAAATTGATTAAACTTTTTTGCGATTTCGCTTGCTTTTAGTCAAGCATTTGTTGTATAGTACATAGATTTCCACAAAATTTCAATCTCTTGTGATGTTCATATTATAAGTGCAGTTTTCCAATCTGTAAACAATTTTTTTTGCAAATTTGAAAATTTTTATTTTTATGCATAATTTGTTTTTCCGCCCTCTTGCACCCCGATTTCGCTCCGCAACCGCAGTTGCTACCCCGATTGCCATATAAATAAGGATATATTTTACGTCTATTTATATAGTAAAGTATATAAAGTGCAATCTAATCCTCTGTTTTTCGCGCTTTTTCGTCATATTCCGCAACCTGCCGTTGACGGCGTTTTTGATGTAAATTTTAGTAGATTTTATGCAAAATTTCCTTAAAAATGTATAAAAATAAAATTTTTTGCATAAAGAATTTTTC
This sequence comes from uncultured Clostridia bacterium, assembly GCA_934277615.1. Classification (GTDB taxonomy): domain Bacteria; phylum Bacillota; class Clostridia; order Christensenellales; family CAG-917; genus CAG-475. The sequence continues at coordinate 126,970 of CAKQUV010000003.1, read as the reverse complement.
GAAAAAATTGACATTTTTGACAAATCTTGCAATCAATATCAACTTTGTTTGCCAAATTTGTAGCTTTTTGCAACCCAAAATTGCGTAACGTTGCGTCCCTGTTTTGACTGCTAGCAATCTTTGGCACTCTCTCAAATTCGACTTTTATTAAAAAATTGCGACCTGCCGTGTCGCAAGCCGCAAAAATTTTTTATCTTGATTTTTAAGTTTTATATCGAGTTTTATTAAATGAATTAATGGTTGAAAACCGATTGCTTCACAACTCTTCCACAAAATACGCATATGCGCCTATCATGATATCGCCCTTTGCGAGTTTGGCAAGTTCAGGTCCATATGTAAGGATTGTCGCGTGCATGCGGTTGAAAAGGTATCGGAACACGTCTGCGGATATCACGCTGCCCTTAAAACTCGAAGAAATGCGGAACATAAGGTCGCCTGTAACGTAATCGAATTCAAACGCCCCGTCCACGAGCTGACAGTTTGTAATGCAAGCCGCAACTGCTCCGTCCGTGAGGCTGTCTTGGGGAAAAGTGATTTCCAAAGACGAGATGAGCGACAACATTTGTTTTTCGGCGTCGACGGTAACTGCGAAAGATATCGGGAATACATCCGAATCGACATAGCAATACGCCGTGAGTTTGTCGTCCTCCCTCTCAACGCCGTAGCCCTTACTCTCGAGGTCGGAAACGGCGGCATTATATACGCTTGTCGCGATTTTTTGTTTAATATCGTCCATAACTCCACCTCAGCGCAAAAATTCCACGATTTGTTTCGGCGTCATATCGCTCTTTGAAAAGAACAAAAATCTGTCGTTGAACTCGTCGATAGTTTTAATCGCTCTCAAAACAAGATAATCAAGCAAGTCTTTGCCCACTATGCTGTTTGAGAAATTTGCCGATATTCTGAACGTGATTTCACCCGTCTGATACTGAAAATCAAAGCATCCGTCCGCAACGTACGAATTGATTTCGCACACCGCCACCGCAATCGTCTCTCTTCTCTCTTTTGGAATGACAAACGGAAGCGCGGACATTATCAGCACGTCGGACAAGTCTGCGTCCACCACGATATCCAGCGGAACGGACAAATCCTCGCCGTGTACGGAAAACTCGAGCGCAAACGCGCCCTTGCTTTTCTTGTACTTGATATCGTTTTCGTCAAGAACTTCGCAAAGCAGTCCGAAAACGTTTTTCGCAAGTTTCTTTTTTCGGAAAGTCGTTTTTGCCATAATCAGAATCCGAGTTTGATTTTCTTTTCGGGACGGAAAGCAAAGTCTTTTTCACTTGCCGCGTTGTTGAAATCGCACGCGCAAAGCGTAACCGCCTTCTTGCCCTCGAGCTGACATCTCATAGCGGCTTTTGCCCACGTTCTCTCAAAGAGGTTGCGCACAAAGCGCGCGTTGCTGAATTTCTCCGAGGCAAGCAACTCGTCCGACAAATTCAGGAAATACTCCTTTGCCGTTTCGCGGAGGTCGTCCGATACCTTGAACTTGTCGGACGCCATTGACACGTATATCTCGAAAAGTTGTTCTTTTGTGAAGTTTGGAAACTCTATGGTGTAAGGCATTCTGCTCTTTAGCCCTCTGTTTGCCTCCATAAGTTTTTCCATATCCTCGGTGTAGCCTGCCATAATAACCACGAGATCGTCCTTGTGGTTCTCCATCTCGGCAATGAGCGTATCGATTGCCTCCACGCCGTAATCTCTGGTGTTGCCGTCGCCCCTGTACAGCGAATACGCCTCGTCGATAAACAGCACGGAGCCGTATGCGTCGCGGCACATACCTGCCGTCTTGGGCGCGGTTTCGCCTATATACTGACCGCAAAAATCTCTGCCCTTGTATTCGTAAAGATTGCCTATGCGGAGCACGCCTCTTTCTTTGAGGATTTTGCCGAGTATTCTGGCAACGGTGGTTTTACCAGTGCCGGGAGCGCCCACAAAGCGCATATGCAAGCACGGTCTGTTCGGACCGTTTTCCGCCTTGGAAAGCTCAATTTGCGCAAGGATTTCCTCTATTTGCGCCTTGATTTTCTCGCATCCGACTAGTCTGTCCAACTGTTTCATGCCCTCTGCGTCGTTTTGCTTGTCCGCACAAATCTTCTTTGCGTCGTTTGCGTCGATAACGGTCGTATCCTTTGCGCCGCTTGCCGATGCAACGTGCTTTTTGTATACAAGCTCTTTTACCACTTTCTTTATGGTGTTAAGCCCGTAGAATTTGCCGTCCGACTTTTCTTCCGCAATGCGTTGCAAAAAACACTTCCACGCCCCGTCGGTAAGGCTCATTCCGTAGCGTTCGAAGTCGCGCTTTGCGATTTCCTTTGTCTGCGCATTGTCGAAAGGAGGGAAAGACACCGTTTTGACGTAAGTCAAATCGTTGAGCGTCGCCTCTATCTTTCCGAGCACGTCTTTATCCACAAACGGCACTCTGAACACAAAAATGTGCCTTTGAGTATTTTTTTGCACTTTTTTGAGGAAATTGCGGAAGTCCTCGTTGTCCGATTTGTCAATCCATTTGCTGATATCTATGCAAATTACGCGCGAGAAATCGTCGTCATCGTTAAATTTGGCGACTTCTTCGCTTGCTCTTGCCAAATCGTCTTTCGGCTTGTCCGTAAGCTCAAGCCTCACTTCCTGAACGGGCACGTACGGCGCGATATTCGCAAGTTCGAGCGTTGACGAAATCCTTGCCATAACGGACAGATAGGTGCTAAGTCCGCATCCGTCTCCGAGCGAAAACAGATAACTTTGCGCCATAAACACGTCGCGCGAGTTTGCCTTTTTGATTTCGGGCGCGACCGACACGATTTCTCGCACAAGGTCTTTGAACTCTTTTGCCCCGACAAGCGCGTTTACCGCGTCAAGAGTTTCCTCAAGCGTCATGTCGCCCGGTTTTGTACTCTTTTTCGGCTCGGACGACGTCGGGATAACGATATCGTCCTCTTCATCCTCTTCCGCAATCTCGTCTTGCTCGGCGAAATCCTCTTCTACGACGTTTTTATCGCCGACAACCAAAAAAGTGATTCGTTCCTCGTCGCTTTTGCCGTACTTTTGCGTAACGTAAGCGCAAATCTTATCTTCTATCTTTTCAAGTTCTTCCTCTTCCACGGAAAGAATCAAATGCAAGCACGACTTTTCCACAAGCGTGTTTTTGCCCTTTGCAAACTTGTCCGCGATGACGTCGGAAGGATGTTTGGAATCGTTTATTCTCGACAACACCCAATCGAAATCGAGGTCTATTCTCAAATTTACTTTCATCGTAACCCCCAATATATGGTTAATAACGTATTATCTTTTGATTTATTGTTACAGTATCGGTCTTATCGTTCACACGACGTCAGCGGCAGCATTTTTACGTCAAACGACGCGTCGTCGCGTATCTCGATAATCGTTCCGCCGCGTTGCGTAAAACGCTTATTTATGCCCTTGTAGGCGTTGTAGTCTATGCTCATACCGTAAGTGAGGCGAATGCCTTTGTAGGTAATCGAAAGCGTGTTGAGGTGGTCGTGCCCCATAAACATACCCTTGCAACTGCCGAATTCGACCATTTGAGGGAAAAACTTGCCTTCAACGGTTTTGGGATATCCGAAATAATTGTCTTTCTCTTGTACGAAACCGCCGTGATACGTTGCCTCGCCCGTTCCGAGATAACACTTCTCCCACCCCTCTTTGAATTCTTTGGGCGGAATATGGTAAAACGCAAGCGACGGCACCAAATCTCTGCCTTTCGACAAGTCTGTTACAGTGTTTTTGTACCACTCGATTTGGTCGTCGTGGATTGTGTCGAAACCGCTAAAGAAGTTCCATGTACGATAAGCGTTACTGTCAACGAACATGAGCGCCGTGTTTATGGAGCCGTCCTCGTTGAGTACGGGTATACAGTAGTTGCCTATGCCCGTAATCTTCTCGTCGCCTCTTTGGAAATGGCAATGCGGCATGAATTTATAAAAGTCGGCAAGCTCGGACTTATTGCACTTTGCCCACACTTCGCTGTCGTGGTTTCCGAACACAACCGTCCACTCCACGCCAAGCTCTTCCATAGTATTTGCAAACATCTTGCTTGCTTTGAGATTGTTGCACGAGCCTTGCAAAAGCCACGGCATGGGATACACCATATCCCCAGTTACGACGACGAAGTCGGGCTTTGCGTTCTTTACGATTTTGCGTACGGCGTCAAGCGCAAGTTTGTCTTTCTTGCGAGTAGATACGCTTCCGCCGATATGGATATCCGTAAGTTGCAAAATGCGCAGCGGTTGCCCCGCTTTTTTTATTATGACTTCTCTGCCGTCACGCTTTTCAAATACCGCCGACATATTACTTGCTTTCCTCACAATCGATGGTTGATTGGTCGTTTTTGACGTCTTCAACATCGTTTTCTTGTAATTAGTTGTTTATATCTTCGATTTTTGCGCCACAATTCACACAGTTAGTATCACTTGCTTTATTCTTTGCACCGCAATATGGGCAAACAACTACTGTTTTACCTTTTTCTTCTTCTATTTTGTTTTTTAGCTCACAAACTTTCAATTCTGTTTCAAGCTTTTTCACTTCGTCATTTTCGGTAACGTCCGCGAGTGCGCCTTCCGTGCCTTCGCTCAAAATCTCACCGTTTCCATCGTCCGAAACGACGATTTCCACGACGTCCTCGGGATTGACTTTGCCGTACAATTCCGCAACAAGCGTCTCTCTTTCTTTACTCTCTTCGTCGGTGAGTTGCTTGCCCGATTTTCTTGCCTCGATGAAGTATCTTATGCGGGTGAGTTTTTGGCTGTTGACCTTATATTTGAAGGACGCAAACAATGCGAATGCAATCAATACCGCAACGGAAATTCCGAGAACGAGTCTTGTTGCGGTCAATGCGCTCTGAGGTTGAAGTTTATCTGCCGGAAGCGTAGAATTGTATCCGCACCATTCGAGAATCCAACCCGACACACCGATTGCAAGTCCGCCTCCGACTTTTCTTGCAAGAGTCATCATACCGCTGTATGTGCCAGTTTGTCTTGCGCCCGTTGCCATTTCTCCGACGTCAACCGTGTCGGGGAATATAATCCACGGCATCATTTGCGCACCGCCGAAGCCCAAGCCCATTATGAGCGCAACGACGGGAACGAGCCATTCGGGCGCCCAACTCGGGTCCATAACCGCAAGCATAATTCCGCCGCCGATATAGAACGGAAGCCCCATGCGGAATGCAAATTGTTTGCTCTTTTTGTCCATCATGATACGGGCGAGGGGGAACATAACGACCGCCGCCACCATCATAGGAGCAATGATAAAGAGCGACGACATATCCATGCCCAAAAGTTTGCTTCCGCGCCACACGTCCGTTGCGTACATAACGGCAAGCGCGCTTATAATATCCATACAGGCAAACGCGGAAACGTACATTGCTATATGCCAACGATACGAACGGTTTTTATACGGTTGTGCGTAACTGTTGAAAAACTGCTTTGCGTTGAACTTTTGTTTGGGAGTCTTTGGATTGATGCGCTCTTTTACGAAGATACCGCAAATAATCAACCCGCCGCCAAAAAGCACACCGAAAATTATGCTCATCAACAACCAGAATTGCACGTCGTTGATTTTGGGCATAAACAACCATTTTTCTTTGTCGGTTTTAAGCGCTTCTATGAAAAGAAGCGGCAAAGCATATCCGAGCCCCGAAGCAGCCGCCGTAAACACGAGTTTTACCGTGTTTGCGTTGTTACGCTCTCTAAAAGACGGAGTTATATCGCTTGCCATGGAGCAATACGGCACTTGCGTAACCGTGGAACAAGTATTCCAAAGCAGATACATCACGATAATATAAGCCGTATATCCCTCAACGGATACGCCCCACTCTCTTATGGGCAGGAACACGAGGAATATGCACAAAAAGAGCGAAATACCTCCCCAGAACATATACGGTTTGCGTCTGCCGTATTTGCCGCGCGTGTTGTCGGAAATAAAACCCATAAACGGATCGGTAATTGCGTCCCAGATTTTGGCAATCATCATAATCGACGACGCCAATCCCGCGCTGACGCCGTTGAATACCATATACGCAAGCATAACGCAATTCATCATACTCACGCCGCCGCCGTCCATCAAACCGCCTATGCCGTAGGCAAGTTTTTCTTTTAGCGGAACTTTGTCCTCTAGGCTTATGGGATTCAAAGCCACGGTGTTTTCTTTGTTCTTTTTCACGTGATACCTCGCAAAAATTTGATTTACCCTTTCATATTAACATACGCGCGCACGCATAACAATAGAAAATTTTGCATTTTACCGCAAGAATTGCATAAAAAATCGCCGTTTTCCGTTCAAAATCGCGCCATATCGCCCGTCTATTGACAATGGCGCGGCAAACTGCTAAAATATAGCTTGATAAAATACACGTTTCGTATCGAAAAGGTGGATTATGAACAAACCTATTATCGCTATAATGTACGACTTTGACAAGACTCTCTGCACGCGCGATATGCAAGAGTACACGTTCATCCCAAGCCTCGGCATGCAACCCGACGAGTTTTGGGGCAAGACTGCGGAAGTCGCGTCCGAACAGCAAATGGACAGCGTGCTTACGTATATGTACTGCATGATAAAACAATCCGAGCGCATCGGCAAGCCCTTCTCTCGCGAGGATTTGACAGAGTGCGGCAAACATATCGAATATCTGCCCGGCGTTGAGGATTGGTTTGAGCGCATCAACGAATACGGCAGACAAGCAGGAGTGGAAGTTGAACATTACGTGCTTTCCTCCGGTCTTAAAGAAATCATTGACGGCTCCAGCATCGCAAAACACTTCAAAAAGATTTTTGCAAGCGAGTTTCTGTATCAGGACGGCAAAGCGGTCTGGGCAAAAATGGCGGTAAACTACACCAACAAAACTCAATTTGTATACCGCATCAACAAGGGCGTTCTGGACATCAGCAACAACGTTGACGTCAACGCCTCCAAGCCCGAAAACGAAAGACGCGTGTATTTCAACAATATGATTTACATCGGCGACGGGCTTACGGACGTGCCGTGCATGAAACTTGTCAAACTCTCGGGCGGACACTCAATCGCCCTCTACCAACAAGGACAAAAAGACAAGGTTCAGCCTCTTCTAAAACACGAACGCGTGGATTGGATATTCGAGGCAGACTACCGCAAAGGCGAAGAACTTGACAAGGCAATGCACAATCTCATTGACAAACTCGCCGTTGACAATCAACTCATCCGCCTCAGCAACGCCCAAAAAGCAGATATTAAGTAAAAGTTTTGGTAATAATATAAGATATTAAGAATATGGAATATTCAATTAAACGCTCGCACTTCGCGAGCGTTTTTGTTTTTCTAATTAAGTGCGTCGTAACTCCTCTAAATACAATACCCCCTCTTTCCGGACACGCCGGCATGTCCACTTCGGCGTTTGCGCACCGCAATCCGCCTTGTTCGCTTTGGCTACAACACATTCACCGAATGTGTCGCTTAACGCGTCGCGCCCGACCACTCGTATAGGGGCATTTCTTTACAACATTATCCGTCGCTCGCGGAGGAGACAACGGCACTCGCATAGATAGGTATCGTCCCCTCGTTATGTCTCTCGTTCGCCAACGAAAAGAACAACACTCGTTGGCTCACTTGTACTAATCGTCAAGCTCGGCGCTTATCCGCTCACCGCCTTGCGGTTCGAGTTTCGTCCTCGAAGTTACACATACCGTTTATAAGTGCGCTCCAAATAGACACATTCCGTTAATAAGTATCCCCTCCACCGCGCGTTTACTTTTAAGGCTGTCAAATAGATGAAGAACAAGAAAGAGCCACGCTCTCGGCAACCCTAATTTACTAATCGTAAATGAGTTGTCGAGGCGTGGCTCAGACGTAGTTATTCGCTATTTGACAGCCTTAAAAGAAGCGGGCGACCAAATCTTTGGAGTATTGCACAGTCTCTTCCATATCGCCAAAGCTCATAATTTCACCTGCATAGTAGGTGTTGAGGTTGCCTTGCATAGATTCGACTTTGTCATACCAACCGTCGGCGTAGTCTTTTTCAAAGACGTGCGGGAAATAATACCACTTTCTCTCGTAGACGCATTTGTCCATATCGATACCGCAAAGTTTCATATCGTCCCAAGCCATCTTCTTTGCTTCGTCGTAAGATTTGAGTTCCTTACCCTTGTGGTTACGCAAGACGTAAGTTGTGAGGACTTGGTTGGGCTCGTTCTTCCATCTGTGATAGAACACCATGAGATGACCGATTCTTTCGGGAACCATGTTGTCGAAGAGGTAGCCGGACATATCGGGATAATACGTGCCTTTCTTGCAAGTGATTGCGGTAACGTCGTAGCGCTCGTAATCGATCTTTGCAAAGAGCGCTTTCTCTTGCTCGGTCGCGTCAAAGTAGTTGGGCAAATATTGAAGAGGCGCCGTAACTATGATCTTGTCATACTCTTCCATATCTTCGCCGATATAGACTTGGACTTTGCCGTTTTCACGAGTTACTTTGGTGATGTTGACGTTGAGGCGTGCAGGATGTTGAAGTTTTGCGTTTACTGCTTCGTAAATGCTTTGCGTGCCGTCTTTCCACGTCCACAAATCTTTGTTGACAAAGTACATTGCAGTTGCAAAGTCAAGATATTTGACGACGTATGCCGCAGGAATCTCGTCGAAGAAACCGTAACCAAATGCGGTGTAAGGTCCGATCCAAATCTCTTGTGCAAGTTCAACTTTGTTGAGTTTGCAGAAATCTGTGAAGTTCATCGAGAGGTCTTTGAGGTTGGGGTTTTCACCCACTACATGTTCGCCCGTTACGGGGTCGTAACCGTCGTATTTGCCCTCTGCAACACCCTTATGGCCGGTGTATTCATATCCCTTGTATTTGGTTGCGAGAAGCGTGCCGAGTTTTTTGACTTGGGATTTGACTCTCAAAAGGTGAGGAATGAGGAACGGATTTTTCTTGGGGTTGAACGGATCGTATTCTTTACCGTTTTTTCTGCGATACGCACGTTCGAGTTTCGGACCGTTGTGATCTACACCGCCAAACAATTCAAGCTCGTGAACCGCATAGTACGTCGGGCAACCCATAATTGCGCCCATCTCAAATCTCTTTCCATCGTGATACGGGGAGTGGCATTTGCCGCCGACGTGATCTTCTCTTTCGAGAATAGCGTAATCGGTGTAACCATTCTTCTCAAGATGTACTGCCGCGCTCAATCCCGCAGGACCTGCGCCGATGATACAAATCTTTTCGTTCTTTGCCATAATAATCTCCTTAGATTTTGCAAGTAATAAACTTACAATTTGTTTAATCATATTATACCACTATTTTCTTTAATGTAAATACTTTAATGAAAAATATCGATATTTTTTTATTAATTTGTCGATTTGCTATTCACATTGCGACATAGGCGTGATATAATATACTCGACAAGCGAGGCGAATATGAAATTTGAGTCTTTCGAACAACTTTTGAGTCACTGTGCAGAAAAATACGGCGAAAACGTCGCATTGCGCTACGATAATAACGGCACTTTTTGCAATATTACGTATGCCGAGCTTTACGACTGCGTATGCCGCCGCGCGCAAGAAGCGGCAGCCCTCAAAGAAAACTGCATAGGCATACTTCAGGCTCCGTCCGCAAAGTGGATTATAGATATGTTCGCGTGCGTGATTGCAGGCAAGCAAACGGTGCTCCTCGACGCTATGTCGGACGCCGCCGCCCTTCAAAAATGCGTGCTTGCAACAGATGTGGAAACAATTCTTACGGACGATATCACGGCGCCCTATAAAAACGCTTTAAAAACCTGTCCGCAATCTGTCAAAAAAGCGGACGGCGAGGGCGATATTCTCTTCTTCACTTCGGGAACGACGGAATCGTCCAAAGCGGTCGTTCTCACTTCCGAATCTCTATGCGCAAGCGCATGGAACGGACAGGAAAAATGTCCTTGCAATCAAAACGACAATCTGCTTTGCGTGCTTCCCCTCACTCACGTGTTCGGCTTTGTGTGCGCAATGCTCTGGCCGCTTTCGCAAGGCGCGTGCATATCCTTGACAAGAGGCATGCGCTATATCCCCTTCGACGCAAAATATTTCAATCCGACAATCATATCCGTCGTGCCGTCAATCCTCAAATTTATGGTTGGGTTTGACGCTCTCAACGACGGATTGCGCATGATACTCGTAGGCGCAGGTCCTGCAAACGAGCAGATTTTGCAAGCGGTCAAGGCAAAAGGAATAGAAGTGCGTTTCGGATACGGACTTACGGAAACGTCCAGCGGCGTAGCCATAAGTTGCGGAAAAAATCCGTTCGCGATGTCCGTATGTCCGGACGATAAAATCACGCTTGCGGACGACGGCGAAATACTTATAGAATGCCCCAAATGCATAATGAAGGGTTATTACAAAAATCAATCGGCAACGGACGCTGTGCTGCAAAACGGCGTATTTCACTCGGGCGACCTCGGCAAATTCGACGAGGACGGCAACCTTTATATTACGGGGCGCAAAAAAGATATTCTCGTGCTTGAAAACGGCACCAAAATCTACCTTGCAGAATGGGAAACCGACCTTAGAAAAGCGCTGGGTTTAGACGATATCGCACTCAACATGAAAGACGGCTGCGTAACGCTTTTCGTCGGCGACAAAGACGGCGATACAGACAAAAACAGCGTTCAAGAAAAGGTATCCGCTTTCAACAAAACCAAACCGTTCGACCAACAAATAGCCGACGTATGTATATTGCCTCATGCGCTCGAAAAAACCGCTACGGGCAAAATCAAACGCTGGGCACTCAAATAAAGAGCAGACATAAAGGAGTAATTATGCAAGTAACAAAACAAGAAATTCAAGACAATCTTACAAAGCTTGTAAAACAATACGTTCCCACCCTCGCAAATGCGGAAATCACACGTGAAACTCCTATCAATTCCAAGGGTTACGAATCGCTCAACTACATCTATATCGTATGTACGCTCGAGAGCGACTACGGCATAAAGATTCCCGACAAAGTATGGATAAAACTGCGCACCGTCGGCGAAGTGGTAGATACCGTTTACGACATGGCAACCAAATGAGCAATTGCAAGCCAAATCGCACAATCGACGTTTTATAATGCAAAATCGTATGGATAAAACACAAGATTTAATATATACCGTGCATAAAAAGCTTCTTGCCGACGACGTAACCATGTATCGCAGTTTACGCCCGTCCACCCTTATGCGCATGATACAGGAGATATCCATTGCTCACACAGAAGCACTAGGCGCAGGCAGAGCAAAGACGCTCGATAAAGGCGCCTTGTGGGTGGTTGCGAGGATAAAACTCGAGATAGAGTCGCTCCCCTCTTACGATGACGAAATCACTCTGACGAGCTGGGCGGGAAAAACAATGCGAGTGCTCTTCCCTCGCTATTACGAGATGCGCGACAAAGACGGCAACGTGCTTATGCGCGCAAGCGCCGTGTGGCTGCTTATGGACGAGGAATCTCGCCACATGGTGTTTCCCGAAACGTACGGAGTGGAAGTACCCGCCCCCGATATCGAGCCTATCATTGGTCTTTCATGCGGCGTTGCGCTCGGCGAGCAAGAAAACGAAAAATCGTTTGTCGTTTCATACAGTCAGGTGGACATCAACGGGCATATGAACAACAGCAAGTACATAGACGAAACAGAGGACTTGCTCGGCGCGGAATACCTCAAAGATCACGAGTTTCGCTCGCTCGAAATCGAATACAAATCGGAAATCAAACTCGGTCAGACCGTTACGCTCAAATACACTCAAAAAGGCGACGATCTCACCCTTATCGGTTTTTCCGAGGGCAATCCGTGCTTCGAGCTTACGGCAAAATTCGCGCAAATTCAACGATAAAAGTCGTTGACAGAGGCAAAAGTATTTGATACAATCGGCTTACAACATAAGGGAGTAATCGGCACCCTCGGTGTAATAAAATCGCTAACACGAGCATCTCGCTCCGGTTTTATTTTGAATGATGAGACTTATCCGTTTTCGGGTAAGTCTTTTTTAATAGAAAAAGACATATATACCAGATAAGGAGTATTTATGAAACCATATTCTCAACCTGTCGAAAAGGTTTTTGATGAGGTCAAATCCTGCGAAAACGGACTAACCGCCCAAGAGGCAGAAACAAGACTGCAATCGCAAGGCAAGAACAAGCTTGCAGAAGGCAAAAAAGAGCCTATGATATTGCGCTTTCTCAAGCAATTCATAGAGCCGATGACGCTCATTCTCATAGTTGCGGCAATCATATCCGCAGTTATGTCTGGGCTCAACAAAGAGTTCCCCACAGACGTGATAATTATTATGGCGGTCGTCATAATCAACGCGGTTTTGGGCGTACTTCAAGAGAGCAAGGCGGAAAAGGCAATCGACGCACTGCAAAAAATCGCCGCCGCCACTTCAAAAGTCATACGCGACGGGCGCATAGTCGTCGTTAAGAGCGAGGACTTGGTTGTCGGCGACGTTATAGTTTTGGAAGCGGGCGACGCAGTGCCTGCCGACGCGCGCATTATCGAGTGCGCAAGCATGAAAGTGGAAGAAGCCGCCCTCACCGGCGAAAGCGTACCGGTAATCAAAACGGTTGACGCAATCGACAACGGCGGCGCGGACGTACCCCTCGGCGACAGAAAAAATATGGTGTTTATGGGCAGCACCGTAGTTTACGGCAGAGGCAAAGCCGTTATAGTCGGAACGGGCATGAGCACGGAAATGGGCAAAATCGCCGACGCTTTGCAGACCGCAAAAGAAGGCAAAACTCCCCTTCAACAAAAACTTTCGCAACTTTCCAAAGTGCTTACCTATATGGTTATCGGCATTTGCGTTGTGATATTTGCAATCAGCCTCATTCGCGCGGCGGTTGACAAAACGCTTATGAACGACACGGCAAACACCATTCTCAACACGTTTATGATTGCGGTATCCCTTGCGGTTGCGGCAATTCCGGAAGGTCTTGCGACGGTGGTTACCATAGTTTTGTCCATCGGCGTAACCAATATGTCCAAGCGCAACGCGATTATCCGCAAACTCACCGCAGTGGAAACTTTGGGCTGCACTCAAATAATCTGCTCGGACAAAACTGGCACACTCACCCAAAACAAAATGACCGTAGTCGAGCATTACGGCGACGACGAAAAATTGCTTGCAAACGCAATGTCGCTCTGCTCGGACGCGGAGTATGACGTTGAAAAAGGCGAGGCAACGGGCGAGCCGACCGAGTGCGCGCTTGTCAATTACGCCGCAAAACTCGAGCTTGACAAAAACGAGCAAAAAGCGCTTTACCCTCGCATAGGCGAGATTCCTTTCGATTCCATGCGCAAGATGATGACCACCGTTCATCGCGACCAAAACGGCGCAATTTTGCAATACACAAAAGGCGCTCCGGACGAGATAATCAAGCGTTGCACTCACTTTTATGAAAACGGCAAAGTTGTGGAACTTACGGAGCAAAAACGCGATGAAATACTTGCTCAAAACAAGGCTATGGCAGACAAGGCGCTCCGCGTGCTTGCCGTGGCGCAAAAGGCGCTAAACAAAGAGCCCGACGACTACACGTCCGAAAGCATGGAAAAAGATATGTGCTTTGTGGGGCTTGTGGGCATGATAGACCCCGTACGTCCCGAAGTGTTCCCTGCAATCGAAGAGTGCCGCAAGGCAGGCATTCGCCCCATTATGATTACCGGCGACCACAAAGACACGGCGGTTGCAATCGCTATGCAACTCGGAATAATCACGGACGCGTCGCAAGCCATTACGGGTGCGGAACTGGATAAAATCAGCGATGAGGACTTTGCAAACGAAGTGGAAAAATATTCCGTATATGCGCGCGTACAACCCGAACACAAGACAAGGATTGTCAATGCGCTAAGAGCAAAAGGCTACATCACCGCAATGACGGGCGACGGCGTAAACGACGCTCCGTCAATCAAGAACGCAGATATAGGCGTGGGCATGGGCATCACGGGCACGGACGTTACGAAAAACGTTGCGGATATGATACTTGCCGACGACAACTTTGCGACAATCGTGGCGGCGGCAGGCGAAGGCAGACGCATTTACGACAACATCCGCAAATCCATCCAATTCTTGCTTGCGTCCAACCTCTCGGAAGTGCTGTCAATATTTATGGCAACCTTGCTCGGCTTTACCATATTCAAGCCGGCGCATCTTCTTTGGATAAACCTTATAACCGACTGTTTCCCCGCCCTCTCGCTGGGCATGGAGGCTCCTGAAAAGGACATTATGAGTCGTCCGCCAAGAAATTCCAAAGACGGCATTTTTGCAAACGGTATGGGCGTTGCAATCGCATATCAAGGCATATTCCTCACCGCAATAACTCTTGCGTCCTTCTATCTCGGGCGCGACGTTATAGCGCAAATGCCGCAACACGCCAACGCGGCATACTCCCCTGCGGACGTAGGCTCGTCAATGGCATTCCTCACACTCTCTATGGCGGAAATCTTCCATGCGTTCAATATGCGCTCGCTCCACGGCTCTATATTTGCCATAAAGAAACAAAACTGGTGGCTTTGGGGCGCAGGCGCGATATCGCTTGCTCTCACCACAATAGTTGTGGAAGTTCCCTTCCTCGCCAACGCTTTCGAACTTGCCAAACTCGACGCAATGGAATACGGCATCGCACTTGCGCTTGCGGTTACCGTAATTCCGCTTGTTGAGCTTGTAAAAGTCATCGCGCGTGCAGTGAGAAAGAAAAAAGGTATACGCCTTGCCGCATAATCGCGCAATCGACAAACACTATCCGCCACCTTAGACAACAGGCGGCGGATTTTTTATGTCCTTTTTGATTTGGCAATTTGCAAATCAAAGCGGCACATTTTGCGCTTTGCGATACAAAAAACAGTTCCCAATTTGGCAAAACGGGTATATTATATTCATAATAAAACAAGTTATCTATGCAAAAAGGAGCGGATTATGGATAAATATGCAATCATAAACGCAAATATTATCACGGGAAAGCTCGATGAGGACGTCATCACGGGCAAGTCCGTCATAGTGGAAAACGGCAAGATTGCCGACATCACCGACGACAAGGCAAAACTCGCAGGGCTCAAAACCGTGGATTTGCAAGGCAAGTATCTCTTGCCGGGACTTATCAATATGCACGTACACCTCCCCGGAAGCGGCATGCCTCGCGACACAAAAAAACAAAATAAGGAAACCGTCCGCAAGCTTATGAGCCACAAGTTCACCAAGTATATCGTCTACAAAATGTGCGCCGCTTACGCAAAAACCGAACTTATGTCGGGCGTAACGACAATACGTACGGTGGGCGGTCTTGACGACATCGATTCCGCAATCAGGGATAACGGCGCGGCAGGCAAAATCAAGGCTCCCCGCATTCTCGCTTCCAATATGGCTGTATCCGTCAAAGACGGTCATATGGCAGGACTTCTCGCCTACGAGGCGAAAAACCCCGAGGACGGCGCGAGAATCGTTGACGAAATCGCAAAGACAAAACCCGACCTCATCAAACTCATGATAACGGGCGGAATCCTCGACGCAAAAGAAAAAGGCGAACCGGGCGTTCTGCGCATGTCTCCCGACATCGTCAAAGCATGTTGCGACGAGGCGCACAAACTCGGATTCAAGGTTGCTGCGCACGTAGAAAGTCCGCAAGGCGTAACCGTTGCGCTAGAAGGCGGCGTTGATACAATCGAACACGGCGGAAGAGTAACCGATCACGAAATCGAGCTTTTCAAAAAGAACGGCTCCGCGCATATCCTCACCATATCCCCCGTCATTCCGCTTTGTTTCTTCCCTCCCGAAAAATCCGGCGGAACGGAACTTCACCGCATCAACAGCGAAGTGGTATTTGAAGGTATGCTTCAATGCGCAAAGACCTGCCTTGACAACGGCATCCCCGTGGGGCTTGGCACAGACACCGCTTGCCCGTTCGTAACACATTACGATATGTGGCGCGAACTTATGTACTTCCATAAGTACCTCGGCGCAAGCAACGCTATGGCAATACACACCGCAACTATGGTCAATGCCCAAATAGCGCAAATAGACGATATCACGGGCAGCGTGGAAAAAGGCAAATCCGCAGACTTTATGGTGGTCGATGGCAATCCTCTTGAAAACATCGAAAATTTGCGCAATCCCAAAATGGTCGTCCTCCGCGGCAAAATCGTCAAAAATCCCAAAGTCAAAAAATACGCTTATGTCGAAGAAGAACTCGACAAGCATATGTATTGATAAAATCCGTATTAAAGGCTCAAATCATCGCAAGAAAAGCGTCCTTAGGGGACGCTTTTTTATATGTTTTTTGCATGTTTTTAGCGCTTTTTCCGCACATTTTTGCACTGTACGTGCCGTCTTTGTGCGATTTTTGAACACGGTTTATTTCTTTTTCTTTTTAAAAATCCTTGCCAATCTGAAAACGATACTGCCGTTCACTCTGTCGTTGCAAGGATAAAATTTGACATAAAACACGTGCCTGTTGCGCTTGTATTTTGCAAGTATCTCTTTTGCAAGTTGAATGTTGCGGTCTATAAGCGTCGTTGTCAACTCGCCGCCCTCGTGCCCCCAGAATATCCTGTATTCGTTAGCCAATTCTCTTATTCTTTGCGCACTTTCAATCCACTCTTCAACAGTCGAGGCGTGCGGCAAAAACAGCCAAAGCGACGGGCTCATATTGTCGCCCACAAATGCGATTTTTGTATTGTCGTCAATCAGCAAAATGCTTCCGAGCGTATGTCCTGTGGAATGAACGACTTTCACATCCCTTCCGCCGAGCGAAAAGACGTGCCCGTCCTCTATTCCTATAACGCGCGGACGTTTTTTGTATATAACGAGGTCTTTGGATTTTATGGATTTATCCGCTACGCCTTTGCTCGCCGCCAAAAACAACCTGCGCAACGTTTTGCCTATCTGAAAACGATAATTGCGCCCGGTATCGAGCGTATGCAGATATATCTCGTCAAACGCGCCGTCGCCGCCGACGTGGTCGACATGTCCGTGCGTGCCAACAACTATAAGCGGTTTGTCCGTGATATGTTCAACGCAACCTTTTATATCGCCGATTCCGAGTCCGCAATCGATAAGCAACGCCTTTTCCTGTCCAACAAGCAAATAGCAGTTGGCGATGCCGAAGTCGCTTATTTTATAGGTATCTTTTGCAATCTCTTGCACGGGATAGTCCGTGCGCATAACTCTTTTTCCCATAATATTCTCCTACATTCAATATATCTCGAAATGCGCGATTTTTCAAGACGTAAATCAAAAAATATCCTCATTTTTACCAACGCCGAGGCATACCTTTATACGAGGTGAAGATATGGACAACAAAAAAGAAATCGTGGTGCTTACCGGCGGCGGACACAAAGGCTTAGTCAAGCTTCAAAGCGTGGTCGGCAAGACGGATTATATCAAAGGCAACTGCAATCTAGACTTCCGTCCGAGCAACGCAACGCTTTATATCGTGGGCGAGAATATCGCAAAAATCAAACTTAACGACACCAATACGGCGTTTGAAGTGCCGTTTTGTGCAAAAGACGATTATGGTTGCGTAGTCAGGTCAAGTTCGTTGACAATGTTCGGAGGCAATATATCCAAGAGCAAAGCGCTTGCAAAAATCGACGAAAGCAACAAGCGCGACACATTAAAAAAGAGCATAGACAAAGCAAAAGAGCGCACCGTTCAAGCATCCGAAAAGGAAGAACCTTCCCTCGACGACGTGCTTGTAATGAGCGAGTGGACAAAGTACGACGGCAACAACTTCTATTATGCAGTCAAACCGCAAATCGACGAAATGTTTGTGTGCTATCCGCGCGAGGACGCGCTTTGCGACGCCGTTCCAAATTCCGAATGGGTACACGTGGACGTAAAGGACGGCTACTACGTCGTGGGCGTGCTTTTCAACGAGGAGGAGCCGTCGTTTATATGCTACGGCGTGCCGTCGCCCTCGAAAGCCGAGCCGCCCAAAGAACTCAAGAACGCTTGCGTATGGCTCCCCGTGGGCGACGGCGGATACTGGATAATCTATCAATCCGCGCGCAACGGCGAAATCGTAAAATAGCAAATCTCAAACCCAAAGCCTCTTGAAACTGACATAAAAAGTACGAAAAAACACAAAAAAACACCATTTTTAACAAAAAAATTATATAAAAAGGCAGATAAAAAATTGATTTTATCTGCCTTTTTAGGTTGTTTTTTACAATCCTTGCTTGCTTTCGCAATCGTTTCAGATGAAGAGCAAAGACAAAGCGATGAGGAATTGCGCAAGATAATAGGTAACGTGATTGACTACTATCATAAGGCGAGATTCGGGATTGAGTGCGCCTTGTTTTTCATAATCGGCAGGCTTGCTGAAGTAGGTCATGGAAAGCACCATATCCGACACTACGAAGAGTATTGAGCCGACGAGCAACACGATTGAGGAAGTAGAAGCGTTTGCAGGTTTCACGTACATTGCGGACATCACGACAAACCAGCAGAGCAAGAACGCATAGATTATGCTGGGCACGAGGAATTTTCCAAACTGCATTTTGAGTGCGAATATGCACACGACGAACATAACCGCAACCACACCGAGCGACACGAGCGCGGACCAAAGCACGTTCATTTCAGCACCCGGGAAACGAATTGCCATAGACGTGATATAAAGCACGTGCCCGATGCCGAATGCGAGCATACCGAAATACATCATGCTGTCTTTGTCCTTCCCTGCATTGGCGTATTCGCCTTCCAAGCCCTTGAAGTAAATCTTGAAATCAAGAGTGATATCCCCCACCATACCGAGCACGAGTCCCATCAACACGAGCGCGCACGGCAAAGCAATCTTGCCAAGGTCGTTGGCAACGCCGTTTTCCACCATTGCGGCAAGTCCCGTTGCAATGAAAAAGAGCGAAGTTACGGTCTTTAAAATTATAGCGAGCATAGAAGATTTTTTATCTCTTGCAATCAAAAACAGCACGAGCATAACCATGCCCACTACAAACAAAAAATACGGTAACATAATTTTCCCCTCCGTTTTGGATTGTTTACGAAAATATTATAACCCTCAATCACAAAATATTCAATATGCGATTTGCGATTAATTAAATTGGCGCTATGCGATAGCCCAATCCGTTCTATTGAAAAAGCAAGGCAATTTGCCTTGCTTTTTAACTTACAGCCTTCTTTGTCTTTCCATATGGTCGTAGTGCTTTTTCATTTTATTGTAAAACCAATAAATGAACTTCATGTCAAGGTTGAACCAATAAATCGTAAAGGTAACGAGGAAGAACAGCAACAGTAATCCTGCAATACTGCCTAGCACTATACCTGCGATTGCGCCTCCGCCGAGTGCGGACAATGCCGTTGATATCATATTTGCCTCCTTACGCCTTTGCCAAGCCCTTTTGTCTTGCGTATTCCGCCGCGCCGAGCGCACCCATAAGTTGCGGATCGGTCTTGAGCTCTATAACCTTGATTTTAAGCACTTGCTCTATTGCTTGTTTCAAGCCGTCGTTCTTTGCGCAGCCGCCCGTAAGCGTGATGCTATCCGTTGCGCCCGCTTTCTTTGCCATAACGAAACATCTCTTTGCAACGGACATCTCGATGCCTGCTGCGATTTCGTCCATAGGCTTGCCTTCGCCGACGAGCGAGATGACCTCTGACTCTGCAAAAACCGTGCATTGTGCGGAGATGGGGATGACGTTCTTTGCTTTGAGGGAGAGCTTGGAGAAGTCGCTGAGGGACATCTCGAAAGATCTTGCCATAGCCTCAAAGAATCTGCCCGTACCTGCCGCGCACTTGTCGTTCATTGCAAAGTTTTTGACAGTACCGTCCGTGTCGATTGCGATACCCTTGATGTCCTGTCCGCCGATATCGATGATTGCCTTGACGCTCGGATCCGTAACGTGTACGCCCATTGCGTGGCAAGAGATTTCGGATATGTTTTCGTCTGCAGTTGCAACCTTGTTACGGCCGTAACCCGTACCGACGAGGTATGTGAGGTTTTTAACGTCGCCCTTGAGTTCGGGAACGGCGTTAACTACTTCCGTCATGGCAGCCTCTGCAGAGAGCGCCGCGTTGATTTTGCTCTTGATGGTGGTATCTGCAACCATCTTTCCGTTTTCATCCAATATAACTGCTTTGGTGTAGGTTGATCCTACGTCGCATCCGCCAAAATATTTCATAATAGTATCCTACCTTTTATTATTTTAAATTACCACGCTTGTGTGTCGTCGAAGTCCAGGAGACTTTCGTCAATCGGTTTTTCTTGCAAAACCGTGGTCATATACTTGTTGACCTGCTCACGCATATCGCGTCTGGATATTGTTCTGCTGTCCATAAGGTCTTGTTGCACCCAAATGAAGTTGTACCCTCTCTCGCGCGCTTGCTCGTCGAAGATACCGACAAGTCCGTCCATACCTTTGCATGAAATCTGGTCGTACATGATAATGGTATCGACGTTGTACTCTTCCGCAACGCGCCAGCACTCGTTGAGCACGTTGGCGTAACCGCCTTTGGTGTGAGTACGCATAGTTGCGCGTTGATAAGTCTTTGCAAGGTCTTGCAAAGCGTGCTCGTGCGTATCTGTGCGGAATTTGAGATAGGAAATCATAGTTTCCATATCCATAACCACGTTGATGCCCCAGCAGTTTTCAAGCCAGTTTGCAAAAGACGTATAATAGTTTGCAGGGCAACTCCACACGATTGCTCTATGGCGCATTTCCTTGCTCGCGGGAGTTTTCTTCTCGTACGCTTTGAGCATAATCTTGTTGACTTTCTTATCGACTTTGAGGAATCTCTTGTCGAAACCGCCGGAAAGGTGATAGTAATAAAGTCTGTAAAGCCAGAACGTCGCGCCCGTCATTTGCGGATACTTGGTCTTGTTTACTTCCCACTTTTGCAATTCGAAATCGAGTTGCTTATTGTATCTTTCAAGAGCCTTGATAAATGCGTCCCAATCAAACTTTTCTCCCGTCTGATCTTCCACAAATTTTATCATTTCCTTGATTTCCTCGACGGCGTATTCCTGAACGTCCTCTCCCTTATATCTCAAAGGCACGTTGTACACGTGTGTGGGAAGTCTGAAATATCTGTCCTGAAAGGTTGTCGTCATAATGGATCCGTCGCAAGGCATATTGCAGGTGATCATACAAGTGCCGAGCTTGGGATAATCGTCTTCAACGCACACGCCTGCCTCTGCGCTGGGAAGAGGGCAAACGTCCGCCGGCACGCCAAAGCTCTCGATTGCGTCGAGATAAGGAGGCACGACGAGTTGATCAACCATGCTCGAAAGGAAGATAGGCATGGTTTGCATCGGGTACGCTTTGAGATTGGGGAATCCTGCGATAAACTCAACGGGAATAAGCTCGTCGATGCAGACGAGTTTTTTGCTCTTTTTGTTCTTTGGGAACATCTTTTCGTCCGCTTCGAACGCCGTGAGGATAAGCCCCGTTGCGTGCTTAACAATCATATTGAAATGAAGGTGCGTCATGAGAAGTTGCGGTCCGCGCAAGCCTTCGGTGTGGCGATCCACGAACGCAGGAGTGGAAAGATACGTCGCCATCCAACGATAGCGCCAAAGCCCTTTGACAACCGCAATCGGGTTTTTGAGAACCATTACTACCATGTCTTTCCAAGTTACAAGCCAACGCCAATAATCGACGAGAGTGTCCTTGAAACCACGCCATTCACGGTGTTTGAGCAAACCCGTTTTGTCCTCGTGAAGATTTTTGTAACCGCCGTATTTTTTCTTTGCCATAGGTCACTCCTTCGCCTTTTTGGCTTTTTGAATATGTTTGATTTCGAGGCTTTCGACAAACGCCTGGATACGAGTACGCAATTGTCCGGACGCATTAGCCGTATATTGACGATCGATTGCAATGGACGGAATGCCGAATTCGTTGGTCATAATGTACGAAGCAAGCGCACGCTCGTAGCCCCAGTATTCGCAGAACTTAAGTTGCTCGTATACAACGCCGTCCGCATGGAATTCATCCACGAGATGTTTTACAAACTGACGCCTGTCCTCAACCTTTTCGTGCTCCATATATCTCGGGCATTGGCAGGTTTTCATATAATGGCGGCAGATTTGCGTAAGCACGTCCTCGTCGTCGTTGAGAATAATCTCTTCTCTTCCGGGGAATGAGCCGAAACAATATCTGTCCGCGCACACAAACGCGCCGCTGTCCTCAAACAATTTGGTGAAATCGGGATCGTCCATCTCGCTGCCCACAAGCACCACTCTTGCCCTGTAGAATTTCTTTTTATCGGGCTCGCGCGTCTTGAGTTCTTCCAAAGTTTCTTCGAGCTTATCAACAATGAGATATTTCGGGCAGCAGTAGCTCGCCACGCAAAGTACGTGGAATTCATATCCCGTAATGCGCGGATTTTCTTCTTTCCTGAATTCTCCGATTTGCGTAATCGCTCTGCAAACTCTGTTGTGGAGTTCCACCGCCTTACGCATAGCCTCGTCTGAGGTATCCACGCCATAGCCGTCTTTGAGTTTGTCTAGCACTTTGAGGCGCATTTGATTGACGTAGCTGTCAAGGCAATGTTGATTGGTCTTGAACGGCATATCGAAAATGCTCACAAAGAACTTCTCGTTATCGACAAGTTGCAAGAGTTCGAAATGCTCTATTGTACGGTTCATCTCGCTGCACGTTTCGCCCGAGAACAAAGCCGACAAAAATCCGTAACCGCCCTCGATGCCTCTTTCAAGCAAAGCCTTGGCGTATCCGCAAATAAACGGACTCAAATAGTATGTTGCGATGTCCACCGATCCCGTGCGAGGCGCGCGAAGTCTTACGCTTACGCAGTTGTCGAGATTGAGCAACACTTCGGGTACGTGATAGCAGGTGTAGCCGAGTGCAAGTTTGCCGTCCTCTTGAACCGCTTTTTTGACGAGCTCGTTGTTGGCTTCCGTCAAAAGGTTCTCGAAGTAAAGCAGATGCTTTAAGTCTCTCATATAATTCTCCTATAATAATCGGGCATAGCCCCTTGTGTTGCAGAACAGAAAGAAAAACAAAAATCGCACTTTTGCGTTCTTTCACAAATAACGACACACATATACAAATATCGTTACTTTTGTATATATAGTAACATTAAAAAATACCCTTGTCCATATTCTACACAAAAATATTTGTATAAATATATCAATAAATAGACGGCTTTTATCGGTATCCGAAGCCGAAAGCGACGAATCTAATTAAATTTTATGAAAATATGAAAAAAGTTTCACGTTTTTATTGACTAAACGCCGATTTTCTCATATAATCATATCCGAACAAGGCGAAGCCACAACATAGACCAACATCACCAAATCTCATCTCAAAAACGGTGATTTCTCCAAATTATCTTCTTTACAAAAAAACAGACGCCCCGCAATACGGGGCGTTTGTTTTTATAGACCGTTGTTTTCTCTAAATTCTTCCATTTTTTCAACATCCTCTTCCAAAACGGACGAGTGCACTTTATTCAAAACAACGTCGACGTCTTCTATATCCAAAACAGCTTTTTCTTTTGACAACTCTTTCTTTATCACCGTCAATTTGCATTGTTCGCAGAATTCCGAAACGTCCGATCCGTTGTAATTGTCAAGTCTATCCGCAATTTCATTCAATGAAACGTCTTCTGCCAACGTGATTTTTGAAAGTTCCTTTTTAAGAATAAACAATCTTGCTTCTTTATCGGGCAACGGAACGTAGATTTTTTCGTTGAATCTACCAGGGCGCAAAAGTGCTCCGTCGATATTCCAAGGGCAGTTCGTTGCGGCAAGCACCAACAACGTGTTTTTGCTTCTTTCGATGCCTTGCATTTGTGCAAGTATCTCTTGAACGGTTGAAAGATTTGTGTCAAAAGGTGATTCTTTACGTTTTGCACCGATTGCCTCAAATTCGTCAAAGAATATAACCGATATAGGCTCTTTTCTTGCTTTTGCAAACAATTCTTTTACGTTGCTCTCGCTTTCACCGTACCATTTGGAAAGTATATCAGAGCACTTGACGCTGAAAAACGACGCTTTCAGTTCGTTTGCAACCGCTTGTGCAAACATCGTTTTTCCCGTACCGGGCAAACCGTATAACAAGATACCGCCACCAACTTGTTTGCCGTATTTTGCAAAGAGTTTTTTGTGTTTTATGGGCAAAATTACTCTATCGTTAAACGACTCTTTTGCCTCGTCTAACCCCGCAATATCGCTCATTTTGATTTTCGGAATTTCGCTTTTTATATTCTTATCTTCTTTTGATTTTTTACCATTTTTACGTTCGCTATTGCGGTTTTTGCCCTTGGAGTCGTCGTCATAGCCGTCGTCGTCGAATTCATCGTCGTCTTCATAATCGTCTTCGTCGTCGCAGTCTTCGTAGTAATAGCCGTCGTCTTCTTTTTTCTCTTTTATATAATTAACGAGAAGCACTATTCCGCCGATAGGCCACAATAGACCGCACGCCAACGACATCCAAAACTCCTCGTCAAACTCTCCGAATTCAGCGCCTACGTACACACCGCAAAGTATGCCTATAACGATACCGACAATCACGTACGCAACGATAAACCATATCCACCAATTCTCGTCCAACCAAACCTGCCTTTCTTCTTTTTTGGTCACTCCAAAAGTACCCGTCGCGTTGTAGATTTCCACCATTGCCGGCTTTCCTTTTACGTTTTCAAATACCAACGAGAACGTCCCCGAATTGTCGTGAGTAATATTTGGCTTTAATTCAATTGTAAAATCTTCGCTTTTTTGGTCAACGATTTTACCCGTATTGTCGATGAAATAGCAACTTATCGAAACGGAAGTTATAGTAGCACCTCCGTCGTTCTTCAAATAAAGAAGAATCTTTACACTGCTCGTGTTCGTTGCACTGTCATAATAAACCGTAGTTGCGGGGTTTCCACCATACTTAAACGATTTAGTATCGTCAGCATTACACGCCGTCAAGAATACTGATAAGACGCATATCAAAAGAACGCACAAAACCGCTATTCTAAATTTTTTCAAAACATATCCTCCTATGTGTACGCCGTAACGAAAAGCACAAAATAAAAAATATAACAAGTGCATTTCCGCGTGATTTTGCTACAAATCAGTGTTCTAAACAGACGAACGTATACGGATAATGCACCTGTTACCGATAGTAAAGGCGTTCGTCTGTTTATTTACGATTTGTAGCATTTTTATAATACGCCAACTAAACTCAATTGTCAATCGCAAGAAAAACCGAATTCTATATAACGAAAAAGCGCGCTTTCGCACGCTCTTTTTGCGGAATATTCCGCGATTATTAATGCGCAATTTTTATCGCAGTTCCGCCAACTCAAATATAAGTCTTTCCGTCTTCTCCCAGCCGAGACACGGGTCGGTGATGGATTTTCCGTACACTCCGCCGTCGGGAGATTGCGCGCCGTCCTCGATGTAGGACTCTATCATAAGACCTTTGACAAGTTTGTATATATCCTTGTCGCAACGGGTGCTATGCATAATTTCCATGGCGATACGTGGTTGTTCATCGTATTTTTTGGCGGAATTGGAGTGGTTGGTGTCAACGATAACCGCAGGATTTGCAAGCCCCGCTTGTGCGTACATTTGGCAAAGCGTTTGCAAATCTTCGTAATGATAGTTGGGTATGGTCTGACCGTACCTATCCACCGAGCCTCGCAAAATTGCGTGGGCAAGCGTGTTGCCTTTGCTGTTGACTTCCCAACCCGTATACACGAAGGTGTGCGGGTGTTGCGCCGCGCGGATTGAATTCATCATAACTGCCAAATCACCGCTGGTCGGATTTTTCATACCCACCGGTATGTCAAGACCGCTTGCAGTAAGGCGGTGGAATTGATTTTCAACCGACCTTGCGCCGACAGCGACGTAGGAAAGCACGTCGGACAAATAGAAGTGATTTTCGGGATACAACATTTCGTCCGCACAGGAAAAGCCCGTCTCTTGAAGCGCTTTGATGTGCAGTTTGCGTATAGCAATCAAGCCTTTGAGCATATTCTCGCTCTCGTGCGGGTCGGGTTGATGAAGCATACCCTTGTATCCGTCCCCCGTCGTGCGCGGTTTGTTGGTGTAGATACGCGGAACGATGACGATTTTGTCCTTGACTTTCTCTTGCACGGTGCGAAGCCTGCCTATATAGTCGAGCACGGCGTCTTCTCTGTCCGCAGAGCACGGACCAATAACCAGCAAAAGCCTGTCATCTTTGCCCTCAAATATGTTTTTGAGCGTTCTATCCGTCTCTTTTTTGAACTCGGCAAGCGTGTCGTCAATGGGATACATTGCCTTGATTTCTTGAAGTGTGGGAAGTTTCCTCTTAAATTCCAAATTCATTTCGTCTCCTGTGCGTCCTTGTCAAACGTCTTTCTGCGTGCCGTCGAAAGGCGCATCGTCTTGCGTATATTTTCTCTGTCCTCTGCTATGATTGCTTTTTTGAGGCTGTCAAACTGTTTTTCGAAAAGTTCCATTTGCGCCACCAATTCGTCTTTGTTGGCAAGGAACAATTCGCTCCACATCTCGTCGTTGATTTTTGCGATTCTGGTCAAATCTCTGAAGGAGTCGCCTGTGTACTCGGCAAGGTGTTCATTGTCCTTACACACCATAAGCGAAACGGCGATACAGTGCGTCAGATGCGACAAAAAGCCAACTATCTCGTCATGCGCTTCGGGCGAAAGTTCGCTTATTCTTTCAAATCCGAGTTCTCGCCCCAACGCTTTGCACGCTTCGATATTTTCCTCGGTATTTTCGCTCGTGGGCGTAACAATATAGTTTGCGTCCTTAAAAATCTCAGAATTTGCGCCTTCTATGCCACTTGTTTCTCTTCCTGCCATGGGGTGCGCCCCCACAAATTCCACGTCCTTGCGCAAGATAGATTGCACTTTTTTTACAACGCTGCCCTTTACGCCCGTAACGTCCGTAATAAGCGCGCCGGTCTTGAAAAACGTCTGATATTTTTCAATCCATTGCACGAGCAAATGCGGATAAAGCGCAAACACTATCAAATCGAATTGCGACACGTAGTCTTTGCTTACTTCCGTTTGCCCGCTCTTAATCCAACCTTTGGCAAGAGCATAGTCAATGGACGATTTCTTGATATCTATCGCGCCCGATTCATATCCTTTTGCGCTCAACGCCTCGGCGTAACTTCCGCCTATAAGTCCGAGACCGACTATCAAAATTTTTGTATTTTTATTCAATTTCATATCCAACACCCAGTTTTGCTATATCTTCAAAAAAGTTGGGATAACTCTTTTTCACTGCCTCTATTCCGTCAATCGTTCCGCCGACTTTGCTCAAAATCACGGCGTTTGCCATAACTATGCGGTGGTCGTTGTGTCCCGATATCGTCGCGTTCGGAGAATGCAAATCGCCGCCGTGCACAATCACTTTATTTTCTTCGACGTCAGTTTGTATTCCGTACTTTGCAAGTTCCTCCGCCATTGCCGCGGCACGGTCGCTTTCCTTTATTTTAAGCCGTCTTGTGCCTATAAAAGTCGCGCCGTATTTCATTGCGCTCAATGCAAACAATACGGGTGCCAAATCCGGGCAATCTGGCACGTCTATCACGGCATTTGGGCATTCTAACCGTTCAAAATATTCTTTACACACTTTATCGCCTTGCGCGCTGTTATCGTTCAAGCCGCCCACTTTCACGTCGCCGCCGATATGATTGAACGCAAGCAAAAACGCCGCGTTTGACCAATCGCCCTCAACGGCATAGTTTCCGCTCGTAAAGCGTTGACCGCCTTTTATAACAAAAACGTTATCGCCTGCTTTTTTGATATCAACGCCGCATTTTTTCATTACGTTTGCGGTGATATCTACGTATGCGCGCGACTCAAACGGCTCGACAACTTTAATCGTACTGTCCTTTTCAAGCAGCGACAGAGCGATAAGCAAGCCCGTGATATATTGGCTGCTTACATCCCCTCGCACGGTATAATTTCCGCTGCCGAGATGTCCGCAAACCGTGATTGTATCCGCCTCTTTTTGCACTTTTATGCCGTTTTGAGCAAAGATTTCGTCGTATACGCCCATACCTCTTTGTATAAGGCGAGGAGTGCCCTTGAACATGCAATTCTCCGCACCGAGCGCAAGCGCGACGGGCAAGAAAAAGCGCAACGTGCTTCCACTCTCGTTGCAATCGAATACGGCGTTTTCAAGCGGAGTTTCGTCGCAACCTTCTATATACGCAACGCCTCCGTCCACCCTTGCTTTTGCGCCGAGCGCACGCACGCACGACAAAGTGGCGAGCATATCCTCGCTTTGACTTATTCCGCTTATTACACTTTGTCCGCCCGATAGCGCGCAAGCAATGAGCAATCTGTGCGCCACGCTCTTTGACGACGGAGCGCAAATCTCGCCTCTCGCAACCGACGGGAAAAACGTCGCTTTCATACCTATTGCAACCTCTCTTTCAGGATATCCATCGCTTTGAGATATCCCTCGAAACCCAAACCTTGTATCGTGTCAATCGCTACCGCGCGCACGTAACTTATTTGTCTAAACGGCTCTCTCTTATCGACGTCGGAAATATGCACCTCGACGGTGGGAATATTCACGCCCTTAATCGCGTCTGCAATCGCAACGCTCGTGTGCGTGTATCCGGCAGGATTGAAAACGATTCCGTCAACCTTGTCAAAATACGCTCTTTGTATCTCGTCAATCAGCGCGCCTTCGTGATTGGATTGAAAAAACTCGACCTCAACGCCTATTTTATTTGCGTGTTCGCTCACAAGATTTTTCAAATCTTCATACATACGATTGCCGTAAACATTCGGTTCCCTTATGCCGAGCATATTGATGTTCGGTCCGTTCAAAACAAGCAATTTCATATCTTCAACAATCCCCTTATCGAATTTATAGTATCTTGCACGCTCCCGTTTGAGTCTATACGCGCGTCTGCGCACTTGAGGTAAATAGGATAGCGTTTTTCATACAGATTTTTTATCGCCTCTGCGTTTTGGGCAAGCGGTCTGTCGCTTGTCGCCATCAGCTTATCGACGTTTCTGTCTAAAAACAGTATAATTCCGTTTCTCGCCAGTTTTTTTACGTTCTCGTCATTGAGCGGAACGCCGCCGCCCGTCGATACAATCACGCAAGAGCGGCTTGCAACGTCGCTCACTACTTCGCTTTCCAGTTTTCGGAAAGCGCCTTCACCGTCTTTTTCGAATATCTGAGATATCGAAACGCCGGCACGCTTTTGAACCTCGCAATCAGTGTCTATCGCCTCTCTGCCCGTAAGTTTCGCAAACTCGTTTGCGATTGTGCTCTTTCCGCAAGAGGGCATTCCCACAAGCACGATATTGCGCTTTTGCGCCAGCACTTTTTCGTACACGTCGTCGATGACGTCCGCGTTAATTTCCTTGTTTTGGAACAATCCGCACGCATACACCGCCTGCGCCACGAGCATGTAAAGTCCGCCGCACGCCTTTATACCTTTGCGTTTCGCATCAATAACAAGCTCCGTGCAAAGCGGATGATATATTGCGTCAATCACCGCCTCTACGCACGAAAGTCTGCCGATATCGATTGGCTTTTCATTCTCGTGCGGATACATTCCCACAGGCGTCGCATTTACAATCACTTGTGCGTCCGAATGCTTCTCGTATGCGTCCGTATAACTCACCGCTCCGTCTTTTGCCGTCCTCGAAACTTTGATTACTTCGCTTGCCCCGAGGCTTCTCAGCACTTCGGTTGCGGTTTTCGACGTTCCGCCCGTACCGAGCACAAGCGCCCTCTTTCCGCTTACGTCCATTCCGTTTTTGAGGATAAGCGCGCGCATTCCCGCAAAGTCAGTATTGTATCCAACAAGCCTTCCGCCCTCGTTGACGATTGTGTTCACCGCACCGATTTTTTTCGCCTCGTCGCTTATCTCGTCAATAAGCGGCATGACTGTTTGTTTGTAGGGTATCGTAACGTTTATTCCGTCAAAATCCCTACTTCTCAGATACGGCGCGACCTCGCTCTCGTCGAGCTCGACAAGGTCGTACGAGTACGGCGCGATAAGCGCGTGTATTTCTTTGGAATAACTGTGTCCCAAGGGCTTGCCGATAAGTGCGCATTTCATTGTTTTATACCTTTAGCAAACACGTCCGTGCCGTATCTTTGCGCAAGCATATCGCACACGCAAAGCGCGCTCACCGCGTCGATTACGTGGCAAACTCTGCGCACGATTGCAGGATCGTGTCTACCGTTTATTTGAAGTTCTATGTTCTTTCCGTTTGCAAAATCCACTGTGTTTTGCGCCTTAAAAACAGACGGAGTTGGCTTAATTGCGCAGTTGAAAAGTATTGGCATACCGTTGGTTATACCGCCGTTTATACCGCCATTGTTGTTGGTGGCGGTAACGACTTTTCCATTCTCATAACGCATCGAGTCGTTTGCCTCGCTACCGCGCATTCCGCTCATCTCGAATCCTTTTCCAAACTCGATTCCCTTTATGCCGCCTATCGCAAACATCGCATGCGCAAGCACGCTTTCCACAGTGTCGAAGTACGGCTCTCCAACGCCCGAGGGCATACCGACGATTGCGGTTTGAGTAATGCCGCCCACGCTGTCGCCGTCCGCTTTTGCGCTCTCTATAGCCGCCGTCATCTTTTCTTCGACGCCCTTGTCTATTACGGGGAATTTGACGCAATCAAGACTTAAAAGTTCGTTTTGCACATCGTCAAACTCCTTATCGCGCACTTTCGCACATTCAAGCACGTGCGTGCCGATTTTTATTCCCAGATTGTCAAGCGCACTTTTGAGAATAGCGCCGCCTGCCACTATGCCTGCGGTAACTCTGCCCGAAAAGTGTCCTCCGCCTCTAAAATCTTCAAAGCCGTGATACTTGCAAAACGCCGTATAATCCGCATGCGACGGACGAGCCACGCCGTATTGATAATCGCTGCTTTTCGTATTTTCGTTGGGGATGATAATACAAATCGGCGTGCCCGTGGTTCTGCCTTTGAACACACCGCTGACAATCTTATATTCGTCTTTTTCTCTGCGTGCCGTATCTATACTTTGCGACGGAGCGCGAAGCGCAAGCGCCTCTTTTATTTTGTTTTCGTCGACGCCGATACCGGGGCAAAGTCCGTCTATAACCACGCCCACGCAATCGCCGTGGCTTTCGCCGAATACGGTCATTGCAACGCTTTGTCCGAATGTGTTTTTCATTTGACTTCCTCCGTCATTTCAAGTATTTGCTCGACTGTCGCGTTTTCAAATTCAAAACTGCCGACTTTCCTCACTTTGACGACGCACACCCCGCCCTCGTTTGCCTTTTTGTCGTGTGAGATATATTCTCTCAAATCATTGGAATTCCATGCGATATTATGCGGCAATCCGCATTTTTCAAGCACTTTTTCAAGCCTTGCGCGCACGTCTTTGTCGCACATGGGCAACATTCCGAGCCCCACGCACTCGCCATGCAAAAGTTTGCCCCTTTCCGCGCTCTCGATTGCGTGTCCGACAGTGTGTCCGAAGTTGAGGACTCTGCGCAATCCGCTCTCTTTTTCATCCTGCTCGACGACTGCGATTTTGACGAGGAGCGAACGCTTTATAATCTCGGGCAAATTGCGTTTGATTTCTTGCATATCTTTGCAATTTTCAATGAGTTCAAACAGTTCTTTGTCGGAGGTAAGCGACATCTTGATTGCCTCGGCAAGCCCCGACGCAAGTTGTCTTTTGTCAAGAGTTGCAAGCACGTCCGCGTCAATCACCACTCTTTTGGGCTGATAAAACGCGCCCACCGCGTTTTTTACGTCCTCGAAATCGATTGCGGTTTTTCCGCCCACCGACGAGTCTATTTGCGAAAGGAGCGTTGTTGGAACGTTGTAAAAATCTATGCCTCTCATATAGCACGCCGCCGCAAAACCTGCGATATCGCCCACCACGCCGCCGCCTACCGCAACAACGCAATCCTTTCTCGTAAAAGAGTGCGTAAGCATAAGCGAAAGCAGCGCTTTGAAATTGTCAAAATTCTTGCTTTCCTCTCCGCTTTTGAGCACCGCAACCACGCTTTCCTTTGTCGAGGACGCCACTTTTTGGGCATACTCTTTGGGCACTCCGTCGTCCGTTACGACAAGCACCTTTCTGTCAAGGTCTAGAAGAGCGGCTATATTATCGAGCGCGCCCTCTTGCACGATTACGTCGTATGATTGAGTTTTCAAGTTAACATTCAAAATCATTTTGCACCGTCCGCATTATCGGCAAAGTAACTGCCCACCAGTTTGAGTTTTGCGCAAAGCGCGGACAACTCTTGCAAGAGGTCTTTGCCGTTTTGTGTGTTTACGTCGCCCTCCGCCTCGATGTAGAAATAATAGTTCCATTGCAAATTCTTCATCGGACGGGAACGGAGCGAGCGCATATTGAAATTGTGCGCGCCTATGATATTGAGCGCGCTTGCAAGCGCGCCGGACTCGTTTTGCACGGTGAACACAAGGATAAAATTCTCATCCTCGCGCTTTGATACGCTTGCAGGCTTGTTGATTTGCCTTGAAAAAGACGCAAATCTCGTCGTATTGTTGCCTGAATCGTTGATGCCTTCTTCGAGAATTTGAAGTCCGAAAATATTTGCCGTCTCGTCGGACGCAATCGCTCCGATAGTTACGTCGTTTGCGTTTTTAACATACTCGGCGGCAAGTGCGGTATTTGAATACGGCTTGCCCTCGATGCCCTTTTCTTTGAGATATTCCGCACATTGCGCAAGTGCTTGCGGGTGGCTAACCACCGTCTTTATCGTATCGAGAGTTGCGCCCTCGCACGCAATGAGATTGTGCGTTATGGGCACTTCTATGACCTGATTTATATGCAAACTGCCGTTGAACGTCAAATCCATCACCTCGCCGACCTCGCCTGCATAACTGTTTTCAAGCGGCAAAACGGCGCAATCGAACTCGCCCTTTTCAACTCCCTCATACGCCTCTAAAAAAGTCGCGCACGCCACGTATTCCGCCTCGGGGAACATACGTTTGGACGCAATGTACGCAAACGCGCCTTGGATACCGCAATACGCCACGCGCATAGAGCGCAACAGCGAGGATTGGTACTTGCAAGATACGTCCATCGTGTTTCTGATAAAATCTTCGTAATAGGGTTGAATTTCGGCATTTTGAATATACTCCGCGTTGCGCTTGACCACTTCCGCCTCGCGCGCCTCGTCGCGTACGCTGAGCCCGTTGTCCTTCTTGTACAACGCGATATCTTTGCAAATCTCCATTCTCTTTTCAAAGAGCTCTGCCATTTGCAAATCGATTTGATTGATTTCCTTTCTTGACGATTGAATGTCTTTCATATCTACCTCTCAACCCCATTATAATCAATTATGATTATAAATCCAAAGTTTTTTTCGCATTTTGTGCTTTTGCACCCTCATTT
Source organism: uncultured Clostridia bacterium (assembly GCA_934277615.1). Lineage (GTDB taxonomy): Bacteria > Bacillota > Clostridia > Christensenellales > CAG-917 > CAG-475. The sequence continues at coordinate 93,681 of CAKQUV010000003.1, read as the reverse complement.
TTATCGTATTTGCGCATATTTGCCCAAATATCATCAAAATTCGCGCCTGTTTTTACCGCTTGTCGCAACAAAATCCATCAAAAAAACGGTTTCCGCAAAGGAAACCGTTTTGTATGCGAGAAAATCGCGACCGCTCTCGGCGTCCTTTGCTTATTTGCTCTCTCTGCAAAAATAAAAATAATATGCGCCCTCAAAATATCGAGATGCGCACGCAAAAGACTCCGCCTCATAGGAAACGGACACACAAAGTGCGTTGTTTGCGTTATTCACGTAATTTATGCCGTTTTTCACGCCTTTTTTCATATCCTGCCTCCTACTTGATACCAAAACTATAAGCCCCCACCACCGATTTGTCAACTTTTATTTTCCCTATCGCGCCCATATTCTGTTCCCCCTCCGCACTTCGTTTGAGGGAACCCACGGAACTGCTCCGCGGGGGGGGGGGGACACACGACGCGATTGACTTCGTAGCAATCGCTATTCCGTCGCTTCGCTCCTTACGGCACGCGCATAGATAGTGGCATTTCTCTCATCATGCCACTGCGCTTTGTGCGCCAGCTACGCAACAACACATCACAGTCGGACGGTACCTATCGTCAAGTTCGGCGCTCAAAGGCTCGTCGCCTTGCGACTCGAAGCTCCGAATATGCACATACCGTTAATATGTTAGCTCTGCCGAAGTTATTCGCTATTTGAGTCTTTTAGTGCCTTCTTCTTTCAATAAGCCACCAAACGGATGAAGAACAAGAAAGAGCCGTCCCACACCATATTTAATTTCCATACTGCAATAAGAGGCTCAAATAGATGAAGAACAAGGAAACACCCCATTGACAGCAACCCTAATTTACAAGACGTAAATGAGTTGATGGCAATGGGGTGTTGACAAAGTTATTCGCTATTTGAGCCCTTAGTGCAGTATGGAAACCGCGTCAAGGATAGACTTCTCAAGCGCCTCGCGCCCGTACTTATCCACTTCGGCTTTGTTCTTCTCGCCGTGAGTGAGGCAACCTGCGCCGCCGATGCAGCCGCCGGTGCAAGCCATACCCTCGATAAAGTTGGCGTCAAGGAGATTTTTGCTCTTTTTGAGGAGCGCGATTTTGCACTCTTCTATGCCGTCGCAAGAGCAAGGTTTGAGATCGAAATCAATGTTTTGCTCTTTGAGAGATTGTCTTACGGCGTCGCTCAAACCGCCGCTGCGGGCGAAAATCCTTCCAAAATAGGACGCGTTGTCAAGCACGCCCTCTTCGAGCGTGGTTATATCAAAGTCTTTGCTGTCGAAAAGCGCCTGCAATTCTTCGAATGTGAGGACGGAATCGACATAAGGTTTGACTCTTTCGTCCTTAATTTCCATTTTCTTTGCGGTGCAAGGACCGATAAACACGACCTTTGCGTCGGGAGTGGTGTCCTTGATGTATTTGGCGAGCGTAGCCATCGGCGAGAGATTGCCGGACACGTGTTGTTGGAGTGCAGGGAAATTCTTTTTGATATACGCCACAAACGCCGGGCAGCACGAGCTTGTGAGAAAACCTTTTTCCGCCAACTCTTTGCCCTCTGCAAGCGCGACCATATCCGCGCCGAGAGCCGCCTCGATTACGGTGTAGAAACCGAGTTTTTTAAGTCCCGTAATAACCTGTCCGAGCTTTGCATAGGTAAACTGGCTGGAAATGGACGGCGCAACCACCGCATAAAGCTTATATTTGGTGTTGTTTTCGCTCTTCTTTATCAAGTCGATGACGTCGAGGATATAGGATTTGTCGGAAATCGCACCCCACGGGCATTGATACACGCAAGCGCCGCACGCAATGCACTTGGAATTGTCGATTTTTGCGGCATATTCCTCATCCATCGTGATAGCCTTGACCTTGCACGCTCTCTCGCAGGGACGTTTGTTATTGGTGATTGCGCTGTACGGGCATACTTTTGCGCATGCGCCGCACTCTTTGCACTTGGATTTATCGATATGCGCCACGTGTTGCGCGTCGAACGTAATTGCGCCGAATTTGCACACGTCCTCGCATCTGTGCGCCAAGCAACCTCTGCACGCGCCCGTAACTTCGTATCCGCCCATCGGACACTCGTCGCAAGCGATGTCGATAACCTCGATGACGTTGTGATTTTCCTTGTCGCCGCCCATTGCGAGTTTGACGCGTTCGAGCAAAATCGCACGCTCTTTGTACACGCAACAACGCATTGTCGGCACTTTTCCGGGGACTATCTTTTTGGGAATGTCGATAGCGGTCTTATCCAATCTATCGTCCCACGCCTCGCGAGCGACCTCACGCAATACTTTGTATTTCAAATGTTGAACTTTTGTATCGAATATTCTCATTCTGCACCTTCTTTTGTCTTGCCGTATTATATACCATAACGCGACTAAAACAATTCCTTTTGTGCTTGTTTTTGCGATTTTTTGCTACTTTTTTAGAAATAACTCACCTTTACGCGCTTCCCCATCTTGACAAGGCATTCGCTGAGCTCTTTTACGAGGTTCATTTTGATGCTGAAATTAATGGGCAAATCGGGGTTTTGGTGCGCAGGGTTGATGGCTCTTCCCACAAAGAAATTGATATCCGTAGCCTCTTCGAAGAGCAATCTCGACATAAGCGACGCACCGTCGCGCTTGAAACTCCACTGCTCGTAACTCTCGTTGTCCTCGAGATAATCCTTTGCGTATGTGAGCACTTTGTTCATTGTTATAACGCCTTCCGTAACAAGGTCAACGCCCTCGATTTCGGATATCGGCGGAACGTCGGACGACTCGAAATTGAGCGTCGTACGCAATTGTTTTCCGAGATACTTTGCGGCGATAGACGAGGTTGTGCCTCCGCACACGATATGCTTGCCCTCTTTTGAGAAGAACAAGGACATCATTCTGTCGCAATCGTCGCGATTGGACGGCGGTCCGAACAAAATGTTCATAGGCTCGCGCTTGCGAATTCTGATAACGCACGCCGTAGCGTCGTCACCGGGTTTTTCGCCGTAAAGTTTGTTGCACTCGTCCACCAGAATCGTGGAAAGCGTCTTTGCGGTGTACCCCACAAGGCTTATGCTTTCCATAAACGATATGATGTCTTCTCTCTTCCAACCGAAGTTGTAGGAAAGTCCGAGCCCTGCGTGAGGACAACCGTCGCTCATAAGAATGAAAATATCGTTCTCCATAAGCGGCACGACGGATTTGAAAATCTTTTTGCCGCCAATCACCATTTCGGTTTTGGGGAAATCGTAATTTTGTCCGTCGCGGAGCAGTATTACTTGCGGATTGTCGTACTGGATAATCTCCGCGTCTCTGTTGTTGACGATATGCACGATTGTAAACGTCGAGTACGCGACGCCTCTCACCGAGCATATAGGCAAAGTTGCGGCAATTGTTTCCACGCAATCCTCGAGGGTGAGCCCCTCCGCCATCATCGTCGAGATGATTTTGCTCGTGAGCGTGGAAAGAATGCTCGCCTTGACGCCGCTTCCCAAGCCGTCCGCAAGCACGATAACCGTGGAATTTTCGTCCTGATTTACTATATCCACGTGGTCGCCGCAAAGTTGCTCGCCGAAGTGATTTATACTTTTATAACCGATATCGGCGCACAAATCATTCATCTTTGATGGACTCCTTGAGTTTGGTCAAAGCAATCTTTGTTTCGGCAGCGGTCTCGCCCAAAAGCGACGCAATTTCCTGCACGATACGCATTTGCTTGTCAACGACTTTGTCTGCCGTTTCGATGGTTTGTCTGCTTATAGACTCCTTTTTCTCTTTCTGTTTTTCCTCGTCGGTGATATCTCTCATGATACCGATATAGAGGTGGTTGTCGAAGTCGTAAACAACCGTAAGCTCCACGTATCTTTTATATTCCGCAAGATAAACCCTGCGATTGCGCACGTTAAACCTCGTTTTCTTCACTTCGAGAAAAACTTGCGGATCCATAATACGCACCACTTGCTCGCCCAAAACGTCGCTTGCGGAACGGATATTCATGATGTTCATTGCCGCCTCGTTGATTTGTTGCACCTCGAATGCGTCGTTGAGCACAATGATGCCGTTGGGCGTATTGTTGACGATTCTGTCCGAGAATCCTTCCGCCTTCTTTTGAAGGTACGGCAAGCACATGGAAACTTCCGCCTTGCCTTGCAAAATAGCGATTGCTTTTTCACGGCAAGTGTTGTAGCCGCAACTGCCGCAGTTGAGTTCGTCGCGTTTGCTTATCTTGCCCATCTTGCGCAACGTCGCCGCAATTTCCGCCTCGGTGGGAACTTGATTCTTCCTCTCGATTTCGGAGAAATATTTTCTTATATCTTCTTGGTTGGGTTGCTCCACCTTGAAGTCTTTATCCCCTGCGTATTTTGCCACTGCAAGGTATTCTCTAACGGGCGAAGGGTGATATTTTTCCATAACCGGACCGCCCACGCAACTGCCAACGCACGACGACATCTCTATAAACGTGTGATGAATGTTGCCTTGCTCGATATCTTTGAGCGCGGCGATACAATTCTCAACGCCGTCGATTGCCATATAATCGTAACCGGGCTGATTGAGTTTCATTGTTTTGAGGATTCCGCCCGTTGTCGGGAAGAATCTCGCTCTGCTTTCGGGGTTGCTATCCATCTCTTTTTTGAGCTCGATATCCTCAGCCGAAAGCCATTCCGTCAACTCCTCGTAAGTCAAAACCGCGTCGACTATGCCCTCATAGTGTTGCGCCTCGTCCTTCTTTGCAACGCACGGACCGATAAACACGGTTTTTGCGTTGGGATATCTCTTTTTGATGTCCGCACAGTGCGCCTGCATAGGCGACAATACGTCCGCAAGGTACGGCAAAAGCGACGGGAAATATTTTTGGATGAGCAAATTGATTGAGTGGCAGCAAGAGGAGATGATAACGTCTCTCTTTTCCTTTTCAATCATTCTCTCGTACTCGTTTTTGACCATTGTCGCGCCGATTGCGGTTTCCTCGACATCTGCAAATCCGAGCTTTTGAAGAGCCTCTCTCATCGCGTTTATTCCCACGCCCTCATAGTTTGCCACAAAAGACGGAGCAAGCGATACGTATACCGGTTCGCCCGAATGGATAAGCACTTTGACCTTTTCCACTTCGTTTGCAATCTCTTTTGCGTTTTGGGGACAAACGACAAAGCAATGACCGCACAAAATGCACTCATTGCCTATGATGTGCGCCTGATTGCCCGAAAAGCGTATGGCTTTTACCGGGCAATGTCGGATGCACTTGTAACAGTTCTTACAGTTTGACTTTTTCAGAGTAAGACAATCCATATCAACTCCTGCCTGCCCCTATGCGAGACAAGACTTTATCCTTGAAGAATTCTTGAAAATTCTCTACGGTAATTCCGGGATATATATCGTCGTCGACAGCCACCGTAACGCCCACTCTGTTGCATTTTCCGAAACAGAAACTGCCCGTAAGCACAACGTCGCCTTCGAGATTTCTTTGAGCAATCTCTTTGCGCAACATCTCAACTATTTCCTGCGAGCCTTTGAGGTGGCAGGAACTGCCGACACAAATTTGTATTATAACCATATCCTTACGCCTTTGCAAGTATTTCTTTTTCAAAGAATTCTTTGGTTGTGTCGGGCGTGAGCGAGAAGAACGCGTCGTCAACCGTTACGCAAACGCCTTGCTGGCACTTGCCCATACAGAACGTTCCGCCCAGTTCAACCTTGTCTTTGAGGTTGTTTTGAGCGATGAGATATTGCAATTGTTCCACGACTTGTCTGGATCCTTTGATGTGGCAGGAGCTGCCGATACACACTGTAACTTTCATATTTTTTCCCTCTCGTTTATTATTGGAACTCCGCCACGTCAATCCAGGACATAAGGAATTCTCTTTCTTTTTCATGACCTTTAACAGATTGCGACGCCGCGACGATAGGCATCCATTTTTGGACGTATCTCTTGTCCGTTCCGCTCTTTTTGCAGAACATATCGAGATATTTTTCCGCCGTATCTATTTCGCCGTCAAGCCAGAAGAGCATATACGTTCTGGCAACGTCCGCGGACGCGTTGCCTTGCGTTGCGTGCGCCCAGTCGATAACGTATGCCTCGTCGTCGCCGGTTATAATGACGTTGGACGGGTTGAAGTCGCCGTGGCACAACTTGTCGTGCTTGGGCATGCCCTCGAGGCGCGTATGCAATTCATATTTTATACTATCGTCAAGATTCGTCAAGTTGATTTTTCTGTTCATCTTGTCGCGAAGCTTGGTGAGAAGCGGACATTTTTTGGATTGTACCTCGATTTGCAAATCCACAAATCTTTCAAGATACTCGTCTTTCTTTGCGGGGTTTTCCTTCATAAGTCTGTCAAGCGTCTTTCCGCCGATAAACTCGGATACGATTGCCCATTTGCCGTTGACTTTGGTAACTTCGATGATTTTGGGTACGTTGAGTCCGGTCTCTTCCACTCTCGCTTGGTTGAGAGCCTCGTTGAGCACGTCGACTTTGGAAAAATCCTCGTCAAACACCTTCACGCAATGCTCGCCGTCGCGATAAACGGTCTTGTTGGTTCTCACAGCAATAATTCTGTCGAGATTCATATTCTCCTCCTTAAACCTCTGTATGTGTGCCGTAGTAGGCATTGAGATACATTTGTTTGATTTCGCTCATAAGCGGATATCTCGGGTTTGCGCCCGTACATTGGTCGTCAAAGGCTTGTTCGACCATGTCGTCAAGACGATTGAGGAAGTCTTGCTCGTCCGGCACGTAATCTTTGATGGTCGGCTTGATGCCCACTCTTGCCTTCAATTCGTCGATAGCTTTGATAAGGTTTTCAAGCTTTTCGTTGTCGTTTTTGCCCTTGATTCCGAGATAATCTGCAACTTCTGCGTATCTTGCAAGCGTATGCGGATATCCGTATTGCGGGAAAGTACCCATCTTGACGGGAGTTTCGCAAGCGTTGAAGCGCAACACTTCGTCAATCATAAGCGCGTTTGCTACGCCGTGCGGAAGGTGATGGAACGCTCCGAGTTTGTGCGCCATGGAGTGGCATACGCCGAGGAATGCGTTTGCGAACGCCATACCTGCCATAGTTGCCGCATTTGCCATTTTCTCTCTTGCGACGGGGTCGTTGGGACCGTTGTCGTAAGCTCTGGGCAAATACTCGAATATCATCTTGAGCGAACGCATTGCAAGGCTGTCCGTATAGTCTGTTGCGAGCATTGCCGCAATTGCTTCGAGGTCGTGCGTAACGGCATCTATACCGCTGGCTGCCGTAAGACCTTTGGGCGCGCTCATATGGAAGTCTGCGTCGATGATTGCCATATTCGGCAAGAGTTCATAGTCGGCAAGCGGATACTTAACGCCCGTTTTCTCGTCGGTGATAACCGCAAACGGCGTAACCTCCGAGCCTGTGCCTGCAGATGTCGGAATCGCGATGAAGTATGCTTTCTCGCCCATCTTGGGGAAGGTATAAACGCGCTTTCTGATATCCATAAAACGCATTGCCATATCGAGGAAGTCGACTTCGGGATGCTCGTACATCACCCACATAATCTTGCCTGCGTCCATTGCGCTGCCGCCGCCGAGAGCAATGATGCAATCGGGCTTGAACGCCGCCATTTGCGCCGCGCCTTCTTTTGCGCAAGCAAGCGTCGGATCCGGAGCGACGTCAAAGAACGTGGTGTGTTGAATGCCCATTTCGTCGAGTTTGTCCGTGATGGGCTTTGTATATCCGTTGTTATACAAGAAACTGTCTGTAACGATAAACGCTTTCTTTTTGCCCATAACGTGTTTAAGTTCGTCAAGAGCAACGGGCAAGCAACCCTTCTTCATATACACCTTTTGAGGCGCTCTGAACCATAGCATATTTTCTCTCCTTTGGGCAACCGTTTTGATATTGAGCAAATGTTTGACTCCGACATTTTCGGACACGGAGTTTCCTCCCCACGAACCGCAGCCGAGCGTGAGCGACGGCGTAAGTTTGAAGTTGTACAAATCTCCTATACCGCCTTGTGAGGACGGCGTGTTGACGAGGATACGGCAAGTTTTCATTCTTGCGGCAAATTCGTCTATTTTTGCTCTTTCGGTTACGGCGTTGAGATAGATAGAGGACGTATGTCCGTATCCGCCGTCGGCAACAAGACGCTCCGCTTTACTAAATGCGTCCTGAATGTCTTTGGCTTTGTACATCGCAAGCACCGGCGAGAGTTTTTCGTGTGCGAATTCTTCGCTGATATCGACGCTTTCGACTTCGCCGATAAGGATTTTTGTCTTTTCGGGCACGTCGAATCCTGCAAGTTTTGCAATCGTAACGGGCTTTTGTCCGACGATTTTTGCATTGAGCGCGCCGTTGATGAGGATTGTTTTGCGCACTTTCTCCGTTTCTTCGGGATTGAGGAAGTAGCAACCTCTGTCGGCAAATTCTTTCTTTGCCGCCTTATATACTTTGTCAAGTACAATAACGGATTGTTCGCTTGCGCAAATCATGCCGTTGTCAAACGTCTTGGAGTGGATAATGGAGTTGACCGCAAGCACGACGTCCGCCGTGTCGTCGATGATTGCAGGAGTATTGCCTGCGCCAACGCCGAGTGCCGGCTTTCCGCTGGAATATGCCGCTTTGACCATGCCGGGACCGCCCGTTGCCAAAATGATGTCCGACTCTTTCATAAGAAGATTGGTCATTTCGAGGCTTGGCACGTCAATCCAGTCAATGATGTTTTCGGGTGCGCCTGCTTTGACTGCCGCTTCGAGCACTACTTTTGCCGCCGCAATGGTGGATTTCTTCGCTCTGGGGTGAGGGCTGATGATGATGCCGTTTCTCGTCTTAAGAGCAAGAAGCGTCTTGAAGATTGCGGTAGAGGTCGGATTTGTGGTGGGAATAACCGCGCCGATAATTCCGAGAGGCTCTGCAATCTTGATTGTGCCGTAAGCCTTGTCCTCTTCGATTATACCGCAAGTCTTGGTGTTCTTGTAGGCGTTGTAGATATATTCGGACGCATAGTGGTTTTTGATAACCTTGTCCTCGACGATACCCATACCCGTCTCTTCGACTGCGAGTTTTGCAAGCGGAATTCTCATTTTGTTTGCCGCGGTTGCCGCTGCAAAAAAGATTTTGTCAACTTGCTCTTGTGTGTAGGTCGCATATTCTCTTTGAGCTTTGCGCACGTCGGCAATTGCCTCTTCGAGTTTTTCGACTCCGTCAACAATACGGTTTCTTGCTTCCATTTTTTGTTCTCTCCTATACGTGTTTGTCAAATTTTTGAGTTATCGATTATTTTAGGTTAAATATTCGATAACTATTTATCGATATAATTATATCTACACACGTATTTCGTGTCAAGCCGTTTGCACGTATATTTTCAGGAAAAAACATACAAATTTCAAGACAATTTATCGTAGTTGTATGGTTATTTTTATTCTTTGGTTTTCTCTTTCTTTATTATTTCTTTTCACGGCGGTTTTCGCCGCAATTTCCTTGATTTTATTCCATCGTTCCCGTTTGTCAGCGTACTATTGCGCCTTTTGCCACTTTCTCTCGTTGCCTCTTTCCACAGTGCCATTAAAACGCGTATCGTTATCCAGTCTTTGCGCCACGGCGTCGTAGTCGACGTAGTATTTGTCAAAATAGTTTGGCATAACATCTCTGGCAATCGTGCGGCTTATCTCGAATTTTCCGTCTTTTGATATCGCAACCGTAGTTCCGCCCCTCTCGTCGCCGTAGTCGTCTATGCGCTCAAAACTTATACTCAGCCAGTTTTTCAACTCCGTCTTATCGACCGGCAGTCCAAACGCTCCCTTTGCAAAAGTTTGTTGCGTGCGGTAGTTGTGCGCAAAGCCCGAATGCTGCCCGAACGTCAACCTTATCCCATCATAATCCACGGAAAAATCGTTGTCGTGATGGTGGCACATAAATATCGCCGTCGTGCTTTTAAGTTTTTTCGCAACGGCAAATATCTGCTCGTCCTCGGGCATATCGCCATAATTTTTGGCATAATTTCCCTCAAACCAATGTCCGTAATGATAATCGTCGGTGGGATTTCCGTTATTCCATGCCTTTTGCCAAGCCTCTTTGAATTCGGGTATACCTACGTGGTTGAAAATCATGGATTTCACCACTTTACCCTCTTCTCTGTCCTTGCCGAGCTCGTTGTCTGAAAGTTTGAGAACGGTATTTTTGTACCAATTCACCTGATTTGCGGTAGGCACGGTGTAGTAGTTGGGATTACCCCCTTTATATATGCAATCGAACAAGCAAAGCGTATATACCAACTCTCCGCTCTTTCTTCTGATATTTATGAAGTGATTGCCTGCGCCGTCCTCGCAAGACGCATCTGTGTTTATAAGGCAATATTTATAATTTGCGTTGAAATAATCTATAAGAGTTTGCTTCGTGCATTGTCCGCAATCCGGATTTTCCATATCCGCTTCAGCGTCGGTATAAGTTCCGTCAAGGTCGTGATTGCCGAACGTAAACGTCCACGGCACTTTTATTCTGTCAAAAATCTCGCCGTATCTCTTAAAATACGGAGCGGAAGTCGTGAGCTTATCGTTCATCACCAAGTCGCCGTTGATAACCACGAGGTCGGGTGCGTTTTGCTTTACGAAATCCTCAATAAACTCATACGTTTTGTCGTTTCCAAGACTTCCGACAAGCGTGTATTTTTGCGTAGTGTCTATTTGAGGATCGGATAAGACTAGGATTTTGAAATCCCTGTCGTCGGGGATATACACCGTCGCATACCCGTCAGCACTCTCGCCTGCTCTGTCAAACGGCAGTTTCTCGCCGTCGCCGCCGTCATTGCATCCTGCAAATATCGCAAAGCAACACGCAAGCGCCGCAATTATCGCACAAATCGTTATAACTCTATTAAGTTTGCTCATAAATCCCTCTATATGTTTACCTGCTCGTTGCCGTTCTTGCTTATTTCCCAAAGCCGCCGAACGCCAAAGCCGTCTTATTCCTCTTCACTCTCGCTTTTGTCAAAACTCAAAAGGAAATTAAGCACGTTTCTTGCGGTACGCTGCAATTCCGCCCTTTTAAGTCCGCCCTTCTTCAGCGACTTCAGCGTGGAGCCGTCGTATCTGCCTCTCACCCTCGATCCGCCGGGCATAAGCACGTCAACTTGCGCACGCACTCTGTATGCGTTGTCGTCAACTCCTTTGAAGTCGGGATTTTTCGCCTTTCTCGTCCACCAGTCCGTCATAACGAGATTCTTGTATCCCCACTCGCCTCGCAAAATAGTGGTGCAAAGGTCGTAATTGTGATAGGAATACACTCCGTTAATCTTGTTGTACGAGGTCATAATCGCTTTGGGATTTGCCTCTTTCACGCAGATTTCAAAACCTTTGAGATATATCTCGCGCAACGCGCGCTCGCTCACGCGCGAATCATTTATATAGCGCGCCTTCTCCTGATTGTTGCAAGCGAAGTGCTTGACGCAACTTGCGCCGCCTTCCGCCTGTATACCTCTCACGATTGCGCTTGCCATCTTGCCCGTAAGATAAGGATCTTCCGATAAATATTCAAAGTTTCTGCCGCAAAGCACGTTGCGGTGTATGTTTATGCCGGGTGCCAAAAGCACGTCCGAGCCCTTTTCTTTCATTTCGAGCGCAACGAGCGAATACAACTTTTGCGCAAGTTCCTCATTCCAGGATGACGCGATCGCGCTGCCGCAAGGAAGCAATGACGCTTTTGCGCAAAGCCTTATTCCGCTAGGTCCGTCCGTTGTGATCGCGCACGGCACTCCCTTTGCTTTGAGGCTGTCGCTTATACCGCCGAACGCGCCTGCGTTTCCCTTTGCTCCAAGCGAACTATTCATCCTCAAATCGCCGTGGCAGAGCGTTTCCAAGTCCTCGTCCGAAAGCGTGGATATAAACTCGTCAACCGTCGCAATTCCGCGTTTAACATCATCAAACGATATGTTTAAATCCTTATTCTGCGCAATCTCGGCAGGCATATTGCGCTCTATGCGCTCTTTGAGATATCCCGTTTGAGCATGCTTTTGAGAGCATTTCCACTCATGCGCTTTTATCAAGTTTTCAAACTTATTGAGGTATACTTCGGCGTCGTCTGCATCCATTCGATACACGTCCGATTGGAAATCCGCAAGCGTGTCGTACTTCATGAGTTGCGCATAATCTTCCGCGCTGTTGAGAAGGCTGTCATAGCTTTCAAGCACCGTCAAATCGTATTTGGGCGAGCACGCCGTGTGGCATTCTTTCGTTGCCTTTTTATCAAAACGCACACTGCCTATGCTCTCTGCGTCGCGCACGTTTTCGCCGACAAAGAACTCATATTCTCCGTCCTCCATCATCCAGCACGCCTTGTAGCCTGTAAGCCCTTCGTCATCGTATGAGGACAAGGCATACTCGTCTATATACATCTCGATTGACTGCTCTTCGCCCGGTTCCAAAAGTTTGGTTTTTGCAAACGCTTTGAGTTCCCTCGCAGGTTTTGGCATAACGTTTTGCGGCGCGCGCACGTACGCTTGCATAACGGTTTTTCCTGCCACACTGCCCGTGTTTTTGACGGTTGCGACAATCTTCACTCCCTCGGACGCTTTTGATAGATTTGCGTTTATGTCGAACGTCGTATAGGACAGACCAAAGCCGAACGGGTATAGAACTTCGTTTTTGGCAAACGACTCAAAATATCTGTATCCTACAAATATGTCCTCGACGTAATTGTTGTATTTTTTGTGTCCGAACTCGCTTTGAGAGGGATAGAAAATATACCTTCTCGCAATACTGTCAGTAAGCCTTCCCGAGGGATTGACCTTTCCGCAAAGAACGTCGCAAAGCGCGTTCCCGCTCTCCATACCGCCCTGCCAGGCAAGCACCACTGCGGATATGTCGTCGCCGAATATCTCGATATCGTCAAATTCTATGATGTTGCCAGTGTCGAGAACAATCACCACTTTTTCAAAGTGCTTGCGCACAATGTCAATCATCTTAAGCTCGTCGTCGCTGAGAAGAAAACTTCCGCCTTTCAACTTTTGTTCTCTGTCCTCGCCTGCCGCTCTTCCAATCACAACGATTGCGATATCGCTTGTTTCTCGCGCCTTTTTGACAATCTCTTGCGTGAGCGGCATTTCTTCAAAACAAAACGGCCAATGCCCCCAAAATCCCTCGTCCGGAACGTGCTTTGCGCACCAATCGGAATAAACCTTGTCAAGATACTTGTTGACTTTGATTTTATCGCAGACCTTAAGTCCGTCTGCAAAACTCATTTTGTACGGCGCTTTCACGTCGCCGCCGGAGCCGTAACCCACGCAAAAATAATTGTATTGCGTACGCCCGAACACCGCCACTTCGTCGTCCTCTTTTATTGGCAAAACGCCGTTGTTTTTGAGCAACACGATACCCTCTGCCGCAAGCGCACGCGCGGTATCTCTCATGGGCTTTGACGTAACCGCCATTTTATTGTTATCTCCTGCTCCCGTCTTTTGCGCCGTCGGCGAGAACAAATTGACAATTTTTGAAATCAAACTCATTTTTACCTCAAAATCTATATTGCAAAGGCTATTCCTTTGCAAATTTACAATATATCAAATATATTGTATTTGATATCCGCCCAAATGTCCATAGTGAATTTTGATAAATTAATAATTAATAATTAATAAATGCGGAATATTCCGAATTAAACTTTACGTTATGTGCTCCACCCGAATAAAGCGCCCAAACAGATGAATAACGCGAAAGCACCCCGAGGAGCGCAAACCCAACGTACTAAATCGTACGTGATTTGCGAAACTCGGGGTGCTGACAAAGTTAGTCGCTGTTTGGGCGCTTTATTCGAGTGGAGCACCGCAAGAAGAACAAGTAGAGTCCGTCGATTTATTCTTGCAACCGCAATACTTGCACTTAACATAGGTAACTTTTGCGTTATCGGTGAAGGACACGTTTTGCTTGATTTGAGAGATTGTGTTTTGAAGAAGTTTTGCGACGGCGGTGGGATTTTCGAGGTCTTCGAGAACGGATGCTTTGCCTGTGGCGGTGATGTAAATATCGCCAACTTTGGCAATGCGGTCTATTACGCCGTAGCGAAGATTGACGGCGACGACATCCTTGTATTCGATACTTTTGAAATCCACGGCAATCGTGCCTTTGCGGATAATTATGCGCCTGTCGGTAAAGGCATAATCGGTGTTTTTTTGGCGTTTGCTTGCAGTTACGCTTCTATAAATCCATATCCACACGGGCGCGAGATGCAATACAAAAAATATGCAAATCGGCGCAATCATCGACGGCGGAAAATCGTCCGCGGTCGTTGCGAGCATAACGATAAAAAACACGTCGAAAGCAATCCACAAAAGGGCAATGGGCAACATCTTGAAAACGTTGTTGAGGACAAACGCTTTCTTTTGCGGCTTGCCTTGCCAGAGGATTTTTTCATCGGGCATAAGCGATTGTTCTATTGTCTGAATATCGCTGTTGCTGTCTTTTGGTTGAAAATACTTTTCATTTAGTTGCATAATAATCACCTGTCATCATTATAGCAAACGTTTCCCTCTTTTTCAACTCAATTTATTACAGTATACAAAAACGCCCGCCTTATGGCGAGCGTTAATGCAATATCGCACAACAGAATGTTATTATTGCCGTTTTATATGGATAAAGTGTTCGTTTTGCGATTATCTGCAATTCTTCACTCTTCCGAGAGTTGCATTGTCTTTGTCTCTTTGACGCAAAGTCGGTATGGGATTGGGCGCGTTTTCATAGCGGTAGTCTTGCCCGACTTTGTCTATGTGCGCGTCTATCACACTGTGGCTTGGCACCATCTTGACGTTGTTGTTGACAAGCTTTTGATACTTGAAAAAGTCCGCGTCGTCGGGCATTTCACACACGTTTTTATACCCCTCTCTGCACGCCGTATTTTGCACGGTGTTTTCGATTACGTTACGCACGTAATCCTTTGTGGATTTGAACGCAAGAAGCTCGGGAAATTCACCGCAAGGGATAACTTCCTGCCACTCTTTTTTGCCGTACTTTTTGAGGCAATCGGCAGCAATATGCAGGTGAGCAATCTCTTGAAGAAGGCACTTTTCCCATACCTTTTTGATATTCTTGTCCGTTTCGTCTTTGTAGCAAGAATAATAGACGTAACACTCGGTGTATTCGTGATTGAGCCACCCTTCCAACCATCCTTCCTTTACGTCCATAAGCGAGCCGTATTGCGAAACATGTTGCTCCTCAACCATACCGATTTCCTGATACAAACGCCTGCCGAGGTCGCTTGTATAGAAGCCGCTTTGGCTCATATAATAGTTCATCGTCTGCTGCTCCGCCGCCGTGATTATGGCAACGTCGAGTTTAGTTATCGGGCTTGCCTTTTTGGCGTTTATGGGCTTTTTCACCTCGTCGTAAGGATGTCTGTGGTGCGTAATCGTGGGGCGCGCAGGCATGATTTCGGTAAGTTCGCCAACAAGATCCTCGGCATGCACGCCGTGCTCCATATCCAGCAAATCCGAATAACGATACAAGTGGTCGAAGTCCTCCAGCAGCGCAAAATCGAGTGCGTCTTTGACGTGCTTATCGGGCTCGCGCATTGCAAGCATTGCGGTAAGTTCCACGGCAAGTTGCTCATAGCCTATGGTTGTTTCAAGCACTGTTTCGTCCTTCGGTTTGAGGCAGGCGCCCATATGTTGCTGCGCCTGCTCGCTGCGCCTTACAAGCGCAAGTTGCCTTCTCAAATCGTTGTCTGCGCAATGACGGAAGAATTGATGAGAAAACCACACCGCCTCATACTCTGCGCCGTTGGTGAGAATACATCTCAACTTCGTGAACGGATGAACGTCATGCTTTGAGTAACTTTGCGGATACATGTTTTTCCAGTCGATAAAAAGTTTTTCGACGTTTTCGGGTTTTTGTTCAAACGGATTAAATGACATAAATAATCTCCTTTTTGTAGGTATTTTTCAATTATTCCCACCCTTTACGCCTTCTAAACCGCACACGTTAACGCATATTGCAAAAAATATCTTACATTTGTGCAAAAAGTTTTTGCACACGTATTGCCAAGGCGCACAAATTATGCTAATATTCTCTTATAATACTAAGGGAGAAAGAAATATGAGCAATTTACCCGATTACATAAGCAAGACACGTTTGCCCGCCCCGACTCCGAAGTCTATCGTCGAGGACGGAAAAGTGCATTTCGGCACGTTTGACGCTCCGTTTGAAAACCTCAATCTTCTCGATTGCGTAAAGCCTTGCGGAAAGAATATGCCCGACTTTTTGAAACCCGGTCGCCTTGTCGAATGGGAAGCGTTTGAAGTGCATCTTGACGAAGGCGCACTTATCAGCGCAGTCTATAACACAGGCCCGATGGGATTCTCCATTTTTGTGTGGTACGACAAAAAAGAAGACAAGATTTACAGCTGGCGCAACCTCGTTCCCAAGAAAAAAGCGCACGTGGCAACTCAACTTGTCAGCGATTATTGCTATTGCAAGACCAAAAACAGCGAATACAAGATTGAAAACGATTTCCTAAACGGAAAAGCCCACGCCAAAGGATTCACAAAAGGCAGAAACGGTCAATTTACAATCGATATAAACTTTGAGCGCATCTCTCCGCTTGCAAACGGCGTTATGCCCCTCGGCAAGGACAAAGAAGGCAACTTTATCAATGCTTTGTACAGCGAAAAGGACTTCTTCAAAGCCACCGGTACAATCACCGTCAACGGCAAAGTCTACACCACCAACGAACGCTCCGTGGGTATCATCGACGACCACAAAGGCTTCTATCCCTTCAACGCGCACTACGATTGGCTCACCACGATGGGACAAATCGACGACAACGGCACAAAGAGATACTTTGCTTTCAACCTCACTCGCAATCAATCCGTTGACCAAAGTCAATACAACGAGAACGTGATTTGGGTTGACGACAAGTCATTCCCGATGCCTCCCGTCGTTTTCACGCACGAAGACGACAAGAAAAAAGCCAAAGTTTGGTATATCAAAGACGAACAAGGTCAAGGTGTCGTAGATATCAAGTTCGAGATAAGCAAGGTGTTCTATATGCCCATTCCGCTTATGTGCTACTACGCACTTCCCTACGGCAAAATCAGCGGATACGTCACCGACACCGACGGCAAAAAATACGTCGTTGACGGTATGATCGGCATCGGCGAAGACAAGACTACCCATATGTAATGACGGCTATAACCTAACGAGCGACCGAAACTATTTTCAGTCGCTCGTTTTTGTTTTACCACATAGATTTTACCAAACCGTATATGAATTCGATATTTTTTCCCCATAATATGCTATCAGATTACCAATGACCAAGCGCCCCTTGTTCTTGGTTGATGTAGGTGTGTGATCACACGCCACATATATTCTAAACGTTGTTGTCGGATTGTCAAAAAAACAAGTGTAAGATATTGGCGATAAATAATAACTTGGGATACCAGGGATTGCCGCTTGCAAATCTAATGCCGACTCCCAAGCATTATCACTTGATTTTTACTGTCCAATATAATTCGAATTAGCACATTGTTACCATCTCCTCATTAATAACATAATCTACTAAAACTATTTCGCATACATTAATAACACTTGAGCTTCCTGGCAAACAACTTTTTGGCCTTCTATGTATATCTCTTTTACAGCAAGAGTTACTTCTACAGTTCGCGATCCGATTTCCGCATTCTGACCATGCAACATAAATGAAACATTATAGATATTAACCTGTTTTCCCGAGATCTTAAAAGACATATTCACATGATACATATCGACCATATCGTGCTTTTTTCCTAAATAATCGCAATCGCAATGCACTTCGCCATAATTTGAGAATTTAAGCATAAAATCTATGCGATAGCATTCTTTGTTTTTTCTATTTTGCAATAAATTTGTTTTTGGTTCTGTTTGTTGGTATTCTTCATCTGAAATTTTTGTAAAATTAAGATACGCATCATCAACAATCAACTCTTCAGTCCACTCAAGAGGTTTATTTCGCAAAACATATTTTTTTTCATCAAACAAATAACGCTCCACTTTAAAGCACGAGGTAAACATTACGAGAATGATACATATAAAAACAACTAAAATTACGATGCTACTACTTCGTTTAAAGTTCATAACCATCCCCCGTCGCATAATTGATAATTGCAAAATTAATCCTCCCTTATAATATACAATCAGATGATGTTTGTGTCAATAGCGTTTTATTGCGTCTCGGTGAAGACTGTAATTGCGAAAATAAATATTACAATATTATAAAGGGACTGCGATTAACGCAGTCCCTTTATAATGCAGTTTGAGCAAAGTGACACATATTTAGCATTCGGCACAAAGTTAGATATATCGCTCCAAAAGGTCCATTACGTATGCGCCGAGGAGATCCCAGCTGACGCCGACCATTCCGTGATTTTGAGAGTCGAGCTCGACGAGTCTGTCTCCGAGGGACTCGATATACTCTTCCGTTGCAGTGTTGCCGCCGATAGAGCTGTAATACGGAACGGTGCCGTCGCCCAACTTCTCTTCCGCGCCGTAACCGCCGCTCAAAAGTTGATAGTCGTATAAGACGCAACCGTAATCGTCATAGAGGACGTTGCCGCTCGAATCCTTTCTGGTTGTAAGGCTCATACCGGTGATTGTATTTGACATACCCGTGCCGAGGAAGTAATAAGAATTGATTTGTTCGGAGGCAATCTTGCCGTCTATGAACATATTGTCGAAATAGTTTGCGAGATTTGCGGCGAAGTCCTTGACTCGATATCCGTCGCTGTCCTTTGCCTGACCTTCTTGCGCCAACACTCTGTTGTAGAGTTTGCCGTCATAATCCGCGCTCTCGCGCTCTGCTTGCGATTTGGGAGTGAGATACTTTGCCCAACGCATAGAGGCATAGAGCGAATAAAGCTCGTCCTTGCTCGCAATTGCCTTGCCGTCAACGGTGATTGCGGGGTTTTGCTCGTCGTATTGAGCGGACGACACCAATTGCCAGGACGGCACAAGCGACATAAGACCTTGATTGTTGCGGAAGAAATCGCCGAGCTGACCGCCGAGCGCGCCGTTTACCATTTTTTTAATCATGCCCATTACGTTGTCCGCCAGATTCATGCCTTCGAGGAATTTGTCTACGTACGTATCGGTGCAAGCAAGTGCGGCGAGCGCATCGAAAGAGCCGAGCGTTGCGGGAGCAAAGCCCATATAGAGTTTGACCTTGTCGCGGTTTTGCCGATTTCTCGCAAGGTAGTTGTTGACAACGGGCGCACCCATACTGTGCGACATAAAGACGACCTCTTTATAGCCCTTGCGATTGATGTAATTTTCAAGTTCCTCCGCGCTCTTTGCAGGAGATATGCGCCAGTCCTGATTGTATACAAACACGTCGTAATCGTCGCCGTACTTTGCGGAAATATTATCGACAAAACTACGATAAATTCCAAACACGCCGTAATCGATGTCCATATACTTTTTCAAATCATTGGCAGGAACAACGCTCGGATTGTAACCGTTGCCGTCGTTGTCAAGCGTCAAATCCCAAAGCAAAGTGCCTTGCTCATAGGCAAGCGCGTCGCTGACCAAATTTATGATGTCGGGCAGTTCGTCGCCAAAGATATCCATAAGCTCGTCCATAGGAATTCCCCCTGCCATGACCTTTGCGGCATCCACTTCCGTCTTGAACGGCTCCCACTTTGCCTCGCCTGTTTGCTTGTCGTAAAGACCGCCCGCGAACAATGCGGTAACATAAATAATCGCTTTGTCTTTGCCCTTGTCTTTATCGCATGCGGCGAGCGCAAAACACGACGTCGCGAGCAAACAAACAACAAGCAATAAGATGACAATCCTCCTTGTTCTCATAATATCCCTCTATGTTTAATTCAAAAAACAAGGGTTTATCATCTTGTTTTGAGAAGATAAACCCTTTGTTGCGTTGTTGTATTTATTTTGTAACCAAATACAATCTCAAAGTGTCGTCCAACTTTTCAATCTCTTTGGCGCAAAGCTTTTGCGCTGAAAGCGACTTCTTGAGCCCCAGCCAAATCGCCTTTATCATAAGCGAATCGCGAGTGTCGAGCGCAGCGGCAAAACCCTCGAGCATGACCATATAGTCTTGCCTTTCGCCATCGGCTATCTGTGCCTCTTGCACGGCGTTGTATATCGCCACAAGCAAATACTCGGTCTGTTGATGAAGTCCGCTGGAGGCAAATTCCACCGTTCTTTCAACCGCTTTGGGTTCTTCCTCTATGCCGTCGATTACAAGCCCGACAAGGGCAAGTTTGAAAGGCTCGATGACCTTTGCGCAGCATTGCTCGAAACTTGCCTGCTTTGTTTCCGTGGGGAAAAACTTGCTTGAAAACGTAACGATATCCATATTGCCCGCGTCGAATTCCACAAGCATATTGGACACGAGCGCAACAAGCGTTTTGGGATTTTTTGGCAAGCGGAAGATGTCGCTGTCGCCTAGTTTGGCAAACGCTTTGCGTTTTTCCGCGTCGTAATCGAAACCTTGATTGCAATAAGACAAGACCGTGCGAAACTCCGGATAATACGCAAGGCATTTGAGAAGCGGTTTGAGCTTTCTGTCAATAAAAATAAGGTTGGAACTTTGCAAATCTTCCACGGCGCAAACCAGCGCGTGTATACCTTCACCGTTGTATTCCATATTCACCTCATTTGTAATATCTTATTTGATTGCGAGCGCGACTATAATCGCGCTCGCTTGTTTTTACCATTTGTTGTGCACTTTTTCCGCAAAGCCGAGTTCGTTGTCAAGTTCGATAACCGTACCGTCGTCAAGCACGCACTTGCCCGAAACGTATCCGAAAACTTGGTGGGGAATCATGCACATAACCTTGAGATCGAACGGCTCGTAGCGGTCGATGAGCGGATGGAACGTGCAATCCAAACGTCCGTCGTCGGAAACGAATTTCCAATCTTCCATATATCTCGGCTCGCCTTCTTTGTCGCCGGGGATAATGAACTCCGTGCGCCCGATTTTGTGAGATTTGCCGTTGTAGAAGAACATATCTTCGCCTGCCGCCTCGGTGTTGCCGAATCCGTAACCGATGTTCCATCCGAACGTGGAGCCGTCTTTGAGACGAGTCTGCAAACTGCCCCAATACCACGTGTTGTCGTACGTCCATACGCCACGCCCCCAGTCAAGCGTTGCGAGGCTGTCGGATGCGTCGAATTTGCACTCCTTATCGCCGAGGAAGAAACTGCCTTCCGCTCTCATGCAATTGATTTTTTGATTGAAATAGAAGTGTTTGTCCTTGTTGAAAGGCGTTGCGATAACCATACTCTCTTCGGGAACGTCGGTGATTGTAATATCCCATTTGACGTCAGTGCCGAACTTGTCCGCATTGGGATAAACGCCTGTAAGATGGCGTTTGGTACCGTCGTTTTCAAACTTCATCTCGACTTTGCCGATTTTCCAACCGCAATCGCCGCTTTCGCTTGTTCTTGGCATATTGAACTTGCCCATCGGGGAGAGGCATACTGCCGAATTGGTGAATTGCGCAGGAGTTACGAAGTCCATAACCGTAAGACTCAACGCTCCGATAAAGCCCATATCGCTGATTGTGAGGCAAAGCGCAAATTCCTTGTTGGAAATGTAATAATAATCCCACTCTTTGAGGCGAGTTTTGGGAGCTTTGACGTTTTCGCGATTATAATTATAAAGCATTTTCTTGGCATATCCCGGCTCGAGGACGTTGCCTTCTGCGTTCAACAAATCGGTTGGATTGGTGATTTCGTGTTGCATAATAGTCTCCTATTAAGTTTAATATAAAATAATAATATCATATTTTGCGCGCGTTTTCAATAGCAAATATCCGCTATTTGAACGCTATTTGCACTCGTTTTGTGCGTTTTTGCGCAAATATAATTACGAATTCTGAAGTCCGCCCTCGTCATCGTCCGAAAGCGACCTTGTATATACATATCCCGAATACTTGTCCGCAACGCCCACGTACGGAGCATACCTCCTTAGCACCGCGCTTGCCACAAAAGAGCCGACTATGCACCAACTTACGTCCGTTGGCAAGAACACTGCGCAACCTGCGAGCCACGCCTTTGACATGGACATTGCCGTGCCGACGTAAAAATTGAGCATGAGATACATATAAAACACGCCCGCCGCATACACGATTGCAAGCGCGACGAATGCGCCCGAAAGCATGCGCCATACGCTTATCGGAGCGTTGTTTTTAAGGCCTCTTGCGATATAGCCGCCTACGGGTGCGGCAATCAAAAACCCTAAAATATATCCGAAAGTCGGTTGCAACACGTAGAAAATTCCGCCGCCTGCGGAGAATACGGGAATGCCGACAAGTCCCATTGCGATGTATATCGCAACGCAGATGAGCGCGTCCGTGCCGCCGAGCATGAGAGAAGCGAACATGCAAAACGCAAACTGCATGGACACCGGCACTATGCCTATCGGAAACTTGACAAAAGCGCCCACAATTATGAGCGCAAGAAAAATTGCTATTCTTACAAGGCGCAACGTCCTCGACACTGTTTTTGACGACGCTTTGTTCAAAGTTTTATCCTTACATCGCCGACTTCGAGCGTTTCTATTGTTCCGTCGACGTATTCTACAACCAGTCTGCACTTGTCGTCTATATCCTTGACGATTGCGGAATGCTCCTCGTTCGTTTTGCACACCGTAACGCCGCAGCCTATGAGCACAGACATATCTTTATATTGCTCTGCAATATAATTTTTGTCAAAATGCAAGTGCATATCCTCAAAATTATCACAGATTGCCGCAACTATTCTATTGGCGCAATCATCCACGCCCTCGCCTATAAAACCTGCGATATCCTTAATTTGTTCATCAACGCCGCCCTCTTTTTCATAGAGGTTGACGCCTATTCCGCACACTATGCGGTCAATCGCGCCGCCTTGCGACGATACGCCCTCGCAAAGTATGCCGACGCACTTTTTCATATCTATATAGATATCGTTCACCCACTTGATTTGTGCGTTTTTGCCGCACACTTCACGGATTGCCTTTGCCGCGGCAACTGCGCACGCGGGAGTGACGTAACTTATCTCTTCCTCGCAAATCGGCTCTATAACAAAACTGAAATACACGCCCGCATCCTTTGGCGAAAAGAATTTGCGCGTGAAACGTCCTCTTCCGCTCGTCTGCTCTCTTGCAATGACAAGAACGTTCTTTTCTCCGCTTTTGGCGCGCTCTTTTGCTATCGTGTTGGTTGAGGAAACGACGTCAAACACTTCCACGGAAAAATCCGCGGTCATATATCTTTTTATTCCGTCAACCGAGACGATTTGCTTCATTTCGCACCTCAAAACGCAAATACGAATACCATTGAACAAATTATTCCCACGAGCATACTGACGGCAGGCACTCTGCCCTCTTCCATAAGTATGGATTGCGGCAAGATTTCGCAGAACGTTACGTAAAGCATTGCGCCGCCCGCAAGCCCCATGCAAATTCCGCTTGCAAGTTTGCTTATTCCGCCCACGGCAAGACCTATAACCGCTCCGAGAACGGTTGCAGCGCCTGCAAGAGCGGTCAAAAGCACGGTTTTCCAGCCTTTCACGCCGCCGCTTGCCAACGGCGCGGATATCGCCATACCCTCCGGGATATTATGTACTGCAATTATGACTGCAATGAGTATACCCGTCTGCGTGTTTGTCGCGCCGGTGGCGCCGATTGCCATACCTTCCGGCAGATTGTGTAGCGCTATCGCCATAAGCATGATTATGCCTGCTTTGAGAAGGGATTTTTTGTCCACGCTTGTAGCCGCCGCGGCGTTTTGTCCGACCATAACGGCAGCCGAGCCGTCCGCTTTCAAGGCGTCGTTGGCTTCGATTACGGCGGTTTCATGGTGCAATTCCTCTATGCTTCTATGCGTATCACGCATATTCTCAATGACATCGAGAAGTTTGTTTAGCCCGAATATTACGAGCATACCCACGACGAGCGCAGATACGGCAATCAGTATACCCGATTGAGCAATAGAGCCTTGAACCACGGAATATTCCACGGCTTCGGGCAACATCTCGAACGTTACCACGCCGACCATAACTCCGCCTGCGAAACTCAGGACTCTGCCCATAACCTTGTTGCCCTTATTTTTGAGCAAAACACCGATTATACCGCCGAGCCCCGTGCCGACTATGCCGGCGACAAGTGATAATATCAAAATTAAAGTATTCATAGTTATTCTCTCTCGCTCAACAGTATATAACATATACTGCCCTTTTCACAACCGATATGCCCAAAATTGCGATTTTTGTTTCTTTTTGCGTTTTGCACACATACTATGTGTATGAAAAAATCAGTCAAATACCTCGCTTTTGCGTGCGTTGTCATCGCATTGGCGGCAATTGCTTTTGTTATGGAAGGAACTATGCACCCAAAAGACGTAGCAACCGCAGTATCCGACGGACAAAAATTAATCGCGCGCTTTTCCACCTACTACGGTGACAGCAAACCAAATCGCAAGGACAACGTTGCGCTTGCTTGTCGCAAAATCGACGGGACGGTGCTATACCCCGAAGACGAGTTCTCTTTCAACGATATCGTGGGAGCGCGCACTGTCGAAAACGGGTTCAAAAGCGCGTACATCATAAAGGACGGAGAATTTGTGGAAGGCGTCGGTGGCGGCGTGTGCCAGGTGTCCAGCACGGTGTATAACTGCGCGCTGCTTGCCAACCTCACCATAACTTGCGTGAGGGCGCACTCGCTGCCTGTGAGCTACGTTGCGCCGTCATTTGACGCTATGGTGTCCACGGCAAGCGATTTGCGATTCGTCAACACTCTATCCTCCCCCGTAACAATCAAAATGATTGCGGACGGAAAGTATCTCAAAGCGGAAATGTACGGATTGGAGTCCTGCACCATACGCCGCCGCTCGCAGACAATCGAGACTCTTCCCTTCGAGGTAGAATACCGCGACGATGCCACTCTCAAACTCGGAGAAGAGGTCATCGATACGTACGGAAAGGCAGGGCTGCGCTCGCAAGGTTTTTTGGAATATTACCAAAACGGAAAACTCCTAAAAACAGTGCTTATCCGCAAAGACACGTATTTTCCGCAAAAACGAATAGTTTTGCGCGGGACGGCAGATTCGGCATTGACACGAGAGGGTTGATAGCGGTATAATTTAACAAACGAAAACATAGAGGTATGCTATGGACTATCAATCAAGTTATATGCAATGGCTCACGTCGGACGAAGTGTCCGTCGAGGACAAGGCAAGGCTCGCGGCTTTGACGGAAGATGAAAAGAAGGAAATGTTTTATTGTCCTCTTCAATTCGGCACGGCAGGCATGAGAGGCGTGCTTGACGTGGGCACGAACAGAATGAACACGTTCACCGTGCGCCGCGCAACAAAAGGACTTGCCAAATACATAAAGACGCTCGGCGACGAGGCTATGAAAAGAGGCGTTGTCATATCTTACGACACACGCAAGTATTCAAGCGAATTCTCTATAGAGGTGGCAAAAGTGCTTGCCAAAAACGGCATAAACGCTTACCTCTTCGACACCGTGCATCCCGTGCCGATGTGCTCTTTCGCAATACGCCACTTAAACGCGATTGCAGGCGTTATGATAACCGCATCGCACAACCCCAAGAACTACAACGGATACAAAGTCTATGGCGAGGACGGAGCGCAGATGTCGCCCGAATCGACAGATAAAGTGGTGGAATTTATAGATAAAACCCAGTATTTCGGCATTGAGGAAGAAAATGCGGTGCTGACGGCGGATAGCATTAAGGGGCTTGACAACAAGGAAGTCGCGCCGCATATCACCGTCATCGGCAAGAGCGTGGACGAGGCGTATTTTGATACTATAAGCAAGCTTTCGCTCTCCCCCGAGGCTGTGAGCAAATACGGAAAAGACGTCAAAATTGTATACACGCCTATACACGGCAGCGGCTACGTGCCCGTAACCACAATCCTTTCGAGAATGGGCATCACCGTCAACGTCGTAAAAGAACAAGCGTTGCCGGATACAGAGTTTTCAACCGTGCGCGTGCCCAATCCGGAAGAGGCGGATACGTTGCGCCTCGGCGTTGAGCTTGCGGACAAAATCGGCAGTGATATCGTTATCGGAACAGACCCGGACGCGGACAGAATGGGCATTGCCGTGCGCAACGACAAGGGCAAATTCGTACTGCTCAACGGCAATCAAATCGGCGTGCTTCTTGCCAATTACATATTCCTTCGCAAGAGCGAAGACGGCACTATGCCCAAAAACGGCGCACTCGTCAAGACTATCGTCACCACGGAACTTGCTCGTGCGCTTGCGACAAGTTACGGAGTTACCACCTTCGACGTGCTTACGGGCTTTAAGTTTATCGGTGAAAAAATCAAAGAATGGGAGCAAAACGGCAAATACACTTACCTATTCGGCTTTGAGGAAAGCTACGGTTCGCTCGTCGGCACGCACGCAAGAGATAAAGACGCGGTTGTGGCAAGCATGATGTTTGCCGAAATGGTGTGCTACTTCGAGTCCAAGGGCACGAGCGTGTACGACGTGCTCCAAGGCGTTTACAAAAAATTCGGCTACTACGTGGAAAAGGCAAACTCCATAACCTTCGGCGGCTTGGACGGTATGCAAAAAATGGCGGATATTATGAACAAAATCCGCTCCACTTCCTTCACCGAAATCGCGGGTGTCAAAGTGCTTGCGCAAAGCGACTTTGTGACGCGCAAAAAGACGTACGCTTGCGGAAAGGTTGAAGACATCGACTTGCCAAAGACCAACGCTTTCAAAATTCATCTTGAAAACGGGGACTGGATTTGCATCCGCCCGAGCGGCACAGAGCCAAAACTCAAATTTTACGTAGCGACGAGCAAACCCACCCAAGCAGAAGCAACCGCCCTTGCGGAAAACTACCTTACCTATATGGCAAATCTTGCAAACTGATATAAAAAACAAACATAATAAAACGCAACAGCCACCGAAAAATCGGTGGCTGTTTTGAATGAGTATAAATACCGAATCAGATGTTTTATTTCAACAATTCTTTTTTCTTCTCGTCGAACTCTTGTTGAGTGATTACGCCGCTATCTAACAACTGTTTTAATCGTTGCAACTGTGAAATATAATCGTCTTTGTTTTCTATATGATTTGGCTGCTTCGTCGATATGTTCTCTGCAATTTTGGCAAAAGCGTCCGCTTGTTTGTCTTGTACTCCGATTTTTTCCATTTCAATATCGACCATTAAATCTTTATCGTTTTTAATACTATTCAAGGCTTTGGATAATTCCTCAAACACTTGCTCGCTATTTTCAATATACTCAATTGTAAAAGTCTTGTCGTTGGTTGCAATTGTTTTATTTATATTAGCATCGGCGTTGTTTCCTTGCAAAAACTTTAATACAAGTTGCTGTCTGTCAAGATGCTTGTTAATTTCCACCTCATCTATCATATCAAGTCTATAACTAAAACTCTTGCTTGACATTCCTGTTGCTTTAATACCATATATTCTTTTGTTTGTAAGCGTATAAGTTGTTTTTTTAATGGCGAGAATACTCAAAATTGATATTATAATACACCACACAAATGAAATTGCAACAATTGTTAAAAGGACATCATTCCCTACCGAATCTTCATTTATTCGAAGAGTTATAGTATAGATTAAAAATCCCAAGGCAAGCAGGTTAAGAATAATATAACCAACTAATGTGCTTGTCGGAATTTTGCATGTTACTTTTATAATAGCGATTTCTTCGTCTTTATTCTTTCTAATTTCGTTCACAACAAATTCCTCCTATTTATTCAAATTATAGTTAGGTAATGCCTAATTGTCAAGATAAAAATTAAGTAATGCCTAATAATAAGAATATCATTACACATAATAGTTGGTGAAAAATGATAGACTTGGAAGAGAACATAAGTAAACGATTGAAAGAAGAAATCGAATTGTCGGGAAAATCAAAAAGCGAGATTGCAAAAGCAATCGGCGTGTCAAAACCGACCGTTTCGCAATACCTTTCGGGACGGATTATGCCGTCGTTGACGACGTTTGCAAAATTGTGCGATTTTCTTGATTGCTCCGCAGACGAAATTTTGAAAATAAAGTAAAAGTGCACCGATACGGTGCGCTTTTTATTTTGAAAATATCGAACTATGTGGCTGTCGCCTAGATTCCCACGGTCGTTTTACTCCCTCGGAATGACACTGGTTGGGACACCCACACCGGATTGGAATTTTTATTACTTATAACTATACGGATTCCATTGATATTTGTCCAAATCGACGTAGCCGTCTTTGTCAACCTCGATGCCGTCGGCACGGAGAAGATTGGCTTGGACTTCCGGACCACCAAAAGCAAACGCAGGGGCGCATCTGCCAAAACGGTTGACCACTCTGAAGCAAGGAATGTGCTCGGGATCGGGGTTGAAATGAAGCGCGTACCCTACTGCGCGCGAGGCGCGCGGAGAGCCACACAACGCTGCGATTTGTCCGTAGGTTGCAACTTTTCCGCTTGGGATTTTCTTTACTTGTTCATATACGACGTCGTAGAAACTCATATGGTTATATTGTGCAACAATATAAGTGATATTCTCGCAAAGCGAGAGTGATATTGTTGCTATCGCAACAGTGATATTTTTGGCTTGCGCCAAAAGTGATATTTGCGCGTAGCGCAAGTTGTGGATATTCCGAACAAAAGTCGTCGCTGTGGCAAAGACAACTCACAAGTTCATTATCTACTGCCACGCTAGCCTTATTGCTCTGCTACCGCGCAACCGATATACGCTATCAGTTCAAGCAAGGATAAAAAATCTTGCCACAGTTTCGCTATATCGCTTGCTTGGTGTGTGCGCCTTTGGCACATTTATGGATTATTCTATTATTCCACGCTCACGGAGGAAGGTTTCAAGGACTTCGGCGGCATCGCCGCACATTTTGGCGCACGGTCTGGTTTTGTAATACTCGGGAGTGCGGTCGTCGGGAACTGGCGAGGTGGTTGCACGCGCACCCAAAATCTCACGGCACACGATTGAGCCGTTGATTTGTTTGAAACGCTGTGCAAGTTCTTGGATGCGTGCGTAGTGGGCGGTCTTTTGCTGCTTTGCGTCGGGCTTGTCGGGATAGTCGTATCCTTCCAACAGTCCTTCGACGATAAACATGCCGCTGACTGCGCCGCATACTTCTCTAAGTCTGCCCATACCGCCGCCAAACGAGGAGCAAAGACGCAACGCTTGTTCGCCGCCAAAACCCGTAATGTCGAAAAAGGCAAGCACTACCGATTGTGCGCAACTGTAACCTTGGACAAAGTTATTCTCTGCTATTTCGCGCCTTGTCATATTACTTTTCGATTGCTTGGAGTGCGTCCGCGAGGTATTTGCTTGCATCGAGTTGCTCCACTTTGCCTTGGTCAACCGCGCTTGCGATATTGCGGTCAATGGGGAGTTTTCCAAGCACTTTGAGGTCAAAGTCTTTTGCGATTTTGTCAACGTTGCTTGTGCCGAATATATCGATTTTCTTTCCGCAATCGGGGCACTCGATGAAGCTCATATTCTCCACTACGCCGTAGATGGGGATATTCATTTTGTTTGCCATTTTGACGGCTTTTTCGACGATCATGGACACGAGGTCTTGCGGCGACGTTACAATAATTATGCCGTCAAGCTTGATGGATTGAAATACGGTGAGAGGCACGTCGCCAGTTCCCGGAGGGCAATCGACAAAGAGGAAATCGAGATCGCCCCATACGACGTCCGTCCAGAATTGTTTGACCATGCCTGCGATGACAGGTCCGCGCCATATGACGGGATCGGTTTCGTCATCCAAAAGGAGATTGGAAGACACCACTCTCACGCCGAAGTCGCTTTGACGGGGATAGATGCCGTTGGCGTCGCCTTCCACACCTCCGTAAATGCCGAAAGCGCGCGGAATGGACGGACCTGTGATGTCGGCATCCAAAATGCCTACCGATTTACCCTCTTTGACTTTGCCCACGGCGAGCAAAGACGTTACAAGAGATTTGCCCACTCCGCCCTTGCCGCTTACGACGGCGATAACTTTTTTGATGTTGGAAAGTTTGTTTTGCTCTGCAATCAAACTTCTCGACGAGCAGTCCTTGGAACAAGAACCGCAATCGTGCGTACAATCACTCATATATTACTCCTTGCGACTTACGTCGCCAAACTTTTATTTCTGCGATTATAATACCACTTTGTTGCAATTATTAAAAGCCTTTTTGTAAAAATCCGCCGTTTTGCCGTTTTCGCACGGATTATAGCACATCGTCCGTATAAAAACGCGCCTAAATTGCAATAATCCGTATATCACAAAAAGGAGATATCGCATATGAAACTCATCGACAGCAAAACGTTTTCAAACCTCGCTCGCGCTTATGCGGGCGAAACACAAGCAATGACGAGATACAGGTTCATTGAATACGGCGCACGCAACGAGGGCTACAACGCCCTAGCCGAAGTCATAGACAAGGTGGTGTACAACGAATTCAATCACGCACGCGTGCTGTACACCTTTATCCAACAAGCAAGCAACAAAACCATTGAAAATATCGAGATTTGCGCGGGTTATCCGTTCAAGGAAAAGTGGGATTTGGAGCAAAATCTCAAACTTGCCGCCGAGGACGAGGAAAGCGAAGTAAAAACCTATCGAGTGTTTGAAAAAACCGCTCGCGAAGAGGGCTTTGAAGAAATCGCAAACGCGTTCAAAATGCTATCGGACGTGGAGCATTGCCACAAACTTATGTTTGAGGACTTGCACAACCAACTCAAAAACGATACGATGTACAAGAAAGAAAAGCCTGTAAAATGGAAGTGTTCGGGCTGCGGCTACGAAGCGGAAAGCAAAGAAGCGTGGGATATGTGTCCGCTTTGCAAAGCGAAACAAGGATTTACCATGCTAAAACTCAACGACTAACGAAAAAGACACGCGTAAGCGTGTCTTTTTCGTTATATCTAATTATTATTTTAATCAGCGTCCAACGCGTCCAATCTGATTTGTTTCTTCTCTTCTTTAGAGAGTTTTCTTCCCTTTGCGGTCAGTGCGCTGTCACCGTGTTTGACAAAGAACATAAGCACGATTGCTATTACGATGCAGATTGCGCTGTAGAGGAACAAATACTTGTTGCCGCCTGCGTCCATGATTGCGCCGCCGATTGCCGGGGTGATTGCTTGGGCGGACATGGTTGCCATATAGTAGTAACCGGTGTATTGTCCGACTGTTTCCGCCGTGGAAAGCTCGGTTACCATCGGGAAAGTGTTGACGTTGGCGATGATAAGACCAAAGCCTGCGATGAGGTAGAACAAAGCGAACAAAACTGCCGGGATTGCCTCATTGGAATTGGGACCGACTGCCGCAAAGATAAGCACGAATGACACGACTGCCATACCGAAACCGATCATAATGGACTTTCTTCTGCCGATCTTGGCTGCCATATAGCCGACGGGGATAAATGCGATTGCGCTTATGCCCATAGATACGCCGGAGATGATGGACGCGATACCTGCCGAGAGGTTGAGGGCTTTTGTGGTGTAAATGGACAAGTTGGAAGATACCGCGTTGTAACCCATAAACCACATAAAAATCGAAGCGAGAATGAGAGCAAATGATTTGAGTCTGCCTCTTTCGAGTTCGCTCTTTGCGCCCCACCACTCTTTGGGGGATTGATGTTTTTTCTTGGTGTTTTCCACCACTTGTTGAGCAAATTCAAGCGTTTCGGGAGCGATTTGCTCTTTGTTTTCCGCGTTTGCGCCCGCATCGAGCAATTGCTGAGCTTCACCCGACGGCTTGCTGTCGAGATTGTATTCTGCGTCGCCTTCGCTGATAAGTTCTTCCGCGAACTTCTCTGCCTCGGGGTTTTCGCCCTCTGCGAAGTCGTCGATTTCATATTCTTTGCAGATTTCTTGGCACTTTGCAACCATCTTGCGCTCGTTGACGAGAGCGAGGAATCCTGCAAGGAGCAAGAGCATACCGCCTGCGACGGAGCCGAATATGATTACGTAATTTTCAAGGCGTTGTCCGAATAACACAATTGTATAAATCAAGAATGCGATTGCGCCGCCAACACCGCCGCAAAGGTTGATGATTGCGTTGGCTTGCGAACGGAGCGGCTTGGGCGTAACGTCCGGCATAAGCGCGACTGCGGGCGAACGGAACGTTGCCATTGCGATAAGCACGAGGAGCAAGATGACCATATAAACGACAAGGCTCTTGATGCCTGCATCCGTCTTGGTGCATTTCTCATGGACTTCGTTGGAGATATAGTTGTTCATGCCTGCGGCAACGTACTTTTTGTATGCGGCGTTGCTGTCGAGAAGGTTTTGATAGGTTTTGCCTTCGACGGGCGATTGCGCTGACAAGTCGGCGATTGCTTCGTCGTCGGTGAATTTTCCGTCGCCGTTGGCGTCATAGTAATATGTAGTGTCGCCAAGCATGTTGAGAACGGCTTTCTTTGACGTAATCTTGCTGTAATAACGCAAAGAGATAAAATCTTCTCTGGAAACGTTGTTGCCTTTTTGATTGAGGTACATCAAATCGCAATAGTTGGCGCTACCCTCTTTTCCTGCAACAGCGTTGTCATACCACTCTGTAAGAAGCGGCTCCATAAATTCGTCGCTGTCGAGTTGCGCCTCTATCGATGCCGTCAAATCTTGTGCTTTGGCTTGTTGTTTGAGGGTAACGACGGGTACGAATACCATGAGAACTACAGCACATACCGTGCCGATGACGATAAACGGAGTACGTCTGCCCCATTTTTTGACGAGTTTGCCCTTTGCATTGTCGCTGAGCTTGCCGAAGAGCGGCAACATGAACAACGAAAGCAAGTTGTCAAGTCCCATTATGATACCGCGCGCCCAGCTGGGAAGTCCGTATGCTTGTTCAAGCAAAAGGGGCACGACAAAGTCGTATGCCGTCCAGAACAGCATGATGATTGCAAACGCAAAGCCGACCTTGAACGTCTGCGGATAGTTGAGTTTTAGCGGTGGTCTGCCTTTCTCGTCCAAAACGGGAGCGGGCTTCTCTTTTTTCTTCATAGTTTTCTCCATTCGATTTCTATATCTATTGTACGTGCGTGCGCGCGATAATAAATACAAATTTATTATATAGGATTATTAGACAAATGTAAATACTCAATTTGGACGCAAACGCGGAAAATATGCCGCTTTTTACAAGCACTCTCGGGGGCATATTGCCAAAACTTGCGGTTCCCGTGGGCGGCAAAGCAAGAATATTTGATAATGGCGCAATTTCCAAAATACAAAAACGTATAGATATGCAAAAACTTGCGTCTATCGAAGATATAGCGGATAAATTGAACAAATCTATTGTCCTATTTGTCTGCGGTGTGCTAAAATGAAAATATGATAGTTTGCGGATACGAAAAATTTTCAATGGTGGATTATGACGAAAAAATCGCCTGCACCGTGTTTACGGGCGGGTGCAATTTCCGCTGTCCGTTCTGCCACAACGGCGCGCTTGTAGTTGGCAACGTCAAAGCCGAGCAAATTGACGAAAACGAGGTATTTGACTACCTTCAAAAGCGCAAAGGGCTTGTGGACGCAGTGTGCGTAACGGGCGGAGAGCCGACTTTGCAACCCGATTTGAAAGATTTTTTGCGCAAAGTGCGCGATATGGGATATCTTACAAAACTGGATACCAACGGTTTGCGACCGGACGTTCTGAAAGACGTGCTTGACGAAAAACTTGTGGATTTCGTCGCAATGGACGTAAAAAACAGCCTCAAAAAATACTCTCTTACCGTCGGGCTTGACAGCGTGGATACCTCAAAAATAAAAGAGAGCATAGATATGCTTTTACTCGGAAACGTGGATTACGAGTTCCGCACCACCCTTATAAAGGAATTTCATACCGCCGAAGATATGCAAGAAATTGCCGAATTGATAAACGGCGCAAAAAAATATTTTATGCAAAAATACAAAGACAACGAAGAGTGCATTTCGCACGGTTTTTCGCCCGTCGAAAAAGATGAAGTGGAAAAATTCAAGACTTTCTTTGACGGAAAAGTGACAAAAATCGGCTTGCGCGGATATTGATTGCCAATACACTGCTAATATCGATTTTACGGATATAGTGCTTTCATAATAATTTTTACAAAGCCGCAAAAATCAAGTTGGAACGCAATGCGTTTTGGTATATTACCATCAAAACTCGTCGCAATCTTCGTCGTCGCAGTCATCGCACTCGCAATCCTCTACAAGCTCGTCGCACTCTATACACTCGTAAAGCCAATCCTCTTCTTCGGAAGAGGTTTTGTTTTTGGCGCTCTCGGATACGCTCGGATTTCGGGTTGAAAAAAGTGCCTCCAGCAAGTCGAATATACACATAATACCACCTCTATGTCTATATTGTATGACTTCGGATGCACCGTTTTTGTCGCATTGCGCGACTTTTTATTATAAAAATCTTTTTCTACAGCCTTGGTTGCTTTGCGCATTTTCGGCTTTGTTTGTACTGTTTTTGCGATTTTATTGAATGCTCAATACCCTTTCGCCATTTACGGAAACGCAGATATTCAAGCCGTTTGCAACCACTTCAAGAATGCCCTTGTCGCAAACTCTTTGCATAATCAATTTGTCCGCATCGGGAACAAAATGCGTTTCGCCTTGCAAAAAGTCGGCGTAATCGGCGCGGAATTTGCCGAGTTTTTTATAGTGGTTTATGAGGTCTGTATCCTCTCTTCCCCACGGATAAGTGCCTCTGTTGAGGGGATCTTCCCAGCCTTGAACGCCTGCTTCGTCGCCATAGAACACGCAAGGAACCCCCGGCAGGACGTATTGCAACGCGCTTGCAAATTTGAGTCTGCGCTTTGCTAGGTCATATTGCTCTTGCGACAAGCGGAAATCTGCTCTGTCCCTTTTGTCGCGAGGCGGTTTTACGCCCGCAAGCGTGGTGATTGCGCGCGCGGTGTCGTGGCTGTCTATCAAATTCATAAGGCAATCGAGAGATTGCTTGGGATAATGCTCCAAAATCTCGCCGACATGGGATATAAAAGCATTCTTATCTCCGTCGAGAGCGTATGCCAAAATCGCCTCTTTGAAGGGATAATTCATAACTGCGTCGAGTTGCTTCCCCATAAAGTAGGGACGCCACTCGCTGTAAGCGATTTTTGTGGAAGCGTCTTCCCACACTTCGCCGACAATGAGAATGTCTTTTCCTTCGGCTTTGATACGAGAACATAGGTCGTAGGTGAAATCTATGGGCAATTCGTCCACAACGTCAAGGCGCCACCCTTTTACGCCGAGCTTTGACCATTTGTCGATTACGCCGTTTTCGCCGAGCACCAAATCTCTGTAGCCTTGCGCGCTCTTGTTGACGGTAGGCACAACCGTGCTGCCCCACCAACATGCGTATTCCGTGGGATAGTGCGTAAAATAATACCAATCGTAATATGGAGATTGCTTGCTTTGATACGCGCCGAGAGTGTCATACGTTCCCTCACGATTGAAATACTTGCTATCGGCACCCGTGTGATTGAACACGCCGTCAAGCATAATCTCTATGCCTCGACTGCTTGCCTCGTCGAGCAACTTCTTGAATTGCTCTTCCGTGCCGAATAACTCGTCAATCTCGAGATAATCACCCGTATCGTATCTGTGGTTGGAGCAGGACTTGAAAATCGGCGAGAGATAAATGCATTTTACGCCAAGACTTTGAATATAATCAAGCTTGGATACAATGCCCTCGACGTTGCCGCCGAAGAAGTCGTCCGCGCGATAGTCTTTGCCATCCTCTGTGATGTCAGGGCGCTCGTACCAATCGGCGTGTAGTCTGCCTCTTTTGGTAAAAGGAATGTTGCCTTGCTTGCAAAATCTGTCTGCGAATATTTGATAAATTACGCCTTGTTTTGCCCAATTCGGCGTTTTATAGTCGCATTCCGTAACGGTTAACTGCCATTCAGGCAACCAATCGCCTCTTGTAGCCGTGCCGTCGAGCCCTCTGCCGAAGAACGCCAAATCACCGTTTGCAAACTCGCCCTCGAAGCGATATTGCCAAATACCCCATTCCGAAAGCACGAACGTTCCGACAAAATAATCTATTCCGTCCTTTGCATACGCGAAGGGCAATTCTATACGGTCGTTGCGAGCGCAAAGCACTTCACCCTCTTTTCCGTACACTTGGCGCAACACGACAAACACCCTGCCGATACGCATATTGCTGTCGATAGGGAAAGTGATTGTCGTAGGTTGATTTGCTACGCTTGCGCCGTATGGCTTTTTGTGAATGAAAGGTGAGTACATATTGCTTTTTGAATTAATAATTATTAATTATTAATTAATAATTTTGGAAGGCGTAGCCTTATCCGAACGTATACTTGTTTAGAGCGTGTTTATTAACGGTATGTGTCTATTCGGGGCTTCGAGTCGCAAGGCGACGAGCCTTTGAGCGCCAAGCTCGACGGATAGTACAAGTGAGCCGACAAGTGTTGTTCTTTTTGTCGGCGAACAAGTGACATAACAAGTTAACGATACTTGTCTATGCGCGTGCCGAATGTCGCCCCCACGAGCGATGTTTACCCTTGTAAGGGAATGCCCGTATTCGAGTGGTGGGAGAAATACCGGCGTGTCCGGAAAGAGGGGGTTATTGTATTTAGAGGAGTTGCGACGGCACTCTATTTGCTCATATACACTTCTTGTAAAAAGTTTGTCATTGAGATGAAGAACAAGAAAGCGTGCGTCCGATACAAAACCCAACGTACTATGCGCACCTAATTTCGCGCCAAAAAGTGCGCAAATGAGATAAAGAGCAAGGAACTGCGCATCCGAAGCAAAACCAAGCGTACTAAGCGTACGCGATTTTGAAGCGGATGCACAGTGACGACGCTATTTGCTCATTTGCACACTTTTTTAAGGTTCCAGATGCGTTGAGCATACTCCTCCACAGCCCTGTCCGCTGCGAAAAAGCCTGCTTTGGCAATGTTGACGAGAGACATGCGATTCCACGTCTCTTTGTCGAGGTAAGTTGCGTTGACGCGCTCTTGTGCTGAGGAGTAACTGTCAAAGTCGGCAAGCACCATATAGCTGTCGGGTTGACCGCCGCGACCGATGGTAAGCGAATCTGCGATTTCACCGAACGAGATGCCGCCCACGCCTTGACGGAGTGTGTCGATAAGGCGTTTGATACGGGGATTGGTTTGATAATAGTGCGACGGATTGTAGCCTTGTTTCCAAAGTGCTTCGACTTCGTCGGCAAGCATACCGAAGAGGAAGATGTTGCCGTCGCCCACTTCTTGGTGAATCTCGACGTTTGCACCGTCGAGAGTGCCGATGGTGAGAGCACCGTTTATCATAAACTTCATGTTGCCCGTACCGCTTGCTTCTTTGCCCGCAAGAGAGATTTGCTCGCTGACTTCCGCCGCCGGCATAATGATTTCGGCAAGGGTTACGCGGTAGTTTTCAAGGAAAACGACTTTGAGTTTGCCCTTGATGTCGGGATCGTTGTTGACAAGTTTGCCGAGAGCGCAGATAAAGCGAATAATTTGCTTTGCCATATAGTATGCGCTTGCAGCCTTTGCGCCGAAGATGAACGTGCGCGGTTGAATATCGAGATTGGGATTTTCCTTCAATCTCAAATACAAATCGAGGATATTGAGCGCGTTGAGGAGTTGACGTTTATACTCGTGCAATCTCTTGACTTGGACGTCGAAAATACTGTCGGGATCGACGTTGACGTCGTTGTGTTCGAGAATATACTTCGCAAGGTCTTCCTTGTTGGCGCGCTTGATGGTGGCAAGCCTGTCGAGGACTTGTCTGTCCCCCATATACTTTTGCAAGTCTTGCAACGCGTCGGCATCTTTGAGCCACTTGTCGCCGATAAGTTCGGTGATAAGCGAAGCAAGGCGCGGATTGGCTTGAGCAACCCACCTTCTGTGCGTGATGCCGTTGGTAACGTTGGTAAACTTCTCGGGGTGCATACGGTAGTAATCCGCAAAAACATCATTTTTGAGAATGTCGCTATGGAGCGCAGATACACCGTTGATTGTGTGCGACGTAACAAGGCAAAGATTTGCCATTTTCACCTGACCGTTGGAAAGCACGGCGTTGCGGTTGACAACGTCCCAGTTGTTGGGATAATACTCCCAAAGCTCGCCGCAGAAACGTTGGTTGATTTCCTGCACGATTTGGAAGATACGCGGAAGAA
The DNA here is from genome assembly GCA_934277615.1 of uncultured Clostridia bacterium. Taxonomy (GTDB): domain Bacteria; phylum Bacillota; class Clostridia; order Christensenellales; family CAG-917; genus CAG-475. The sequence goes on along the minus strand of CAKQUV010000003.1, from coordinate 55,654 downwards.
GGCTTTGGAAAAGGTTTTGCGGCCATTTTTCGAGAGCCTCTGCCATAACCGTGTGGTTGGTGTATGAAATTGTGTTGGTTGTGATTTCCCACGCTTGATCCCACCCGTAACCGTACTCGTCGAGGAGCAAGCGCATAAGCTCGGGTATGCAGAGCGTCGGGTGCGTATCGTTGATGTGAATCGCCACGCAATCCGCAAGGTTGTCAAGGCTCGGATTGGTCTTGAGGTGTCTGCGCAAAATGGATTGAATGGACGCAGATACGAAGAAATATTGTTGTTTAAGGCGCAAAGACTTGCCTTCGATGTGGTCGTCGGCAGGATAAAGCACTTTGTTGATGGACTCCGCCATTGCCTTTGCCGCGCTTGCCTTGACGTACTCGCCTCTCGAGAACATTGTCATATCGAAGTCTTGTGGCGCTTGTGAATGCCAAAGTCTGATGCGGTTGACGGCATCGGTGTCATAGCCCGAGATGTTCATATCGTACGGAACGGCGTCGACCACCGTACAGTCGCGTTGGGTAACTTTGAGTTTGCCGTCAGTCCAGTCCTGATCGACGACGCCGCCAAAGCGAACCTGATATGTTTCCTCAAGACGAGGCGCAAGCCATACGTCGCCGCCCTTTAGCCAATCGTCGGGCTGCTCGAGTTGCCAGCCGTCAACAATGACTTGCTTGAAAATGCCGTAATCGTAAAGTATGGAAAATCCGCTCGCGGGATAGCCGCAGGAAGTAAGCGAATCCATATAAGCCGCGGCAAGACGTCCGAGACCGCCGTTTCCGAGACCTGCGTCCGGCTCGAAAGCGTAAATCTCTTCCATGTCAACGCCGAAACTTTCAACCGCTTTGGTAACTTCGTCAGTGATGCCGAGGTTGAAAAGATGGTTGCGCAACGATCTGCCGAGAAGAAACTCCATCGACATATAATACACTTGCTTTGCGTTTTTCTCGTGGCAAACTTTCTTGAAGTTGACGCGCTTGTTGGTGAGCAAATCTCTTATCGCCATGCAAGTCGCGCGATAAATCTGGTTTTTACTCGCGTCTTCGGGTTTTACGCCAAAGTAACTGGTGAGAACCGCAGAGATGTTGGCTTTGATTTCTTTTTGGGTAACGTTTGTTTTCATTATTATTCCTTCCTTCCGCTTCCCCCTCGGACGAAAGATGTTTATTGCGTATTATTGTACTACATTTTTGCCGTGTAGTCGCGGTTTTACAATGGATTGATATAGAATATCAAAGGTTTTTGTAGATATCGACGTACTTGTTTGCGCTCACTTCCCAACCGAAATCGGAATTCATATCGTTTGCGACGATTTTGTTCCAATTATCCTTGTCGTTGTAAGTTGCGTATGTGCGCCAAATCGCGTCGAGCATATCGTATGCGTTGTACGTCTTGAAGGTGAAACCTTTGCCTTCGCCCGTTTCGGGATTGTAGGCAGGAACGGTGTCCTTAAGTCCGCCCGTTTCACGCACTACGGGTACGGAGCCGTATCTCATTGCGATGAGCTGCGAAAGTCCGCACGGCTCGAATTTGCTGGGCATAAGGAAGATGTCGCTTGCGCCGTAAAGTTTGCTCGCAAGATCGCCCGAGAACGCCAAGATACCGCGGAATTTGTTGGGATATCTGCTCTCGACCGATTTTATCATATTCTCGTACTTCCAATCGCCCGTGCCGAGAACAACCACTTGAATGTCCGCGCGCATTACGTCGTCTATGACAGTGCCGACAAGATCGAGTCCTTTTTGCTCGGTGAGCCTTGTAACCATTGCCACAAGCGGACGATTTTCGTCAAACGGAAGGTCTATCATCTCGCAAAGCGCTTTTTTGTTTTCCGCTTTCTTCTTTGCATAGTCCTTGAGCGTGTAGTTGGCAAAGAGGCGCTTGTCCGTCTTTGGATCATAGACCTTTTGATCTATGCCGTTGACAACGCCGTGAAGTTTGAAACGGCGCTGGCTCAAAATGCCTTCAAGCCCGTAGGAATAGAACGGATCAAGAATTTCGTTGGCGTACGTTTCGCTGACGGTGGTAACTGCGTTGGACGATTCGATGCCGCCCTTCATATAGTTGACGCAATCGCCGTTCATGACGAGCGGACGAGCCCAGTCCGGCAAGCCGAGAATGTCGCTGATAAGTCCGTCGCCGTACTTGCCCTGAAACTCGATATTATGGATTGTAAACACTGTTTTGATGTTGCGATAATCCTCGTTGAAACGATAGAATACGTCGAGGAACACAGGCGTGAGCGCAGTGTGCCAATCGTTGGCATGGAGGACGTCGGGATAGAAGTCGATAAGCGGCAAGACTTCCAAAACCGCTTTGGAGAAGAACGCAAAGCGTTCGCCGTCGTCAAAGTGTCCGTAAAGCCCTTTGCGCTTGAAATAGTACTCGTTATCCACAAAGTAGTACGTTACGCCGTCATAGACCGCCTCGTATACGCCGCAGTATTGCCTGCGCCAACTGAGATCCACGTACGTGGAAGCGACAAAACGGAACGTATCGCGATAACTTTCGCTTATTTCCTCTTTGTAGAACGGGATGATAACCCTGCAATCGTGTCCGAGCGCATTGAGCGCTTTTGGCAACGCCCCTGCGACGTCCCCGAGACCACCCGAGCGCACAAACGGCATTGATTCTGATGCGACAAATAATATTTTCATGGATACTAATTCTCCTTATGGGGAATAATTATGAGTTTAATTAATAATTGATAATTATTAATTAATAATTGTGGAATATTCCATATTTTCGCTACGCTGGATTCCCACGGTCACTTCGTTCCCTCGGAATGACAAAAGGAATATTCTATAGCGCAATTAATTGCGCCTAACGTTGCTCGTAGACAGGCGGAGCCGTAGTTTATAACTCCACGAAGAGTTATTGTGAGCATCAACTTTCTATCCGAACAACCGCCGAGCCGTCTCAAGGTTGTGAGACCTTACGCACAAAAGCAATGCTCCGATTGCTTTTGTGTAGGACGTTTGCGCCTAAATATGTGTCAAGTTATCTCAAAGAGATAAGTGACACGTGTTTAGCATTCGGCGCAATTATTAAATCACTTTGCCTTTGACGACAACCATCGGATAAGTCTCATACCCGCTCAACACACGGTTTGGTTGGATGATGACGTCCTTATCGGTGATGGTGTAGTCGAGGGTTGCGTTTTCCATGACAATGGTGTCCTCCATGACAATGGAGTTGCGGATAACGGCGCCTTTGCCGACTTTGACGCTACGGAAAAGAATGGAGTTCTCAACCGTGCCGTCTATGACGCAACCGTCGGCGATGATGGAATTTTTGACGTCAGCTCCCTCTTTGTACCTTGCGGGAACGCTGTCCTTGACCTTGGTAAGGATGGTTGAATGCTTGTAGAACAGAGCCTCTCTCACTTCGGGTTTGAGCAAGTCCATACTGGCTTTGAAGTAGGTCGGGATACGGTCGATGACGGCGACGTATTCCTTGACTTCATAATTCATTATATACAAATCCGCGAGATTTGCCTGAAGGATGTCCTTTTCAAAATCATAGCAGCCGTGAGCATAGGCGTTATCAACGAGAGAAATGAGCAAGTCCTTCTTGATGAAGTATATATTGAGATTGCAAAGTTGCTTGCCTGCGTCGCTTGCGACGGCGTATCTCATATCGGTAATTCTGTCGTTTTTATCGGCGGTGATTATGAGTTTACGTGCGTTTACGTCGTCTGTTCTGTACGTAAGTACTGTGATATCCGCGCCTTTGTTGATGTGGAACGCCTCGACTTGTTCAAAATCGATGTTGCACGCAATATTGGTGTTGGATATGACAACGTACTCCTCATTGTTGTTCATAAGGTAGCCGCGCAAGTTGTAGAGAGCCTCGATTTTGCCCTTGTACACTTCGTGTTCGCTGTTGAAAACGAAGGGCGGGAAAAGCGTAAGACCGCTGTTTTTTCTGTTTAAATCCCAATCGCGCCCCATACGGAGGTGGTCCATAAGGGAGTTATAGTTGTTGCGAGTAACGATACCGATTGTCGTGATATTGGCATGCACGAGGTTGGACAAAGTAAAGTCGATAAGACGATATCTGCCGCCGAACGGAAGAGACGCCGTGGTGCGATGAATTGTCAAATCGTTGAGATGGCTGTCCGGATCGGACGCAAACAAAATGCTCATCGTATTGTTTTTCATAATTTCTCCTCCTTAACCTATCATTTCGTTGGCGCCGACGACGGAATTTGCAGGCAATTCGTAATTGGGTGCGATTACGCTGATTTTCCACTCGCCGGGGTTGCAATGCGACAACGTTTCGCCCACCATGCTGTTTTTGCCGACGACCGCATTCCAACCGACGATGGAATATCTTACGTCCGCGCCGTCCTCGATGACTGCGCCGGGCATGATTATGGACGATTCCACATAAGCGTCCTTGCCTATCTTGCAGGAGTTGGACACTATGCTGTCGCGCACTGTGCCGTCGATAACGGTACCTTCGCTGACGAGGCAATTGATAACTCTGCCCGTGGGCGATACGTAGTGTGGCGGCTCTGCGTTGTTTCTTGCATAAATCTTCCACTTATCGTCGTCAAGATTGAGCTCGCTGCCGTTGAGAATGTCCATATTCGCTTCCCAAAGGGAAGAGATTGTTCCGACATCCTTCCAGTAACCGTCAAATTGATAAGCATACATTCTTTGGTTGTCCGCAAGCATTTTGGGGATGATGTTTTTGCCAAAGTCGTTTTCGCTCTCTTTGTCGTTCTCGTCATCGATGAGATATTGACGAAGTTTTTCCCACGTGAAGATGTAGATACCCATAGAAGCCTTGGTGCTCTTTGGATGTTTGGGCTTTTCCTCAAACTCCTCGATCTGTTTGCTGTTCTTTTTGAGGTTGAGGATGCCGAAACGGCTTGCCTCTTCAATGGGTACGTCGCGCACTGCGATTGTGCAATCCGCATTGTTCTTTTTGTGCTCTTTGAGCATATCGTGATAATCCATCTTGTAGATGTGATCACCGCTCAAAATCACGACGTAATCGGGGTTGTAGTTGTCGATAAAGTCTATGTTCTGATAAATGGCGTTTGCCGTGCCTTTGTACCATTCGCCCGACTTTGCGCCCATGTACGGAGGCAAAACGTAGATGCCGCCGCTGAGCCTGTCGAGATCCCACGGCTGACCGTTGCCTATGTATTGGTGCAATTCAAACGGACGATATTGCGTAAGCACGCCTATTGTGTCGATACCGCTGTTGATACTGTTGGAAAGCGGAAAATCGATGATGCGATACTTCGCGCCGAACGGAACTGCCGGCTTTGCGACCGAGGACGTGAGAACGCCCAGTCTTGTGCCTTGTCCGCCTGCGAGCAGCATTGCAATGCATTCCTTCTTGGATATTTTGCCCATCATTTCTCCTCCTTATATTCAGGTTTCAAAAACATAACCGAATTTTTCGGAATATTAACTTTGATTGAGTACGGATAGCCGTGCGAGGGTTTTGCCGTCGCTCTGAACGAGGGGCGACGCTCCTCTTCACCGCCGTACTTTTTGAGCGCGGAATACAAATCCGCTTTGTACGTTACGCCTTCGGGCACGCCCATAACGTATTTAAGACGCTCCACGGGCGAGAAGTTGACTATGCAAACGACGTATTCGCCGTCCGCCGCCTTACGCATAAAGGACACGACGTTTTGCGTGTTGTCGTCAACCACTATCCACTTGAAGCCGTCGTACGTGCAATCGAGCTGCCACATCGCCTTGTTCTCAAGATAGAAATCGTTGAGGTCTTTCATAAACTTCTGGAAAGTGCGATGACGCGGATAATCCAGCAAGAACCAATCAAGTTGTTGCGTGTAATTCCATTCTATAAACTGCGCAAACTCGTTGCCCATAAAGTTGAGTTTCTTGCCGGGATGCCCCATCATAAATCCGTAAAACGCCTTGAGCCCCTCAAACTTCTCGTCGTAATCGCCCGGCACTTTGTTTATCATACTGCACTTGCCGTGCACGACCTCGTCGTGAGAAATCGGGAGAATATAGTTCTCGCTATACGCGTACGTGATTGCGAACGTAAGATTGTTGTGGTTGTCTTTTCTGAAGAACGGATCGAGGGAAAGATAATGCAAACTGTCGTTCATCCAACCCATGTTCCACTTGAAATTGAATCCCAAACCGCCGTCGTATGCCGGCTTTGTAATCATGGGATATGCGGTTGATTCCTCGGCAATGGTGAGCGCGCCGTGATACTTGGAAAGTATTGCGGTGTTCATTTGCTTCAAGAAATCTTTTGCCTCGAGATTGTAGTTGCCGCCGTATTGGTTGGGAGCCCACTCGCCGTCTTTGCGACCGTAATCGAGATAGAGCATGCTCGCGACCGCGTCGCAACGAATGCCGTCGATGTGGTAGGTATCAAACCAGAACATCGCAGCGGATATGAGGAAAGATTTGACTTCGTTCTTGCCGAAATCGTAAACCATAGTGCCCCACTCTTTATGCTCGCCCTTGCGAGGATCGGCGTATTCGTAAAGAGGCGTGCCGTCAAAGAGGCGCAGACCTTGCTCGTCGCGCGGGAAGTGCGCAAGCACCCAGTCGAGAATGATACCTATTCCTGCGCGATGGCATCTGTCCACAAATTCCATAAGGTCTTTTGGCGTGCCATAGCGTGAGGTGGGCGCAAACATGCCCGTGGTCTGATATCCCCAACTTCCGTCAAAGGGATATTCTGTCAAAGGCATAATCTCGATGTGCGTGTAGCCCATTTTTTTGACGTACGGGATAAGCTCGTCCGCCATTGCGCTGTAATTGATGTAATTGCCGTCGGCGTACTTGCGCCATGAGCCGAAATGAATCTCGTAAATGTTGATAGGACTGCCGTAGGGGTTGAAATTTTCTCTTTCCCTCATCCACTTTTTGTCCTTCCAACGATAGCCGGAAATGTCGTAAAGTTTGGACGCGTTGGCAGGCGCGGTTTCGAAATGCAGACCATAGGGGTCGCACTTATAGACCGTGGTGCCGTCTTGCGATGTAATCGCATACTTGTAAGCCTGAAATTGCTGCGCGCCTGCAATAAACGTCGTCCATACGCCGTCGTCTTGCATTTGCATTGGGTTTGCGCTCTCGCTCCAGCCGTTGAAGTCGCCCACAACGAATACGCTCTTTGCGTTTGGCGCCCATACTGCGAAATCCCATCCGTCGACGCCGTTTTCTACGTCGGGCGTCGGTGAAAACATTTTATGCGCTTGGTAATTCGTCCCCTCGTGGAACAAATAACTTGCATAACTGTCTTTGATTTTTGCCATAAACTCTCCGTAAAGCGACAAAAAAGCAATATTTATCGCTTTGGTAATACTTTATAATTATTGTATCAAAAAATACGCGCGCACACAATAGCAATTTGCAACTTTTTTTGCAAATATTGCAAATTTGCATTGACATTTTTTATACTTTTGTCAATTTTGCAACTTTTTTTGCCAAATTTGTAAACTTTTTCAAATCACGTAAAACAGACCGCTGCCGCTGCCCGTCATAAAAACTTTGCTTATTCCCTCGTCTTTTAACCTTTCTACCGTTTCTTTTATGCGAGGGTTTACGATGCAGGACGCTTCAAACAAATCGTTTCTGTTGATTTCAAGCGCCTCTATAGCGTTTTTAGGAATTGCCAAACCGCTATAATCCTTGCCTAGTTTGTCATAGGTCTTGTAGCACTCGCCGCTGTCCGCGCCGCCCTCGACCACAACGATTTCAAAATTCGGAATATCGTCGCAAGAGAGCCGCTCCACAATCTCGCCCACGCCTCTCACACGGCAAACGCCGCCCTTGTACATACATGGCACGTCGCTGCCGAGAGATAGCAAAAAAGCGGTATCTAACGCCATGTTTTTACCTATCGACGCACAATACGCCTCTATTGCTTTAAGTGCGCCGACAATGCTTGCGGAAGAGCCGCCCATGCCTGCGCCGAGGGGAATGTTTTTGCAAATATACAAACTTCCGCCGATGTTTGCCCTTCTTGCGATGACGTCAAGTTTGTCCTTCAACGCCGCCTTGAATCTTGCTTCGTCAAAACCTTGCAAGGCGCAATCTATCTTCACTTCCGTTATGCCGACAGTGTTATTTTGCGGATAAAACGAAACGATGTCCTCATACTTCGCGTAAGGACACACAATCATGTCGAGCGTATGCAAGCCCTCTCTTTTGCCGGTAACGGCAAGTGATAAATTGAGCTTTGCGGGCACTGAGATTGTAAAAGTCGTTTCTTTGTTCATCTTTCTTCCGCCAGATCAAGCGTGATGTCAAACTGCGTGCTGTAGCCCTCTATCGGCTCTTTTGCGAGGGTTATGGTGCCGCCGTGCATTTCTATTATCTTTTTGCACACTGCAAGTCCAAGTCCCGAGCCCTGCCCTTTGCGAGATTTCTCGCCCACAACAAACGCCTCGAAAACGTCGTTTTTGCTCTCGTCGTTTATGCCGGGGCCGTTGTCCGCAATGTGTATAACCGCCTTGTCGCCATCTTTTTCCGCGACAAACAAGAGCGTCGTGCCTTGCGGCGTGTATTTGAAGAAGTTGCTTACAACGTTTTCGAATACGCGAGTGAGTTGTTTTGCGTCAACGTCGCAATCAAGCCTCTCTTCCGTAATCTGAGTGTCGAGATTGTATCCTCTGAGCTCGAATTCGTCATATATGCCGGCAAGGAAAGTGCGCGCGAGTTCCGCCACGTCCAGGCGCTTTATTTCCAGTGCGAAATCAGGATGTTCAAGTTTGTTGTACTCGTAGAATTGGTTGATTAAGTCGCCCATTTGCGTGGATTTATTGAGTATAATCTGCAAATATTTTTGCTTGTCATCTTCGCTTACGAGCCCATCTTTTATGGCTTTGGTGAATCCTTGAATTATGGTTATCGGCGTTTTGAGGTCATGGGAAAGACCTGCTAGCATTCTCTGCTTGTCCTCTTCCAGCGCTTTGCGCTGCTTTTCGCTTGCGCCGAGCATGTCGACCATTTCGTTGAAGCTGTCGTACAGCCGCTCGAATTCCTTTGAACCTTTGTAATCGAGATGCCCTATTTTTTCGCCGTTTGCAAAACTTGCCATGCCGCCCTCGAGCATGTCGAGCGGTTTTTGAACGTGCTTGTTGATATATCTTACGTAAAGCACCATAACGCCTGCGAACAATGCGAGTATGCACGCGCCGATAATGATAACCACAACGTATGCGGCAGTGTTCTTGCGCTCGTGTTGGTCGAGCATTATGGCGTAATATGTCTCGCCGTCGTTGCCCTCGAAGGTGTATTTGGTGAGCGTTTGCTTGCCGTGGACCGCGTTGTAAGTGAGAAAATCAAATTCACGCACGGTGAACGTCTTTCCTGCCGTGGTGGGAATATTGCCCGACAAAACCCTGTATGAGGAGTCGAGAGCCAAAAACTGGTCTTGCTTTTCGCCGTTTTCATCGTAATATGTTTTGACAATGAGATAATAGTACGGATCGTCGGAAAGTTTGTGAAGTTCCACTGTTTCGTTAGATCCGAATTTTTGTATCCAATCAAGCTCGCCTTTTGTATAAGCCCCCGGCTCGGATTGCGTGGAATATACCACTTTGCCGTTTTTGTCGGAAATCTCGAGCCAACCGCCTTTTCCGAAAAGTTTTTCGGCAGGCACGTCGGAATACTTGCCGTTTTTAAGTTGCTCGGCATAATCGGCGACGCTCTTTTCTTCCATCTTGACGTTTTGGTTGGTAACCGCCCAGCTGACAACGCCGAATATCGCCACCACGCCGAGAATTATGATAAGAGAAAAAGACACGAAACTACGTATAAGCAGCGCAAGAAAACTTGCGTTGTCTATGCGCGCAGGCGTGGAATGCGTTTTGCTTTTGCCTCGCTTCCTTGCTTTTGCATTTTGATTATTTTCATTCAAATCGGTGCTTTTGTGCGCCGAATTGCAATGATAAACATCGTTTTGTGTCTTTTTATTGTTTTTCAATCTTGTATCCGAGCCCTCTTACGGTCTTGATGTAGCGAGGATTCTTTGGATCGTCCTCGATCTTATCTCTGAGGTTTGAGATATGCACCATCATGGTGTTGTCGTCGTTTGCGTAATAGTCGCCGTTGACCTCTTCGTATATTTGCATCTTGGTGAAAACCCTGCCCGGCGATTTCATGAGCATCACTAAAATCTTGTATTCCGTAGCGGTGAGATTGATGGGTGCGCCCTTCTTTTCAAGCGTGAGCATGTGCGTGTCGAGAGTAAGTTCTCCAATGCTGATTTTGCCGTCGTCCACATCTTTGACGTTGCCGAGTTTGTAGAAACGGCGGAGGTTGGCGTTGATTCTCGCAATGAGTTCAAGTGGATTGAAAGGCTTGACCATATAATCGTCCGCGCCGAGATTCAACCCCAAAATTTTGTCGCTGTCAAGTTGCGCCGCAGACAAAATGATGATGGGAATATTGCTTTTCTTGCGAATGTATTTGGTGAGTTCGTAGCCGTTCATTCTGGGCATCATGATATCGACAAGAGCCAAATCGACTTTTTCCTTGTCAAAAATCTCGCTTGCCTCAACGCCGTCTTTTGCCCATAATACACCGTATCCCTCATTCTCGAGATACAGTTTGAGCAATTTTACTATGTCCTCATCGTCTTCTGCGAGCAAAATATTGAAGTTCATTTTTCACCTCACGCAATTATGCCTAATACTGTTTTGATTATAACATAATAATATAGTTTTTCAAGTCAAATATAGTTTAAGAAATATTTAGATTGTTATTTATGTGGAATATTCCACTATAAAATGAAAAAATGTAAAAAATAAATAACGCTTTGCCTCAAGTGATGATTGAGATGAAGAGCGCGAAAAAACCCCTTGAACAGCAACCCTAACGTACTAAAGCGTACGTGAGTTGCCGGGCAAGGGGCTTTGACAAAGCTATTCGCTCAATCATCACTTGAGGGGTTTCATAGTGGGGAATAAGAGAACGTCTCGAATAGACGCCGAATCCGTAAGGAACATTACCATACGGTCTATGCCGATGCCAAGACCGCCAGTGGGAGGCATGCCGTATTCAAGCGCGGTGCAGAAATCTTCGTCATAGGGTTGAGCCTCTTCGTCGCCTTTGGCTTTGGCGAGCATTTGTTGCTCGAAACGTGAACGTTGATCGATAGGATCGTTGAGCTCGCTGAAAGCGTTGCCGCCCTCGCTTGCGCAGATAAAGAACTCAAATCTCTCGGTGAGGCGAGGATCTGAAGGTTTCTTCTTGGCAAGAGGACTGACTTCGACGGGATAGTCCGTGATAAAGACGGGACCCGTGAGTTTTTCTTCGACAAAAGCGTCGAAAATGCTGTAAAGAGCCTTGCCCCATGTGGTGTCTTTGGGCATATCGAGCCCCATTGCGTTGCCTTTGGCAATAAGCTCGTCAAGCGGTTGATTGTCAAAATCGAGCCCCGTGTATTTCTTGACTGCCTCGACCATGGTGAGTCTTTCCCACGGAGTTTTGAGGGAAAGTGGCGTGCCTTGATAGGTGATGTCCAAGCCGCCGCACACACGCTCCGCCGCCGTTGTGTAAAGCTCTTCGGTGATGTTCATCATCTCGTTATAATCGACGTACGCTTGGTAAAGCTCGATTGTGGTAAACTCGGGATTGTGCTTGGTGTCCATACCCTCATTGCGGAATTGACGACCGATTTCATATACCTTTTCAAAGCCGCCGACTATGCAGCGTTTGAGGTGCAACTCGGTTGCGATACGCATGTACATATCGATGTCAAGCGTGTTGTGGTGAGTGATGAACGGACGAGCGTTTGCACCGCCTGCAAGCGTGTTGAGCACAGGCGTTTCCACCTCGATAAAGCCTTTTTTGTCAAGCACTTCGCGGATTGTGGAAATGATTTTGCTGCGATTGATAAACACGTCTTTGACTTCGGGATTTGCAATCAAATCCACGTAGCGTTGGCGGAAGCGAAGCTCGGGATCGCGCAAGCCGTGGTATTTTTCGGGCAACGGCAAAAGGGATTTCGTAAGCAAGGTGGATTTCTTGACGTGTACGGAGATTTCGCCTGTTTTGGTTTTGAAAACAAAACCTTCGATGCCGATAATATCGCCGACGTCCGTCTTTTTGAACGCCTGATACTCGTCCACGCCCATATCGTCGCGGCTGAAATAGCCCTGCATTCTGCCGTCGCTGTCCATAATGTGTCCGAAACTCGCCTTGCCCATTATGCGCTTGGACATAAGTCGACCTGCGATTTTGACCTCTTTGCCCTCGAACTCGTCATAGTTTGCAAGGATTTGTCCTGCCGTTGCGGTGCGTTCAAACGAAGTGATTTCAAAGGGATTTTCGCCTTTTGCAACCAATTCGTTCAACTTATCGATTCTAACTTTGCGCACTTCGTTTATGTCTACTTCTTTTTCGACGGGTGCGTTTACGTTCATTTCTTCGCTCATTTTGTTTCTCTCTATAAAAGGATTACGCCCATTGGGAAACAGGCGTAGAATACATCAAAGATGTACGTTGTCTAAAGCGCTTATTTGATAGCAACGATTTTGTATTCTTCAACGCCGCCTTGGACGGTCTTGAATCTTACGACTTCACCGCTCTTTCTGCCGAGAATGGCTTTGCCGAGAGGAGATTCGTTGCTGATTTTGCCCTTTGCAAAGTCCGCTTCCGTTTCACCGACAAGTTGGAATTGCATTGTTGCGTCCTCGCCTTCTTCCAATTCGCCGAGGTATTCGACGGTGATGGTGTTGCCGATGGACACTTTGTGCGTGCCGCTCTTTTCGATGATAACAGCGTTTTTGATACGCTCTTCAAGGTCTTTAATCTCTGCCGCGACTTGGCTTTCTTCTTGTTTTGCCGCGTCGTATTCCGCGTTTTCAGACAAGTCGCCGAGCTCACGTGCGTGTTGCAATTTCTTTGCGACGTCGCCACGCAAATAGACGATGAGATAATCGAGTCTTTGCTTTAATTCTTCAAGACCTTCCTGGGTAAGATAAACTTCTTTCATTATATTCCTCCGACGGTTTTACCCGCGCTAAATTTTTCTATTATTCTTCTGTTTGCTCCGCTTGCTCTTCTTCGCTTTGCTCGGCTTCTTCCGCTTCGTCCGCTGCTTCGACCTCGCCCTCTGCGGCTTCTTCGACGTTTTCTTGAACGGGCTCTTCGGCTGCCGTTTCTTCGACGTTCTCGGTATCGACCGTTTGCGGTTCTTCTGCGGTTTCTTCGGTTTCTGCTGCGACTTCCTCGCGAGCCTCTTCCGCTTTCATTTGAGCAAGTTTTGTCTCGACTTTGCTTTGGATGTCCGCTGCGTCCGCTTTGTACTTGGGAGTGAGCGCCATAACCTTTATTTCGATTGAGCTGAACTTAAAGCCGAATTCGCCGAGGAACACGTCCTCAAGCAAAGTGCGCACATATGTTTCCGCTTCAACGACGTCTTTATCCACAACCTTGACGTTGAGTTTGAGGCGAACGCCGTATTCGTCGGTAACGAGAGCAACCTTTTGGCACTTCACGCCTTCGATTTGCTTGCAGGTTTGTTTGACGAACTTGGACACGACTTGCGAGGACACTCTCACCGAGCCGCCCTTTTCTTGACGGAGCGTAATCTCTTTCACCACGTCGCTGTTGACGAAAATGAGAACGAGCGACACGATTGCAAGCACGATGTACAAGATTGCAAGCGTAATAATCAAGCCTCTGACAAGTTTGCTGTTGAATTCATCGGGTTCGATTCCTCCGAATGCCGCAACGACGAGCACCATAATGAGTATCACCGCCACGACAATGGAACAAGATGCAAAGATTTTTTCAAGATTCTTTTTCATAACACACCTCTATGCAAGCGCGCGCATTGCGCTCTCGCCGTTTATTTAATATAAACTATGTTTTATAATTAGTCAACCGCGCGCTAAAAATTTGCTGTTTATATTGTATGAAAAATACTTCAAACAATACAAAAAGCGCCCCGCAGGACGCCTCTTTTATATCTCGACAAGCACTTCCCTATGCTTGACGAAAGTGCAAAGATGGGTAAAACCTATCTCTTTCAGCATTGCGCACGCCTCGTCGAAATTCTTACAAATGTCGCCTCTGTGCGCGTCAGAGCCGTAACTGATTTTTCTTCCGCCGAGCTCGTAATACCTCTCGACAATATCTCTACCCGGAGCCATCTCGTGGTGGAAATTGATTTCCATAGCCTTGCCCCTTGCGATGATGCCTTTTAGTATTGCGTCTATCTCGTCGGGAAAGTCCTTGTATCTCAACGTTTTATCCCTGTACGGCGCGCCGTGGGCGATATAGCCGATGTGCGCAACGATGTCGTACGGATACGGTGCGTCAAGGCTTTCCAAAATAGTTTCGAGGTATCTCTTATACACGTGTTTTTTGCGCTTGAACAAAAACGCCATCTTGAAATACACATCGTATCCGTCCACGCAATGCACGGAATTTATCACCACGTCAAACGGATATTTCGCAATGGTTTCCTGATACTTTTGTTTGACGAGCGCACTCTTGTCATAACTTGCCTCAATGCCAAAACAAAGATTTAATGTGTTGTTTTTGTCGTTATCAAGTGCCGATTTTGCGATTTGCCACTCTTTTTGATATTCTTCGAGATTGAGAGCAGGCCACCTTATCGGGGCTTTGTTTTTGCCGTACTCGAAGTCGTAATCGAGGTGGTCTGTCGTTGCCAAATAGCAAAGACCTTGCGCTTTGGCAAGGTCAACTATCGTTGCGATCGGCAATTTGCCGTCGTGTGAATTGCGAGTGTGTACGTGGGTATCACATCTCATTTTTTAGTACTCCAAAACCGCTTTGATACGTCTGATACCTGCGGAAGAACTTTGCTCTTTCACAATGCGGAATTTGCCGAGTTCGCCCGTGCGTTTTGCGTGAGGACCGCCGCAGATTTCCTTTGAAATGCCGATTGTATACACCTTTACGACGTCGCCGTAACGGTTGTCGAACACGCCGATTGCGCCGGCTTTCTTTGCCTCTTCGACGGACATTTCTTCAAGTTTGACCTCGCTGTCTTTGGCAATTTCGTCATTGACGATTTTCTCCACTTGCGCAATTTCGTCTTGCGTGAGCGGACGCGGGAAGTTGAAGTCGAAACGCAATCTTTCGGACGTGATGTTGCTGCCTCTTTGTTGAATTGAATCGTCGTGAAGAACGATTTTTAGCGCTGCATTGAGAAGGTGCGTTGCGCTGTGAAGTCTTGCCGTAAGCTCGCCGCCGTCTGCAAGACCGCCTTTGAACTTTTGCTCAGCGCCTGCTTTGCTGAGCGCCTGATGCTCTCCGAAAGCCTTGTCATAGCCTGCTCTGTCCAAGGTAAAGCCTTTCTCTTTTGCAAGCTCTTCCGTCATTTCAATCGGGAAACCGTACGTGTCGTAAAGTCTGAACGCCGTCTTGCCCGGGAACACTGTCATGCCTTGCGGAAGGTGCGCCACGATTTTGTCGAACTCTTTAAGACCTTGCTCGATTGTCTTTGCAAATTTGTTTCTTTCCGCCTCGAGCTCGGACACGATTCTGCCCTCGTTCTCTTTTATGTAGGGATACGCCTCTTCGTATTTTGCGACATAGAGTTTTGCAAGTTCCACAAGCGCGCTGTCGTCAACGCCGAGCGTGCGGCAATATCTCATTGCTCTGCGGATAAGACGACGGAGCACGTAGCCTTGATCGACGTTGGACGGAGATACCGCTTTCACGTCGCCGAGAAGGAAGGTTGCGGTGCGAGTGTGGTCTGCGATTATGCGCATTGCGACGGTGGTTTGCTCGTCCTCGCCGTACTTCTTGCCGCTCAACTCCTCGAGTTTTTGGATTGCGAAACTGAACAAATCCGTTTCATATACCGACTTGTATCCGTTGAGAATGCAGAGCATTCTTTCAAGTCCCATACCCTCGTCGACGTTCTTTTGCGCAAGCGGGGAGAAGGTACCGTCGGCGTTTTTGAAGTATTGCATAAACACGTCGTTGCCGATTTCCACGTACTTTCCGCAATCGCACGCGGGAGAGCAATCGTCGGAGCATTTTGGTTTGCCGGTATCTATAAACATCTCGGTATCCGGACCGCACGGACCCGTTATGCCTGCAGGTCCCCACCAATTATGCTTTTTGTTGCAATAGAAGATATGGTCCTCGGGGATGCCTTGCACTTTCCAATAGGACGCGCTTTCCTCATCTCTGGGGCAATCCTCGTCGCCTGCGAACACCGTTACGGCAAATTTGTCCTTGTCGAATTCAAGCTGATTGAGCAAGAAATCGTAGGAGCAAGCGATTGCGTATTCCTTGAAATAATCGCCGAGCGACCATCTTCCGAGCATCTCGAAGAATGTGCAGTGCGTTGCGTCGCCGACCTCGTCGATATCGCCCGTGCGTACGCAGATTTGAACGTCTGTAAGACGATTGCCTGCCGGGTGCTTTTCACCGAGAAGATACGGAACGAGCGGATGCATGCCTGCAGTTGTGAACAACACGGTCGGATCGTTTTCGGGAATAAGCGACGCCGAGCCTATAACCGCGTGTCCCTTTGATTTGTAAAAATCAAGATACATTTTGCGAAGTTCGCTTGAATTGAGTTGTTTCATAAATACCTCTTTATACTACTTTCGTGTAAAAATCGTTTTTTCGTCCGATTCGGACGGTTTGTTTTGTCTGCCTACGCTTTTTAGTGCGGAAATCACACTCTGGTCAGCCTTATGCCTTTTTGCTCGAGCATTGTAAAGAACGCGTCGGGCAAATCGTTTTCTTCGATATAGCGAGTAAAACCGAGATTGGTCTTGCCGTTGGTGGTAATGGAACCGAGATTCTGCACGTTGTTTTTGGATACGTTCATATTGAGAATATATCTGTCAACGCCCATAGCCTCGGGAGATACCACATTGCCGAGATTGCTGAAAATCATAGTCTGGCGAGAGCGCATAAACAGTTTTCCGAAGCGTATGAGCGCAGTTTTGACAAAAAGCGGAAGAATCTTGAGCAGCCAATTCTTCTGCGCGCGCACCGTCGTTGAAATGAATGCGTCGAGCTTGTCCTTTGCCGTCTCGATTTTGAGCTGTCTGTACGCTTCTTTCGCGCAATCTTCCACACTCTTGCACGAGGAAGGCTGGAATATAATCCTCACAAACGTAACGAAGTTGCGCATCGTCCTTGACGGATAAAGGGAGCGGAGATTGACGGGTACCATTATTGCAATCGGCTTTTTGTTGGGATAGGTCTTTTCGATAGCGTAAGCCAGCGCGCCGGTAAGGTATGCGGTGAACGTAACGCCGATTTCCTTTGCCTTTGCCACTATATCGCTTGCCTCTGCCACCGCCTCGCTGCTTTGGTACCCTGCTTGCGACAGCGTGCCCTCGATGCGATGCGGCACTTTGCCTGCCAAGGCTTTGAGATTCATTTGTCCGAAAGATATGGGCTTGTAGTTTTTTACAAAACTGTCCTCAAACTCCTCGTCGTAAGATTGGCTCTTCCAATCTATTACGCCGTCGTCCTCGACGTCGAATCCCAAGAGCTCGCGATATCTCTTGACGATACTCTTCAAAAACATCAACGCACCGTTGCCGTCGGCAAGCGCATGGAACATCTCGAGTTTAATGAGTTTTCCCACCGCGCTGACTCTGAACCAATATCCGTTGGTATCGTCGGGGTTTATCGGCGTGAGCAACGCCTCGTTTCCGAAAACCTTTGCAGGCGCGTCGTTATGCTCGAAAAAGTGCCACGCATAGCCCTTCTTCAAACGCACTTTGTAGGCTTGAAAACGGTTGAGCACGTCGTTGAGCGCAACTTCGAGAACCTCACTATCGACGTCGTCAAACATTTTTGCGCTTATGCAAAACAGACTTTGCGCTTTCTTTGTGGACATAATCGGATAGTATTTTGCCGAATTGTCTATTGCAAAACGCCTCTTTTTGTCTGCGGATTTCTTTGACTTTGCCATTGCTCACCCTGCGCCCGTGCGAGCGCATTTTTGTTTTTGTGGAATATATTTTATTCTCTTTTAATATTATTGTCAATGAAAAGCGCGCAAGCGCAGGAGGTGTAATATGGAATTTTCAAAATCTACCGCGCAATCGCGTGCCCTCGACGCGGCAAAAGTACAGACAAAAGCCGAACAAAATCAAAAAGCAAAATCTCCTCATAAAATCGAACTCGACCACCTTCATTCCGTGTCTATGACGGGCGTTTTGGACGTGCCGACGTTTACGGATAAAACGGTAGTCGTGCGCCTCGAGGGCGAAACGCTGACGATAGTCGGCACCGACCTCGTCGTCAAAAATCTTGACGTGGAAAGCGGAAAATTGCAAATTTCGGGGCAAATCACGTCCCTAAAATACAGTACGCAATCAACGCCGGCGTCCTTTGCCAAACGCCTTTTTAAATGAACTTATATCTCGGCGCCAACGCCCAAAATCAAGCGATATGCTTTGTCTTTTGCCTTCTTGCAGGTCTTGTCGGAGGGCTTTTCGCGCTTCTTTATTTGCGCAAGTCAAAGCCGGCAGAGCGCGCTTTGACGGATTTTTTCGCAACTGTGTGCATATCGGGAGCATTCATTGCTTGCGTCGAGTGGATAATGCAGGGCAAAATTCAGCTGTACGGCGTTTTTGCGTTCGGACTAGGCGTGTTTTTACCGCCGTTTCTGTTTTCAAAGATAAAAAACCGAGTGCAAAAAAAGAGAGAAAAGGACGAATAAGGTCTAAGTTTGCCGCTCCTCTTCCAATTGCACGGAATTGTGCTAATATTCATATCGGAGGCGGAAATGAGCAACGTAAAACACAAAAATTGTGCCTTGCGCACACTTGCAAAATCGGCAAAATCGAGGCTTGCCACCAATTCATACGACAAAGACGAATTGAGCGCGCCAAAAGACGTAACGCCCGAGCAAAAGGCAATTTACGTCAAACTCAACAAACTCAAACGCGCAGGCGAGAGCGTAACAAACCCCGTCGCGCAACTTGCCGACGAGAAAATTCTCCGCACGTTATCTCATGAGGAAAGACAACGATACATAATCAAACTTTGCGCGGATTACGTAAGCGTCAAAAATTATATGGAAAAGAAATCGGTCGGATAGGCGATTGAAACCAAATTTTGCACATGCGTTTTGCACACAAATAGGGTTTTATCGTTCGTTTTGATATTGTAAAACGCCTGTTGTGTGCATTTTTGTTTTTAAATCTTAAAACAACTCAACAACAAATTTTGCCACATTCTGACATAAAAACGAGCCTATTCCATAGATTTCGACAAGATTACTCATGCTCGTGCGACGTGAAAAAAGCACTATTTCGGGTTATTAAAAAAATTTTTACTCAACTATCATTGACTTTAACGCACTTTAATAATATAATATCGTAAGAATAGTTTTTTAAGGAGATAAACTATGTACACTAGATGCCCAAGTTGCAGAGCCGAAATCAGTTTCGAGCCGCCGGCGAATATGGAGACGCTTCCCGATGGATACAAACATCGTATCAAATGCCCCAGCTGCGGCGTAACTATCGGCGTAAAAATCAACAAAATAGACACTCAAGCAGCAGCGCTCGTTCAACAAGCGCCCGCTTATACACAACCTCAAACAAACTTCGAGCCCGTTTACAACAATGAGGAAACAACCGTTGCTCCCGCAAAGAAGGCAAAACACAGCGGCGTCGGCAGAAACGTTGTTATGATGCTTATGTCTCTTCTCTTCGTTGCGCTCACGGTGGTCGGTTACTTCGTAAACGCAGGCAAGATTAAAAACGACCTCTTCGGTATCGGCGCATTCGACGGTATCACGGGTTGGATTACGCTTGTCAAAGATATCGACTTCTTCAAGGCGCTATTTGATAAGTCTGTGCTTCTCGGCATTCTTTACGTCTTGCCGATGGCATTGCTTGTGCTTGCAGGTATCAACTTCATCGTCGCATTCATTTCCGCTTGCGGCAAGAAGTACGGCAGAGCATACAACGTCGTGTCCAGTATCCTTATCGGACTCGTTGCAATCGCAGTTCTCTTTGCACAATTTGTAATCAACAACGAGGAAGGTTTGGGCTTCGGCGCATACTACAAAGCGTTTGTAACCAAAGAATACGTTGTTCTTGCAGGCGCGGCGCTCGGACTGTTGCAAATCATCTTCGGTCTTTGCTTCACCAAATCTCTTGAAAGAAAAGAGAAAAAAGCAAAATAAGTAAAATTTACTCAAAATAAAAAGCACTCGGTTATCCGAGTGCTTTTTATTTTGCAATAGTGATATTGCGACTTTGTCACAGTGATATTTGCGCTTTGCGCAAGTGATATTTTTTGCTATCGCAAAAAGTGATATTGCGACTTTGTCGCAGTTGTGGAATATTCGTTCGGGTGTGGGTGTCCCACCCTATCGTCATTGCGAGCGTAAGCGTGGCAATCTAGGCGTAGCCGCACACACCAAGCAAGCGATATAGCGAAACTGTGGTAGGAGTTTTTATTTCGCTTAAACTGATAGCGTGTATCGGTTGCGCGGTAAAAGTTGCGAGAACAAATGCGGTTTATGACAACAAATCCATTTGTTGTCATCACGGCAATGCTGTTTGAGCAACGTGTTTAGCACTCGGCGCAAAGATTTTACATCGTGCGCATACCGGCATCGTCGGATACCACATAAAGGATGTTCACTTCTTCGCCGCTGTGGGCGTCGATATAGACATAATATGCGCCGTCGCTGTGGCACTCGAACTCATAGGTCAACACTTCCTTTGTTTCGCGCAAAGGAATGAGCGCAAGCCTCCCTTCGGATATCGGTTGAACGGAAAGCGCGGATTGCGCGTCGGTTGCGGATATTGTCGGCTCGTCAAGCGTGCGTTCTCTATGATTGAACGCATAGTGCGTGGAATCGAAACCGATAACTCGCAAATCGTCCTCTCTCACCTTGACTTTGACAAGGTCGGGATAAAGTATTGCGCCGTTTTGCACGGGAGCGAGGTTTATCACACACTCGCCGTCTGCAGAGGACGACCACACCACTTGCATATTTTCAAACCCTACGCGGGCTGCAAATCTCAATGCGCTTTGTTGGCAAGTTTCGCTTGCTTCGACGATTGCTACGCTCTCATCGCTGACGGGCGAGGTGTTGAAAGATATGAGCATTCCGCCCTTTTTTGCGATTTGAACGTAACATCTGTCGTCGCCGCCGGTGAATCTATAATCAAGCGTTACGATGTCGCCGTCCGCTTGCCCTGCGTATTCGACGTTGCGCGGTCGAAATTCCTCAAACAATTCTTTGACAATCTCCTCGCCTTTTTCGGCGGTTATTTCCTCTCCGACAAGACCGTACGTTTGTCTGTTTTCAAGCGCGGAAGAAAAAGGTCCGTCGTAAATCATTTCGGGATACTCGAAACTAGGCTCCGAAAACTCAGCAAACGCCGACGCAAAATTATCCAGCGCGCCGCCGTCCTCTACGAACATTTGTCCGTTGTCGAGGTTTTTTTGCACGGATTGCAAGGCGTTTTTGTAGGTGTCCGCCATATCTCCCATCTGTTGCAATTTGTGTCTTTCCTCAGCCGTCAGCGGATGCCCGTCGGATATTCTGAGCGCAAGCGAATGAGTGTAATCGCCGAGCTGGTTGACAAACTTTTGCGCTTTGAGTATTCCGTCGTCTTGCGACTCGAACATGCCGAGATTGTCCTCTGCAAGTTGCGCCGTACCCCACACCTCATACAGAAGCGATTGTTGCATTTTTGGCGAATTGGACACGCTGATTTTGCGCAATTGGATACCCAAATCGCTTGCGCCGTCAAGCAAATCGTAGTATGCGCGAGAATACACGGCGTCCATTTGTCTTTGATAGGTTTCGTGCGTTTGCACGTTCTTTTGCGAGAAGTAAAGAGCAACCGAAAGCCCCACAATCGCACTTGCAAACAGCCCTAACACCGTACCCAAAACGGCAGTTTTTACGACTTTTGCAGGGGCGTGCTTTCTTTGCTTTTTGCCCTCTTGCGCGTTTTTCTTTTTATCATCTTTTTTCATATATCACTCCTTTCAGCAAAATGCGTGATTGCCAATATTCAATTTTATCGTGCGCGAAAGCATCCATTTGCTGGTAGCCGTGCGCGGATTGTAATAGAACAAACATCCGTACGTGGGATCCCAGCCGTTGAGCGCGTCGCGAGCGGCGTTGTATGCGGATTGGTTGGGCGTAAGGTTGATTTGCCCGTCGCTTACGCAATCAAATGCGCCGGATTGATACACTACGCCTGCCACGGTATTGGGAAAACTCGAGCTTTTTACTCTGTTAAGCACAACTGCGGCAACCGCAACCTGCCCCGTGTACGGCTCTCCTCTCGCCTCGCCGTATACGACTCGAGCAAGCAAATTCAAGTCCGTCGAGGACGTTGTTTGCGATGACGAGGACGTGCTGCCGGACAGACTAATGCCGAGCGCTTGCGCCGTTCTCGTGCCAATCACTCCGTCGGCGGTAAGTCCGTTTTTGCGTTGAAACTTGACGACGGCGGCTTTTGTCTTTGCGCCGAAAACTCCGTCCGCCTTGCCAGTGAGATATCCCCACTTGATAAGTTTTGTCTGCGCGGTTTTGACAAGGTCGCCTTTGGAGCCCTGCTTGAGCACGGCAGCTTCCGCAACCGAGGCTTCGTCCTCTTGCACAAAAGCGCATATGAGCGCCACGCTCAGAAGCAGAAAAGCAAGCGACAAAATCAAACCTCTTATCAATATGGAATCCGTTTTCATATATCACCTCTTTTTCAGTAGTTTTTCACGCGGCATTGCTTTTATGCAAACAAGGCGCAAATCGCAAAATTCTTGCAAGCGGTATATCACGCCGCTCTTTGGGCAACACTTGAGGCATGAAAAACAATGTTGTCTTATATATCGTCGTGGCGCTACTGCTTGCCGCAATCCTCACCGTCGTGCTTTGCGCATGCAACGGCTCAGTATCGCAAAAACGCCTTGCAAACGAGTGCATCCGTATACATATCCGCGCCAACTCCAACATCGACGAAGATCAGGCGGTAAAGCTCAAAGTGCGCGACGCAATCACGACGTATTTATCCTCTATCCTTGAACACTGCAAGAGTAAATCCGAAGCGCGCGACATCTTGGAGAACGAAGAGCAAAATCTCGTAAATATCGCAAATAACACACTTTATGCCAACGATTTTACATATAAAGCCTCGATTGCGTTGAAAAACGAGTATTTTCCCGATAGACAATACGACGGATACGACTTCCCCGAGGGCTATTACGACGCACTGATAATCTACCTCGGAGAAGGCACGGGAGACAATTGGTGGTGCGTGGCGTTCCCTCCTCTTTGCTTCGTTCCGAGCACTAAAAACGGCGAAAAAATCGTCTATAAATCTTGGGTGAAAGAGTGGCTTGACAAAATGTTCGGCCGATAAAACGACGACCGTTAAAGTCGCAACGAGGCGTAGTAACGATAAAAAATCGCACCCTTTTTGACCCGCTCCGCAAAAAAACGACGATACGCGGTAAGTCAAGCGGTCGCCTAAACGTGCTATAAAAATGAAAAAACCGCACATAATACGCAAAAAGAATACAAGGAGAATATATGAAAATTTATAGAGAAATCTTGCGCAACACCGCAATGGGCGCGCAATCGATAGACAACATTCTTTGCTACGTCGACAGCGACAAAATGAAAAATCTCATACTTTCGCAAAAGGAAGTTATGGAAGATTTTTATCAAAAAGCAAAACAGGAATTGAGCGAAAAAGAAATTGAAGACGCGCAAACAAATCCAATTCAACGCATGATGCTCAAAGCAGGAGTAAAAATGAACGCAGGTATAAACAACTCTTGCTCGCACCTTGCGAGTATGCTTATCGACGGCTACAATATGGGCATCGAAAGCGTACAAAAATGCATCAACGAATTGAAAGAAACAGGCGTAGACGTGCCGGAGCTCGCGCGCGACCTTATGAAAACGTACGACAAAAACATCAAGGCGTTGAGATTGTATCTGTAGTATCCGACGGCGTTTTTCCCTCCCCCTGAAATGCCGAAAGATAATATTAAAGTCCGTTGGTTTTCAACGGACTTTTTGCGTTGTCTTTGTAGAATTTAGACTTTTTTTCAAAATATTATCGATGAGGACGACGAGGCAAATATCACGTATTCACCGTCACGCACGGGCGTGAGATGTCCGAAGTTTTCGCTTCCTCTTGCGCTCTCGACGATGTATACACTGAGGCACATTCCGCCGTTGGCTTTGCTGTAGGCAAGCAATGCGTTGAGTTCTGCCGTCGTCCTTACGTACATACTGATTTTTTGTCCCGCTACGGTGACGAATGTGTTTTTGTAGGTATCATAAACGGTGTCTGCAACCGGTTGTTCCATATCGCTTCTATGCGTGCTTGCCATATCCGCGTCCGTGCGCAAGAAGTAAGAATAAGTGAGATATTCGTCCCACACGCCCGCGCTCGTTTGCACCGCGGAGTCTCCCCACGTCGTATCTACGACGTACCACTCTCTCTCGCCGTCGTCGTCGGTGTCTACGAGAACCTTGTTCCAAGCGTGTCCACATTTTTTCACTTTATCGTCGGACAACGAAAGCAAGTTTTCATTGGCATAACCCGTTATGCGCAACGCTCTTATGCCTTCCATTCCGCACAGGAGCGCAAACGCCTTGGATTTGCCGTCACACACCGCTCTGCCGTCGCCGAATACACCCTCCAGATAGAACGCGTTATATCCGCTTGTATTGCTACTGTTTGCAAGAGTTGCGACTGCGTGGTCGTACTCGACGTTATACACAATCCAGTCGTAAATTGCCGCGACTTTTTCAACTTCCGTCATATCGTCGGAAATGTATTTGATAAGCACTTCTCTTGCCTTGTCGTACAATGCTTGCATTTTTTCTGCGTCGCCGCCGGCAAAAATCGGCTTATATCCGAAAGATACCGCGCGATAGAGATCGTTTGAGTTGTAAACTTTCACCGTCTCCTTGAAATCGTCCACGGGCAATGACGTGCGCTTGTCGCTTTGCTCGCTATATCTCAAAAAAACTTTCGCTTGATGCGATTCGTCGGGATTTTCGTACGCGCCGCTCGGAATGCCGAACTTGGTTGCGGACTTAAACGTCAACGTCGCAACTTTCGCGTTCACCGCCACGGTATAGGAGAATGATCCGGACTCGTCGTTGCCTTGCTGCATTGCGACGGAGCATTTCTCCAAAAAACTATCGCTGTTGCCCCAATCCGTGCGACCAACGTACATATGATAGTCGGTATCGATTTTATGCAATGATATTGCATTGCCGACGCACGCGTTCAAATCGTACTGCGACGAAATATATTTGTCAAAAGAGTTGCCCTTCCATACAAATTTGTCCGTCATCGCGTTTTTGATATCCGTGGGGATATCCGCAAACTCGTAAGACATAACGTATACGATGATTTGCCGGCTTTGAACGTTACCGACGCTTGCGATAACCGTGTTCTTGCCATAATTCAACTTCAAATCTACCATTCTGTCCGTTTGCTCGAGGATTGCGGCGTTTTCTCCGCTGCGCAACGTCCACTCGCACTCTGCGCCCTGATACGCGCTGTCGGGAGTTATGGAAGTCGTAAATTTGGCGGCGTTTTCCGCGCTCGATTCGCCTTGCAAATAATATGTGTCGGGCGCGACTCGTTTCAGTTTGCCGCCGTCTTCGTACGGCAGTATTTTTACGGTCGAAACAAGGTCGTATTCGGACACAAAGACAAGCGTTACGCTTGCATCTTTCGAGACGGTATTTTCCCCGTCTTCATAACCGATTGCAACGCTTATAACCACGTTGCAGTCTTTGGTAACGAGCGTTTTTGCGTCATATGAGAAATCCCTTGCGTTCTCCGACGTCAAAACGCCGTCGATATACCATTTGATTTGTATTTCGAGCGTTTGGGAGATATCTTCCTCGTTCCAACTCACCGAAAGTACGATATATGACAATTCCTGCAATCTGTTTTGTTGGATTTTGCCGTCAACAATCGAATGTGTGGAACTTGTGATTGAAGGCGCAGAAAGATGTGCCTCTGCAGGCGTGATTTTTACGCCGGTTGCCTTAACCTTGTCGACAACTGCATAAAACGTATACGTTTTGCCTAAGTCCTCGCGTTTAAACGTTTTGGCAAGAGTTTTTTGATCTGTGGCGACAGACGTGTCTTCGCCCTCGTCGACGGACATGTACCATTCGATATCGGGCGACGTTACTCTTGCGTTGTGCCAATCCAAACCGAGCGTAAACTCTTGACCGAGATAAGCCACGTACCCGTCGCTCTCATTGCCATCAAGACCGCCGATGACATAAACGTCTGCGCGGGTGATTGTTTTTAGCGCGTCGAAAAGTCCGCATGCGCTGAGCGAAGCGCACAATATCGCAATCATTATTGCGATTAGCGAAACTTTGAAAACTGCGGATCTTCTCTTCATAAGGATACCTTCTTGTTTGGTTTATATAAATATTTTATTATTATAATTGTTTATTGTCAATCTCTACTTTATGTGCTAAAATGCAAGTTATGAGCGACAATTCTATCTTCAGCATGCAAACGCCTATATCCAAAAAAGACGCGCTGGCTCTTCACCCTATGGCTCTGGCTTTCGTGGGGGACGCGGTGCAATCCCTCTATACGCGCACTCGCGTTACAATCGGCTCTACGCAAAAGACGGGCGCTTTGCACCACGAGGTTACAAAAGTCGTGAAAGCGGTATCCCAAGCCGCCGAGGCGGAAAAACTCCTTCCCTTATTCGACGAGGATGAACAAGATATATTCCGCAGAGCGCGCAATTGCAAAGTGCAGACAAGCGCAAAACACGCCGAAATGAGCGAATACCGCAGAGCAAGCGGCTTCGAGGCAGTGCTCGGATACCTGTATCTCACGGGCAACACGGCTCGTCTGGAAGAATTTTTGTCCGCATGCTTTGAGGATAATATCGAACAATAAAGAGGACACGCTATGTATATTTATGGACGCAATCCCGTAAAAGAGGCTTACCGCGCAGGCAAGACGATAGACAAACTTTTTATGCAAAAGGGCGAATTCGATCCCATGCTTTCCTCTGTACATAAACTGGCAAAAGAGGCGCGCACGGTGGTGAGTTACGTTGACAAAAATATGCTTGACAAGCTTGCCGCGGGCGGAAATCACCAAGGCGTTGTGGCTGCCGTTACGGACTTCGAATACTGCGACGTCGAGGATATTATCAATCTCGCAAAACAAAAAGACGAGCCTCTTCTCATAGTCATTCTGGACGGCATAACCGACCCCCACAACCTCGGCGCGATTATACGTAGCGCGGAGTGTTTCGGAGCGCACGGCATAGTCATTCCAAAACACAGGAGCGTAACGGTCAACGACACCGTTGTCAAGGTTGCGTGCGGCGCGACCGAGCATACTCTCATCGCAAAAGTTACCAACATCAACGACACCATAAGAATGCTCAAAGAGCAGAATGTATGGGTTTATGCAACGGATTTTGACGGTAAAGCCCCGAAAGACGCAAATCTCAATGGAAATCTGGCAATCGTCATCGGCAGCGAGGGCGAAGGAATCCACCGCCTCACCAAGGACCTTTGCGACGACACGTTGACCATTCCGCAATACGGCAAAGTCAACTCTCTCAACGCCTCGGTCGCGGCAGGAATAGTGTTATACGAGGCTGTAAGACAAAGAAGATAAATCTTTGCGCCGAATGTCATAACTTCTTAAATGCAACTTCCCCCTTCCTCATGTGTTTCCCCTATTCCGTTCCCCCTCTACGCTCTGCTTGAGGGAACCCACGTAACTGCTCCGCAGGGGGCAACACTCAGCACGCGCATAGACAAGTATCGTTCACTTGTTATGTCACTCGTTCGCCGACAAAAGGAACAACACTTGTCGGCTCACTTGTACTATCCGTCGAGCTTGGCGCTCGACAGGCTCGCCGCCTTGCGGCTCGAAGTTCCGTCTTCGAATAAGAGCATACTATAAAACCATGAATAAAGAGCAAGAAAACCAACTTATACTCAAAGCGCAACAGGGCGATTTGGCGGCTGAAAATGCCGTCGCTTTGAGCTATCTGAATCTTGCCAAATCCATTGCTCGCTCCTTTGGCGCGACGGGTGTTGCCGATACGGACGACCTTGCCGGGTACGGTATGCTCGGGCTTATCCGCGCCATTCGTACTTACAACGAAAGCGCAGGAGCGTCATTCAAAACGTATGCCACAAGATGCGTAAAAAACGCAATAGTAGACGCCATAAGAAAGGCGTCTTGCAAAGTCGAGGAAGTCAATCTCGACGACGATTTCCAAAACACGGATGCCGATCCCGAAAATTTATTGCTTGAAAACGAGGCGTCCTCTCTGCTTCTCGACGCAATCGCGTCCACCCTCACGCCGACGGAATTCGAAGTACTGAAACTGCACATAGAGTGCCTCAGTTACGCCGAAATCGCAAAGGAACTCGGCATAGAACAAAAGAAAGTGGACAACACCATCTATTCCGCAAAAAAGAAAATCAAAAAACTTCTCGACAAGACAAAACCGCAATAAACTTGCGGTTTTTATTTGCTGTTTTTCGCGTCAAAAAGATTGTTCCGACACGCTCTGTAGACAAACGTATCGTTATTAAAATTCGGCGATAAACCACTTGAAAACAGACAAGAAAAAACCTCTACGATATGTAGAGGTTTTTTGTGTTTTTCGATAATCTAACGAGATTATTTGTTTTCTTCTTGGACTTTTTCAAAAGCCACGTTGCCGTTGAGACCGACTTCGAGAGCGTCGTCTTTTACAACATATTTTGCCTTACCGCTCAAATCTGCTGAAGCTTTCCATGTTCCGCCGACAACGGGGACTGATTCGGGAACCGCGACGGTTGCTTCGAATTTGCCGTTGATGTCAAAATCGGTTGCGTCCTCAGTGCTGTTTGCATAGACGTTTGCCGTAACGTTGAAGCTTGCGCCGTAGCCGGAAATGGTTGCCGTACCGCTTACTGTAACAACTGCGCCGTATTTGTTCTCGTCGAGTTTGCCGAGTTCAACGGATACGCTTGCGTTTGCTACGATAGTGTCGGTAACGCCTGCGCCTGCATTAAGCTCGATGACGATCGTGCCCTTTGCGGTTGCGTATGCTTTGACGCCTGCAAATGCACTTGCATAATCTTCCTTTGTGTTTGCGTTTGCGCCGAGGTTGAAGATCATTGTGTCTTTGCTCTTGTCATAGTTTGCGGTGCCGCTGAATGCATATTCGAGAGGATCGCTGTCGGTGGGGATGACGATCAA
This sequence comes from uncultured Clostridia bacterium, assembly GCA_934277615.1. Classification (GTDB taxonomy): domain Bacteria; phylum Bacillota; class Clostridia; order Christensenellales; family CAG-917; genus CAG-475. Next base: position 26,478 of record CAKQUV010000003.1, on the reverse strand, counting down.
TGCGTTGAACGTGTAATCCTTCTTGCCGTCAATGCCGTCGCCGCCTTGGACTCCGACGTAAAGAGCATATTCATAAGTGGTGCTGTCACCGGTTTCTTCGTCAACGTAAGTGCCGCTGATTGCGAGTTTGTCGGTGTAGCCTTCTCTGTCGCTTGACACTTTTTCAACCTTGATTCCGTTTTCGCCGAGGAATTGATCCACTTGAGAAACGGCCTTTTGGAGAATGGGTGTAACCGCAGCGCCGATGCCTTTAATCGTTGCGCCTGCCGCTAGGTCGATTGCGCCGTTGCCGACTGTAAGGTTGACGCCTGCTTTGAAGTCGTCATCGTTGTTGTCGGTGTTATCCGTTGAGGATGAGGACGCGCTGCTCATTGCGGATTGTGCCGCAACTGCTACTGCCGTGCCCAAAACCTCCGAGTTGGACGCTTTTGCTTCGTCTTTGTTGCATGCCACAAGCGCTACCATAGAGAGCGAAAGGACAAGAACAACCGAAAGAATTGCAATAACTGTCTTTTTCATTTTTATATCTCCTTGTTACTTTTTCACAATATACCGTCGTCTCTCAACGACGATATTATAATACAACCGTGCGATAAAAAAGGTCTAAACAAAAAATAAAGAATTTCTTAAAACAACATAAAGCGCGAGGGTTGATTAAGACAGTCGTAACTCCTTTAATGCAATATCACCCCCCTCTTTCCGGACACGCCGGCATTACTAAAAAATATTATTAAATGCAACTTTCCCCCTTCCTCACGGTGTTTCCCAATATTATATAGAGTGCGTAACAACTCCTTAAACGCAACATCACCCCTTCCCTTCGGGCTTTGGACTTCGGCGTTTGCGCACCGCAATCCGCCTCGTTCGCTTTGGCTACAACTCGTCTACCAGACGGGTTGCTTAACGCGTCGCGCCCATATTGCTCAAATATAGGTCATTTTTCTACTTACACAAACATCGTTCGCAAGAGGGGAAAGACGCGATTGACTTCGTAACAATCGCTATTCCGTCGCTACGCTCCTTACGGCACTCACATAGATAGGTATCGTGCTCTCATTATGTCACCGTCCTTTGTGTGATTGCTACGCGACAACACATCACAGTCGGACGGTACTTATCGTCAAGTTCGGCGCTCAAAGGCTCGTCGCCTTGCGACTCGAAGTTCCGTCTTTGAAGAGGCACATACCGTTAATAAGTACACCTTGAATAAGTGCGCGTTCGGATAAGGCTACGCCTTCCGCAATTATTAATTATTAATTCATAACTATTAATTCATAATTATTAATTCTCCCCCGTTAAATAATTATTTCCGCCCCATTTTTGGTTTATTTGCTTTACAAATATAAATATTTAATATATTATAACAAGGCATCAAAGAGATGCATATTCCTTTCCCACAAGGGACACAAGACCAAAAGGAGGTAAAAAAGTATGGATAAGTATGAGGTTCTCTACATCATTCGTTGCGACGTTGACGACGATAAGAAAGTTCAAGTTGTCGAAAAATTCGAAAACTTGGTTGCAACTCTCGGCGGCACCGTGGACAGTTTGGACAAATGGGGTTTGAGAAAGTTTGCTTACGAAATCAATAAGCAAAACGAAGGCTACTATGTTCTTATGAACATCACCTGCACCAAAGAAGCCCAAGCAGAACTTGACAGATACATGCGCAACGACGAGAACGTCGTTAGACAAATGATCATCAAGAAGTAATCGATAAGGAGAAAAACTATGAACAAAGTATTTTTGATCGGCAATTTGACAAAAGATCCCGAGTTGGCATCTACAAACAGTGGTATCAAATTTTGCAGATTTACACTTGCAGTGTCTCGCAGTTATTCCAAAGACGGCAAGAGAGAAACAGATTTTCTCCCCGTCGTAGTATGGAGAGCACAAGCTGACAATTGCGCACGTTACCTCAAAAAAGGCAGCAAGGCGGCAATCAGCGGCAGCATCCAAACAAGAAGTTATGACACGCAAGACGGTTCTCGTCGTTATGTGACGGAAATTGCGGCTGACGAAGTGCAATTCCTCTCCACAAAGAATGATGAAAACGGCTCCGACGACGTCGATTTCGACGATCTCAAGCCCATCGACGAAGACCTTCCATTCTAATATAAGGAGTTATAAAAATGGCTGAAGAAATCAAAGCACCTCGCGCACCCAAGAGAGTGCCCAAAAAGAAAGTGTGCATGTTCTGCGTAGACCACGTTGAAGACATCGACTACAAAGACACTGCAAAACTCAAAAGATTCACAACCGAGAAAGGCAAAATCCTTCCCCGTCGTATGAGCGGTGTGTGCGCAAAGCACCAAAGAACGCTCGCAGTCGCAATCAAGAGAGCAAGAGTTATGGCTCTTCTCCCCTACAAAGCAGACTAAAATTTATTGCAAGCTTACGAAAGACACGCTTTTACATTTGCGTGTCTTTCTTTTTTAGCAATAAATTTTAGTCTCTCTACCGCGCAACCGATACACGCTATCAGTTTAAGCAAGGATAAAAACTCCTACCACAGTTTCGCTATATCGCTTGCTTGGTGCATATCCGTTCCTATTTAAGCAAGGTTGCCGACCAAGGGGCTTTTGACGCGATTGACTTCGTAGCAATCGCTATTAAACGCGCTCTTTATTCAATCTCTGACGTTTAGCACTTTATTATATTGCAAGCTCACGAAAGACACGCTCTCGCGTGCCTTTTTTCTTATGCGGCGTTTATAAAGAACAATCCTCGCAGGTTTGTCGGAACGGATTTTCTCGCTAACGTAGATTGCGTTGTCATCTGAACGTCGTTACCGATATGGTTTTGTTTTTGGGTGCTCTTCTTCTCCGCTCTAAACACCATTTCTCCGCTCTTGTTTACGGACAATACGATTGTACCGTTTTTATCCGTGCGATACACTTCCATATCTTTCATTCTGTCAAGAGCGTCTTGTTTCGGAAGTTTATGACCTGCGTGCGTTCCGCTGCTTATCATCGCGTATTCAAAACTGTACTTTTCCAAAAATGCGGCTGTTGACGATGTAGCACTTCCGTGGTGAGCGACTTTTAGAACGTCGCAATCGATTGTACCCGTACGTTTGGGAATATCTTTCTCATTCTTTGTATTGCTGTCGCCCGTAAACATAATTCTTCTGCTCTTGTATTCCAAAATACCTACGGGAGAAATAGCATTCAAATCGGTTGCATTATCCAAACCGTTTGCATTGTAATAAGCCTTTGTCGGGCAATAGAACTTGAACGTGTAGTCGCTGCCGTCTATTTTGATATTGTTTGTATTATCGTCATCATCCATATTAACGAAAATATTGCAGTTTTTCTCATTCAACGCAGCGGCAAAAAATTCGGCATATTCTGCTGTGGAAACGGTGTCTTTATCCTTGAAAATATCCTTCTTTTCTTGCGGAATACTTTCAAACTCGCTGCGAACTTTACTCGACAGTTTAGTAACGTCGGGCTTGGCGAGAATATACGGCATATAAATGTTTTGGACATCAAACGCATCAATAATATCGTCGATAATGCTCACGTGGTCTTTGTCTGTGTGCGTAAGCATAAGATACTCTATCGTGCCGTCTTTGATATAGTTGTTCAAATAATTTATCACGGTATTCTCATCGAAATCGTCATAAGGTTTCTTCGTGGTACCGCCGTCAATAACCATATCTTTTCCGTCGGGAAGTTGAATATATAAGCAATCACCCTGTCCGACGTTTATCATATGAAACAACAGTTCGCCTTCTCCTCTTGTGAGAACGCCCTGTAAATTCCCGCCGACAACCTTACTTGTATCCTCTGCATCGATACTGCTATTGCCGCCCTTATCGCCGTCTTTGTTAAATAGAGATACGATTTCATCCCACGTATCGGGGAAACCGAAATACAATATCGCAAAAGCGATTGCTATTATAAGCACGATTGCAACTATTGATATGACGACCGCTTTGGGATTTTTCTTATACGCCTTCTTCACCGCTTTTTCGACGGTGCCGCTTTGCGATTGCTTGGACTTGTTGGTAGATGCCGAAGTCTTGGTTGATTTTGTGTTTTTTGTAGATTTCTTGTTTGCCATACTGACATTATATAAAAAACTCGGGGAAATGACAATAAGGATATTGTTAATATTTATTAATTAATACTTAATAAAAGTAAAATGTCGAAGATTAATATTTACAAGTCGAATTTTATATGATATTATCAAAACATCAAAAATTTAGGAGTATATATGGGCAACTTACTTGGCGCAACCGCCGATCCCGACCCTCTCAGTACTATCTTATCATCGATTTTTATAGTCGTATTGGTTTTGTTTTCGGGTTTTTTCTCGGCAACCGAAACCGCATTTAGTTCCGTCAACAGAACAAAACTCAAATTGAAAGCGCAAGGCGGAAACAAGTCCGCGAAAAACGCTCTTTCCCTTCTTGACAAATTCGACAAACTGCTATCCACCATACTCGTGGGAAACAACCTCGTCAACATCACATTGTCGGTGCTTTTCAACAATATCTTTGAAAGCGTAATCTCCGATCCTGCAGTGAGCGGCATCGTATCCGTTGCGGTATCCACCATCATAGTCCTCACTTTCGGTGAAATCACGCCCAAAATGATAGCAAAGGAAAATTCCGAACGCGTCTGTATGGCATTCGGCTATCCCATCCGCGTCATTATGGTGATACTCTACCCCATCACAATAGTATTTGCAGGACTCAAATTCTTGCTCAAAAAGATATTCAAATCCCACGGCGACGACAAGATTACAGAAGAAGAATTGCTCTCTATGGTCGAAGAGGCGCAAGAAGACGGCTCGCTCGATACGCAAGAAAAAGAACTTATTTCCAGCGCAATCGAGTTTGACGATTGCGAAGTTGCCGATATCCTCGTGCCGAGAGTCAACGTTATTGCCGTGCCTACCAATATGGCAATGGACAAAATCAAGTCCATATTCCTCGAATACAATTATTCGCGCCTGCCCGTATATAAAGACTCTATCGACCAAATCGTCGGTATGATCCACAATATAGACTTCTTCACCGCCCTTGAAAAAGGCGAGAAAAACATCAAAAACTACGTTACGCCCGTTGCCGTTGCAACCGAACATATGAAAATATCCGCACTGCTCAAAAGTATGCAACGCCAAAAAGTACATATGGCAGTGGTCGTTGACGAGTACGGCGGAACGCTCGGTATAGTAACGCTCGAAGATATCCTCGAAGAACTCGTCGGCGAGATATGGGACGAACACGACGAAGTGGTCAACTACTTCACCAAGGTCGACGAGGAAAACTATCTCGTGGACGGCCGTGCGGAACTTGACGATTTCTTCAAGGAATTCGACATCAACGAAAACGAGACCGAAAATTTCGACTCGCAAACGGTCAGCGGTTGGGTTATCGAGCAATTCGGAGATATCCCCAAAAAATCGCAATCCTTCGATTTCAAAAATCTTACAATCGTGGTGAATAAACTCACTGCCCGCAAAATCATCGAAATCAAAGTGCATATCAACCCCGTGCCCGAAGACGAGGAAGAGCAAGAGCAAAAATTCAAACTCTTCGACAAGCACGACAAAGAAGAGAATAAAGACTAACGAAAAGACACGCAAAATTGCGTGTCTTTTTTAATACGGATGAAGAGCGAGAAAAAGCCCACCACAAACGCGAGCGAAGCGAGCATCAAGCAAGCGATATAGCGAAACTGTGGTAGGAGTTTTTGCCCATCTTATTCTGATAGCGTGTATCGGTTGCGCGATTAGAGTACTGAAAATCTAGCGAATAAAAGAAAGACACGCATAATTGCGTGTCTTTCGTAAAATCGCAACGATTTTCAGTACGCTTTGGCGTAATAGATGACGCGCGTGGCCGGCTTCCCACACACCGGGCACACGTCTCCGACGGGAGTTTGGTCGAAAGGCATACAGCGAGAGGTGGCGGAGAACTTTTCTTTGATGACGTCCTCGCAATGGCGGTCTCCACACCACATAGTCTTGACAAAGTTGTGATTGTCGAGAGCGTCTTTCATCTCGTCGAGGTTGTGGCAAGTGACGATGTGAGAGTGCAAGAAATCGTGAGATTGCTTGTACATATTCTTTTGGATATCGTCGAGCAATGCGGGGATTTCCGTCGTCAACTCGTCAAGTTTGAGCGCGAATTTGTCGTGGGTATCGCGGCGTGCAACCATGGCTTGACCGTTTTCGATGTCGCGAGGACCGATTTCCAGACGTACAGGAACGCCCTTCATCTCCCATTCGTTGAACTTCCAACCCGGGGATTGTTCTCTGTCGTCGAGCTCCACTCTTACGCCTGCGTTGCGAAGTGCGGTTGCAACTTCGTTTGCCTTGTCAAGAACGCCCTCTTTATGAGCCGCCACAGGCACTACCACGACTTGGATAGGTGCGACGACAGGCGGAAGTTTAAGACCGCGTTGGTCGCCGTGCGCCATTATAAGCGCGCCGATAAGACGCGTCGACGTACCCCAGCTTGTTTGATAGGGATTTTTGAGTTGACCGTCTTTGTCGAGATACTTGATTTCGAAAGCGGACGAAAAGTTTTTGCCGAGATAGTGCGACGTGCCCGATTGCAACGCTTTGCCGTCAAGCATCATTGCCTCCATGGTGTAGGTGTCCACTGCGCCCGCAAATTTCTCTTTTTCCGTCTTTTGACCTACGAGAACGTCGATTGCAAGCACGTTTTGCATAAACTCGCGATAGACTTCGAGCATTTTGAGCGTTTCTTCTCTCGCCTCTTCCTCGGTTGCGTGGAGGGTGTGACCTTCTTGCCACAAAAACTCGCTCGTGCGCAAGAACGGACGAGTGGTCTTTTCCCAACGCACGACGTTTGCCCATTGATTGATAAGCACGGGCAAATCGCGATAGCTCTTCACCCACTTTGCGTACATAGAGCAGATGATGGTTTCGGACGTCGGGCGGACGACGAGTTGCTCTTCGAGCGGAGTGTTGCCGATGTGCGTAACGAGTGCGACTTCGGGCGCAAATCCTTCTACGTGGTCAGCCTCTTTGACGAGAAAACTGTACGGAATAAAGAGCGGGAAATATGCATTTTTATGGCCCGTTGCCTTGAAACGCTTGTCCATCTCGTGTTGGATATTTTCCCAAATCTCGTATCCGTAAGGACGAATAACCATAGTACCCTTGACAGGACCGTAGTCAACGAGTTGCGTTTTGAGCACGACGTCGGTGTACCATTGGGGAAAATCCTCGTTCATATCCGTAATTTCTTTTACAAATTGTTCTTTTTCCTTTGCCATATCTTGCCTCAATAATATTGATATATATTATAATAATATACTGCTTTGATATTATATACTGTAAATTGCCTCTTGTAAAACGAAAATTCCTTTTTTATTTACAATCACGCATACTTATTAACGGAATGTGCTTATTCGGAGTTTCGAGTCGCAAGGCGACGAGCGTCTTTGCGCCAAGCTCGCTCACACACAAGGCTTTTTGCCTTGGTGCTCCTTCTTTCCTTCACACAAAAGACTGCGCTTTCATCTTTTATATCGCACTATCGTTCGCTTGTCTTTTGTGTGTGGAAGCCTTGTGGGTGTAGTACAAGTGAACCAACGAGTGTTGTTCTTTTCGTTGGTGAACGAGTGGCATAACAAGTGAAATACCCCTATCTATGCGCGTGGCAAATGTCCCCCCCCCGCGAGCGACGGGTACTTTTGTAGAGAAATTTCCCTAACCGAGTGGCGGGAGAAATACCGGCGTGTCCGGAAAGAGGGGGCTATTGAATTTAGAGAAGTTACGACAAAAATATATAAAGAGCCGTCCGACAATCGGACGGCTCTGCCGCAGTTATTCGCTGTTTGGTGCGCTTATCCAAATGAAAAGCATCTGCAATAAGCAGATGCTTTCAAATCATTTTTCGTCGTCGAAGTCGTCGTCCTCGTCCTCTTCTTCATCCTCGTCGTCATCGTCGTAATCATCGATGTCTCCGATGTCGGAATCGTCAAAATCGTCGGGGCAACTTTCTTCTTCGTCGTCGTCCTCGAATTCTTCTTCCTCGTCTTCTTGCAATTGATTGAGCGACACCTCTTCTTCGTCATCGTCAACGATTGTAGCGTCGTCAACGAAGTCGTCCCAATCATCCGAGCCTTCTTCGGCTTGTTTTGCGGCGGCTTGCTCTTCCCTGCACGCGGGACAAATGTCCTCGTCAGGCTCGAGATAATTGACTTTGCATATAGGGCAAATTCTTTCCTCTTCTTCGATATCGTCATCGTCCTCTAACAGACTTATTTTGCTTGCTTTGCCGAGTTCCGCCTTGCACACTTCGCAAAGTTCCTCTTCCACAGGAATCCAATTGAGCTCACAACGCGGACATTTTTTGTACTTTCCCATATACGACCTCTTTTATAAGGGTTTTTAACTTTCATATATTATATTGATAAGATGTGATTATGTAAACTATATTTTCTATTTTTTTCAAAATTTTTCAAAAATGCCTCATATAGTGTTTTTCCAACATTTTTCACCAATATATAGTGCGTTGAAAAATTGGTGAAAATAATTATTGAAAAATCGCGATTTTTCTTTTAAAATGTTCATAGTAACAATAAATATTCCAAAAAATCCACAAAAATTGGTTGAAATAAACAAAATCCCCTTTTGCTCGACAAAAAATGGTGAAAACTTTCCTTTTTTGCTTAACAACGGAATTTATAATGTTTTTATATAAAAAACTTGGAGGAAAATCATGAACAAATCAATTGTAATCGCAGATGACAACTCAGCGTTATGCAACAGTGTCAGCGATTTCATCAATGCCAAAGACGGCATGCAAGTGGTAGGCATTGCCCAAAACGGTGTGCAAGCTCTTCGCCTTATCGACGAATATCACCCAGACTTCGTATTGCTCGACATCGTTATGCCGGAGCTTGATGGTTTCGGCGTGCTCAGCGCGCTAGAGGGTAAAAAACCGATTGTGATTATGATGTCACAACTCGCAACGGACGGATTTGTGCAAAAAGCGTTGCAATACGGAGCAAGTTATTTCCTTGCAAAACCGTTTGACTTCAACGCACTTGTAAAAGTGATATCCGACCTATCGGCTCCTGCCGTTCCGACCAAACCGCAGCGTGCGTCCGTCAAAAATCACAATCTTGACGAGCGCATCGCCAATCTCTTTATCTCGGTGGGCATCCCCGCTCACATCAAAGGCTATCAGTTTCTGCGAGAAGCAATCAAAATGACAATCGAAACGCCGGAAATTATCAACTCTATCACAAAACAACTCTACCCCGGCATCGCAATACGCTACAACACTTCCGCTTCAAAGGTGGAGCGTGCAATACGCCATGCAATCGAAGTTGCGTGGAACAGAGGCAAAATCGAAAACATCAACAGCATTTTCGGCATCAAAATCTACTCTCCCAACGAAAAACCCACCAACGGTGAATTTATCGCATTGATTGCGGATAAGCTTCTCTTGGAATGCGCCTAATAATTGCGCCGAATGCTAAACACGTGTCAGTTATCTCGCAGAGATAACTTGACACATATTTAGGCGCACGTTGCTCAAACGGCATTGCGGTGAGGACAACAAATGCATTTGTTGCCATAAACCGCATTTGTTCTCGCAACTACTACCGCACAGCCAATCTTTTGCTATCAGTATGAGATGGACAAAACTCATATCACAGTTCCGCTAGATTGTCTGTTTGGTGGTGCGCACTTCGTGCTAATGTGGAATATTCCTTACTTGTCATTCAGAGGGAACGAAGTAACCGTGGGAATCCAGCGTAGCGAAATGCGCCTGCGGCTAGATTGCCACGCTTGCGCTCGCAATGACGAAAGGGTGGGATACCCACACCCGAATGGAATAATCCGCAACTCGCACAAAGTGCGAATATCACTCTCGCTTCGCGAGAATATCACTTGCCATAGGCAAATATCACTTTTAGCCAAAGGCTAAAAATATCACCACAAAATTTGCCGATAGGCAAATAATTCTTGCGTGCAAAAAGATACGGCGTCGATTTCTCGACGCCATATCTTCGTGCGAAAGCACTATTTGATGAGGGGTTTTTACATTCTGCCGCCGGGGCGACCGCCGCCGCCAAATCCGCCCAATGCTTTCAATGATAAGTTGGCAATCGTTTAACAATGAATTTTCTATTTTAGAATAATACTGAAATTTTTGAAAAATCATTTGACAAACAAATATGTAAATGCTATTATCTTATAGCATTCACGTGGGGATATAGCTCAGTTGGTAGAGCGCCTGATTTGCATTCAGGAGGTCCTCGGTTCGAATCCGTGTATCTCCACCACACCGATGGATTGTAGCTCAGTAGGTTAGAGCACCACCCTGATAAGGTGGGGGTCGGTGGTTCGAGTCCACTCAATCCAACCAAAGCACTCACAGAGTGCTTTTTTTGTATCCTCGTGTCCTTTTGCGTGTTGCCACGCACGCTCCTATCGTCAAACAGCCGCCTTTATATTAATTCGTTCTCTTGGGATACTTGTCTTTCGGCACATAATCGTGGATCTTCAAGTCTTCTTCCAAAACCATAATATCTGCAATATCTTTCCCTGTATAAAATTCGGAAAAAACAACTTGCCATTTCCCGTCGATTGCTTTTTTGCTCATTATCGCGCCAAAATCGCCTATTTTTACTCCTGCTTTTGTATAAGCAGGTTTTTCTTTTATTGGTTCAACCAAATCCAAATATTTCATATATTCTCCTTTTTATTTCCCAATGGTGTATTGTTTGCAATTTCACCTTTAGGTCTAACCGTCCACTCCGAAGTAATATCATATGTTTTTTTAAGTCAATACTTTTATGTCACGCTTTTAATACACTTCTCTTTAGTGCGCATAAAAAATCCGCCGTTATTGCGACGGATCTTTTTATTTACACGAGCGCGTCGTATTGTTCGTCTAAAACAGGTTCGCACCAATCGGTGTGTCCGTTCGGGGACGGAATTTCAATTGCTATATGCGTAAACCACTCGTCCTTGCTTGCGCCGTGCCAATGTTTCACGTCGGGAGCGATATAGACGACGTCGCCGGGCAGAAGTTTGCGTGCGGGCGCGCCCTCTTCCTGATACCAACCTTGACCGTCCGTGCAAAGCAAAATCTGACCGCCGCCTCTATGGATATGCCAATTGTTGCGGCATTTCGGCTCAAACGTTACGTTAAACACGCCCACGCCCTTGACGTTGAGCGGTTTGAGATAACTGTTGCCGACAAAGTATTTGGCAAAATTCACGTTTGGCTCGCCGAGCCCAAAGAGCGAATCGCCCTTAACTTCCGTTTGCTCAGAGTACACTTCCCTGACAATCGGAAAAACCGCCCAAGCGTTTGGTCAACCAACGTAAAATGCAAGGTGAGTGATGATTTCCACCATCTCGGTTTTGGTTACGCCGTGATTTTTGGCGTTTTGGATGTGATATCTTATAGAGTTGTCCGTTATACCTTTGCTCATAAGCGCGGTAACGGCGATTATACTTCTGTCGCGAGCGGACAATTTATCTTCTCTTGCCCACACTTCGCCAAACAAAACGTCGTCGTTGAGCTCTGCAAACTTCGGCGCGAGATCTCCTAGTCCTTTTCTTCCTGCCTCTTGTTTTTGCATATCTACTCCTCTTTTTACTCTATCCATATATTGCGCATGTTAATGCGTTTTTATCTATATTGATTATACCACCCATATTTGGTTCTGTTAATATCCTTTTTTGATACCGTTAACTTCCGGCGGATGCAAAACAACGCGCGCTTTGAGCAATATTGCATAAATCCGCTATTGACATCGGATATTATGCAAGTTATCATAAAATAAATGGGTTACTAGTAAACTTTATGGTATTTGCGCTTTGCGAAGATATAAAATGATATTAGGAGAAAATTATGGGCGAATACAGCAAATTTATCGATCCCAAACGAAGAGCAGTCCCCACCCCGAAGAGCATGGTTGACGAAAAAGGCATATGCGCGTTCGGCACCTTTGACAAGGAATTTGAACAAATGGATCTTGTCAAACTCAAAAAGCCTACTCGTGCGCCTCAATGCATGAATCGCCTCAAACTCACGCTTTGGGAAGCGACGGAAGTACACCTCAAAAACGGCGTTTTGTTGGCTGTTGTATGCGATATGGGCATTTTCGGGAAAACGCTCAACATCTTTTACGATAAACGCACCAAGAAAGTTTATTGCTGGGATACCAATCTCAAATCCAAGGACACTGTGATTGCGCCAAACCTCATCAACGGCGCGGTTGCAGAGGGTCAAACTCCCGTATCTCACGTCAAATACGTCAACAATTTCCAAGACGGACGTTGCGATTTGAGCGGAAAACACCAAGGCAAATGCCTCATCACCGTAACGCAAAAAGACAAGACAATCGTCAAAGCAATCAAGGAAAACTACGGCGAGGCAACCATTGAATACGACTTCCGCCTCACTCGCCTATCCAAGCCCTGCGTGGCAAGCATCCCGTTTGGCAAAAACCGCCCCCTCTACAGCCAAAAAGACTTCTTCAAGGCAGAAGGTCGTCTTGTCATCAACGGCGAAGAAATGCTCACGGACGAGAGCAGTACGGCGGTCGTTGACGATCACCGCGGATACTATCCTCGTCGCGCGCACTATGACTGGGTTACAACTATGGGCAAGTGCAACGTTGACGGCGAAGAAAAATGGCTCGCTTTCAACCTCACTCGCAACCAATCCATTGACCAAGAAAAGTACAACGAAAACATATTGTGGCTGGAAGGCGAAACAAGCATTTTGCCGCCCGTCAAATTTGAAAGAAGCCCCGAAAGCAAGGATTTCTGCGACCACTCGGTGTGGGCAATCAAGGACGAGCACGACATGGTCAACCTCAAATTCAAAGTGTACAATATGAATCCGATGATCATGCACGCACTTGTCGTCAACATTGATTATTACGTCGCTTTCGGCGAGCTTGAAGGATATCTCAGAGACGAGGACGGCAAGAAATACGTGCTTGACGGAATGATGGGAATGGGCGAGGATAAAACGCTTCTTCTCTGATGAAATTTAATCAAATTTTAATAAAACATCAAAAAAGGCGGTTTATTCGCCTTTTTTATTTGGAAAAACATCGTTTTTTGCCAAAATTTTCATTTTGCTTTAATAATCGCAAGTTATATTAAAGTTACACAAGCAACAAACATATCCCCCTATATCTTTATTGCTTCTCCTAAAAGGACGAGGCGTTGCACAAGCAACGCCTCGTCCTTCTTTTATTGCAAATGCGCAATTTATCTGAGTTTCAATCCGTCCTTAAACGCATTGCCGACCTTATCGCCGACTACGAGATATGCGTTGTTCACCGCGTCGAAAGTTATGGCTTTGAGCTTGGACGGGTCAACTTTTCCGTCTGTCAAAACGCTCTCATCCACGCTTACGTTGACGATCCTTCCGCGCATGATTTCGCCGTCATAACTTATAAGTTCGCACTCGAGAGCAAACGGAAGCTCGTTGACGATAGGCGCATTGACGCGCTAATTGAAAGAATGCACCTGACACAAGGCGAGTATGACGTTCTCTGCGCCTATATGTCGGGATTGACTTATCTCGAAGTAACACAACTTTTGGATGTCAATCGCACAACCATCTGGCGTAGAAGAATGAAACTGCAAGATAAGTTTGAAATCATAGAATATGTCAACGATTTATTCCCGATAAAGTCGTTTTATCAACTATTTTCGCAATTATAAGGATGAAAAAAACACAATCTACGTAATTGCAAATAAGTTTCATATAAGCGCAAAGGCAATTTTTGCCCAATGACAATAGAACAAAGACAATCGGACAAAGGAAAACCCCGCCGAACCGACGGGATTTTCTAAACGATGAGAAATTCTATACGGTCTTGATAAGACCCGATGCGGAACGGCGTCAGGTCTTATTATTGCATTCTTTAACGGTAATAAAAAATATCGAGCCGTCAAAAAAGACGGCTCGTTTGCTTTGTCGATCGTGTTTAACCTTCCAAGGTTATCCAGAGTGCGGGGACAACACCGCCTTCCGCGATAAGGTCCGGGGAATTTATAACGCCTTTATTATCCCTGTACAGAACGAAAGTCGTGTATCCCTGATTGCCGACGGCAAGAGATGGCGAACGAGTGTACCAGGTAACATAATCCTTTTGGGTATTACCCATCGATACCCCGTGGAATTTGGCAAAATCGGATGCTTTCAAGTTCCTTGCGTGGTCTTCTGCTTTTACGTCTTTATTAAATCCGTACTCCGTGGTGGTAACGTCTCGCAAAGACAACAAGAATATCTTATCGTCCGTATCGTTGCATTGATCCGCATACTTGTTTTTCCCTGCGTTTTCCGCGTAGCCGTAATACTTCGGGTAGTCGTTCGGATTACAGCTTCTCGCGCTGTTGTCGAGGTGAGTGGTCTGTATGATTTCTTTTTGTAAATCGTTGAACACCTCGTTGTAGAAGGTCTCGTTGAGCCAACTGCGTATGAAACTATATTCCCAGTTGTTGGCATAAGTTCCGTCCGGGACACCCGCCGAATTGTTGTACGAAGCATATAAGCCGTCGCGATTCTCGCTCTTTCTGTCGGGTTGCATCGAAAAGAAATCCAAAGCGATATCGCTCATAATAAAGGCGGAATTCCCGCTTGTCGTGAGGATTCTCCACTTTATCGGTTCATACTTAAACCAGTACACATTTAACCTATAATATCCGTTGTCCGTAATATCATCGTACAGATTATCAATCCCCGACACGCGATATTCGTTCATTTGAACGCCGAGGTATTTCGTGCCGTTATATATAACGATTTTTTGCCACATATAAGTAGCACCCTCGTGACTTTCCCAATTAAAAGGATTTGTCTTATCACGCGGAAGGGGCGGCTTGCCTGCGATTTCGTTGAGTTTTGCAACGACGTTTTCGTCGCGCTCGCAGGTTTGCGGCCAGTAACCGAAATAGATATATTTGCCCTCACGCGTGTAACGAACGGGGTTAATCCCGTTGCACGTGGTGCATACGTCGCAAACGTAACTATGCTTGCCGTTGGCGGGGATTTCCACCTTCGTATTGTAGTCGCAACCCTCGCGCTGACATTCATCGTACGCTTCCCATCCGGGCAAGCAGTCCGCTTGTTTTGCCTCGTGGTGTTTGAGGTCGTGTCCGAGAGCCTCATCGACGTATCTATCCAACTTGGTCGAATAGTCGCAACCTTCGCGCTTGCAGGTGTAATAACTTCCCCAATATCCGTCCTCGGTGCAGGTTGCTTTGCAGGAATCGTGCTCTTGCAAATCGTGCTCGAGAGCGGGCAAGCCATTATAATCGGTGTGGTAATCACAACCTTGATTGGAACACTTTTTGTACTCCTCGTGGCCCCACCACTCGCAAGTCGGCTCCACGCGCGGAACGGTTATAGATAAATTGTGATCCGTAGCGGGTATTGCCTCATACCCTTCGGTTTTTCCGCAGTAATGGGCGCACCTTTTGTATGCTTTCCAGCCGATTTCGGTGCAAGTCGGCTCTTTGGCGGCAACGACCTGCATATCGTGTCCGATAGCGGGTATCGGCTCCTGCTCGGTATAAGTACATCCCGGATTTATGCAACGCTTGCCGTATTCTAGTCCGTCTCTTTCGCACTGAGGATCATAACCTTATTCTTCGCGCAGGTTGTGAGGAGCAAGTTCGCCGTATTCAAACGTTTCTCTGCCCAGATTGCCGCAAATGCTGCAAACAAGGCGATACACCGCCTTTCTTTGACATGTTGCGTTGTCCACGAGGTTTCTGTCGGTGACTTTCTCAACGTAACTGTGTATATGTTGTTGATCGGCATTTACCAAGCCCGCAACGACAAAATACGAAAATCCTGTCGTTTCAAAAGTCAAATTGTTGCCGTCGGTCGCAGTTGCGAGTTCCTCGACGGAGTTGTCGCTTTTGATGTGATATGTGACATATCCGAGTTCCGACTCAAACGGCTTCGGCAAAGTAACCTTCACTTTGCCGTTAGGTTGCACCTTTTCGCCGTTCTTTGAAACGGAAATGTCAAATACGGCAACTTTTGCGCTGTCGTACGGCTTGTCGATTGCCGAAATAGCAGTCTTGCCTTGTTCGCTATCGGCAGCGTGGAGAGAGGCCGACAATGTGGAGCCATTGTCAAACACACCCGCAACGCTCACGCCACTGTCACTTCCGAGCTCGATTGCAGCATTCCCCTTATCACCGCAAGCGACCAGCGCAAGGCACAGCGACAACGCCAGCGCAAGCGCAAGGAAAAGTAATGATTTTGTTTTCATAAAAATCTCCTGTCTTTGAGATTGATTTCGGCATTTATGCTTGCCGAATTTTTGCGAATAAGCGGGTTTTTACACCCGCTTATCCGTTATTTTGATCAGATAATAACTTTTAAGTTATTTTGCTACGAGTTTGCCATACGTCATACCACTAAATACCTTATCCAAAGTTATGGTAACTAGACCGTCGGAAGGAATGGCACAACCACTTGCACTTGTTGTGCTTCCGACTTTGATTTCTGTAATTTTGGCTTCGCCCAATATTGTGCCGGCGCTGTTGTAAACTATAACCGTTTGTCCGACTTTGAAGTATCCCTTTTCAACGGTCGCGCTTATCCATTTTTCTGCCTCGTTTAAGGCTTGGATTTTACCGGTGGTGGACTTTGTTGCGCCGGTTAACGACTCAACAACCGTAATCTCTACTGTCGTTACGCTGGAGGATTTGGTAACGATTTTGTAGTTTTCCATATTAGCGGATACAAAATTCGATATTTTAAGGAAGAAACAGTCCGTCTTTACTTTCTTTTTCTGGTCAGGGACGAAATGAG
Source organism: uncultured Clostridia bacterium (assembly GCA_934277615.1). Classification (GTDB taxonomy): domain Bacteria; phylum Bacillota; class Clostridia; order Christensenellales; family CAG-917; genus CAG-475. The sequence goes on along the minus strand of CAKQUV010000003.1, from coordinate 9,674 downwards.
AACCGCTGGTATTAAACCCTGCTTTTTCGTTGTTAAGCCAAAGTTCAATTACCTGACCTTCGATAAGTTCATTTCCGTTTTTCGCGCTGAACGTCCTGAGTTTGAACGTCTTGCCTCCATCACTCGACGAATTGTGTTGATTTTCAACGTAGCCAAGGTCAAGCACGAACTCATACGGTTTAATTGTGAACATATTTACTTCGGAAACCACGGCTTCCCATTCGTCCGTTGCCGTGACGCCGATGCGGTATTCATATTCGGCTGCGTTCTTGGGAATGGCGACGTATGTTACCTTTGTCCACAAAGTGTCGCCTTTCTTGCGGTACTCTAAATATTTCTCGCCGGATTCCGTAGCCGACGTGATATTTTCTACGCCGTCATGTGAAGTTGCGCCAAATTTTTTAACAAGGTTATTAAAGGTAAAGTTCGCAACAGGTTTACCGTCGTACGTTTTGCCCGAAAAGCTCTTAACGGTAAGCCTTCTTGGTTTCGCCTTCATGGTGAATTCGACGAACGCGTCTCCAAATTTGTAGTTGTCGCCTTCCGCATATTTAATGTGCACTCGGAACGTTCCCGTTTTAAGTTGTATAACTTCTTCTTTTGTAAGGTCACGACTCCAAACGCCACCTTCAAGTTTTTGTTCCCAGACGATAGTCTTTGCGCCGTAACCGGTGCCGATCTCAACGTATTTTGTTGTGGGATCGGGGATATTCGTTGCGCCGACAAAGATATTATTGAATGCGTCTGCATTGCTGATTGTAAAGTCGACGATGTCTGCTTTGATGATTTCAAAGTCGAAAGTTTGCGTCGCGGCTTTCCACTCTGCCGTGGCTGCTACGCTGACTTTCACGGTATATTCGCCGGCATTCTTCGGGGCGGTTGCAGTGTACGTATTGTCGTCCGCGCCTTTTGCCTTGAACATAAATGCAATTTCGCGATTGCCTTCAATTACGAAATCGTCTTTCGTAATCGAAACAACTTCTCCGTCGTATTCCTTGCCAAACGTTTTGCCTTCTTTAAGTACGATTTCATTGTCCTTCGCGTCAAGTGCGTCGATGGGCTCTATTTTGGTTGCTTTACATACCGTGCAAGTGAAGGTTTTTTCGCCCTCAACGCCGTAGTCTGAGGGTTTGGTGATAACGCCGTCGTTCCAGTTGTGTGCCGCGAGGTCTTTCTTTTCAGAGGTATGACCGCAGGTTGCCGGATGCCAGTGGTTGGCGGCGTCATAATCCCATCTTCCCATGTCGAAAGTATGCACGTGGTCGAGCATGCCGATTGTTGCGGTCTTGGTGTTGCCGCAAGTGGTACAAGTGTAGGTCTTTACGCCCTCGGTCGTTTCGGTGGGTTGAGTGGTAATAACGCCCTCGTTCCAATTGTGTGCCGCGAGGTCTTTCTTTTCGTCCATGTGGGCGCAGGTTGCCGGATGCCAGTGGTTGGCAGCGTCATAAGCCCATCTTTCCATATCGAAAGTATGCTTGTGCTCGAGCGTCCCGATTTCTTCGGTCTTGGTGTTGCCGCAAACGGTGCAAGTGTAGGTCTTTACACCCTCGGTCGTTTCGGTGGGTTGAGTGGTGATAACGCCCTCGTTCCATGTATGCTGTGCTTCGTCTTTTTTCAAGTCGGTATGCGCGCATGTTGCGGGATGCCAGTGCTTTTGTGCGTCGGACTTCCAATTGTCCATATCGAACGAGTGTCCGAGTTGGGGAACGGATTCCGTTTTTTGATAACCACACACCGTACAAGTGAGAGTTTTCACACCTGCAGCATCTTCCGTGGGTGGAGTGGTAACGGTGCCTGCGTCGAAAGTATGGTCGGCTTTGTCCGCCACATCCGAGTGCTTTTTCGTCATACATTCGTGCCAGTGGCTTGTTTCGTCATACTCCCACTTGCTTGAAAAATCGTGCTTTTTGTTGTTGCAAGCGGTGAGAACCGCAAGTGACAAGACAAGCACCATTGCGATTGCAAGAATCGCGATGAATGTTTTTCTTTTCATAGTTTTCTCCTTTTTATTAGATCGTTTTTTGATTCATATATTTCAAATCGCGCTTGGGATTTGCGATGTGAAATCAATTTTGTGCTTTTTGCAAAATGCGCACTTTTCAAGGCAAAATACGGCACATAAAGTGCCGATTTTGTCAGTCTTTATTCTTTTTGCACTTGTTCTTCAACTCCTCGAACTTGCGCTTGAGAGCCTCGCCCATGCGCTTAAATGCCTCGCCCATGCGCTTAAACGCTTCGCCGAGATCTTTGAAATTCTTTTTCTTGACAGCAAACCAGAAGATTGCAAATCCGCCGATTCCCGCAAGCAGCAACGTGCCGATTACGATACCCGCAATTTGTCCGCCCGAAAGACCGTCCTTTTTAGCAGGCGGAGTGATTTCGCCACCGCCCGAAGACTTAGCTTCATATACGGCAGTAAGGGTTGTTCCTTCCGCCACCGTAAAGGTATATTCCTTTTGGGTGCTGACGATTTTTCCGCTTTCGTCCTGCCAGCCTGCGAATACTTTGCCTTCTTTATCTTCTGCCGTTACGGTGACTTCATCGCCTTGCGTATACGTACCTGCGCCCGTTCCTCCGTTGACTTTGATTTCAACAGACGGAGCAGTTCCTTCAGCTCTGAAATGCGCTTGAATCTTAATGTTGCTTGCAGGCATCACAAAGGTTGTTGGAGAACTCGTTGCGTTTGCAAACTCAATGGTTACGCCCGCCGTTTCGCAAGTCCATTTGTCAAAGACTTTTCCTGCCGGAGCAGGGTTTGCGGTTATAGTCACGGTTTCGCCGGCTTTTGCAACTTCTTTGTCTTTCGTGCCGTCCACCATTTCTATTGCAAACTTTTCAATAGCCCGATAGGTTGCCTTAAAGGTTACGTCGCCGGCAGGCATATTGAACTTGATTTCCGTTTTGGTCAAGTCCATATCCTTGGTGTCAAGTCCCGTAATTTCCCACTTGTCGAAGTACTTATCGGCATCGGGAGCGTTTGCCGTCACGGTCACTTGCTCTTGATATTTTGCCGTAGGCGCGCTTGCCGTTCCGTTTGTCACCGTTATGTTGTAATCAATAGCCTCAAACAAAGCGGTCAACACAACATCGTTTTCGGGCATAATGAAAGTGATTTCCTGTTGTGTAAGTTGCGCCGTGTTTAGCACAACGCCTCTAAACGACCAGCTTGCAAACGTTTTGCCTGTGGGCACTGTCGCTTTCACTGTTACAGATGCACCGACAGCATATTTTCCGCCGCCTGTTCCGCCTACAACCGTGACGGAATTCAAAGCGACTTTCACTTCGGCATAATCGCTTGCTGCGCTTGTGCCTGTTTCTTTATAGCGTACGTAATACGTTCCTTCGGCAAGACCTGTCGTTTCGCCGTCCGTACAAGGTTTGGGCGAAGTGAACTCCGTATCGGTGGCATATTCCATATCGACGGTCGTGCCCTCGATTTTGCCGTCCGTTGCGCCTTCAGCCGACGGAGCAATGCCCGTGAGTCCCGTAGGCGGAGTTTTTGTGCCTTTGACTATTTCAAAATTGACGACGACGGGGGTTGTTATATTATAGTTGCCGATTCCGTTGTCTTCGACAGTCAAAGTCGCAGTGCCGACGTCCTTGTTGTTTGACGACACGCCCCTGTATTCCGAGCTAGGCAACTCAACGTTGCCGGTGGGCGTTATACGATACACCTTATATTCGGGGTCGATTGTATAGCCTGAATATTCATACTTTGTTTTGGTAATCGTCACATCTATGGTGATGTCCTGCCTCTTTATTGTCCAAGCAATATTTTTCGGTTCGGTAGTTCCGTCCGACCACTTATACCCTTTTTTCAGCGTCACAACCGCCGTGTATTTACCTGCAAAGGTTTCTTTGTTGTTGCTGACGGTGTAGCCTTCGCCGTCCGTAAGCAACACTTTTGCTTCGCCGTCATAAACGAACTGCGTTTCGGACGGCACGGGTACGTCTATCGCCTCGCCCGATACGATGCTGAAATCAACTTTGTTTTTGTTGGGGTCTATGGTGATGTCGTACTCTCCCACGACAAGATACTGTTCGGGGATTTCGATGTATGCGCGCACAGTCTCCACGCTTTGAGGCGTGCCGCTGATTGCAATGGTAAGGCTTGTTGCGCCCGCTTCGACTTTATTTTTGATTTTTGCAACCAACCCCGACGGCATATTCTTAAACCAAGAGGTTACGTCGATGTTTTGCGCAATTTCGGCAAAGGTGTCTCCTGCCAACGTGACGGTAAATTCGCTCTCGTCGATGGCATAACCTTTCATACCTTCAACGTTGACTTCGCTCGTCGTTGCCGTGCCTGTTCCCGCGCCGCACACAAACCGTAATATCTTCAAATCATCTTTATAATTAGCTACATAATAGTAAGCATCGCTGTCATTGGTTGACTGCGAATCTTTCGTGCCGTATTCGGCTTTCGTCCCCGCTCCGAGTTTTATGTCGTAAATTCCATAAAAATTATAGCAGACCGAGTTGATGGTAACACTTCCGCCTTTGCTAAGGTCAAAAGTGCTAACGTAAGCGTTCAAAACGTATCTGTTATTTTCGTGCGGATTTATCAATCGCACGACGGATGCCCCTTTTATAAACACCAGATTCGTCGACTCACCGTTTCCAGAAATGCATGAGCGAGATTCGATATAAACGTCGCTGTCCAATATGCTCAACTCGGCATTATAAATCTGTATTCCTGCTACACCACTGATGGACTCAACTCTTGCAAATCCCGAAGTAGAGATATATATCTTGCTTTTTTCTATCGTTACACCCTTAAACGTTGCGGAAGGGGTTGCATAACCATTTACTGCAATGCCTTGCTCTGCGTCAACTATGCTTATGTCGGCGTTCTTTATCACACAATCGTAATAGGATTCTATTCCCGCGCCTTCGCCCGGCATTTTTATTGTGAGTTTTGCTCCGGATATTTCTATTCTTCCGCCGCCTTTCTGTCTGTCATTTTCTGCATAAATGCCCTTGGCTTCATTCTCTCGCGCAAAATTCACCGTGCAAGTATGTTCTATATTTTTTGTGCCTGTTCCCGAAATTTTAATATCGCCGTTTTCAGAATAAATTCCGTACACAACCTTATTTGTGCTGTAAAATTCGGTATTTTTGTACTTGCTGCGGCATTTGATGTCTACGTTTGCTTTTTCGGCAACGGTGACATCTTTAGTGGCAAACATACCGCAAGAAAAACCGTTTGAAGTCAAATTGACGTTGACGTTTATCTCTCCGTTGACTGTCAGGCTTTTTGCGTATAAGCCGTAAAGCGCTTTGCCGTATTCCGTGGTGATTTCGTCGCCCGCACCGCTGATATTCAAGTTGATATTGAGTGTACCATTGCCCGTAACGGTAAGATTGCCAGCGGCATACACGCCGTGCTGATTCTCGGTTACGGCGCTGTCGCTCAGCGTTATGGTATTTGTGCTACCGTTTACAAGGTTTACCTTAACGTCATTGTCCGCGGTGAACCTTATAACTCCGCCGTTATATCCGTTTAGCATCAGCGTCTTGTCGGTATCAGAATAAGCATAAGTTCCGCCTGTGTCGGTTATATTGCCTGTGCCGTCAATGATAAGTCCGCCCGTCGCTGTGCCTGTCGCATATGCTGTATTCGTCGTGCTTGCAACCACTACGCCAAGCACAAGCACAAAACATACCACAAGAAGCGTCATCGATAGTCTTGTTTTTGTCAATGTTTGTTTCATATTAGGTTCCTTCCTTCGATGTTGTTTTTGGGCGAGGTTCGCCCTCGGTTTGCCGAGAAATTTTTATCGTCAATCCTTGAAAATTTCTCATTGTTATGGTATAGTGATTTATACAATAAATGTATAGGATATATTGTCCTAAATATATCAACACTACGTCATCATCAAAAGTATATGGATTAAAGTGTCGCGTGTCCCCTACCCAAACCCCCAAAAGGTAGGGAAAATTCAAAAAAATTTGGATTTTTTTCAAAATTTTTTGTCGGGCACTTCCCGCGGATTGCTCCGCTACACAAGGAATCTCTTTATGAAGAAAATTTTGCCGATAATCGTTTTTATTTGTATGCTTGCGCTTTTGCTTTTCGGGTGCGATAGGCAAGAAACGTTGCTCGATCCTCAAAAGCCGGTCACGCTCACGATGTGGCACGTCTACGGCGAGCAAGCGGATTCGCCAATGAACAGATACGTTGAGGATTTCAACCGCACCGTCGGCAAGGAAAAGGGCATCATCGTCAACGTTACTCTCATGTCCAATGCATCGCAAATAGGGCAAAAACTCGTCAATGCTCAAAACGGAGTCGCCGGCGTACCGGCTATGCCCGACCTGTTCTTCTGCCACAACTCAAACGCGCAAGACCTTGGCGCAAACAATCTGCTGGACTGGCAGGACGTTTTTTCGGCAAGCGAACTTTCGGATTTCATTGGCGAGTTTGTCTCTGACGGTATGGTTGGCAACTCGCTCTCGGTGCTCCCCGTGTCAAAATCCACGCACCTACTCTTTTTGGCAGGCAGTGCATTCGACAAGTTCGCAAAAGAACAAAAAGTGACCTACGACGACCTCGCAACCTGGGACGGTTTCTTCTCCGTTGCCGAAAAATATTACAACTATTCGGGTGGCAAACCCTTCTGCGCTCTCGACTATCTTATGCGCTCCGTCGAGCTTGACGCAATAAGCCAAGGCGCAGTCGATTTCTACCAAGACGACTGGTATAAGCAAAACGACACACTGATTGCCTCTTACAAAAAGTTTGCCTCGGCAATCGCCAAAGGGCATATCGTCGTGTCCGACCTGTATTCCAACACGCAGGTTATGACGGGACAAACCATTGCAGGTATATCATCCTCCGCCGCCGTACTCTATTACAACGACACAATTACCTACCCCGACAACACCCAAGAGCCGACCAATCTCAAAGTTCTGCCCATGCCGGCTTCGAGCGGCAAAAAGTATGCAACGCAAGCAGGCGTAGGGCTTTGCGCCTACAAGACTACACCTCAAAAAGCCGAGGCTGCCACTGTCTTTGCAAAATGGTTCACAGAGGAAAAACGCAACCTTGACTTCGTCGCTCAAACAGGTTATATGCCGGTCAAAAACGGCGCATTCGACAAGTTGGAATCTTACACTTTCAAGACGGAGGCTTTTAGAAACACCCACGCCGCCTTGAAGTCCACCGTGAAATCCTGCACCTTCCTATCCGAGCCGTCGATGGCAGGCTACTTTCCGAACACATACACGCTCTATTCCAAAATTCGCGCACTGCAAAAGGAACTGCCCTCGATGCGCAAAAACGGCAAAACCTATGGGGAAATCACCGACTTGCTCGTTGACATGTTCCTCTCCATCCCCGCCGCTTAATCGTCGCACAAAAACGGCATAGGGCATCCAAAACACGCAAAACCCGCGCTTTTGTCTTGAAATCGACGCTTTTCGTCATAAATCGACAGCAATATATGAACACTCCGAAAATCATTAAACCAAAAAAATCATCCATGAAGCACAAGCTGTTTTGGTACATGCTTGCGCTTGCGATTATCGTTTTGTCGTTTTTGGGGTGCGGTCTGTTCTTCTTCGGGCACTTCTCCACGGCAAAGGAAAGCACCGAAAACAATCTTGCCTTCCAGATGCGCACTTACGAGCGGCAAGTGTCCAAATACTTTGAGGATATGACAAGAATGGGCAACTCGCTCTCCTACACGGTTGCTCAGAAAACAGACGCATATCTCGCCTCCGAGGGCATTGAATTTGACGAATTGAAAGACGATTCGACGCGCATTGCCGAACTTCAAAATATACTGTTTGACAAACTGGGCATAGAGTTGATGAAAACCGACTGTTCGGGCGCGTTTTTGATGTTCAATACCACCGTAAACTCACATATCGACGGTGCCGAACACTCCAAAACGGGTCTGTATTTCCAGCGTGCTTCTCTCGACGAAACCGACGAAACGTTGCTCCTCTTCCGCGGCATTTCGGACATAGGACGCAACCGTGGCGTCATGCCTCATCGGCAATGGCGTCTTGAATTCAATCTATCCAATCTGCCCGACAGCGACAAGGTGATTGCACTGTTAGAATCCGCCGAAAAAACTCCGCGTCTGACGCAGATTTCAAGGCTTTACGGCACCAGCGAGCGCACAATGAACTTCGTTGTGCCAATCGTGGGAAAAAACAATAAGGTCTACGGCGTGTGCGGTTTTGAAATCTCCGAAAACTACTTCAAAAAATATTTTGCCCAATCGACACAGCTCGAACACCTCACCTGCATGTTCTTCCCCAAAAACGGCGGGACTTACAACACCGTCAACGGATTTTCGGCAGGCGTGTACGGTGGCTACTATCTACCTCCGCAAGGCGTACTTGCAGTGAAGGATATGGGCGATGGACTGACCGCATTACATTCGCGCGACGGCAATTCATCTTTCGTTTCCAAGACAAAATCTGCCATTATATGCGGCGACGAATACATGCTCATCGTATCCTATCCCAAAGAAGAGTACGACAAGACCGTTGCGAACAACGTCATTTCGGTGATGTTGCTCGTGTTGTTGCTTGTCGGCATGACGGTTACGGTATGTGTTTTTTTCAGCAGACGTTTCTTGCGTCCCCTCCTAAAAGGCATCGAACAAATCCACAACCAAGAACACAAGAACGCCGAGTCGGAATTTGTCGAAATCGACGACCTTTTTGCATTCCTTGCCGAGCAGGATAGGATCAGAGACGAGGAAACCGAAAAACTCCGCACGCAATGCGACGAACAAGGTTCTTCTCTCGAACAAAAACAAGCGGACATCGACCGCCTTGCCTACTCTCGCAAAAACGAGGTATCCCCCGACGACTACGAGATGTTCAAAACAGGGCTGAAAACCCTCACCAAAACCGAAAAACAAATCTTCGGCTTGTACCTCGAAGGCAAATCCGCAAACGAAATTATGGAAATTTGTCACATACAACAAGGCACGCTCAAATATCACAACCACAATATTTTGGGCAAACTCGGCGTGTCATCGCGCAAGCAAATGCTTCGCTATGCAACCCTTCTCAAACAAGAAGCTCAAAGCGAATAACATACTTTTTCGTCAAAATTACCACTTCGATTCAAATACATAAATATTTGCGTTTTTTACATTTTCAATCGTCTTACAACTTCCCCCATTGACAAATACAAATTTAATTAACAAGTACAAAACGAGTATAAAACACCCAATAAAACTTATACCGATTCACCGCCCCAACTGAATTTTACTAAAAATAATCTTAATTTTGATACTTTTAGTACGCATTTTACATCCAAAATCGCAAAATAACGCCCATTTTCAAAATGAATTATGTTTTTATTGATGTGGCATATTATTAATAATTATTAATTAATAATTGCGGAAGGCATAGTCTTATCAAAAAGCGCACTTATTCTGGGCGTTCTCATACACGGCATGTGCTTATTCGGAGCTTCGAGCCGCAAGGCGGCGAGCAGATAAGTGCCGAGCTTGCGTCACACACAAGGCTCTTAGCCGCAATTGCCACTTGTGCCGATTGCTTGCTTTTTGCCTTGGTGCTCCTTCTTTCCTTCACACAAAAGACTGCGCTTTCATCTTATATATCCCACTATCGTTCGCTTGTCTTTTGTGTGTGGAAGCCTTGTGGGTGTAGTACAAGCGACTGCGCCGTGTTGTTGCGTAGCC
>CAKQUV010000002.1 GCA_934277615.1 uncultured Clostridia bacterium | reverse complement strand
CTGTTGCATTCCAATTGACTGTTGTCAAGTCGCTACAACCATAGAAGGCATAACCGCCAATACTCGTCACGTTGTCGGGGATTGTTACGCTCGTAAGACTGCTGCAACCATAGAAGGCTTGATAACCGATGCTCGTCACGTTGTCGGGGATTGTTACGCTTGTCAAAACGCTGCAATATAGGAAGGCATAATCGCCTATTTCAGTCACGCCGTCAGGAATTATTACGCTTGTTAAATTCGTGCAATCTCTAAAAGCATCATTTTCAATACTAGTCTCTGCGTCGGAGAACAACCTCAATGTAACAAGATACTTGCGCTGTTCGCTATCCAAGTGTTGTAACAAGATGATTGGAATCACAGCATTCTCTATAATGCAATTTGCAAAAACAGAATAATCGCCTACACGCTTTACACTTTCGGGCATAGTGATGTTCCTGAGTGTTTCACTATCGGCAAATGCACAACTGCGCACAAAGAAAGTGCCGTCCTCAACGGTGTAGTCTGCCGTGTTTCTGTTGGCATACGACAAAAACGCTTTGCCGACTTCGCAGTCGAAATAGAACACGTCATCGCGTTCGACAATATGCGTATTTTTTACAAGCGTGTTTGTCGCCGTATGTTTTTGAGTTGACGTCGTTGTGCCAATCGTGACGTTGAGAGAATATGTTGTCGAATCGTTCGCAATATTCAAATACCCATACTTGACAGAATCGGACAGCACAACGTCGCCCTTCACAGTGCAATTGTAAAGTTTTGCGTTGCCAAGCGGATGAACGTACAAGCCGTTACCATTGCTCGTGTGATTTACGCTGACGTACAATTCTTTGAAAGTCGCGTCATAAATCGAGCCGCCTTGGAACAAATCAAAATATTCATATTTTGAAGTATCCACAACGTTGCTGAGTCCGCGGATTGTATGTCCGTTTGCGTCAAATATACCCGTGAGTTTGATTTGCGCTTTGGTTTGTACACTTCTCAAATCCAAATCGTTCATCAACAGATAATATCCGTCTGTCATCGAAAAGAAATCTTCAACGGTATATATGCGTTTGAGTGCAGTGACGCGGTGAATGCTATCACTCCAATAGTCATTTTTAAAATCGCAACTCTGCGTGGTGTGGCCATAGTCGGCATAGCCATATTCGATGCTGGTGATTGAAATATCTTTTGTGAATATTCTACCGCTGTCCACTGTCACAAAATCGTCACTTTCGTTGACTTTGAATACGGTGTAACCGTCCTCGTTGTCAAAACTCAGGTACACGCCGTCGCCGGTGTTTTCATATTTACTTATCGTTATAGGCGTATATGTGATATTTATATCCTTATATATAGGATACTCAACCTCAACGCTTGAATCTATTGTCTGGTTGACCTCAACGCCATTAATGATATAATCCACTCTGTCTATTGCAAATCTGCAAAGTCCCGACGTTTCAGGCACAAATTTTACAATTGCGCTTTCGATTCTGTCACCGCCCACGACGGTTGCTTTTTGCCCGTTTACATAGATGCCTGTCAACTCGATTTCAGAGCTATTTGTAAAATACACGCGCAAGTTGAGTTCTTCTCCGAGTTTGACAACGTTGTTGTTAAGAAGAATAAGTTCATTCACTACTATACTATCAACAAGCGTTGAATATTTTGCGTCAACGTTGGCGGTTATGTCACCCTTTCCATCGTTCAAATCATACTTGTACGTGACAACAACCTTATATTCTTTTCCCGATTCAAGTCCGTCAAAAGATACGTGAGTTGCAAACGGCACGGATTTGACTTTGTTTTCCAATCTATAAAGCGCAATTTCCACGACACTACCAACGCTGTCAACGTCCGTATATGCAATGTCGCACTCAATCGTGTTTTGCGTGCTTGTCAAATTGTTTATCTCTACACTAGGCGTTGCTTTTGCTTTCGTCTTAATGTCTGCTGTCTTTACAATTTGTTGCTCCCCAACTCCGTCATTAAGATCATATGAATATGTCAATTGGACAGTGTAGTCGTTGTTGGAAAGCAAATTCTCAAAAGTGCGGACATCGCTTGTTTCTGCCACAATAGGCGCATCTTCTCCATGTAAAAGTTCTATCTTTGATATTGTGCCGACATTGTCCGTATCCGTTACGTTCAATTCGAACGAAATTTCAGTTTGGGTGGATTGCACGTTTACAATTTCAACCGTCGGAACTGCTTTTGCTTTCGTCTTAATATTTGCGGTCTTAACAATTTGTTGATCGCCAACTCCGTCGTTAAGGTCATACGTATACTTAACCTTAATTGTATAATCGTTGTTAGAGAGCAAGTTTGCAAACGTTCTGTCTGTGTTTTCAACAACTATTGGTGCGTCTTCACCGTGCAACAGTTCTATCTTTGCAATCGCACCGACATTGTCCGTGTCTGTTACATTCAATTCAAATGCAATTTCCGTTTGTGTTGATTGTACGTTTGCGATTTCAACAGTAGGAACTGCTTTTGCATATGTAACAAACTCAATTGCAATGGTTTCGTCTTGGTTTTGAAGATTTTTGTAGGTTGCTTCAAGAGTGTATTCGTTGTTGGACTTCAAGCCGTCAAGGCGCGTTGCTGTGACGTCAACGTCCTGCACCTTTGCGCCGTTTTGCAAAAGCGAAATTGCACTCATTTGCCTGTTGGCAAAAGATTCGTTCCACACAAAACCCCATTCGATGCTTTCTTTGCCGACTTGCACGTCTTTGAACAAAACGATTGTATCGGTATAGACTGCTTTTTTGTATAGAGTGTTGAGTTTCGCGCCGTTGCCGCTAAGATTGTCATAAAGGGCGACAACGCCGTATTGGTACACGGTGTTTGGAGCAAGATTGTCAAAGACGATTCTTGTCTTTTCGCCGACTTTGATGTCCTTTGTCAGCATATTCACACCATCGTACAGCACAGCTTTTGCATAGCCGCCGCTCTTTTCAATGAGTGAATACAAGTCCACAACTTGCGCATCAAACGAGATGCTTGTCATAGACTTTTGCTCGTTTGTCACGTTGACGTAGGTTTGGTCGCCTGCTCTTACGCCTGCTTTGACGGTTCTATCCCCATCCATACGCACGTCTTTGATGTCCGTGCCGTCAACGTACTTGATTGCGTCAATGGTGTAATCGTGGATTCCGCCCACATTGCCCACATTCACTTTAAGCACCAAGTTTTCCATATCCGAGCCTTCCTCGAACATATAGTTGGAATACTTTTTACCATTGAGCGTGAATGACAAAATTTCGTAACTATCGGGGTTTGAAAGTTTGATCGTTATGAAGATATCTTGATTCATATCTGCATAATAAATGCTTTCCGCCGCACCTACAACATCCAAAGTGCTGTTTGCTTTGTTCTCGATGCTCGGCGCATTCGAATCTTCAAAAGGCTTGTCTTGGTCAAAATCATCGTCGCGATGGTCGTGATCGCCTTCGATGTGTCCCGGTTTGTGTTGAGGTTCGACATATTCGCCGTGTTCACCATCGTCCGCTGCGCTTGCCGACGCACTTGCAATACTTCGGGATATAGTCATCCCCTTATACACAGGCACTTGCTTTGTGCCGCCGCCGTTGTCGCCACATGCAACAAGCAAGCATGCCGACAAAACCATTACGAGTACGAATATTGCAACGATTGCAAATCTACTCAATCTTTTCATTGTTCTCCTCCGCAATATCAAGAGGCACTAATACTATAAAAAAATATAACAAGTGCATCTCGCTGATTCTGCGACAAATCCACATGCTATATCCAGTGTAAGAGCTATGTAACGCGAAAATGCACCTGTTACCGAAGTAAAAGGCCACTTACACCAAATATATCCAGATTTGTCGCACCTCTATAATACGCTCGATGGAAAAAAATGTCAATGCACGCGCGATTTTTATTATATAAAATGTATAAGATATAAAAAGTCCCGACCTTATAAAAAGCCAGGACTTTTATTCGTAATATTCCGCAACTCGCACAAAGTGCGAATATCACTGCGACGAAGTCGCAATATCACTTTTGGCATAAACCAAAAATATCACTGTTGCGTAGCAACAATATCACTAATATTTACTTATTTGCCTTCTGTGCCTCGAAACGGTCCAACTTATTTTTCTCCAATTTGAGATACACCCACTTGATCGGCGGGCAAATCGCAAAGAGGAATTGCGCAAAAGTGAAGAGTTTGGACGGATTTACGAATTTGCGTTTGTGTTCCAATCCTCTCATCATACATTTTGCGACGTGGACGGGTTTTTGCACCGGGAACGGACGTTCGCGGATGACTTTGCCCTCTTGACCTTCGACTGCTTTTTTGAAGAATCCGGTATCGGTTGCAATCGGATAGAGGCAAGTGAGCGAGATGTTTTTTGGCAACTCGTAGCGGAGACCTTGTTGGAAACCTTGGACTGCGAATTTGCTTGCGCTGTAAAGCGTATAGCCGGGCATTGCGAGCTTGCCGATTGCAGAAACGGTGATAGCCATTTGACCGGGCTTGCCGTTGAGGTATTCGGCATATTTTTGATATGTATAGATTGGCGAATACACGTTGACTTTGAAGATGTCCTCTATGCGTTCCCAATTGACGTAATCCATCGTTTCGTAGTACGGGAAGCCTGCGTTTGCAAAGAATATATCGATAGAACCCAGTTTTTCGATTGCGGTTTCAAAGATTTTATCCACATTCTCTTTGGTGGAAACGTCGCAAACCATCGGGATAACCTTGTCGCTATTGAGTTCCTCTATTCTATCCGTGCGCAAATCGACTGCGAGGATTTTGTTGTCGCCCTTGACGAGCAGTTTCAACGTTTCAAGACCGATACCGCTGTTTGCGCCGGTGAGGACTATCGTTTTGCCCTTTAACATAATTTTCTCCTTTTATTTATCCATTAAAAGCGGATAAAGTTAACTTATTTACGATTTATTGTAACACGAGCGGACGAATAACACAACAATTTTTTAATTTTGCGTATTCTGTCCGCTTTTCAGCATATCGTCAAACATTCTAAGCGCGCGCTTTTTCAACTTTTTGAGGCTGCCGCCGTTATACAGCACCCTTGTCGCATACTTCTTGAGCGTGCGATCCGACGGCTGCGACTTTATGCGTGCGATTGCGTCTTTTGGGGCAAGTCCGCGCTTTTTCAAACGATTTATGCGCAGGCACATAGGCGTTTTGACAAGCACCACCTCGTCAAAATCACGCTCGCCGCCCTCTATGTACAGTGGAAGTTCCACCGCAACGCACGGCGCGTCAAACTCCCTAATTTTTGTCATAATCTCGGGATGCGCTATGGAATTGAGAGTTTGTCGCTTCTCTTCGTCCGCAAACACTATGCTTGCAAGCGTCTTTTTATCCACTGCTCCGTCTTTGACCGCCGAGGGAAATTGCATGGCGATTTTCGCGATATACGAAGGCGTGCGCAAAAGCTCGGCGTTGATTTCGTCCGCGCTTATGCACTCGATTCCCGCCTCTTTTGCGATTTTCATCGCCTCGCTCTTACCGGAGCCTATTCCGCCGATTATAGCAATTCTCATTTGAGTTCGCCCCAGTTGTCCGCGCTCGTCGCCTCTGCGATAAGCGGCACGGACAATTTCATTGCGTGTTCCATTTCGTAAGACAATATCTTTTTGACTTCCTCTTCCTCGTCCTTTGCCGCGTCAATTATGAGTTCGTCATGGATTTGCAATATCATCTTGGATTTCATATTTTCAAGGCGTTTTTCAACTCTAATCATCGCAATTTTGATGATGTCTGCCGCCGAGCCTTGCAACGGCGTATTCATAGCCATACGCTCCGCCGACGAACGCACCATATAGTTGGAAGCGTTGAGGTCGGACAGATTGCGACGTCTGCCGAGCATGGTAAGCGAATACCCTCTCTCCTTTGCGTCCTTTATACAGCCGTCCATAAACGCGCGCACTTTGGGGTGCGACACAAAGTAGTTGTTGATAAACTCTTTTGCCTTGTATTGCGGTATGGACAGGTTTTCGGCAAGTCCGTATCCGCTTATGCCGTAAATTATGCCGAAGTTGACCGCCTTTGCGTCGCGCCTTTGAGCAGGCGTAACGTCCTCAACGGGTATGCCGAGAATTTGCGAAGCGGTAATTGCGTGTATGTCCTCGCCGTGGTTGAATGCGTCGATAAGTTGTTCGTCGCCGCTCATGTGCGCAAGCAAACGCAACTCGATTTGCGAATAGTCCGCCGACACAAGCACGTTGCCCTCGCTCGGGATAAAAGCCTTCTTTATATCCTTTGCCTCGTCGCTCCTCGCGGGGAGATTCTGAAGGTTGGGATTGGTGGACGACAGCCTTCCCGTCATGGTGATGCATTGATTATATTCCGTGTGAATACGCCCTCTGTTTACGAGCGGTTGCAGCCCCGTAACGTAGGTGGATTGCAATTTTGCAAAATGGCGATATTCAAGGATTTTGGACACAATCGGATGCGTGTTCACAAGTGCGCCGAGCACGTCCTCGCTCACCGAATACCCCGTCTTGTTTTTCTTGCCGTGCGGAAGCGCGAGTTTCTCGAAAAGCACGTCTCCGAGTTGCTTGTTGGACGCGATGTTAAACGGCTCTCCCGCAAGCGCATAAATCTCTTCCGTCAGCCTTTCGATTATCTCGCCGTACTTTCTTTCAAGCACCTTGAGTTCATCAACCGACACGCGCACGCCTCTCTCTTCCATTTTGCGCAAAACGACGCAAAGCGGCTCTTCAACATCATAAAACAGTTGATTAAGTCCTTGTTCTGTCAATTGCGCTTGCAATTTCTCGCTTTCCGCATACAGTTCCGCAGCGCCGACTTCGTATCCGTCCGCACCCAAAACTTGTTCTATGCTCTTTATAGGAGCGCTGCCTCTTGCAAGGTGTGCGGCAATCATAACGTCAAAGAATTTGTCGTTTTCAAAGCCGTATTCTTTGCCAAGTTTTTTGAAGTCGTAACACACCAAAGTCTTGTCTTTCGCAAGCGTTTTTATCGCGTCTATTGCCTCGTCAAAACCTATTCCTTCGCTGAACAAATCCTCAACGCAACTTATCCGGTATTCAGTCTTATCGTCGACTGCAAAACAGATGTTTTGCCCCACGATAAGCGCGACTTTTTCGCCTTTTATGGCGTTTTCGATTTGCTCTTTGGAAGTGAGCGAAATCACCTCTTTTTCAAGCGCGACCGCCTTTGTTTCTTCCTCGCCGCCGTCAACAAACGTCATCCTGTCGGCAAGCTTTATTATCTCTAGTTCGGACAGCATTTGTTTGACTTTTTGAGAGTATACGGGCTCAAATTTTATATCGTCGAGCGTACACTCCACCGGCACGTTGCGATTGATTGTAACAAGTTCTTTGCTGAGCAACGCAATGTCTTTGCTTTGCGCAATCGTCTGCCCCACTTTGCCGGGGATTTCGCTTGCGTTGGCAAGGATATTATCGAGCGAGCCGTACTTTTCAAGCAACTGTTTTGCCGTCTTTTCGCCAACTCCCGCAATGCCGGGAACGTTGTCCGACGTGTCGCCTCTAAGCGCCTTATAATCTATAAATTGCTCAACCGTAAAACCGTCGTCGAGCAGTCTTTGAACATCGTAAACCTCAATATCGCTCACGCCCTTCTTTGTCCAAAAAACTTTGGTCGTCGGACCTACGAGTTGGAAACTATCCCTATCCCCCGTAACGATTATGCATTCGTCGTCAAAACGTTTTGACAGTGTGCCGAGGATATCGTCACCCTCATAACCTTGCATTGCGACAATCTTTATGCCCATTGCGGTGATGAGGTCTTTAAGCGGCTCGACTTGCTGGCGAAGTTCCTCGTCCATAGGCTTTCTCGTAGCCTTGTATTTGTCGTACATCTCGTGGCGGAACGTCGGACCGTGAAGGTCGAACGCCGCGGCGATATGTGTGGGTTTTTGTTCTTTTATGAGCCTCAAAAGTATGCTCAAGAATCCAAAAATCGCGCCTGTGTAAAGCCCTTTCGACGATTTAAGATTGGGCAATGCGTGGTAGGCGCGATGCATAAGACTGTTGGAGTCAAGCAATAAAATTTTGTTTTGCGACATAATTCACCCGTGATGCAAACGCATCAGTCCTTATCCTTTCCAAATAAAAACTCTTTCAATCCGTTTTCGAGGCAGTATTTTGCGTCGGCGTATCCGCTCGTCATAAAAGCGTGCACGTTGCTTGACGAAAACGCCATTGCAAGCCCCAAATCCGCTTGCGGCGTAATATAAAAGAGGTCAAGCCCTTCTTTTTCGATTTTGCGCTTTGGCGGTTTGCTCTCGATATTGGTACGAATGACGAGGATTTTGTTATATCCGTTTCTGGCAAGCAAATTGATTGGCATATTGTCATATACGCCGCCGTCTATGTACTTTTTGCCATCGATAACCTTTGGCGGAAAAATGGGGAACGTCGCGCTTGCGATAATATAATCCACAAGTTTTCCGACCTCTATACAATCCATCATTTGCTCAAACGGTTGCATTTCGCTTATATCGAAAGTAACAAGACCGTAGTCTTTGCCGCTGTTACGGATATCGTCCTCGCTGACTAGGTTTTCAAAGAAATTTTGCGATTTTTGATAGGAATCGGCGAGCATTTTGATTGTTTTGAGGCGTTTTTCTCTCAAAACTTTCAAAATCGCAGGCGTAATGTTCATCCCCTTTATCGCTTCTATTTCCTCGTCCGTAAGCTCGTAAATGGTGTTCGTTTTTATTTCTTTCCACACGTCAAGCATCTTCTCGATGCCGCCGTCAAGGTATAGCGCGCCGTTGATTGCGCCGATAGACGTGCCTGCAATACCGTCGTAACACACGCCGATTTCGTCGAGAGCTTTCATCGCTCCGACCTGATATGCGCCCTTTACGCCGCCGCCTTCAAGTACCAATCCGAGTTTTTCTTTTATCATTAGTGTAGAGTTTAAATCGTAAAAATCAAAGTTCTATGCGCGACGACAACGCTCTTGAAAGCGTGCTTTCGTCCGCGTATTCGATGACGCTACCTTCCGGCAATCCGCGTGCGATTCTCGTAACCTTTATGCCCATAGGCTTGATAAGGCGCGCAATGTACATCGCCGTCGCCTCGCCCTCTACGTCGGGATTTGTGGCGAGAATGACCTCTTCCACCCCGTCAAGACGTGCAAGAAGCTCCTTTATGCGAATGTCGTTGGGACCTATATGCTCCATAGGCGAAATAACGCCGCCCAAAACGTGATAAACGCCTTTGAAGTCCTTGACTTTTTCAAGCGCAACAATGTCTTTGGGCTCTTTCACAACGCAAATAACGTTGGCTTTTCTCGTGGCGCAGATGTCGCACACTTCGTTTTCGGTATAGTTTCCGCAAACTTTGCAAAAATGGACGTTCTGTTTCACGTCCTTAATAGCGTCTATAAGTTCGTCCACTTCCTCGCTCGGAGAGTTAAGAATAGCGTACGCATAACGCGCCGCCGTCTTTTCGCCGACGGACGGAAGTTTTGACAATTGTGCAATCAACCTTGCAAGCGGTTCGATGTATTTCATAGTAATTAATAATTATTAATTAGAAAAGCCCGCCCATATTGCCCATCGGGCCCATCAAGTCTTTTGAGAGCTTTTCCGCTTTTTCGTTGGCGTCGTTGAGTGCCGCAAGTATCATATCTTCAAGCATTTCAACATCGTCGGGATCGACTGCTTCGGGCTTGATTGTCACGGATACGGGAGTTTTGTCACCCGTCATCGTCACTTCGACCATACCGCCCGCCGCGCTTCCCGTAACTTCGGTCTCGGCAATTTCTGCTTGTGCCTCTTGCAATTTTCTTTGCATTGCTTGTGCTTGTTTCATGAGTTGCTGCATATTACCGCCGCCAAATCCGCCGTATGCCATATTTTGTTTCCTCCGATAAATCGTTGATATTTTGTATTTTTTATTTTATTTCGAGCAGCGAACCGAACATTTCTTTGACGAAAGGCAAAGCCTTGTCCTCGTCGAGATGTCTTACTGCCTCGATAACAAGTTTATGCGTTTTGTCAACGCTTTGGAACGCGCGATTGATTGCGTCCCTGTTGATTTTATCTTCTAAAAGACTGAGCGTCGCAAGGTCAGCGACTTTCACGTAGAACTCGTCTTCCGTCATATCCAACTGCGCGTCTTGCGTGGAAAGCGCAAGGAGCGGATATCCTGCCTGTCTCAATTCGGATGCTACCCTCAGCCACACCTGCCTCGCATCCGGTTGGACAGGTGCGCAATCAAAATTTGGTTTCCTCAAAGCGGCAATCGTTTTTTCAAGCCTCGCCACCCTCATTTGCAATTCTTCCGCTTTTGCGTCCGAATCGCCGCCGAGGCACGCAAGCACCACCGCCGACTCAAACAAAATCCTGTGTTGCGCGCTGTAGCGGAACTCACCTTCGAGCCCCGACATAATTTTCATAACGCTCATACACTTTTCCGTCGTGTATTTGTCCGCCATATCTTTGAGAGCGGAATATATGCTCTCGGGCAAGGCAAGCAATGTTTTTGCGCTTGAACAGTTTTTGATGTACAGCACGTTTCTGAACAGCGTCGCGATATCCTGCGCAAGAATGGGTATGCTCTTGCCGAGGTCGCAAAAATGCGCCACGTCTTTAAGCGCTTCGTCCACGTTGCCGTCCGCAATTGCGCTTGCAAGTTTTTGGAGTTGCTTGGGATCTGCCGCGCCCAACACTTCCAGCACGCCCTCGTACGTTACGTTTCCTGCGCAATAACTCACGCACATATCCGCAATGGACAGTGCGTCTCTTACGCTGCCTGCGCCTGCAGACGCAATGAGGTCAACCGCCTCGCTTTCGTATTTTACGCCGATGTCGTCAAAGATAAACCTTATTCGTTTTGCAATCACCGCACTCGGCACAAGTCGGAAGTCAAAGCGCAAGCAACGAGAAAGTATGGTTGCAGGAATTTGATGAATCTCAGTCGTCGCAAGGATGAAAATCGCATGCGCCGGCGGCTCTTCCAAAGTTTTCAAAAGCGCGTTGAACGCCGCCTTGGAAAGCATGTGCACTTCGTCGACGATGTAAACTTTGTACTTGCCGATTGTGGGCGGAAAATTGATTTTGTCCGTCAGCTCGCGGATTTGGTCAACCGAGTTGTTGGAAGCGGCGTCGATTTCCAGAATATCGAAGTTTGACGGAGAAGCAAGTTCCACGCAGTTTTCGCATTTTCCGCACGGCGAGCCGTCCACGGGATGCAAACAATTGACCGCACGCGCAAAAATCTTCGCGACGGAGGTTTTACCCGTACCTCTCGTGCCCGTGAAGATGTAGGCATGCCCGATGCTGTCGGTCGCAATTTGATTTTTCAGTGTGCGCACAATATGGTCCTGACCGATAACCTTGTCAAAGGAATCCGGACGATACTTGCGATATAAAGATGTATATGCCATAGATAATAGTATAAACTAAATTATTTAATAACGCAAGCGGGAAATTGCCCTATTTACGCTTGCATAAAAATACAAAAAATAAAACTTTCCCCCTTCCTCACGGTGTATATCAATCCACAATCTAATAGAGTATCGTAGTAACTCCTCTAAATGCAATACCCCCTCTTTCCGTACACGCCGGCATTTCTCCCACCACTCGTATAGGGGCAATTCTCTGCAAAAATGCTCGTCGCTCGCGGGGGCGACAATCGGCACTCACATAGAAAAATATCGTCCCCTTATTATGCCACTCGTTCACCGATAAAAAGAACAACACTTATCGGTTCACTTGTACTAATCGTCAAGTTCGGCACTCCACCGCTCGTCGCCTTGCGACTCGAACCCCGAATAAACACATTCCGTTAATAAGTACGCTAAATGACTTTCATCAATGCTTGCCTACACAAAACAAGTTGTACTATCTGATACCTAACTGATGACGTTACGGCAGGCAAGCTAACATTCCAATCTATATTGTCCAAAAGTGCCAAAGTCGTAACGAGCGCAAGCTTCGTTTGCGTGATTTCGTCCTTATTGTAATTTACCGTTTTTTGATAAAAAGCGGACTTTATATCTTCGATTTGCGCATATAAAACCTTGATTTGTGTTTTTGCGTCCTCGACGGACATCTGCCCTCCGTTGAGCTCGGACGACACTTCAAACAGTTTGTCGTACGCCAAATCGAAATACCCGAGAGCCTCCTTTTCGACGGTTTTCAAATCTTCTTTACACCACTTGAAACTTCCTTTTTCTATCTCGATTTTCTTGATATACGCGCTCTTATCTCCAAGCGATGCAAGTGCGGAATTTGCCTCGTCCTCGCTCTTATAAACGGCAAACACAATCTCCACGCTATCCCCTGTCACCACGTACCCTGCGCCGCCTCGTTGCTTGACGAGTTCGGCATTGTTGCGTGCAAGAGTTATGTCGCTATATCCGCCCGTCGCCACGGCATAAAACACGATTCCCTCGCTTTTGTCGCTTTTGAAAACGGACAAAAAGCCCTCGCCCGACAACACCAGACAAAGAGCCAACGTCAGCATAAAGCACAGCACAATCGTGCATACGACGATAATATTTTCCTTAGCGTTTTTCCGCATATTTAATGATATGCGCAAGATGATTTATTAATTAGAATTTATGGAATAATCTATAAAAAATAACGAACACTCATTCGTTGCCTACTTATATACGCAATTTGCCTATTCAAGGCGTACTTATTAACGGTATGTGTTTATTCGTAGCGTGGAGGCGCAAGGCGCCGACCGCATCGAGCGCCAAGCTTGCGTCACACACAAGGCTTTTAGCCACAATTGTCACTTGTGCCAATTGCTTGCTTTTTGCCTTGGTGCTCCTTTTTTCCTTCACACAAAAGACTGCGCTTTCATCTTATATATTGCGCTATCGTTCGCTTGTCTTTTGTGTGTGGAAGCCTTGTGGGTGTAGTACAAGCGACTGCGCCGTGTTGTTGCGTAGCCGGCGCACAAAGCGCAGTGGCATAATAAGAGAACGATACTTATCTATGTGAGTGCCGTAAGGAGCAAAGCGACGGAATAGCGATTGTTACGAAGTCAATCGCGTCTTTCCCCTCTAGCGAACGATGTTTGTTTAAAAAGAGAAATGACATCTATTTGAGCAATATGGGCGCGACGCGTTAAGCAACCCGTCTGGTAGACGAGTTGTAGCCAAAGCGAACGAGGCGGATTGCGGTGCGCAAACGCCGAAGTCCAAAGCCCGAAGGGAAGGGGTGATATTGCATTTAGAGGAGTTGCGACGCACTATGAAAAAGTCCCTTGCGATGTGCAAGGGACTTTTATTAGTTTTTGTTTGCAATAATGCGCAGTTTTTAGTACATTTCGGGAGCAGGGGTTGCAACAGGTGCAGGCTCCTTGATGTCTGTAACAAGACTCTCCGTCGTGAGCAAAGTGCTTGCTACGGATGCGGCGTTTTGAAGTGCGCTACGGGTTACTTTGGTAGGATCGAGAATGCCTGCTTTGACCATATCGCAATAGACTTCTCTTTGTGCGTCATAGCCATAATTTGCCTTCTTGGAGGACATAATCGTGTTGGCTACGATGCCGCCGTCGATACCTGCGTTGGCTGCGATTTGACGTACCGGAGCTTCGAGTGCACGGAGCACGATCTTTGCGCCTGTCGCTTCGTCGCCTTCAAGTTTTGCACACGCTTTCTTGACTTGCGGAACGATTGAAAGAAGTGCGGTTCCGCCGCCTGCGACGATACCCTCTTCAACAGCCGCGCGAGTTGCGTTGAGAGCGTCCTCGATGCGGAGTTTCTTCTCTTTCATTTCCACTTCCGTTGCAGCGCCTACGCCGATAACCGCAACGCCGCCAGCGAGTTTTGCAACGCGCTCTTGGAGCTTTTCTTTGTCGTATTCGGACGTGGATTCAGCAATTTGAGCGCGGATAGACGCAACTCTTGCCGAAATATCTTCTTGCGCGCCGAATCCGCCGACGATTGTGGTATTGTCTTTATCCACACGCACGGATTTTGCTCTGCCGAGCATATCAAGCGTAACGTCTTTGAGCTCGTAGCCGAGGTCGGAGGAAATGTAAGTGCCGCCCGTGAGGACTGCGATATCCTCGAGATACGCCTTTCTTCTGTCGCCAAAGCCTGGAGCCTTGACCGCCACGACGTTGAACACGCCTTTGAGTTTGTTGACGATAATGGTCGTAAGAGCCTCGCCCTCGATATCGTCGGAGATGATAAGGAGTTTCAAGCCGTTTTTAAGCACTTGCTCGAGGAGCGGCAAAAGCTCTTGAATGTTGCTGATTTTCTTATCCGTAATAAGGATTACGGGGTTGTCGAGCTCTGCGGACATCTTATCGGTGTTGGTTACAAGATACGGAGATACGTAACCTCTGTCAAATTGCATACCTTCCACCACGTTGAGCTCGGTTGTCATAGCCTTGCCCTCTTCGATGGTGATTACGCCGTCTTTGCCGACTTTTTCCATAGCGTCGGAAATGAGTTGACCAATCTTTTCATCCCCTGCGGAGATTGACGCGACCTGTGCGATTGCGGTCTTGTCCTCAACGTCCTTGCTTATCTTCTTAAGCTCTTCAACGGCAACTTCCGTTGCATACATGATTCCGCGTTTGAGAACCATCGGATTTGCGCCCGCAGCGACGTTCTTCAAGCCCTCTTTTACGATTGCTTGCGCAAGAACGGACGCCGTAGTGGTGCCGTCGCCTGCAACGTCGTTGGTCTTTGTTGCCACTTCGCGAATGATTTGTGCGCCCATATTCTCAAACGGATCTGAAAGCACAACGTCTTTTGCGATAGTAACGCCGTCGTTTGTTACGAGCGGTGCGCCGTACGGTCTGTCGAGAACAACGTTTCTTCCCTTTGGACCGAGCGTGATTTTAACCGTATTTGCCAATGCGTCGACGCCTGCTTCCAAAGCCTTTCTTGCGTCGTCGCCGTACTTAAATTGTTTTGCCATAAACAGCCTCCTTACTCAACGATTGCGAGAATATCCGCTTGACGGACGATAACGACTTCTTCGCCGTCCACCTTGAACTCGCTGCCTGCATATTTGCTATAAAGAACCGTGTCGCCGACTTTGACTTGCATAGTCACGTCAACTCCGTCTATCATACCGCCGGGGCCCACTGCCAACACTTTTGCAAGTTGCGGTTTTTCCTTTGCCGCGCCCGGGAGCACGATACCGCTAGCGGTTTTTTCATCTGTTTCGATTGCCTTGATGACAACTTTGTCAAACAATGGTTTGATTGTCATATAACGCCTCCGTTTTTATGTTTGATAATTCTTTTAGCACTCTTTGTGCTTGATTGCTAACAGTTTATACCACCGTGTGCCAAATGTCAATATATTATGCAATGTTTTTTCAAATTTTTATGGATAATTTGAAAAGACTTTGTTGAATATTGTACAAATTCGTGCTACACTCGTTTATATAAAATTATAAGCGCGCAAGGAGCGTATATGAACAACTGGGACAAAAGATTTATGGATATGGCGGAGCTTGTTTCCACGTGGACGAGTTGCGCAAGGCAAGGACGCGCAATCGGCGCGATTATAGTCAAGGACAAGCGCATCCTGACCACGGGTTACAACGGCGCGCCGGCAGGCATACTCAACTGCCGCGACAAAGGCTATTGCATGCGCGATCAATTGGGCATAAAGAGCGGCACTTGCGCTGAAAAATGCTACGCAGTCCACGCAGAGCAAAACGCAATAGTGCAAGCGGCAAAACTCGGCATTTCCGTTGACGGCGCAACGCTTTACTGCACGCACCAACCCTGCACAATCTGCACGAGGCTCATCATCAACAGCGGCATAAAGAGAGTTGTCTATAAACATCCCTACCCCGACGAATTCTCTATGGAACTCTTTAACGAGGCAGGCATTTTGGTGGAACAATTTACCGAATAAGACAATTTCAAAAATCGTGCATTTATTTGCGCGATTTTTTAATACTATACTTAGAGGTGTAAAATGAATTTATCCGAAAAAATCAAAACGAATCAACTAATAAGCGCAATTTTGCTTATCGTCGTCGGCGTACTTTTCTGCGCATTGCGCGCGCAATTCGTGAGTGCGCTTTTGACAGTGGTCGGCGTTGTGCTTATCATACTCGGCGTGCTTGACCTTATCGCCAAAAACTGGGTTGTGGGCGCAATCGAACTTGCGGTTGGCATAATCATAATAGCGTGCGGCTGGACGATAGTGGATATAACGCTGCTCATTCTCGGCATCGTCCTTGTCATCTATGCCGTGTACGCTTTTGCGACCAACGTATCCAGGCTCAAAACCGCCTCGAAGTATGACAGAGTCATGATTATACTCAGTCCCGTCGTGTTGCTCGTCATAGGCATATTGCTTATCGTCGCAAGATGGTATATGGTTGACGCTGTGTTCATCGTGCTCGGCGTAATCGCGATTTTGGAAGGCGTTGCGCTTCTCATAAAATCGTTTGGCAAAAAGGAAGCAAACGAATAAGCCGCAACTTTGATTAACGTTATCTCGATTAAAACTATCTTGATTAACGGTATCTCGTTTAGCCGAATATAATAAGGCGCAAACGCAGATTGTCAAAAGCGAGATAGACGTTACTTGGATGAAAAAACAGTCAAAAAACAGCTCGAACAGGGCTGTTTTTTATATAGCGTTTCGCTTTGAATTTCGATTGTTTCTCAATCTTTATTCCGATATGATTGTAAAATCGATTATATTGTTTATTCTTCTTTGTCGTATTGCAAATATGCCTCTTTCAGGATTTTCGCGCAGTTTTCCACTCCTATAACCGTGCTGTTGAGCGTGATGTGATAATTGTCGCTTGCACCCCACTCCGAATCTGTGTAGTAGCGGTAATGTCTTGCGCGCATACGGTCGTTTTCCTTAATAAGTCTTTCCGCCTTCTTGGGATCGTCCGTGCGGCGATAGATATTGATAACTCTCTCCACCCTGTCTTTCATATCCGCATGGATAAAAACGTCGAGGCATTTATACTTGTCTTTAAGCACGTAATCTGCGCATCTCCCCACGATAACGCACGCACCCTGTTTTGCAAATTTCTCAATTGCGTCCGCCTCGCTCGAATATATGCGAGATTCGATGTTTTCAAAGTTGTTTATGAGATTTGGACTCCACACAGAAGGCGTGAACGCAAATGATGAAATGCCGCGCATTTTCTGCTCGTTTTCCTTGATAAACTCTTGTGCAAAGCCCGAATTTTCGGAAGCTTGCGCAATTATTTCTTTGTCGTAAAATGGTATGCCGAGTTCGTCGGCAAGCAATCTGCCGATAAATCTTCCGCCGCTGCCGTATTGACGTGAAATCGTAACAATCGTTTTCATACTTCCCTCCTTAAAGCCTCTGCTTTATTATATTATCAATCCGTTTCCCGTTTTCGTCAAGACTGAATTTTTGACGAATCACCGTCTTTTTGCTCGTTTTTATCGTCTTCGATATCGTCATCGGCATCGTTTTTTGCACATTTTTGAAGCAAAAACGAACCGTTTTTCTCTCTGTCTCAGCAATACGCTCAACAATTGACTTTTGGACAAATTATATCTATAATTTGAGTATAAAATTCAGGCGGTGAAATATGCCATACAGCGTATATCTCAAAAAAGGCGAGGAAAAGCGCGTCAGACAAGGACACAGTTGGGTGTATGCCAACGAAGTAGCGCGCATAGAAGGCAAGGACAAAAACGGGTCTTTGGCAAGCGTGTATTCATTTGACGGCAAGTTTATAGGCAAGGGATATATCAATCACCTTTCCAAAATCCTCGTGCGCATTTTCATAAGAGACGAATATCAAGAGGACGATAAGGATTTTTATCTCAATCGCCTCATAGATGCCAATCAAACGCGCGTAAATCTCGGCTATGGCAACTGCTATCGCATGGTATTTGCCGAAGCGGACAACATCCCTGCCCTCATCGTCGACAAGTACGACGACGTTTTGGTGTGTCAATTCCTATCTCTGGGCATAAACATGCGCAAAGACCTCATCGTAGAGTGCCTTGTCGAGCTTTTTGCGCCGAGAGGCATATACGAACGCAGCGACGTAGCCGTGCGTAAAAAAGAAGGACTGGAAGAGCAAACGGACTTGCTGTACGGCGACGTTCCCGACAGAGTTATAATTGTTGAAAACGGCATCAAAATGGCTGTCGACATCAAAGGCGGACAAAAGACGGGCTACTTCCTCGACCAAAAGGAAAATCGCTTTGCCGCAAGACGTTACGCAAAGGACAAAACCGTGCTTGATTGCTTCTGCAACAGCGGCGGATTTTCGCTCAATTGCGCAACCGTCGCAAAAGAGGTTACTGCTGTCGACATCTCTCAAAGCGCGCTTGACAGCGTCAACGAAAACGCCGCCCTCAACGGCTTTGACAACGTGCATACCGTGTGCGACGACGTGTTCGAGGCACTGCGCAAATACAAAGCGGAAAACAAAAAATTCGGGCTCGTCATTCTCGATCCGCCCGCATTTTGCAAGAGCGCAAGCGAAGTCAAAGACGCAATGCGCGGATATAAAGACATCAACATTTTGGGGCTTAAACTCGTGGAAAAAGGCGGCTATCTCATATCCTCGTCTTGTTCGCATTATATGACCTTCCCTCTCTTTGAAAAAATGCTCGTAGAAGCGGCAAAAGAAAGCGGTCGTATCGTTCGCACTATGGAAATCAAATCCCAAGCCCCCGACCACCCTTCACTCCTCTGCGCCGAAGAAACGCAATACTTAAAGTTCTTCGTGTTGCAAGTTTTGTGAGAAAAATTAATAATTAATAATTAGTAATTAATAATTTTCGGTGGGCTCTGCCCACACCCGAACGCACACTAATTCAAGGCGTTCTTATACACGGTATGTGCCTATTCAAAGTGTACTTATTAACGGAATGTGCTTATTCGGAGCTTCGAGTCGCAAGGCGACGAGCGGTGGAGCGCCGAGCTTGACGATTAGTACAAGTGAGCCAATGAGTGTTGTTCTTTTCGTTGGCGAACGAGTGGCATAACCATAGGACGATACTCTTCTATGTGAGTGCCGACTTCCCCTCTTGCGAACGATGTTGGTATAAGTAGAGAAATGACACAAGTTTGAGCAATAGGGGAAAGCCCGAAGGGAAGGGGTAATTGCATTTAAGGAGTTACGACTATCCCCAGTTAAATAATTAGTAACTAAAAAAATATCGGGCTTTCGCCCGATATTTTTTTAGTTTTTGTCTTTCTTAAAAGCACAAATCAGCACATATATTCCGATTAGGACTGCCGTCGTGCCTATAAGCACTCCGTACATTGCGCCAATCGACACATCGTTGCCAAAGAATGAAAGCTTGCAGTCAAGGCTCTTTGCGATGCCGTCAACCACTTCGTCGGGGAAGCCTTGTGCGCTCATTTCCTCAAATACGCCCTTTAGCGCATGATTGCGGATAAGCGACGTTCCGTAAGTGCCCGGCAACAAGGACATTGTCTTTTGCAAACCGTCAGAGAAGTTGGAAATGGGCATATACGCGCCGCACAAAAAGCCGTAGCCTGCCGAAACGATTGTGCCGACCGCCGTGGCTTGTCCGTTGGTTTTGAGGAAAATATTGACCACCGACGAAAGCGCCGTGCCGAATGCGGTGAGCAAGAACACGTCTACGAGTATCAGAACAACATCTGCAAACGACATATACCAACCGTTGATTGCGATGTATATAAAGCAAGCCGCCGTCGCGCAGTACGACACGATGAGCGTTGTAAGGAGCGAGCCTATGAAGTAGGACACAGCAAGCGTGGAGCGCTTGATTGGCGAAATCAAAAAGTCTTTGCGCACGCCGTTGACCTTGTCCTGAACCATAAGAAGATTGGAGCAAAACGCAATCGTAACGCAGCACACTGCAAGCAATGACGAGAACAATTCCGCCCCGACGGTGCCGTTGATAAGGCTGTTTGAGATTTGCACGCCCTCCGGCATCGACGAATTGAAAGAATCGCGATACACGTTGGCGAGGAAGGTTATGTACAGCACAAGTAGGATAATAGGCGTGATAAGCGAGGTGAAGAACATGCCTTTATCCATGAAAAACACTTTGATATTGCGCTTTGTTATTGCCAAAAATGCCTTCATTTTTCGCTTCCTCCTATCTTTTTGCCTGTAACAGAAAGGAAAACGTCGTCCATTTTGCCCTTTTCAATCTCGAAATCCGTAAACAAATCAGGATTTTCAATAATGAGATCTCTTGCCTGAATGGTGTCTTTCACTGCGATTCTGAATGCGTCGCGCACCTGCTCGTACGACAAACCGAGAGCCTTCACCGCCTCTTCATCCACGTTGTATGCGGTGATAAAATCGCCTGTGTAGGTGTTTTTAAGTTCGAGCGGAGTTCCGCTTGCCACAATCTTGCCGCTGTCGAGAATAACCACGTAATCCGCGTCTGCCGCCTCTTCCATATAGTGCGTAGTCAAAAACACGGTCATTCCCTGCTGCTTTCTATGATTATCCACAACTTCCCAAAGCGTTTTGCGAGTTTGCGGATCAAGCCCTGTCGTTGGCTCGTCGAGAATGAGGATTTTGGGATTGTGCAAAAGCGCGCGAGCAACGTCGATTCGACGTCTTTGACCGCCGGATAGTTTCCCGACCTGACGTTTCAAAATATCCTTGAAATCAAGAAGTTCGGCAAGTTCGTCAATGCGCTTTTTTGCCTCCGCGCCGTAAATGCCGTAAAGTCCTGCGCGCGCCGCCAAGTTGTCTTTCACGCTCAAATGAGAATCCAGCACTGAGTTTTGAAACACAACTCCGATTTCCGCAGATATCGTACGCATGTCCGTATCTATGTTTTTGCCGTCAATCGTAACTTCGCCCGAGTCTTTTTTGAGGCATCCGCACATGATGGATATGGTTGTGGACTTGCCTGCGCCGTTGACTCCGAGAAAAGCAAACAATTCCCCTTGCTTTACATGGAAAGACAAATCGTTGACCGCATGCACGTCCTGAAACGACTTGTCCAAATGTTTTATATCGATAATTCTTTCGATTTGCGTATTTTCTTGCATTTTTTCCTCCGCATATACAGCGTATATATAATGAATTTGAAATAGTCAATTGTCAATACAAAAATAGTAAAAAATGTATAAAAAGATAACAATTTATTATATATATGGAATATTCCTTTTCCGAACGCACACTCATTCGGAGCGTTCTTATTAACGGAATGTGCAACTTCGGAGACGGAACTCGAACCGCAAGGCGGTGAGCGGATAAGTGCCGAGCTTGACGAAAAGTACAAGTGAACCAACGAGTGTTGTTATTTTCGTTGGTGAACGAGTGGCACAAGTATAAAAATGTCCCTATCTATGCGAGTGCCGTTGTCTTTCCCGCGAGCGATGGATAATATTGTAGAGAAATGTCCCTATACGAGTGGTCGGGCGCGACGCGTTAAGCAACACATTCGGTGAATGTGTTGTAGCCAAAGCGAACGAGGCGGATTGCGGTGCGCAAACGCCGAAGTGGACATGCCGGCGTGTCCGGAAAGAGGGGGTATTCTATTTTGAGGAGTTACGACTATCCTCTATTCGGCGCAAATTAAAAAAATATCGGGCTCTCACCCGATATTTTTTTATTTCTTATTGTACGCAATTATTCTTGCACGTCGCTTCTTTGGTCGTCATAGTTTCCTGTCAAATCGGACACTCTGCCAAGGCATCCCTTGAAGAATTTTTTGACGCGGAGCACAACCACCCAGTCGCCGAGCATTGAAAGTCCGTGTACAAAAAGGAACACGCCGACAAGCACCGTCATAGAGATTGCACCCGTGATAGGATCGAAGAATGCCAAGAATCCAAAAACGATTTCAAGTATCGAAAGGATGAGCAACGTCCACCAATAAGGCACTTTAAGCCTGCCTGCCTGAATTGCCAAAGTAAGCTCGCTTATACCCTCGACGATAAACCACATTGCAAAAATAAACGGCAATGCGCTGGACACAATGCCCTCGTTTGCCAAGAACACGATGCCCAAAAGCGTTGTGATAACGCCGTCTGCGAGGAATGCGCCACCGCCGACAATGCCCGCGCTTGTGAAGAATGCTGCGAGCTCAACTATACCCATGATCAAAACGAGTGCGCCGATAATGTATGCAAACACTGTCATCGTCGTGTCGACAGGAAGTGCAAAACACACAATGCCTGCCGCTATCATAAGTATGCTTGCTATAAACCATAAAACTGTAGTTGACTTTTTCATATATCTGCCTCCGTTGTGCAATTATATCCCAAAACACACATTTGTCAACCGCAAAAACGCAAAATCCACACGAAACCACAAAGTTGTTTCTTATTTCGACTTTTTACCCCAAGTGTTACTTATTATGAATTTTAACGGATTAGAAGATAGTTTTTGGAATTAATAATTAATAATTAATAGTTTTGGAAGGCGTAGCCTTATCCAAACGCAAACTTATTCAAGGCGTACTTATTAACGGTATGTGTCTATTCGGAGCTTCGAGTCGCAAGGCGACGAGCGAATGAGCGCCGAGCTTGCGACGCACACAAGGCTCTTAGCCGCAATTGCCAAAAATGCCAATTGCTTGCTTTTTTGCCTTGGTGCTCCTTTTTCCCTTCACACAAAAGACTGCGCTTTCATCTTATATATTGCGCTATCGTTCGCTTGTCTTTTGTGTGTGGAAGCCTTGTGGGTGCAGTACAAGCGACTGCGCAGTGTTGTTGCGTAGCCGGCGCACAAAGCGCAGTGGCATAACGAGGGGACGATACCTATCTATGCGAGTGCCGTTGTCTCCCCCGCGAGCGACGGATAATCTTGTAGAGAAATGTCCCTAACCGAGTGGCGGGAGAAATGCCGGCGTGTCCGGAAAGAGGGGGCAATTCTATTTAAAGGAGTTACGACGAAGTCTATGTTTAGTGCAGTTTCACCCGATTTCATTACAAAAACTGCAATAAAAAGATGAAGAACAAGGAAACACCCCATTGACAACAACCCTAATTTACAAGACGTAAATGAGTTGGTGGCAATGGGGTGTTGACGCAGTTATTCGCTGTTTAGTGCAGTTTTTGAATGAAATCGGCGTCGATGACAAGTTTAGAGAAAGGCGTAATCTCCGCCGTATTCTTGTATCCGTAGATGTACATAGTGGAGAACAGCGTAGCGACAAGGCTGCCGCCGTATTCGTCGCCGTTTTCGTCAATATCGCCGAGGCGCACGCCACCGATTTCGGGAGACTCGAAGTTCATATTGGCGTAAGTCGGCTCGTCGGTGATGCCTTTGTCGAGCGATATACCGCTGACGAGGAATGCGAGGTGGAAATAACACTGGTTGTTGCTGTCAAAATAGCGATAATCCGCAAACGTCGGGTTTTGCAAGATGATACCGCCTGCAATTGACGCCACCATTTCGTCGTACTTGGAGCCTGTTTCTATAAGTCTGGCATTGTTGACGTTCTGCCAGTTGTACGCTTTGAAGAAACCTGTTTGCGTAACTTCGAGGTTGATACCCTTTGACGCAAAATGTTCCGTGAAGTACGCGCCGTTCTCTTCGCTCGTACCATTCGGGACGAAACGATTGACCTTTTCTCGATTGAGCTTTTGTTCGATAATCGTGAAGCGTTCGTACGTGGCAGACATAATCGAGCCTATCATGTTGGAGCAAGTAAAGTTGTTGAACGTGAGGTGCGTATACAAGGGATTATATGCGCTATCCTCGTCTCTCCAGTTCATTTGTAAGGGCACGTACATACCGCATTGCAAAAAGTTGCGCATTACGCATCCGTTGTAAGTTATGTCGGCGTTGCGGGAACCTATGCCTTGTCTTGCATTCTCGATAATGCAATATTCAAACGTGATGTCGGAAATACGGAATCTTTCCCAATCGTGGTGACTGCCCACGACGCCGACAAAGCCGGTAAACGCTTTCGTATCTTCGGGATCTATGTTGCCGTCTCCCTCAATGGTGTTTGCACGCAAAATGACGTTGCTTACCGTAACACCGCTCCACGAAACGCGCATCAATTCATCGTCGTTTTGCCCCGTACGCGCGCATATCATCTTATTGTTGCCATACACGTCGCCGAAGAAATTGAGTCTTTCGTCCGATTCCCCGATTGTGGCGCGATCGGTTTGAGTATAATCGCAGTTTGCCATCATCACGATTGCATAAGTGCGCAAAGACGTGCCGTCGGCTCTTATGATATATTTATCACCCGTGATTTCGTTGGTATGAGAGAAAATCACTTTTGAAGGTTGCAAGTTTCCGGTCTTGGTTTCGTACGTTCCGCCGGCTTCGATTGCGCCCATCATTGCCCAAAATTCATTGAAATCGACGTATTCGCGTTGATACATAGCGGCGTGCTCAATTTGCGCGACGTTATACACGGACACGCCGTAAATTGCATTAATCGTAACTTCCGCCGTCGTAAACTTGGTCATACCCTCGTATTTGGGGTATTTTGCGCTGACTTTTACGCGTATGGGCTGTTTGCCCTTGCCTTCGAGAGCCTCGGGATTGAAGATAAGCTTATTCTTTACAACGTCGTCGAAGTGCGCGTATTCGCCGCCGCCTATAATCTCGATATTGTATGCGTCATAGAATGTCGCAAGCAACTCATTATACTCGTCCAACGTCATATCGCCCGTGCGTTTCGGCTCGCCGAGAATTGTGATATACGTCCAGTTGGTATCTGTTTCCGCACCTTGCGAAATGTCCTCGTTGACATACCTGAAGGACGCAAACACCGTTTCTCTTGCAAGCCCCACAGCCAACGCCTCGTCGGACGTGCGCAATTGCAAATACGAAATTTTGTTGCGGACGTTGAGGGTTATGGACGCGCTTGTTCCTTGCTCGCTTGTAACGCTAATCGTAACGATACCGTCGCTCTTTGCAAGCACTTCACCGCTTTGAGATACGCTTGCCACGTCCTCGTTGTCGCTCGCCCACACAACGCTCGGATTGCCGCTCTTGAATGCAGACGCCCATACTGCGCCGAGTTTGAGAGTGTTCTCACCCACCGCAAGCACGTATCCGTTTTCGGAGCAATAGAAATCTGCGTTTTTGATTGCTATATCTTTGTCATCGCACACGTCGAGCGTAAATTTGCCTCTCTTTGTGTTCACCACAACTCTCGATACGCCCTCGTCGAGCGTAAGAATATTATCCTTTACCGTTGCGCCATCGATACTGTCGTAATCGTCCGCAATACCGAGTTCTGCAAGCGAATATGAACGCTTGTGCGACATCAGTTTGGAGCCGAACACCGAGCTTGCGCCGTCTGCCACGATTTGTATCGTATAGACGTTGCTCGTTACGTATTGGACGTTGTCGGACTTGTCGGTGGAGTGCACGCTTGCGTCCATCGTAAATCTTGCCGTACCCGCTTTCTTTGCAGTGATAACGCCGTTTTGGTCGATTGTCGCTATATCCTCGTCGAGCGCGTGCCAAATCGTGTAATTGACAATGCTGTCAATCGGCGTATAACTTGCCGTAATGCGCTTTGATTCGCCCACATTCAACGTGTTGGAATCGTCGCCTTGAAGATTGCCTATGTTGGCGCTCTTTACGTTGTCGCCGCCCACGGATATTAAAATGGTTTTGGACACGTTCTCCACCACCACTTCGATTGTGCCGTGGCAGTAGGAGCAAACGATAAAGTCGCCCGTAGTGTTGGATTGCACCACGTTTCCGTCCTTATCAACAAATGCGAGCGCAGGCTTGACCTCGGGGATGAGAATTTTTGCCATTGCGTCCAACATTTTGGACGTATCGGGATATCTCGACTTCACCGCCTCGTATGCGGACTGTCTGTCAGCGTCCTCAAAAGAGCCGTTTTGAGAGAACTCGTTTTCAAGCTCCCCTCTCAACTTTGCCAAATCGGTCTTATAATTGTTGTAATCTTGTTGATACTTGCCGTCCGTATAGGATATCGCACCCGTTACACGCCATTCTACCGTATAGTTTTTGGCTTTTTCGGGGTATACCTTTACGTCCACGTAGTCATAGATATTCAAGGTTTTGTTCGCAACCTCGTCAAAGGAATAGGAAAGCGTTTCCGCATCTATTTTTCCTCCCTTGTAAGTCAGCTCGATGTCGTCCACCGCAATCCATGCTTGCAAAGACACGATGCTCGACACCATAGCGACCACCAACACTATGAGAACCGGAATAAGTATCAATATTCCTATCATTACTTTTTTCATAATGTTTTCCCTTTTGTATAATCGACTCTCGTTCTCAGCCGTGCAATCTGTTAATGAGCGCGGTATTGACTTGATAAGTCGTGTGCGGCAAAATCTTTGCCGTATTCTGATATCCGTAAATGGTTACGCCTATCGTTTGCAAAATACTTTCGCCTATGCTGCCGTTTTCCGTCGTAACGACGTCCTTGGAATTGAGGCTGGAAAGCATTGTATCTTCCAAACGCACCGTTTGAGGCGTAGGCTCGACTATCAATTGGAATCCCGAGCCGAACGTAACCGCCGCAAACACAAACGCAACGTGCACGTAGCAAGTGCCGTCTTTGTCGATGTATCTGAATTTCTCAAAAGTCGGATTCTCGCGAATAATCACAGACGTTTCATTCGTGATAGTTTGATTGAGCACATCGTAACCGGTATCGAATATCGACGCATACTCTATATTTTGCCAGTTGTACACTTCCAGAATGCCCGATTGATTAAGTTCGAAATTGTGTCTTTCTCTCTCGTTTTCGGAATCGGGTTTTGCAAAGTTTTCCATGAAGTATTGCTGATTCTTTTTAAGGTCGTCTTTCACAAATCTTCCTTTTTTCGTACCCGAATACGTAAACTTTTCAAACGTCGCCACAAGCACTGACGCAAGCGTATTGGATGAGATGAAATTGTGGAAATTCACGTGGCAATAGAACGGGTGAATAATGCCGCTGTCGTCTGTATACATCCTGTTCATAATGCTCAAACCGCAAGACATAAGGTTGCGGACGATACATCCGTCAAACGTGATGTTGGTATTGCGCACGTCAAGACCTTCTTGACCGTTTTCGAGAATGCAGTATTCGAATTTGACGTTTTCAAGACGATACCAATCCCACTGCAAGTCGCTGCCGACTTTTGCGATTCTTCCCTTGAAAGTAAGCGTTTCGTCAGTGGAAATCTCACCGCTTTCCGGCGTTGTGTTGGCGCGCAGAATGACGTTGCTTATCTTGACGTTACCCCAGGAGATTCTGATAAGTTCGCCGTCTATTTGACCTGTGATTGCCGATATCATTCTGTTGTTTCCGTACACGTCGCCGTAAAACTCGGGACGCTCCTGCCAATTGACGATATGCACAGGCGTTCCGTCCTCGTTCGTGGCGGTATCGAATGCGCAGTTTGCCATAAGAGATATGGAATACGTGCGTTTAGATGTCGGATTTACCCACACTTCATACGTATTTGATGTCGCCGCGACTTGATGTTTGAAGATTTTTTCCGGCGCAATAAGATTTTCGGGGCAATCGTTTGAAAGCGCCGTTTCGACGTCGCCGAGAAGCTTTGCTCCCTGCACTCTGCCGTAAATCACGTTTACGCCCGTGTATTCTTTTTGGTCGAGCGCGGCTCTGCGCAATTCGTCCATATTATACACAGCCACGCCGTGCGTAACCTTGATATCCACAAACTCTTGCGTATACTCAAGCGCACCCTCGTGTTTGGGATATTTTGCGCTGACTTTCACTCTGACAGTCTTGAGATTATCCTTGGTTTCGAGCAACTTGAGCGTTTCGGGATCAAACACGAGTTTGTTTACGTCCTCGCTGTCAAAGCGCGCATATTCGCCGCCTTCCACAATCTCGAAATTGTATGCCGCATAAAACGCTCTCAATTGGTCAATCGTTGCGTTTTTAGGCTCCCCGAGCACAACTATATTGGTATAGTTCGCCTCTTTTGTATTGCCGTTGGTTGCCAAATCGATATATCTTTCGCTTGCAAACACTGTTTCGCGCGCAAGACCTACTGCCAATGAAGCGTTGGAAGTGCGCAATTGTAAGGACGCAATCTTGTATTGCACGTAAAGTTCGATATGCGCCTGATATTCGCCGCATTGAGCGGTGATAACCACGTCGCCGATACCGACACCCTGCACTTCGCCTCTTTCGTTGACCGTTGCCACGTCCTCGTTGCTTGACGACCACGCGACTTCGGGTGCTCCGTCCTTAAACACGGACGCCCAGATTGCGCTGAGTTTGAGAGTATGCTCGTCAATCGCCACAACGTAATTGCTTTCTTTTTTGAAGAAATCTGCGTTTTGAATCGCAATTGCGTTCTCATCGCAAATATTCACCGTCAAAGTGCCGTTTTCCGTCGTAAGCAAGATTTGAGTTGCGCCCTCGTTTACAACAAGTTCGCCCTCCTCTATCGTTGCGCCCTCAACGCTCGTAATTTCGTCGTTTATACCGAGTTCTGCAAGCGAATATGAACGCTTGTGCGACATCAGTTTGGAGCCGAACACCGAGCTTGCGCCGTCTGCCACGATTTGTATCGTATAGACGTTGCTCGTTACGTATTGGACGTTGTCGGACTTGTCGGTGGAGTGCACGCTTGCGTCCATCGTAAATCTTGCCGTACCCGCTTTCTTTGCAGTGATAACGCCGTTTTGGTCGATTGTCGCTATATCCTCGTCGAGCGCGTGCCAAATCGTGTAATTGACAATGCTGTCAATCGGCGTATAACTTGCCGTAATGCGCTTTGATTCGCCCACATTCAACGTGTTGGAATCGTCGCCTTGAAGATTGCCTATGTTTGCGCTCTTTACGTTGTCGCCGCCCACGGAAACCAAAAGCGTCTTGGACACGTTCTCTGCCGTTACTTTGACCGTGAAATGGCAATACCAGGACAATCTTATTTGCCCCGAGCTGTTGGAAGTCGTTTCGTCGCCGAAAGAATCCACAAAGCACGCCGCCGGATACTTCATATCCACAAGTTCGTTCGCCATAGCGGAAATAATCTTTGCGGAGTCCGCGCTAGAGCCGTATTTTATCGACGCGTTGTTGAACGCTTTTTGCTCGTTTGCGTCGGTGAAATTGGGATAATCTCTGCTCTCCAACTCCGCCTTCTTTGCGGCGTACTCTTGCCTGTATTTGTCGTATTTTGTCTTATAATCTTGATCGGTATAGGTAACGTCGCCCACAATTTGCCATTCGATAACGTACTTGTTGGCTTTTTCAGGCAATACGACGACGTCGATTTTGTCATACAGATTCACCAATCCCGAGCCTAACTCGTCCAGCGAATATGCGACGGTCTCCGCCTCCGTTTCCGTACCTTTTATCTGAAGTTTCAAATCCTCGACGGATATCCACGCCTGCGTAGATACGATTGCCGAAACCATCGCGACAATAAACACGATGATTATCGGAATGAGGATAAGAATGCCTATCATTACTTTCTTCATACTTTTCTTTCCTATAAACTTACGGAATGATGTTCATATACTTCTTGTTGAGGTTGACGAACAAGCCTGCAACCGATCCGCCGAGCAAGATGAGCGATACAACGCTCAAAATGAGGTAAATCGTATTGGTGTCGCCTGCAGCTATAAGCGTTTTGCCGCCTATCGTCAATGGCAAGAAGCTGAAAATCATCGTAAACAATCCGTATATAACGGCAACCAGAATGCCTATGGTCATTGCAAGCGCAACGTTCTTGTTGGCAGAAACCAATTCGCCGTCGCCCGACACGTTGAACGTAGGCGATTTGATGTCCGCAAGCATACTGAGGCTGGTAAGACTTATAACAAGCATTTCCGCAATGCCGAAGATTGCGCCCACGTCAAGTGCGGAAAGCACTCTGCCGCCTGCCTCGCTCGAGTAATAACCGCCCGAGAGCGCGCAGCACAATGCGTTGGATATCGTGCCCGTCAAGGAGTAAAGGAAGAACTTGACGAGAATCTGGTGCGTATAGCTTACGGGAATGACCTTTGTGTGATAGAAACATGCGCCTTCTCTCGAAATGCAGGTGGACGCAAAGGACACGATTATCGTGATAAAGAGCGCGATAACCATGAGCGTAAGCCCCGGCATAATGTCTGCGCCGATACTCTTTGTTCCCATAGACGCGGCAAGACGGTTGCAATAGAACACCATTACGGGAGCCGCAAACGCCATCGCGAAGTATTGGAAGGAATAGTTGAAACTTCTCAGAATGAGATAGAACTCACGTCTGAAAAGCGCATAGGACACAGGACGGCGCACGTCTTTGATTTTCTTTTTGAAAGACGCTTTTTGAGTTTCGATTCCGTAAAGGATCGTTTTGTAATATTCTCTCGTCGTAACGAAGTAAGCGGCAACGCCCAACGCTCCGTTGATGAGGATGAGATACAAGAATCTGAGCGCGTATTTGCCTGCCGAAAGTCCGCCGTAAATCTTGCCGTTGATAATCTCCGCATACCAATTGAACGGATATGCGTTGCGCGCAAACTTCTGATATCTCGCAATCATATCTGCAGAGAAAATGGTTTGCTTTGAGTCCTTAAGGTATGTAAGCACGTTTCCGAGCGACACGAGATAAAACGCAAACACCACGCACACCACGATGATTGTGAGTATCAATATAAGCAAAAACTGATTCTTCACCGCATTCATAACCTTCATAACGGGAACGGCAATGATGTTTGCGATAAAGAACGGCACAAGCGTGGAAAGCAGCGTAATGCCTATATATGAGAAATAGTCGCCCACGCGCGCGCCCGTGATAATGCCGAACGAGATATAGAACGGCAACATCGTGAGCAAGCACACCACGAGATTGTGCAGATAACAGTAAATGGATTTTGCGACAAGGATTTCTTTTCCGCTTACCGGGAAACGCAAAAGCATCTCGTTATCGCCGTTTTGATACAAGTTTTTGATGACGTTGCCCGTTGCGATAATGGTTGCAAGAGTTATCGTAAGCGTTGCCGCGATAGTCAAAAACTCCATACGCAATCCCGAACGTCTTACGAATACGTTGGTGAGATAATACACGCCCACCGCAAGCACGGCGTAAACTATGATGAAAAACAGATAGTTGCCGATTTGCGCCAATTTTTTGAGAGGCGTGGTCTTTTGCGTCGAACCGAACCTCGATTTGAGGTCGAGACGGAACAGCGTTCTCACGCTTTGCATTGAGAATTCGCCTTTCATTTTTGCTCTTCCTCCACGGTGATTTCTTCGACCACGTCTTGTGCGTCGACTATCTCTTCGACGTCCCCTACCGACGGAATGTCGGGACGCATATCCTCACTCTCTTGCGCAACGTAGTCCTCGAACAATCTTTGCTCGTACGTACCCGTCACACGGAAGAACGTTTCTTCGAGGTTTGCCTTGTTCTTGTCGTTGCCTGCAAGGTCGATAATGTCGATGAGGTGTCCGTCGTTGACTATTGCGGCTCTGTGGCAAAGTTTCTTTACAAGGTCGAGGTTGTGGCTTGAAAAGAATACCGTATTGCCCTTTGCGCAATGCTCTCTCATATACGAGATGATTTCCGCGGTCGATTGCGGATCGAGTCCCATCATCGGCTCGTCGAGCACCCAGAGTTTGGGATCGTGAATGAGCGCGGCGATAATGCAGATTTTTTGTTTCATACCGTGAGAGTAGGATTTGATTTGTCTGTCGATTGCCGCCTCGAGCTTGAAGAGTTTGGCATATCTGTCAATTCTTTCCGTTCTCACAAGAGCGGGAACTTTGTAAAGGTCCGCGACGTAGTTGACGTATTCCCTGCCCGTAAGTTTCTCATACACCGAGTGGTTGTCGGGAACGTAACCCATTTCCATTTTGGCTTTAATCGGTTCTTTCACGATGTCGTGGCCGCATATGGTAATCGTGCCGCTGTCAAAGGGCAAGATACCCGTAAGGCACTTAATCGTGGTGGATTTGCCCGCACCGTTTTGTCCGAGGAAACCGAAAATTTCACCGGGTTTCAATTCAAACGAAATATTGTCGACTGCGACTCTGTCGCTCTTTGGATATGTCTTTTTCAGATTTTCAACTTTTAACATTGTGATTTTTCTCCTGAGGTTTTAATTGCGTGCGCATATACGCGCGCACGCGCGCTTATGTGTAGCCCGAAAACGGCGCAAAAATGCCGCCTTCGAGAAGAAAAGAAAATTATTGCAAAATAACGGGTGAAATCCGCAAATAAGAATTGGACGCGACAATATCGTCGTGCCTTGAAGAACGATAAACGTCGCCCCGCTTATCAGGCGGCGTAAACGTGCGAGTACTGCGCGTAACTTTTGAAAAAATACAACCGCAATACGTTGCAAAATATATTCCGAACAATACGGTGAGTGCCGTAATGTCGATAAGCGCCATGTAGAGAATGGATGTTTTAATCGCAAGAAAGGTAAACTGTTGCACCATGCTCTTGAACAGTGCAAAAACCAAAAGCGAAGTTGCAATCGCAGATACAAATCCGCGAATGCGCCTCGGCAAAAGTCTTATCAGTAAAAATATGCATCCGACCGCCGCAAGCCCTACGATTGTCTTGGCAAGCCCGACAATAAAGGACGTGACTCCGGTCAGGAACGACAAAAAATCCAATTCTGCTCCGTGCGCGCGAGCGTGTATTTTTTGACATATACGCGCGCATTTATGTGTATATTTTATCAATTACATGTAATAATGTCAAACAAAATCTCTATTTTGTGCTCCACACGGGGTTTTAAGCACAATTTTTAATGCTTTTTAATGTTTTTTGCATACAAACTATATGTTATTCTACAATATCAAAACGCTTGACGAAAGATTTTTAAAAGCGTATAACAATCTACATAAAAACAAAGGAAGTATATTTATGTTTACGCAAACCTTATCCGACATCGCCTATTTCGAGATTCTTCTCCCCCTGGCATTGATACTGCTTTGCACCAAACTTTTCTCTCTTCTCGGCAAAAAAATCGGACTTCCGCAAGTCGTGGGTATGCTCGTAGCAGGCATACTTTTGGGACTTATCAAGCTTATCCCGGGGCAACGAATTTTCACGGAAGACACCACCGAGGGGCTCAAATTTCTTGCAAAAATCGGCGTTATCCTCATAATGTTTTCCGCAGGTCTGGAAACGGACGTAAAACAATTCAAAACTTGCGGTATTCCCTCTGTTATAATCACTTCGCTCGGCGTTCTGTTCCCGGTAGGTCTAGGATTCTTGGTATCCGCAGCTTTCAACGGCGGTTTCAAGGATATGAGCCAACACCAAGTGATAACCAACCTATTTTACGGCACGATTTTGGCGGCAACGTCGGTTAGTATCACCGTCGCAGTCCTCAAGGAACTCGGCAAAATCAATTCAAAAGTCGGCACTTCAATAATCGCCGCGGCAATCCTCGACGATATCATCGGCGTTATTTTGCTCTCGCTTTTCATAAGCCTCGACAAAGGTAGCGACCTCAAAGGCGTAGGCATCGCAATCGGCAAAATGATAGGATTTTTCGCCGCGTCTATTTCCGTCGGTCTTGTGCTTCACTTCCTTCTCAAGCACTATCTCAAACGCCACCCCGAACACCATAGACGTATCCCGATTATCGGCTTTGCAATGGCATTCTTATTTGCATACGCGGCGGAAGAGTGGTTCGGCGTTGCGGATATCACGGGCGCATACGTTGCGGGTATTATGCTTGCAACGCTCAGCGAAGCGGGCTATATCGACAGAAAGGTGGAAGTGAGCAACTATATGATATTCGCCCCGGTATTCTTTGCAAATATCGGCATCAACGCCAACTTCGGTTCAATCTCCACCGCAATGGTCGGTTTCGGTTTTGCGTTCGTTGCGGCAGGCCTCGTTGGCAAAGTGCTCGGTTGCGGTCTCGGCTCGCTCATTTGCAAGTATTCTTTCAAAGACAGTTTGCGCGTGGGTATCGGTATGATGGCAAGAGCGGAAGTCGTCCTCGTCTGCGCACAAAAAGGCGTCGACAGCAACATAATCGATCCCTCGATTATGCCTTTTGTCCTTATTTTGATAATCGCATCTTCCCTTCTCACGCCCTTGTTCCTCAAGCTCAGCTATCGCAAGGAATCCCCTATCCCCGACGTCCAAGAAT
This sequence comes from uncultured Clostridia bacterium, assembly GCA_934277615.1. Taxonomy (GTDB): domain Bacteria; phylum Bacillota; class Clostridia; order Christensenellales; family CAG-917; genus CAG-475. The sequence continues at coordinate 195,828 of CAKQUV010000002.1, read as the reverse complement.
ACGTGCGAGAGGATTTGATAAAATAGCATTTTAAGCGGAAAAATAAAATTTATACCATCGCATAGCGATGGTATTTTTTTATTTGGATAAATGATGTTTTACCACCCCCAATAATTCGCTAAACGGATGAAGAGCGCGTTTAATAGCGATTGTTACGGAGTCAATCGCGTCAAAAGCCCCTTGGACAGCAACCCCCATTTTTTGCTTGCCCTAATCCGATAAATCGATGCATACCGCGAAAGCGCCCCCTTGAATCAAAACCAAACGTACATAACGTACGTGATTTTGAGGCAAGAGGGCGCTGACAAAGTTAGGCGCGATTTAGCGGATTATGGGTGCGTCCCAGTGAGGGTCGGAGGTATAACCCATAATCTTCACTGCCGTTGCCGCCACGTCGGACAGCCCGAAAGCACCGTCGGCTATTTCACAATCGTAATTGTAGACGATAAAGGGTACGGGATTGAGAGAGTGTGCGGTACGGACGGAGATGACGCCTTTTTTGTTCTTTTCAAGCATCTCGTCGGCGTTGCCGTGGTCTGCGGTTACGATAAGCGCATAATCGTGCTTTTTGACGACAGGAAGGAGTCTTGCAAGAGCAAGGTCAACCGCCTCAACGCCGATGATGGTTGCGTCAAGGCTGCCTGTGTGTCCGACCATGTCGCCGTTGGGATAATTGCAACGGATAAAGCCGTATTGCTCGCTCTCGATTGCCTCGATAACCTTGTCTGTAACTTCTGCGGATTTCATCCACGGACGTTGGTCGAAAGATACCTTGTCGGAAGGCACTTCTTCCCACACTTCGAGCTCGTCGCTGAATTTTTCGGAGCGGTTACCGTTCCAGAAATACGTTACGTGGCCGTATTTTTGAGTTTCGGACACAGCATAGGATTTGACGCCTTTGTTCACCAAAAACTCGCTCAAAGTATACTTGATTTTGGGCGGTTCGACAAGGAAGCGAGTGGGCAAATGCAAGTCGCCGTCATATTGGAGCATACCTGCGTAAAGCACCTTGGGCATATTGCCTCTGTCAAACCCGTCAAAGTCTGCATTGTCGAAAGCCATTGAAATTTCGATTGCACGGTCGCCACGGAAATTGAAGAGGATTACGCTGTCGTTGTCATGCATGGCGCCGACGGGTTTTCCGTCCTTGACGATGACGAACGCAGGCAAATCTTGGTCGATAACGCCGGGATTTTCGTTGCGGTAGGTTTCGATTGCTTGCGTTGCGCTCTCAAAGCCTCTGCCCTCACCGTAAACGTGCGTATAGAAGCCCGCTTTTACCATATCCCAATTGGCAAAATATCTGTCCATCGTTATCTTCATACGACCGCCACCGCTTGCGATGCAAGCGTCGAAATCGGCGTCGTTCAAAGATGTCATTGCACTTTCGAGCTGATCGACGTAAGTGAGTGCGCTCGTTGCCGGCACGTCTCTTCCGTCAAGCAATACGTGAACACGCACATGCTTGATCCCGTCATGCTTCGCGCCATTAATCAAGGCGATTAGATGCCCGATATTGCTATGCACGTTGCCGTCGGAGAGCAAGCCGATAAAGTGCATCGTGGAAGCGTTTTTGACGCAATTGTCTTTGAGTTCTTGCCACGCGGAAGAATTGAAAATATCACCGCTTTCGATTGCCTCTTCCACAAGTTTTGCGCCTTGAGAATAGACTTGACCGCAACCGAGAGCGTTGTGTCCCACTTCACTGTTGCCCATATCGTCGTCGCTGGGAAGACCGACAGCCGTTCCGTGCGCTTTGATATAGGTGTTCGGACACTCTTGCAAGAGTTTGTCGAGAGTGGGAGTATTTGCCATAGTAACAGCGTCGCCAAGTCCTGTTTTAGACTTGCCGACACCGTCCATAACTACCAAAACAAGTTTTTTCATAGTTGTCCTTTGAGGCGGTTAGACCGCCTGTTTTTTGTGAAAATAATTAGTAATTTACAACTTGCGAGAAGTCAACCGCTTTCAAAGATGCGCCGCCGATAAGACCGCCGTCGATTTCAGGCATTGCCATGAGTTCTTTGACGTTCTTGGGGTTCATGCTTCCGCCGTATTGGATACGCACGCGGTTTTCTGCGCACTTGGGGCAATAAAGCTCTGCCATTGTGTTGCGAATGATTGCGATTGTTTCGTTTGCAACTTCTGCAGTAGCGGTTTTGCCTGTGCCGATTGCCCAAACAGGTTCGTATGCGATGACGATATTGTCAAGTTCGTCTTTGTCGATGCCTTCGAATGCGCCCTTCGTTTGACGTACAAGCACTTCTTCAACCTTGCCGTTTTCTCTCTCTTCAAGCGTTTCGCCCACACAGATGATGGGTTTAAGACCTGCAGCAAGAGCCGCTTTTGCACGTGCATTGACTGTTGCGTCCGTCTCGCCGAAGTATTGACGACGCTCGGAGTGACCGATAATTACGTATTCAACGCCGAGTTCAACAAGCATTTTTGCGGAAATTTCGCCCGTGAAAGCACCTTTTTCTGCCCAGTGTACGTTCTCTGCGCCAACTTTGATATTCGTGCCTTTTGTCATTTCGACTGCGGTTGCAAGGTCGGTATAAGGCGTGCAGATAACGACGTCGCATTTTGCGTCTTTAACGAGCGGAGCAAGATCCGTGATAAGCGCCTTTGTATCGGCGATTGTGTTGTTCATTTTCCAGTTGCCAGCAATGATAGGTTTTCTCATAATATACCTCGAAAAATTTTTATTTATGGATTTGTTAGGCGTATTAAAATGCTCTTTCGAAGACGTGACTTCGAGCCGCAAGGCGGCGAGCCTGTCGAGCGTCGAGGTCGACGTATTGTACAAGCGACTGCGCCATGTTGTTGCGTAGCGGCGCACAAAGCGCGTGACATAATCAGTGCACGTTACTTATTTATCCGAAGACCGTAAGGAGCGAAGCGACGGAATAGCGATTGTTACGAAGTCAATCGCGTCGTGTTGCCCCCTGCAGAGCAGTTCCGTGGGTTCCCTCAAGCATTGCGCAGAGGGGGAACGGAATAGGGGAAACACATGAGGAAGGGGGAAACTTTTATTTTTTGTTTTACTTCCCCGAGAGTTTGTGCGTGCTAGTGTTATTCTTCACTTAATTCTGTTGTGCAATGACTGCGCGAATTGAATGAAGAACAAGGAAGTGTGCGCTCGGCGCAAAACCCAACGTACTAGTGCGTACGTGATTTTGCGACGAGCGTGCACTGACGAAGTTATTCGCCGATTAGTGCTTGTCGTTGAGGCATGCGATGCCGGGAAGAACCTTACCCTCAAGGAACTCCAAGGATGCGCCGCCACCTGTTGAGATGTGAGTCATCTTGTCGGCATAGCCGAGTTGTGCGACGGCTGCGGCGGAGTCGCCGCCACCGATGATTGTGGTTGCGTCGGTTTCTGCCATTGCTTTTGCGACGGCATTGGTGCCTTGTGCAAGTTGCGGATTTTCAAAAACGCCCATAGGTCCGTTCCAAACAACGGTCTTTGCGCTCTTGACGACGGATGCAAAGAGTTCTTGCGTCTTGGGACCGATATCAAGACCTTCTCTGTCGGAAGGAATGTTGAAACTGTCATAATATTCAATGTCAACGTGTGCGTCGATAGGATCGGGGAAAGACGCGCAAGTTGCCGTATCAACAGGCAGATAGATGGTCTTGCCAAGCGTTTTTGCCTTTTCGAGCATGTTCTTGCAGTAATCGATCTTCTCGTCGTCAACAAGGGAAAGACCTACGCTGCCGCCTTGAGCTTTGATGAATGTGTAAGCCATGCCGCCACCGATAATAAGCGTATCGCATTTGTTGAGGAGATTGTCTATGACGTTGAGTTTGTCTGCGACTTTTGCGCCGCCCAAAATCGCCACAAACGGACGAACAGGATTCTCGATTGCGTTGCCAAGGAACTTAAGTTCCTTCTCGATAAGGAAACCGCTGACTGCGACCGGTGCAAAACCGTATTGGACGATACCTGCAGTCGTTGCGTGAGCGCGATGCGCCGTTCCGAATGCGTCGTTTACGTAAACGTCGCAGAAATCTGCAAGTTTGCGGCAAAGTTCTTCACTGTTTTTCTCTTCGCCTGCGTCGAAACGAGTGTTTTCCAAAAGCACGATTTCGCCGTCTTTAAGCGCTGCGACCTTCTTGTGAGCGTCCTCGCCCACGAGATCGGTTGCAAACGTAACTTTGCCGGGGAAAATTTGCGCGAGTCTGTCCGCAACGGGCTTGAGCGTGAACTTTTTGGGATCGTTCTTGAGCGCCTTTGCGATATACTCTGCTTTTGCAGCCGCTTGCTCCTCGACGGGAAGAGCCTCGACAGCCTTCTTTTCTTTTTTGTTGAGACCAAAACCTTCAGTAAAAATGTTGTGCGGTTTGCCCATATGCGAGCAAAGAATGACCTTTGCGCCGTGGTCAACGAGATATTGAATTGTGGGGAGCGCGCCGTTGATACGATTTTCATCGGTAATCACGCCGTCAACCATAGGAACGTTGAAATCGCAACGCACCAAACACTTTTTGCCCTTGACGTCTACATCGCGGATTGTAAGTTTTGCCATAAAAATTCTCCTTGTAAGAAAATGGATTTACATATTTGGTTGCCAAAAAGTACGGATAAAATGATTATCAATATATTTTTAGCGATAATAAGTATATCACACGTGCGCGAAAAGAGCAAGAATTTTCTCATTTTTGCGTGTACGCTCAGAATTTACGCCGAAATACGTCCACAGTCGTCGTCGCCAATTACGCTGTGCACGTTACTAACCACATTTATATCCTTGTATCTGCAACACATATCGTGTTTTAACTTCGCAGCTTACTGCACGTATCGTGTTATGTGAATATTATAATATATGAAAAAACGCCGATTTTTCAGCGTTTTGAGTAATTTATGCTATATTTACAACACCTATCGTGTTTTGTCAAAATTTCGTAAGATGTCCTTCGCAAAGCAGATTATCAAATCCGAGTTGCCTCATTCCCTCGTAAACGACGATTGCGACGGAGTTTGAAAGATTGAGCGAGCGCGCTTCTTTAACCATAGGTATACGTATTGTCATATCGTAGTTGTCGTGCAAAAGTTCTTCGGGTAAACCTTTTGATTCTCTTCCGAAAAACAAAAAATCGTTTTCGCCAAACTTTGCCTCGTCGTATCTGATACTTGCCTTTGTGGAGCAGAAATAGAAATGCGCCTTGTCATTGGACGTACAGTTGCCGTCTATATGCCAACTTCCGTCGGACAATCTATGCACTCTGCCTTTTGCGTGCTTTTCAAAGAACTCGTCAAGATTTTCATACACGTTAAAATCCGTAAGATGCCAATAATCCAGCCCCGCGCGTTTCAGCGCTTTGTCGCTTATGTCAAAACCTATAGGCTTAATCAGATGCACGTGGCAGCCCGTTGCCGCCGCCGTGCGCACGATGTTACCCGTGTTTTGTGGGATCTCCGGTTCAACCAACACAATATTAAATGCCATAACTCACTTCCGTAATTGATATCCGTATAATACCACTTTCGGCGCATTTTTTCAACCCATTTGACAACACGTCGGCGCAAATTGCAAGTCAACATTTTAAACTTCGTCGCACACGTTCGTCGATACGACATAATCAATTGTCTTTGCAGGCATTTGCCCGTTTAGCGAACAAAAAAAGATGCCCGTTTCGGACATCCTTTTTTTCGGTTTTTCGCTTCGCTTTATGCAAACAAATAAAGCGGAACAAACAATATAGTTGTCAAAATCACAAGCACCGTGAGAATGTAAGCGACTTTTCCGCCTACGCCCGGAAGCTTGGCATTGTTCCAACCATACCATGCGCCTGCGAGAGCAAGAACGAGCGTCGTTGCAAGTCCGCACCATATGCCTTCATAAGTGCAAGAACCTTCGGCGACGAGGATAATCGTAACTATGCCGAGCAATGCAGCAAGAATGAGCATGTACGTGATTATTTGATTGATAACGCTTTTTGATGGTTTCTTTGACATAATGCACCTCCAATCTGATTGCTTAAATTATACAACGTTTTCGAAAATATGTACAGAAGCAACAGACATTTTCAACCTAAATTTTTCTTTAAAATAGGCAATAAAAAACACGCAAAAAAACATTGTTTTTTGCGCATATTCTATCGCAAATTATGTCGGAACCACTATTGATTTCGCAACCTCAGCGCTTAAACATCTTATTACGGACATCCGCTCAAAACGTCTGAAATAATGCAAATTCAGTCAAAATATCTTTCGACAATCGAAAATATATCATCCAACGATTTTGCCTTGCCTATTTCAACACGCACGGTTTTTGCGTTTCTGCCGCCTCGTGCGTAGTAGCAAAGCTGCAATTTCATGACGTTTGCAACGGTAAAATCGGGCATAAATTCTCTGAGCACCGCGATATGCTCGTATATGAGCGATTTGACGTCTATTTTCGGATTCTCGCCACGCAACTCGGCAAATATGTACGGTCTACCTAGCGCGCCTCTTCCGATCATAAAACCGTCCGCCCCCGTGATCTCACGCACGTTCTCGAGGCTTTGAGCGTCCACAATATTCCCGTTGGCGATAACAGGTACGTCGACGGCATTTTTAACGTCGCGGATTATGGAATAATCGCAATCGCCGCTGTAATATTGTTCTCTATACCTCGGATGAACGGTAATCGCACTCGCTCCGCCTTTTTGCGCGGCAATCGCGCACTCGACGGCAAGCGGTTTGCCCATTTCGATACCTGCGCGCATTTTCACAGTTACCGGACGTTTCGCGCCCTCTTTGACCGCCTGTACAATTTCGGTTATAAGCGCAGGATTTGCCATAAGCGCGCTTCCGTCGCCGTTTCCGAACACCTTACGCACTGGGCAACCCATATTGATATCTATGATATCAAATTTTTTTAATCTATCGTCTTTAGCCGCCTTGTACATAAAGTCGGGATCGCTCCCGAAAAGTTGCACCGCACACGGCGTTTCGATAGGCGTTGTCGCGATCAACTCTTCCGTGCCTTTGTTGCCGAATACGAGTCCTTTGGCGCTGACAAGCTCGGTATACGTAAGCCCTGCGCCGAATTTTGCGCACATATGCCTAAAACCCACCTCGGAAAATCCCGCGATGGGTGCAAAGACTATGTTGCTATTGAGTTTTACGTTGCCAATGACCAAAGACATTATTACTGATTTTTATTTTAATTAACAATTATTAATTAATAATTAATAATTTTGGAAGGCGGAGCCTCGCAAAAATCGTCGCTGTGGCAACGGCAATACGCACCTGTACGCATTGCCTTAGCCACGCTAGATTTATTGCTCTTCTAACCGCGCAACCGATACACGCTATCAGTTCGTGCAAGGATAAAAACTCCTGCCGCAGTTTCGTTATATCGCTTGCTTGGTGTGGCGCACTTTGGGCGCTTTTAAGGCATATTGCAATTATTCCTTATTTTCTTGTTTTTTAACTTGATTCCACACGTCGTCCATTTCCTCGAGAGTGCAATCTTTCATCTCTTTGCCTTGCGCTCTGATTGCGTCCTCGACAGCCTTGAAGCGACGGAAAAACTTGTTGTTTGCCTCGTGAAGCGCCATTTCGGGGTCTATCTTGTAAAAGCGCAGCACGTTCACCACCGCAAAGAGCAAATCTCCCGCCTCTTCTTCGCGATGTTCGGGGCTTGCCTCTTTAAGCTCTTGCGCCTCCTCTGCAACCTTGTCATATGCGCAAAACACGTCATCCCAGTCAAAGCCCACTTTTTTGGCTTTCTTTTGCAGTTTTTCCGCATAGAGCAAACTCGGCAAATTTTTAGGGATTCTGTCCATTTCGTCGGATGCGGATGTGTAATGCTTTTCTTTTTTCTTCGCCTCTTCCCAGAACACAAGCGCCTCGTCGGCGTTGTTTGCGTGGTTTGCGCCGAATATATGCGTATGTCTGTCAATTAGTTTGCGACAAAGCCCCGATATCATATCGATATAATCGAATTCGCCGTTCTTTTGCGCAATTTCGGCATGGAACACGGCTTGCATAAGAATATCGCCGCACTCTTCCTTCATCATTTCGGCGTTTTTCATATCTATTGCCTCGACAAGTTCATACGCCTCTTCGATGAGATTGATACGAATACTTTCGTGCGTTTGCGCTCTATCCCACTCGCAGCCGTCGTCGGCGCGTAAGCGGTGCATAATTTGCTCCAAATCGGCAAAATCGAAACGCTTGCACTCAGTGAGCGACATGGGCTCAATCATAAGTACGTCAAAGTCGCTCGGCAAATTATTCACCGTCGCCGACACATCTTGACCGCCCACTTCCACCGTAACCGCAACGTCGCCGTATGCGTCGAGAAGTTTTGCTTTGACGCTTTCAACGTCTTTGGGCTCGATGCCGTCAACGACGAGAGCAATGCGCTTATTAAAAAAAGTCGTAGCCAAAAAGTCCGCGACTATGTAACGCTGACAAGATAATTTGAGAATTTGATCAAGTTTCATTTTTATACTCCCAGAAACGAATAATCCTATGCAACGCAAAAAGCACTCGCTTCAGCGGAAGATAAGGAATATCGTCTTTGCTTATAAGTCCGAACAGAAAAACCGTCCACACGTACGCCGCGGCGGATATGATTGCGCCCACGACAAGTGCGAGCAAGTCGTTTTTCAAAAGCGTGGCAACCATTGCCGACAAAGCCATTATAACACCCGAAAGCAGATTTAAGCCAATATTTTTTTCAAGATGCATTCCGCAAATTTTGAAATACGCCACGTTTACGCCAAACAGCGCAACCGCACTCATGCTTAAAGCCGCAATCGCAGCGCCGTTTATGCCTATAAATCTTACAAGCACCAACGACAGCACAATTTTTACGCAAATCGCACAAACAAGACTTAATACCGCATATTTGGTCTTATCAAGTGCCTGTAATAGCGAAACATATATTTGCATAACCGCAAGAAGTACGACGTTTGCCGACGCAATTCTAAGCAAGTTTACCGCCACCGTCAAGTTTTCGAGCGACAGCGCAGGATAAATAAGTCTTATGATATTTTCCGCAAAAACGGCAAAGAAAAACGCAAACGGAATGCCCAAAAGATACGCAAGTTTGACGCAAAGCCTGCTTTTGAGCATAACCGAATCGATATCGAGACGCACCCTCGACATTGACACCGACGGCACGATTGCCACCGCAAGGGACATAATCGCAACAATCGGCATGTTGACAAGCGAGTTTACAGGCCCCGAAAGAATGCCGTATCTTGCCGTTGCCACAGACTGCGAATGCCCGAAAATTTTGAGCATATTGACAACAATAATGCTATCGAAAAAGTTTGAAAGCGGCATAAGAATCGCAACTATTGCAATTGGAAACGCCACCTTGAACATCGCTCTGGACTCATCGGCGCCAACCCTCAGTTTTTCCTTTTCGTCCTTTCGTCCGCGCACGATATAGGTAACGAGCATATACACCACTGTAACCGCCTCGCTTGCGGTAACTCCGAGCACCGCGCCCGACACTCCGTATATTAGACCTTTCGGCATAAACGCAACGGACAATCCGATACCCAAAGACAGTTTTACTACCTGTTCCAAAACGTTGGAAACGGCGGTCGGCAGCATATACATCTGCCCCTGAAACCAGCCTCGGAAACCCGATATTATTCCCGTCAAAATAATTGCCGGCGCGATTATCATAAATCCCACGTACGTATCTTCGTTTCCCTGCCACTTCGCAAGCGGTTTTGCAAGGCAAAAAGTGAGCAACGCACAAAGCGTGCCCACCAAACAAAGCACTAGCATTGCGGAAGCAAGGTATTTTTTTGTAGGCTGTCCGAGCGCGCGCTTTTCCGCAACAATACGAGAAAGCGCCGTCGGAATACCTGCGGTCGCAAGCACCATAAACAGCGCATATACGGGAAAAACCAACTGATACATTCCCATGCCTTCCGCGCCGAGTATATTGGTAAGCGGCACACGATACAACGCGCCGAGCATCTTTGCCACAACGCTGCCGATTGCCAGCACCGCCGCGCCCGACGTTATACGTTTGTTTACGGTTCCGTTCAATCCGTCGACGCTCTCGGATTTAAGTTTTTTGCGACGTTTTTTAGTCAAGACTTGCCTCGATCAACTGCACGCAAAAATGCAAATATGCCCTTGCGACGTCGCTGGGCAAAGCGTCGATAAGCATCATAGCGGCGCCGATAAGGTCGCCTCCCACCACTACAGGCTCGACCACCATAAACGAGCAATTGCACGCTCTGTCCTCAAAGACGTGGTTCAAGTCCTCGCCGTGAAGAATGTCCGTCTTTCTCTCTCTCACGATTGCGCAAAACGAGTCGGTAAGGCGCGCGTTTTCATACGTCTTTTTGTTTTTTCCCTCTGCAACCGTAACGGCGTTTGCGCTTGCAAAAAGCACGTCTGCGTCCACCGCTTTGCTAAGCTCTTTCGCAACGGATTTTGCCTCCGCAAGTACGCTTTGAAATCCGCTGTATCTGCGCAAAGTCAAAGCGTCGCCGGTAGAGCTTATTTCCATTTCGTCTCCGACCTGAAGTCGCATGGTCTTTCTCATTTCCTTGGGTATGACGATACGTCCTAGTTCGTCTATTCTTCTTACAATTCCCGATGCCATATAGCCTCCGTTTTATATAGTGTTTTCAAAACGAGTGCTTATATTCACGCTAAAATTTTTTGCGAAATCGCGCATTCCGCGCAACACGACTTCTTATAAAAGCGTTATTTTTTTAAGTAGGCTATCGGGCGATACAATAGCAAAAACGCACGTTAATCGTGCGTTTTTGTATAAATAAACTTATTGTTTTGTGATTTTCGGTATATTCTCACATCAAATATAAAACTGTTTGGGCTTTTTGTTTTCAACCACTCTTTCAAGAACGAAAGATGTAAAATCCGTCTCTTCTATAAAATCGCGCGGTATGTATTTCACTCGATTGAAACGCTCGAAATGCTTGTAGTGCGACGGCAGAGATATAGGCGTTGCTATATCCACTCTATACGCAATCTCTTGCAGCATTTTTTGGAAATTGGACGGTGTGAGCGTAAGTTCGCTCTCATAAATAACGTCCTTTTTTATCTTATCGCCAACCATCACTTTTGCCCAGATTTTCATCAGTATTCCTCAACTATTTCTCCAAAATAAAACGTATGCAAATCCCCTTGCGGATACCATTTTTGCACTTTGGAAATTTCCATTCCGTCCATTGCCACTTTGCCTATGACCTTGCACTCGAAGTACTTTCTGCAGCCGCCCACAAGCGTTGCGTCAATGCTCTTTGCCTTGACTTTTTCAAGCCCGCACTCCGCCCACTTGTCATACTCTCTTCCGCTCTTAGTTCCGCAAAACTTGATTGCGTCGAGCATCTTGAAAGGATACGGAACGCACACGGCAAAGCACCCTGTATTGTCTATAAACTCTTTGGTGAATCTACTCTCGCGCACAGGCGCGACAAACACTTTTTTGCCCCACATCACGCCAATCATTCCCCAACTTGCAACCATCACGTTGTCGCCCGAGCACAAAAACGCGCCCGTGGAGAATGCCGTATCCAGACAACTCAAATCGTCAAATCTGTTCATATCCGCTCCTTGCAAGGATTATTATATGCAACCGGCGTGAATTAAGTCAAATGCGATTGCCTTTTTCATTTACATATGATAACATAACATCGATGGTGTCGGCAATACCCATCAATAAAAAAAACCGAGGTGAATTTTGAAAAAGTCCCTTATTTACGTGGCAAGGGCGGGTATTATAGCCGCTTTGTATTTTGCCCTATCCGTAGCTCTCTCCGCAATATCGTTCGGTCCGATACAGTTTCGCATATCGGAAATTTTGGTTTTGCTCCCTCTCATATTTCCCGAAGCAATCCCCGGGCTTACGATAGGCTGCTTCTTCACCAACTTCTTTTTTTCGCCGTTCGGAGTATTCGATATGGTGCTCGGCACTCTCGCAACCCTCGTCGGCGCGGTCGGCACGTATCTGCTTAGAAGAAAGCCCTTGCTATCTACCATACCGCCTATCCTTGCCAACACTCTGCTTATTCCGCTCATCTTCGTGCTCAACGACGCCTCGAGCGTGTATTATATCTCTATGTTCGAGATTTTGGCATCACAACTAATAACTTGCCTCGTTCTCGGGCTTCCCTTCACGTTCGCACTCAAAAAAGCGATGATAGCGGCGCATATTCCCCTTCCGCACCCGTCGAAATACGACACAGAGCCGTATAGACGTATTTTGAATAGCGAGGAAAACGACGAAGATTAAAATCACGACCATACTGCCAAGTTATAAACGGCACACGATACGGTGTGCCGTTTTTCCGTTCCGAAAATTCCGCAAATTCAGCCTTATGCCAAGCGCATAGCAATCGCAAATGGGTATCGCACGCACGTGAAACACTATATATTGAATTATAATAATTCAGTCAATTTTTTGCTTTTGCGGCGAAAAGTTTTGTGCTAATATTAAACTCCGCATAAAAAGAGGTAACAAAAGTGAGTTTTGCAAGATTTTCAAGCGATTTTTTGATGGATACGTTTACGCTCGTGGACAACTTGTTTATCAACGAGCATTTGCCCTATTGCGACGAAAAGCAAATCAAGGTATATCTGTACGGTCTATATCTTTGCTCCAACCCGAGCAAAACCAACACCGTCGAAGAGCTTTGCGCGCGCCTGGATATGACCGAGAGCGAGATTTTGTCCGCATACGGTTACTTTGAGGATATGGGACTTGTGCAAATAGTGTCCAAGCAGCCGCTCGAAGTGCAATATCTCAGTCTCAAGCGCTCCATGCAAACGCCAAAAAAATACAAGAGCGAAAAATGGAACGATTTTAACGCGCACCTTCAACAGCTCTTCCCCGAGCGCATGCTCACGCCCAACGAATACAACGAATACTATATGTTCCTTGACGAGAGCAAACTAGAGCAAGACGCAATGCTCATGATCGTGCAATATTGCATAAACCTCAAAGGCATGAGCGTGAGATATCCGTACATTCTGACGGTTGCGCGCAACTGGGTTGCGGACGGAGTGCGCACGGTTGGCGACGTCGAGGACAAACTCAACGAATACGACAAGCAATCCGAGCAAATGCAAAAAGTGCTTGCCGCATTAGGTCGCAAAGGCGGAGCGGACCTCGAAGAAAAGCAAATGCTCCTCAAATGGACAAGAAGTTGGGGCTATGAGCTCGACGCAATTCTCACGGCGGCAAAAACAATCAAAGGCTCCAAAAACTTCAAAAAGCTCGACCAGAAACTTGACGAGTTTTATAGAATGTCAATATTCACCGCAGAGGAAATGCTTGACTATCAGTCGCATCGCGAACGTCTTAAAGACATCGCAATCGGAGTCAATAAAAACCTCGGCGTTTATTACGAATCGTTTGACCACGAAATCGAGGTCTATATCGTGCCTTGGACAGCCAAAGGCTTTGACGACGACGCACTCAAGAAAATCGCACATCACTGCTTTATCAGCAACGTGCGCACCCTCGACGGCATGAATACAATCGTCGAAAAATTCTACAAACAAGGCTTGCTTACCTCTCAAAGTATCGACGAATATTTGCAAGCGCAAATCGAGCTCGACGCCAAAATCAAGAAGATTATCGAAAAGAGCGGTCGCACCCGTTCGGTTACAAGCACGGACAGAGAGTATTATCGCACGTGGTCGGTTACCTGGGGCTTTACGGACGATCTCATCCTGTACGCCTCCGAACAAGCGGTGGGCAAGACCTACCCCACGCCCTTTATCAATCAATTGCTTTCCACGTACAAGGCAAACGGCATAACGACGGTGGAACAAGCAAAGAAATTCACCCCGCAAAGCGTTTCTCAAAGCAAGCCTCGAGAGAAGGATTTTGACGAGCGCACATATTCGCAAGAGGAGCTTCAATCGGTTATAACCAGCATAGACAGTTTGAAGGATATAGAGTGGTAATATGAAAGACAGAGTTATACGCAAGACGCTATCCGAGCGCCGACAAAAGATAGAAAACGCAAAACGCCTCGCTGCTCTAGCGGTGCAAAAAGCGTTTGCCGTTCCCGAAATATCCGAGGCAAACAAGGCATATACTGCCGCCGTTTTCGACGATATGGCAAAAGGTGTTGAAAATTCACAAAATACGCAAAAAGCACGTTTAGCATATCAAAACGCACTAAAAAAGTACGGATTTGACGAAAAAGACTTTCAATACAAACCCCTCTGCCCCATATGCGGCGACACGGGCAAAGCGGACGGCAAAATTTGCCAATGCGCCTTTGACGAGTACGTAAAGAACCTCAAAATCGAGTGCGAATTGGACAAACGCGCGCCTTTCTCTTTTGCGGACTGCAATCTCAACAACGTCAAAGACGAACAGGAAAAACAAAACCTTTCCAAGCTCTATTCGTCCATGCAAAAATACGTTGAAAAATTCCCTGCCGTCAAAAACGTAAACTTGCTTTTCACAGGCGGCGTAGGCACGGGCAAAACCTGCCTTGCAAGCGCAATCGCAAGAGGCATTGTCGAAAAAGGTTACAGCGCAAAGATTATGAGCGCGTATGAGTTCAACTCACTCATGCTCACCGTGCACACCTCGCCCATTGCCGAGCACAACGCGCTTATGGACGACGTACTCACGGCAGACTTGCTTGTCATAGACGACCTCGGCACCGAGCCGATGCTCAAGCGCGTAACGATTGAGTATCTTCTTCTCGTCATTGAGGAACGCCAGGCAAAAGGTCTTGCGACAATAATCACCACCAATCTCGACGTCGAGCGACTTCTCGCGCGCTACGGCGAGCGCATTTATTCTCGTCTTAGCCACAAGCAACACTCCATGATAATCCAATTCGTCGGCAAAGATATGCGTCTTTGAAATTGACGATCGTAAAATGTTAATTATACGATAAAAACGACACGAAAAAACCTCGCCGGATGCGAGGTTTTTTTTGCGTTTAATATACGTTTTTTTGCGGATTTTATCCCACGAAGCCTGCGCCGCCGATATCTCCGCCATTGTCGTCGTTGCCGTCGTTATCGGAATTGTCGTCCGCATTTTCGGATTCTGCAACTTCGGCTTCTTTTTCTTCGTCCTCGAAGTGCTCTGCCAAAATCTCTTCAAACGGCTCGTTATCGGCAGGTTTTTCTTCATTTTCAAACACTTGACCGTCGCCGTCGTTGTCGATGTTTTGAGCCGCTTCTTCCGCCGCTCTGCGCTCTGCAAGCTCTTCTCTCATTTGCTTTTTGGTCTTTTCGTCTATCTTGTAGAAGAACATCGGAATGCTACTCGCAAGCATGCAAAGACCGGGGATAAGGAAGTAAATAATCCACGCTTTGTTTTGCATATCGTCCGTGATGTAGGTCGATATTGTATCGGGCGCGGTTTCGATAATTCCGCTTGCTTTGGACGCGCTGAACCCGATTGCGCCGATAAGGAATATACCCACGGCGACGGAGAGCGCGTTGGAGAGTTTGTTTGCCATAGAGAGAATTGCAAACTGTGTGCCTTCCGTACGTTTGCCGGTTTTCCACTCTTGGTAATCGACGATATCCGATGTCATAACCATTGGCAAGAAGCCGTTGGGACCGTATGCGAAACCGAGGAAGAATTGATACACGAGGATCGCCCAGAAACTACGCAACGCCGTGCCGCCGCAGCAGTACATAACGACGCTTATCACGGAAATCGCAAAACCGTACAAGCCTGCGCCGATAAAGTATTTCTTTTCGCCGAGCTTTTTGTTGATAGCGGCGTTAAAGACGATTGTAACCATGCTCGAAACAGCCGACGTGATACCGATTGCCCAACTGATTGCAGGGCCGTACAACTTGCCTTCGAATCCGAGGAATGACAGGAACGAGAGGTCAACGCCGTCGCGAACGAGGATATACGTTGCCTGAACCGCAATTCCGAGACCGATATTTCTACCGAATCCGAGAATGTAGGTCAAGAACATAATTATAAGCATTTTGTTGTTTTTGAGTTCGCGGAACATTTCTTTGAAGCTCATTGCCGAGGACGTGCGCGATACAACCACTTCCTTGGTCTTGAAGTACATAAGAAGTTGGAAAACAAGTCCCAATCCGCACATAATGCCTGCGGTGATAAGATATTCCGTCTTGCCGGTAACTTCGCTACCCGTGAGCATACCGACGATTGTAACGATAACGCCCGGGCAAGCGAGAGCGATTGATTTGAGCGTGTTGGCAAGACCTGCCGCGTCATTCTTTTCAATGCCGTCGTTGGAAAGGAGCGCAAGCATACCTTGCGAGGGAATATCCGCAAGCGTCATGGACACGTTCCACAAAATCGTCATAAACGTGATGTACACATACATGCCGGCGTCGCTCTTGAACGGAATAAACACAAATGTAATCATCGTAACCACGGCAAGCGGGAATGCGGATATAAGTATCCACGGACGCATCTTGCCCGACTTGAAGTTGGCTCTGTCAATGAGGTTGCCGATAACAAAGTCCGCAACGATTGATATAAACTTGGACGCGAGCAAAATCGCCGCGAAAATCATCAAGTTTGCACCGAGAATATTGTTGAAAAACTCAGCTTGATAACTGTTGACAAGACCTATTGCAAGGTTGATGCCCATAACGCCGAGGGCGTACATCCACATATTGCCGCTAAGTCCCTTCTTCTTTTGTTTTGCTTCTACCAAATCTGCCATATTTTCCCCTTTGCGCATGCGCGCATTAAAAATATAGTTTAATAATACATTAAAAAAGTACACTTTTCAATACTGATTTTTACATTTGTATGAAAAAGTCACAAAATTTGGAACAAATTATATTCAATCATTGACTAAATCGCGCGCTTACAATAAAATAAAAGTATGAAAAACGCAAATTCAAATCTAAAAAAAGCATTAGGCGGACAACTTACACTTGCAATCTTGCTCACGATAGGTTTGCCCTTGGGTATAGTGTTTATCATAATCGGCGCAACCAACAAGGACGCAAGTGCCGGATATAAAGTTATGCTCGGCATAGGCATTACACTTGCGGTGCTCGGCTTTTACGGCTCGCCTATGGCATGGGTGAAATACGGACCTCAAAAGAAATACGCCCGTATCATCGACGCAATCAAGCGCGAAGGCTTCCGTGACGTCAATGAAATTGCCAATCACCTTTCTATGCAACCCAAAGACGTGCAAGACGCCGTACGCGTGAGCATTGACAAGCAATATCTCACAGGCTATACCATTGAGGATACAAAGATAATCCCCCTCAACAATCGCCCCGACGACTTGGGCGTATACACCATAGAATGCCCCTACTGCGGCGGCATAACGGAAACAAGCAACAATCTTCAAGTCAAATGCCAGTTCTGCGGCAGAATGATTGACGTTGAAAAGAAGTAATCAATCAATAGAATCAAGGGCTGCCACGGCAGTCCTTTTTCATACCGTTTTTACGCTTAACACACAAAAAACGCACCCAAAAGTGCGTTTTTTCATGCTATTTTTGATAGTTTAAGTTTCTGTTTGGTTATTTCAGTCTTTTTCCGCTTTGTTACCGTATGCAAGCTTCAATCTCTCGGAGCCCGACAAAATGACCTTGCGGATACGAATGTTCTTTGGCGTTACTTCAAGCATTTCGTCGTCGTTGAGGAACTCGATTGCCTCTTCCAAACTGAACTTGCGAGGAGTGTTGAGGCGCAATGCTTCGTCCGAGCCTGCCGCACGCATATTGGTTACGTGTTTGCGCTTGCAGACGTTGACCCTGATATCTTCGTTCTTCGGCGACATACCCACAACCATACCTTCGTAAACTTGCGTTTGCGGATCGATAAAGAGCACGCCTCTGTCTTGCGCGTTGAAAAGTCCGTAAGTTGCGGCTTCGCCTGTTTCGAACGCTACGAGCGAACCTGTAAATCTGCGAGGAATAGGCCCCTTGTACGGTGCGTAACCTGCAAAGAGTTGGTTCATAACGCCCTCACCCTTGGTGTCCGTCAAAAATTCGTTTTTAAATCCGAAAAGTCCGCGTGCCGGCACTTTGAATTCCATGCGGATTCTGCTGCCCGACGGAGTCATTGTAACGAGTTCGCCTTTTCTTACGCCCATACGCTCCATAACCGAGCCAACGCAATCTGCAGGAACGTCTATAAAAAGTTGCTCCATAGGCTCGCATTTCACGCCGTCGATTGTCTTGAAAATGACCTTCGGGGTGCTTACGCCAAACTCATAGCCCTCTCTGCGCATTGTTTCGATGAGGATTGAAAGATGCATTTCGCCTCTGCCGCACACTTTGAAAGTGTCCGCGCTTTCCGTCTGATAAACGCGCAAAGAAACGTCTTTGAGAAGTTCTTTGAAAAGTCTGTCGCGCAAGTGGCGTGAAGTTACAAATTTTCCCTCCTTGCCCGCAAACGGACTGTCGTTTACGCAGAAGTTCATCTCGATTGTCGGCTCTCCGATTTTGACAAACGGCACAGGTTCGATTTTGGACGGAGAGCAAATGGTGTTGCCGATGGTGATATTATCTATACCGCTGAAACACACGATGTCGCCCACCATTGCGTTTTCGACGGGGACTCTCTTCAATCCTTCGATTTGGAAGAGGTTGACGATTTTGCTCTTATACGGTGAAATTCCGCTATGGTAATCGCATACCACGACTTCCTTTGCCATATCCACTTTGCCTCTTTCAATTCTGCCGATACCGATACGACCGACGTAATCGTTGTAGTCGATTGCGGATACGAGAAGTTGCAATTCCCCGTTTTCGTCGCCTTCGGGAGCGGGAATATAATCGATAATCGTATCGAAGAGCGGTTTGAGGTCTTTGCCGGGGACGTTGTAGTCACGAGTTGCCGTCGCTTGTTTACCGCTGCAATACAAAATGGGGCTTTGAAGTTGTTCGTCGCTTGCGTCGAGATCGAGCAAGAGCTCAAGCACTTCGTCGCCGACTTCGGAAAGTCTTGCGTCGGGTTTGTCGATTTTGTTTACGACGATAATGATTTTAAGCCCCAAAGCCAACGCTTTTTCAACGACGAAACGCGTTTGCGGCATAGGACCTTCCTGTGCGTCGACCAAAAGCACAACGCCGTTGACCATTTTGAGGACGCGCTCCACCTCGCCCGAGAAATCGGCGTGCCCCGGGGTGTCGATGATATTGATTTTTACGCCGTTATAGTGTATGGACGTATTCTTTGCCAAAATGGTGATACCTCTTTCTCTTTCGAGGTCGCCCGAGTCCATAACGCACGTTGCCACTTGTTGATTTTCTCTGAACGTGCCTGATTGTTTGAGCATACCGTCCACAAGCGTAGTTTTGCCGTGGTCGACGTGTGCGATGATTGCAATGTTTCTCAAATCGTTTCTGACCATAATCGAACCTTCTTTCGATGATTTTTTCGTACCGTATATGCGTGTATATTGCCACTTTTTTGCGTAGATATATTTGAGCAGTCCCCGAATAGCATTCCGCTATATGTCATCGCAAGGAGCATAGCGCAATTTGGAATATTCCACTAGCGAAATTCATTTCGCCTATCGTCACTCTTAGACAGGCGGAGCCGAATAATATAACTCCACGAAGAGTCGTTGTGAGCATCCACATCAAATGTCCATACAAGCACGAAGTGCGCCATCACCAAGCAAGCGATATAGCGAAATTGCGGTTGGAGTTTTTGCTCGTGCTTGAACCGATAGCGTGTATCGGTTGCGCGGTTAGTAAGAGCAATAAATCCAGCGTGGCTGAGGCAATGCACACACCTGCGCGTTGCCGTTGTCACAGCGCTGATTTTTGCTGATATATTAGCACACTTTTTATACGCTTGGCAAATCGTTGAGGGGTATGCGCAAAAATATTTTGCGATTTTATGCACCTTTATCCCTCTCAAAGCGTTGATAAAAACGCAAGGTGTGCTATAATACCCTCGATATAAGGAGTAACCAATGAAAAGCCTCACCGAATTGTACAAAATCGGACGCGGACCGTCGAGTTCCCACACCATGGGTCCCGAAAAAGCCGCAAAACTGTTTTCCGAGCGCAACAAAAACGCGCTTTCTTTCAAAGCCGTGCTTTACGGTTCTTTGGCAAAGACCGGAAAAGGCCACGGCACCGACGTCGTGCTAAAAAAGACGTTTACCAAGCCCGTGGATGTCGTTTTCGATTTTGAAAACACTCACCTTCCTCACCCCAACACTATGGACTTGTTTGCATTCGACCTAAACGGCAAAGTCATAGACTCGTGGCGCGTTTACAGCGTGGGCGGAGGTGCAATCGAGGTCGAGGGCGAAAGTTCGATAGAACCCGAGGACGTATATCCTCATCACACTTTCGAGCAAATTCGCGAATATTGCGACAAAGAGGAAATCACCATTCCCCAATACGTGGAACGCTTTGAGGGAGAGCAAATACGCACTTACCTTGCAGAGATTTGGGAAGCGATGAAAAATGCAATCAAACAAGGTCTCAAAGCAAGCGGTGTGCTCCCCGGAGGTCTCAACACCGAGCGCAGAGCCAAAATTCTCTATCAACAACGCCACATTGACGAAACTCCGCAGACCAAAGAAAACCGCCTCGTGTGCGCTTATGCTTTTGCCGTGAGCGAGCAAAACGCCGCGGGTGAAATCATCGTAACCGCCCCCACTTGCGGTTCTTGCGGTATCGTGCCGGCGGTGCTTCGCTACGAGCAAGAGACTCACTCCTTCACCAACGACGATATAATCGACGCGCTTTGCACCGCGGGTATCATAGGCAACATCGTCAAAACCAACGCTTCCATAAGCGGTGCGGAATGCGGTTGCCAAGCAGAGTGCGGTACGGCGTGCTCTATGGCGGCGGCGGCACTTGCACAACTTTTCGGAATGGACTTCGACCAAATCGAATACTCCGCCGAAGTCGCGATGGAACATCATCTCGGGCTCACTTGCGACCCCGTCGAAGGTCTCGTGCAAATACCTTGCATAGAGCGCAACGCAGTTGCGGCAATGCGCGCAATCAACGCCGTGTCGCTTGCCAACTTCCTCACCAACTCACGCCAGATTTCCTTTGACGCCGTGGTGGAAACTATGTACCAAACGGGCAAAGACATCAACGTGCGCTATCGCGAAACGTCGGGCGGCGGACTTGCCAAGAGTTATCGTCACTCTCGCTTGCGCCACTCAAAACACTTGAAAAGAAAATAATCCAAAACGAGAAAACGCTGTTAGAAAACAGCGTTTTTTATACGATTTTTTGGCATAAAATTTGCATTATTTTTGCCGTTTTTTCAACGAAAATTATGTCAATTTGCTTGCGATATTTCACATAATCGCTTGCATTATATAAAGTCCCGCAAGCGTGGCAAAAAGCGTGGGAATTGCAACCGTTACGCCGTGCTTTGCAAAATCGGCAAACGAAAACTTTACGTCAAGCGACTTCAACAGCCCCGTAAACATAATGCCTGCAAGTGCGCCGACGGGCGTCAAAAACGCACCTATATTGGAGCCTACGACGGACGCATATACAGCAAACGGCGAGGCATTTTGCGTGATAACCGAATACAACACGCTCATAGGTATGTTGTTGATGAGATTTGCCGCAAGCGTTGAGGATACGCCGTACGTCAAGATATCCAAGTTACTCCCCGCCCTTGAAAATACGTCCGCAATCTCGTCCGCAACGCCGTTGCGTTTGAGCGCAAGCACGATTATAAACATAGACACCACGAACGGGATAAGTTCATACGGAAGGCGCGCAAAAGTGCGTCCGAGTTCAATCGGTTTTTCTTTTTTCACTGCGCAAATTATAAGACACCCCACGACGAGTACCACGAGAGCAAGCACCGCAAACGCCCACATTTCAACGCCTATATAATCGGATATCACCAACAACACGAGGCATACGCTAAGCACGCTTGCACCGAATACCGCAAGTGGTTTTTTCTCTATCGTCGCGTCTTGAAAATCGGTGACTTCGATTGCCTCTTTCAGTTTATTTCTGAATATGAGATACAGCACTCCCAGTGCGGTAAATCCGCCTAAAATCGTCGGCAAAGCCATAACTTCAAAGTATCTTCCAAACGTGATTCCATAGTTCTCCGCAAGGTAAATATTGGTGGGATTTCCTATGATAAATATCATCGAAAAAGTGTTGGCGGCAACGAATTCCGACACCAAATACGGAAGAGGCGAAATCTTGGCGTTTTTGCAGAAATAGCAGATAAACGGCGTAAATGTGAGGATAATGATATCGTTTGAGGTGAAAACCGTCAAAATCGACACCACCGCGTACAGTATGAAAAACAGTTTCTTTTGACTGCTTCCCGCAAGCTTTGCGGACTTTGTGGCAAGGTAGCGAAACACGCCCGCCTCGTCCAAAAATACGGATATCGCGGTCATGCCGAAAAACAGCAAAAGTATCTTGACGGGATTGACACTCACTCTGCCCTCGAACATCGAAAGCATATCCCCCGCAAGCCCTTGCATCGCATCCTTAATCGGCAGCGCGCCTATGCTCAAAAGTATGATTGCGCACACAAAAGCAGGCACCCAAAACACAGGCACTCTCTTGCCCTTCACCTTCACTTCCGGCAAAAATATTATGGAGGCAATCGTCCCTACGACCGCCACCGCCCCGAGGACTATCGACGCAATCATCTTTTGTATCCTTCTCTTGCATTTGCGCGCTTTGCGTTTCTCGCTTTTGTAAAACCCGATTTATGGATTATTGCATCACAATATCTGTTTCCAACTGTTTTTTTGCAAACTTCCACAAATTCCGTTATCCGCTTTACGCCACGCAATAACTTTGTCCGTACGCTTGCAGATTATAGTCTTATTGCCCAAAAAAATCAATCGTTGCAGAGCAATTGCCCCATTGATATATCGCAACTTTCGTGATATGATAATCAAAAAGCAGTTAGGGGGAACGAAATATGTATTATTGCGAAAAATGCAAAACCGCCAATGCGGAAAAAGTTTGCGCGAGGTGCGGAAACACCGATTTGCGCATAGCCAAAGACGACGACGTTTCTTTCTTTTATAAAATGCCGGACAATCATTTTGCAACGATGTTTATTGAGGCGCTGAGATCTCAAAACATCGACGTTTTTGCCGTACCTTGCGGTTTTAGTATCGCAACGAGAGCAAACGACTCGTTGATGCTCTACGTCCCCGTCAAATTCCTCAACGACGCCTACGATATTTACGTATCGATGTTCGGAGAATAAGTGCACCACTAAAAACGATGCCTTTTCATTTATGGTTTAGCGTGGTAGTCCCGCACCGTCATAATAAAAAACAAGTCAACTGCTGTTTGACTTGTTTTTTATGCCGATATATTGTCACATTTATTTTTTATTTGAACAATAGTAGTCCAACAACCTATTAAGCGCATTTCGCCAAGTTCCGTGTCCCTTCTGTCCCAAATAGTTTTTACACCCGTCTTTATTATACATCGGTGCATATTCGTAGATATTGTGATAAAGCGTGTCAAAATCAATTTTTTCCATAGTGCATATTGAGCTTAATGCGGATGTATACGATGATATTGTCGTGTCCGAATAATTGTTCTTTTCCAAGAATTGTCTATATCCTTTAGACGTCGAACAATCGTCTGAACGATAAGTACTTGGTTTGTTTGGCTTCACAATAAAAGTTAAACCGTCTAATGCTTGTTTTATTTCTTCGCTTGTGTATTTAGAAGAATAATAGCTCATAATGATTTCTTCCAAAGGACGTTTTTGTATGTCCGAACGAATTTCATTAATGCGATTAGATCTATTTTTTTGTTGCTCTCTTTTTGCAATGTCATTTTCGATAAATTGTTTTACCAGTTTGTCATCAAAAGTCCCTTTACTAAACAACTCTATAAATCTACAGCCATTTTCACTATCCAACGAAAAAGGTATTTTCATAGAAATTTCATTATCGTTTTCATCAAACATAACCAACCAAATTTCGTCACATATCAAAATACCGATATCTATGCGGAACAATTTCATATAACTTAACAACTGTTCTTTATATTTTTGCTCAAAGGAATAAAGCGGTTGTTTTAACTCAACAATAAACAAATCCTTTTCATTCGTTATTTTTTTTATAATAATGTCGGGCACGACTCTTTCAGTTGAACCGATTCTCATTTTTCGATGACTATCTATTTCGCCATTCAATCGACTATATCCAAAAATTTCTGCAAAAATGCTTTCCCAAAGTCGTTGTATTATATCTTCTTTTGCAGATTTGTGTCCGTCAAATTCTTTGACAATCAGATTCCACTTTTCATTTGCAGTCATATTTCTATCCTCACGCCATTTTTCTTATTCTAACACGATTAACAAATAAGTTCAATAAACAAAATACTTTATGAACCTTCAGTTTTTTGTATAACTATATATTTTTCTTCTTCACCGTATCCACTTTCCACATAAAACTTTATGATATCGTCCGGAGTTTTGAAACGGTTAAATCTGATAATGCAACGTTTATCTCTTATGTGTTTTATATAATTTGTCTTTGTAGTCATACACCAACAATTATAAAACTCATCATAAAAAATAACTCTTTGGCTCATACTTCTTTCTATAATGTAATCGTTTACACCACCGAATCCCTTACTTATGAGAAAATCTCTAAACTCTTCAGGTTTGTCAAAATTCATTTTCTCGCCATTTACACAATGTGTACGATGTGACCGCAAACCTCTCAAATAATTAATTTCAGCAGTAACGCACCAATTATTAAAATACTTGTCATAATATATAATATTTTTCACCATCAATCAACTCCACTCTCCAAAAGAATCCAAACAACACCGAACAATATCACTTTTACTGTTTATAAAAACACTTGCCGTCATCGGTCTTTCCTATTGGAAATCCGTCGGCAATAAGATATCCAACGTTTCTTGCCACCGTCTTGCGGTCGCACGGCTTGTCTATCGATTGCAAATACCTTGCAAGTTCCGTATACGATACGGGATTGTTAATACTCGTGTATTTTTTGAGAATTAACCATATATGCAATATAATCGTTTTCGTTGCGTAATCTTTTTTCATCTGTTATGCCTTTCTATTTATATTATAACAAAGTTGTATAGACAAAATTGTCCCGTGGTGATTTTATTCAAATTGTATTGGCAATTGTGGTTTTTGTCAATATTTATCAATGGATCTTTTTTATTGCATCGTTAAATTTTGATTTCAAAATAAACTAAAAAACAAGCTGAACGGAGGTTCAACTTGTTTTCCATTTGGTGTTTTCTGCGTGGTAGTCCCGCGCAACCACCAAATTAAAAAACGCGCCACTGCGCGTCTTTTAATTGTTTCGACTACGAGGTAGTCTCAACAAAAAAATACAGAAATTGCATTTTCGCAATTTCCGCATTTTTTGATACTTTCTACGGGGTAGTCCCGCACCAACCAAATAAAAAACGAGTTGAACCTCTATTCAACTCGTTTTTTATTTGGTGGAGGTGCGGGGAGTCGGACCCCGGTCCAAACAGCCATATTCGGCACTTTCTACACGTTTATCGAATGATTGATTGTTTCGCACTTCGGTTCATCCGCAAACCTCCGATTGATGATCTCGTGATAACAACAACCTTACCGAGAAATCGGGTTGCGTTGTCTGTTTTTATAACACCGACCTACAAGGGAACAGAAAACCTTGCGTCGATGTGCCACTAGTTAATTACGCAGCAAGAGCGAACTCCATGTTGGAGCTCTTTTGATTGTTTTTTGCATTTAATTTTAATTTCCGTTTTTACGCAGCCGAGCCTGCGACGTGCTTATACCGCTTCAAACTGAGTGTCGAATCCAGTACACCCCCTCTACGCCACAATCAACAAAGGCGTTTCAAGGTGAGATGATTATAACACATTATATCCAAATGGCAAGGATTTTAATTGTTATTTTTCAAATATTCCGTATAAGCGCCCAGATACGCAAACGCCGAGAAATACGTATCGTTGGCAAGCGTGTTTTTGAGAGCGATGTCTGCAAGCATAGCGTTTTTGCGATGCAAGTAGTACAAATGCACGCCGTACATAAAGATGCAGTTTTGCAATTCGTCCTCTTTTGGGATATTGTCGCAATCTTTCAAATCGTCGCCCATAAACAAGCGCACCGCTTGCAAATATCCCGTGTGATGACCTATCCGCATATCTTTGTATCCTGCAAGCGCTCCGTCCAAATCGTGCCCCAATTGCACCGAGCAAGCGATAGCCCAAAACAGCGCCGCAACGTACATATCGTCGTTGTCCTCGGCAAGCGCAAAACACTCTTCAAACAGTGCAAGCGCCTTTTCGTATTCGTACTTGCAATACGCAATGCATCCAAGCATGTACCTTGTGTCGAGCCTGTCATTCCCCCTCTCGTCGCACCACAAAAACGCATTTTCCGCCTTGTCGAGTTGAAGAGTGGAAAGATATCTTCCTGCGCATTTTCTACGTGCTTGATAACTGTCAGGATTAAGCTCGATTGCTCCCTCAAAGCACTCGATTGCCTCGTGATATCTCATTTGATAAGCGAGCGCCATACCGAGTTCCATAAGGTTGTCGAAGGTCGGATTCCGAGCGCATTCTTCGCGAGCGGCAGCCACTTTTTCATCGTCCTCGACAGCACGCAAAGCACGCTTTCCAAACAGAATTTCCTGATCGCGCAACGCTCTTGTATCGCTTATCATATTACACTTGCAATTGGGATCGCCAAGACACATATATTTTACCTCTATTGCCTAAATCGGCACTTTATCTATCTATTATTTATCACTCAACGTGCTTTCTTGCACGATTGCTTTCTTTGTTTCAAAAAACTGACCTACACAATACAGTGCAATTTGCAGCAGC
The DNA here is from genome assembly GCA_934277615.1 of uncultured Clostridia bacterium. Classification (GTDB taxonomy): domain Bacteria; phylum Bacillota; class Clostridia; order Christensenellales; family CAG-917; genus CAG-475. The sequence continues at coordinate 169,088 of CAKQUV010000002.1, read as the reverse complement.
ATTATGCACACGCCAGGGGCAAACAACCAGTTGTATTTTTCAAGGCTCAAACCGCCGAAATTGTAGGCATAGTTTATCATAACTCCGAGGCTTATTTCATCGAGGTTGCCCATACCGAGAAAACTCAAAGTCGCCTCTATCATAATGCAACTTGCCACCGACGGAATGAATTTTGCAACCGCCACGGGCAACACGTTGGGCAATATGTGTCTTGCCAAAACGCGCACCTCGCCATACCCTACGGACTTGAGCGATTTGACAAATTCACTGCCTCGCAATTCCATAGTCTTTGCTCTCACCGCTCTTGCCGTCTGACACCAGCAAAGCAGCGATATCGTAAGTGCGATTCCCATACGTCCGCCACTTAAATATGTGCCGAGAACGATTGCCATCGGGAGCATGGGGATAAGCAGGAAGAAGTTGATTATGCCGTTTAACGCCTCGCTGCCGATACCGCCGATATATCCGGCAAGTATGCCGACGACAACGCCTATCGAAACGCATATGAGCGCGGACAGAAGCGCAACCGCAAGTGTGGGGCGGACGGCATATATGAGCTGCGACATCACGTCGTAACCGAGATTGTTTGTGCCGAGCGGATGCTCTTTGGAGCAGCCCTCGAACTTGCCGAAACTTTCCGTCGGCGAGTACGGCGCAATCTGGCTTCTGAATATCGCCAAGATCGCAAAGGCGAGCAGAATGGCAATGCCGAGCGCAAATAAGACTATGCTGAATATGCGCTTTGCATTGTATTTTCTCTTTTCACGCGCAGTGTTCGTCATACTTCCGCCCTCCTTTGTCTTGGGTCGACGAGGGAGCACACAACGTCGGATATGAAGTTGGAAACAAGCACGCAAAGCGCAATCGTCAAAAACGCACCCTGCAGTACGGGATAATCGAGGTCGGATATACCCTTGCTCACGAGCAAACCTATTCCGTCAATGGAAAATACGGTTTCGATAACGATAGAGCCGGCTACGATGTGCCCGAAGCTCGTGCCGAGCATACTCAAAAACGCACCCGACACGTTTGGAAAAATATGAGTGAATTTTATTCTTGCCGCACTCAAGCCTTTAGACTTTGCGTACGTGATATATTGTTCGTCCGTTGCGCTTGCCGTGAGATTGCGCATAAGCATATACTTCTTCGGAGTGGATACGATTACAAGCGTAAGCACGGGCAGTACAAGGTGCTCAAGCCTGTCGGCAAAGCCTTGCGCGCCGCTCGGTGCGTCAACGGAATTGAGTGCTCCCGAGGGCAACAAATCCCACTTGAATGCAAACAGGATGAGCAATACGATTGCCATCAAAAAAGACGGCACGGCATCGACGATTACCATCGTTCCGCTCAAAGCATAGTCGAGCGGTCTTGACTTTCTGTATCCTGCGTTTACGCCCAGCCACAATGAAAGCAATGCGGATATAAGCCACGCGGGGAACGCGATTTGAAGCGTTGCGGGCATCTTTTGCGCAATTAGCTTTCCTACGTCATCGCCCCTATGGTAGGAGTATCCCCACTCCCCCGTAAACACGCCTTTGAGATAATCGCCAAACTGTTCGGACATAGGTTTGTCAAGACCGGTCTCATGGCGCAAGGCGTCGTATTCCTCTTGCGAAATTGCCTCTACGTCGGCACCTATAAGGTTTGCAAGCGGATCTCCGGGCATAAGTCTTGGCAATAAAAAGTTGACGACGATTATCGCCGCAAACGCTATCGCTGAGAATATCAAGTTTTTGATTATCCGCTTTTTCATCCTGTACGTGTTTTGTCGTTTAATTACTTTTATTTGCCTAAAAGCAATTTTATATTGTCATATTGTTATTATAAACCGCCGATTGCGTTGTTTGTCTTGTTTAAGTTACGCCCTTTTCAAACACTCGAAAGTCTTTGTATTCACGATTCCGTAAGCGTTGTCAACGAGATAGCCTTGCCAATTGCTCGACGCGCCTTGCACCGTTCCGTCATAGAAAAGCGCAACGCACGGCACGTTCTGCACCATATAGTCTTGGTATTCTCCCACCGCTTTCTGAAGTTGCGAAGCGGTTTTTGCGCCTTGCATAGCCTTGAGAATTTTGCCGTATTCGGTAGGCTCGCCGTCCGCTTCCACTTGCAATTGTCCGTGCGATACTGGGTTGGTCATAGAGAGCATACTTGTAACCGTGGCGAGCGTGTATCTCGAGGCATAGCCTGCCTCGAAGTCGTAGCCCTTTTCCGTAACGGTGGCAAGGCTCGCCATATGATTGCCGTCCTGATAATACTTCTGCCAATCGCTGCCCTTTTCGATAAGCACGACGTTTACAAGCCCGGTTCGCTCGATTTGCGTTTTCAAAACGGTGGCGTATTGAGAGTCGTTGCCCTTGTCCGTACGCACGAGAAGTTCAAAACGGAATTTGTTGTTTTGGCTATACCCTGCGCTCTGAAGGAGCGCTTTTGCCTCTTCCAGATTTTCGCTCCAAACCGCGCTTTCCTTATATCCGAAAATGCCGTCTCCGACAAATCCTTCTCTGGACGCACTTGCGCCGTCGCTCCCGAACAGCGTACGGATTTTGTCATAGTCTATGGATTTTGCAATCGCTCTTTTCACTCTTGCGTCCGTCATTTTGGCGTTGTTAAAAAACAGCACTTTGGGGATAGACTTGCTTGCGTAAGATACGAGCGTAACGTTGTCGCAAGATTTGAGCGCGCTTACAGCGTCAACGTCAAGACCTTTGCCATAGTTGTAAACCGCGTCGATTTCTCCCTTTTTGAGCGCGAGCGTCAAAACGTCCGCTGAGCCATAATGCTTAAAAATCACCTTGTCTACAATCATATTTTCCGCATTCGGATAATCGGCGTTTTTGACAAAAGTGATTGTACCTGCGTTTTTGTCGCGACTTTGATATTTGTATGCGCCAAGTCCGACAACAGACTGCTCGTCGGTGAGGTCGTCCTTGGTTGCGCTCTCAAAAATATGCTTTGGTTTGATTGTTTCTTTTGCAAGTTTTTGAAGGAATTGCGCCTCGGAAATTTCGAGAGTATATACTAAAGAGCCGTTTTGCTCGACGCAATGCGAATAATCATCGCTTCCGATTACGTCCTCAAGCGAAAACTCAACGTCATCGGCGGTAAATTCAACTCCGTCGTGCCATTTGAGCGCTTTGGGCGTGAGTGTGAACGTTTTACCGTCCTCGGAAACCGTATAATCGCAAGCATTTCCGACGAAACTTCCGTCAATCTGCGAAATGGCTGTCAATTGCGACACGGTTGAGGCGATTTTGTCGAAATTATACCCTGCCCCACCGCCTAGAGTATCCAGACGATTGAGCGAATCCACTTCCATCGTGGTGCCGACGATAAACACGTTTTCGCCGCCTTTGTCATTATGATTGCACGCAACAAGGCAGAAAAACAGTGTGAAAATCACCGCAAAAATCATCAAAAATTCTATCGTTTTTATGCTTTTTTTCATCATTTTATATGCCTTTTTATATGTTCGATTGTATTTCTATTGCGTTTTGGTTATTTCAAAACGTAGATTTTGCCGCCCTCAAGTTTGTACGTAACGTCGCAAAATGTCTTTGCAATATCGACGTCGTGCGTGATAAACAGCATCGATATGCCGTCTTTTTGCACTATGGATTTGTAAAGTTGCAAGATTTTTTCTTGTGTTTGCTCGTCGAGCATTGACGTTGACTCGTCGCTTATCAATAATTTCGGACGGGTTGCAAGCGCACGCGCAATGACCGCTCTTTGCGCTTGTCCGCCGCTGAGGTGCACGGGAAGTCTGCTAAAAAGCGTGTGCTCGAGCCCTACAACGTCAAACAGTTGGTACATTTTTTGTTCTGCGTCTTTTCCGATTTTTGCGTTTTTGAACGCTACCAGAGCCTCTTTTATCGCGCTTCCTATCCGTTGAGTGGGATCGAGCGCAAGAGTGGGTTTTTGCGGAATGAGCTGCACTGCGCTTCCCGTTTTTCTGTTGTATTTACCCTTATCGCTCCAAAGCGAAACGCCGTCGACGTAAACCTTGCCGTCGCTCGGCGCGCATATGCTGCAAAGGATGTTGGCAAGAGTGCTTTTGCCCTCTCCGCTTGCGCCGACAAGTCCGACTATTTTTCCGTCCTCGATGTCGAAACTCACCTTGTCAAGAGGTGCAATCGAGGTTGCGTTTTTGCCTTTTTGCGCAAAAGTCTTGCTTATGCCGTGCAATTCTATCATTCTTCATCAACCTCTTGCTCTGCGTTTTCATCAACTGCTACCATAGCGCCGTCTTGCACATTTATAACCTCGTCGCAAGTGGCGGCAACCGCCTTGTCGTGAGTGATTGCAACTATTGCGGAATTTGCAAAGTTATTGCGCAAACAATCAAGGAAAACTTGCTTGTTTCTATCGTCCAGACCGCGCGTCGGCTCGTCAAGGATAACTGCTTTGGGCTTGGCGCAGAGCGCGATTGCCATCATAACACGCTGTGCCTCGCCGCCGCTTATTTCAAAGGAATATTTGTCGAGAATGCTCTCGTCAAGACACACTTTTGCGAGGTTGTAAACCGCATACGCGTGCTTTTGGTCTTTGTTCATTTTGGGCAAACTTATATCAAACGCCTCATATATCTGTGTCTTGACTTTGAGCGAGGGATTGAGAGATTCCGCGCCGCCTTGCGGAATATAAACAAGGTCCTTGCCAAGGCTTGCTTTGAGGACTTTTTTGTCCGTCAAATCTTTGCCGTCAAGCAAAATTTCACCGCTTGCAAAACAGTTGTCCGCAAGCGTGCCCGTGATTGCGCCTGCAATCATGGATTTGCCTGCGCCGGACCTGCCGACAAGCGCAAGAGAACGACCGCTAGGCACGCAAAAAGAAACGCCTTTTACAATAACGTCCTCACCGCGCGCAAACTGCGCATATACGCATAAATCCTTGACTTGCAGCATACAAAAACCTCTCGTTTTTCAATTAAAATTATACCTCATTATACATGCCATATCAAGCGTATTTTGCCGATTTGTTCTGCATTTTATTGTAAAAATCAAACAAAATAAAACAAAATGTTTCATTTATCTGCAAAAATCAAACTATATGTATTGACAACGAAACACAATGTTTGATACAATATACTCGAGGTGAAATTATGCATAAAAGAATATCCGCAACGACGGAAAAGATTTACAACGCATTTGCAAACGTTTTGCTTGAAAAAGAATACAGCGACGTACGCATACAAGACGTTTTGGACGCAAGCGGCGTGGCGCGTAGTACGTTCTACGCCCACTACAAAACCAAAGAAGATTTGCTAAAATCCATATGCACGACGATATTCGGACACGTGTTTTCACACACCGTAGAGGAAGAGCAAAGCCATGATTTTTCCAAGTCGTCCATATTCGATTACAAGCACTTCATCACGCACATTTTCTATCACTTGCACGACGAAAAAACGCTTGTTCACGCAATACTCCTTTCGCAAAGCAAGGACGTGTTTTTGACGTATCTAAGAGGCGAACTAAAAGAATTTGCCACCGCGTGCGTTGAAAACAATTTCGTAAACGGCAAAGACTTGCCCAAAAGCCTCAAAGTCAATTCCGTAATAGAAAACTTTATCCTTCTCGTCGAATACTGGGACTCCACTGCCTTTGCGGACACCCCCGAAAAACTGACGGAATATTTTATAGTTATGAACTCGTAAAAGAGTGATAAGTATATAACTCAATCACACCCCAAATAAAGTTATTAAAACTCACTTTACATTCTAATAGAGTGCGTCGTAACTCCTCAAATACAATGCCCCCTCTTTCCGGACACGCCGGAAAACCATTAAATGTAACTTTCCCCCTTCCTCACGGTGTTTGGACTTCGGCGTTTGCGCACCGCAATCCGCCTCGTTCGCTTTGGCTACGACACATTCACCGAATGTGTCGCTTAACGCGTCGCGCCCATATTCCGTTCCCCCTCTGCACTTCGTTTGAGGGAACCCACGGAACCGCTCCGCGGGGAGGGACACGCAACGCGATTGACTTCGTAACAATCGCTATTCCGTCGCGCTGCTCCTTACGGCACGCGCATAGACGAGTATCGTTCACTCATTATGCCACTCGTTCGCCGATAAAAAGAACAACACTTATCGGCTCACTTGTACTTATCGTCAAGCTTGGCGCTCGGTGCGGTCGGCGCCTTGCGCCTCCACGCTACGAATAAGCACATTCCGTTAATAAGTTATATAAATTCTCGTTGGAATAAGGGCTCAAATAGATGAAGAGTAAGGAAAAGCCCCTTGGGCAGCAACCCTAACGTACTAGTACGTACGTGAGTTGATGCACAAGAAGCTTTGACTAATGCGCAATAGAATAAGAGCTCAAATAGATGAAGAACAAGAAAGAGCCGTCCGAACGGCAACCCTAATTTACTAAGCGTAAATGAGTTGACGGGCGGACGGCTCTGCCGAAGTTATTCGCTATTTGAGCCCTTATTCCACGAGGATTTCTTTGATTTGGACTTCGTTCCCTCGCAAAAGATAAGTATGCTCACTGCCACAGTAGGGGCAAATTTTGCCGTATTGAACGGTGGGATACTCTTTTTTGCAATCCTCGCAATAGGTGACGGCAGGAATGGTTTCCACTTCTATTTTACAACCTTTGAGAAGGACGGTGCGGTTGGCGTTCCAATTCCAGCAATCGATGAGTTGGTCGTTGACGACGGTGGAAACCTCGCCGATTTGCATGACGACCTTTGCAATTTTGGACGCGTTGTTCTTGCGAGCGACGTCGCTCACTATGTCCGCAATGTGAAAAACCACTCCTAACTCGTGCATAATTACCTCTTATTTGTTTGCTTTTTTGGCTTTTTTGGTTGCTTTTACGTACTCTTTGTGTTTCTTTTGAGACGCTTTTTCTTCGGCGGTCTTTTTGCCAAAGACGATTCTGAATCCACGTTTGATAGCGTACGGCAAGATCTTCTTGAACTTGTCTTCACTGCGTACCATCGTCGAGCATTCGGGATGTTCTCTGTGGAGGTGGATTGCGTCAAATTCGCACTTGGTGGTGCAAACGCCACAACCGATGCACTTGTTCTCGTCTACGACGCTTGCGCCGCAGCCGAGGCAACGAGACGCCTCTGTGTGCACTTGCTCTGCAGTGAGAGTGCCGTGCAAATCTCTGAAGGAGTGTTTGTCGCCGTCGAGTTCTTTTGCTTCTTGTCTGCCTGCCGTGTCGTAGCTGTCGATGACAATGTTGTTCTTGTCAAGCTCGATGAAGTCGCGACGATTGCGACCGATGGTCATACTCGTGCCCGGTTGTACGAATCTGTGGAGAGATACAGCCGCGTTCTTACCTGCCTCGATTGCGTCGATTGCAAACTTCGGTCCGCTGTACACGTCGCCGCCGACGAAGATGTCGGGCTCTGCCGTTTGATAAGTGAGAGAGTCTGCGACAGGATAATTGCCGTGATGGAACTCAACCTTGGTGCCTTTGAGCAAGTCGCCCCAAACAACCGTTTGACCGATTGCAAAGATGACGTTTTGAGCCTCGACGGTGATGGTGTCGTTTTCGTCATATTGAGGATTGAATCTCTTTGTAACAGGATCGATAACGCTGAGGCATTTCTTGAATACGACCGCTTTGACGGTGCCGTCCTCGTTCTTGAGGATTTCCTTGGGGCCCCAACCGTTGTTGACGGTGATGCCGTCCGCAAGAGTTTCTTCAACTTCTTTCTTGCTTGCAGGCATTGTGTCGCGAGATTCGAGGCAATACATACCGACAACGTCGCTGCCGAAACGAACAGCCGTACGTGCGCAGTCAACTGCAACGTTGCCGCCGCCGATGACGACGGTTGCGCCGTTCATCTTTCTGTCATGGTTCTCAGTTGCTTTGTGCAAGAAGGAAACCGCCATATCCGTGCCGATTGCGTCCTCGCCAGGAACTCCGGGCAATCTGCCGCCTTGGCAACCGATTGCAACGTAGAACGCTTTGTAACCTTGTTCGCGAAGCTGGGGAATCGTTACGTCTTTGCCGACGTCTACGCCGGTCTTGAATTCGACGCCAAGTTCACGCAAAACGTCGATTTCTGCCTCGATAACGTCTTTTTCGAGCTTGTAGGACGGAATACCGTAAGTGAGCATACCGCCGAGTTTCTCGTTCTTTTCAAAGACGGTGGGTTTGTAACCCTTGGTTGCAAGATAGTATGCGCAAGAAAGACCTGCAGGACCTGCGCCGATGATTGCGATCTTTTGCGACCATTGTTTGTCAACGTTGGACGGAATGACCACTTCGGGTATGTATCTGGTTTCCGCATGCAAATCTTGCTCTGCGATGAATTTCTTGATATCGTCGATTGCGACTGCCTCGTCAATGGTTCCTCTCGTGCAAGCAGCCTCACAACGCTTGTTGCAGACGCGGCCGCAGATTGCCGGGAACGGGTTGTCCTTCTTGATGAGAGCAAGCGCTTCCTGATATTTGCCTTCTTTTGCTTTGCGGATATAACCTTGGACTGCAATGTGCGCAGGGCAAGCGACCTTACAGGGCGACGTACCTGTTTCATAGCAGTTGATGCGGTTTTTATCTCTGTAATCCTCATCCCATTTGTCCGGACCCCAGCTGAGGTTGTCGGGAAGTTCGTGTTTGGGATATTTGATTTCGCCTTGCTTGGTGCAAAGTTTTTGACCGAGTTTGACAGCGCCTGCAGGGCAATACTCTACGCACTTGCCGCAAGCCACGCATTTGTCTTTCTCGACTTTCGCCACGTATGCGCTTCTGGACATATTTGGCGTATTGAAAAGTTGCGACGTACGCAATGCGTTGCAGATGTTGACGTTGCAGTTGCAGATTGCGAAAATCTTGTTTTCGCCGTCGATGTTGGTGATTTGGTGAACAAAGCCGTTCTTCTCTGCGTTGCGGAGAATTTGCATTGCCTCATCGTATGTGATATTGCGGCCTTTGCCGGTTTCGCGGCAGTAATCAGCCATATCGCCGATACCGATACACCACTCTTCGCAGCTGTCGCCGCAGCCTTCGCCGAGTTTTGCACGGCCGTAACGGCAAGAGCAGATACCTACGCCAAGGTGTCCTTCATACTTTTTGAGCCAGTAAGAAATGTGCTCGATGTCCATAGTGCCGTTTTCCATCTCGATTGCCTTTTCAACGGGGATAACGTGCATACCGATACCTGCGCCGCCTGCCGGAACCATAGGCGTAACCATGGTCAAAGGCAAATATGTCATTCTTTCAAAGAACATTGCAAGCTCGGGGTGATCGTCGAGTTGCTTTTTGATCATGTTAGTAAATTCCGCAGAACCCGGAACGAACATGGGAAGGCAATAACGACGCACGCGTTTTGCGCCCTTGATGGGACCGTTCTTGTCGTAATTGTCGCCATAATCGTATTCCAAAAGCCCTACGTGGCTCATCTCGTCGAGAAGTTTTTGAAGATCTTCCGCTTTGTATTGCGGATTGAGCTTCAACATTTGCTCGAACGTGTAGTGATGGCGCACTTTCATCGTGAGTGCGACGTCTGCCATTTCGTCGGTTACGAGGCAACGAAGTCCCCAATACTCGGGATCGTTTGCTGTCACGCCTTTGATCTTGTGATCGATGCAGTCCGTGATTTTTCTTGCCAATTTGAGGATTTTCTCACTCGGATTTGCTTCTCCCATATACTTGGGCACAAATGCTTTGCTCATCTCAGCCATTGATGTTTTCTCCTTTACCGAAAAACTTTATTTTTTTGTACAATGTATTCTCCAACAAGTCGACGCCCTCGCCCGTCTTTGCGCTGACGGGGAAAATCTGTGCGTTCTTGTTTAGATTCTTAATGTGTTTCTCAAACGCTTGCATATCGAAGTCGAATGCTTCGAGCGCGTCGATTTTGGTTACCACCACGACGTCGCACTTCTCAAACATGAGCGGATATTTCAAAGGTTTGTCGTCGCCCTCCGGCACGGACAAAAGCATCATATTGAGGTGCGCGCCGGTATCGAACTCGGCAGGACATACAAGATTGCCGATGTTTTCAAGCACGATGAGGTCGGATTTGGGAAAATCCGCCTGAGCCAGTGCGTCCGCAACCATCTGCGCGTCTATGTGGCAAAGCCCGCCGTTGTGAATTTGCACGCTTTCCACGCCTGCGTTCTCGGCAATGCGCCTTGCGTCTACGTCCGTTTCGATATCAACGTCCATCGCCACTATTTTGAGCGTCTGTTTCATGTCGCGAATGAGCCTCGTAAGGAGCGTTGTTTTGCCGCTGCCGGGAGAAGACATCACGTTGAGCATAAACGTGCCTTGCGCCTTGAGCGACGCTCTGAGGGAATCCGCAACCTTGTCATTGTTTGAAAATACGCTTTCTTTTACGGATATAACTCTCATTTCAACGCCTCATTCCATTCGCTGTATTTGCCGTAAATCCAATCCGCAAGCGCGTCAACGCCCTCGCCCGTCTTGGACGATACGACGAAAACTTTTGCGTTCGGATTGATTTTTGCAAGATGTTCTTTGCAACTTTCCACGTCGAAATCAAAGTATTTTGCCGTATCTATCTTGGTGATAACCAGCACGTCGCAACTTGAAAACATCAACGTGTATTTGAGGGGTTTGTCGTCGCCCTCGGGGATTGCGAGCAACGCCATTTTGAGGTGCGCGCCCGTGTCGAACTCGGCAGGACATACGAGATTGCCGATATTCTCCAAAAACACTATATCTTCTTTGGTACCGAACTCTTTGAACCCTTGACGCGACATATCCGCGTCGAGGTGGCACATTCCGCCCGTGTGAAGCTGGATTGACTGCGCTCCTGCCTCGCGTACGGTGTACGCGTCAACGTCGCCGTCTATATCTGCCTCCATAACTCCCACAGCGCATTTGTCTTTGAGCTTGCCGATAAGTTTGACAAGCAAAGACGTTTTGCCGCTGCCCGGAGCGGACATAACGTTTATATAATAAACGCGCGCGTCGTCAAGCTCCGAGCGCAGTTTGTTTGCGTCGGCGTCGTTGTCTTCGAGGATAGTCCTTTTCAGTTCGATTGTTCGAATTAAGTCCATAATTACCTATTTTAGATATATATTATAACACTTTGTTTTTTGGTTTTCAATACCTTTGTATCGAATTTCGCAGGATAAAACTGTCAAAACGCAACGTATTTTCGATAAAATGTCCCTTTTCTATGCATTTTATAAGTTATGGCACGATATCATACGTTTGTATACAATCGGGGTTGACACACTCAGGTTTTGGCATTAAAATGAAATTATAAGTATCAGGGGGTATTTTATGGATATTCAAAAATATTGCAACGCGCAAAAAATCGCGCAAGATATGGACACTATGAACGCTTTTGGCGTTCGACTCACAGGCACGGACGCTCAAAACGAGTTCTGCAAGTGGATAAAGACTCAGATAACGGAAATGGGATATGAAATTCACACAACGCCGTACGAGTTTCAGCGTTGGACTTGCGACGAGTGCGCATTGACCGTCGACGGCAAAGAAGTGCACGTTTCCTCGCCCTTCCCCTACAGCGGACTTACAGATAAAGACGGCGTTTGCGGCAAACTTGTGGAAGTGGGCAATCACCCTCTCGGCTTTGCCAGAGCAAGAGGCAAAATTGCCGTTTGCCACATCAAAAATTTGTCCAAAATCAGCAGTAAAATCGCTTTCGATAAACGCAAATCTTACCCTGCCGACCTTGAAATCGAAAAGAGTTACAGAGGTCCCGTCAGCACATCCTTCGTAAAGACGTTGCTCACCTTCTGGGCGGCGCAACTCTCGGGTATGAAAGGCATGATTTGCATTTGGGAAGATATGTCCGATCAAATGGTGGAAGGACAGGTGCTCAATTTCATTTTGCACTATCTCAAAGTGCCTATGGTGTGGGTGAATCAAACAGACGGGAAAACCGTGTTAGACGCCGCAAAAGCACACAAAACCGCCACTTTGAAACTTGTCGGAAAATATGAAAAAGCGCACACGGAATCATTCTATGCCGTGCTCAAAGGCAAGAAGGATACAAACGAGGCAATCATTGTCAACACGCACACCGACGGATGCAATTTCTGCGAGGAAAACGGCGCGATCGGAATACTGCCGATGATGAAGTATTTTAAACAAAATCCCACGGATAGAAACCTTGTTTTCGCGTTTGTAACGGGGCATTTCCGTCTTCCCTCTTTCCGTACGGGTACGGACCAAGCCACTTCCAAATTCCTTGCCGACAACAAGCAAGTGTGGAAAGGCAAAAAAGGCGGTCTGAAAGCCGTTGCGGGTTGCGCAGTGGAACACCTCGGTTGCACGGAATGGAAGGACGTTGACGGCGTGTATAAGATGACCAATCCCATTGACGTGGAACTCGTGTACACCGGCAACAAGACTATGGACGATATCTATTACGAGGCAATCAAAGAGCGCGACAACGTGCGCACGCTCACTTTGCGCGGACACAATATGCTCCATTTCGGCGAAGGTCAACCGCTCTTCAATAAGCGTATTCCCGAAATCGCGCTTGTAACCGCTCCCGACTATCTCTGCTCGATTGCGGACAATCACCATATGGACAAATTCAACCTCGACCTTATGTGCGAACAAATCGGTACGTTTATCCGTTGCGTTGAGATTCTCGACACCAAGACCGCAAAACAACTCGGCAAAGCGCAAGGTTATTCCATCGGTCTCGGCAAGTTGAAATAAATGAAATTGTTTGATTAGAATATCAAAAAAGCCCGTATCTAACGGGCTTTTTTTGTTTGTAATTCGGGTGCATCGTAACTTCTTTAATGCAATGTGCCCCCTCTTTCCGGACACGCCGGCATGTCCACTTCGGCGTTTGCGCACCGCAATCCGCCTCGTTCGCTTTGGCTACAACACATTCACCGAATGTGTTGCTTAACGCGTCGCGCCCGACCACTCGGTTAGGGATAATTCTCTACAATATTATTCGTCGCTCGCGGGGGAGACAACGGCACTCGCATAAATAGGTATCGCCCCCTTGTTATGCCACTGCGCTTTGTGCGCCAGCTAGGCAACAACACGGCGCAGTCGCTTGTACTGCACCCACAAGGCTTCCACATACAAAAGACAAGCGAACGATAGTGGGTTATATAAGATGAAAGCGCAGTCTTTTGTGTGAAGGAAAGAAGGAGCACCAAGGCAAAAAGCAAGCAATTGGCACAAGTGACAATTGTGGCTAAAAGCCTTGTGTGTGACGCAAGCTCGGCGCTTATTCGCTCGGCGCCTTGCGACTCGAACTTCGAATAAGCACATTCCGTTAATAAGAACGCCTCGAATAAGCTTCATTTAGGTGTGGGCAACGCCCACTTGCAATTATTAATTATTAATTATTAATTATTAATTTTTATCTCTCTTCTCGGAAGTAAGACATGCCGAGTGCCGCCGGCGGTTGTGCTTCTCTCTTGTTTATCATACTCGTGATGACGAGCACGAGGATTGTGACGACGTACGGCAAAAGCTTGATAAGCTCGATTTGCGCAAACGAAATGCCTTTTATGTACGACGATGCGATGTACAAACCCGCAAAAATTATTGATCCGAGTATGGACAATGCGGGTTTCCAAAGCGTGAAGATAACGAGTGCGATAGAGAGCCATCCAAAGCCTTCAAGGACATATTCCCAGTTTCCGCCCATATAGTCCATAACACAGAAGAGACCGCCCAAGCCCGAAATACCGCAACCTACGCAAGATGACACGTATTTGTATTTGGTGACGTCGATGCCCGCCGCGTCCGCCGTTGCGGGATTTTCACCCACGGCACGGAGGTTGAGTCCCGTTCTCGTCTTGCTAAGTACGATTTGAGCAACGACTGCGATTATAATTGCAAGATACACCAACGCACCGTGTGAGAGGAATATTTGCGAGAACGCACCGCCGCCCTGAACGTCGAACAATTTGATAAAATACTTGCTCGCTCTTGCGACGATCATTATCTTTGCGCCCGCACCCGTCATATAGTAGCCCGCAAGGCCTACGCCGAGAGTGGTCATTGCAAGACCAACAACGTTTTGATTGCAATGAAGCGTAACGGTGAGAAAACTGTAAAGGAAGCCCATAATCGCGCCGACTAAAAACGCAACTATTATCGGTATAAGCACCAAAAGCGCGGGAGCACTTGTCCCCATGGTCTTGATGAGAGAATATTCCGCAAGCACGCTTACCGCCGCACTGACGCTCATAATGCCGGGAATACCGAGGTTGAGATGTCCGCCCTTTTCCACGATGATTTCTCCCGTAGAACCATAAAGGAACACCGCGCTCAATCTGATTGCACTTGACAAAAATTTTACGAACATATCAGTTTACCCCCTTCTCGGTCGAGTTTTCGACGCTATCGGCAATAATCTCTTCCTCTTGTGCGCTTTGGGCGATAGGCTCGTTCGACGCGTTTTCCGTATCGGCTGCCACATTCGTATCTTGCGCGGGCTCTGCACTGTCGATTGAGTCTTTATGCTTCTTTCTGAACACGATTTGATACCTTATCAAGAACTCGCTTGCAAGTATAATGATAAACATTATACCCGTAACGACTTGTGCAAAGAAGTTGTTGGTTATACCGCTGCTCGTCATAACTTCTTGCGTTCCGCGAGTGAGAAATGCAACGAGGAATGACGTGAAAACCATTGCAATAGGGTTGAATTGCGCAAGCCAACTTACCAAAACCGCCGTAAATCCTTGACCGCCGACGGTGTCTTTGCTTATCGTGTGGTCTATGCCCGCAACGATGAGGAAGCCCGCTATACCGCAAATCGCACCCGACAGAATGAGTGTTCTTATAATTACTTTTTTGACGTTGATACCGATATATTTTGCCGTGTTCACGCTCTCGCCCACGACAGTGATTTCATAGCCGTGCTTGCTGAAACGCAAATAGCAAAACATCGCAACGGTGATGACCGCGGCAAAAATCATACTGAAATAATAATCACCGCCCGCAATCTGCGGAAGATTGCCGTATTTGATGGGATTAAGCGAACCCGATCCGCCCGGCACCCAAACCTTGATGAAATAAAGCACGACTTGAAGTGCGATATAGTTCATCATAAGCGTGAAAAGCGTCTCGTTGGTGTTCCATTTCGCTTTGAAAAGCGCGGGAATAACCGCCCATATAACGCCTGCCACGATAGATACCACGAACATAAGCACGATAAGTCCCGCATTGGACATTTTGCCTCCGCAATAGAACATACATGCGCACGCGCCGAACGCACCGATAAGCACTTGACCTTCCGCGCCGATGTTCCAAAATCGCATTTTAAAAGCGGGAGTTATCGCCAGCGCAATTATGAGCAACAGCGACATTTGTCTAAACATAACGAGAATGTTGTGTTCGCTGCCGAATGCGCCGACAAACATATATTTGATGACTTTGAAGGGCGAAACTTTCAATTCCGCAAAGCAGAGCAAGCAGATGAAAATCAAGCCGCCGATTATGGTTGCCGCCCTGATTACCCAAGGTTTCCAAGGCTCGATATTATCTCTTTTTACAAGATGCACCAACGGTTCTTTATTTTGTTTCATCTTGCGCTGCCTCCTTGTCGATATTTTCCGTTGCGGATTCTCTGCCGAGCATCAACGAGCCGATTTGCTCCTTTATCGCGCGTCTGCCGTCGATTATGCCCGTGATTCTGCCGCCGCATATAACCATAATTCTGTCGCAAAGATCGATAAGCACGTCAAGATCTTCGCCGACGAAGATGACCGCAACGCCCTTTTCTTTCTGTTCGTTGAGAAGATGATATATGGTGTAAGACGAATTGATGTCCAGTCCGCGTACTGGATACGCCGCCATAAACACGGTCGGAGCAGCCGCGATTTCGCGTCCGACGAGAATTTTTTGCACGTTGCCGCCCGAAAGACGACGGACGGGAGTTTGTGTGCTCGGAGTTGCGACATGAAGTTCATCGACAATCTTTTCCGCAAGTTTTTTGGGATTCTTTCTGTCAAGGAAGAACGGAATGCCCTTTCTGTAGGAGCGGAGCATCATGTTGTCCGTGATGTCCATATTGCCGACAAGTCCCATGCCCAGTCTGTCCTCGGGAACGAAGGAAAGTCTTACGCCGAGTTCTCTTATTTGCACGGGAGTCTTGGAGCGCAAATCCACTTTCTCGTTGTTTTTTGCGGGGTCATAATAGATGATGTCGCCCGTATTGAGTTTTTGAAGTCCCGCAATGGATTCCAAAAGTTCCTTTTGACCACTGCCCGCGATACCCGCAATACCGAGGATTTCGCCCGAGCGCGCCGTGAAAGAAACGTCGTCAAGCACCTTTACGCCATCGTGATTAAGTGCGGTGAGATGTTCTACGACAAGTCTGTCTTCAACGTCGTGCGGAGTGGCTCTTTCGATGTTGAGATCAACCTTTTTGCCGACCATCATTTCGGTGAGTTGCTTTTCGCTCGTTTCTTTGGTTTCGACGGTCGCGATATGCTCGCCCTTGCGTAGCACCGCCACTCTGTCGCTGATTTCCATAACTTCGTTAAGTTTGTGCGTGATGATTATAATGGACTTTCCGTCCTCTTTCATTTTGCGCATAACGGAAAACAGTTTCGTGATTTCCTGCGGAGTGAGAACGGCGGTAGGCTCGTCAAGAATGAGAATATCCGCCTTTCTATACAAAACTTTTATGATTTCGACAGTCTGCTTTTCACTGACAGACATATCGTATATTTTCTTCTTTAAGTCGATATCGAACCCGTATTTGTCGGCAATGCCTTGCAAATCGTTTGCGCGGTTCTTTCTGAGCCAATTGAACTTTACGCTTCTTGCAAATCTCGTCCAAGGCAGGAGCGAAATACGCTTTTTGAGTTCTTTATCGGTAATTCTTTTTGGTGCGGTGAGATATGAAAGAACGCCGGGGTGCTCTTCCTTTTCGTACTCGTCGCACTCTGCGTTGTTGGCAATAGTGTCATCAACGACCTTTTGTTTTTCGTCTTTGAAGGACAATTTGGCTTCTTTTTCACCGAGAATAATATTGTCGGCGGCAGAAAAAACGTCCACAAGTTTGAAATGCTGATGCACCATTCCGATATGATTGTCAAAAGCGTCTTTGGGCGAGCGGATAACCACTTCTTTACCGTCTACGAAAATCTCACCTTCATCGGGATAATAAATGCCGGCAAGCATATTCATAAGCGTAGTCTTACCACTGCCGTTTTCACCGAGCAAAGACAAGATTTCACCCTTGCGCAAGTCAAGATCGACGTTGCTATTTGCCACGACCTTGCCAAAACGCTTGGCAATCCCCTTCATTTGTACAGCATAAGTATTTTCCATGCTATCTCCAAAAAATAAAAATATGCGCCTTACGCGCTTTTGCCTATAAATCGGCATAGCGGAGTTTTTGCTCCGCTATGCTCGAGATATACTCTTAATCAGTCGTTGCTTTTGCCGTATTCGACGTTGAGGAGATTAATTCCGTCAATCTTGTATTCGAAGTACGGTGCGGAACGGACAAAGGATTCTTTGAAAATACCGTTTTCGATAACTTCTTGTCCGTCAACTTTGAAGCTCGTAACCTTTTCGTTGTTAACCGTGAATTTGCTTGTGTCGAAAACTTGGAGAGTGCCTTCTGCGAGTTGTTTTCTCACTTCGACGATTTTGCCAACCGTGCCTGCCGCAGCGGCTTTTCCGCCGAGGTTGGTGAGAACTACGCTACCCGTTGCCAAAGTGCCCGTCCAATCGTCGTCGATTGCCAAGTTTTGTGCGGTTTGAGTGATGATGTATTTGAAGTAAGGCGTCCAATCGATTCTGGAAGAAACGATGAAAGTGTCGGGGCAAGCAACGAACGTGCTACCGTTGTAGGACACGTTGGGAACGCCTGCTTGCTCGCATGCGGACGGTGCGCCCATAGAGTCTGCGTGTTGGCTGATGAGTTTGCAACCACCCTCAATGAGAGCTTCTGCAGTGGTTTTTTCTGCGGTGAGGTCATACCAAGAACCCGTGAACTTAACGTCCATCGTTACGCTGGGGCAAACGGATTTTGCACCGAGGTAGAATGCGGTGTAACCGGAGATAACTTCTGCGTATGTGAATGCGCCGACGTAACCCATTTTTGCTTCGTTTTCTTTGATAGTGCCGTTTGCAATCATTTCGTTGAGTTTGAGACCTGCCGCAACGCCTGCAAGGTATCTACCTTCGTAGATGGAAGCAAACGCATTGTGGAAGTTGTCAAGTCCGCTGGAAGCAGCCATAACGCCTGTTGCGTGGCAGAATTGAACACCGGGATTGGCAGCCGCAACTTCTTTAATGAAAGATTCATGGCCGAAAGAGTCTGCAAAAATAACGTCGCAACCTGCATCTACGAGGTCAACTGCTGCGTCTTTGCACTTGTTTGATTCCGCAATGTTGGTTTTGAAGATGATGTTATCGCTGGTGAGACCGAGCTCGGAGATTGCTTTTTTTGCAGCGTCGATAAAGTTCTTGTCATAAGTTGAAGAATCGTCGTGCAAGCAGATGACGCCAATCTTGAAATCGCTCTTGATCGTTACGCCGGAATAATCGGGATTGACGATTCCGTCATAAGCGGGCAATTCGATTTCTTTCGCGTCTTCGTCGTTGTTGCAAGCAACCAAACCGATAACCAAAGCGGTTACGAGAGCCAAGCAAAGAATCATTGCAAATACTTTCTTTTTCATGTGTGTCTCCTTAAAATTTTGCCTTTTCGGCATTTTTCTATATTCACGCCACTTTGGCGTAAATTGCGTTAGTTTCTAAACGTGATTTTTCCGTCGTCCATAGAATCGATAAGCGCGAGGCTTTGGACGTTTATACCCTTTGCTCTCAATTCGTCGCCACCGCCTTGAAAACCTTTTTCGATTGCGACTGCACATCCCACAAGTTCCGCGCCGGCTTGCTCGACAAGGCTCATAAGCCCGTTTATAGCGGCGCCGTTTGCCAAAAAGTCATCGACGATAAGCACCTTGTCGTCTTTGGTGAGAAAACTTTTTTCCACCATAATCATTTTGGAAACTTGGTGCGTAAAAGAATAAACCTCGGCGCAGTAGCAGTCCGAGGATATGTTTATGGTCTTGCTTTTCTTAGCAAAAAGCACCGGTGCGCAGACATAGTGTGCGGCTGCACAAGCTATGGCTATACCCGATGCTTCGATTGTCAGAATTTTGGTGATTTTTTGCCCGCAAAAGAGCGCAGAAATTTCCTTTCCGATCTCGTCCAACAATTGATAGTCGATAAGATGATTCAGAAATCCGCCAACTTTGAGGACGTTGCCCGCCTGGACTTTTCCGTCCCTCAAGATGCGCTCCTCCAAAATCTTCATAGCGCGCTCCTTTACCACAATATTTAGTGGCGTTACGGTAATTTTTCCCCCGTCGGTTGTGCGTTGCGATTTGGTTTGCTCTTGAATGATATGGGCATTATATCCAAAAAAAACTGCCTCTGTCAAACGAAAATCGCCCCTATTTTACTTTTTTAATAAAAAATTTTTACCAAATACACGATGGGTATTTTGCGCCCCGAAAACCGTCGATATAACGCACATTTTGTCTTTTATAAACCGATAAAAATTTCTCTATTGCGTCCTATCGTTCCTCTTCTTCAGTCTTGGGGATTTATCGCTCGTCTGTCTTCCGCTCAGGCAGCGCAAATACCCCGAGCAACCGAAAAACGAAAGACGCGGCGCGCAATCCGAATATATAAATGCGTGCGTGCGTATGCGCGTGCATTATTTTAGCGTTAAATTTGATGATATATATTAATAACAACTCTATGGATTAATATTTGGTAACTTTTAAGGTCAAATGCCCTGATATTATGACACAATTCCGACGCTTTCCATGCCGTCAACGATTAATCGTTTACGGGGCGCGTATCGCCGATCGGTATTACGTTTATCAACGCTTTTACCGATTCGATCGGATTGTCAAAATTCCACAATACATATGACCACTCCAACAACTCTCCGGGCGTGTTTAAAAGTGCTTCTTTGTCAAGAAAAATCGGAATGATAATTTTTCCTAATTGCCTTGCCAAATACCACTCGTTAAGAACCCAATGGTTGATTGCGCAATTTTGCCCTATCACAATAAAAAAGTAGTCGCATTTCTCAATATTGCTTTCAATTACGTTATCTTCAAAACATTGAAATAGCTGATTATGCATATGCAACAGCGGCACGTCAAATCCAAATTCTTCCAAAGTCATTCCTATCTTTTTAGCCTCAACCGCCGAGTTTTTCATATACGACAAAAACACGGTATTCGCACGAGAAAAGCTGTCGACTGTCAGATTTACTATTCTGCATTGTTCGGCAACCCCAAGCGCACCAATCTTGTCAAGATCTATTGTCGCAAGCGTTCTTTTGCCCTGTTCTTTCACGTAATTCAATTCGCTTTGCACCCAACGGCTTTTTCTTGCGTTCTGCGAATCGCACAGACAAAACCAAAGACGCGCGTCGATTTCACGCTTTATCAAATCCGTTATTTCGTTTTCGTCAGATAAAGAATGGAGATAAAACAAAATCGGCTCATATCCCCTATTCTCAAACGTATTGCGCACCAGCCTCACTTTTGCCAAATCGGCGTGCGAGTGCGAGATAAAAATGTATTTATTTTCGTTTTCCATTTTTGCAAAATTCGGCGTTAATAGCCGTAGCAATCATTCAATCAACGCCTTTCGGGTATGAAAACAGCCGTTTTGCAACGGCTGTTTTCAAAGTCGATAATTCGATTAGTTTCTCGGGTTCTTGATGTTTGCTTGTGCAGCTGCCAATCTTGCGATAGGTACTCTGAACGGTGAGCAAGATACGTAATCGAGACCGATTTCGTGGCAGAATTCGATGGAAGAAGGATCACCGCCGTGTTCACCGCAGATACCGCAGTGCAACTTGCTGTTTGCGCCCTTGCCGAGCGTAACTGCCATCTTCATGAGCTTGCCGACGCCGACTGTGTCAAGACGTGCAAACGGATCGGATTCGTAAATCTTTGCTTGATAGTAGCTGGGCAAGAACTTACCTGCGTCGTCGCGGCTGAAGCCGAACGTCATTTGGGTAAGGTCGTTTGTACCGAAGCAGAAGAAATCGGCTTCTTTTGCGATTTCGTCAGCGGTGAGAGCCGCTCTGGGGATTTCGATCATCGTGCCGACTTCGTATTTGAGGTCAACGCCGCTTTCTTTGATGACTGCGTCTGCGGTTTCGACAACCGTCTTCTTGCAATACTTCAATTCTTTGACTTCGCCGACGAGCGGAATCATGATTTCAGGCTCGACTTTCCAATCGGGATGACGTCTTTGGACGTTGATAGCAGCCTTGATAACCGCTTTGGTTTGCATAACCGCGATTTCGGGATACGTAACTGCCAAACGGCATCCTCTGTGGCCCATCATCGGGTTGAACTCATGCAAGCTGTCGCAAAGAATCTTGATTTCGGATACGGATTTGCCTTTTGCTTTTGCGAGAGCCTCGATATCCTTCTCTTCCGTGGGGACGAACTCGTGGAGCGGCGGATCCAAGAAACGAATGGTAACAGGCATGCCCTTGAGAGCTTCCATCAAACCTTCGAAGTCTGCTTGTTGCATCGGCTCGATTGCGTCGAGTGCTTTGACGCGCTCTTCAACGGTTTCGGAGCAAATCATCTCACGGAACTTGTCGATTCTGCCCGGACCGAAGAACATATGCTCTGTACGGACAAGACCGATGCCTTGTGCGCCGAGTTCAGCTGCTCTTTGTGCGTCAGCAGGCGTATCTGCGTTTGTGCGAACGCCGAGCGCTTTGTATTTGTCTGCGAGTTTCATGATTCTTCCGAAATAACCGCTGTTGGGGTCTGCCGGAACAGTCTTGATCATGATATCGTAGATGTTGCCCGTGGAGCCGTCCAAGGAGAGTGCGTCGCCCTCGTGGAAGGTCTTACCTGCGAGCTCGAAATATTTTTCTTCTTCATGCATCTTGATATCGCCGCAACCGGAAACGCAGCAGGTTCCCATTCCGCGAGCAACAACCGCCGCGTGAGAGGTTTGACCGCCGCGAACGGTGAGGATGCCTTGTGCATATTTCATGCCTTCGATGTCTTCCGGAGAAGTTTCGAGTCTGACGAGGACGACTTTCTTGCCTGCCTTGCCTTCTTTGACTGCGTCTTCAGCGGTGAACACGATTGTACCAGCCGCAGCGCCCGGAGATGCCGCGATACCTTTGCCGACCACGTTTGCCTTGTCTGCTTCTTTGAGCGCTTTTGCGTCAAATTGCGGGTGGAGCAACATGTCGAGAGTCTTTGCGTCGATTTGCAAAAGTGCCTCTTTCTCTGTAATCATACCCTCGTCGATGAGGTCGCATGCGATACGGATTGCAGCAGCTGCGGTACGTTTGCCGTTTCTTGTTTGCAACATATAGAGTTTCTTTTGTTGGATTGTGAACTCCATATCTTGCATATCTCTGTAGTGGTTTTCCAAAATCTTGCACACGTCTTGGAATTGTACATAGACTTCCGGAAGAACCTCAGCCATCTTGGAGATGGGCATCGGGGTACGAACACCTGCGACGACGTCCTCGCCTTGTGCGTTCATAAGGAACTCGCCCATAAGACCGGGTTCGCCGGTTGCGGGGTTACGTGTGAATGCAACGCCTGTGCCGCAATCGTCGCCCATGTTGCCGAATGCCATCATTTGTACGTTGACTGCGGTACCCCAGCTGTACGGGATGTCGTGGTCCATACGATAGATGTTTGCGCGCGGATTGTCCCAAGAACGGAAAACTGCTTTGATAGCTTCGAAGAGTTGTTCCTTCGGATCGGACGGGAAGGGTTTGCCGATCTTCTCTTGATACTCTGCTTTGAACTTGCCTGCGAGCTCTTTGAGGTCGTCTGCGGTAAGTTCTACGTCGTAAGTAACGCCCTTTCTCTCTTTGAGCTCGTCGATAAGAGCCTCAAAGTATTTTTTGCCGACTTCCATAACAACGTCGGAGAACATTTGGATGAAACGTCTGTAGCAGTCCCAAGCCCATCTTGCGTTGCCGGATTTCTTTGCCAAAACTTCAACCACGTCGTCGTTGAGACCGAGGTTGAGGATGGTGTCCATCATACCGGGCATGGACGCTCTTGCGCCCGAACGAACGGAGACGAGAAGCGGATTCTCTTTATCGCCGAATTTCATACCCGCTTTTTCTTCGAGTTTGGCGATATTTTCCATGATTTCCGCTTTGATATCGTCGTTGATTTGTTTGCCGTCCTCATAATATTGAGTGCAAGCTTCCGTCGTAATCGTGAAACCGTAAGGAACAGGAAGACCGATGTTGGTCATTTCTGCGAGGTTTGCGCCTTTACCGCCGAGAAGTTCACGCATTTTTGCATTGCCTTCGGCAAACTGATAAACGTATTTTTTGCCCATTTAGAATTCCTCCTAAAAGATTTCTTTGTTATACTGCAATAATGATAACAAAACGTGCGCCTTTTTGCAAGAAAAAATAATACATAATATAAAAACTGTTATACAAATTTCCTAAAAAGTGCGCAAATTTTCGACAAAATAACACGGTCGACACAAAAATTTTTTATTTTCGCATTTTTGTTGCGCCTGCAAGATTTTTTTGTTAAACTTAATGTATCAAAACACGTTTTAGAGGTGCAAAAATTATGGACGCTGACCCTGGAAGTAGTCAACAAATCCACCAATAAGCATCGCGTTTGAGTTCTCTCGACGCAATGCCTTTTGCTATGCTCGGGAGAACCGATTATGATCCAAGTTTACAAGAAAATCAACAAATCCGTTATCGAAGTCGATCCGCAAGAAATCACCGAGGAGTACGACTTCACCGACCAATGGGTGCATATGTCCAACCCGACCGACAAGGAAATCGAGTTGGTATCTTCGCGTACAAAAATACCCGAAGAATATATCAAAGCCGCGTTGGACTCGGAAGAGCGCGCTCACTGCGAAAAGGACGACGGCGTTATGATGGTCGTTACCGACATTCCTATCACGGAAGAGGACGACGATAAATACACCTACGCCACCCTGCCTTTCGGCTGCGTAACCACGGACAGCACAATCGTAACCGTGTGCCTCAACGAAACGTCCGTCATCAACGACCTTATGGCAGGCAGATACGTCAAGGATTTCAACATCCACAAGCGCACTCGCTTTTTACTGCAACTTCAATACGTCATCGCAAAGAAGTATTTGCAATACCTCAAACAGATAGACCGCGCAAGCCAACGCGTCCAGACAGAGCTTGAAAAGGCGATGAAAAACGAAGGTCTTGTGGAAATGCTTTCGCTTGAAAAATCACTCGTCTATTTCTCGACTTCCCTGCGTGCAAACACAGCCGTTTTGGACAAATTTCCTCGCATGATAAAATTCTTTGAAGAGGACGAGGATTTGTGGGACGACGTGCTTATTGAAAACCGTCAGGCAATCGAGATGTCCAACATCTACCGCGACATTCTCAACGGCACCATGGACACCTATGCGTCTATCATTTCCAACAACCTCAACGTTGTCATGAAAACGCTCACAGTGCTTACTCTGCTCATCGATACCCCTGCAATGATAGCGGCTCTTTGGGGCATGAATACGGGCGTTCCTTTCGAGGGCAAACTGTGGGGATTCTGGGTTGTCGTCGGCATAAACATTGCCATCTGCATCGCGCTTATCGTCATTTTTGCCAAAAAGAAAATGCTCAAATGACTTGCGCAAATCAAGTCGGTTAGATACCGCAAAAATCGCAAAAACGCAATCAAAAAAGCCCGAACGCATATTCGGGCTTTTCCATTGCTAAAATTTGTTGAAAACCAATGTACTATCTTGTCAAATCGATATTCTATCAGCCTTGAATGAGAGATCTCATAACCTTTGCCATACATTGGATGATAATCTTCTTTTCCGCAGGGATATCCTTGTACTTGTTGTACGTGGAAAGGAGCAACGTCGCAATGTTTATCTTCATTTGTTTGGACATGTTTTGAGAGAGCATGTAGTCCACAAGATTGGGGAGTTTGACAAGTTTTGCAGGTTTAACAATCTCGTCGTCGTCCTCGCTCGGACCGTCCACGATATACACCACTTCTTCTTTTTGTTCTTGCGGCGCGATTTCGGTCTTTTCTTGAGCTTCCTCTTTGTCAGCCTCTTCCTCGACTTCTTCTTCTGCCTCTTCTTCGGTCTCTTCAACATCTTCTTCGGCTGTCTCTTCGGTCGGCGCCTCTTCTTTTACAGGCTCTTGCGCTACGGGTTCTTCAACCTTCTCTTCAGCCTTTTCTTCGACAGGCGCAACTTCTTCTTTGACTTCTTGGAGCGGAGTTTCTTCCACGTCGTCGTCAACGGGTTGCGCAAGCAAATCTTCGCCCGTTTCTTGTTTCAAAATATAAGCGATAGACTCATACTCTTTGGGAAGAGAATTGTCGTCCTCATCGTCGTCGATGATTTCGCTTTCAAGATAAATCTTGCCGTTGTTTTCTTCCTCTTTTGCAGCCTCTGCCGCTCTTTGCGCCGCTTGTTGTTGAGCAAGTTCCAACTCGCGTTGTTCTTTTTCGCGTTGCTCTTGTTCAAGTTTTGCCTGTTTTTTCTTCTTTCCAAACATCTTTCAATCCTCACCTTATATTTTATTGAAACGTCGGCTCGTAAAGTCCCCCGACTGAACTTTTTTTTACATATTTAAATCAGTTTGCTTGCAAGTCGCGCATAACTTTCGTCAGACATTGCACAACGATTTTGCGGTCTTCCTTGCTGTTTTCAAACTTCTTGTACGTGCCGATGAGCATTCCTGCGATTTGAATCTTCATAGCCTTCGGCATATTCTTTGTCAGCATATAATCAACGAGATTGGGAAGTTTGACAAGTTTTGCAGGTTTGACAACTTCTTCGTCCTCATCCTCGCCGTCTACGACGTAAACGACCTCGGGCTCCTCTTCGGCTTTCTCTTCTGAGTTGTCCTCTTGTGAATCGTCCTCGACTTCTTCGGCTTCTGCGTCGCCTTCGTCGGCTACTTCTTCTTCGGATTGTTCTTCAACCTCTTCGGACTCGTCTGTTACGTCCTCCTGAACGTCATCGTCTGCGATTTCTTCAATAGGCTCTTCTTTCGTTTCGACCGAGTTTTCATCCTCTCGGACTTCTTCCTCGATTTCCTCGGCTTCAACTTCCTCTTGAGCCTCTGCCTCGTCAAGAGTATCCTCTTGTTCTTCTTTGAGAGGTTGTTCTTCGGCGTTCTCTTCCGCAGCGTCTTCTTGCGCTTCTTGGAGTCCTTCCTCTTCGGTGCTTTCCTCTATGGTTTCTTCAACGTTTTCGTCGTCAGCCTTTTCTTCTTCGGTTTCCTCCGAGGTTTCTTTTACGGCTTCTTCGACAGGCTCGGTTTCGACAACTTCGTCCGTTTCCTCGTCCGCAACCTCTTCCGTATTCTCTTCGACAGCGTCAACGGGGGTTTCTTCAACCTCTTCGGCTTCTTCTACGGAAGTTTCTTCCGTGGGTTCCGCTTCTTCATCCACAGACTCTTCTTCCTTATCCTCGGAAACCGGCTCGTCTGCCTCGTCGACAGAAGTTTCTTCCTCAACGCTCTCGCCTTTCTCTTCTTGTTCTATCAAAGCCTCGATGGGAGTGGGCTCCGCCACCTCTTCGGGCTCTTCGTCGATGTCGATTGCCTTGGACGTGTTGCGTGCGATAATCTCTTCCACCATACCCGCAAGTTCGGAAAGCGGAGAGGAATCCGTGGCATAGTTTTTCTCGACTTGCAAATTCACCTTTGCGTCAAGGTCTTCTTGCATTGCGTCAAAAGCTTCGAGGCAACGCTTGTTCTGAGCACGATTGATGAGGATGAGGAAAAGATACATCAATCCGATAATCACAAGACTCACGAAATGCACTGCGCCGATGGCTGTCTTATCGAGAGTGCCGTATCCCCAAAACGCAAACACCGCAAGCAAAATAAGCGATACGCAAATGTAGATGCCCGCGCGATAGTCCTTGTTCTTTTTGACCGTCTTGTCATAGACGTTCTTGTCGCTGACGATATCGCTGGGATATCCAAAGCGCACGCCGAGGTATTGCACCCAACTGTCGCGCAACGCTTGAGGCGCTTTTGCAGAGAAACAATGCGCTGTAAAATCGCTCACGTTGTCGTCATCGACGGCGTCGACGCCTTCGAGGTATTTTTGAATTTTCTTGCTAGCCTTGATAAGTTTGAAACTCTTTGAGCCGAGATACGTAAACGCAAATACGATACCCAACCCGAAAAGCACCGCCGCTACGACGATGAAAAATATTTGAAAATCTATTTTAGGCAATTTGGACGATACGTCTGCAAGCCAAGCGAATGCCTTTTCAAAAAATTCCACAATATTCCTCCGCGATTTAGTATCTAATAGATTATACATAGTTTATAAGAAAAAATCAAGACAATATCCCAAACATTGCAAAACTTTTTTTAATATTTCCAAACACATCGACGGATAACGCATCGTCTTTGCACGATAAACCGCCGATTGAGCGACAAAAAGCGCGTTTTTGCAACGAATACAATACGTTTTGCAGCAACATAAAAACGCCGCCGCAAAGGTTGCGACGGCGCATAAATATACGGTGAATTCTCACAAATACAACGTTTTGCCGGTTTTGAAGGAATATAGAGCAAGTTTATCTATTTTTGCACCAATCGCGCTTTCAATTGCCGATTTGTATAGATAAAGTTGCTTTTTGTACTTTTCAAGCGATTCTTCGTCTTTTAGAGCGGAGTTTTTGAAGTCGAGTATGATTTTCTCTTCGTCATTGATAAAGAGGTCTGCCACGCCTTGTACAAGCACCCTGTCGTTTGAGGAAAAATCGTCGCTAACCTCGTTTGCGGGCTTGTACATCATAAACGCCTGCTCTCGCATGCACTTACCGTTGCCCGAAAGCAACGCCTTCTTTGCCTTTTGCATAATCTCGCTACAAAGGCACTTTGCAATGTCCGCAGACTCGACAAGCGCACGTTCTTCCTCGTCTATAAGTTTTTCTCGCACCATTCTATCCATTTCCGCTTCGACAGCCTCTTTACCGTCGGCAAAGTAATCGATATATTGCATAACCTTGTGGTATGCGCTGCCCTTCTTTGCCGCGTCTTTGAACAAACAAACTGCGTCCTCGTCCTTGCTGTCGAGCGCAGACACGCTGTACTTCATTGCAAGCGTCGTCGCCTCTTTGTACGGATAAACGAATTTCTGCGACTTTTTTATTGTCGCCACAACATGCTCGTCGGGAACGTACACGACGTTTTCCGCCTCTGAGTCCTGCGCTTTTTCATCCTCGACGTTATGCTTGAATACAGTGGCTTTTACGCTTCCTTCAAATATCGCGCCCGACAGGAAATCGAGGTCGCACCCTGCGCCGAACAGCCTCGGAGCAACGCCGAAACTCGCACACTTTTTCTCGCTTGCCGTGGCGGTTACGTACATAAGCTGTTTGGCTCTTGTCAACGCCACGTAAAACAGTCTGATTTCCTCTTTGAGTTGGTTGTCTTTTATGCACTTGCCCACTGCGATTTTAGACAGCGTAACGGCGCTCTTGGTCTTGTCGTCGAAATTAAAAGCGTTCATTCCCACAAGCCCTTTATCGTTGGAATTTTTTGCGGACGTCAGCCCTTTGCCCGTGGAAATCATATCGCCCGTGCTCGACTCGTAATTGAAGCCGAACGCCGTATCCGCCACAAACACAACGGGATTTTCCAGCCCCTTGTATCCGTGGAATGTGGATATTGCCACCCTGTCGCCGCCGCTTGCGCTCGCACCCTCCGACGCTCCCTCGCAATAGTCCTCGAGGAATTTTCCGAGCGTGATTCCGTCTTTTACGCCTGCGCCCGAAATAAAACTCTTAAGTCCGCTTACGTCGCCCTCTCCGCTACGCATAAGGTATGCGTCATAGCGATAGTCGCACACGATTCCGTTCATAAGTTCCGTCAAGTTGCGGTAGCTCCCTTTGAGTCTGTATTTATCAATCGTTTTTGCCGTATCTCGCACTTTTTGCGCCAAAACGTCGTCTTTAAGTGCGTATTTGAGAAATTTGTCATAAAAACAGCCGCCCTCTTCAAGCGCGATTTTCGCCACTTCTTCCTCGCTGTATCCGCCAAAGAATGACAGCAAATACCCTGCAAAAGCCACGTCTTGACGAGGATTGTCAAGCACCCTCAAAAAGCTGACAAGCTCTCTTTCGGGCAAAGACGCAGATTGACCGAACGCCCCTTCGTTGACGGGAATACCCTCTTTTTTGAGCGTTTCCACAATACGCTTTGCACCGTTGGAACGAGAGCGGAAAAGCACGGCAATGTCGCCGTATCCTATATACTTTCCGCTGCCGTCGGCGTTTGTACCTTTCATCCTGCCGACAAGCGTCTTTATCTCGTTTGCGATAAATTCGCCCTCAGGGCATACGCCCTCGTCGTCATCGTCGCTCTCAGCGTTTACTATGTCGTAAAGTCCGCTTGCAACTTCGCTTTCCGCCTTGTTTTTTGCAAAAAGATGCACCTGCACGTATCCCTCGGGCGACACGTCCTCGATGTTTACGGGCGGTATGTCTTTAAGCTCGAATCTTGCGTCAGTTTTGTAATCGATGTCCGCATTTTCCTCCGTCATAACCGAGTCGAAAACGCCGTTGACAAAGGACAGTATTCCGTATGCGCTGCGGAAATTATGGTTGAAAAAGATGTTTTGTCCCTCGCTTGCGCCGAAATCCGCATACCTCTTCTGCCTAGAAATGAATATGGACGGATCTGCAAGACGGAAGCCGTATATGCTCTGCTTGACGTCGCCCACCATAAAGCACTCGTCCTTGACAAGTTTGGATATAATCGCCTCTTGCGTTGGATTGACGTCCTGATACTCATCGACAAACACGGCGTCGAAAGCGTTTTTGAGCGTGTCGTCCTCGCTCAAAAGTTGCATAGCCTTGTGCTGCAAGTCCTCAAAAGACAGCACGTTATCCTGCGCTTTAAGCATGGCAAGCTCGTCGGAAAATTTGAACACCGCTTCTACCAGTTTGCCGACAAACTCGCCGTTTTGTTTGTGATATTCTTTGAGCAAATCATACTTTGAGTAAAGCGACGCAAGCTCCTCTACAACGTCGTCGAATTGTTTGTAATACTCCTTGACGTAACCAATAAGTTCCCTTTCTTCGTCGGAGGCTTTTGTGCTGAGCGTGGCGCGCGGTTTTTCGTATGCGTAAGCAATGCTGCACATGCTCTTCACGTCCTTTGCTTTGAGGATTGCATCGCATGTATAAACGGCGTTCGTAACGCTGTCGATATACTTCACCGACGCTATGTCCATTGCGACAAGTCTCTCCCTTGCGTTCTCGAAAGCGGCTTTGGCTTTTGCAAAGAATTTGGTATAATAATCCTTCAGAATCAAAAAGAATTTACTGTTTTCAAAGTCGTCGTAGCACTCCGCAACGCATTTTTTGAAGTCATCGGAATCGGGCTGTATTTCCACAAGGTTATAAAGCCTTATAATATTGCTTTTGAGATTGTCCTCTTTCCTCGATTGGGAAAACACGTCCACAAGTTTGCAAAAAGTTTCGTCCCCTTCCGCCGTATATGCGGCAATCACGTTGTCGAGAGCCTTGTTCATATACGTTGCGTGCGCGCTCTCGTCCAGCACCTCGAAAGTGGGCGACAAACCGAGCTTGTCAAAATTTTCTCTTATGAGCGATTGACAAAACGCGTGAATGGTGCAAATATGGCAAAATGCCATATCGTCTATTTCTTGTCTGAATCTCTCCCTCTGCTCGCCGCTCGACGCGCACGCCACGCGAAAAAGTTCCTGGTGTAGTTTTTCTTTGAGTTCGTCCGCGGCGGCGTTGTTATACACCAAAATAAGCATATTTTTTAAGGACGCGCCCTCGGATATCATCAGAATTATGCGCTTGACCATCGTCGAGGTCTTGCCCGAGCCTGCCGAAGCGGATACAAGAATACGTCCTCTTTCCAGCACGGCTTTCTTTTGGTCAGACGTGAGAAGAAGTTTGCCGCTGTCGTCTTTCAACACTTCGAGGCGTTTTTCGCTTGCCTGATTTATGCTTGTAACGATAGTATCACTCATTTTCCTCTCCCTCCTTTTCAAAACTTTCTATGCCTTTCACTTTGGGCGCTTTTCTCTCAAATTTTTCCTTGTAAGCGCATATGCTTGCAAAATCGCATCTCTTGCACTTTTCCTTGGCGATAGGCGAGGGTTTGATATACCCGTTTGCAATCTCGCTTGCGCCTTTGGTTGCGATTTCGACAGCGTAATCTCCCAGCAAATCGAATTGCGCGACGGACAAATGCACGCCGCCCGTTGCAAGCGCGCCTTTCTTGTCTTTTTTGCAAGGCACGATTGACTTTTGCGGATCCGTATCCGCAATGTTGTCTATCTGCCCGAGCGTTTCCATGCTGTCCGAGGCTTGACCTTTGTATTTGTATCTCGTGCCGTCCTCGTCCGTGAAACTCGAGAATATGGGAAAATAAAACACTCCGCTCGGTTTTCCGCCCGTGCTCTTTTCCACCGCGCGCATGTACACGTACAATTGTATCTTTTGCCCGCAATACAGTTCCTTGAGCGGCAAATCCGCGCTCTTGTATGTCTTGTAATCGATGATTATAAACTTATCGTCCAATACGTCGACTCTGTCTATCGTGCCTTTTAGTTTAACCTTTTTATCTCCGAGGTCAAGCGACATAGGCAATATTTCGCCCTCTCCTATCTTTGCCTCTAGCAAATACGGACGGAACAAGGACCGCTTCTGGATTTCATACAGGTCGGTTATGAGTTTTGCGCCCTCGTCGCGCACACGCGACAACAATCTTCCCGTGTCCGCCTTCTCCAAGAGCACCTCGAATCCGTTTTCCTTTATCGCTCCGTCAAAATATGCGTATGCAAGCTTTCTCAAGTCGGAATTATCGTCGATTTTGCCATCTCGTACGTCCTTGAAAAACCGCTCGAGAACGTAGTGCAGAATCGTGCCGTTTTCCGTGCCTTCGAATTTGCCGTCCTTGCGACGTCTAAGCGACAATATATAGTTGAAATAATGCGCGTACGGACAACCGTAAAATGTTTCCAACCTGCTAACGCTCGTGCTGCCCTCGAAGTATGCGTCGCCGTCAACGGATATGCGCTCGGGAACGGTCAGCGCCTTTTTCATTCTCGCCTTGTCGACGTCGCTTACAAACTCGTTTGCGGATGCAAAAACACATCCGTTGTTTGAGTCCGTTCTGTCTGCGAAAAGATTGCGCATAACCTCGTCCGAACAGCCTTTATTCGTTGCAAACACCGACGAAATCTTTTTGTCGTCAAAGCCCTCGAGCGTGCGATAATGCTCGAAGTCCGCCCTCTCGATTTCCAGCGGCTTGCCGTTTTGGCAAAGCATATTTTGCAGTTCGAATATAATCGTCGAAGGGCGCAGCGCACCGCCGTCGCCGCTTTCGGCATAGCTCACCACAAGTTGTCTTTTGGGCTTTTTCATAAGGTCGCAAACGGAATACATTTCGGTGAGCACTTTTTGCCTTTCGCTCGGATATATGTCAACGCCCAGAGCGCAAAGAGTTTGCTCATCCTTTGGCGTGATGACAACGCCGCCTCCGCTCGTGCGCGGCAATTTTCCGTTGTTGGCTCCAAGCACGTAAATGTTTCCTTTTCCGCTAAATCTACTGTCAGCGTCGCCGACAAACACGCAATCGAGATATGTCGGCACAAGCGCGATTTTGAGAGTTTTGAGCATAGACTTAAACACGCTCTCGAATCCCGTAATGTCGGTTTCGTAATCCAGCACGTTTTCTATCTCGTCAAGCACGGCGTTTATCTTGTCGTCCACTTGCTCTGCAACCTTTTTGAAGTATTCGCCGGACGCGGCAAGTTTGTCTATATGCTTTTTGTAATATACGTCCGCCTTCTCGGACATCTCGCGAGTTGCTTTTACGAAAGCGCGGATATTGTTGGTCTTACTTTTGAAGTCGTACTCTTTTAGGCACTCAACGACCGCTTTTCGCACTCTCTCGGGTATGACGTTTTCTACACTATTATCCAAAATAACGTCTTTATCGTCGCATTTTGCATAGATAAAGCTTGCATTTTGCTTGTTTCTTGCAAAATACTTGTTTTCGCTCGTGCGCTCGAATCTGTTTTCCGAGCCCAAAGGGATATACTCTATATTGAATTGCAGGCAGTAGTTTTCAAACACAAAAACTTCGTCCAGACCGCCTTCCAGCCTTGCGTAAAACACCGGATTCTTTGCAAAATCCACAACTTCTCTGCGGCGGAAATTGCTCCTTACGCAAGCGATTGCGTCAAGGATATATCTGGTTTTCGTCTGCTCGGAAAGCAGTTCTTTTTTGTCAAGAAAGTACGGAATATCATATCTTTCGAATGCGGATTTAAGCTCCGCCTCATAAGCGTCCATATCGCTTACGTACACTTCGAAATCTCTGTATCTCGCGCCCTCTCTTACCGCTGCCACGACGTCGCAGACAAGCGCAGTTACTTCATCGCGCCTGTCCTTTGCCGAGCGCAAAATCACTTTGCCGTCGTTGTCGACTTTCTCTTCCGCGCTTGTGGAAATATAGGCAAACAATTTTTTGGATATTGCGTCCGTTTGAGGCGGCAAGGCGATATCGTACCTTTCCGTTTGCACTCTTCCGCTGCACAGATTTTCAAGCTTTTTGCGCACGTTGTCGGGATAAATTCGCTTGTTGGGATTGTCATACCCCGACGTAATGCCTATCGTGAGCGAGAGCGCGCTCTCGCATAGCCCTTTGATTATTTCCAGTTCGGGTGCGGAAAAATCATAAATATCCGTGCAATAAAAGTTGGTTGTTGCAACGCAATCAGGATGATTTTTTATGTACTCGGCAAGCGCGTAAAGCCTTGTTGACGAATCGCTGTGCTTGCCCTCGAGCGCTTTGAGATAGCCCTCGTATACATGTGCGATATCTCTTGCTTTTGCCTTGAGCGACGCGCTCGATTTTTGCGAGGCTTTGAGCAAGTCCTCGGATGAAACGCCGCTGTTGCGGATTGCGGTCAAAGCGGCGTAAAGTTCGCTCGCAAAGCCTTCCGTCATCGCCACTTTTTTGTAATAGACAAGCTCGTCGCGAAGGTCGGATATCACCTTGCCTATAAGCATAACCGAGCCTTCGGGGGTAAGACACTTTTTGATGTCGTTGCCGATAAGTTTGTTGGCAAGACGAGTAAAGGACATAACCTCTATTCCGAACGTGCTTTCCACGCCCAAAGAGGATATAAGCCCCCTCTCTACCGATGCGGTGAATCTGTCGGGCGCAATGACGACGTTTTGGCTTTTCCCGTCAAGATTTGATTTGAGCTGATTGAGCACGCCGAGGTATGCTCCCTCCGACGTATTGGACATAATTATTTTCATAATTTAAGTATATCACCCTTTATGTACCATTTCAATCCCATTGGTTAAACAAATAAAAATTAACAATTTTTATTTGTTTTTTGCAAAATTTTTTGCAAATTTCGCAAATTCGGCGCATTTTCGATGCCCGAACAGTTGCGGTAACTTATTTTTATGTTATAATAATTGCATTATGAAAAAAGTATTTCTCAGTTTAATCGTCATCGCAATCGTGGCAATATCGGCAATATCTCTTGTCGCTTGCAACAACGCCACTCCGCAAGGACAGTTGGTAAATCTCCTCAACGACCACAATCATGAGGAATTCAGTTACGTCGTATACGCCAAAAACAAGGCAACCGGCGCGCGTCTCGACGAGTACAACGGCACTTACGTTGTCAAGCTCGACGCATACGACGCAGGCAGCACCGTAAATGATTTTGGCAACGGCGAACTTCAAAACGTCAGCCGCGGCGTGCTTGTCAGCGGTGTTTTGACAGTCGGCGAAGGCGAAAACCAAACGGTTTATAAGACAGGCTGCTACTTCAACCTCATCGACGGTTCCGGCTATATGGTTCCCCACGCTTCATACCGCGTGCAAACGGTGGGCAACGTTGAAAAATTCAGACTTCAAGCCAATTATTCGGACGGGAAAAACTTCAATTACGAGCGTTGGATTGAGGGTGAAAAAAGCACCGGCACAGTTACGTTCAAAGCCACTTGCTATTTCGACAATAACGAATTTCATCAATCTTTGCGCACGCTCTCGACGTTTAGCAACTCCATGTCTTTCTCGTTTGCAATGCCGCTAGTATCCGCAAACGAGGCTCAAAGCGTCAACCTCACTGCAAGCATTTCCGAAACCGTGAAAGTCAAAAACGACTTCACCGCCAACAATCCCGAATATGCAGACAACGGCATCGAATGCTACAAGACGGTGATTTCAAGAGCCACCGAAGTTGCCGGAATGTCGCAAACTCTCTACTATGCGGTGAACAACGTATCCTACCACGGCTGGAATCTCAAAAACGTTCTTGTCAAAATCGAAGAGCCCTTCAAAATCGACGACACGGTTTATGAAATGGTATATGAACTTAAACAAGACGGCGCAAAGCTTTCCTAATTTGTAGTAGTCAACAATTTTAAAAGCGCACTCAAACGAGTGCGCTTTTATTGTGAATTTGCGGAACATTGAGATGATTGTGTCAGAATACGACGACAAGGAGCATTTTGAAACGCTCTTCGCCAAAAACCGCATGCGGATGACCTGCCGACATAACAATGCTTTCGCCCTCGTGCAAGATGTATTCTTTGCCGTCGATGGTGATTTTTCCCACCCCGTCAAGACAGGTTACAAATGCGTCGCCGCCGGACTTGTGCGCGCTTATCTCCTCTCCTTTGTCAAAAGAAAACAAGGTTACGCTGACCGCGCTGTTTTGCGCAAGCGTCTTGCTGACAACCTGCCCTTCCTGATATGACACCTGCTCTTTGAGAGTCAAGACTTCCGCTTTGGATATGTTCTTCATTCTTGTAATCATATTCGCTCTAAATTCAATTATTTGATATTTTTAATAAATTATTGCCGACTCTTGCCATCTTAACACAAATAAGTGTATTTGGCACGGTAATGCTCGTACATCTTTTCCGTCATTTCATCCTCGGTTTTGCCGATTGCAAGGATTTTCCCGAATTTGGTGAGGAAATACATCCCTTGCGGAACGTAGACATAATCGTACTCGCCATCTGTTTGCGCCTCTGCAGGGGTTTTGTAGCGTTTTTTTGTGTTATCTCGGGAGATGTAACACTTGTCGCAGCTGTTTTGCGCAACTTCGTAATTGCGATAGATGTAGCCTATCTTGTCAATCGCGTCTTGCTCGGTGTCCACAACGTCGTAAGTATATCCGTTTTTGAGAATGATTGCAAAGCCGCTATCAGGCACGGCATATTCAAAAATTTCATCATCCTCACCGTCAAGATAAGGCACAAGATCTACCCTCTCGCCATACGTCCATTGTTGATGAAGTTTTGTCATGTAAATGCGAACTTTCATAAAAGTATTGTAGCATAGGTGTAATGTGTTTTCAAGATAGGATTAGGTTATATTTGAATTAATAATTAATAATTAATAATTGTGGAAGGTGTAGCCTTATCCAAACGCACACTCATTCGGAGAGTACTTATTAACGGAATGTGCTTATTCGAAGTTGGAGGCGCAAGGCGCCGACCGCACCGAGCGTCGAGCTTGATGAATAGTACGAGAATGCGTGGCATTTTGTTGCGCAGCCGCCACGCAGGCGAAGTGGCATAACAAGAGAACGATACTTTTCTATGCGAGTACCGTAAGGAGCGTAGCGACGGAATAGCGATTGTTACGAAGTCAATCGCGTCGAGTTGTCCCCCGCTGCGCGGTCGTCGTGGGTTCCCTCAAGCAAAGCGCAGAGGGGGAACGGAATATGGGCGCGACGCGTTAAGCGACACATTCGGTGAATGTGTCGTAGCCAAAGCGAACGAGGCGGATTGCGGTGCGCAAACGCCGAAGTCCAAACACCTTGAGGAAAGGGAAAATTGCATTTAATAGTTGTTTCGAGAAATGCCGGCGTGTCCGGAGAGAGGGGGTTATTGTATTTTGAGGAGTTATGACAATACTTTATCTTTCGAGCGCGAATAAGCCAATATTGAGATGAAGAGCGCGGAAAAGCCGTCCGAACGGCAACCCTAATTTACTAAGCGTAAATGAGTTGACGGGCGGACGGCTCTGACGCAGTTATTTGCCGTTGTGGGGCTTATTCAAGTTCGAAAGCGCCGGTGTAGAGTTGATAGTACTTACCGCGTTTAGCGATTAACTGCTCGTGATTGCCGCGTTCGATGATTTCACCGTGTTCGAGAACGCAGATAACGTCGGCGTTGCGGACGGTGGAAAGTCTATGGGCGATGACAAAGACGGTGCGACCTTGCATGAGTTTGTCCATGCCTTGCTCGATGAGTTTCTCGGTGCGAGTGTCGATGGAGCTGGTTGCCTCGTCCAAAATAAGCACGGGCGGATTGGCAATTGCCGCGCGCGCGATTGCGAGGAGCTGACGTTGACCTTGCGACAAATTCTCGCCGTCGCCTGTGAGCATTGTGTTATAGCCCTCGGGCAAGTGGCGGATGAAATAGTCGGCATTGGCGAGTTTTGCGGCGTTTTCAACTTCCTCGTCAGTTGCGTCAAGTTTGCCAAAGCGGATATTGTCCGCAACGGTACCCGTGAAAAGGTGCGTATCCTGCAAAACCATTGCCATGGAGCGGCGCAAATCGTTCTTGTTGATTTTGGTGATGTTGATATCGTCGTATCTTATCTTGCCGTCCTCCACGTCGTAGAAGCGGTTGATAAGGTTGGTTATGGTTGTTTTGCCTGCGCCTGTTGAGCCGACAAGCGCGACTTTTTGTCCGGGCAATGCGTACATGGTAACGTGTTTGAGCACGGTCTTTTCAGGCACGTATCCAAACGTTACGTCATCAAACTGCACTTTACCTTGCCACTTGACGTAGGTGGTTGTGCCTTCCGCTTTGTGGAAGTGTTTCCAAGCCCACATACCCGTATATTCGGGAGTTTCGACAATGTTGCCGTTCTCGTCCTCTTTTGCGTTGACCAAAGTAACGTAGCCTTCGTCTTTTTCGGGTTCTTGGTCGATAAGCTCGAAGATACGTTCCGCTCCTGCAAGCGCCATGAGAACGCCGTTCATTTGTTGAGCGATTTGCGCAAGCGGATTGCTGAATTGACGAGAGAACTGCATGAAGGATACCAAACCGCCCCAGGAAAGCGCCACCGCGCCCGTACCGCTTATTGCCAAAATCGTGCCGACGATTGCGGTGATTGCATAAGATACGTAGGACAAGTTGCCCATAATCGGGAACAAGATATTTGCGTATTTGTGCGCTTTGTCGGAATCGTGGAAAAGACGTTCGTTGAAACCGTCGAAATCTTCTTTTTCCGCGTCCTCGTGGCAGAACACTTTGACAACCTTCATACCGTCGATATGTTCTTCTATAAAGCCGTTGATTGCGCCCGTCTGGCGTTGTTGTCCGACAAAATACTTGCCGCTCTTGCCGCCGATGTACTTCATTATAAACAGCATAACGACTATCATTGCGACTGAGCAAAGCGCAAGCACCCACGACGTTGCCATCATTGCGATGAACATACCCACTATCGTCATAACGTTGGATATGAGGTTGGGGATGCCGTTGGAGAGCAACTCGCGCAAAGTGTCCGTGTCGTTGGTGTAAAGGCTCATTATGTCGCCGTGCGTGTGAGTGTCGAAGTAGCGAATGGGCAATTTTTCCATCTTTTCAAACATCTCGTCGCGGACGTTTTGAAGCACTTGAGTAGTAACTTTTACAATGATGTAGTTATATACATAGTGCAAGCTTGCGCCGGCGACGTACATTGCCGCCATAACGCCGACTATGCCGCCGAAGTTCTGAATGGTGATTTCCGCAGACCTTGCAATGATGTCGGGGTCGGTTGTCACCAAGTTATTAAACTTATACGCAAGCGGAAGAATGTAGTTGTTGACAATGACGGAGCCGAGCATAAACGTGCCTGCGATGTTGCAGACGACGTTTGCGATCATGCAAATCAACGCGCCGATCAACATACCCGTGTAGGGCTTGAGATAAGTTAGTATTCGCTTGAAAGTCTTGGACGGGCTTTGGGCGCGGAAATTCTTGCCGTGCATTGCGGGATTTGCCGTGTTTTTCTTTGTTTTAGGCATTAACGCTCACCTCCTCGTCCGATCCCTTCTTTTGGGAATTATATACGTCTTGATAGATATTGTTGGTTGCGATAAGTTCTTCATGCGTGCCGATTGCGTCAATCTTGCCGTCGTTCATGACAATAATTCTGTCCGCGTTCTCAACGGAAGATATACGCTGCGCGATTATAATAACGGTGGTATCGCCGAATTCGCTCTTAAGACCGCTTCTTATCTTTGCGTCGGTTGCGGTATCGACTGCTGAAGTAGAGTCGTCCAAAATCATAATTTTGGGATGTTTCAAAAGCGCGCGCGCAATACAAAGACGTTGCTTTTGTCCGCCTGATACGTTGACGCCGCCCTGTCCGAGTTCCGTCTGATAGCCGTCGGGGAAAGACATGATAAAATCGTGCGCTTGCGCCGCTTTGGCTGCGTGCTCAACTTCCTCATCCGTTGCGTTCGGGTTGCCCCAAAGCAAGTTTTGCTTGATTGTGCCGCTGAAAAGCACGTTCTTTTGCAACACCATGCCGATTGCCGAGCGCAAATTGTCAAGTTTGTAATCCTTGACGTTGACTCCGCCAACCTTTACTTCGCCGTCAAGCGTGTCGTAAAGACGAGGTATAAGTTGCACGAGCGTGGTTTTTGCCGAACCCGTGCCGCCAATGATTCCTATCGTTTCGCCGCTCTTTATGTGAAGGTCGATATTCTCGAGATTGAGAACGTCCGGCGATTTGGAATAAGAGAAATCCACGTTGTCAAAGTCTATACTGCCGTCTGCGACTTGGATGTCCTGAGCGTTCTCGCCGTCCTCGATGTCGATCTTTTCGTCCAAAACTTCGACGATACGGTCAAGCGAAGCGCGCGACATAACGATGGTCATAAAGCCCATTGCGACCATCATAAGCGACATCAGAATCTGCATTATGTAGCTCAAAAACGCCGTGAAATCGCCAAGATGCATTTTGCCGATAATGATATCGTTGCCGCCGAACCACGCCACGCAAATCAAGCATCCGTAGACGAGAAGTTGCATAAACGGGAACATGATGACGATAATGCGCTCTGCCGACAACTGCAATTTTTGAACGGTGGAACTGACTTTTTTGAATTTGGCAATCTCGTTGTCCTCTCTTACGAACGCTTTGACCGCGCGGATACCGATAAGGTTTTCTTGCGTGGACTCGTTCATATCGTCGTACTTGTGAAGCATTTTCTCAAATCTCGGGAAAACGACTTTTACGCCGATGATGATACCGATAAGAAGTATCGGCAAAGCGACTGCGAATATTACGGACAAATCCGGGCTTATGGATACCGCCATGCAGATGGCGAGTATGAGCATAACCGGAGAGCGAACGAGCATACGGAATACAACCTGATAGGACATCTGTATGTTGGTTACGTCCGTCGTAAGTCTTGTAACGAGGCTTGCGGTGTTGAAACGGTCAAGGTTTGCAAAGGAGAAATTCTCAATTTTGTAAAAGAGCTTTTTGCGCAAGTTCTTTGCAAAACCCGTGGACGCTTTTGCGGCAAGTCTGCCCGACGTTACGCCGAACAAAAGAGATATGAGCGCCATTGCAATCATAAGTCCGCCGCACGCCAGGATGAACATCTTTCTGTCCGCAAGCGTAAACCAAATCCATTTGATTTTGCCAAGTTCAATCGTAAAGGTGAACGAGTCTATCGTTGTGTCCATGCCGACGTTGACGATTTGCGCCATTATGAGCGGTATAAAGACCTCGAACAACACCTCGCACGCCACCAAAACGGATGTGAAAATCGTGGGCACCTTGTATTCGCCGATGCACCCTGCCATCTTCTTCCATCCGCCTTTGGATTTTGGAGTTTTAATTCTTTCTTGTGCCATAATCACCTGAAAATCGCGAAATGCGATACTGTCTATAATTCTGTTCTCACTATTCTATTTACAATTATTGAAAACAATTGTCAACCAATTATAAAAAAATAATGTACATATTAATTTTTATTTTAATATTCCATATGTCGTGCTCCTAAAATTCGACAAAAATAAAAGTTGTTTTGCGCCTTGGCGCGCTTGCATGGAATATCGCATGTATATTCGAATGAATTGTCTTGTATCGGCACACGTGTGAGATATCTTGACAAAATCGCGTTTTTGTGTAATAATACATACGTCAATACAAATAAGGGGACACAAATATGACGACCAAGGAAGATTTGAGGATTATCCGTACGAGGAAACTCCTGTCCAACACGCTGCTCGATATGATGGAAGAAGAGTCCATCGAAAAAATCAGCGTCATAGACCTTTGCAACAAGGCAATGGTCAATCGCGCGACGTTCTATGCGCACTTCGAGGACAAATATCACCTTCTCTCGTTTGCGCTAGAGGAACTTAAGGACGACCTTTACGCCAAGTTTACCAAGGACACAAAACTCACAACACCCAATGAAACTATCAACTCGTTGATGATTATGGCGGTGGATTTCTTCTTCGACCAACACAATCACATCGCAAACATCATAAAGAACAATCGTGGCGGCAAAGTGGTGAGCACCATTCAGGACTCAATCGCGCACTCCGTCAAGTATCAGTTGTCCAAATACAAGGACACGTATGAGATAAAAGTGCCTCTGCAGTTCATCGCAAACTTCATTGCCGGCGGCATGCTCAGCACTGCGCTTTGGTGCATAGACAACCCGGAAAAATACTCAAAGGAAGAGTTTATCTCATACGCATCCTGCCCTATCGCCGCTCATTATTTTGTGAAAAAACAATAAATAGCCATCAAAATATCTATAACTTTTCAAGCCTTGCGTCGCTATATCGCAAGGCTTGATTTTTTTTGCAAAAAATAGTCAAAAATCTATTGACAAATGAAAAATGCGTGCTATAATTAGCAATCGAAGATAAAGAGTGCTAACAGTCAAAGAAAAAGATTGCCAAGCACCTGATATCAAGTATAACATATTGAAAAGGAGGTTTTTGATATGGACACCAACAAATTTACAAAGAAGGCGCTCGACGCAATCAACAGAGCGCAAAATATAGCCCTGGAAAGGCACAACCAACAACTGACAAAGGAGCACATCGCTTATGCGCTTTTGGACGACGATGAGGGGCTCATCCCCAAACTCGTAACCAAATGCGGCGGCGACGCACCTGCGCTTTTGCGCGAAATCGAAAAGATTATATCCTCGTTCTCGTCTGTTACGGGCGACGGCGCAGGCGAAGTGTATCTCAG
The DNA here is from genome assembly GCA_934277615.1 of uncultured Clostridia bacterium. Lineage (GTDB taxonomy): Bacteria > Bacillota > Clostridia > Christensenellales > CAG-917 > CAG-475. Next base: position 126,887 of record CAKQUV010000002.1, on the reverse strand, counting down.
CCAAGATGCGTCGCTTATGCTCTCTCAAGCGGAAAAAATCGCAAGCAAGAACGGCGACGATTACGTGAGCGTTGAACATATATTCGAGGCTATTCTCGACAATCCCACAACCGCTCTTAAAAATGCGTTTGCAAAGTGCAAAGTTACAAAAAAGGACTTTATGGACGCACTTTCGCAAGTTAAAACCTCAAAAGTAACAAACGATAGCCCCGAGGACACATACGACGTGCTTAACAAATACGGACACGATATGGTGGAAAGAGCGGCAAGAGGCAAGCTCGATCCCGTCATAGGTCGTGATGACGAAATAAGAAACGTTATACGTATTCTTTCGAGAAAGACCAAGAACAACCCCGTGCTTATCGGTGAGGCTGGCGTCGGCAAAACCGCTATTGCGGAAGGGCTTGCGCAACGTATCGTAAGAGGCGACGTTCCCGAAGGCCTTAAAGACAAGCACATCTTTGCTCTCGATATGGGCGCGCTTATCGCAGGCGCAAAATACAGAGGCGAATTTGAAGAAAGACTCAAAGCCGTTCTTACCGAAATCAAGAAGCAAAACGGCAGAATGCTGCTCTTCATCGACGAGCTTCACACCATTGTCGGCGCAGGCAAGACGGAAGGCAGCATGGACGCAGGCAACCTCTTGAAACCTATGCTTGCAAGGGGCGAACTCCACTGCATCGGCGCGACAACGCTTGACGAATACCGCAAATATATTGAAAAAGATCCTGCGCTCGAAAGGCGTTTCCAACCCGTTATGGTCAACGAACCGACGGTTGAGGACACTATTGCAATACTGCGTGGTTTGAAAGAAAGATACGAAATCTTCCACGGCGTGCGCATTCACGACCAAGCGCTTGTTGCGGCGGCTACGCTTTCCGACAGATACATCACGGACAGATTCCTCCCCGATAAGGCTATAGACCTTGTGGACGAGGCGTGCGCAATGATTCGTACGGAAATCGATAGCATGCCCACCGAAATGGACGTTATCAGCCGTAAGATTATGCAACTCGAAATCGAGGAAATGGCGCTTGAAAAAGAAACGGATAAATTGTCCGTCGATCGCAGAGAGAGCATAAAGAAAGAACTTTCGGAACTTCACGACAAGTTCAACGAAATGAAAGCGCAATGGGAAAACGAAAAGAAAGAAATCAATAGCGTGCAAGACACCAAAGCCGAAATCGACCGTGTAAATCTTCAAATCGAAGAAGCGAAACGTCGCAGCGACTACGGCAAAGCGGCGCAATTGCAATACGGCGAACTGCCTGCCCTCACCAAGAAATTGGAAGAGGCGGAAAAGAAATCCGCAAACGGCACTACACTTCTCCGTGACGAGGTTACCGCGGACGAAATCGCAAAAATCGTGGCAAAGTGGACGGGTATCCCCGTAACCAAACTTATGGAAAGCGAAAAAGAGAAACTGCTCCACCTCTCCGACGAACTTCACAAGAGAGTTATCGGTCAGGACGAGGCGGTCAAGGCGGTGAGCGAGGCGGTTATCCGTTCGCGTGCGGGCATTTCGGATGAGAATCGTCCTATCGGTTCCTTCCTCTTCCTCGGTCCGACGGGCGTCGGCAAGACGGAACTTGCAAAAACGCTGGCATCCTATCTCTTTGACGACGAGCGCAACATCGTGCGTATCGATATGACGGAGTATATGGAAAAATTCAGCGTATCGCGTCTTATAGGTGCGCCTCCGGGATACGTAGGTTACGACGAGGGCGGTCAACTCACCGAGGCTGTGAGAAGAAAGCCCTACTCAGTGGTGCTATTCGACGAAATCGAAAAGGCGCATCCCGACGTATTCAACATCTTGCTCCAAGTGCTTGACGACGGCAGAATTACGGACAGCCAAGGCAGAACGGTAAACTTCAAGAACACAATCATCATCTTGACGTCCAACCTCGGTAGCAACGTAATTTTGGACAACATCGACAAGGACGGCAACATCAAAGAAGAGGCGAAAGAGCAAATCGACAAACTGCTCAAACAAACCTTCCGCCCCGAGTTCCTCAACAGACTTGACGATACGGTACTCTTCACTCCGCTCACGAGAGAAAACGTGTACAAGATCATCGACATCTTGCTTAAGAAACTCTCCGACCGTCTTGAAAAGCAAAATCTCAAATTGGAAGTCACGCAATCCGCAAAAGACCTCATCGTTGACGGCGGATACGACGTAACCTTCGGCGCAAGGCCATTGAAGCGTTATATCGAAAGCAACGTGGAAACAAAGGTGGCAAGAGCAATCTTGCAAGGCAATATGGACGAGGGCGACACCATTGTGGTGGACGCTGTAAACGGCGAAATCGTGGTATCGTCCAAAAAATAAAAGATAACCAATTCTCCCCTTTTCTATAAAAAGGAACGACGGATATTTTATCCGCCGTTTCTTTTTACATGTGGAGTTTTCTTATTTGCGAGTTTGGTAAGTTTGCAAGGCGCGCTTTACGGATTGAGCAATGCGTCGTATATCTTTTTGCCGACGTAATCGTCGATATTGCAATAATCGGCACGATAGTACGCGTTCCAATAACTCACCATACGCTCATAGCCGAGCTTGATATTGGACATATTTTCGATTACAATGCGCCTAAAATGCTTGTTATCGAGTTTTGGCAGTGCGTCGTAAATGCATTTTAGAATATTCTCGACGTACTCGTCGCACAATTTGAGAATATACGGATATACCCAAACGGGATATTCGTCAAAGTCGGAAAGCAGTTGTTTGACCGCTCTTCCTCTCACTTTTCCGTCGTGATTTCTCGTCAACACGCACAAATATGCGATTTTTTTGCGTTTTGGAAAGCAACTTGTATCCAAAATCGGACAACACTTTGCACTTCACTCGGTACGGTATCGACACGTCCTCACCGTCGACGCACCACACCGTGCACTGCTCGTTGTCCAAACTATCGCACTTCAATATTGAAAAGAGCAATTTGCATTTTTTCAAAATATTTTTCGGAAAAAAGTCTGGCATATCTCCCCTCTCCCTTGTTCTTCTATACGTATTATTCCATTCGGCGCAAATTATTAGCGCATGCGTTTCATATAGGGCAACGCAAGGGGGAAAAACCTCTTGTAGGCGGAGCATTTGTCGATGTCGATACGCTCGCGCTTGCAACCGTTTTTGCACATCGCAAAGAAACTGCATTGCTTGCACTTGTCCTCTACTATCATACTCTCTTTGATAAACTTGACGGCAATCGGGTGCTTGGATAGCTCGAAAAAGTCGGTGCCCTTGATATTGCCCATATCGTAGCAGTCTATGCAATAGAAATCGCACGGATAGACCTCTCCGTCGCCTTCGATGACGAATTGGTGGCAACAATGCCCTTCCATACCGCATTGCTCGGCGTTTTCAAAATGCGCGAGGCGCACGAAATTGTCAAACTGGCGTATTGATGTATAACTGCCCCTTGCAAAATCCTTGGTGTACTGCGCAAAGCACTTTTGCAAGAACTCGAAATAATCGTCGCTTGACATCGAATAGTTTTCGCTCTCGCTCGGAAAAGGCTCTGAGTACGTTTCGGTGGATATAGGCTGTCCGCTCTCGTCAAGACGAAGAGGTTTGAGCATAGGGATAAACTGCAAATGCTTAAAACCTTGCTTTTTGAAAAAAGCGTATATATCGTCTATCCTATTTGCCACTTGCTTGGTGAGCACCGTGAGAATATTGAATTCCACGCCGTATTTTTGCAATAATTTGGCACTTTGCAACACTCGCTCAAAGGTTGGTTGCCCGCCTACGTCAATACGAAGACGGTTTGCCTCTTCGTCGCCGTCAAGCGAAAGTCCGATAAGATATCCGCCACGTTTGAATATGGCGCACCACTCCTCGTCGATGAGCGTTCCGTTGGTTTGCACTCCTATATGCACGGGCGCACGGCGGACGTTGAGTTCGCGCACGATTTGGTGAAGTTTGACAAAAAACTCCTTGCCTGCAAGCAAAGGTTCGCCGCCTTGAAAGGACAGCATAACGTGGTCGTTACCCGCAAAATCAAACGCCTTTTTGAGAACATCGCGCAGGGTGTCCTCGCTCATAATTCCGCGCGAAGGCATCTCGCGACATTCCGACAGCGAGTGATAGAAACAATATTTGCATCGCAAATTGCAATTTGACGACGCGGGTTTTAGCATTATGCTGATGTTCATGATGTATGTTCGCACTTCGTGCGAGTGATATTGCGCCGTGGGCGCAGTGATATTTGCGCTTTGCGCAAGTGATATTTTTTGCTTTCGCAAAAAGTGATATTGCGGCGTTGCCGCAGTTGTGGATTATTCCATTCGGGTGTGGGTATCCCACCCTTTCGTCATTGCGAGCGCAAGCGTGGCAATCTAGCCGCAGGCGCATTTCGCTACGCTAGATTCCCACGGTCACTTCGTTCCCACAGTGATTGTGCGCTAATAGCGCAAGCCTATGGCTTTTTTTGCATAAATGCAATTTCAATCACTTCAAAAATATCGTCGTTCGGAAACCCTTGCAAGCAAGTTTTCTCACTCGACATTGGCGGAATGACATATGGAATATTCCATATTTATTTTCGTTCGGATGTGGGTGTTCCACCATCAATTATTAATTTTTACTCCTCTTCGTCATCATCGTATATCACATCATAATTTGTTGTTGCGGCAACGGCGTTTTGAATGGCGCGCTGTGTGGCGCGGACGACTGCCGATTGAAGCACTGCAAGATTTGCCACAGGACGTTTGCCGCTTGCAAGGCAGAACATTGTATCGCCGTCGTACATGGTATGCACGGGACGGATTGCTCTTGCAAGTCCGTTGTGGGAAATGCTTGCAAGCCTATTGACGTCCACCTTGTCTAGTTTTGCGTCGGTGAGAATACATCCTATCGTGGTGTTGGTGCCAAACGCAAGTTTGAGCACGTCGCCCTCGGCAAGGCATTTTTCGGTGTCGATAAACTCTCCGTTTTTGCCTTTTGCGCCTGCGATGATTTTTCCCTCATCATCGACGATATCGCCCATTGCGTTGACTGCGACGATTGCCGTTACGGTAACGCCCAGCACCTTTTCCGTTGCCGCGCCGATACCGCTCTTGCATGCGTTTTTGATGCCGCGGATTTTGCCGACGGTTGCGCCCTTACCTGCGCCGATATTGCCAAAAACGGTGGTTTTTGAAGCATTTTCGCAGGCTTTAAGTCCGTATTCTGCGGTTGGATAGTGATATTCCTTTTGATTGAGGTCGTATAAAACCGCACCGCAAACGATAGGCACGATTTTGCCGAGGCTCTTGTATCCAACGCCCTTTTGACGCAAGTATTCCATAACTCCGCACGTGGAGGCAAGCCCGTATGCCGAGCCTCCCGAAAGCACGATTGCGTTGACTTTTTGCATCATTTTTTCATTGTGCAAAAGGTCGGTTTCTCTCGTGCCGGGGGCGCCGCCGCGACAGTCAACGCCGCCCGTTGCGCCGCTCTCTGAAAGAACGACGGTTACGCCCGTGTATTCGTCGTCGTAATGACCTATTTTGAAACCCGAAGGTATCCTGACTTCCATATCACACCAATTTTTATACCAAATCGTCTATGCTGGTTTGTTGATAGATGATGAATTTATCAAAGAAATCGGCAACGTCTTTTTGCATTTGTGCACCGCACCAATCGTAAAACACTTCGTGTCTTGCGCCTTTGTAGAGGTGAAGTTCCGTAGTGATGCCGTTGGCTCTATAAAATTTGTCGAGTTTCTTGACGCCCTTGCCCATATTGCCCACGGGGTCGGCATCGCCTGAGAAAAGACCGATGACGGTTGCTGGATTGAGTTTGGCACGCGCTTTTTTGCCGTACAATTTGGACGTTTCTTTCATCATATAGTAGTCAAAGCCGACGCTCATATTTTGATGAGCGAGTCTGTCTGCCATGACTTGTTCACGTCTTTCTTTTACGCTGTTTGCCCATTGCAATTTCCCGCTGTCGCCCTTGTAGTGTTGCATATTGTCGCTCACCCAATTGACTATGCGAGGGCGCCAATTGCGTGCCACGAGGAATACGGGCGCAACGGCGATTTTGCCAAACGTAAACAAGGCTCTCATATGTCCCGAGCCTACGAGCGCGATTGCCTTGACGTCCGTGCCTTGCTCTGCAAACGCTTGCGAGAGGAAACTGCCGTAGCTGTGTCCCATAAGGAAGATTGGCAAATCGTACTTGCTCTTGAGCCACTCGCGGAAAAACAACTCGTCTTGCAACGTTTTTTTGAAGATATTGCCGGGGTGTTTGCCTCTGTTTTCGTCCGTTTCGGTGAGTCCGTGCGCGCGGTGGTCGTCGCCGAACACGATATATCCTCTCGAATTGAGGTATCTGGCAAATTCGTCATATCTGCCTGCGTACTCGCTCATGCCGTGTACGAGCTGGATAACGCCCTTGGGATTGTCAACTTCATCCCAAAGTCTGCAATAAATCTCGGTGTTGTCAAAACTTTTGAGTTTAAACTCTTTCATAGCCTTGTCCTCGCATATAAATTGAGATAATAATATATTATAAACATAAAAATATAACTTTTCAATACGAAATGCGGAATTTGTGCTATAATGTGCTTATGAAAGTTGCAATTGTACTTAACTGCGGACATCAAATCAAACGAAAAATCAAAGCCGACAAAGTGCTTTGTTGCGACGGAGGATACAGCGTATGCCCCGTTGACGCCGACGTTATTTTGGGCGACTTCGACTCTCTCGAAATGCCTTCCGACGTCGATATTCCCATTGTTAAACACGACACGCACAAGGACGCAAGCGACGGAGAACTTGCCGTGTATTACGCCAAAGAAAACCTCGGCGCGGACGAAATCGTGCTGTACGGCGTTACCGGCGGACGACAAGACCACGTGCTTTGCAACCTTGCCATTATGCGCCTTGCTCACAATCTCGGGATGAAAGTCAAAGCCGAAGAGGACGGGCTCGATATATATTACGTCGAGGGCGAATTTGATATGTCCACTCAAAAGGGCGAAACTATATCCATACTGCCCTACGGCGAAAAAGCGCTTGTAACGGACTCTAGAAATCTCGAATACCCACTTGACGAGCTGATATTGACTTCTTGCGATTCGAGAGGGCTGAGCAACGTATCGCTTGGCGGAAAGATACATATCAACGTCAAATTGGGCGGCGTTTTTGTATTCCGATACATCAAATTCTGATTTTTTGAAAAAGTTTTGGAAAAATCGAATTTTTTTGGAAAATCCCAATAAAGACAAAGCGGCGATTGTATATATAGCGTAAAACAATTCATCGTTTTCAAACCTTTCTAACAAAAAAGCACGGCTCGCCCGTGCTTTTTGATTTGTTTATTTAAAATGGAACAGTGATATTGCACTTCGTGCAGTGATATTTGTGCTACGCACAAGTGATATTTTTTGCTTACGCAAAAAGTGATATTTGCGCCATAGGCGCAAGTTGTGGAATATTCCACAATTATTAATTAATAATTATTAACTATTAATTTTGACTTTCATCGTCTGCTTTTTGGCTTTCGATGATTTGACGGTCGATTTCGTCAACGGGTTCGTCATCCTCAACCTCTTGCAAGGGTGCGACTTCCGCCGCCTTGTTCAAGTCGCTTGACTTTTGCATAAGCGCCGTAAAGGATTTGGAAGCAAACAAGACGCTGCCTGCGACGAGAGCGATGAGCATATCCACAAAAGCGAAGGAGTTGTACGCCATGCTGTATGCGATTGCGGTGTTGTACTTATCGAGGTCGGCATAGTCGGCAAACGCAAAGACGCCGGAGCATACGTGGCATGCGTATCTCAATACGACTGCGATAACGCCGCCGAGCAGGAATGCAACGACTTTTTTATCCTTGAATACGCCCTTCTCCATAAATATGCCGCTTACGCCGATAAGACCGAATGCAAGAGGATAATCGAGCAAGAATTGCATCGGGTGAATTATGTACGGGTCTTGTAGCGCTTGTAAAACGCCGTATATCGTGCATACGATAAGACCTCTTCTCGTGCCGAACATGCAGCAATACACCATGAGCGGAAGGAGGCTTGCGAACGTTACGGAGCCGCCTTGAGGAAGTTTGAAAATGCGTGCGTACGAGAGCGCGAAGGAAAGTGCGATTGAGATTGCGCCATAAACGATAGAGCGAGTGTCGCTCATCTTGCGCTTGTCCCCTACAAACCACATAACGACCATTATCACCATAAACACGACTGCGGATACAATCATGCCAACGAGGTTTGCGGACGGATAATCCTCCGCAATATCGCCGTAGTATTGCGCCATAAGCACCATTGTGGCGATAAAACATCCAAGCACCGCTAATGCCGTTACGATAAAGGAAATCTTTGTCGCTTTGTTGCTGAAAAGCGAGCTTACGAGCATTGCGATTGCGCCTGCGACCACAGTTATGAGCGTTGCGAGAATGGGGTAAAAGAGTTTGGCTTGCATATCGCCCAGATTGCATTGAAACTTGACGTAAGCAAACACGACCACCATTGTTACGGCAAAGCCCGTTACGATGCCGACGGCGTATTTTTTGAAATCGGCGAATTTGTCGCGTTTCTTGAACCAAACGAGAAGCCCGACCACAATAAACGCCGCCACGATTGCCACGGCAAGATAGAGCGCGACGTATTGCAGTTTGTCGCTCAAAGTCTCGATATCCATAAAAAAAGTCCTCCAAAACTTGCTTGGGGGAACTTGAGTGAAAAACAATATTACTATAGTTTGCTTTCCTTACGCGAGGATTATCTCACAAGTTTGAGGGTATCATCTCAGCCTTTCGGCACCCCTAGCAAACATTATTGTACACTTGCGCCTTACCGCTGTCAACCACTTTGAAAAATAAGAGAAAATTTTGCGATTGCGCTTAATTCGGACGATTTTCTTGACTTAAAATACGATAAGTATTATTATTTTGACATCAACGTAGGAGAAAACAGCAATGAAGAAAATGAAGAAACCCGAATTCAAACTTTGGAAAGAGTTTAAAGCGTTCATCAACAGAGGCAGTGTTCTCGATCTCGCCGTTGGTATGATTATCGGCAGTGCGTTTACCGCAATAGTAACCGCACTTGTCAAAGGTATTCTCCAACCGCTCATCAATATGATTCCTCTTGGCGACGGCAAAAGCTTGCAAGTCGTATTGAGAAATCCTGTCGTAGACGAGGCAGGCACGGTCATAAAAGAAGCCGTCATTATGGACTTTGGCGCAGTTATTAGCGCAATTATCACGTTCTTGCTTACCGCCCTTGTTTTGTTTGCAATCATCAAACTTATCAACTCGGTTAAAGGCGGATTTACAGGACTTAAGAGAGATACCAAGTTCCTCGAATCGCTCACCGACGAAGAAAAAGCGACCATCAAAGGCAAAGTTCCCACCAGAAAAGAACTCAAAGCAATCAAAGCGGCTCGCGACGAAGCGCAAGCAAAGGCAGACGCAGAAGCAGCAGCGGCGGCAGAGGCTGCAAAACCCGAATCGACCGACGATTTGCTCCGCGAAATCCGCGACCTTCTCAAAGCGCAACAAGTCGAAAAAGCAACCGCTCTTCTCGAGGAAAAAGCAGACAAGGAATAATCCTATCGGATTTACGGAAAAAGATTTACCGCTTATTTATAAGCGGTTTTTCTTTTTGTATTGACTTTGTGCAGAAAAAGTGTTAGTTTTAAGCGGTGCGCAACGCACAAGGAGAGAATGTATGACAAGTTCGCTTTTGGGTATGATGGAAGGCAACGGCATGGCTACGTATATCATCCTTCTCGCGCTCGGCATTTTGTTTGTCGTCAAAGGCGGAGATTGGTTCGTCGACGCGGCAAGCTGGATTGCGGAAGTGTCGGGTATTCCGACGTTTATTATCGGCGCGACGATAGTCAGCGTTGCAACGACTATTCCCGAGATTTTGGTGTCGAGCATATCGGCGGCGCAAGGTCAGGCATCCATGGCAATCGGAAACGCTGTGGGTTCCGTCAATTGCAATATCGCGCTTATTATGGCTTTCTCGCTCGTGTTTATCGCACCTACCCTCAAACGCAAAGATTACGTTGCAAAAGTCTGCATTTTGCTTGCAACCATCGCACTTTTGTGGGGCTTGAGCTCCAACGGCTCTTTCAACTGGTGGAACGCAATCATTATCCTTGCGATGTTCGTCATTTTCCTCATCGAAAACATCATCAGCGCAAAAAAACACTCCGATTTGCTTCTCAACGACAAGGGCATAGAATCAATCGAGGAAAACAGCCCCAAAGGCAACGGCATTTTGTTTGATTATTTTGAGAAGAAAGAAGCAAGAAAAATCACCCTCAAAAAGACGGGTATGGTGATTGAAAGAAAGGATATCGCAAAGAATATCTTCGTCTTTATCCTCGGTGCGGCAACCATTTTCGTGGGCGCGCAACTTATGTGCGACAACGGCGCGGCGCTCGCAAGAAAATTGAAAGTGCCCGAAGGCATCATCGGCGTTACAATCCTTGCAGTCGGCACGTCTTTGCCCGAACTCGTCACCGCTATCACCTCAATCGTCAAGAAAAAAGCGGATTTGTCCGTGGGCAACATCATCGGCGCAAACATCATCGACCTTTCATTGATACTCCCCCTTTGTACGTTTATCACGCTCGGCAAAACGGGACAACCTCTCCCCGTCGACGCACAATCGCTTACGATTGACTTCCCCTTCTGCATCGCGGTTGCAGGCTTTGCGCTTATCCCCGCTTTGATTATGGGCAAGTTCAAACGTTGGCAAGGAATACTCCTTCTTTGCGGATACGTAACCTACGTAACGTTGCTTATTCTCAACACGGTAGGAACGATAAGTATTTTTAGTATTTAATAGATTGAAATTACCATATAAAAAAGCCCGACGACGTCGGGCTTTTATTTTATTTGAATTTATTGTAATCGTTTTTTTGTTTTGTGTAGAATTTGAATTTAGTTTACGCAAAACACAATAAATCGATGCATAACAAGGAAAGGCTGTCCGAACGGCAACCCTAATTTACTAATCGTAAATGAGTTGACGGGCGGACTGACTTGACGCAGTTAGGCGCAATTTAGTGCGTTTTGTTATGTTTGATTAAATCATACCAGATGCCAATGACAGCACCGTACTCCGAACGAATTCGCGCATCGTCGATATCCACGACGTAGGTGTCGGCAATGCTTAAAATCTTTTTGCGGGCACGCACGACGGGCGTTTTGTCGTAAGAACCTTTACCGTCCGAAATATACGCTTTCATATGTATTGGTCCGCACTTGATTTTGACGTCGATATTGCCAACGGTCTTGGCGCGCTTAAAGCAGAAAAACGGCAATTTTTCGTCAATGGCAAAGAGTTTTGCGCCGTAAGCGTCATTGACCTCGAAATAGGTTGTAAAAAACTTTTTGAGTTCCGCTTGCACACGCAAAAGGGGCGTATCGTTTTTGTCAAACAACACGACGTTTGACATAATTCTGTCAAACTGGCGCACGGCAAAGAACACGACGGCGTCGTTTTCGTCCGTGATTTTGAATTTGTTACCGATTGTGAAATACTTTTGCTTAATAATTATCCTCATATTTTCTCCTCTTTTTGAACACAATGTGTTTTATTACACTGATATGATAACATATGTGGATAATATGTGCAATAGGCAATTGATTTGAAGCAAAAATGCCATATTATAGTAAAAGATAAGTTTATAAAAGTTAATAAAAAACGCGATAAATCGATGCATAACAAGAAAGAGCTGTCCGAGTGGCAACCCTAATTTACTAAACGTAAATGAGTTGGCAATCGGACGGCTCTGCCGAAGTTAGGCGCGATTTAGTGCGTTTTTAGTTCAATGATACGTTTATTAAAAAGCGGATGCACTTTGTTGGGGCACAATTCACAAAGAGGTTTCAATACAAATTCGCGATTTTGCATATCGATGTGCGGTACGCACAAATCGTCGTCCTCTATTATCAAATCGTCGTAAAACAAGATATCGATATCGAGAGTGCGGTTGCCCCATCTCTCTTTACGAACGCGGTCTCCGCCCTTTTCTATTTGCATAATCGTATCGAGCAACTCGTGAGGAGTATACAAAGTCTTGCACTTCACCGCGCTGTTGACAAAGGTATCCGTTGCGACGTTGCCATATGGTGCGGACTGCATTCTCCCGCTTTCTTCGATGTCCTTGAAATTGTCGTCCGCCTTCAATCTGTCTATCGCAAAATCGAGGTATGCGTTGCGATCGCCCATATTTGATCCGAGCGCGAGATAAACCTCATGCCACCAAAGTTCCGTGCTTACCGCGACGTAATCGAAAACACCGCTCATAGGTGCGTCGGGCTTTTTGACGGTGAGTTTCACACCGCTTGCAAGGGGGTAGGTTTTTAGCAAAAGCGACGCGCCTCTCTTGGCAAGAGTTTCTATCAAATCAAAGCAGTTGTTTTCACAAAAGGACTTTAAAGTCTTTTTTACGGCGCTATAACTTATGGTTTGCGTCAAATCGTCGTTTTTGGCGCACTTTGAAAAATCCGTAAAAATCTCTGCCGTAAACAAAAATCTTTGCGGATTTACCTTCTCTTCGGGATTGACTCCGTGGCATGCCGTTACTTCAAAATCTTTCAAAACAATAACGTCCATATCACACCTTCGAATAGCACTTGATGACCATTGCGTTTTCCTTGACGTCGTGCACTCGCACGAACAAAACGCCTTGTTTTACAGCAAGCACGGTGCTGTCGAGAGTTGCCGAAAGTCTACCTCCCACTTCACCTCCGAACATAGACTTGCGCGACGTGCCGAGCAAAAACGGATACTCGTCAAACATATCGACGAGCTTGTCGTAGCCGTTCAAAAGTTGCCAGTCCTCGTCGTTGTTTTTGTTGAATCCTATTCCGCCGTCAAGCAAGATTTTGTTTTTTGCCACGCCACACTTCAACAGTTTGTCCACTGCGGAAGCAAGCCCTGTTTCTTTGTCCAAAAACAAGTCTTTTATCTTGCTGTCGCGCCTGTCGTGCATAACGCAAACGGACGCGCCCTTTTCGGCAATAACTTGCGCCATACCGTCGTATTTTAGACAACTTACGTCGTTTATCATATCCGCGCCGGCGTCGATTGCGCTTGCGGCAACGTCGGGATAAAATGTATCAACGCTTATTGGGATGTCGGGAAATTGCGCGCGGATTTGCTCGATTACGGGCAATACCCTTGACATCTCTTCCAAAGAGCCGACTTTTGCAGCGCCGGGTCTTGTGGATTGTCCGCCCACGTCGATAATCTCCGCTCCTTGTTCGATAAACTTTTTTGCAGTTTCAACCGCATCGAAACGATGTCTGCTCCCCTCGTAAAAACTGTCGGGCGTTGCGTTGAGAATCGCCATAACGTGCGTTCCGCTCGTAAAAACTTTGTTCCTTACGTGCAAATCGTAAACTCTATCCCCTTTCATTGCGCGCCTCCGAGCATCATTGCCTTGACTGCGTCGTCAATTTCGCCTCTTACGGCATAAGTAAGCGTGTTCGAGCCGACTTTCTTCACTCCGCGTGCGGTCATGCAAGTGTGTTGAGCCTCCACAACCACGATAACGCCCTTGGGCGCAAGTTCTTGGTAAATCGCGTCCGCAATCTGTGCGTTGAGCCTCTCTTGCAGTTGCAATCTCTTGGCAAAGACGTCAACGACTCTTGCAAGTTTGGAAAGCCCGACCACTTTGCCGCTTGGAACGTAGGCAATATGCACCTTGCCGAAAAAAGGCATAAGGTGATGCTCGCAAGTGGACGAAAAATCGATATCTCGCTCTACCACAATCGCGCTTCCGCTCTCGTCAAAAGTCTTTGACAAATGCCCCGACACGCTCTCATCGTATCCTGCCGTAAGTTCCTCGAGCATACGCGCTACCCTGTCGGGCGTGTCTTTGAGCCCTTCTCTGTCGGGATTTTCTCCTATTGCGACGAGAATATCTCTCACCGCCGATTGTATCTTTTTTTTGTCAATGTCTCTGCTCATAGTTATATGCTTGACCTCTTTTATAGACTGACTATTAAATTTTCTAGCTGCGGAATACTCCACAAATACACCAAGCAAGCGATATAGCGGAACTGTGGTACGAATTCTTGTCCATGCTATACTGATCGTATATCGGTTGCGCGGTAGCAGAGCAATAAGGCTAGCGTGGCAGTAGACAATGAACTTGTGAGTTATCTTTGCCACAGCGACGACTTTTGCTCGGGTGTGGGCAACGCCCACCCGCAATTATTAATTATTAATTTTTTGTTATTAATTTTTTGTTATTTGTGTTTTTATATTTACTTGTTACTTTTTCATATCGGCAAAAAGCGTGAGCGAACCGCAAAGTATCACGACGTCGCAATCTCCGTCAAGCGCGTTTTTCACTCCGACCTTTACACTGTCTTGCTCGTCGCAATTTTCGCAATACTTGCTCGCGATTTTGATAAGGTTGCTTTTGTCCATTGCTCTTGGGGATGTGGGAGTAACGACGCTCACCTTTTTTGCGAGCGGACAGACAATCGCGCATACGCCGTCCACGTCCTTGTCTTTGAGCATGCCCACAACCAAATGTACGCGTCTGTCAGGAAACAAATCTTTGATTGCGTTGGCAAGCGTTGCTGCGCCGTGCGGATTGTGCGCGCCGTCAAAAACAAGCGTTTTATCTTGCGGAATTGATATATTAAACCTCTCTTTTGCGTTTTTAACCACTTCGAAGCGTGCGTGCCAAACGGTATCGGCAAGCCCTTTCTTGATAGCCTCATCGGGGATATTCCAATGCTTTTTGCCAAGCGTTTGAAGGGCGCAAATCGCTATAGACGCGTTGACTAGTTGGTGTGCGCCTAGCATTGAAATATGGTATGTTTTGCCGTCGTATTCAAACGTTTGCCCGTCTATATTCTGCTCGATAAGTTTTGCTTTTTTGCACAAAATTACGTTGGAATTTATGTCGATTCTCTTGCAGTTTTCGTCAAATACGTATGGGTGATAGATCTCTTTCATCACCTCGTCGCACTGCTCTGCGGTTACGCAGTCTTTCTTGATTATCGCCGCTTTTTCGCTTGCAATTTTGCCGAGCGTATCGCCCAAAATCGCGCAATGGTCAAGACCTATTGGAGTTATAACGGCAAGTTCCTTTTGAGAAATTGCATTTGTCGCGTCCCATCTTCCGCCAAGTCCGACTTCGAGAACGCATATATCGCATTCCTTATCGAAAAAGGCAAGCATTGCAACCGCTGTTTCTATCTCGAATGCGGTGGGATTGAAATCGCCAATGCCGAACGCAGAGCGCAGCTGTTTTTCGCTCTCTATGCACTCTCTTACAATCGTCATATAGCGCGCCACGTCCTCGTCGCACAGGGGATTGCCGTCTATGAGCCATCTTTCGTTGTATCGGAAAACGGATGGAGAATTGTAAGTGCCCACCCTATAACCTGCCTCTTTTAGCGCACTTGTGAGATACGCCGTAACGGAGCCTTTGCCGTTGGTGCCTGCAACGTGCACGAATTTGAGTTTGTCGTCGGGATTGCCCAGCAACGCCAAAAGCTCTCGCATACGCTCCAAGCCGTAATCGGAGCCCGCTCTTTCTATATTCTTGATGTAGTCAATCGCCTCTTGATAAAACAAAAAGCACCTCCTCGGGAAGTACTCGCAAAAAACCTTTCGGTAATATGTGAAGTCTGGAGTGAGCATTGCACCGCGGGAAAACCCTTCGTCCGCCGACACTCCACGTTCGCACGGCACTTAACGCGCAATACCCTACTACTTCCGATTGATATATTTATTCTATCACCATTCCTTTTGCAAATCAACAAAATTGTACAATGATTACGCTCGGACGTTATATTTCTCTTTGCAAGAAAAAAACAATCGACAAATGTCAATATGTGGTTTATACTTGTTCTATATTATTAAAATAACATTAAAGGAGACTGCTTATGTTTGCAAACGCAATAGGAGCGAGGGAATTTTCTCTAAACGACCCAATCGTTTACATATTGTACGGCGTGGTGCTTGCGTTTATCCTTGCTTTGTCGCTTTACTACATGTTGTCTGCGCTTAAAAGAGCAAAACAATTGGGCATCGAATCCAACAAAATCAAAAAGGTCATAACGACTTCGGCAACATTTTCTATACTCCCAGGTCTCGGCATCGCGCTGGGCGTGGTTACGCTTATCGGCACGCTCGGAATCGCATTCCCCGCAATAAGACTTTCCGTTGTCGGTTCTCTTCAATACGAAACGCAAATGGCTGACGGCGTTGCGATAGGTCTTACCGAAATAGTCGAAAACGGCAAAATCATACAAAAAGGTTCTATGGAATTGCTTTTGGCACGCGGTATGACCGCGCAAGACTTTGCGACGATGGCTATGATTATGACGATTGCAATTATGAGCGGTGGCGTGGAAGTTCTTTTCTTCTACCGCTTGTACCAACCCAAAATCGGCAAACTCCTCGCAAATACTTCGGGCGGAAACAAAAAGAGCAATATAAATATAGGCGATCTCGTATTCCAAGTGTCATTTATCGGTATGGTTATCGGATACCTTGCTATGAGCGTCGAAACGATAACTCACAAAATCGCTTTTGTTGACGGGTACTACAACTTCATCGCCGTCATTATCGCTATGCTTTGTATGTACGTTTGCGACGTACTTATCAACAAAGCAAAATGGAAGTGGCTTGACAGTTTCTCCACTCCCGTATCTATGCTTATCGCTATGTTCGTAGTGGGCGTAATCAGTTACTGCGCGAACAAATACGGCTGGGCATTGTCCGCTTGACGAGGTGAATTATGGCAAAAGAAAGAGTTAAAGTTTCTATGGATTATAACCTCAAATCGCACATCATAGGCAAAATTTGGATGTTTTTTGCACTTGCAATCTTCTTCGCCGTACCAACGACAATTTGTCTTTATTACGACGTGAAACCCGATATGACGGTTATGGGATCGAGTGCGGTTTTGATTCCGTTTATAATCAACTTCCTTTCCGGTGTGGTTGAACCTGTGATTTATTCGCCAATGCTTGGCGTAAACAGCGCATATCTTGCCTTTATCACGGGCAACCTGTCCAATCTCAAAATTCCCTGCGTTGTAAAAGCGCAAGAGATTTGCGGTACGAAACTCGGCACGGAAGAAAACGAAGTGGTCTCCACCCTCTCCGTTGCGACAAGCACGCTTGTAACAACGGTTATCATTGCAGTATTTGTCCTTATTCTTGCACTTAGCAACGTTGAAACGGCAATACGCAATACACCTTGGATTACCCCGGCATTTACTTGCGTCGTTTACGCGCTCTTCGGCTCGCTCGGCGGAAAATACGTTGTGAAGAACATCAAACTCGCGGTATTCCCGATTGCTATTATCGTTGTACTTTCAGTCATTCTCGGCTTTGCAATGCCGTCATTCAATATCGCATCGGGATATTTGTTTGTAGGTATCGCACTTTGTGCTTTGTTTGCAGTGCTCCAGATAAGACGTGAGAAGAAAAAACAAAAAGCTCAAGAAGAAACCGCGCACCTTGAAGAAATTGCAAATTCCGACGTTGAAATCAATCAAGACAGCGACGTGAAAGAAGAAAACACAGAAAACACTCAAGAGGAAACTCAAGCAGAAGAAAACGTTGAAGAAGAAATCAAGGAAACTGTTGAAGAAATAGTTGAAGACAATCAAAGCGTTGAATAACAGCTTGCGCCGAATGCTAAACACGTGTCACTTATCTCTACGAGATAACTTGACACATATTTAGGCGCAAACGTCCTACAAAAAAGCAAGCGGAGCCTTGCTTTTTGCGTAAGGTCTCGCAACCTTGAGGCGGCTCGGCGGTTGCTCGGATAGACAGTTGATGCCCACAATTATTCTTCGTGGAGTTATAAACTACGGCTCCGCCTGCCTACGAGCAACGTTAGGCGCACTGCGTGCACTAATGGAATATTCCATAACTGCACCGCAGGTGCAATATCACTTTTTGCGTAAGCAAAAAATATCACTTGCGCTTTGCGCAAATATCACCGTGCGAAGCACGATATCACTAATAAAAAAGCACACCGAAGTGTGCTTTTTTTATTAACTGTTTTACAATTAGTTCTCTTCCGTGAGGTAATCGCGGCAAGCGTCCTCGAGAGCTCTGCAGATTGCAAATGCGTCGTCAAGGTCTTTGCCTCTTACGATTACGCCGTGATGTCCCATAAAGCATGCGGGCGCGTCGCCGATTGCCGCCGCAACGTTTTTAACGAGTGAGCCTGTGCCGGGAAGCGCTGCTTTGGCGCAAGGAATCTCTTTGCCGAGAACGTCTTGATATTTTTCGGGAACGGGCAAGGATTTGCACATTGCCGCAAGCGCGCAGCCGTAGAACGGATGAGTGTGAATTGTTGCGTTGATGTTCTTGTCGTTCTTCATCAAAATCGCATGGATGCCCTTTTCGCTGGTGGCTTTGTTGGTGCCTGTCCACTCAAGGGTTTCCATATTGACCTTTGCCATTTGCTCGGGTTGGAGCATGACGTAATCGATGCCGGACGGAGTTGCGAACATATATTGGTCGTCAATGCGGACTGCGATGTTGCCCCAAGTGCCTTGAACAAGGTTTTCGTCAAGCAATCTCTCGCCTGCGTCCTTGATGTCTTGCGCTATCTTCTTGTCCTCGTCGCTGACGACTGCGGATTGTTTTTCCTCTGCTTGCGCAGCCTCACCGCTCTCTGCCGCTTTTTGTTGTTTTTGGTTGGTCTTGGAATATTTGAGTTTGAACACGACATGCTCGAGCAAAGCGTCAAGCGCGCCCATGTGTTGAGTGCCGCCCTTGCTTTCCGTCAAAAGCTCGATGTTGCAAGCCTTGTCGAGAACGAGAGTTGCCGTAAACACTTCGTCAAGCGTGCGCCCCGTAACGACTGCGCCTGCCTCGGGAAGCAAGCATACGTTGCGTTGTCCGCTGAGTGCCGCTACGACGTCGGATGCTACGTTCTTGCCTGCGCATTTGATAGATATGCCGCAAACTTGCGCCAAATCGTCGAGGATAGGCATAATGGTCTTTCTCTTCTTTGAAAACTCAACAGTGCTGTCGCTATCGACGATTGCCGCCGCTCCTGCCTTTTTGTCTTGGCGGATTGCGCAGAACAAAATCACCGCTGCAGCGCGGAAGTTGCCTTCCAAGCTTTCGATATTCTTGTCGTTGACAAACACGACGTCGTCTTCTTTGACGTCGGAATAATCTATTCTCGGCTTTGTGATGACGATGCCGTCGTCTTCCTTGACCGCTATGAAACCGCTTTGCAAATACTTCTTTTCCGCAAGCATACGGGCGTATTTGTTGATGTTGGAAACAATCAATTCGTTCATACTATTCTCCTAAAACTGCTTATTGCAATGATATATTATTGCCTTTTGCAATATTATACCAAACATTGCAAAAAAAGCAAACATAAAATTGTTGGCGCACAATCGTGCGCCAACGCTTTATCGATTATTTTTCAAATCTGGATGCGTCCTCGCATTTTACAACGTTCTTGAACACGTTGTCGAAGCGGCGGAGTGCCTCGTCGATGATTTCGTCAGTGTCTGCCATTGAGGTGTAAAGGCGGCTGCCTGCGAGCGTAACGATACCGTTTGCCATATATGCCGCGCCCATTTGTTCCATAGCAACCTTTCTGCGGAGCATTTCGGGTTTCTTCTTGAGCATCGGGATGACGGATCCGAGCAAGCACATATTGCTGAAGTCATAACTCATTGCGCCCGTGCACTCGAGGTGAACGATGGAGCCTTGGTTGTAAACGACGTACGGGAGATTGTACTTCTTGATGAGTTGTTTAAGACCTGCTGCGAGGCGATCGCCTGCACGACCTGCGATTTCGCAAGCGTTGTTCTTCTCGATTTCGCAAATCGCAACGTATCCTGCATAAGAGCTGAGCGGGTTTGCAGCGAGCGTTCCGCCGACGTATGCTTTCTTGCCCATACCTGCAAGACCTGCCGCCATAAGGCTGACGTATTCCCTCTTGCCGCCTACGCCGCCTGCTGCCGGATAGCCGCCTGCAACGATCTTGCCGAATACCGTGAGGTCGGGATACATATCTCTGCCCGTGCCTTGGCGTTTGAATTTGACGACTTTGCCGTCAACGAGTTTCTTGTCTTGGATGATCCACGGCTTGCCGTCGATAAATACGGGAGTATCGTCAACTTTGTATTTGTCGCCGAAGAAGTAGCCTGCCGCGCCGTGTACGCCGACTCTGAAGCCTGTAACAACTTCGTCGAAGATGAACAATGCGCCGTATTTCTTGGCAAGAATTCTTGCTTTCTCGTTGTAATCGAAATCGATTGGACGAGTACCGGATTCGGGACCGACAGGTTCTACGATAACAGCTGCCGTGCCGCCCTTTGCGACGTTGCGTTTGAGCATTGCTTCGAGCATGCCGAGGTCGTTTGGTCTGACTTCGTCCGTGGTCTTGTAGGAGCCGGGGATGCCGTGAGATTCGAGGAATTGTCTGCTTCCGGGAATCTTAAGACCGTAAACCATTTGATCCGACCAGCCGTGATATGCGCCGCCGACTTTGATGATGCGTTTTTTCTTGGTTGCGCAACGTGCCACACGGATTGCCGCCATAACGGACTCTGTACCGGAGCCGAGCATACGGAACATTTCGCAAGCGGGCATCAATTCGCTAATCTTCTTTGCAAGGAGAAGTTCGCCTTCATGGAAAAGACCTGTTACAGGACCGCAAGTGTTGAGAAGTTCAAACACTTTTTCTTTTACCGCAGGGAAATTGCTGCCCAAAATCGTCGGGCCGCCTGCTTGAAGGAAGTCAATGTATTGATTGCCGTCACGGTCGTACAAATATGCGCCTTCGGCTTTTTCCATACACATCGGGAAGGGGAAGTTGAAAGCGAGGTTGTGTTGAACGCCGCCCGGGATATACTTCTTCGCCTCAGTGGTAATCTCTTTGGATTTTGCACATTTGGTGTTGAAATGTTCCAAAATTTGTTTGAGATTTTCCTCAGACACACAATAAATCGGTTGGTCTGTCAAATTCTTCAATTCTTTATTGATTTGCTTTGCGTCTTCCCATTTGGAAATGCCGTAGCCGTTTGCCATAATTTACCTCCGAAAAGATGTTTTTTATTACTAAAATTATATCAAACCTCGCGTGCGTTGTAAATACCAAAAGTTAGTGAGTAAACTATACAAATATCCTATATTGTCAAATACAAGACAAGTTTGCGATTTTGAAACGCGCTTTTTAAGCTCTTCCCTGCCGTTTTGACTGTTTTGCCGCAGGTTTCGATACGTTCTCACGGTGTTATTGCGCCGCTCGGATTTGCATTTTCCCTTTCCTGTCTATATTTTTGACAAATCAGTGCCAAAATATCGATACATTTGTATAAATACTCGGCGGCAATTCTTAAAATTTGCTTATAATTCCACTATTCAGTGGCAAAAATGAAAAAAGGTATTGCAAAGCGTGCGGTTTTCCTCTATAATGTCAGCATAACCCCAAGGAGGTCTAATATGAACAAAACAGAATTTATCAAAGCAGTGGCAGCAAAAGCCGATCTTTCCATCAAGGACGCAACAGCAGCAGTTGACGCATATACCGCAGTCATCGCAGAAGCATTGAAGGCAGGCGACAAGGTCGCAATCGCAAACTTCGGTTCCTACGAAGTAAAAGAAAAAGCGGAAAGACAAGGCTTCAATCCTCTCACCAAGCAACCCATCACGATCGCAGCAAGCAAAGCACCGGTCGTCAAATTCGGCAAAGCTTTCAAAGATTTGTTCAACTAATTACTTTGATACAACAATAAAAAACGCTCTTTCTGGAGCGTTTTTTTTATGAGCAAAAGTCGTTTAGTGCGTAAGAAAACAGTAAAATAAAGTGCGTCGTAACTCCTTAAATGCAATAACCCCATCTTTCCGGACACGCCGGTATTTCTAAAAATACTATTAAATGCAACTTTTTTTCCCCCCCCTTCCTCACGGTGTTTGGACTTCGGCGTTTGCGCACCGCAATCCGCCTCGTTCGCTTTGGCTACAACACATTCACCGGATGTGTTGCTTAACGCGTCGCGCCCATATTCCGTTCCCCCTCCGCACTTCGTTTGAGGGAACCCACGGAACTGCTCCGCAGGGGGACACACGACGCGATTGACTTCGTAGCAATCGCTATTCCGTCGCTTCGCTCCTTACGGCACGCGCATAGATAGGGACATTCCTCTCATTATGCCACTTCGCTTTGTGCGCCGGCTACGCAACAACACTGCGCAGTCGCTTGTACTGCACCCACAAGGCTTCCACACACAAAAGACAAGCGAACGAAAGCGCAATATATAAGATGAAAGCGCAGTCTTTTGTGTGAAGGAAAGAAGGAGCACCAAGGCAAAAAGCAAGCAATTGGCACGAGTGACAATTGTGGCTAAAAGCCTTGTGTGTGACGCAAGCTCGACGCTCGGTGCGGTCGGCGCCTTGCGCCTCCAACTTCGAATAAGCATATACCATTTATAAGTAGACTACGAATGAGTGTGCGTTCAGATAAGGCTATGCCTTCCGTAATTATTAATTATTAATTAAGGTCGGCTTTGCCTATCCTTTTATTTCTTCGACACGATTGCGCCCGTCTTGATGTCTACAAGCATTGCCCAGTAGTCCGTGCCGTCGCCGATGAAAGACACGTAATAGTAATAATTGGTGCGGTCGGCGGTGATGAGTTTGACGTAAATTTCACGGTCGGCTTTGCCCTCGGAATACTCTGCGTCAATCTTTTCTTTGAACTCTTTTTTGGCAATATTTATGACGTCTTGCGAGGTGAGCGCACCGTCTAAAACAGAGCATAAATCAATCTCGCTTTGCTCCTTGCCTGCCGACACCGTAATCTTGTCGGGAACAAAATCCAACGCGATAGATGCCGTAAATTCGCCGAAAGTACCGCCTGTCAACTCACCCGAAAGCGTGCTGTCTTGTCCGCTCAAAACATAGGTGATTTTTTCGTATTCGTTGGTTTTGAGAGGTTGGATATTTATCTCGCAAAAATCCGCCACATCCGTTGCAGTGCCGTCTGCGATAAAATTCTTTTCTCTTCTGCCCTTTTCAACGGATACGGCGAAGGTATCGCTCTCGCCCGCATAGTACGCCTCGGTGAGTCTCGAAACGTTGTCGGACTGTTCTTGTTTTTTGTTTTTGTTGCAAGCAACAAAGCATGCGAGCGCGCATATCAAAACGAGTATTGCAACCGAAATCAATACAATTTTTCTTTTCATACGCAAAATATATGCTCAAAAAATAGCTATTATTCAAAAAACACGCACAAAAGCCGCTAAAAGCGGATATTTTGTATTGTAATATTTTATAGTTATGTTATAATAATTTATAATATTAAATGTGTGCGAACCATCGCAAAGGGACGACGGAGAATGCCAACCCCCTCTAAAAAACGCAAAAAAACTGCGCCCGACATCGAATACGTCGAGAGCGAAGTCATAGAAGATAACCCCTCGGTAAATTGCAATAATGCGCACGCCGAGCAAATCGAGGACGATATAAAATCGCCCGATTTTGTCATATCCTCGAATGAGGAAAACGGCGAGGCGAACTTCGCCGAAAATACCGATACTCAAGCCGTCGAACAAGCGCAAGAGTCGCGCTTTGTAACAGACGTCGAAAAAGGGCTTTCGCAATCGCAAGTGGACGAGCGCATTGCGCAAGGCAAGGTCAACGGCGACCAAAACGTAAAAACAAAGAGCGTGGCGCAAATTTTGCGTGAAAACATCGTTACGTTTTTCAATTTTGTATTCATACTTCTTGCGGTTCTTATATTCTTCTTTGTCGACGCCGGCGAGAGTCCTCTGACGGTTTTGGGCAATTTCAGCTTTATGTTGCTCATTATTTTCAACGCTTTGGTGGGTATTCTCCAAGAATTGCGTGCAAAGCGCACGATTGACAAACTTTCCTTGCTATCCGCCCCCAAAGCAACCGTACTCCGCGACGGCGAGGAAAAGGAAATCGCCATAAAAGACATTGTTCTGGACGATATAACGCTGCTTGCAAGCGGAAGCCAGATTTGCGCGGACGCAGTGGTAACGGAAGGCTCTATCGAGGTCAACGAAAGCCTTATTACCGGCGAGCCGGATTCCATACTCAAAAACGTTGGCGACGAGATTATGTCGGGAAGTTTTGTTGTTTCCGGCAACGCAAAAGCGCAGGTTGAACACGTCGGTATGGACAATTTCGTATCCAAAATCAGCGCAGGCGCAAAATATTTCAAAAAGCCCAACAGCGAGATTTGGCGCTCGCTTATGCTTATCGTCAAGGTGATGGCATCCATTATCGTTCCGCTGGGAATTATGCTGTTCTGCATCAAATTCTTCTTGCAGAAAAACCCCGAGGAGGCGGACAAAATCATCACCACCCTTCTCGGCTACAAAATCAGCAAGCACCTCTCTTCAACCGTGCTCGGCACGATAGCGACGGTCATAGGCATGATTCCGTCGGGACTAGTTGCGCTCTCTTCAACGGTATTTTGCGTGAGCGTTATACGTCTTTCACGCCATAAAACGCTTGCTCAAGACCTCTATTGCGTAGAAACTTTGGCGCGTGTGGACGTGCTTTGCCTCGACAAAACCGGTACGATTACGGAAGGCACTATGGACGTAAACGGTATAGAGCCGAGCAAAAATCGCGACGAAGAACAGATTAAGCAGATTATCAAAAACGTTACAAGCGCACTTAGCGACGACAACGCCACCGTAAACGCTTTGCGCGCGTACGTGCAAGACGTAGAGTCAAGCGGAGAAGTTGAGCAAATAGTGCCGTTCTCCTCTCAACGCAAGTGGTCGGGCGCAAGAATAGACGGCGTATCCTATGTCATAGGCGCACCCGAATTTGTGTT
This sequence comes from uncultured Clostridia bacterium, assembly GCA_934277615.1. Taxonomy (GTDB): domain Bacteria; phylum Bacillota; class Clostridia; order Christensenellales; family CAG-917; genus CAG-475. Next base: position 102,087 of record CAKQUV010000002.1, on the reverse strand, counting down.
CAGAAAAAAGACCAAAGCTCTCGAGCATACCACGGACGAGATGGCTCAAAAGGGCTATCGCGTTATGGTAATCGCCTCGTCGAAAAACAAATTCGGCGACAACGAATTGCCCAAATCGCTTAAATTAGAAAGTTTTGTATACATCACCGACAAGATAAGAGACGAGGCTCCCGATACGCTCAGATTCTTCAAACAAGAGGGCGTTACGGTCAAAGTCATATCGGGCGACAACCCGCAAACAGTGCGTGCCGTTGCTATGCGCGCAGGCTTGGAAGATTGCGACAACATCATAGATATGTCCACCCTCACAACGGAAGAGGAAGTGTATGAGGCGGCAACCAAATACACTATTTTCGGCAGAGTTTTGCCCGACCAAAAACTTATGCTTGTAAAGGCGCTCAAAAAGGCAGGACATACCGTTGCGATGACAGGCGACGGCGTAAACGACGTGCTTGCGCTCAAAGAGGCGGACTGCTCTGTGGCTATGGCGTCAGGCTCGGACGCTGCGAAAAACGTAAGCTCGCTCGTGCTTTTGGACAGCAATTTTTCCTCTATGCCGAGAGTTGTGGCAGAGGGCAGACGTTCTATCAACAACCTTGAACGTTCCGCCGCCTTGTACATTATGAAAACCATTTACAACACGCTGCTTGCGCTGTTGTTTATGATTGTGGTGGATCCACTCCCCTTCACTCCGCAAAACCTCACCATTATGGGCGCGGTAACAATCGGAATTCCCTCCGTCGTGCTTGCTCTCGAGCCCAATGCGGACAGAGTTACGGGCAGATTCTTGCCAAAAGTGCTGTCAAACGCTATACCCGGCGGAATTACGGTGCTGTTCGGCGCAATTGCCGTAATACTGTGCAATCGATTCTTCCTCACCGACCTTACGGATATGCAATCCAAGACGGTGTTCATATGGGTTATCACTTTTGTGGGCTTCTTGCTCCTTTTCAAGGTATCCTTGCCTACAAGGCTTGCAAGTTGGTCAGCGTTCTTCGGAATAAGCGACCTTATGAAAGAGCGAGAACGCATTAAAAACGGCGAGGAACCCGTCAAAAAGCGTAAACACAAGGTGAACAAGTCCAAATGGCTTATCGTGCTCAACCTTGTAACCTATCTTCTTATGGTGTTTATATTCGTTGGCGTGTACTTCATATCCATCAACGTCAACTACAAAGGGCAAGTCATCGATGTAGTGGGGCTTTTGCGCACTTTCTTCAAGCTCGATAATCACGTAACGTGGGAAATGGGCAAAGCCATGCTTGCGATATGCGCCGTGCTTACCGTTTTGTACGTGGGATTTGTTGCGATTATGAATCAAATCAAGCTCGAACACGGCGAAAGCATAGAGAACAAGTTTGAACGCCTCGACGCAAAAATGCGCGTAAAAGCACCCAAAATCAAATAAAAATCAAGCAATTTTTGCTATAAAAAATCAACAACAGGTGAAATATGAAACGCAATAATATGTGTCCGTTTTGCTACATCCGCTCCCTCTTCATCAAGAAGAAACCGACAAGCGTCAATCCCGATTTGGAGGACTACTCCAACGGCGTTGCGCTCACTCCCCCTATGGGTTGGTCGAGTTGGAATACCTTTCGCAACCGCATAAACGAGAAACTAATTCTCGAAACAGCGCAGGCGATGAAGGACAATGGTCTTATCGAGGCAGGATACAAATATATCAATCTCGACGATTGCTGGCAATCCTCTTTGCGCGACGAAAACGGCGAACTTGTCGGAGATTACGAAACTTTCCCAAGCGGCATCGAAAGCCTTGCCAAAAAAGTCAACGCAATGGGCTTGAAACTTGGCGCATACACTTCAAACGGCACGCTCACTTGCGAAGATTTGCCCGCAAGCCTCGGCAGAGAGCAATACGACGCTTACACGCTTGCAAAATGGGGCGTCGAGTACTTTAAGTACGACTATTGTCATCATATTCCCGTGTCCAAATATGCGCCGCTTGTGTATTCTATAAGCATTTCGCAATTTGACGGACATCCCATCGAATATTCCGTTCACAACGCTGTTTTGGGTGGTCTTGCAAGATTCATGACGGATACCAAACTTCCCAGCGGCAGTTACGTGTCCGGACTTGACGCAAACCTCGGCTCTATCACCTACAACAACATCGAAGTGGACGAGGACGGCGAATACGTGCTTACCGTCAATATTAAAAAACACGGAAGTTACGAGAAATACCTCATTGCCAAAATCAACGACGACAAGCAATACGAACTTCTCTTCCCTCCGCAAAAGCGTTTCAACGTTACGGCGCGCTTCCAAGTGCTCGTAACGCTCAAAGCAGGCAAGAACACAATCAAACTTTTCAATCCCGTAACATCAAATGCGGACAGCGAAATGTATCAATATCTGCGTATGGGAAACGCGCTCAAAGCCGCAACCGCAAGAGTTGCAAAAGAGCGCAAACAGAAGGAAAAACCGATTGTTTTCTCCATATGCGAATGGGGCTGGGGTAAGCCGTACAACTGGGGCGCAAAAGCAGGCAATTTGTGGCGTACTACTCCCGATATCCGTCCTTGGTGGTGGTGGATCAAGCTCATATACGAGCATACCGTAAAACTTTACAAATACTCGAGCAAAGGGCACTACAACGATCCCGATATGCTCGAAGTGGGCAACGGCAAGTTGACGTACAATCAGAACGTGTCGCACTTTTCGCTTTGGTGTATGATGAATTCGCCGCTCATTCTCGGCAACGATTTGAGAAATATGAGCGACAAGGTGAAGGAAATCGTAACCAATAAAAACCTCATTGCAATCAACCAAGACTCGCTTGCAAAACAGGCTAAACGCGTCAAAAAAGGCACCGTGGACGTGCTTGCAAAGCCGCTTGCGGACGGCTCTACCGCCCTTTGTTTCTTCAACAAATCCTCGCACGGCGCAAGCGTCAAATTCAACCTCAACTCGCTTTGCAAGGACGAATACGTGTCGATGAAACAAGCCTCGCATTACACCTTGCGCAATCAATGGATTGACGAAACGATTGAGAGCGACGGCACGGTGAAAATCGCACTTGAAAAGCACCAAACCAAAGTGTATATCGTAAAATGATAAGACACGTAAAACACCCGTTTCCGCCCGTCATAGACGACAATTGCACCACTCTTATACTGGGCAGCGTTCCGTCCGTCAAATCGGTGGAAAACAATTTCTATTATATGCACCCGCAGAATAGATTTTGGCGGGTGCTTTCGCTTATCTACAGTGTTGATTTGTACGGAGCAAGCGTGGACGAGCGCAAAAAGTTTTTGCTTGCTCACCACATCGCAATGTACGACAGCGTGGAGGAGTGCGACATCAACGCAAGCAAGGATACCGACATCAAAAACGTCGTCCCCGCCGATATTGCCGCACTTGTCAAAAGCAGCAGAATTTGCCGCATTCTTTGCAACGGCAAAGCGTCGTACAACTACTTCGTTAAGTACAATCCTGCCCTCGCGCACATCGCGACCGCTCTTCCCTCCACAAGCCCCGCCAACGCGCAATTCTCCCTCGAAAGACTTGCAAAAGAATGGGGAAAAGCGTTGAAAAACTAATATTATAAAGGTATAAAATATGGATAATAAATTCGTTCATAATCTCAAATCTATAAGAAGACTGTCGGGACTTACGCAAAAGCAAGTTGCGACCAAACTTGAAGTTGTGGAAAGTTGTTATGCCAATTGGGAGCAAGGCAGAACGGAACCTAATATCGAGACGTTGCGTAGGCTTTGCGTGGTATTTGACGTAACTCTTGACGAACTAATCAACGGTGATTTGTGATATAGCGATGCGATGCGTCGCTGTTTTTTTATTTTGAAAATATCCGAATAATCCGATTGTTTTTTAGTTAAATATATTGCGTTCAAGAGTAAAGTGTAATATTGAGATGAAGAACAAGGAAAAGCCACGCTTGGGCAACCCTAGCGTACATAATGTACGTGAGTTGTCAAAGCGTGGCTTTAACGCAGTTATTCGCTCAATAGTATGCTTTGCGTTCCGATAAGGCGTCCAAACAGATGAATAACGAGAAAGCGCCCCCTTGCCTCAAAACCCAACGTACTCATGCGTACGTGATTTTGAGGCAAGGGGGTGCTGCCAAAGTTAGTCGCTGTTTGGCGTCTTATTCGGAACGCAAAGCGATGGCGGGATCCTTGTTCGCCGCTATCCTTGACGGAATAAATCCTGCAAGCATACTCAGCAAAACGCTGACGGCAAGCATTACGAGGCAATGCCACCAAACGACGTTCATAAGTCCGGAGATTTGGAATACGGCTTTGAGAATTGCGCTGCCGATAAATGAGAACGCAACGCTGAGGATGACGCCGATAAGTCCGGAATAGCCGCCGAGTATTGCGGATTCCGCAATAAAGACTCGGGATATATCGCGTTTTCTTGCGCCGATGGAACGAAGCACGCCGATTTCTTTGCGGCGTTCGAGCACCGAGGTGTAGATGATGATTGCGATCATTATGGTTGAAACGATAAGCGAAATTGCGGCAAATCCGACGAGTACGCCCGTGATGGTGTTGACCATCGTATTTACGAAGCCCATAATGGTTGAGAGCGTATCGCCGTAAACAATCTTATCTTCATCCGCCGCATTTGCGTTGTAGTTGTCGATGAACGACACTATCTTGTCTTTTGCCTCAAACGACGTGCAATAGAACTCTATAGATACGGGGTTGTCAAGTTCCGCAACGCCGAGAGAACGCATGATATCTTTCTTCAAAACAGTGTTTTCGCCGACGCCGGTTGTGGATTTAAATTCGATATTGGTTTTTCCTGCAACGAGGTGGGTTTTATCACCGTCGGAGCCATAGTTGATGCAGCTCTTGTAGGAAGAATTGTTTGTTCTTCTTGCTTCATCTTCGAACTTTTGCATTTGCTTTACTGCAGGATGTTTTTCCGCCTCTTCGATAAGTTTTTCGGTGAGTGCGTGCGTGTAACCTATAACGCCGTTGATTGACGTTACGGATACGCCTGCTTTGGGTCTTACGACGCCGACAACCTTGACCGTAAACGGATCTTGTGCGTCAACCCATGCTTTGCCTTGTTCTTTGTGGTTGTGCGCAGTCCAGGTTCTGTCGTCGCCTTGTGCCTCGGGATCGTCAAGCTCGAGATAATACGAATCGGGCATAACTTTATATTCGAGGCTCAAAAGCTGCTCAAGACTCGTTGTGATGTGTGCCCATTCGCCGTTGATAACAGCCTGCTTAACTTCGTCTTGAGATTGAAGACCGAGCATAAAGAGCTGATAGTCGATAAGTTGGTTTTTGCTATCGACAACAACGATAAGTTCATTTGCACTTGTCGGCCATTTCGATTTTTCACCGACAAGTTCGTATTGAGATTCAAGAAGCTTTTGGTTGGAAGAAATCTCCGTCCAGGACGAGAACATTGAGCCCGCCGAGGTGAAGTTTTGAATCATATTCAAATATCCGCCGCCTTCAGTGTCGCTGTTGAGCATTTCCTTGATGTTTTCGGGAAGGTCCTCGAGGACGCTCGCCATAACTTCGGTGTACGGATTGACTTTCATATACCTATCTTCCGCTTTGGGGTCTTGTATGAAAGCATTGAATCCTACGCCGTAATTGTATTTGACTGCAGCCAAAGAGTCGTCAAAGTTTTCGTCAACGTATTTTTTGAACGGCTCGAGATTGTTTTTGCGAATCAAGTCGTCGATATGGTCAACGAGGTTGCCGAGGAAACGCTTGGTGTAGATTTCGTCGCTCTTGGGATTGGTCGGGCGATTTGCGCTGTCGGCGTCCTCTTCCGATACGATACCCAAAATTGCGTTGATGTCCGCAGAACCGCTGCTGATTGTAAGCGGATACGTGGAAAGCGCGCTCTCTTCAAGCCCTTCGACGTAATTGGAAGCACCGCTCGAAAGCGACAAAACAAGCACGATACCGATAATGCCGATTGAGCCCGCAATAGAGGTAAGAAGCGTTCTGCCTTTCTTTGCCAAAAGGTTGTTCCAAGAGAGCGAAATTGCGGTGGAAAGTTTCATTGCCGCTCTGTCCGCTTTCTTCCATTTGAGGAATTTCTCCTTGAAAGACTTCTTTGCAGGCTTTTCTTCAATCTTTTTACTTTCCGGAGCAATCTCTTCGGTGATAACCGTTTCTGTCAACTCGCCGTTTTCATCCGTTATTTCCACTTGCTCGATTTCGACAACGTTTTGCTCGTCGCCTTCTATCTCTTCAGCCGCATTCGAATCATATGGCATGGAATCGCCGACAACCTCGCCGTCCTTGAGATACACGATACGTGTACTATATTCTTCCGCAAGCGAGGGGTTGTGCGTAACCATGACGACGAGTCTGTCTCTTGCCACTTCTTTGAGCAAATCCATAACCTGAATGCCCGATTCGCTGTCAAGAGCGCCTGTCGGCTCGTCTGCAAGAATGATTTCGGGATTGTTTACAAGCGCGCGAGCGATTGCCACACGTTGCATTTGTCCGCCCGAAAGTTGGTTTGGTTTTTTCTTGGCTTGGGAGGCAAGACCGACTTTTTCAAGCGCCTCCATGGCTCTTCTGCGTCTTTCCTCTCTCTCTACGCCTGCAAGAGTGAGGCTCATTGCGACGTTTTTGAGGATGTTCATATGAGGAATGAGGTTGTAGGATTGGAAAACAAAGCCGATACGGCGATTTCTGTAAGTATCCCAGTCAACGTCGTCGTATTCCTTGGTGGAAACGCCGTCTACCTGAATGTCGCCGCTTGTGTAGCGGTCAAGACCGCCGACAATGTTCAAAAGTGTTGTTTTTCCGCATCCGGAAGGGCCTAAAATTGAAACAAATTCGTTCTTTCTGAACTCGATTGAAACCTTATTGAGAGCAAGGACGCTATCTTCATCGACCTTGTACTCTTTGGTGATATCTATAAGTTTAAGCATAACGCTCCAAATTGTGTATTTATTTGGCATTTATATACGTTCGGCAAGCCCTGCCAGTAAGACTTCCGACGTAAGTTTGCACAGGGCGAATGGAGGACAAACACGTCGCGCTCTTTCGCAAAAACGAGCAATCTCTACGCGTGTACAAATAGATTAATGCACGCGCTCGTAGTATATGCAAACTCAATAATAACTATTAACTTCATGTATTTTACCACACATTGGCGATAAAGAAAAGCGTTTTTTGAAAAATGCCCGACATTTTAAGGAATCTGTAGGCTTTTGATACTTTTGTATAATATTTGCAGAGAATTTCCGGCAAAATCGAGTATTTCGCAAACCACCCGAAAACCGAATACTTTTGCGCCGGTTAATATGATAAATCCTAAAGTATTTGGAATATTTAATACACTATGCGTGTTTTGAAGCGCTTTCGCCCTGTGCGGTCAACCTTAAATTCTTGGGAAACACAATTCGTGTTGCATATATCGAATTATATCGATTTTTGGCAAAATAAAGCACGATACGTGTATTATATCGTGCCAAATCAGTCGAATATTGTCGATTGCAACACTAATCGTGCTTTCTAAATGTTTTGAGATATTGCTTTTTATCGTCCGAAACGCGGTAACTCTCGACTGCCTTTTGAATGCTCTTGTTGTGTACCGAAATCGGCAGTTCGTTCCCTTCTATGACTTTTACCGCCACGTCGTATTGCTTGACAAGCGCAAAGCTCATATACCAGGCAATCGCCATATTGACGTAATAGTCATCGGACATTACTTTTATAACTGCATCAAATTTGTCTTTGGAAAAGTCATTGTCGATGAAATGGCGCATTGCGCTTACGATTGCAAAGCGAACGATGTATGTATTGCTTGAATTAAGCCAGGTTTCTATTTTGCGCCAAAGTTCGGTTTTGTGAGTTTTGAAAGCACGCGGATTTAGGATGTCGCATACCGCCCAGTTGTCGATATAAGGCAAAAATTGCTCGGTGTATTCCATTGCCGTATCGAAATCGGAAATATCCGAAATCAACACCGCATGCAAAATGTTTTCGTCATAATACTTGTGCGGAAGGTCGTTCAAAAACGTTTGTACGTCTTGAGGGTAATTCTTTGCGAGGTCCTTTGCGATTTTTCGGACGTCGGGAACACGCACGCCCATTATAGTATCCATATCTACAGCGGGTATAAGCGATGATTGAAAATCACGGTATTTTTCGTCCGCGTTTTCAAATAATAATTCTTTTACTCTATTCATTGTTGTTTAATCAAATTTTTTACGCAATAATCGAGAAGGCACTCGCACCCTTCGGCTATGTCGTCGTACGTTGTTTCAAAATCGCCCGTCCACCACGGATCAGCAATATCGCGTGGACGGGGAGAAAAATCGAGAAGTCTATGTACCTTGTCGCTATCGCCGATAATTCGATATATTGCGCGCAGGTTACGCTCTTCCATTGCGACTATCAAATCATATTTGTCTTTATCGTCGCGTGTAAGCACCGTGGCATAGTGCGACAAAACTTCAACGCCTTTTTCAACAAGTTTTCTTCTTGCCGGCGGATAGATGGGATTGCCTTCTTCCTCATACGACGTTGCGGCGGACGCAATGACAAACTCGTTTTGCAATCCGCGCTTTTTCACTATGTCCGTCATTACACATTCCGCCATTGGCGAGCGGCAAATATTGCCGAGGCATACAAACAAAATCTTAACCATATCAGCACTCGAACACAAAAGACAAGGGGCCGTCTTGCTCTTGCTCAATAAACATGTGCGCTCCGAAAACGCCGTTTTTGACAACAATGCCTTCGTCGCGGATTTTCTGTGTTACTCTCTCATAAAGTTTTCTTGCTCTGTCGGGAAGTTCGGCATGACCGAAATCGGGGCGATTGCCCGTGCCTTTGCCAAGCGTGCCTGCGAGCGAAAACTGCGACACAAGCAAAATCTCTCCTCCCGCCTGTTTGATGTCGAGATTCATCTTGTCGTTGTCATCTCTGAAAACTCTGAGCTTTGCGACTTTACGCGCAAGGTAGTCTGCCTGCTCCTCAGTGTCGCCTTTGCTTATACCGAGGAATATAGTAAGACCGCTCGGAATTTCGCTTATCAATTGTCCGTCAACATAGAGTTTGGAACGGAATGTGCGTTGTATAAGTGCTCTCATATTGTTCACCGATTCTATATCTTTATTGCAACATTCGATAGTTTAAAGCATGATTTTAAACAAATAAACCGTCGATATTGCGATTAATCTTTGTATTTCGTATCTTTAAACAGCAAGACTCGTTTGTCTTTATGTTTTACTTTTCATCGTCTGATTTTGGGCATTTCTTTGGTGGCGGCGTGGCAAGATATTGATAGAAATTGCACTCCAATTCGCTGTTGTAAAGCTTGCGCACCTTGTCTGCGCGCTTGCCGTAATACTTCTCAAACGCCCTGTATGACGTGATTGCATACACGCACCATTCGTCCAATTTGGATGTCATAATGCCGAAATCACGATAGAGTTTTTTGAGTTCGTCCTCAGTCATTAGTCTTTCGCCGTACGGCGGATTGGTTATGATAACGCCGTGCGAAAAACGAGAGGAAACATCCCTCATATCGCCGACTTGCAAGTGGATTTTGTCCTTTACGCCTGCTCTTTCGGCATGCCTTTGCGCAAGCTTGATTGCGGCAGGGTTTACATCAAAGCCGCTTATATGCAGCTCGATATCCCTATTAATTAGGCTTTGTGCTTCTTGCTGTACGGATTCTCTTATGTTGGGTATGCCGTAAAACTGCTCGCAAACGAAATTTCTGTTCATTCCGGGGGCGATATTCATTGCAATCATGCTTGCCTCAATAGGAATCGTGCCCGAACCGCAAAACGGATCGATAAAAGCGCGCGACGGATTCCATACGGACAACAAAATCATTGCAGAGGCAAGTGTTTCCCGTATGGGCGCGTCGCCCAGATATGTGCGATAGCCCCTTTTGTGAAGTCCCTCTCCCGACGTATCCAGCGTTACGGTGGCGACATCGGTTTGCACAGACACTTCGATATCGTATTCGACTCCGCTCTCGTCAAAGTTGCCTTTATACACCGTCGAGAGTTTGGATAATATCGCTTTTTTCGTTATACTTTGCACGCTGCGAAGGGCAAACAGCTTGCTCTTTGCCGACTTTGCGTCGACCACGATTTTGGCGTCCTTGCCCAGAATGTCTTGCCAACGTATTGCGTAAATGCCGTCAAAAAGCTCGTCGAAAGTTTCCGCTTCGAACGTGGCAAGCACAATGCGCACGCGGTTTGCAGTGCGCAAAAACACGTTGGCTCGCATAACGTCCTCAAACGTTCCGTCAAACTCTATACGTCCGAAATTTGCGCCGCTCGGCTCGTATTCGAGGCGTATGAGTTCGCGCTTGGTTACCGCCTCGATGCCGCTTGCGGAAGCGACTTCTATTCTGAGTTGTCCGTCAAAAATACTGTCCATTGCTTATACCTTGCCGCAAATCACAATTGTGTGTCAAATTGCAATAACGGCGTTTTATCTTTTGATTTTTATTGCATAAAGCGTTGATTGCGCAATTATCTTGCAATCAAGTCTTTTATCACTTCGCTTGCGAGCGTCATACCCGCAATCGGCGGAGCAAAGCTTATACTGCCCGGAATGTGTCTACCTTTTTCCGTCGGAGTGTCTTTTGGAATGACGGGTTCTTCCTTGGAATATACCACTTTGAGTCTTTTGATTCCTCTTGCTTTTAGCTCCTTTCGCATGACCTTTGCAAGAGGGCAAACGCTTGTCTTGTATACGTCGCCCACTTCAAAACATGTGCCTAGTTTGTTGCCCGTGCCCATGCAAGAAATGACCTTTGTGCCCGCCTCGTTTGCTTTGACGATTAGAGTGAGCTTTGCGCTCACCGTGTCTATTGCGTCGACGACGTAATCGTACAAAGACAAATCCACCTTGTCTGCCGTGTCCTGAAGGTAGAACATATTGTATGCTTTTGAATTGCAATCGGGGTTGATAGACTTAATGCGCTCTATTGCCACTTCCGTCTTTTTGCGGCCAATCGTAGCGGTGGTGGCAAGTATTTGCCTATTGAGATTGCTAGGCGAAAAAACATCGTTATCGAGCACGTCGATTGTACCCACGCCTGCTCTCGCAAGTCCTTCCACAACGTATCCGCCCACTCCGCCGACACCGCAGACAAGCACTTTCGCGCTTTTGAGCATATCGATTTTGTCGCCGATAAGCATAGCTGTTCTCGTATATAAATTATCCATAGTCAGTCGGTTATAACTCCTCTTCGTCTAAGTTCCTCACCCGTATTTTCGCGCTTGGGTTTATCCTCTTTGGTTACGAGCGCTCCAAGGGTATTGGCGTCTTTTTCGCAGTACAAATCATAGTAATTGAGTTCGCCACTCATACGCTTTTGATGCAGTTTCTTTGAATTGCACCATACCATTGAGGGAATGCCAACAACAAGCATATAGAACGGTCCGCTGAGCAGAGATTGCACGGTGTGCCCGTACTCGTGAACACGCGCGTCCTTTGTCCAGACTTCGGGGCGATTGCCGTTGACGAATATAAAAAGCCCCAGCGAAACGCCGCCCCAGTTGCCGTCGTGATAGGTGAGAATCGCGCCGTGATAATACTCGTGTCTGCAATGCGCATATTTAAGGAAAAAGCACAAACCGAGCAAGGTCTGCACAATACTCCACGTGCATTGAACGAGCGTATACAGCGCGCATTTTATAAACAAAAAGAATTTCATATATCGCCTACGTTATCTTTTTTGATTATTTTACTACACTTCTTAATCAAAATCAACCTCGATTGACCTATGCTTGCGATACAATATCAATATTATAGCAAACGGACAAAAAAATAATCTTTGTCAAAATCGCAAAACTTCGTTTGACAGAGGCACGATAAGTGTATTATTATATATGCAGTAGCAAAAAGAGGAAAAGAGGACTAAAAAATGTTACACAGTTGTTTTCCCGAAAGATTGAAATCTCTTCGCCAAGAGAAAAACATGCTCCAACAAGACCTTGCGGAGCATTTGAAAGTGTCAAAATCCACGGTTTCGGGCTGGGAAGTCGGCAGAAATCAACCCAATTACGACACTCTTATCGAATTGAGCATTTTCTTCGGCGTATCCGTCGACTACCTCATCGGAAGACGCAACTACTAAAACGAACCGAAACATCGCGAGGACGCAGTCCTCGCTTTTTTTATTTTCTTTGATTGTATTCCCCTATCTTTTCTTGAAATAGTTCCGCTTTACGTCGTTCGCTTGTTTTGCGTCGCATTTTCCTTTTATTTTAGCAATCGACGGGCTCGATTTTGAGCAAATTTGACGATTATTAAAAAATCACGGCGTTTGGAGACGTTTGCCATTTTGGACAATTTGACTTGTACTATAATAAAATAAGTGTTATAATGTCATAAATTATAAAACCATACAAGGACGTTTTATGGATATTATCATTAGCGGTCTCGGCGCAGTCGGCACCATATTGATGCAGGAACTTGCGGACGAAGGTCATAATATTGTAGTCGTTGACGTCAACGGCTCAAAGGTGGAAGACGCCGTAGAAAAATACGACGTCAAAGGCGTTATCGGCAACGGCGCAAGCTCGCAAGTGCTCAAAGAAGCGGGCGTGAGCTATGCAGATTTGTTTATCGGCGCGACCAATCACGACGAGCTCAATATTTTGTGCTGTATAATCGCAAAAAAACTCGGTGCAAAAAAGACCATCGCGCGCGCTTCTAAGCCCGAATACCTCGACTTATTCAAATCCGAGGGTGATTTGGGGCTCAGCCTTATGGTCAATCCGCAATACGAAGCGGCACTCGAAATAAGCCGTATGCTCCGCTTCCCTTCCGCCATCAAAGTCAACGAATTCAGCAACGGCAAGGTGGAACTCGTGGAATTCCGCGTATCGGATGATTCCGACCTTGTGGGGCTTTCACTCAAACATCTAGGCGACAAATTCAAGGCAAAAGTGCTTATTTGCGCGGCTCAAAGAGACGGCAAGGCGATTATTCCGACGGGCGATTTCGTCATTCAGTCCGAGGACAGGCTTTTCCTCACCGCAACGGCAAAGGATATATCCCTTTTCTTCAAGCAACTCGGTTGGAACAAGCAAGCAAGAGACGCTATTATTGTGGGTGGTTCCACTACGGCATACTATCTTTGCTCGGAACTTGACAAAATCGGCATTCACACAAAACTCATTGAAAAAGACCGCAAAAAAGCGGAAATGTTTTCGCAAACGTTCAAAAAAGTGGATGTCATTCTCGGCGACGGCACGGATCAAGACCTTTTGAAAGAAGAAAACATTGCGACGGTTGACGCTTTTGTCGCGCTCGGAAATATGGACGAGCAAAACATCATTATGAGTATGTTTGCCTCCTCCCAAGAAGTGCCCAAAGTCATCACCAAAATCGACCAATTGAGCTATTACGATATGCTTCAAAAGAGCGGTATTTACAGTGCGGTTTCCACCAAAAACTCCACAGTCGACCATATCGTGCGCTTTGTGCGACTTATGAACAACACCAAAGGCAGTACCGTCAAGAGGATGTTCCACATCATCGACGACTCTACCGAGATTTTGGAATTCGAGGCAAAGGAAAACTTTAAGAAGTTTGACATCCCTCTTCAAAAACTCAATCTCAAGAAGCATTTGCTCGTTGCAGGCATCATCCGCAAGGGCGTGCTTATCACCCCGTCCGGTCAGGACGTCATCAAAGAGGGCGACAACGTGATTATCGTAACTCTCGAAGAAGGTCTTGACGACTTGAAGGATATTTTGGACAACTAACGATTATGAATTTGCGTCTTTTGACATTTGTACTCGGCGAGATTGCCATAATAATCGGTGCGCTTATGTGCATACCGCTTTTTATGGCTATCGGCTACGGCGAAGATAAAACGATTTTGGCATTCGGCATCGCGATTGCTGCTTGTCTCGTGCTCGGCATAATCGGAATTATAGTTCGTCCGCCCAAAGACAAACGCGATATGCGCTCGTCGAGCGGTTTTGCGATGTGCGGACTGTTTTGGATTTTTATTGCGCTTATAAGTGCGATTCCCTACCGTGTTTCGGGATATATCCCCCACTATATCGATGCGCTTTTCGAGACGATTTCGGGATATACGACGACAGGTTCGAGCATACTCCGCAACGTCGAATTGCTTCCAAAATCCTTGCTTTTCTGGCGTGCGCTTACCCAGTTTATAGGCGGTATGGGCGTTCTTGTGTTCGTCATTGCGCTGATTCCCAAAAACGATAAGATGTCCACGGCTCTGGCAAAGGCGGAAGTCCCGGGGCCGCAATTCGGCAAACTCGTGAGCAAATTGCGCTTCTCTTCAATGATTTTGTATGCGATTTACATCGTGATGACGCTACTTTTGGTCGGCATACTTTGCGCGCAAAGAATGCCCGTTTTCGATAGTTTTTGCACGGCGTTTTCGACGGCATCCACGGGCGGTTTCGGCGTAAAAGCGGATAGCATTGCCTACTATAACAGTTTGGGTATAGAAGTTACGCTCACCGTGTTTATGTTGCTATTTTCCGTCAACTTCAACGTGTTCTACCTCATTATCGTGGGACACTTCATCAAAGCCGTGCGCAACGAGGAACTTTTCTGGTTCTTCGGCATATATGCTTGTGCGGTTGCAGTCATCGTTACCAACCTCTGCTTGCAAGGCGGATACGCGGTGGGACAAGCGTTTAGAGATACAACTTTCAACGTTGCGTCCATTATAAGCACGTCGGGTTTCGGCACGGCGGACTTCACCAAATGGCCGTTGCTCTCTCGTATCGTATTGCTCGGCATTATGTGCATAGGCGGTTGTGCGGGCTCTACGGCGGGCGGTATGAAAGTGTCGCGTTTGGTTATGCTCGGCAAAACGTCTTTCCTCAACCTAAAAAAGACGACATCTCCGCGCTCGGTTTACACCGTCAAAATGGACGGCAACCCCGTCGACGAAGCAACGCTACGCAACGCGCAAAGCTTCTTTATCCTCTACGCCGCGATTTTGGTGCTGTCAACGCTGCTCATTTCCATTGAGAAAAACGGCTTTGCGGCAGAATATAACGACTTCGAAACCAACTTCTCGGCGGTCATAACTTGCTTTAACAACGTAGGTCCCGGACTTGGCGCAGTAGGTCCGAAAGGCAACTTTGCGGACTACGGCATCTTCTCCAAACTCGTGCTTTGCTTCGATATGTTGCTCGGAAGATTGGAAATACTGCCGATATTGCTCTTGTTCAATATAAAATCGTGGAAGAGAGCGTAAAAAATTAATAATTAATAATTATTAATTAATAATTTTAGAAGGCGTAGCCTTATCCAACGAGAACTTATTCAGAGCGCACTTATACACGCAATGTGCAATTCGAAGACGGAACAAAACCGCCGTCCGCGAGCTTGTAGAGCGGACTAATAATAACGCACACTCATTCGTAGCGTACTTATTAACGGTATATGCTTATTCGAAGTTGGAGGCGCAAGGCGCCGACCGCATCGAGCGCCAAGCTTGACGATAAGTACAAGCGGCTGCGCCGTGTTGTTGCGAAGCCGGCGCACAAAGCGCAGTGGCATAATGAGAGAAATGTCCCTATTATGCGCGTGCCGAGTGTGTCCCCCCGCGGAGCGGTTCCGTGGGTTCCCTCAAACGAAGTGCGGAGGGGGAACGGAATAGGGGAAACACCGTGAGGAAGGGGGAAAGTTGCATTTAATGAGTACGACGAAAACGTATTTATGTTGCGCAATCAACATTTGATAATAAACACTTAGGTGGAAAATATGGACGAACAAAACAACATCAACATCGACGAAACCGTCGAAAACGAAAACTCTGTAACCGAAGAAACACAAGCAGAGGAATCGCAAGAGCCGAAAACTCCGCATATCGACAAGAAAGTGCGCATTTTTGACGTTGTGTATCTTGCAATCTGCTCTCTGTTTATGCTTGTTATGTGGTGCACGGGCTACAACTTCTTGCCCCTCGTTGCCAACATACTCGCAATCGTGGCAGGCGTACTGATTTTTGCAAGAGTGCTTACGAAAAAGAACGTCGGGCTCTATATGTGGATTGCCTATATGGTGTGCATATGCGGTCTTTTCGTATTTTTCCTCATTTGGGGTGCGGAAAGTTTTGGAAAGAACCTTTGGTACAACCTCGTATTGGTGCTCTTCCCCGTGCTTCTTGCCACGCTCGTATACGTTGCCAACCGCTTTATAAACAAACAAAAAGCGTTGCGCATTACTTGTGCGGTGTGCGCGTTCCTTATGGTTGGCACGGCTATCGTGTACGTATTCTTTATGAATTTGCGTTGCCGTCCGACTGTCAAGAGTTTGCAAGAAGGTCATGACGACTACCTAAAGAGCGTTGCGGACAGATACAGAACCAACGACGATTCACCCAACGTATTGTTTATCCTTATGGACGATATGGCGTACAGCGATATCTCGGCATACAGTTATCTCGGCAGCGAAAACGCCACAATTAACACTCCGAATATCGACTCTATCGCGGACGGCGGAATTATGATGGACAACTTCTATTCCGCATCCCCCGTCTGCTCTCCGTCAAGATTCTCCATTCTCACGGGCAGATACTCCTCGAGAGGATATCTCGACAACGTTGTGTTCCCCAGCGATATTCAATCCAATCCGTGGTCTCCCACGCACTTCCTCAATCCCTATCAATTCCTCAACAACGTTGACGGAATTTTGGGCGACGAAATCACCTTTGCGGAAGTGTTGCAACGCGCGGGTTACAACACGGGTTGCATAGGCAAGTGGAATCTCGGCGATTACGGTCAATATCTGCCCACCAATCAAGGCTTTGACTACTTCTACGGCAGTTATTACGTCAACGATATGACTCCGTACAACTGGGTTGAAGACTACGTGGACGAAAACGGCAACTTCCACTCCCAAGAAGTTCGCACGCACAAGGAAAACCTCGACCAATCGGAAAGCACTCGCTTGCTCACGGCGCAAATGATAAACTTCATCAGTTCCTCCGTTGAGAACGACGAAAAATTCCTTGCATACTACACCACTCCGTGGCCACACTTCCCAATCTATTCGGACAACAACGGCAACGGCAAGGGTGACACCAACGACGACACCTATATCGATTGCATAGAGGAATTTGACAAATACCTCGGCGATATCCTCAACTACCTCAAAACACACAAAAAAGGCGGTGAGGAATGTGCCGTGGGCGATGCGGACAACCTCTACGACAATACGCTCATCATATTCACGTCCGACAACGGACCCGGCAGAGAAGGTGTCACGGGTGATATGAGAGGAAGAAAAAACACCACCTTCGAAGGCGGTATGAAAGTGCCTATCCTTGCAAGTTACCCCAACGGCAACCTCGGCAAAGGCACGGCAATCGATAGCGTAAACTACAATTACTATCCGTGGACGAATAACGACGTTGCAACGTCGCGCGACAACGTCGCAAGCAAGGTCAAGTCAAGCGCTACGACGGGAATGACAAAGCATATCGACGCAAGCAGTATGAACTTTGACTTGTTCAACACAATCTTGCGCTACTGCGGTATCACCAACACCGATGGAAGCGTATATCTCCCCTCGGACAGAATCATCGACGGCGCGGATTTGTACGACTTGTGGCAAGCGAGCGTCCCCACTTCCACGCGCGTGCACGACAAACTGTTCTACCTCAAAAAAGGCAAATGCCAAGCAGTGCAAATGGCGGTTGAAGTGGACGGCATAGTGTACGACTTCAAGTACTTTGACAGCGTGCGCACCGAGAACTCGGCGTTTATCGACCAAGTTTACAAAAACTACCTCTTCAACCTCGACACCGACCCCGCGGAAGGATATTCCGTATCCAAAGATTTGCCGTGGGTTGCCGAAAAGCTGAACGCCGAACTCAAAGCCTTCCGCCAAGAGATGAAAACCAACCGTCGCGGCATTCTGTAAACCCGATTTAATGTCACAAAAATAAGAGCCTTATGACAAACGTCAAAGGCTCTTTTTTAAAATAATTTTATATTCTAATTAAGTGCGTCATAACACTTTAAAATGCAAGCATCACCCCTTCCCTTCGGGCTTTCCCCTATTGCTCAAATATGCGTCATTTCTCTACTTATACAAATATCGTTCGCAAGAGGGGAAATCGGCGCTCACATAGAAGAGTATCGTCCTCTCATTATGCCACTTCGCCTGCGTAGCAGCTACGCAACAAAACGCCACGCATTCTCGTACTAATCGTCAAGTTCGGCGCTCAAAGGCTCGCCGCCTTGCGGCTCGAAATTCCGTCTTCGAATGGACAGATACCGTGTATAAGAACACCTTGAATGAGCAAATACCATGTAAAAGTAAAAAACTGCGCCGTAGCGCAGTTTTTTACTTATTTGTGATATACCAGTTTTTCTATCTTGCTTTCCCACTTTGCAATCTTGGCTTCGTCGTATGTTTCGGGGATTTTCTTTGCGATTTTTGCAGCTTTTTTGGAGCGCATAAGCATATCGTTCATCGCAAGGAGCAACGGAAGTCTCGTCCAACCTCTTGCAACTTTTACGACGAGGTCCTTTGGTGAAAGCACGATAAGTTTGCCCGTTGCGCCTGCCGCCATATTGCTGTCATCGACGACGCCCTTTTCAAAGAGCCAGTCGAGGTCTTGCGGTTTTGCGCCGAGCAACCAACGCTTTAGTACGTCAACGCCCACGTGATCGCCGCCGCGCATTTTGTAATACTTCACCTCGTATTGCCACAAATCTTCCTTCTTGACGGAGCCCGATTTGATAATGGTATCTGCAAGCATGCACGCAGCTTTCATTGAATTTTCAATGCCGCTGCCAATCATAGGAATTGTCATAAACGCCGCGTCGCCTATTGCAACGTATCCGTCCGTCATCATACGAGTGAGCGGATATCTGATAGGTATAATGCAATTGATACCGCCGCGCACCACTTCGTCGCTAATTATCGGGTTTGAGGCTTTAAGTGCCTTATACGCACGGTTAAACGTGTCTTTCGAGAGTTCTCCCGCTCTGCCGATGAGGATATTCACCGTGCCGGCAGGGTCCAATATACTCCAACTTATGCCCTCTTCACCGAGGTGTTTGAGGTAGGCTCTGTTGGTGTTTTTGGGGTCTTTTACACCCTCGACCTTTTTGTTGAACGAGCGGTATGCAACAAATATTTCGTTCTTTTGCGGCATAGCGGTTATGCCGGCACTCTTCGGCAAGGACGCACGGAAAGGCGACATTGCGCCGGAGTTGTCAACCACGAGGTCCGCATACACTTTTTCACCATTTGCGACTATACCTTTGACCTTGCCGTCCTCTATGATGAGCGAATCGACCTTTTGTCCTAGGTGGAAATCAACTGCGTCTTTTGCACGGTCTATGTATTGTTGCGCAAGTTTGCGGCGCTCGGTTGACCAATCCAGTTGTTCGAGCGGTAAATGAAGATTGACCTCTATGCGCTCCGCAGGCGGAACGAACGTCCAGTTGCGCTTGGGAAAATACGTGCCTTCTTTGGGCAACGGAAGTCCGTACATGTCGAATGCGTCGCGGTTGACGTCGTCGTGCCAGTCGTACGAAACAGTGTCGTAGGTGTCTTTTTCATAAACGCTTGTGTCGTAACCTGCTCTTGCAAGCCTCTCGCTTGCCACCAAAGACGCCATGCCGGCACCGATAAATACAATTTTCATAATTACCCCTATGTTCTTATTTTATATGAAAAAACGCATTTTGCAATGCGCTTTTCCTTCATTTATTATCCACCGCGTCCACGATACGCACGCATGCCTCGTATGCTTTGGCAATACACTTATCGTTGACATTGTCGCGAGAGTCGTATCTCGTGTGCAAATATTGCGGACATCTTTGACTGTATCCCGTGATACTTGCGCTCTTAAAGCCCTGACGAGAGAACTCCGCACTGTCCGTCGCACCGAGCGTAAGCGCTCCTTTTGCGAGCGATTTTGCGGATTTGGATATCATACTCACAACTTTTTCGTCGTTTTTAACAAACCCGTTGAGTTCTTTGGTATTTACTCTCAAAGCCTCCGTTTCCCTCAATGTATCGAGACAAACGAACATGGTCGGCACATCGTTATAATCGTTTTTGTGCTTTTCGCACCACGCTTCCGCTCCTCTTTGCCCCACGCTGCCGCTGCCTGTCAAAATAATGCCGATTTGCGTATTTTGCGCCTCTACGCCTTGCTCTTTCATACTTTCAAGCACTGCAAGCGCAACTTCGCAACCGCTCAAATCCTCGTTTGCACCGTCAATGACGCGCTTGGGATTAATGAGGAAGTAAAGGCATATCCACCCCGGCAAAAACGCTATTGCCACGAGCCCTACGATGAGCATCGCGCCGCTTGCTATGCTTGCGCCGAGACCGCCCACAATCGCCCAATTGGCAATGTTTGCAGCCACAAGATATACAAGCCCGATAAGCGACGATATTATGGCAAAATCCATCGCACCGCCACCGAGCCTATAAAGAAGCGTCCACTCTTTCGTCGCGTCTACGTGAGCAACGAAAAACAAGCGATTTTTGATTTCACCGCTCGGATTTTTCACCGCGGTCACGTTTTGAGAGGTCTTTACCTTGTAGAGAGGATCGAAAAAGTGCTTGCTTGCAACAAACTGAATGATGTATACCACCACGCCTATAACCGCCAGCAGTATAGACACCAGTGCTGAAAAGAAATACGCCACGAATGACAGCAACGCAAGCGACGCAACTATGCTTGCCCACGCGCAATAAGCGTCGGGCGCAACGGAAAACTTCTCCGTTTTCACGTCGTCGCACACCGCTTTTAGACGCCCCTCAAAATATTCGGCTGTCTGTTTTTCTCCCTCACTGCCCGCATCTCTTGCGCCGAAACGCTCGCAAATATCGGCAATGTTGTCGCGCGCTTTTGCCGCGACTTCGTCCCTTTTTTCTTTTAATGCATCATAAATCATTGTTATCCCCGCTTTCGAGATTTTGAAGCATCAATTGAAGTAGCGCTTGCAGCACTCGCCTTTCATTGTCCTCAAATCTTCTGAAAGCCACCCTATAAAACTTGTCGTTCGCCTCCGAAATAAGCTCGGCGACGTTTTCCCCTTCCGACGTGAGTTCTAGCATTTGTTCCCTTTTGTCGACGGGAGAAATGTTGATTTTGATAAGACCTTTGTCTTTTAGTTGTTTTACGCTACGCGAAACGAGAGCCTTTGACACGCACGCGGAAGCTGCGATATCGCTTGCCATACCCACCGTGCCTATGCTGGAAAGCACCACGATTTCGTTGGGCGTAAGGTCGTAGTCTTTGAGTTCCCTCATCTGATAGTCCGTGTAAGAACGCAAAAGTTTGCGGAAAACCGCAAAATAATAAGCAGTATTTTTTAAGTCCATATCGATATTATATCATTGAATGCGCCGCCTTTCAAGAAGAAAGTTTACAAAATCAACAATATCCATACAATTGTATGCATAAATCTCAATTTTAGAATATAAAGTGTATTATAAATGCGACATTTTCATCCCAAAAACCGCATTTTTTACACGTTTTTATGCATTTTTGCAAGTCGTTGCAATTGAAATTATGTCGAAAATTCGGGAAAAGATAAATGCACGCCAAATAGATTTGCGCCGATTTTTCATCTTTTCCAATTAGAATCGCTTTTCATATATCCTCCGATCGATAGCGCTTGTTTGTATCAAAAAAACGCCCGCAAAAAGCGAGCGTTTTTTATTGAATGAAGTTTGATTAGTCGAGTTGCGGTCCTGCGGGAACGAGGGCTTTGCCGTGTGCGTTGCCTTCGTATTTGGCAAAGTTCTTAATGAAGCGACCAGCAAGGTCAACCGCTTTTGCGTTCCATTCCTCAACGTTTGCGTACGTGTCGCGAGGATCGAGGATGCCGCTGTCAACGCCGTTAAGTTCGGTCGGCACTTCAAAGTTGAAGTACGGAATGGTCTTGGTGGGCGCTTTGTCGATATCGCCGTTCAAAATCGCGTCGATGATACCGCGCGTGTCTTTGATGGAGATACGTTTGCCTGTGCCGTTCCAGCCCGTGTTGACGAGGTATGCCTTCGCGCCGCTCTTTTGCATTTTCTTGACAAGCTCCTCAGCATACTTTGTGGGATGCAATTCGAGGAACGCTTGACCGAAGCAAGCCGAGAACGTCGGAGTCGGTTCGGTTATGCCGCGCTCCGTACCTGCGAGTTTTGCGGTGAAACCGGACAAGAAGTAGTATTGCGTTTGTTCCGGGGTGAGAATGGATACGGGCGGCAACACTCCGAATGCGTCTGCGGACAAGAAGATGACGCTCTTTGCATCCGGCGCTGCGGAAATCGGGCGCACGATGTTCTTGATATGGTCGATCGGATAGGATACACGAGTGTTTTCCGTAACGCTCTTGTCTGCGAAATCGATTTTGCCGTTTTCGTCAAGAGTTACGTTTTCAAGCAAAGCATTGCGCTTGATTGCGTTGTAGATATCGGGTTCGGAGTCCTTGTCGAGGTTGATGACCTTTGCATAGCAGCCGCCCTCGAAGTTGAATACGCCGTTGTCATCCCAGCCGTGCTCGTCGTCGCCGATAAGCAAGCGTTTGGGGTCTGTGGAAAGCGTGGTCTTGCCGGTGCCTGAAAGTCCGAAGAAGATTGCGGTGTTTTGACCGTTCAAATCGGTGTTTGCCGAGCAGTGCATCGAAGCAATGCCTTTGAGGGGCAAATAGTAGTTCATCATAGAGAACATACCCTTCTTCATTTCACCGCCGTACCACGTGTTGATGATGACTTGTTCACGGCTCGTGATGTTGAACACGACTGCCGTTTCGGAATTGAGACCGAGTTCCTTATAGTTTTCGACTTTTGCCTTGGACGCGTTGTAAACGACGAAGTCGGGTTCAAAGTTTTCAAGTTCTTCAGCGGTGGGTTTGATAAACATGTTTTTGACAAAATGCGCTTGCCATGCAACTTCCACGATAAAGCGGATAGCCATACGCGTGTCCTTGTTTGCGCCGCAGAATGCGTCAACCACAAACAATCTCTTGTTTGACAACTCTTTGATTGCGATGTCCTTGACGGCTTTCCACGCCTCTTGGGTTGCGGGGTGATTGTCGTTCTTATACTCGTCGGAAGTCCACCAAATAGTGTCCTTGGAGTTGTCGTCAACGACGATAAATTTGTCCTTGGGCGAACGACCGGTATAAACGCCCGTCATAACGTTGACTGCGCCGAGCTCGCTCACTTGACCTTTTTCATAGCCTTGAAGTTCGGGCTTGGTTTCCTCTTCAAAGAGCATTTCGTAAGAGGGATTGTAAACGACTTCGGTAGTGCCTGTGATACCGTATTTCGTCAAATCGATATTTTTCATAAATATCAAACTCCTTATAAAAAATTTTTATTTCGCACCGCACCGAGATGAGATACGAATTATTTTACGCATTAAGGATATTTTGTATCCGTTGCCATTATTATACAATATTCATCGGCAAAATAAAAGTAAATTTTTATCAATAAAAATATTTGTCAAATGTTTAAGAAAGTTTTAAGGGTTGAATAAGTTTTTCCGCCCCACTCGTTTGTAGTGAACTTATACACGCAATTTGCCTATTCGGAGCGTACTTATAAACGGTATGCGCCTATTCGGAGCCGGAGGCGCAGGGCGCCGACCGTATCGAGCGCCGAACTTGACGAATAGTACAAGTGAGCCAACGAGTGTTGTTCTTTTCGTTGGTGAACGAGTGGCATAAGTAGAGAAATGTCCCTATCTATGCGAGTGCCGTTGTCTCCCCCGCGAGCGACGAATACTCTTGTAGAGAAATGTCCCTATACGAGTGGTCGGGCGCGACGCGTTAAGCAACACATCCGGTGAATGTGTTGTAGCCAAAGCGAACGAGGCGGATTGCGGTGCGCAAACGCCGAAGTGGACATGCCGGCGTGTCCGGAAAGAGGGGGGTTATTTCATTTAAGGAGTTACGACGCACTCTATTAAAAACGCACTTAATGCGCGCTGACAAAGTTAGGCGCTATTTGACACGTTTATACAAGCGAGTGATATATGGAGTTGATGGCTCTCTCATAATCATAAGTATCCACCCCAACGATTATGTTAAGTTCCGAAGATCCTTGGTCTATCATACGAACGTTGATATTTTCGGCGGCAAGAGCGGCGAAAAGCGTGGCAGCCGTGCCTTGACGGAACGCCATGTTGTGTCCGACGGTTGCGATGAGGGATAGTCCGCTGTGTATTTCGATATTGTCTGCGTTGAGGGATTCTTGAAGGCGTGCAAGCACTTTTTGCATTTTGCCGGAAATGTACTCGTCTCGTATGACGATAGAAAGCGTATCTATGCCCGACGGCATATGTTCGAATGATATCCCCTCAAATTCGAGAACGGAAAGTGCTTTTCGTCCGAAACCTATCTCGGAATTCATCATATCTTTCTCGATATTGACGATAGTAAAGCCCTTTTTGCCCGCAATGCCCGTGATGACCTTTTGTCCTTCGGGCAAGTCCTTGTCGGCAACAATCATAGTACCTTTGCAGGTCGGATTGAACGTATTTTTGATGTTTATGGGGATTCCCACGCTTCTGAGAGGAAAAATAGATTCGGGATGCAAAACTTCCGCGCCCATATACGCAAGTTCGCGGAGTTCCCTATAACTTAAATAATCGATAATGGCAGGATCTTTGACAATGCGCGGATCGGCGATCAAAAACCCGTCCACGTCCGTCCAATTTTCGTAAATATCGGCATCGACCGCTCTTGCGACAAGCGCCCCCGTGATATCTGAGCCGCCGCGCGAAAAAGTTACTATTTCGCCATCTCGGTCGGAGCCGTAAAAGCCCGGGATAACGGCATATTGCACACTCTCGAGCCTTTGCTTGATGAGGTCGAGCGTATAGTGCATCTGCAATTTACCGTCGGCATTGAATTTGATTATGCTATCGGTATCGACAAACTCGAAACCGAGTTTTGCGGCAAGCAACCTTGCGCACAGATACTCCCCTCTGGACGCACAGTAATCTCTCGACGCGCCGCTTTCGATATTGTCTTTGATTCTATCGAGAACGGCTGTCAGATTTATATCGACGTCAAGCGACTTTGCGATATCGAGAAACCGATTTTTCACGACTTCGAAGGATATATCGCAATTGCCTTTTTCTCTTTTTTCACTATAACACGCATACAGCGCGTCGGTGATTTTGACGTCGTTTTTATCCCTTTTCCCGGGTGCCGAAACGACGATATATCGTCTTTGCTCGTCGCTTCTCACGACGTTCAGAACACGCGATATCGTACTGCCGTTTGCCATTGACGTTCCGCCGAATTTACATACTTTCATATCGTTCTCCGATACAGTATATTCATTCGGCGATAAGGTATGCGATTACTTTATTCTCTTAGCCTCGAAATAGTATCTCTTCTCTTCCGCCTCGCCCATAGAAAACGCCTTTCTGCAAAGCGTGCCGTTTTGAAGGACGTAACCGAAAAGTTCTTCTTTCTTAATCTTGGGCATCTCGATTGCAACGCCTGCGTTTTCGGATGCAACCGCGCGCAAGTGTTCTATGCCGTGAATATAGTCCACCGAGCATTCCTTGTGCGCCGACAAATACTCGTCTATTGCGGTCTGGATATCCTTGATTGCCTTTGCGCTGTTGTCCTCTGCGTGCATATCGAACTCGCCTGCGCTGCCGAACGCCTTGACAACCGTCGTACCCTTCAATCTCGATTGCATAAACGCCTTAAATTCCTCGCCTGCGCCGAACACAAAGCGATGAATCGGCTCGAAAACAATACCGTCGTCGTGAAGGTTCTCAACCTCGCAAAGTGCAAATCTGGCAGGATGAACTGCCTTTTGTGCATCGGTTAACCCCTCTTTCGTGCGATTCCAATGCGCCTGCGCCGTTGCAAGAGAGTGATTTCCGTCGCCCACCGCAAAGATAAAATCATTGCTTCCCGTGCCGTACAGATTTTGCACGGACCTCTCGTAATCGTCAAACAAATCGATGACTTTTTGCGCGTCCACGCGGTAGCCGACGAGATGTCCGCCGCCCATATTCAAATCGAAGTCGTAAATCTTTTCGTTCTCGTCGCGCTCTTGCCAAAGTCGCTCGATAACGCTCTTTTTTCTGTCGTCTATGAGGAGCATTATGTGCGGCAATTCCACAAGCGCGTTTTCTCTTATTTTGAGGCGCGGAGGAATACGGTCGAGCACCACGCCTTCCGTCGAGCGGATATTGGCGTGCGACGGGTGCGTAAAGCAGTAGTCCTCTAGGTCGACCGCAAGCACTACGCCAAGACGAGAAACGCCGCTTGCCGTCGTTCTTTTCACGAGGACAAAACTGTCTTTGAGCGTCTTGAAAACGTCCTCGTCTATGTACTCTTGCATGGTGCGATTTATCTTATCTATGCGCTCTTGCTTGTCGTCGTCCTCAAGATAAACCTCGGGAAATACGAGCTTGAGCGTGCTGGGCGCGTCGCCCACATAGTTTTCAAGATCTTCCCAATACTTGCGTTCGGAAGTAAACTGGTCGCAAGCCACCACCGACCATTTGGAAAAATCGCAATCTGCGGGCACTAAAATATCCGTTTTTCTTATAGTTTTCATTTGAACCTACCGTTTCTGCGAATTTTGCCGATACGACGATTTGCGTGAGCCTCTCTGAGTGCTATAGCAGTCGGAGAAATGCCGTATGCTTCCTCGATTTCGTCTTTGAGTTTGTCCATAGTCATATAGCGCTTGATTTCGCCGTGTTTGACAACGGAAATGATGCCTGTTTCCTCGCTCACGACAATGGAAAGCACGTCGGTATCTTCCGTAATGCCTATTGCCGCGCGGTGGCGAGTGCCCATCTCTTTATTGACGTTGCGCTGCGTGAGCGTAAGGAAGCAACCTGCCGCGATAATCTTGTTTCCGCGCACGATAACCGCTCCGTCGTGAAGCGGCGCTTTGGTGTTGAAAATACTCTCAAACAGAGGCGCGGACAACGTTGCGTTGAGGCGTGTGCCTGTATCCAGAATATTGTCGTGGATATCCCCTGCCGTGTCGATGATGATGATTGCGCCGACGTCGTTTTTTGCCATATCCTGGCACGCCGTCAAAATCTCCGCCGTTGCGTCTCTCAATTCGTCGTCGCTGTTGTGAGTTTCAAAGCCCTTTGCGGTTGAAACCTTTTGGAAGAGGTTTTTCAAATCGTTCTGATAAACCACGCACGCCGCTATGATATCGAAAATCACGACAAAGTGCATAACGTATTTTGCAATAGCGAGTTTTCCGCCCAACAATTCGGACAGCACGTTGACAAGCACGTCAAGCACAGCGCCGAGAATGAGCAGGAAAAACACCTTCATATTGCGCTTGTAGATAAAAAAACTGAGCATAATCGCAAATACGGTTACAAGCACCACCATATCGATGATGAAATACAAGTCAATCCCGTTTGCATACTTCGCGAAATCAAATGTCATATATTCCTCACTGCGGGCGTTTTGCCCGATTTTCTTGTGTATTAAATATCAAATTCGTCAAAGACGTGATCGTTGTCGTCTTTCTCTTTTGTGTGTTGTTTCTCAAAGTCCTCGAAAGTGGACTCCACGTCGTCGCGACGAGTGTAAGGCGCGCCCCCTCTCGCCTCGGGATGTCTTGCGAAAAACTCCTCTCTCGTGTCCTCGTCCTGATACTCCGCGGCGTTCTTTTTCATAAGCGAGGCAAGCACGATATCCGCAACGAGATACGCAAGGTAAATGACGATTGCGCTTATACTGGAATACACTTGAATGCTCGAAGTGAGCGCGCTTACGGAATATCCAAGCTCGTGCAAATACTCTATGAGCGCTTGCGAATACTCGCCGTTTGAGCCGAGCGATACGATTGTGAAATTGTTGCCGAACACGCTAAGCCCGAGCACCACGAAGAATACCACCGACAGCACTGTGAAGCTGTTGCGCTTTTCCACGACGTTAAAATTGTAATGCTTCGCCATAAGGAAGTACATAAGCATCATTGTGCCAGGCAAAAGCAATACGTCGAGCACGGTCGCCGTTACGATATGCATCTCGACGGACAAAATGGAGAACGCGTCGATAAATCCTGCCACCGCTCTCTCTCCTGCCACAAACGTCATAACGATATAACAAAAATCATTGCGCGAAACGTAGTTGGAGTGCCTTCTTGCCGTGATGTAATACACCACGAGCGCACATACGAAAGTTATAAGCGCGGGGATAATTCCGTAGCTGAAAATCATAATGAACACGTCCGCCACGACCTGCGTTCTGGACGCCTCGCCGATAAGCGCGTTGACGTCCTCGTAAATGCCGTAGACGTTTCTTATATACGTGGCGAAAATCAGTCCGAGCCAAATCCATACGTAATATTTTCTATCGATTTTGTTTTGCATAAACCACCTAAATACTTAGCAATTGAAGTATTGCCTCGTGAATTGCGCTCACGTCGGAGCGTTTGCCGCTAAGCACGTCGTATTGCAGCGAGTGCAGATAATCGACGCACTTTTTGAGGCGCATTTGCGAATAATTGGAAGATACCTTGCGCAAGAAATACACCGCGCCGCTCTTCATACCGAGCAATTTTGCCACTTCTTCGTTGGACAAATTCTTATTGAGTTCGGCATGCAGCATATTGCGATACTTGTCGTAAAGTCTGTTGATAATCGTTACGCCCCTGATACCGTTTTTGAAGAACACGTCAAGCGCCTTGAGAGCCTTGTCCGCATTCTTTTCGCTGACTGCGTTTGCAAGTTCGTATATCTGAAAATCGATATCCGCGCTCACCATATCCTCGACGTCGCGTTTTGTTATGACCTTGTCGCAGTAGGCTTTGAGCTTGACCATCTCGGTCGCTATGCGCGACATATTGCCTTGCGTGCGAGTGATAAGCTCCGTTTCTGCGTCCTTGTTTATTTTGCGAGAGGGCGCAAAAGACGCTATCTCCTCAATCTCTTTTGCAAGATCGCTATCGTCAAGGCGCGAGCAATCAACAATCTGCGCCTTCTTGTTTTTGAGAGATTTTGCCACGTCGTCGTCGCAATCCACAACAAGCACGGAAGTTTCCGACGGAGCCGCAAGATACTTTTCGTATGCGTCTTTGCTTTGGTTTGACAACGCGTTATCGAGCGTCAGCACCACCACTTTGCGCTCGTCGAACATAGGAAAGGTATAAAGCGCGTCAATTGCCGAAAACATACCGTCGTCGCCCGAAGCCGTGGAAAGATTGAAGTCGGCATATTCGGGATCTACGAGGTTTTTTAGAGCCTTGATCGCGGCGGATTTGAGATAATCGTCGTCGCCGCACACAACGTATGCGCACGCAAGATTTTCTCTTCCCTGCAAAGCCTCTTTTATATGTTGTTTAAATTCGCCGTATTTCATTGCACGCACTCGCGCCCGTAAGCGCATAATATCCTATGATAAGTTACACTATATGATAACATTAAACCTTTGTTTTGTAAAGAACTAATGTTTACACGCTGTTTTATGATGTTGACAAAATATTGTCGTATCGCCGTTTTCAAACGCTTGACATTTGATTTTTGCAGTTGTAGGACAGTACGAAATCGGACTATTTTTGAGGTGAATATGGCAAACGTAAACGACTATCGCGCGCTTTTTTGGGAAAGCGACGGAATATACAACGAAGTTATGGAAAAATCGGGCTTTTCGTCAAGCGAGTTCATGAGCCTTTATTGCATTGCAAACGGCACAAACACGCAATCGAACATCTCAAAAAAGTTGTATATTCCAAAGCAAACAATCAATTCTTCAATCAAAAAACTGATATCGCTCGGGTATGTCGCCATGTCATCGATTGACGGCAACAACAAGACGAAATCGCTATATCTCACTCCCCTCGGGCAAGAGGTATATAAGCAAAAAATTGCGGTTATCGACGATATCGAGGACGAACTTTGGCGAGAACTCGACGAAAAAGAGGCGGATACGCTTTTCGCACTCACGCAAAAATACAATAGATTATTCAAAAAATACGCCGAAAAACACTTTTCGGCAAGGCAAAATTGAGGTATAAATGGCAGTACATCTCGACGAACATTTTACGTATAAAAAGATAGGAAAGGCGGTGCTTTCGCCAATCCTTATGATGGTATTTACGTCCGTATACAGCATTGTGGACGGTGTTTTCGTATCCAATTTCGTAGGCAAAACGGCGTTTGCGGCGCTCAATCTCATATTCCCGGCAACAATGATTCTCGGCTCGCTCGGCTTTATGATGGGTGCAGGCGGCTCGGCGCTCGTCGCAAGCTACAACTACGGCGCACAAAACCGCGACGAACTCAAAAATATGTTCCGCAAAAGCACGATTATCAATATCGTTGCGGGCGTAATTATGACGGTACTGTCCGTATCCCTTGCCCGTCCGCTTTCAAGCATATTCGTAAGTTACGACGCAAATCTTCTCGATATGACAACCTTTGGCATGCGAATATTCTCCGTATCCTTCATGTTTATGGGATTCAACATGTTCACGTCATCGTTCTTCACCGCGCTCAACAACGGACTTATCTCCGCAATCGTGTCCTTCGCCCGTACCCTGATATTCCAAATCGCCGCTGTTATGCTCCTCCCCATGGCGTTCGGACTTACAGGCATATGGGTATCCGTAATCGTAGCGGAATTTTTATCCCTCGTCTTGGAAATCATATTCCTTGTCGCCAACCAAAAGAAATACAGTTATTAATCGAAGTTGCGTTGCGCAACGTGTAAAACAAGACGAAAAACGGCTCTCCGATATCGGAAAGCCGTTTTACTTTACGCAAATGATTATTCGTTTCGCTTATATTTTCAATGCCTTTGTAACGCTTTGCAAGCGCTTACAAAACCTTTTTCAAAAACTCTTTGAGCCTGTCGCACTTGGGGTTTGCAAAAAACTCTTCGGGCGGCGCCTCTTCCAGTATCTTGCCTTGCGCCATAAACAGTATTCTCGTTCCCACCTCTCTTGCAAAAGCCATTTCGTGGGTTACGATAACCATCGTCATACCCTCGTCCGCCACTTGCTTGATAAGATCGAGCACCTCGCCCACCATCTCGGGATCGAGCGCGCTCGTCGGCTCGTCAAACAGCATGACTTTGGGATTCATCGCAAGCGCGCGAGCAATCGCCACACGCTGCTTTTGTCCGCCGCTAAGCGTCGATGGATATACGTCGGCTTTGCTGTCAAGCCCTATGCGTTTAAGCAGTTCCTCCGCCTTGTCGTTTGCCTTTTGAATTATCTCTTTTTTCGAGGTGTATTCGAGCGGTTGAACGCTCTTTGCCTCTGCGTGGACGGAGTGCGAAATCTTGCGTTCCACGTTCTCTATTTTTTCGGTGAGGTCAAGCTTTTGTTTGGTGAGTTTGGGATCGTAAGTAGCATAAGATTTTCCGCTTATCTCTTTTATGACTTTTGTCTCTTCCCATGCGCAAACGATAGGTTTAAGTTGCTCTTTCAGCTCTTCAAGTTGCTTTTGAAGCAAAACTATCTTTTTATCCACCTTTTCGTTGTGCTTTTGTCCGTACTTTTCAAACCACTTGTTATACATAGGCACAAAGGCGTTTTTGCGTTTTGTCTTGCGCATGTTTTTGATACCTATTTGCACGGGCGCAAGGGTTATGTTCTTCTTCACCGTCATGTTGTTAAACAGGTTGAATTGTTGAAAAACCATACCCATTTTTTCACGCTGTTCGTTGATATCCACTTTAAGATCGGCAAGGTCAACGCCGTCAAACATAATCTTGCCCGCCGTGGGATCTTCAAGACAATTGAGGCAACGCAAAAAAGTTGATTTTCCGCCGCCGCTCGGACCAACTATTACTACTCGTTCGCCCTCCTCTATCGTTTCGGTGATGTCGTCAAGAACAAGCAAATCGCCAAATTTCTTAGTCAGATTTATAGCACTCAACATAATTACGCCTCCACGATATAGTCTTTTTTCTTTCCGCGCACTTTGATGCGCTTATAGTTGCGGTCGGTCTTTGCCATTTGCTTTTCGATAAGTTTGAGTATTCCCGTAAGCCCCATGACGATTACAAGATACATAATCGCCGCAATAAGCAACGGGAAGAGGTAATCGAACGTCCTCGATTGAATAAGCCCGGGCACTTTGCCGAGGTCGAGAATGCCCACGTATCCGACGATTGCAGTTTCTTTGACAAGGGTTATAAACTCATTGAAAAGAGGCGGCATAACGTTGCGCACCGCTTGCGGCGTAACCACTCTCAAAAGCGTTTGCCCCGTAGAAAGTCCGAGTGAACGTCCAGCTTCCATTTGTCCGTAATCAACGCTTTCAAAGCCTGCCCTTACAATCTCGGCAACGTATGCGCCGGAGTTAAGACCAAACGTAAGCGCGCCTATAAGTATGCCGTTGTCGGAGGAGGCAAGCACCACGAAGTACATTATGAAAAGCTGCAAAACAACAGGCGTTCCGCGGATTATCATTATGTACGTTTTTGCGATGAGGGATAGCACTTTGAGTTTGCCCGTCTTTTTGTTGACGTAGACAATCATTGCCAAAGTAACGCCGATTGCCACACCTATAAGTGTGGCAAGAAATGCAATCAAAAGAGTGTTGCCCAGTCCTTTGAAATACAGTTTGTATCTGTCGTCGTATATAAAAGCCTTATATAGACGTTCTTGAAAAGTCGCCGACAAAACGCTACCCATCACAGCATCAACTCCGCAGGAAGATTATCCATAAGTATCGCGTCGATACGTCCGTTTTTGAGGTCTTGAAGCGCAAGCGCATACGCCTTGTATTGTTTCACTTCCGCACCCGCTGCCTTGACGACTATTGTAGTTGTGGTTTCGTCGTCGTTTTCGATTTCGTAACTATATCCGTTTCCGATAGCCTCGCTTATGATGATATCGCCGCTCGTACCCTCTTGCACGCCCACTTTCTTTCCAGCAAGGTCTTTGACGCTCTTGTATTGTCCGTCTTTGGACACGATTACAAGCGTCGAATAGGCATAAGCGTGGCTGAAATCTACGATTTCTTTACGCTCTTCAGTTATAGACATACCTGCCGCGCCGACAGCATCGCCCGTAGCAGTCTGTACGTTGGTAGCAATCACGTCGAACATAACGTCCTTGACTTCGATTTTCTTGCCCATATTGACCGCAACTTGCGACATAATGGCAATGTCGATACCTATGACGTTTTCTCCGTATATAAACTCATACGGCGCAAAGCCCGACTCCGTATATACCGCAATGGTTTGCGTAGCGTTTCCAAAGTCCCAACTTGTTTGCAGTCCCTCGGGAGCAACCGCTTTTTCACCGCCGTTTTCCTCGTCTGCAAGCGCAGAATAATATGCGGAATATTGCGCAAGTTTGCCGTTTGCCTTCCACTCGTCAATCACTTGATTGACGGCGTTCATAAGTTCGGTATTGCCTTTTGTAACCGCAATGCCGAAATCCTCTTTAAGAAGGTCCGCAGCGTCCGCCGCCACAAGATTGATATCGTTATCGTTGCACGCAACAAGTGCAAAACAAGCCGTAATTATCGTCGCGACGACCGCTAGAATGACCAATGTTTTTACTGTTTTTTTCATATCGTATATTCCAAAAATTTTTCCTTTTGTCGTATTGCTCACATATAATAGCAACATAGCAAAAATAAAGCAAGCGATTATGCATAAAAATCTGCAATTAATTTTATATTTTTGTATATTTTGCATATTTTATAAATTTATGCATATAATATTCGCATTTTATGCATAAAAAGTGCTTTAAACGGCGTTTTGAAAAACACACATTGCATTTGACGTCGATTTGCATTTGTTATATTATATTTTTGCTATGTCGGATAAGGATAAAAACCTTATCTACATCACGCAAAGGAAGGCAAAATGACTTACGATATCGCAACGCTATATGCGGACGAAACGGGATTCACACTTTTGGACGGCGCAAAACGAGTGCTTAACGCAATAGGCGAAAAATATCGCCACGATTTCAATTTTATCGACGGCGTTATAGGCAAAATAGCAACGGAAAAATGCGGCGAGGCGCTGTCCAAATCAACAATCGACAACGCCGCCAAAACACACGCGGTTTTATTCGGCGCGTCGGTTGAGCAAACCTCTTACGCGGCGCTTTTGCAAAGTGCGCTCGCTTCTCTTTGCAAATCTTTGGGGCTTTACGCCGGCTTACACCCCATAAAATTCTATCCGAACCTTTCAAACCACAGTGCGCTTAAGGACGATATCCTGTCAAACGGCGTGGATTTGGCAATCGTGCGCGACATCGACGGCGGCATCTATTATGGAGAAAACGGATTCCGCGTCAACGGCAAATTCGGCAGAGAGGCTTTTGACACCGAGTGTTATAGCGAACTTGAAATAGAACGCGTCGCACGTATCGCATACGAGCTTGCTCGCGCTCGCGGCAATTCGGTTGCGCTTGCGGACAAGGCAAGCAATCTTACGTCTTCTCGACTTTGGCGCAAAATCGTAACCGACATCAACGAGGACTATCCCGACGTGCGCCTTGATATGCTAGATATATCCGAAATGGCAAAACGCCTTGTTCAAAACCCGTCGCAATTTGACGTCATACTCACGTCAAACCTGTTCGGCGACGCAATCGCGTCTTTTGCCGCCGCGCTTGTAGGCAGTCAAAACGTCATGCCGACAATCGCTCTCGGCGACACTACGCTTGGGCTGTACGGCGCAAAGTGCGATATGCCCGAGCGCTTCGTCAAAAACGACATTGTCAACCCAATCGGCGAAATCTTGGCTTGCGCAAACATGCTTCGCCTATCTTTCGACCTCGAGTGCGAGGCAACCGCCATCGAAAACGCCACGTCCGCCACGATTGCGAAAAACAAACTCCCCTACGACCTCGGCGGAGAATTCACCTCATCTCAAATAATTGACGAAATTATATCGAAAATCCAAACGGAATAACTGTCGTGAAAATACGAAAAAATCTCGCAGTCAGCGAGATTTTTATTTATAATAACATTATATTATTTTTTTGATTTTCAATAAAACTGCAACACTTTATTCCGCTCTGTTGGATTGGATTTGCAAACTGAGCAATGCCAGCGACGATGCCAAATCCTCGTTTTTGAGCGCAACGTTTGAAGGAATATTGAGGTGCACGGAGGCAAAGTTCCATATTGCCTTGATGCCTGCCGCCACCATTCTGTCCGCCACTTCTTGCGCCGCGTATGCGGGCACGGTGATGATGCCGAGTTTGATGTTGAACCTTTCCACGATGCCTTGCAATCTGCTCACGTCGTAAACGGGTTTTCCGTTGATTTTGGTATTTACGATTTTCTCGTTGTTATCGAACGCCGCCACGATATTCAAGCCGTAGTTTTCAAAACCGCCGTAGCCCAAAAACGCTTTGCCGAGTCCGCCGACGCCCACCAAAATCGCGTCGTGAGTGTTGTTATATCCCAAAAAGCCTTCCAAATCCGCAATAATCTCTTTGGTTACGTAACCCATTTTCGGCTTGCCCGCAACGGAAGATACGAGCGCGATATCCTTGCGCACTTGCACGGGATTAAGTCCGAGTCCGTTTGCAATCGTTGTGCTTGAAACGGTGGCAACGTTGAGTTTGTCCAATTGATATAGATATTTGAGATAAGACGGGAGTCTGTTAAGCGTGGCTTTTGAGATTTCTTTATTGTCTTTGGTCATATTATCGCCTCTGAATTCGCATATTTTTATCGATAAAAAATATACTCTTATCACATCGAATTGTCAAGTTTTTGTCCCAAAAACGGTTTATATCGATATATATTGATAAAATCGGTTATCTATCGACTCGTTTATTTCCGCTTTTTGCCTTTTCTCGTTTGGTCGTCGATATCGGATTTACCGTCGCACGCCGTATCGTAATATTCGTTTTGGGATACGGGTTTATACGGCGGTTTTTGCTCACTATACGATTGCAATACATTCTTTTCTATGCGTTTTTTGCGCACTTTCACAATGATAACGGCGATTATCGGTATCCAAATCACCGACGTAACGGCAATCGCGATGCCCGTTATCACGAGCCCCCACCACGCGTCCGACGTAATAGGCGCAATACTTTTGCAAATATTGAACGTCAGTTCGCCGTCGGGCAGACCTTGACAGGAATACTCATAATATCCCTTGTGTTTTTTCATTTTGCCCACGGACGCATTTTTTACGTACATATCCGTATTTATGCGCAAGTGAAATTCGCCGAAACTCGCCCACGATTTTGCAGGTGAAAGTAAATAAGTATAGTTGTACACTTTCGGCGTGTAATCTCTCGTAACGCAAGGATAAAGCGGCGCGACGACCTCGTTTACAATGGTTTGATACGGCGCAAATTCCAGCGTATACTCGTACCAACGGAATCGGTATTCTTTTTCGAAATCGAGGTTTATAAAATTGTATTCTTCGTCATATCTTGCGATAAACGAATTGTACAAATCCACGTCCTCGATGTCATCGTCATCTGCACGCACAGACGCCAACGCGTCAAGCAAAGTCGTTTCTTTCACAAACTCGAATTTCAATTTCTCATCGTTTGAAACCGAGGCTCGACAACTTATTTTGTCGTCGTTCAATTCCTCAAAACAGAAAAACCTCGCCTTTCCGACCTCGCTGCATAACGCCCTTACCCTTATATCCTCGTCGCCGATAGCGCGCTCCATTTTACACAAAATCGGCGAAGAGATATAGTATTCCGTAATAATTATGGAATCCAGAGTGTCGTATCCCGCTTTCGCGTCGCAGACGTACTCATACACTTTTGTATCTTTTGTAAAACCGTACTTTTCGATATACTCATCCGTCAAATACTTTGTGTCTTTATTAATATCAAACTGAACTATATCGTAATTTTCTCTTTTTTCTCTGTATGTATTTCTGATGCGCTTTTGAATATCCGAGCCGTCTTGCGTAACGGAATAAAACTTTTTATTGTCCTGAGTATATTTCGACTCATACTCTGGCGCATAACCGAACGGGAAAATCAATTCCACCTTTGCGGTGATATCGGTTGGATTTCTGAATGTGTATTTTGCGCTGACTCTGCCTGCCGGCTCCTCATATTCTTCAAAAAAGCTTCCCATATCGTCCTTGTAGATATCGAAAGTCAAATCCTCTCTATCCACGACGATAGGACAATTTTCGTCCCTCACGAGCGCGCCGACCGAGTTTACGCCGTCGTACTTAAACCACGCGGAATTTGCGCTCGCTACGCCTTCGGGGACAAAAATAAACACGCTCGACAAGACTGCAACCGCAATCAGCACGAACGTGTATATAACCTTTTTGATATCCTTTTTCATACGTCCCCTTTTATTTATTATGAGGGATAATGCAAAACATGTCAATCTTCAATTATCCAATGCAGTGATATCGGCAAGTTTGAAAGGTATTGCCTTTTTGAGTTCGGACAGCGTTGTTTCTATTTGATATCCGATTTTTCCGCCCGAAAAATAGATTTTGTCCACGCTTTGCGCGCTTACATCTATGGTTGTTTTGAAAAACTTTTTCATCCCAACAGGCGAGCAACCTCCATGCACGTATCCCGTGAGCGCAAGTAAGTCTTTGGAGTGCACCATTTCGATATTCTTTTCGCCAACGACCTGAGCGGCTTTTTTGAGGTCGAGCTCGCTTGCGACGGGCACGACGAACACGTAATGTTCGAGGCTCTTACCCACGGTTACGAGCGTCTTATAAACATACTTTTCGTCAACGCCGAGAAGGCGCGCCGCCTCTTCGCCGCTCACTGCCTCGACAATCGGCAAAATATGCTCTTTATACGCCGCCTTTTTTGCGTCGAGAAGTCGCATTGCATTGGTCTTTTCAACCTTGTCTTTTGCCATATCAGTCCTCGTTGTTTTCGCTCGTCTGCTCGTCCACTTTGAGCATTATCGCGCACTCGATACGCTTTTTAAAGAGGTCGCAACCATACTTATATACGCCGTTGATATCGCCGGTCGCGTTATATGCGTTTGCGGCGCAACCGCCCGAGCAATACAACCTTGCCCAGCAATCGTCGCACTCTTTGCGAGAATATGCGTTGCATCTTTTGAATTTGTCGCGCATAGCCGTATTGGTAACGCCCGTCCAGATATCACCCATAAGATAATCCTTGTTTCCCACGAATTGGTGGCAAGGATAAAGTTCGCCCGTCGGCGTAACCGCAAGGTATTCCGTACCGCTGCCGCAACCCGATATGCGCTTGTAAATGCAAGGCCCGCCTTCGAGATTGAGCATATAGTGGTAGAACGTAAACGGTTTGCCCTCTTTTCTGCGCTTTATCATCATATCGGCAAGCTTCTCGTATTCGCCGAAGATTACCTTCTTGTCGTTTTCGTCAAGAGCGTACTTGTCGGTTGGCGGACATACCACGGGCTCCATACTGAGCTCGTCAAAGCCCAAATCGAGCATCGTTTGGATATCTTTGGTGAAGTCGGGATTGCGATGGGTGAAAGTGCCTCTCATATAATAGTTCTTTCCACCGCGCGCTTTGACGAATTTCTGGAATTTCGGCACGATTATATCAAAGCTTCCCACGCCGCCTGCCGTCTTGCGGAAGTGATCGTTGATTTCCTTTCTTCCGTCAAGGCTCAGCACAACGTTGTCCATCTCTTTGTTGGCAAACTCTATAACGTCGTCATCCACAAGCATGCCGTTGGTCGTGAGCGTAAAACGGAAGTTTTTGTTGTGCTCTTTTTCAATGGAACGCGCATACGCGACGAGGTCTTTGACCACTTGCCAGTTCATAAGCGGTTCGCCGCCGAAAAAGTCCACTTCGAGATTGTGCCTCGTTCCGCTGTTTTCCACAAGAAAATCGAGCGCGCGTTTGCCCACTTCAAAGGACATCAACGCCCTCTCGCCGTGGTACT
Organism: uncultured Clostridia bacterium; assembly: GCA_934277615.1. Lineage (GTDB taxonomy): Bacteria > Bacillota > Clostridia > Christensenellales > CAG-917 > CAG-475. The sequence continues at coordinate 63,333 of CAKQUV010000002.1, read as the reverse complement.
TGCCTTGCGACGCAAAGCAGTATTCGCAGTTGAGATTGCAAGTGTGCGCAACGTGCAGGCACATGGCTTTAAGCACGGTGTTGCGTTTTGCAAGCATATCCACGTCGGGTTTGAAAGAGTCCTCGGAAAAGAGTTTGCCCTCTTTTTTGAGGTCTTCTATATCCTCTAAGCAATCGAGCACGTCCTGTTCTGTTACGTCGTATTTTGAAGTAATCTCTTTTACGATTTCGTCCTTGCTCGCGCTTTGGTACATGCCGATGATATCGTATGCCACGTCGTCAACGCTGTGCACGCTGCCGCTTGCCGTGTCGAGCACGACGTTGTATCCGTTGAGTTTGAAAGAATGTATCATATCTATTGCGCCTTTGCACAAAAAACGCCTATGAAAACATAGGCGAGTTTTGCAAATAATCGTTTAATAAAATCTTACTTTGCAGATTTTTCGCATTTTTGGTTTGCAACACCGCAAGAAGTTTTGCAAGCGGATTGGCAAGAAGTTTGGCATTCACCGCAGCCGCCGTTCTTTTTGCTTTCGTTCAAATCGCGAGTTTTCAATGTTGTAATTCTTTTCATCGTAAAGACTCCTTACTTTTGATATATCTATTATAAAAACATCGTTTTGTTTTGTCAAGGCAAATCGACTCTGTTTTGCACCACTGCAAGTTTTGTCGGAAATTCTCTGCTTTCGCTCGACACGTTCACTCCGCTCTCGTATGCCAAAGTGGCGTATTTCACAAAGTCCTCTTCCACTTTTTCACCCTTGACAATGACAGGACATCCCGGCGGATATGCCCACGCGTTCTCCGCGGACACTCTGCCTACGCTTTGCGCAAAATCGACGTATTCGCAACTTAAAGTATCGATTTGATACGGTTCAAATACCTTTTGTGGCAATTTCGGCAATTTTACGTACGTCAATCCGTCTCTCGTCTTTGCGCTCGAGTCTATATCGAACACCGCCTTTGCGAGTTTTGCAAAAGACGCTTTGTCATCCCCGAGTCCGCTCATTGCAATCGCATAGTTTACGCTTGCCATTTCAAGTTCTATATCGCTGTCTGCACGCAGTTTTTTCTTGAATTCCACGCCGCTTAGTGCGCAACCGCCCACGCAAAACACAAGCTTGCTCTTGTCGTATGCAAACACTCTTCCGTCCTTTTTTCCGTCAAACAGTTTGACGTTGGCAAGATGCGAAAAAGATTTTCTCACCATATCCAGGTTCTTGCTCCACTCGCCCATTGCTTCGCTTGCGTAGTTTTGCAAAAACCTTATGCAGCCGTCGATGGACGCCATAAGCACGTAGGACGGCGACGAGGATTGAAACACCGCGAGGTTTTTATCTATGCGTTTTATATCCGCTTCTTTCGTGCAAACGTGAAGTATAGCGGTCTGCGTAAGCGAGGGCAACGTCTTGTGCAAGCTGTTCACCACAACGTCTGCGCTAAACTGTCTTGCGCTCTTTTCAAAGCCTTTGTAAAGACCGAGATGCGCCCCGTGCGCCTCGTCCACAAACAACAACGCGCCCCTCTCATGACATATATCCGCAATGCTTTTTATGTCGCTGATTATTCCCTCGTAAGTGGGGCTTGTTATGACGACAAGTTTTATATCACCGTCTTTTTCAAACGCTTTTTCAACGCTTTCGGGCAACACCGAGCCGTAAAAACCGTATTCCTCGAAATACGTCGGTTCAACGTACACAGGCACAAGTCGGCAAAGCTCGATTGCGTTGTATACGGACTTATGGCAATTGCGCGCCACAAGCACCTTATCGCCTTCTTTGGTCAATGCCCTTATAGACGCCAAAACGCCTGCCGTACTGCCACCCACCAAAAAGCGAGAGCAAAGCGTGCCGTACAGTTTACTCGCCCTCTTTTCCGCGTCGAGAATAACCCCCGAAGCGTCGTGGAGATTGTCAAAACCGTCAATCTCGGTGATATCTATTTTTTGTGCGCCGAACAGAAAATCGTATGCGCCCCTCTTATGCCCGGGCATATGAAAAGGCACGATACCTTTATCGTCGTGTTCTTTGAGGAGTTTCGCAAGTCCTTTTTCGTCCTGCGCCTTCTTATCCGACGTGCCGAAATGCGTATTTAAGCCCAAAATTTGTCCGTTTTTGCGTTTCATATTTTAATTATAGCACAACTTTGCAAAATTGCTATGGAAATATCCGTATATCCGTGCTATAATCGATATTGATAAATTAAAAGGCGTATCTATGAAGAAAAAAGCGTTTATCGTCATCATCGCAATCGTCCTTATGCTCGCAAGTTTGGCGAGCTTTGTTGCGTGCGACAAAAACAAAACGCCCACAAAATTCAACGTCAACGTCATAAACAACGGCAACGCTCTTATTTTCGAGCCTGTCCGCAAGGATATCAAATACGGCTTGCTCTTTTACGTCGGTACGGGTATCGCCCCCGAAAAGTACTCCTACCTCGGTTATCGACTTGCCGAAGAAGGCTATCTCGCCTATATCCCCAAAACGCAAAACGATATGCCCTATCAATATTTTGAGAAAACCGAACTTGCGTTTGAAAGTTATCCGAACGTTCAATTCTTCATCGGCGGACACTCCAACCAAGGCGCGGACGCAGCCTTGCGCAGAATACACGAAAACAATCAAAAGGCAATCGGCGCAATATTCTTCTCTCCCATAACCGTCGGTCATTACCCGATATTAGACAAAGACGGCAACCACGTCAAAGACGAGGACGGACTTGACGTATATGAGGACTACACGCTTTCCGCGTCCTCGTTGCCAACACTTTATATCTCGGGCGACAAAGACGCCGTCTGCACGCAAGCGCAAATTGACGAGGCAAAATCCAGAATGTCGCAAAACTGCACCTACAAGACGATAGAAAACGGCAACCACACCGCCTTTGCAAATATTAACGAAACCGCCGACCTGCCCATAGCATTCCAACTCTTCCCCAACTTCACCGCCGACGTATCCGCAACGACGGTAGCGCAAAAAGACGAGCAACGCACGCTTGTCGCAAGTTACGTCTTGCAATTTATCAAAGACAACCGAAAATAACACGATAGTTACAAAACAATCACACTATAGTTGAAACGAAAAATCCGAGCGTCGTGCTCGGATTTTTAATATTTTTCATCTATATACGATTGGTTATCAATGCGACATATCTTTCAAAAGACGTATTTGTATCGCAAGATATTTCTATTATTCTTCGGCTTCGTTTTCGCTTTCAGCGGATTCTCTCTTATACTCGCCAACTTGTTTTTCAAAAGCCTTTGAGTCGATAAGCTCAAACAGCGCGGGGCGCAATTTTTGAGGTTCGACGCTCTTTTCCGCCGCAAGCGTAAAGATAAACAAGAAAATAAGTCCGTTTGGCGTATAGTAGAACACGTCGATAAGTCCGTACGCAAAGAAGATTGCAAAGCCGAAACACATAAACCACTTTTCCGTACTGCGATTTGTCAAAAACGCTCTCAATCTCGACCATTCGAGGAAAAGCCACGCGATAAAGCCAACGATACCCGTTGCGCCGAGTGCTTGGAAGAAGGTGGAGTGATACCAATACGGCGTATAGCCGTCGCTGGGTCTACCCACGTGCGCGCCCATTCTGTAATCGAAGCCCGTGCCGAAAATAGGATTGTTTTTGAAGCTTTCGATTGCGTCCTCGTAGAGAATATCGCGACCGCTACCGTCGAGCGCTCTGCTCATAATACCGCCCATAACCTCGTGGATTTTGTCGGCGTACGCCATAAACAAGAATATGCCGACGACTATCGCCAAGCACACGGTGATAATGGCGCGACCGCGGTATTTGCTCTTGTACACGCAAAGTCCCACGCCCGCGACAAGTCCGATTGCGCCGAACAAAATCGCACCGCGCGACGATGACATAAACACGAAGAAGTATTGAACGAGCGCATATAGCAAATAAAGCGGTGAGAACTTGCCGTGCTTAACGGCGTAATAGAGCGTTGCAGGCATCATCGTTGCAAGGATAATGCTGTAATTGTTTGGTCCGCCCCAACCGATATCTACGCTTTTGTACTTAAATCCGCCAAGGATTGCGTCAAATCCACCGCCTCTTCTCGCATAATATACGATAAGTTGAAGCATTATAAGCACGCTCGTTGCAAACATAAGATGAAGAACGTAATCGATAATCCTTTTGCCGTCCTCACCGCCCGAAGTAGTGGCGTTGAAGAACACGTATCCGAGCGCAAGCACCACGCAAAGAAGCCCCACGATAGTGGCAACCACGCCGTGATCGGCAAAGTTTTGATACCGCTCCGCCCTTGCGATGCCCGAAATCATATTGGCAACACAAAAAACGACGGTTGCAAGCGTAGTTACGGTTATAGTCTTGTAATTAAAAAACTTGAATGACGGACGGAATCTGATAATATTTACAATTGCGCCGATAGGTATAAGCGCAACGAACGAGATAAGCCACGCCATACCTTGCAAATCGTGTCGGTTTTTGCCGAGCATAAAGAGAAAAGTCCACAAAATAGCAATCACGGGCATAGTGTCTTTGCAAAGGCAAAGAATAACGCACGCCGCGACCGCCGCCATTATAAATCCGACAATCCATCCTCCCGTTGCCCAGCACACGAACACGATAGTGAGCCAGCACCAGATAAACGCCTTGGAGCAAAACGCCTTGGAAACGTTTTCTTGCTTGAATAAGTCTTTAATTTTCCCCATTTTTCTTAAGTATGTGCGCAATCAATCGTTGTTAATCAAGATTTTGCTGTATTGATAAGGATATTTCACGCAATTTTCCACCACCTGCGGAACTTCGCCGAAGTTTGCGTCCGCGCTGATGATGCCGTCTGTTTTGACTACTTTGTTTGCTATAAGGTTGATTGCCGACGACATTTCCCCGTCGCCGTTGCAAACGCCTTTGAGTTTGAGCTGCTTTTTGAGAATGGAATACGCGTCGACAGAGTGCTTTGCGCGAGTCGCGTATCCAGCAATCACAACGTCGCCCTCGTTTTTGACAAGACGGATTGCGGAATTGATGTCCACGCTTTCGCCTGCGAAAATCGCACCTTCGCTCATACGACCGCCGGTAATTTCCTCAACTCTGCGCTCCAGACTGTCGTAAGTGGGATTGAGCGTATAAGCCACGCCCCACTTTTGCGCCAAAGCGAGTTTGTCTGCGTCCATATCAATCAAAATAGGCACTATTTGATAATAAAGCGCAAGTTGCGAGATTATAAGCCCCAAAGTGCTTGCGCCCACGATAACCACGTAATCGCCCTTTTCGCAATCCAGCGATTCAAAAACGTTGTTGCCCATTGCGATGTATTCCGCAAACACCGCGTCCTCGTCGCTTACTCCGTCGGGAAGCGCAAAAACGTTCTCGTACGGCAAGCATACGAAATCGCTCAAAAGACCGTCGATATCCACGCCCATAGTCTTTACCACGTCGATTCCGTGTTCTTTTTGAGTGATGTACGGGCTGATAACCACGCGCGAGCCGAGTTTGAGACCGCTGTCCTCGTCCGCTTCGGACACGTAGGCAACGGCAGAGTGTCCGGGCACGATTGCCGAGTCTTTATCGCATGCGGCAAGATGCGACAAGTCCGCCGAGGATACCGCCACTTTGGATATCTTGACTTTTACTTGTCCCTCCTCGCGCACGCCGGCTTTTTCCACCAACGTTACGCCTTCGTTATTTATACGCCATTGTTTCATAAGCACCTTCTTTTTTGCATTCTACCATATATATTGCGACTTGGCAACCCGCAAAATCCACGCCATGCCTTTCGCACCTATATAATCGCACAATGCATGGGACTTTTTTGTCCCATATAGGTTATTTTTCGCACTCACTCTCGTCGGTGAGTATTCTGGAATAATTTGAGTTTCCCTGCGGCTGTTTGTCGGATATAATCCACTTTTCTCTGCGCAAGCAATCGTCCGCATAGAAGAATATATGCTTATCCTTCCAGCCGTTTCTCATTCGGTTCTGCAAAATCTTGCTCTCAAACACCATGTCCACGACGTCCGGATGCGCGCCCACGTAAATAACGTCGCTCTTGCTGTCTATTATATAATCCACAAGGTCGTCGCGCAGCATAAACGCAAGTTGTGCGTCGCTGGTTACAAATCCGCCTGCGCAGTTGTCGCACGGCTGCAACATAAAGTCGTCAAGCGGCAACCTCGTTTTCTTCCTCGTAAGCTCCACAAGTCCGAGCGCGGTCATTCCCACGGTGGACGTTTTCATTCTGTCGCGCTTCAATGCGTTTTGCAAAGCCTCAACTACGCTATCCCTATGCTCTTGCGACTGCATATCGATAAAGTCGATTATAACAATGCCGCTGATATTGCGGATTCTGAGTTGCCTTGCGATGCATTCCGCTGCGGCGAGATTGGTCTTATACACGGTGTCCTCGAGGTCGCTTGTACCTACAAACTTGCCCGTATTCACGTCGATTACCGTCAGTGCCTCAGCCTTGTCGATTACGATATACGCCCCCGAGCCGAAACTCACTTTTTGGTCGCACAAGTGGTTGATTTGCTTGTCAATCCCGAAGTGGCGCATAATATTGCGCTCACCCTCGTACATCTCGCATTTTGCCTTGCCGACCTTACCCTCTAGCGCCTTTACGATACGCTCGTCGTTGACGATAACCCTGTCCACGTCCTCGCTGAACGTTTCTCTTATCGCTCTTTCAAACAAACTCGCGTCCTCGAAAACTACTTCTTTTTCGGGCGTTTTCTTGTAGTCGTCTTGCACCTTTTGCCAAAGCATGACAAGCCTCTCGATTTCTTCCGAGATATCCTTGTCCGACGCTTTTTTTGCGGCGGAACGGATGATGCACCCCATACCCTCGGGGCATACCGACCTCACAAATTCTTCGAGATACGTTCGGCGCTGTGCGTTTTCTATTTTCCTCGACACTCCGAAGAACGCCGAAAGCGGCAACAAAATGACGTAATATCCCGGCAATGTAATATCCATTGTCAGCCTTGCGCCCTTTTGTCCGAACGAATCCTTGACGACCTGACACATAATCACGTCGCCTGCCGATACGTTGAAACGCTTTGTCGGCATTTTGCTATCGAGGCACCTGCTGTCCACAAGCGTATCCCCCATATACAAAAATCCGTTGCGTTCCTGTCCGATGTTTACAAAGGCTGCCTGCATACCTCCTAATACATTTTCGACCTTGCCTTTGTAGATGTTGCCCACAATACCTCTTACGCTCGCTCTCTCGACGGAAAAATCAATCATTTCCCCGTCCTCCACCAACGCAGCGCGCGTGCAGAAAGGCGTGTAGTCCAATACCAGTTGTTTCATTTATATATCCTAAAATTTAATATCGGATAACGGAGTTTTTTTGAGAAAAACACAAACTTATACCGTTTGCAAAAACTCGTCGACATCCACAAGTTTCCCCTCAACGTCAACGTATTGAGCGATTTTCACCACTCCTCTGGGCTCTATTTTCTCGCCGACTATCTCGCCGAGTTTGTCAAGAATCCTGTCCGGACGCAAATTGCAAGCGCCGCTTGCAAGCCTCATGGCAAGCTTTCCGTCCTTTTCGAACACGGCAAAAATCTTGTCCTCCACGTCCTCTTTGACAATCTCGCCCTTCTTTTTATATTGAATGATAAATCCGTTCGTAAGGTCGATATCTCTGTACGCCGTGGGAAACACAAAGTCCGCGCATACGACTTTCGCTTGCAAATTGGGGTTTTTGGAGCATACGAAAATCTTGCTTGCCTTCAATCCCTCGGGCACGGATGCGTTGTATCTTTCAAGCGCAATATCTTTGTCCATATCGCTGTCTATGGACAAATATTCCGCAACCGACGCAGTGCCCAGCGAAAGCGGCGGCGAGAAAAACAGCAACGAATGCGGATTGAAACCTTGCGAAAACTTAACCTCTATGCGCGCGCGACGAATAATACGATCGACGTGGCGAAGCAAATCTATGTGAGATATAAAGCACGCGCTGCCTTGTTTTTGATATTTGAGGACTAACATATCGTGCACCTACCCAATTTATTTGCGCCGCAACCGTTGCATCCCTCGCGACAACTCTTTGTCGTAACCGCCTGATACGCAAGTTCGCGTTGTTTGAGGAAGTATTTTTTGGACACTCCCGAATCTATAAAATCCCACGGCAGCGGCTTATCGATATCTATCGCGCCGTAGTAATCTTCCATTTTGAGATTGCAATCCTCAAAAGCCTTTTGCCACACGTCCCACTTAAAATGCTCCGACCAACCGTCGAATTTCGCACCCAGCTCATATGCTCGCTCGATGACGTAAGACAACTTTTTGTCGCCTCTTGCAAGCGCCGCCTCCAGTACGGAAGTTTCCGCGCCATGCCATGAGAACGTAACGCCCTTAATCTCACGCAACAGCCCTCTCAGATAGTTTTGACGGCGCACCATTTCGTCGTACGATATTTGCGCCTCCCATTGGAAAGGCGTTCCCGGCTTTGGAATGAACACCGCGCAGCTTACGGAAATATTAAGACCGCGCTTGCTGCGTTTTTGCCAGTACATGGACTTGAGTTTTTTGCAAATCTCGGCGATTCCCGCGATATCCTCGTCCGTTTCGGTGGGCAACCCCATCATAAAATAAAGTTTTATGCTGTCGTATCCTGCCTCGAAAGCAACGGCGATTTTCTCGATTTCTTCCTCGCTTACGTTCTTGTTTATGACATTGCGCAATCTTTGCGTGCCTGCCTCCGGCGCAAATGTGAGCGAGCTTCTGCGCGAATTGCTTGCCATATCGGGTTTGAAACTACTTATGCGCAAACTCGGCAAAGACAAGTTGATGCGCCTTTGCTTGCAGTATTCCCCAAGCTCGCTTTCAAGCTCTTCAAGCCCCGTATAGTCGCTTGTCGACAGCGAGCAAAGCGAAATCTCGGCATATCCCGTATTGTCGATAATCTCTTTTGCAAGTTCCGCGCACTTCTTTGCGCTTCTCTCTCTTATAGGACGATACCAGAATCCTGCCTGACAAAATCTGCAACCGCTTGCGCAACCTCTGTAAAGTTCGAGCGTGGCTCTGTCGTGCACCGCCTCGATGTTGGAAACGAGCGGCTTTGTGGGGTAAGAGCAGTTTTCAAAGTCCTGCACCACCGCTTTCACCACTTTTTCGCCGTCTTTGTGCAAGGATGGCACGTACGCCCCTTCCATACCCTTGACTTTTTGCAAAATCTCCGCTTTCGACAAGCCTTGACGCTTGCCTTCGCAAAGTACTTTGACAATCGCGATGTCCGACTCTTCGCCCTCGCCCACGATTATCACGTCAAAAAAGTCTGCAAACGGCTCCGGGTTCACAGAGCACGGACCGCCTGCAATGAGAAACGGATAAGAATCGTCCCTGTCCTTTGCGCGGAACGGAATTCTTGCAAGGTCGAGCATATAAAGCACGTTTGTGTACAAAAGTTCGAATCCGACCGAAAACGCCACCACGTCGAAATCTTTGAGCGGTTTTCTCGTCTCGAGCGAGAGAAGCGGAATATCGTTTTCTCTCAGTTTTTCCGCGAGGTCCGGAGCCGGCGCATAGCACCTTTCCGACACGTACCCGGGCGTCTTGTTTATGATATCGTAAAGTATCGCAACGCCGAGATTGCTCATCCCGATTTCGTAAAGTTCGGGAAAACAAAAAGCCACGTCCCCGTTTGCCCTATCCGTCATATCGGGGGTGTTCCACTCGCCGCCTGCGTATCTTGCGGGCTTTTCCACGTCAAGCAATATGCTCTCGAATTTATCCTTATAATCTGCCATATTTCACATACAAAGCGCAGCCGCGCCGATTATTCCGGCGTCGTTGCGGAGCGTTGCCGCAACCACCTTGATTTTTGGGCTATACACCGCGCCGTAGACGTTTCTCGACACGTATCTTTGAAGCGGTTTGATAATAGTATCGCCTTGGTTTGAAATGCCTCCGCCTATGATAATCACTTCCGGGAAGAAGATGTTTGCAAAGTTCACAAGTCCCACGCCGACGTACTTGATATATCTCTTTATCACCGCAATCGACACTTTATCGTCTTGTTTTGCACAGTCAAACACCACTTTTCCGCTGATACCGTTCTCTTCCACTTCATGAGCCAAAAGACTTTCGGGATGCTTTTCGCAAGCGGCTTGAATTTGGTTCATAAGCGCCGTTGCCGACGCATACGCCTCATAGCAGCCCTTCTTTCCGCATCCGCAGGTAACGCCGCCTAAGTTTATTTGGATATGTCCGCCCTCTGCGCCTGCCGAGCGATTGCCCGTGAGCAATTTGCCGTCAACCACGATACCCGTTCCGACGCCCGTTCCGAGCGTAACCATAACGGAATTTTTTGCGCCCTTGCCTGCGCCGAACATAGTTTCCGCAAGCGCCGCGCAGTTTGCGTCGTTGCTGAGTTTCACGTTCTTTATGCCCGTCATATCCGCAAGCATTTTTGCCATAGGCGTGTTGCGGAAGTTGATGTTGCAAGAGTATCTCACGATGCCCTTCTCGTCATAAACGGAACCCGGGCAACCAAGACCTACGCCTGCAAAGTCGCTCTTTTGAAGTCCGCTTGCAGCCACGATATCCTCAACGAGATTTGCGATATCTCTTACGATAAGCACGTCCTCTTTGCCGGGGGAAGTAACGATAGTTTTTCTTGTGGAAATGATGCCGTTTTCATCGACGATACCGCCCTTAATGGTCATTCCGCCAATGTCGATGCCGATAAATTTCATACAAAACCTCTCAAAGTCTATAAGACTTTGCCATAATGTCGTAGTGTAAGTGTAAACTAAAAAGCTTAAAAAGTCAACCTTTGGGCATATTCATTTACATTGCCTCGGCATACTTTGATTGCATTTGCAAATATTTTCATAATTATTGCAAAATTTTATTGAAAATTCAATCTAAAAATCGCAAAAAAGCGAGCAAAAAACGTGCAAAAAGCACAACAAATCAATGTTTTTCAATAGTTTTATCCAAACCTCAAAAACAAAAATTTTACAAGGCGCCGAGATATACTTCTATATCGCTTTTCCTATCGGCGTTGAAAGTTTGTTCTTCAACGCTATATTTTTCAGCGTTTCCTCGTCCAAAGCACGCAAAACGTCGCCCTTTTCGTCAACTATATCGAAAGTCGTGCGAGTTGTGGAACTTATATGGTGATAAAGCCTCACAATCGGCGTATTTTGAGATATCTCCACCCTCTTTTTTACAACGCCCAGCGAATAGTTTTTGCTTGCGCCGTCAAGCACGCTTATATACGTTTCGTCTTTTGTGCCGAATGTCGCGCCGTAAAAGAGGAACACCGCCATTATGCCGTAACTGAAATTGAGCCCGAAAAAGAACGAGCCTACAAAAAGCCCCAACAGCGCAATCGAAAGAACCACGCCGGCGATTTGCAAGCCTTTGAGCGCACGCAACTTGTTTTTGCACACTCCGAGCACCACTCTCGAACCGTCGAGCGGATATACCGGCAGCAGGTTGAAAAGTCCGAGCGACAGATTGCAATACAAAAAGTTTTGCGTATATGGATATGCGCTCGGAAACAGCCACCACACTCCGAGAATAATAAGCGCAACCACAAGATTGCAACAAGGACCGGCAAGACCTATAAGCACGCTCGACGTTTTGTCAAAGCTCTCGCCCGTACTCATCATTGCGCCGTATGGCAATAGCACCAACTTTTTCACGACAAAACCGCGCAACCTCGCAACGAGCGCATGCGCAGTTTCGTGAAGAATAAGTGCAAGCATAGTCCATACGAAATCAAGGGCGTGCCCGAATGCGACAAGTGCAAGAGCAAGCGCAAAAAACAAAGGATTAACCTTGATTTTCATATAGATAAACTATCGATTGTGTCAGATAATGGGAATTATGCTGGATATATTGGACAGCGTATCCACAATGGACGTTGCCTTGAATATGTTGGCAAACAAAAATCCCAACGACACGAAAACGCCTATTGCGACGGGGATAATTGCGATGTCGAAAGCGTCAAGCGCGCCCTTGAAGGGATTGCGTTTTTTGTTGCGCGTACGTGTTTCCACAAATTGATTTTGAGTAACTTCTACTTCGAGTTTTTTGGTTTCGTCAAATTCCATATTTGTCACCTCGCATATACTCTATGTGTGCAGGTTGCAAATTAGAACGTCAAAACCTTTTTATATCCATAGTCGTATCGAATTGTTTTATCCGCGCCGCTTTTGTTTCGATAGCGACGCAGTATTTCCCGTCCTCGCTTTGCGTGATTTTTACTTGCGCCTCACCTTCCGTTTCAAAATAATCGCGCAAGAGGTTGTTTATATCACCTTTGAGCGCACACAAAAAACCTTCCTTTACGCCAACGCAATCTTGCGTAAGCATCTCTCGCATACGGTTTGCGATCGTCCTGTCAACTCTCATCTGAATCTCCTAAATCGTCTTCTCATAGACACGTCGACGTACGCCTTGCTGCACTCGGCAACGTTCCTGGCAAGCGCCTCGAACGCCCTCTCGGATATAGCCCTCGACGGCACTGCGCCGAGCTGTTGATACAGAGTAATCATATCGTCCTCGGGCACTACTCCTATCGGCGCAACGTGGAGAAGCGAGCCTATCTCGCTTGCACCCAACATCTCGCCTCTTGCCACCATATCTGGGCGCACTCTGTTTACGACAAGCGACACGTCTTTGAGCCTATAACTTGCAAGCAGTCTTATCACCTTGTCCGCATCCCTAATTGCCGAAGCCGACGGAGTTGTAACCACGATTGCCTCGTCGCAAGCGGACACTGCGCGGTGAAAGCCCTGCTCTATGCCTGCAGGGCAATCCACAATTACAAAATCGAAATCGCAAAAACCGTCCACCACGCCTCTGAACGACTGCGCCGTAAGCAAAGCGCTGTCTTTTGACGACGGAAGTATTTTCATAGGGCTTTCGCCGTCGTTTACAAGCGCCTGAAACGCCCTGCACCGTCCGGACAACACGTCGCCTATGTCATAAACAACTCTTCTTTCTATGCCCGTAACGACGTCGAGATTATTAAGTCCCACGTCGCCATCGACAAGCACAACCCTATATCCGTGCAAAGCCAGTTTTCGCCCGAGCGTCGCCGTAACAGTGGTCTTGCCCACCCCGCCCTTGCCGGAAGTAACAACAATTTTTCTCATACTCTCATAATAAAAAACGAACGCCTGCAACAAACGTCCGATTATGTAAAAGCAATACTATTTTTGTCGATAAGTAATATATGGAATATTCCGCTTAATAATAAAGTTTGAGCATTGGACAAAAAGCATCAAATTATATTAAAGCGCAATATTTAGATGAAGAACAAGAAAACACCCGTTTGATACAAAACCCAACGTACAAGACGTACGTGATTTTGTAGCAAACGGGTGTTGCCGCAGTTATTCGCTAAATAGTGCGCTTTAATACAATTTGACTCCGAGCATATCGGATAATAGATTCCGCTCGTCAAAGAACTTCGCGCCGCCAATCGCTATGGCGTTTTCGATGTCTTTGAGCGGAGTTACGGGAAGTTCGAGAGCTTGTTCGAGATATTCGATAAGTCCGGGGATATGCAAGCTTCCGCCACTGACGAATATGCCCTTGCGCAAGATTTCCGCAGACAATTCGGGCGGAGTTTGATTGAGGACGGACATAATCACTTCGATCACATCATCGACAAGCGGAATAACCGCATTGCGCATAGCCTCTGCCGTAACGTAGAGGGAGCGAGGAGAGCCGTCCGCGCTGCCGCCGCTTACCGCATAACTGCCCTCGTCGTTGATATAGAAGGAAAGCGCGGATTTTTTGAGGTTTTCTATGGTAAATTCACCCACTTTCACGCCGTAATTCATATAAAGGCTGTCGATAATTGCGTTGTTGAAAGCGTCGCCTGCGATATTGACGGAGCAACCCGTCGCGATGCCGTGGTTGGTAACAGCAGAGATTTCCGTTTTTCCGCCGCCGATATCGACGAAAAGTCCGCCGATACTGCCCGTGTATGCCAAAAGGCTCAATCCCGACTCGACGAGAGTAACCTCTTTTATGCCTGCCTTGAGGCAGCACTTTTCCACCGCGCGTCTGTCCGAACTGGACGAGGACTCGCAAATGGACACGATTGCCTTAATTCTCGGAGGGAACAATCCCTCGGGCATAATCTTTTTGAGGAAGTAGGCAAGAAGCATGGTTGCCATCTCTTCATCCACGATAATGCCTTCTTTGATAGGCGCGATGACCTTTGCTCCGCCGAGCGCGCCCGTCATAACGCTTTCTGCGCGATAACCTGCGTCTCTGATTTCGAGGCGGTTGCGCGCTTTGGTTGCGATTGCGATTGCAGGCTCACGCAAGACAAGCCCTATACCTTTTTGGTATATGGTGATAAATTTACTGCCTAAATCGATTGAAAGTTCTATAGTTGCCATCAGATAACTCCGACTTGCCTCAAAACCTCGGCAAGTTTTTCCTCGGGCAACCCCACGATATTTGTGTAACTGCCCTTGTATTTTTCCACTATTTTGTCGTCTTGTATCCCGTACGCGCCGGCTTTGTCAAGGGGCTTGCACACTTTGACGTACTCCTCTATATCCGCTCGCGTAAGGTTTTTGAACTTGACTTTGGACGCCACGCAAAACACTTTTTGCTCCTCGCCGCACTTCACGCACACGCCCGTGTAAACGGTATGCCACTTATTGTTGAGCGAGGATATCATTGCGATTGCGCCTGCTTCGTCCTTGGGCTTTCCGTACACTTTCAGCCCTTTTGCGACTATCGTATCCGCCGATATCACCGTAACGCCGCAGCATTCAGACGCCACGTCGTCCGCTTTGGCTATCGCAAGTCGTTTTACGAGATTGCAAGGCAAAATCGCCCTGATTTTGCTCTCGTCAACGTGCGACGGAACGATTTGAAAGTCCAGCCCCATTTTATGCAATATATCCTTGCGCCTCGGCGATGCGGACGCAAGGACAATATCTTTTGCAAATGTTTTCATTGTATATTACAGAATTTCGAGGTTCTTGCCGTATGCAACCTTAAATTCCGCAGCAGCGCCCATTGCGTCCTTGACTTCGAGCGCGCAATCACCGCCGTTTTCGCATTCCGTCTTGACTATTACGCTGTCGCCGAGCACATCGCAATTGATGCCCGTAACAACGCCGCTTTGCGAGCGGTCAAAGCTCTCTGCAATGCGCAAAATCACGCTGAGTTTTCTTATCGCGTCAACGTCCTCTTGCGTGAGCATATCCTTGTACTTGACGATCTCGTCGCGTGCGTTTTCGGCTTTTCTATGACCTGCCGCAACGAACGCCGCCACTACGATATCCTTGTGCGGCACGCCGTAAAGGTTGCTGTTGAGAATGATATATGCCGAGTGCAATTGGTGGTTGTAAAACTTGATTCTCATACCGCTATCGTGCATAAGCGCGGCAATTTTGAGCACTCTCACGTACACTCTGGGCATCTTGTGCAAAACCTTAAGTTGTTTGAAAAGCTGGATTGAGAGGTTGTACACATGCTCTGCGTGCGCAATGTTGAGGTCGTGATATCTCATTTGCGTATAGAGCGAGTGCCCCAACACGTCGCTGAGAGGTCTTTCGCTGATACCGGGAACGGCATATCTGAACATCGCTCCTTCCCTGAGTCCGCAACCGCTGATGGTAATCTTCTCGAACGTGAAGCGAGAAAGCACCGCTTTCATAACGGCAAGCGCGCTCGGGAAAATATCCGCTCTGCCGCTGGACAATCCCTTGATCTTCATCGTGCTGTTGAGGTCGAGTTTCTTAATTGTGTTGTAGATGTTGTCAAACTCGCTCACGGGCAACTCATAGTTGTGCGTCATATTGAAGGGGTACTTCTTAATCATACGGCTGATTCTTCCGAGATTGCGGAAACTGCCGCCCACGCCCACGAACGCCGTATCCGGTTCAACGCTGTCCAGCCAAGGAATTTTTTCGAGTTGCTCGCCTATAAATTCCTCTATCTTCTTTGCTCTTTCTTGCGGCGTCGAGGAATCGTTTTTGAACAAATCCGTAAGCGTAACCGCCCCGAAAGGCAACGTTTCGAAGCGAATGAGGTTTCTTCTATTGTAGTAAATGAGGTTTGTAGAGCCGCCGCCCATTTCCATAATCAAGCCCTTGGGAATATCCATGGAGTTGATTACGCCCTGATACACAAGCATAGCCTGCTCTTCGGGAGAAAGCACTTTAATCTTGATACCGCAAGTCATTGCGACTTCGTCAAGAAAACTCTTTTGATTTTTTGCACGTCTCACCGCCGCAGTAGCGTACGCAAAGATTTTGTCAACCTTGTTTGCGTCGCACAAACGACGGAACATTGTTAGCGTTTTTATCGTTTGAGCAATACGTTGGGGCTTAATGAATCCGTCCCAATCCATATCCTGACCGAGTCGGACGGTTTCTTTCAGTTCGTCAAACACGACAAAATATCCGCCGTCAAGCACGTTGACAAGCACGAGTCTTGCTGAGTTTGAGCCAATGTCGATAATCGCTATTTTTTCCATATTTGTCTCCTGTACGGCTCTCGCCGCGTCCTTTCGGACTTGTTGTTTCACTATTTCTTTTCTCTATAATTTTTCCGATATCTAATTTCTTTATCTATAAAGATTGTATTATTCCGTTTTATCCTCGACTTCGGGTTTGGTGGGCATAATGCACTTTGACGGGCACTTTTGAGCGCAAAGTCCGCAGCCCGTGCATTTTGTATAATCCATAACCGCGAGGTTGTTTTCCATAGTGATTGCGCCGTTTGGACACACTTTTGCGCAAAGTCCGCAGCCAAGGCATCCCACCGAGCATATCGCGCGCACCTCCTTGCCGCCTCTGAGGCAGTTGGAACATGCAACGTAATATTTTGCGGTCGCAGGAATACGCTTAACAAGTTTTTTGGGGCATGCGCTTATACACCTTCCGCAAGCCACGCACCTGTCGTAGCGCACCTTTGCATAGCCTTCGTCGCCGATCTTCATTGCGCTGAACGGGCAAGCGTCCACACAGCTACCCATACCGAGGCAACCCCACTTGCATTGTTTTCTGCCGCCGCCGAGCAATTCCATACTCTTGCAGTTGCCGTAGCCCATATATTCGTACTTGTCGACGGCGTTGTTTCCGCCCTTGCAAGCCACGACTATCATAGTTTCTTCCGCGTCAATGCTCTTGCCCATAATTTCGGCGATCTTCTTCTTGTTTTCCGCAGAAGTTGCCGAGCAAGCATTGATATCCGCAGTGCCTTCCACAATCGCTTTTGCGAACGCGTCGCAGCCGGCATATCCGCAACCGCCGCAGTTTGCGCCGGACAAATGCTCTCTGACCTGACCTATACGTTCGTCCTCATGCACGGCAAGTTTCTTTCCGAGTACCGCAAGTACAAATCCGAATACCGCCGCCAACACGAGCAGTACGAGCAGCGACCAAAGAATAGTCAAAGGATTTACGCCTGCGCTTGCAACAATCAAACACGACATACGCATCACCTACCTTCAAGCAAACGGATTGATTGCGCCCGACGACGAGATAAGACCGCCGAACGCAACGAACGCCATGCTCAATATGCTTGCCGAAATGAGAGTAATCGGGAAACCTCTGAATGGTTTGGGAATAGCGTCGCTATCCATCTTTTCTCTCACGCCTGCGAGCAACAATATAGCAATCAAAAATCCCACGCCGCTGAAAACGCCGTTGAGGAATGATTGCAATAGACTGATTCCGCTTGCCACGCCGTAGGTATCGACGTTGAGGATTGCAACGCCGAGCACCGCGCAGTTGGTGGTGATGAGCGGAAGATATACGCCGAGCGCGCTATAAAGCGACGGCATATATTTTTTGAGTACCATTTCGATGAGTTGCACAAGCGCGGCAATGACGAGAATAAACGCAATAGTCTGCAAATATTCCACGCCGAGCGCGACAAGTGCCTTCTGTATAAGCCAAGTAAAGATGCTCGCAACGCCCATAACGAACGTGACCGCAAGTCCCATACCGAGAGCGGTATCCACCTTTTTGGACACGCCGAGGAAAGGACAGCACCCCAAGAATTGACTGAGCACGAAGTTGTTTACGAACATTGCGCCGATTATAAGCAAAAAGTATTCCATTACGCAACCTCCGTTTCTTCGACTTTTTCGTCAAGCGACGCCTTTGCGTCCTCGACGTCCTTGATACGCTTTTCGGCGTCCTCTTTTCTCTTCTTTGCTCTATAATCGCTTATTGCGTTGACGAGTGCCATCGCAAGGCCGAGCGTCAAGAAACCGCCCGCCGGCAACACGAAAAATTTGAGTGCATACTTCGGCAACGCGCCGATAGCGAGGCCAAAGAACGAGCCTCCGCCGATAAGTTCTCTTATAAATCCGAGCGCGGTAAGCGCAAGTGTAAATCCGAGTCCCATTCCCAAGCCGTCAAGCATGCTGTCGCCCACTTTGTTGGTGCTTGCAAACGCCTCCGCTCTTGCCAGAATGATACAGTTGACCACTATGAGCGGCAGATAAATTCCTAGCGCGCTGTACAGCGTGGGGATAAATCTTTTAAGCACCATTTCGAGCAACGTAACAAGCGTTGCGATAATCAACACGTACGCAGGGATACGCACCTTGTCGGGAATAAACTTTCTTAGCAACGACACGAGCGCGTTGGAGCAGATAAGTACCAGCGTTGCCGCAAGCCCCATACCCAAACCGTTGAATGCGCTTGTAGTGATTGCAAGCGTCGGGCACATACCCAAAACAAGCCTGAACGTCGGGTTTTGAGCGAGGATGCCGTTTGAAATTATTTGCAATTTTGCATTCTTTTTCATTGCGCATTACCTCCCATAGCCGCAAGGTACGCATACACTGCCGCTGCGACCGCATTGTGATAGCCGGTAGAGGTATAAGTCGCTTGGCTGACCGCCGCGATTTCACCCTCTGCCGTCGGTTCGCTTCCCGACGAAATAAGCGTCAATCTATCGATTTTTGTGATATCTAAGCCGACGTATTTGGATTTATTGGCTTTTTCCACTCTGTCGAAATAACCTGCCGTTTCGCCTTGTTCGTACACTTCGATATCCTTGATTACACCTTTTGCGTCGATGTAAACAAGCAACTCTATTTCACCGTCTTTTGCACCTGCGCCGACGGAATAATAGCAATATCCGAGCACGTTTCCGCTCTCGTCCTTTGCCTCGAAACAGGATTTGACAAGGTTCTTCGTATTCTTGTAGGTATACACCCTATCATCGTTTTTGCTCACGTTGTCTGCGGACACTTCGTACACCGTCGCACATTTTTCTATAATCACGCTGTCGGGATCGACGTACGTAAGCCAGTTGACAACGCCCAGCAAAATGCCTGCGACAACCGCGATCACAACAAGCACGAGCGTGCATTTGGCAACCGTTCCGAGTTTAAATTTCTTCTTGGTTTTCGCGCTGTTTTCAGCGTTATTTTGCACGTTTTCGGCGTTGTTCTCGACGATATTTTGCATATTTTCGGTGTTGTTTTCTTCTTGCGATTGCACTTCTACGACTTCGTTAGCAGTGTTTTCCACACTTTCGTTTTGAACGTTTTCCGCACTTTCAACGCTTTCGTTTTCCACCGAGTTTACGTCTTTTTCGGGTGCGACTTGTTGCATAATTTCGTCTTTATCGCTCATTTCGCACCTCCTTCGGCCGTGGCTGCTTCACCGCCGTCTTTTTTATGTTTTTTAGTAAGTTTTGCAAAGTTGTTCTTCTTAGGTGCGCCGAACACTCTCGGCATAATTCTGTCAAGCAACGGCGTAAGCACGTTCATAAGGAGTATCGCAAAGGACACGCCCTCGTTCATAGTGCCGTACTTTCTGAATATCACCGTCAGGAAGCCGAGCCCCACGCCGTAGATGACCACCGCAAGGCAAGTCTTTGGCGAAGTCGCATAGTCGGTTGCCATAAAGAACGCGCCGAACATAAGACCGCCGCCGAGCAAGTATGTCCATATGTACTCTCCGACGTATCCGCTGCCTGCAAAGAATATTGCGGTAAACACCACCGTCGAGCCGATATAAAGCGCGGGAATGCGCCAGTCTATAACTCTGCGGATAAGCAAGTATACGCCGCCGATGAGGATTGCAAGAGTGCTGACCTCGCCTGCGCTGCCGCCTATTCTTCCGAGGAACATATCGAGCGCGTTGAGCCCGAGCGCGGGATTTGCGCCCGTCTTGACTGCGGACTTCACTCCTGCAAGCGGAGTTGCGCTCGTGATTGCGCTGATATCGATATTCACCGCTTGATTGAAGAACGAGAAGAGGTTTGCGCCGTCTTTGAGGTCGATTGGAGCGACAAAGTTGGTCATAACCGTCGTCCAGCACAAAAGCAGGAATATGCGCGCCGTGATTGCGGGATTTGCAAAATTCTTACCGATACCGCCAAAGAGCATCTTCACCACGAGAATGGCAAAGAAACCGCCCACCATAGGCACGTAGAACGGCACCACCGGCGGAAGATTGAGCGCGAGTATCATACCCGTAACAACCGCCGACAAATCGCCCACGCTCTGATAGCGCTTTCCGATTACGTTGAACAGCCACTCCGCAAACACGCACGACCCAACGCAAAGAATCATCATGCAAAGCGGATAGAATCCGTAAAGCAAAATGCTTGCGATTGTCGCTGGAACGAGCGCGATAATGACGTCCAGCATCATTTTTCTCGTCGTGAACGTCGTGGATATATGCGGCGAAGAGGAAACTATATATTTTGGCATATCACTTTATCCCCCTCGTCTTTATTTCTTTCTTTGCAAGGCGCATCGCCTGAACGAGCGGACGCTTTGCAGGGCACGAATAGGAACATGCGCCGCACTCTATGCAGTTGAGCACGCCCATCTTGAAAGTGCCTTCGAAGTCCTCTTTTTCAACAGCCTTTTCGATTTCTCTCGGCACGAGGGACATCGGACAGTTGATGATGCATTTTCCGCAACTGATGCAAGGCGTGGTAGGACTTGTGTTAAATTCCTTTTTTGTGAGAAAGAGCAAGCAAGACGTGCCTTTCGAGCAAGTGGAGCGCAAGTCCGCTTGCGCAAATCCCATCATCGGACCTCCGCTTACCACTTTTCTTGTGATATCCTCGTCCTTGTCGCCTCTGCAAGTGTCGTAAACAAATTGATAGGTCGTGCCGTTGCGAACCCAGAAGTTGCCTCTTTCGGCAACGCCGCCGCCGGACACCGTCATAACGCGCTTGTAACACGGATCGCCGAAAAGCACCGCTCTTGCCACCGAATAAGCCGTATGCGCGTTGCAGACCACGCAACCGACGCTTGACGGAAGCGCGCCCGTGGGCACAACTCTGTGCGTGATAGCGTAAATGAGCTGCTTTTCCGCACCTTGCGGATACTTGGTTTTGAGCTTCATCACGTCGATATCGTTGGGAACCAGGCTTGTAAGATATCGGATAGCGGAAAGTTTGTTCGCCTCAATGCCGATGTACGCGTGCTTGACGTCCAGCGCCTTCATCAAAAGTTTGATACCCTTGATAATCGTGGGCGCTTTTTCCATAAACAAACGGTAGTCGCAAGTGATATAAGGCTCGCATTCCGCGCCGTTGATGATGAGCGTGTCCACTTTTTCTTTGGGCATCAATTTGACGTGCGTGGGGAAAGTCGCGCCGCCCATACCGACGATACCTGCCTCTTTAACCCTGTCGATAATCTCTTCTTTGGTGGGATCTTTTAGAGGTTTGAGCGATTGCGTCGTGTACAGGAAGTCGTTGTCGATTTCCACGTGCAAAGCATCTTGCCCGGTTGCCGTGGGCAAGGTTACAAATGATTTCACTGTTCCCGACACGGGAGAGTAAACGTTTGCCGAAACAAATCCGTTTGCCTCGCCTATAAGTTGTCCTTCGTCAACGTGATCGCCCACCTGCACTATTGCTTTTGCAGGCGCGCCGATATGCTGAGAAAGCGACACGTATAGTTTGTCGGGAATGGGAAACTCGTCAAGAGGTACGTCTTTGGTAAACTTGTTCGCAGGAGGGTGAATGCCTCTGCGGAAAGTCCTCAATGGAATTGTCATAAAACCAATCCTTCGTCATAAAATTAAAGATTAAAGTAATTATACATTACAAATCTTATAATGTAAATACCCCTTTTTTTGAAATTTTCGGAAATTTTGCGATTTTTTAATGTTCTTCTAACGATTTTGCGGCACCATAAACTCAACCAAAGCATCTGCTCAGCCCTTTTTGTTTGCGACTTTTGCGGCGAGGGAGCCTATAGCAATGGCAATGAGAAAACCTCCGAACAGTTTTTTGAGCAAATCGCCGTCTATTTCGGTTGCGAAAAATGAGCAGACGACGCAGGATATCACCGCAGGCAAAAGCAAGGACAAAAGGTTGTTTTTCTTCACCAATCCGTTCTTGATATGCAAACAAAGAGCCGCCGAACCCGACGGCAAAAACGCAACGAGATTTGCAAACTGCGCCGTGAGTTGTCCCACTCCCAGACCAACCACCAAAAGCGGCAAAGTGAGCGTTCCTCCGCCCATTCCCATACCTGCAAGAATGCCGCCGGCAATGCCTGCCAAAACAAAATACAAAAAATGCATAATCACCTCATTTTCGCAAAAAGTATATGTTTATCGATATTAAAACCTCGATTAAACGTTGTTTTTTGTCAAAATATCATCTTTAGCCCTGCAAACAGCATAAGCGCGTAAAACAGAAAAGATATCGTTCCGTTTGACATCTTTTTGAGCAAAAGCGCGCCAACTATGCCGCCTATCGTTACGCCAAGAACGGTTGGCAAAACAACGCCCTTTTCGAAATTCGCGCCGAGCGCATAAACGATAGAACTTATAAGACACAGCGGCAATATAACGGCAATTGCTGTTGCGTGCGAATGCTTTTCGTCGAGCTTTGCTATAAAAGTCAGCGCCGGCACGGTGAGCATACCGCCGCCTGCTCCGAAGAGCCCCGTAACCACGCCTATGGCAAGCCCTGCAAGGACAACGGCGATTTGCCTGCCTTTTGAGAGTTTTTGCCCTTGTCGGTTATATTTGAAACAATTTTGCGCCATAATCGAAGGCGCGGAGAGATAGGATTGCATACTTTTATTTTTATTAAATTGCGAGAAAGTATGAATTTTTATTGCAAAAATAATGTATTTGTATTAGAATAACAAAGCATATTGATAATTATCGTGCGTGCGGCACGCGTATATGCGCAAAAGCGCGAGCAGGATAGCAATCGATTGAGCAACAATAAAGGACGAAAGTCCGAGCAAAATAAATCTTTTACAGGTTTGGTATGAACAAGAAAAAATTTGTAGTTTTAGCACTTATGATGATTGCGATTATCGTACTTTCATCGTGCATGTTCGTCGCTTGCAACAACGACGACGGAAACGGCTCCTCGACGAATTCGACCAAGTATGAAGAGACCAAAAATCTCCTCATCAAAAACGGCGACTTCCACGTGATCGACACAGCGTCCACGTCCTACCCTCGTTCTCTTACGAGTTGGTCCGGCGCGAAGATGTACTCTTCCGGCGATTACAAATCCGACGTAACAGCAGGCGTTATCAGTCTTGACAAGGCGCTCTACGACGCAAACAAGAGCAAGTGGAACGACGATCAAGACAAATTGTACAATTTGCTTAACGTAAACGGCAGATACGACGATCGCGGCATTTACAAGCACTCCCTTATGGTGTATATGCCCGAAGAAGGTAAGGACGAAGACGGCAAGACCATTCACGGTCCGACGGCTTACGGCTACACCTCCACTTCCTTCACTCTCACCAAGGGCGCTTATTACAGACTCAAAGTCGATGTTCTCACATACAATATCGACGGCGACAACGAAGAGGCGCGCGGCGCTCGCATTTACGTAAGCTCCAACACTTATGCGGAAATCAAGGGCATCGACACCAAGGGCGAATGGAAAACCTATGAGATACTCCTCGAGGCGTCTCCCGTTTCCTCCACTTCCCTCAACGTCATGCTCGGTTTGGGCAGATGCACGTCATCCGACAAGACCGGTTTGAGCACGGGCTACGCAGTATTCGACAACCTCACTCTCGAAAAACTCGATGACACCGAGGAAAAGACTGCAGAATCCGTATATGAAAAGGCAGTCGAGCTCGAGCGCAACGGCAACGAGTTCGTCGCAACCGCAACGTTGAAAGTCCCCAACGGACGTTTCGATTTCGGCACGACAACAATTTCCTCTTCAGGCGCACCCAACGGCTGGTCTTTGGTATCCGGCAACAGCGGCAAGGATGATCCGGCGCCGTCTGCATACAGACACAACGGCATCGTCGACCTTACCAAGTTTGCGGACAACTATGCAGACTACGCAAAGCAATACACGCTCCAAAAGGACGTACCGAGCGGTCAGGACGCAAAAATCGATTACAATGCGGCAAAAGAATTGCTTGTCAACATCAAAGGCGACATCTTCACCGATGAGCGCGCGGCAAATATCGCGGGCTCCAACGTCTTTATGCTCTCTCAACAAATTTTGACCGCACAAAGCATCAAGTCCGCTCGCACTATCACAATCGAGCGCAACAAGACTTATGCTCTCTCCTTGGATATCTTCACGTACAACGTGCACGGCGCGGGCGTATCCCTCATCCTCACGGGTAGCGACGGCAAAGACATCGTCATCAAAGGCATTTCCGCAAACAAATCCGAAGATTATCTTGTCGGCAACACCGCAATTTCCGTAAGCGGCGACAAAGGTTTGGCACAACCCACAACCGTTGAGGGCAAAACCACCGGCGGATGGAGAACTTACACCTTCTACATCCAAGGCAACCAATTCAAGAACTACAGCTACAACATGAACGTGTGGCTCGGCACGGAAGGCACTAACAGCAACACATCCGTAAGTTGCGAGCTCAGCCCGTCAAGCAGCAGCAAGACGACGCTCTACAACGCAAACGGCACCTTCTCCAACGGTTGGGCATTCATTGACGAGCTCAATCTCAAAGAAATCGAATCTCTCCCCTCTGTAACGACAGGAGTTATCGAAAAAGCGACCGACAACGTTCTCGATTGCGAAAACAACGACGATTTGAGAGGTCTTATCGTTGAGCTTACTTCCGAGAATATGTTTGCAAACATTCTCAACACCGAGTCTGAAGCCTCCTCCACAAACAACAAAGTCTCCGTTCTCGGCAACGGCGCACCCAAGGGTTGGAAGAGCAACTTCGACGCAACCAAAAAGACCAATCCCATCATCGACGGTTTCATTTCCGAAGGCGTCGTAAGCCTTGAAAACGAAGATTCGTTTGCACACGACACAGAGAAAGTAAGCGGCCTTACTTATCCCGAACTTCCCTACGAAATCAACGATAAGCGCGCTTACATGCTCCACGCCTCTTCCGACAGCTATTACGAAGTGGAAACGGACAACATCACAATCAAAGCCAACAACTACTACCGCATCTCTTTGTGGGTTAAGACTCAAGACGTAAAATCCACAAGCGGCGCATACATCTACGTTCTCCAAAAGAACGAGGATGAAGACGACTCCACTTTGGCGACGTTCTCCAAGGTCAACACCGCGGATTATGACGAATACCAAAACGACTGGTGCGAAATCACCGTGGCAATCGCAGGCGCAAACGACAAAGACGTAACAATCGCATTCAAGTTTACGCTCGGCACAGGCACGCGTTGGACGTCATCCACCCTTGCAAAGGGCGCAATGTACGTTGCCAACATCAACGGTTCGACAGTATCTCACTCCACGTATAGCAACACATCCACAGGCACCTATACAAAGGCTATCGACCTCACGTCCAGCACCTCAACCGCATTCAAGAACGGCGGCTTCGACAACTATGACCTCGATGGCAAGAATCTCGAAGAGGGCAAAGCTCTCGCAGAGCAAACAGTTGCCGCGACTCCGTCCGACTGGACAATCAACGACAACAAGCTCGGCGCAAACACCGAGGATTCCGACCTCATCGCAGGCGTAATCAAATTCAATCAACAATCAAACGAGGACGGCACGTTCACGTTCGTTCCGAGCAACCAGGCAAAAGCGGTATTCCAATACAATACCGACGTCAACTTCAACGGCTTCTACCCCACAGTCGGCAAGAACACAAACGAGCTTGAACTCGGCTCACTCCCCGGCGACAAAGGGCACATGCTTGCAATCGGCAACAAGAAAGACTCTTCCAAGGGCTATGCGGCAGGCTTTGCTTCCTCCAGCGTAACGCTCTCGGCCAACACATACTACAAGATTTCCTTGTACGCAAAGACGGTCGGCGCAACCAAAGCGACGATTTATCTCACAGGCGAGTCCTCACTCACCTCCGGAACAAGCTCCTTCAAGATTGAAAGCACCTCCGATACGAAATGGACAAAATACACCTTCTACATCGAAGTCGGTCAAACGAGCGTTTCCACAAAACTCAACTTGTGGCTCGGTGAAAACGTCGATTACGCAAACATCGAAGTTACGGACGCCGAAGTCGAAGCGGAAAGAACTTCCAATCCCGACTATGACGACAAGACCGATAAGGAAGTCATCAGAAAAGCTCTCAAAGCGCAAAAGGCTGCTTCCACGGGCAACGTATTCTTTGACAACGTCTACTACACCTCTATCGACGAGGCAGACTTCAACAAAGCGGAAGGCACCGAAGTTCACAAACTCTCCTTCCTCACCGACAGTTTTGACTCGCTCTCCAGCACGATTGAGTCCAGAGGCTCCCTCTCCACTCCCAACGGTTGGACAGGCACGACGGGCACCAACCAAAGCTCCGGCAACACCAAGAGCGGCGTCATCTATGCAGACAGCGCATACTACGAGGTGAAGAATATAAACGGCACCGACTACGTAGGCATCCTCGGCAAAGATTACAAGATTGACGACATCACGATTTCCGACAAGGAATATGACGCGGCAAAAGACAGAGAAGAGTACAAAGACATGGACAAAGACCAAGTCGTAGAAGCTCTCCAAAAGGCAAAACTTGCCGAAATGCAAGAGAAAAACTGGATCCCCGTATCTCAACTCTATGCGCACAACAACAGCAAGCAAATGCTCGTCATCAACAATATGGAAAAGAGCGCATACACCTACAGCGGCTCATCCGTAACCATGAAAGAGCAAAGCTTCTATGAAGTCAGCGTATTCGTAAGAACATACGGCATCGACGCAACGGACGATAAAACGGTCGGCGCTTTTGTGGAACTCTATCTCGGCTCCGCAAACGAAACGGACAACCCGTTCATCTTCAAGTCCATCCGCACCGCAGGCGACGCAGGATTTGTTGAATACAAGTTCTACGTCAAGACTCTCAACGAGGACGTAACGTCGGTTTCGCTCAAACTCTCACTTGGCAAATACACTGCCGACGAGGTTAACGGCGAAACGGTTGTAACAGGTCTTACAAGCGGCTATGCAATGTTTGACAACGTAACTGTCAAAAAGATTACCGAAAACGCATACGATGAAGCAGAAGAAAGCGCAACCGTCCAAAAACGCACCGTTTCTTCCGAAAGCAAAGGTACAGGCGACGACGACAGCAACGACGACAGCAACAACACAACGCCCAACCACACGTTCAACACAGAGGCATTGTGGTGGATGATCCCGACAATCGTTCTCGGCTTGCTCATCATCATCGTAGTTATCGTCTACATTGTCCGTAAGGTTAGAAAGCCGATTGCAAAGAAGAAAGAGAAGAATGTAGCAACGCCTGTTGAAACTCCTTCTCTCGACGCAAAGCACGACAAATACGACGACAACAAAGAGTAATCAACCCAAACCTAATTCAAAAAGCACTTGCAATCGCAAGTGCTTTTTTTGTAGAGATATTCTCGCAAAGCGAGAGTGATATTGCAACTACGTTACAGTGATATTTGCGCAAAGCGCAAGTGATATTTTTTGCTAACGCAAAAAGTGATATTCGCACTTCGTGCGAGTTTCGGCGTATTAATATTCTGGTGTGGGTGCCCCACCCCTATGTCATTCAGAGGGAGCAAAGCGACCGTGGGAATCCAGCCGTAGGCGCATAGCGTCACTCTTTTGAAGACTACTTATACACGGTATCTGCCCTTTCGGAGACGGAACTCGAGCCGCAAGGCGGCGAGCAAATCGAACGCCGAGCTTGCGACGCACACAAGGCTCTTAGCCGCAATTGCCAAAAATGCCAATTGCTTGCTTTTTTGCCTTGGTGCTCCTCTTTCCCTTCACACAAAAGACTGCGCTTTCATCTTTGAAATCATACTTTAGTTCGCTTGTCTTTTGTGTGTGGGAGCCTTGTGTGTAGTACAAGCGACTGCGCCGTGTTGGTGCGAAGCTGGCGCACAAAGCGCAGTGGCATAATAAGAGAAATGTCCCTATCTATGCGAGCGTTGTAAGGAGCGAAGCGACGGAATAGCGATTGTTACGAAGTCAATCGCGTCGTGTTGCCCCCTGCGGAGCAGTTCCGTGGGTTCCCTCAAGCAAAGCGCAGAGGGGGAACGGAATATGGGCGCGACGCGTTAAGCAACACATCCGGTGAATGTGTTGTAGCCAAAGCGAACGAGGCGGATTGCGGTGCGCAAACGCCGAAGTCCAAACACCGTGAGGAAGGGGGGGAAGTTGCATTTAGATTTATAAAATGATTGTTTTTTATAAAAACACCTGTCGTGTCCTAGAACTTAATTTTTGCCTAAAATCGAGCGATTTTCGACATTGCAAAACACAAATCGTGTACAAATTATATATTTGCGTACACGATTTGTGTTTTATAGAGGATAAATGAACAAGACCGATTATTTACATAACGATGTCTTCGATTTTGTTTACAAAGGCACGTTTTGCTTTTTTTAGTGAATTGTTTGACATACTGCAATACAGCGCAGTGGCAGTGACTATTCCAAGCATAGTGCCGATGATCAATGAATTTTTCATTTGTTTGCCTCCTGATTTTATTGTTTGCACCTACACCTTATAAATGTATGGGAAATTGTGGTAAATGCCAAATCGTTCTTTTTGCCGTTTAAAGCTTTGCCATTGCATGAAATTGCTTTGGGCTCGGACATTTTGCCCAACGTCGCTTTGCAATATGTATTGACAAATCGCTTTTATGATTTTATCATAAAGTTATGAAAAAGAAGCTGTTTACATTTTTATCTGTCTTTACTCTGATGCTTGTGCTTGCCGTCATGCTGACTTCGTGTCTAAAAATCGGTATGCAAAAGAACAATGTCAAAAAGCGTCTTGACGAGGCTGGCGTGTCTTACACATACGAGCGCACAACGCCCATCACCAAGGACGGCGAACGCGATTATACGTTTGAGGATCTTATGCATTGCACCAAGACCTACACGTCGACTATTGACGGCGTAGAAACCGAAGCGGTGCAGGAGCTTTATGTAATCTTTGCCGGAAGCGATGCGGCGGCAGAGTGGGCAAAGGACAAAGCGGACGCGTATGTTGCCGACAACGCACTTGAGAAGTGGAGCACGTACATCTATGACAGAGTGGTTATGTGCGGTTATTATGAACTTGTCGCAATCGCACGCTCTTATTGATAGAGATTAAGCTTGCAAGCGCAGCCAAACAGCGTTTTGGGCATTGAAAATGATGTTCATCGTCAGAAGCTCAAACGTTTTATCAATTGCAAAAACAAGCTAAGGTTAAACAAAACAAATCAATCACAATATAGAAGCGAGCCACGCTCGCTTTTTTTTTGTTATAAGATACCAACAGTTGAGCCGATGGATTTATACTTGTAAGGAATTTTGCAATGGAATTGCGCTTGATATCGTTCAAATAAGTCCCGAAATTCGAGCAAAAGAAAATCCCTGCAAAACGCAGGGATTTTTCTCGTCGGCATAGGGAGGATAAATAAGTGCCGACAAATTGGGGAGATTATCTAAATTATAGCATATCTTTTCTATTTGTCAATAGTATTTTTATGCCCATTTTATTACAATTTTTTGAAAATTTCACTCAAGTCCGCTCCGAGCACGTTATTGGCAGGTTTTTGCGCCCATGTTACAAAATCTCTTATCGTATCCACAGAGAGTGCAAAGCCCATATTGTCGATGCTGTCGTCGGCAAGTTTGGATTCGACAATGCCGACCACTTTGCCGTAGATATTGACCATCGGGCCACCGCTGTTACCGCCGTTGACCGCCGCGTCCGTCATAATGAACGTACCTGCGCCCCAAGAGGAGAGAGTGATATCGGGTTGCGATACAGAGCCTGAAGTAATACTGTTTTTTTCGCCGATACCTTCGGGGTTGCCGATAAGCGCAACGGGGTCACCGCGTTTTACGTCTGTGGTTGCGATTTGGAGAGAGGGGTGCGCTTCGTTTGAAGGTTGCGTACCTTTAATTCTCAAGATTGCGATATCCGCTTGGTCGTTTTCCGCATCTAAATTTTTGTCATCATATCCGCCGTATGCGACTATTTCGACGTTATATTGAGTATCCTCGCCATCGAAGATTGCAATGATTTTTTTATAAGATTCCCAACTATACGAGACTCTTTGATAAATTCCAAAGCCAGTTTTTGTTTCAAGCACGTATCTCGCGCAGTGTGCGTTGGTGAGCAAGTATCTTTGCGTAGTTCCCGTTGAGTCGGTGTCAGTAACCAAAAATCCGCTTGCAACGCCGTAACTCGAGGAAGAGTCGGTGTACATATAGAGTCTTGCAACGGAAGCGGAGCAGTATTTGTCTGCGACTTGACCTACAGCATAGTTGAGTCTGTCAAGCGCCTCTTGCGCTGCATGATCCGTGATATCGTCAACTATATCCGTTCCGCTCAACGCCTCGTCGATTGCGTCGCGGTATTGTTGTTTCATGCTCTCGGAAATAGACGCCGCATATTCTTCCGCAATGGTTTGCTTCAGGCTTGCAAGCACAATGACGTTGACAAGTACCACAACGCACATAACAGCCGCCACGACAATGCAGATAATGGTTGCGGCATTGAGCTTGTTGTGATTTTTGGGCTCGGGCGTGTGATACACGGGAGTGTGTTGCGGTTGCGTTTCTCTTTGATCGTCAAAGAAGTTGTTGAAATCGTCCATAAAAATGCCTCTTTCTCATTTTTGTAACATGATAATAGTGTTTCAAACTTAAACGAGTATTAAAACTGCAAAAATTTATAATTTTTATGCAAATATTCGTTGTTGTTTGCCATATTGCGCACCAATCCGCAAAACAAGCGAAAAATCGGACGTATTTGCGGCTTGAATATGAAAGAGCGCAAAAGAAACGCTACAAGTTGACAAATATCGTTGTCTATAATATTATATTTGTGCAACTACTAACTATATATGCGTTGCGCACGCAGCGCGGAGGAATGTATAATGGCAGTCATTTTTTGCGACACCGATTGCGAACTTTGGTATACCCATGCCGAGGAACTCGATCTGAAAGTCATTCGTATGCCGTACGTCATCGACGGTGAAGAGAAACTTGCCGACCTCGGTCAGTCGGGCGACACCGCCGAGTTTTTTGCAAAGATGAAAGCAGGCGCAAGCGCGTCAACGGCAGGACTCAATCAACAGATTTATTACGATATTTTCGAACCGTATTTCAAGGCAGGCGAAGATATCTTGTACATAGCGTTTTCATCGCAATTGTCGGGCACTTTTGCGTATCTCGACCTTGCAATCAAGGAGCTTGACGCCAAATATCCGGGCGTGAAATTCCGCAAATTCGACACTCTCAATATTTGCGTTGGCGCAGGTATTTTGGTTTATCTCGGAGCAAAATATTGCAGAGAACACGGCGACGATATTGACAAAACTTGCGAGTATTTGGATGCGATTGTCGGCAAAGTGGGCATCTATTTTGTGGTTGACGATATGAAATATCTTGCGCGCGGCGGTCGTATTTCGCCTGCAAAAGCCAAAATCGGCAATCTTCTCAACATCAAGCCCGTGCTTACCGTAATCGACGGCAAATTGGACGTTTGCAACAAAGCCAACGGCACAAAGAAAGCATACAAGTATATGCTCGATATGTTTGTCGAAAAATACAATGCAGATATACCCGCGCCCGTCATCCTTGTCGATGCAGACAACAGGGGCGTTTCGGATGAATTTGCAGCCAAGGTCAAAGAAATCGACGCAAAGGCGGACGTATGGCAACAACCAATCGGCCCCGTCATCGGCGCTCATGCAGGTCCTGGCACAATCGGTATCATATTTATGACCAAATAAGTTTTATAGTCGGATTAGATTTATAGCCAAATTAGTAGGTTTTGCTTTGAAGAAAAAAGCGTTCATTTTAAGCTTAATAATCATAATTTCCATTGCTTCGCTCACTGCTTGCGACAGGGCGGAGCAATATTTCGTTTTCGGCACGGTGCTTGATATCAAAGCGGAAGGCATAGGTTCTTCAAAGGCGGTTGAAGATATCGATTCATATATGCAATCTCTGGACGATTTGCTTTCGCCGACAATCGAGGGCAGCGACTTAAACAAAATCAACAATTCCACGGCGGGAGAAGCGGTCAAATGCTCGGATACGACAATGGAAATTTTCAAGATCGCATTGTCCGTGTATGAGGCGTCCGACGGGGCATACGATCCGTCAATATATCCGCTTGTTAGACTGTGGAAATTTTCAGGCGACTTGTTCGATAAATGGGAAAAGCATTCTTTGCCCACGCAAGAGCAAATCGACGAGGCAAAAGCGGTTGTAGGGCTCAAAGACAGCTTCGCAGCAGATTTTGAAAACAACACAATCACCAAGCTCAAAGAAGGTGCAATGCTCGACTTCGGCGGAGTGGCAAAAGGCTACGCCGTGCAAAAATCTCTCGATATGGTTCAAAAGCGCGCGCTCGTAAACCTTGGCGGAAACATAGGCGCAAAAGGCAAAAATTACTCCGTGGGCATTGCAAACCCCGCGCGCTCGGATAGACAATACACGACGTCGTATTTTGCAAAATTCACTCTTCAAAACGGCGAGTGCGTGGCAACGAGCGGCGATTATGAAAGGTATTATACAATCGACGATACGATCTATCACCACATCATCAACCCTCTGACCGGCACACCATGCGATACGAGCGGAGAGAACGGAGTGATATCCTGCAGCGTCATTTCAACGGACGGCGCAATATCCGACGCAGTGGCAACCGCGGTTGTCGTGCTCGGCAAACAAAAGGGCATGGTATTGCTTGAAAAGCTCGGTTTGAAAGCCGTTGTAATTGACGGCAACAACAACGTTGCAACTGTCGGAGATATATCGATAGAAATCAAATAATATAAGCAAAAACATAGCAGATCTCAAGCGCAACAGCTGCGTGTTGCGGTTGGCAATAAAAACATCAAAATCAAATAAAACAAGGTTTATCCTTGCGTTTTGCATATATAAAAGCGGTTTTTTGATATGAAAAGCACAAAAACGACAAACGGGAAATACAAAGATTTTTTCAAAAAGGGCGATATAGCAATCGTCCTTATCGTTGTTGTGTTAATCGTTTTGACGCTTGTATTCGCACTGCGCTCGGATGCCGACGAAGCGGAAATTTACGTTGACGGCGAGCTTAAATACAGGCTGGATTTGAGAGAGAATACAACGCTTGATATCCTTGACGGCAAGATGACTATCGAGGTGAAAGACGGCAAAATCTCCGTCAAAAACAGCAATTGCTCGGAGCAACTTTGCGTGCATTCAAGCGCAATCGGAACCGACGGCGGCATGATTGTTTGCCTGCCTAATAAGGTGGTAATCAAGATGGTTGCAAGAGAGGTGGACGCAATAACCTAAACGCAAAAACTGATAAAGCAAAACGGTAAACACAAAATGGTAAACAATAACCGCAAATCGTTAGTTTCAATGCAAACGGAACGAACGGTATAAGCGGTGCTGAAACCTATAACCAATTGAAAGTAATATAGTAAAAACAAAGGCAAAATTAGGCAAAAATGAAAGCGAAATTCAATACGAAAAAAGTCGCACTTGCGGGATTGTTCCTTGCGCTTGCACTCATAGTGTCGCTTATAGAGAGTTATCTTCCGCCGATAATTCCCGTTTTGCCTTATGCAAAAATAGGGCTAGGCAACGTGGTCTTGCTTGCGTGCTTTTTGTGCCTCGGTGTGTGGGAAGGGTACATCGTGCTCGTGTTGAGGTGCGTTTTGACCGCCGTTTTTGCAGGCAATTATATTGCGCTTTTGTGGTCGCTTCCGTCCGCTTTCGTTGCGTACACGGCAATGGTGCTTTTGTACAAAACGAAATTTTTTAGCGTTTGCGCGGTGTCTATGGCGGGCGGAATATTACACAATTTCATTCAAATTTGCGTTGCTTGCGCGATCATCGGAAAAAGTGTATTTGCATATCTTCCGTACATGATGCTTGCAGGCGCGCTTGCGGGGTTTGCGACGGGTACTATTTGTTATTTCGTGTGCAAAACCATAAAACGTCCCGAGTTTGACCAAATCGAATACTACCGCCAAACCGCCGATGACGAAAAAATCGACGAATAAGCTTTGAAAAATCGCAATTTTTTATTAAAAAAGTCCTAAAAAAATAGGGCTTTTTTCGTTGATTTTTATGCGATTTTTTAATAAAAATTATGTCACGTTCAAGGTCGAAATTGTTTTGAGACGGAAATTATATGCTAATTGAATTGTTTGAAAAACGTTTCGATTTCGTGTGAGGTTTGATCAGGCGATAATTAATACATTGTTAAGAACAGTTGAATAAGCAAAAGCAACCGCAAAGTGGTTGCTTTTTTTATGCTGTTAAAAATGATTAGGACAGAAGATTGCCTATCGCTTGGAAGGGGAAGAAGTTGACGAGAAGAAGGACAACCAAAAATCCCGCGGAACCGATGAAGGCTACCGTGCCGAAGAAGAAAGATAATCTTGCGATTGCTTTTTGCGTATTTGCACCCGCGACGGCAAACACTATGCCGAGGAATGACAAAGACATACTAACAACGTAAAGCGTCGTTATGCTCTTGAAGGGAAGCACGTCCTTTGGAACGCACAATGAGGGAAAGAAGAGCGCAAGAGAGGCGTAAAGCGCGGCGATAAAGCCGATAAGCGTCATCACGAAACCCAAAATCAGCACGACTCTGCGCGCTTTCATATTGGAATAGGGTTGGGTGTTTTGAACGTTTTGGGCTTGATCTTTCTTCATAGATGAAAGTGATATTCTCGCTATGCGAGAGTGATATTGTTGCTGACGCAACAGTGATATTTTTGGCTGCGCCAAAAGTGATATTCGCACTGCGTGCGAGTTGAGGAATATTCCATGTGCGCACGCTTTGCTCTATAAATTAAGTATATGTCAAGACGTGCTTGTTGTCAACGACAAATAAAAGACGTCTTTGTCGCCAAAGCACATATACGAAAATTCTTCCGTGTTATCGCAATCGAAAAACAGAGAAAAACGCATGGAATTATCGATGGTTTTGACTGCTTGGACGAGGGGTAAATCGGCTTGGTTGCAAGCAAAAATTTCGGAGAGATTATCGCCTGTTTTTTTGAGCAAAACAAAGCCGTTTTTGGTCTTTGAAATAAAGTAATTTTCTGCGCCGCAGACGGCGTGATATTCGGTTGAATTTTCTATAAGTTCGGGGTTTGCGATTTCGCTTTTTGCAAGGAAATCGAGGTGAGGACAATAGCGGATTATATCGCCGCCGCAAAGTACTTCTATGCCGATATCGGTTGTTAGTATTATTGTTTTATCGGAAGAGGGAAGAGAGCGAGATTGAAGCGTGTGCAGGTCGATATCGAATGAGTTTATCATAAGTCGGTCTTGCGATTTTACAAGCGTTACGAAAGTCTGTTCGTTGCTTGCTACGATTGGCAATACTTGCAAAAGCGTGCTTTTATCTTGCGAAAATTGACAGATAAAACCGCTTTTATGTGAATACTGTAAAATTTTGACGGAATTATTATCCTGCGCGAATATAAGCGTTTTGTCGTTTAAGCAATAGGTTTGGACTATATCTATATCGCTGCTTTGATAAATGAAGTTGTCAAAAATGACTTTGAGTGCGCCGTCTATTTTCACCATGCGCATACTCTCGCCGTCAGTGCACAAATACGTACCGTCCGCGCTGCTTACTGGGGTGATATTCTCATAGCGGTCGATTGACGTTTTTGCGCTGATTTTCATTTCTTCACCGAACAAAATTATATCTGTTTTGTCTTGATTTTGAATAAACACGGTAAGTCCGTTTTTGCCCATTGAAGAGGCGAGATATTTTGCGTTTTCGTCCGCGATTCTGAAAGTGTTTTCAAGCGTCATTTGACTGTCGAAAACCGCTATGTACAATCCGCTTTCTTTTACATCTCGGTCAACAGATTGCGACGTGAAAAACACGAGTGTTTTGCCGCAGAAATTGGCATAGTCTATAATCGTATCTTGCGCCGAGCCGCCGACGTGCGCGACGCTCAATCCGTCTATTGTTTCGCACGCTCTCGGTAGGGAAGAATAGACAATCGGCGGCGTGGGAATATCCGTTTGCGCCGTGTTGCCTGCGCCTGCTACCGCGCTGTCCGAGGGGGCGGATTTGCCTATGGTGCTTAAAAGAATGTAACTTGCGATTGCTATGGTCGTGAGAAGAACGACGCTCAGCCATTTGGCGATGGTTTTTTGTCTTTGCATTTTTCACCTCGCCTCAATGTATCACACACGACGTCCGCAATTTTTCCGTTTGCGTCGTTTGCGATGATTTTCATCGGGGAGGATTGCGCAGCATTTTCCACCGCTTTGACAAAGTTCTTTGAAAAATCCACATCTTGGAGCAATATTTGCGCTCCGTACTCTTTGGCAAGGTCGGCGTTGTAGATTTGATCGCCTCTGGAAATGCCTTTGGGTAGAGGAATGAAAAGCGCACGTTTTCTGAGTGCGGATATTTCAAAAACCGCAGTTGCGCCTGCTCTCGATATCACGACGTCGCTTGCGGCGTAAAATGCGGAAATGTCGTTGGCGTATTCAAAGCACTTATAGTCCGTATGCGATAAGTTTTGCGACTTGTTTTTTCCGGACACGTGCAAGACGTAAAAGCGTTTTGTCAATTCGTCGATGTTGTCGGATACCGCGTCGTTGATTGCCTGTGCGCCGAGAGAGCCGCCCAGAACGAGCAGTACTTTTTTATTTTCTAGATTGTCTATGTCGAGCGTTTTGAGAGATTGAGATTTGCCGCTTTTGAAAAGTTCTTCTCTTAGCGGCATGCCGACAAAGATACCTTTGAATTTGGAGTGCGGATTGGCTTTGAGCATGGTTGCGCCTTTTTGAGCGGCTATTTTGTTGGCAAGACCTAAAGTTAAATCGCTCTCGTGCGCAAACGTGGGGATGCCGAGTTTTTTTGCCGCACACACGACGGGAAGAGATACGAAACCGCCTTTTGAAAAAACGCAATCGGGTTTGATTTGCTTGAGTAGCGCCGTTGCCTGCGCTACGGATTTTTTGAGGGAGAAGGGAATTTTGAGATTGTTTCCTATTGCCGAGGGGGATAGCGACCGCACAAGTTTGATTGTCGGGATACCGTGGTACGCAATATTGTTGCTTTTGGCGAGTTTGCGCTCCAGCGTATCGCCGTCGCCGCCTATATATACGGGGGTGAAGCCGCGTTTTTCAAATTCGCCGACCAAGGCAAGGTTGGGGTAGATATGTCCGCCCGTGCCGCCGCCCGTGAAAACTATGATTTTGCGAGATTGTCCGTTTATCGTTGAATTTTGGCTCATAATGTCTATATTATGAAACAAAATCGCATAAAGTTGCGTAAATTTACATCTTGAAATCGGCGCGCGAGCGTGTTACAATATATTCATATTGAAATCAAGCTCGCAGTTTTGCGACGAAAGGGGTGTTTATGAAAACCGAAAAATTCAAGAGTTTCGACGGAACCGTTTTGCAATGCTATCTTTGGGATAACGTGAGAAATCCAAAGGGCGTTGTGCAGATTTCACACGGTATGGCGGAACATGCTCGCAGATATGACGATTTTGCAAACTATCTCAACCAAAACGGATTTATAGTCTTTGCGGACGACCACCGCGCTCACGGTATGACCAGTACAAAACAATCCGCAAAGGGCGTAAAGGGCTATCACAAGGGCAATATCTATTTCGATACCGTTCAGGACGAGTGCGCTATCACAAAGATGCTCAAGGAAAGATACAATCTTCCCGTGATTTATCTCGGACATAGTTACGGAAGTATGGTCGGTCAACGCTATATCGAAGAATGCAAGGACTACGACGGCGTGGTGCTCAGCGGCTCCGCTATGATGAAAGGCGCGATTTTGTCCACAGGCGCTGCGGTTGCGAATATGCAATACAAGACGCTCGGCGGCGAAAAGACGGGAAAACTCCTCGACAAACTTTCCTTTGGCAACTACAACAAGCCGTTCAAAGCGGACAAGATTCCGTTTGCGTGGCTGTCGAGAGATAAAGAGCAAGTCAAGAAATATATCCTCGACGAACAATGCGGCAACGTTATGTCAATTGCGTTCTTCAAATTCTTCCTTTGCGGACTCAAAGAGAGTTATAAGAAGGAGAATCTTGCCAAAATCGACGTCAACAAGCCTATTGCGATTTTCTCCGGCGACAAAGACCCTGTCGGCGGCAACGGCAAGCTTGTAACCAAGCTTTACGACCAATACAAAGCTCTCGGCGTGAAAGACCTCTCAATCAAACTTTATCCCGATGCAAGACACGAGATTTTGAACGAAATCAATAACGCGGAAGTATATTCTGACTTCGTCTCTCGTATTTCATCAATGATTTAAGCGGACTATCCGCTAGATAACTGCGGCAGAGCCACGCCTCGACAACTCATTTACGATTAGTAAATTAGGGTTGCCGAGAGTGTGGCTCTTTCTTGTTCTATGACGGATATCCTCGCTTAAATCATAGATGAAAGGATTGCGCTTGTTATATTTGAATTTTCATTATTCATTTTTAATAATTATTAAGTATATTTAGTTCGTTTTCCCTTGAAAAAAACAATATCTTGTGGTATAATCACTATATTATTATCCTATGTAGGTTTATAAATGGCAAATCAAGATTACAACAATTACAAGGCAGGGGACATTCGCATTCTCGAGGGGCTTGACGCTGTAAGAAAGCGTCCCGGTATGTATATCGGCACGACGGGTGTGAAGGGCATGCATCACATTCTTTGGGAAATCATCGACAACAGTATTGACGAGGCGGCAAACGGGTTTGCCGATACCGTGCGTATCGAACTTTTGGACGACAACGTCGCAAGAGTGAGCGACAACGGGCGCGGCGTGCCTGTCGATAAGCATCCGAAGCTCAAAATCAGCGGCGTTGAGGTGGTCTATACCCAACTTCATGCAGGTGCGAAATTTGACAACGATCAATACAACTATTCGGGCGGTTTGCACGGCGTTGGCGCGTCGGTTACGAACGCTCTTTCCGAATGGCTTACAGTTGACGTAAAGCGCGACGGAAATTTGTATCGCGCCGAGTTTTGGTCTCCGCAAGTGGGAAACAAGATTAAGAGCGGCGTTGTGAAAACTCCGCTTACCGTCATCGGTAAGGTGAAAGGCACGGGTACTTCCGTCAAGTTCAAGCCCGACGAGAGAGTGTTCGGAAAGGAAAAATTTGATTACGGCACGATTGCAGAGCGTATGCGCGACGTGGCGTATCTCAACAAGGGCGTTACAATCATAATCGACGATTTGCGTATGCCGCTCGAGGGCGGTACAGGCAAGCACGACACGTTCTGTTATAAGGGCGGTATTGCCGATTACGTGCAATATCTCAACGAAGGCAGAGTTGTGCTTTACGACAAGCCGCTGTACGTCGAGGCAGAAGATGACCACTTTGAGGTGGAAGTCGCGATTCAACACACCGAAGGTTATTCCGAAAATATCTATTCGTACGTAAACAATATTCCGACTGCGGAAGGCGGTACGCACGAAGTCGGATTTAAGAGTGCGATTACCAAAGTGTTCAACGACTACGCGCGCAAAAACAATATCCTCAAAGAAAAGCAAGCCAATCTTTTGGGCGAAGATTTTAGAGAAGGTATGGTTGCGGTGGTTACCGTCAAGATGCAAAACGTGCAATTCGAAGGTCAGACAAAGGGCAGACTCGGCAACCCCGAAGTTCGCACCAAAGTGGAAAATCTTATGAGTGAGAAACTTGCCGATTTGCTGTTGCAGCGCGGAAACAAGGCTATTGCGGAAAAGATTATCGCAAAGGCTATGGGCGCGGCAAAGACGAGAGAGGCTGCAAAGAGAGCAAAAGACCTCAGCCGTCAGCAAAA
Organism: uncultured Clostridia bacterium; assembly: GCA_934277615.1. Lineage (GTDB taxonomy): Bacteria > Bacillota > Clostridia > Christensenellales > CAG-917 > CAG-475. The sequence goes on along the minus strand of CAKQUV010000002.1, from coordinate 23,204 downwards.
CAAACTCAACGGGCTTAACCTTGTTGGTAAACTTGCAAGTTGCTCGGGCAAAAACGCATCTATCAACGAATTGTTTATAGTCGAGGGCGACTCGGCAGGCGGCAGCGCAAAGCAGGCGAGAGATAGATTCTTCCAAGCGATATTGCCGCTCCGCGGTAAGCCGCTCAACGTGGAAAAGGCGAGCCTTGAAAAAATACTTGCCAATGAGGAATTTGCAACTCTTATCAGCGCGCTCGGTACGGGTATTGATCCGCAATTCGACATCGAAAGCCTCAAATACGACAAGGTTATTATTCTAGCCGACGCAGACCAGGACGGCGCGCACATAAGAGCGTTGTTGCTTACCTTCTTCTTCCGCTATATGCGCCAACTTATCACAGAAGGACACGTGTATATCGGTATGCCTCCGCTTTACCGCTTGCAAAAGAAAGACGAAATTCTTTATTGCTATGACGACAACGCGCTTGTCGAAGGTCAAAAGAAGATGGGCAAAAACGCACTGTTGCAACGCTTCAAAGGTCTTGGCGAAATGAATCCGGAGCAACTTTGGGATACAACAATGGATCCTGCAAAGCGCACCCTTACGAGAGTTACGATTGACGACGCCGCGATGGCAGATAAGCGCATAACCATTCTTATGGGCGACGACAGCAATATCAGAAAGGACTATATCTACAAGTACGCCGACTTTAACAAGATTGACGACTTTAAAGTTCAAAAAGAGGAAGAATAACACAAATACACTATACTTTCACGCTATGCGTGAAACTAACAAATAAATAAAACTATGGCAAAGAAACAACACAAAGAAATTGAGTATAATTCAGTGGTGCTTGACAGCGTCTTTGAGGACGTGATGCACAACTCGATGATTCCGTATTCGGAAAACGTCATTCTCGACCGCGCGTTGCCGAGAGTTGAGGACGGTTTGAAACCCGTTCAACGCAGGGTGCTTTATTCCATGCACGAGATGGGATTGACTCCCGACAAGCCGCACAAGAAGTGCGCCAGAATCGTGGGCGACTGCCTCGGCAAATACCATCCGCACGGAGATAGCTCGGTGTACGGCGCAATGGTGCGTATGGCGCAACCGTTCTCTATGAGAATGAAACTTGTGGACGGACACGGCAACTTTGGCTCTATCGACGGAGATTCCGCCGCCGCTATGCGTTATACCGAGGCGAGAATGAGCCCGCTTGCGCTTGAGCTGTTGCGCGATCTCGACAAAGAGACGGTTACGTGGACGCCAAACTTCGACGATAGTTTGGAAGAGCCGACGACGCTCCCGGGGCGTTTCCCCAATTTGCTTGTGAACGGCGCAAACGGTATTGCCGTAGGTCTTGCGACCAATATCCCAACGCACAACATGGGCGAGTGTATAGACGCAACGATTTATAAGATTGACAATCCCAACGCGACGGTTAAGGATTTGTTCAAGGTGTTCCATGGTCCCGATTTCCCGACCGGTGCGTTTATCATCCCCGTGGACAGCCTCGAAAGCATTTACGAAACGGGCAAGGGCAGAATTAAAATCCGCTCTCGCTTGCATATAGAAAACGACGATAACGGAAAAAAGAATATCGTCATTACGGAGATACCGTATCAGGTGTCCAAGTCGGAATTGCTTTCTCGTATCGCAGACCTCAAAGAAGCGAATAAGGACGATCTTGCAGGTATATCCGAAATCGTGGACGAAAGCGATAAGTCGGGCACTCGCGCGGTTATTAAATGCAAGAAGGACGTTGACGTAAACAAGATTATCTCTTTCCTCTTCAAAAAGACCAATCTCGAGATGGGATATTCCATAAATATGGTGGCGATTGCAAACGGCAAGCCCGAGCAATTGAGCCTTACGGCATATCTCGATTATTACATCGAATATCAACGCAAAATCATAGTAAACCGCACCAATTTCGACCTCAAAGCCGCAAAGGCAAGAGCGGAAATCGTGCGCGGACTTTTGGTTGCGATAAGAAATATTGACGAAGTTATCCGCATCATCAAAGAGTCTGAATCTACAGCAAAGGCAAAGGAAACTTTGCGCCAAAGATTTGATCTCAGCGACGCACAGGCGCAGGCTATTCTCGATATGCGCCTCAAGAGTCTGGCAAAACTCGAAGTGGGCAAACTCGAGGAAGAACTTGCGCATCTGGAAAAGCAAATTGCTTTGTTCGAGGCGATTTTGGCGTCCAAGCGCAGACAGTACACAATAATCAAAGAAGAATTGCAAGCAATCAAAAAGGCTCTCAATTCCGAACGTATGAGCGTGATTTTGTCAAGCGACGATCAAGAAGAATACAGCGCGCCAAGCGAGGCGGAGGCTGTTGCGTATCGCGACGGCGTTATCACGTCAAACTGCGACGGACAATTGCGCTTTATGTCGCAAAAGGCATACTCCACGTCAAAGAAGGATATGAGCGCGCTTCCCGTTGACGCTTTGCCAACGCAATGGCTCAGCGTAAACAACAAAGGCACGCTTTATGCGGTTACAAACCTCGGCAGCGTTGTCAAACTCGACGTTACGTCCTTGCCTGAAAAGAAATTCAAAGAAAAGCCGTTCAAACTCGGCGCAATAAATCAAGACGTGCAGACGGGCGAGAAGGTGGTCAAAATGCTCTTCTTTGAAGGAGTGCCTGTTGGCGAACTCGTGCTGTTCACAAAGCAAGGCGGCGCAAAACGTGTGGATTTGAGCGAATTTACGACGGTCAATAAGGCGTATCTCAAAGCTATCAATCTTGCCGAAAAAGACGAAGTTGTGGGCTGCGAAGTCGTGGATGACGAAAAGAACGTGATGGAAGTTACCGCTCAAGGGCAAGTGCTTGTGTATAAGGCTACGGAAATTCCGCTTCAAGGTCGCACTGCGGCAGGCGTGAAGGGAATTAAACTCAATGACGACGACAGCGTTGTGTTCGGCGGTCAAGTCGAGGACGAGGGCGAAATAATCGTCGTGTCGAATACAGGCTATGCAAAGAGAGTTATTTCGTCGCTTATTGAGCCGTCGTCGAGATATCTAAAGGGCATAAAGATTATCGAACTTGACAAATCGCACGTGAAGTACGTGGGAACTGTTAAAATGCCTTACGACCTCGCATTTGTGAGCGGCGGACAAACGACAATTGTGAATACGGAAAATATCAGAATTGATACACGTACCACAAAAGGCAAACAACTCTTTAAGCAGGAAGTGAGTTTAGTAACTCCTATCAACGACGGAGAACAATATTAATCCAATCAAAATACAAAAGGTAAACATATGAACAAAATCGGATTTGACAGCAACCTGTATATGCAAAAACAGTCGGAGCATATTCTTGAAAGAATAAACCGCTTTGACAAACTTTATCTCGAATTCGGCGGAAAACTCTTTGACGATTTGCATGCGGCGAGAGTTTTGCCCGGCTTCGATAAAGCGGCAAAAATCAAACTTTTGCAAAAATTGCGCGATAAGGCGGAACTTATCATTTGCATAAACGCAAACGCTATAGAGCGCAACAAAATCCGCGCCGACTACGGCATTACGTACGGCAGCGAAGTCGAGAGAATGATTGACAATATATCCGCTATGGGCATATACATCAACGGCGTTGTAATCACTATGTTTACCGACCAGCAAGGCGCGCTTGCTTACAAGCAAAAACTTGAAAACAGAGGCATAAAGGTGTATATCCACCGTCCGACCAAAGGCTATCCTCACGAAATCGATACTATTGTATCCGACGAGGGTTACGGCGCAAATCCGTACATACAAACCACTCGTCCGCTCGTGGTGCTTACAGCTCCCGGTCCGGGCAGCGGAAAACTCGCGACGTGCCTTTCCCAACTCTATCACGAGAACAAGAGGGGAGTTAAAGCAGGTTATGCAAAATTCGAGACGTTCCCGATTTGGAATCTGCCGCTCAATCACCCCGTAAACGTAGCGTATGAAGCGGCGACTGCCGACCTTAAAGACGTGAACAAAGTCGACAACTTCCACCTTGACGCATACGGTGAAATCACTGTCAACTACAATAGAGATATCGAGGTTTTCCCGGTTGTCAAGAGCATACTCGAGAAAATCACGGGCGAGGAGTGTATTTACAAATCCCCGACGGATATGGGCGTAAATATGGCAGGGTACTGCATCGTCGACGACGAGGCGTGCAGAGAAGCATCCAAGAAAGAGATTGTGCGCAGATACTTCAAGGCTCTTTGCGACCTCAAAACAGGTACGGGCAGCGAAGATACCGTGAGCAGACTTGAATTTTTGATGTCCAGATTGTCCATAAATCTTGCGGACAGAAAAGTTATCGAAATAGCCAAAAAGAAGAGCGAGGACAATGACAACTGCGGCGCGGTTGCGCTCGAATTGCCTGACGGACGTATCGTTACGGGAAAGAACACAAAGCGCATGAGCGCGTCGGCGGCGTGTGTGTTCAATGCGGTGAAGATGCTTGCCGGCATAAAAGACTCGCAAAAACTTATCTCGCCGTACGTAATCGGACCTATCATTGACCTCAAAACCAAAATTCTCAAAGAGCACCACAAGACTTTGACGCTCGAAGAGGCATTGCTCGCGCTTTCCATTTGCGCGGCAAGCGACGCACAGGCGGCGAATGCTATGGAGCAATTGTCTGCACTCGAAGGATGCGACGCACACTCCACGCATATGCTTTTGAAAGCGGACGAAAACCCGTTTAGAAAACTCGGAGTTAGACTTAGTTGCTCACCCGAATTCCTCGACAATACGCTGTTCAGCGAATAAGCAGGAAAGAAGCGCAATCGGCACAAACGAGGCTTTATATAGCCTAAACGAATACGTAAAACGTTAAATCGATATAGAATAAAGGAGAATAATATGCTGTACGAATCAAGAGAACAAATACCCGCAAAGTATAAGTGGACGCTCGAAGATATTATCCCTAGCAACGACGCATGGGAGGAACTTTTCTTTAAGTGTGAAGAAAGAATAGGATATTTTGCAAAGTATCAAGACAAACTCAGCGACGAAGATATGCTTTTCGATTGCCTCGAATTCAGAAGCAGACTTATGCACGACATCGTGTATTTGTATTCCTATGCAAGAATGCGCAGCGACCAAGACACGAGAGATAGCGTGTATCAAGGCATGACAAACAGAGCGGATATGCTTATCGTCAAATACTCGACGGCAAGCTCTTTCATCACTCCCGAAATCAGCGAATTTTCAAAGGAAAGACTTGAAGAACTTGCAAGTAGCAAGCGCTTTGCGGACTATGACGTGTTCTTCAAAGAGATGATAAGAAGCAAGGACATCATTTTGTCCAAAAAAGAAGAAAAATTGCTCGGCGAAGTTGGACTTTTCTCGGATACCAACAGGGAAGTATTCAATATGTTCGACAATGCGGACGTCAAGTTCAAACCCGTTGACGACGGCACGGGCAACAAAGTGGATATGAGCCACGGCGTGTACGGAATGCTGTTGCAAAACCCCTCGCAAGAAGTGAGAAAAGAGGCGTTTGAGAGCATGTTCGGCGCATATAAAGACCATATCAATACGCTTGCGGCCAACTATGCCGGCAACGTTAAAAAAGACTGGTTCTATGCAAAAGTGCGTGGTTTTAAGAGCGCGCTGGATTACTCCATGTATCAAGAAAACGTGCCTTCCACTTGCTATGAAAAATTGCTTGACGCCGTAGGAAAAGGAACGGAGCCTTTGCACAAATATATCGCGCTCCGCAAGAAAGTTTTGGGTGTGGACAACCTCAATATGTATGACCTGTACGTGTCCATGGTGAAGGAGCAAGAACTTGCTCTTGAGTACGAAGACGCAGTTAAACTTGTCAAAGAGGCGCTTAAAGTTATGGGTAAGGAATATTCCGACGTTTTGGCGTCCGCATTTGAGAGCGGTTGGGTTGACGCGTTTGAGAACAAAGGCAAGAGGAGCGGCGCATATTCATGGGGCGTTTACGGAGTGCATCCGTTTGTCCTTCTCAATTATCAAAAGACGGTGCACGACGTGTTCACCATTGCTCACGAACTCGGACACTCTATGCATTCCTATTACAGCAATTCATCGCTTCCCGAAACAAAAGCGGACTATGAGATTTTCGTTGCGGAAATCGCGTCAACGGTCAACGAGGTTTTGCTCTTGAAGCATTTGCTCAAGACGGCGACGGGCGAGTTTAGAAAATACTTGCTTTCCTACTATCTCGACATGTTCCGCACCACGCTTTTCAGACAAACGATGTTCAGCGAGTTCGAGGCGATTGCGCATGGTATGGTGGAAAAGGGCGAGCCGATCACGGCAGACGCACTTTGCGACGCGTACTACGAGCTCAACAAGAAATACTATGGTTCGAGCGTCGAGCATAACGACCTCATCCGCTATGAATGGGCGAGAATTCCGCATTTCTTCACGAGTTTCTACGTATACAAGTACGCAACCGGTATCACGACGGCGGTGTCTATCGCAAACAACATTCTTGCGCAAGGGGAGAAGTATTTTGCAAAATACAAAAAATTCCTCTCCGCCGGCGGCAGTATGGCTCCGCTCGATATCATTCGTCTTGCAGACGTCGACCTCGAAAGCGACGCTCCGTACGAGCTTGCGATTAAAGAGTTTGCCGATACTTTGGCAGAACTTGAAAAATCCTTTGAATAATCAAAGGAAAGGACGATTATCGTTATGAAAAATAGGTTTTCTCGCGTTTTCGGGCTTTTGGTTGCGATTGCTACGGTAATCGCAATTTGCCTTACGCTTTTTACGGCGTGCAATAAGGCAGAGCCCGAGGACGATGGCGAAATCCAAAGAGATTTGTATCTTGCCTCGATTGCGTTTTTGCCCGATAGTGAAGAGGCTATCGCATATCTGACTTTCACTCAAAACGACGACAAAATCGAGGGGGCAAGCGTGGCATGGAAGAGCGAGGATGCGTCGAGCGGCGTGTGGTACAATACGAGCAATACTTATATAATTGCTCCGTCAGCACGGATATTTAGTGCCGTGCAAAACTTTATACCACAAGAAAAACTGATTAACGACGGCGTACAATACAATCGCTTGAAAGTGATAATAAGGTATGATACAATCTATAAATCTATAAAAAGCGACGGCGAAACAAGCGTTGCAAACAGGGTGTATTCGCACTTTTTCACGCTCGACGAGAGCAGCGAAAATCAGACTTTCACCCTTACGCTAAAAACCGCAAACTCCGCAAATTGGTACGGCATTCTGATTGCTTTTGCAATCGTCGTAGCAGCGGCGGCGTGCGTTGCGTTTCTCCTCGCAAAAGGCAAATTATGGCAAAAGAAGAAAACAAGAGAGTAAGCAGAGGTATGCCCAACAACGTGGACGCTGAGGCTTCAGTTTTGGGTGCTATTCTCATCGACAACAAAGCGGCGGATATCATTATCCCGATGCTCGCGGTCGATGACTTTTATCTTGCGCAAAATCGGTTGATTTTTGCGGCTATGAAACAGTTGCAGATGGAAAGTAAGCCCATCGATACCGTGTCCGTGTGCGACGCGCTCGACGTCAAGGGGCAACTTGACGAAGTAGGCTCTGTTTCATACCTCAGCGAACTTGCAGAGGGCGTTGTGTCCGCTGCGAACGGCGAGTATTATGCAAGCATCATAAAGCGCGACAGCCTTACGAGAAAGGTTATCGAGGCAGGCAACAATATTGCCAAATACGGATATGAATGCGAAAACGGCGCGGACGCGCTCGATAATGCCGAAAAACTTGTTTATGCCATTGCCGAGCAGACCAGCGAAAAGGCTCTCGAAAAAATCGACGACGCCGCCGCGCTCGCTCTCAAAAATATTCAAGACAAGCAAACGGGCAACGTTCCCAAGAACACGGTGTATATCGATTTCCCCAAATTCGACCAGATGACGCACGGCTTGAAACCCGGTGAAATGGTGCTTATCGCCGCTCGTCCGTCTGTCGGCAAAACCGCTTTTGCGCTCAATATCGCCGCAAACGTGGCAATCAATCATGGCAAAAAAGTGGCTATTTTCTCGCTGGAAATGCCTGCGGATTTGCTTGCAAAACGTATGCTTTGCTATATCTCGCGCGTTGAAAGCAACAAAATGGATACTCGCGGCGGACTTACGCAAACGGACTACAAAAAACTGTACAACGGATACCGCGCTTTGCTTGCTTCTGATATCTATATCGACGACTATTCCATGAACGGCCCGTCCGACGTACTTTCCAAATGCCGTCGTCTTAAACGCGAAAAGGGGCTTGACCTTGTAATTATCGACTACTTGCAACTTATGACCGCAACAAAGAACGGTCGCTCGGCAGAAAGCCGTCAGGTTGAAGTGAGCGATATGTCAAGAAAAATGAAAATCTACGCAAAAGAGCTGGATTGCCCAATTATCTTGCTTTCGCAAATGTCGCGTGGCGTTGAGCAACGTCCGGACCATACTCCGTTGCTTTCGGACTTGCGTGAATCCGGTTCCATCGAGCAAGACGCGGACATCGTTATGTTCCTCAACAATCCGCACAAATACAATCCCGCATTGCCGGAAAACGAGGTTATCCTCGACGTGAAAAAGAACAGAAACGGCGCAATCGGTGAAATCAAGCTCGATTGGGATGCGCCTACAACGTCCTTCAAAGAGTGCGTGGATCAAAACGCCAACGTTACCGAATACGTCTATGACGAGCCCAAGAAGAAAGAGGACGACGAAGAGGGTGGCGTGGATATGAAGTCCATTTCAGACGTTGCCGAGGACTTGAAAGAAGTTGCCGCATCCACAGAAGATATGCCTTTCGACATGCCTTTTGACGACAAACAAGACGATTATTCTTCGGATGTAGACGTGGAGGAGGATATACCTGCTCCGAATGACGACGACGTTCCAGACGACGAGGAGTATGTTGACGACCCAGATTCAGACGAAGAAATCCCATTCTAAAACGCACTATTTAGCGAATAACTGCGGCAGCGCGCATCCGCTACAAAATCACGTACGCTTGTGTACGTTGGGTTTTGTCTCGGACGCGCGCTTTCTTGTTCTTCATCTAAATATTGTGTTTTAGCAGAGTGAAGTTTAAGCGGAATATTGCGATGGCATAGCTTACGATAATTGTGTTTTAGTTAAGTGAGGTAATATACGGAATATTGTGATGTCTTACTTATTAAAAATATTTCGGATAAGGCTACGCCTTCCGCAATTATTAATTATTAATTATTAATTTCTCTCGCAAAGCGAGTATAGAGGTATTTTTCCATATCAAATCAAATATATTTTTGTATGTTTAAGAATGAAATTAAAGCAAAGTTTAGGCTGAAAGACGAGTTGTTTCCTTTTGCGCTGAATATGCTTGGGCGAGGAAAACTTGTGGTCAGCGGCGTGAAAAGAGTGGTTGAAGCAAGCGAGGAATTTTTGAAAATTCGTATAGGTAACGAAGATTTGATTGTTGCAGGCACAGGGCTTTCCATTGCGGAAATTGGCGGAGGAGACGTATATGTCGAAGGGGAAATCCAAAGCATCGTATTTGAAAAAGAATAAGAAAACCGTAAAAAAATCGACAGATATAGATAGCGCCGAGAACAAACGCGGCAATGCGCAAGACAAAAGAAAGAACAAGGGAGTAATCGACGGCAAAAATAACGAAAATATTGTGTTAGATACTCGAAATAATGCAAAAATTAAAGCAAATAAGAAAGATAAAACGCAGAAGCCGAGCCTGTTTGCGCATCTCGTGGAATATGTTGAAAGAATAAATGCGAAAAACTACGTTAGATTGCATAAAATTGTGGCAAAGTACGGAAAAACGCAATTTGAAATTTCGTCAAAAAACGGGGTGAAAGCGCTTGTTGCGGTATCCAAAATTTGCAGAGTTTTCGACGTTCAATCTTTTGATAAGGGAGTGAGATTTTGCGTCAATTCAAAACAATGCGGAAAGATTATTGCATTATTAGATAACTTATGCTATGATTATAAAATAATTAAGATAGGCGGAGTGGTGCCTTTTGCGCTGCGCTCTGTCGCAAGAGTCGGCATCGTAGCCGGGCTTTGCGTGGGAGTGGTCGCGCTTTCGATTTTTGCAAATTTCGTTACGCGCGTAAGCGTGCGCTATGCGGGAAACGACGAACCGGACGCGGCATTAAACCTCAGAGTGTGCGACATACTAAACGAGTACGGCGTGAAAAAGGGCGCAAAGATATCCGCTATCAGGGCGCAAGAACTGCAAAAAGCGTTGAGCGCGCTCGACGGAGTGGCGTTTGCAAACGTGTCAATCGACGGCTCGCACGTAGATATCGTGCTGAAAAGCGAATTGCCCAAAGAAGAGTTTGCGCAAATTGACGGCTCGTCCGTTACGGCAAGAAAGACGGCGGTGGTTACTCGCATAATCGTAGAGGGCGGTACTGCGGTCAAGAAGTACGGCGACGTGGTAAAGCCCGGGGATGTGCTGATTGACGGATACGTGATGTACGGCGACGCAAAAATACCTGCGCAGGCAAGAGGATTTGCATACGGCAAGGTGTTCTACAAAAAGAGCGTGTTCTTTGCCGACGTTGAAACAGTGAAGTCGTACGGGCAGGTCAAGACTGAAACGAGGTACGGGATATTCGGCAAAGCCCCCAAAGCTCCGAAAAGTCCGTACGAGTGTTGCGAGATAGAAACAAGCGTGAGCCAATTCGGTTTTCTCGTGCCGCTCAAGATATACAAATACACGTTTCGGGAACTTATCGCGGAGCAGCGGCAAAACGTGCTTGACGAAGAGGGTATGAAAAGAAAAGCGTTTTCCGTTCTTGCAACGGAGCTTGAGGAGAGCGCAAAGATTCTCAACGTGTATTACGAAGTGAACAAAGTTGACGGGGGCGTGGCGGTGGAAGTTGTCGCCGAAGCGGAGGAATCGATATAATGAAAGTGCAAAAAGAAAAGCATTTTGAAAATTACGATACGATGATGAGCGTATTCGGCGAGCTTGACGAGAATATCGAAAAGATTACCGACGCTTTTGACGTGGACGTATTTGCGCTGGGTTCGAGCGTGAAGATAAGCGGCGAAGAAAAGGACGTTGACGGCGCATTGAGAGCGATTGACGCAATTGAAAAACTGTGCCGCAAACAACCCCTCAAAGCGCAGCAGGTGAGTATGATTATCGGCTATGCGAAGGCAGGCGGAGATTTTGACGTAAACGACCTTATGGGCACAGTGGCAATCACAGCCAGAGGGAAAATCATACGGCCCAAAACGCTCGGTCAAAAAAAATACGTCGACGCAATCAAGAAAAACAGTATCGTTTTCGGCGTAGGTCCTGCAGGTACGGGCAAGACGTATCTTGCGGTCGCGCTTGCGGTGTATGCGCTCAAAAACAAAGAGATTGACAAAATCATTCTCACAAGACCAGCCGTGGAAGCAGGCGAAAAATTGGGTTTTTTGCCCGGGGATCTCAACGAAAAGGTGGATCCGTATCTCAGACCGCTCTTTGACGCTCTTCAAGAGATGATGGGGCAAGAGGCGTATTTGAGGCATATAGAGAGAGGCAGCATCGAAATTGCGCCGCTTGCGTATATGAGAGGGCGCACGCTGTCAAACAGTTTTATCATTCTTGACGAGGCTCAAAACACAACCAAGGAACAAATGAAAATGTTTCTTACCCGAATGGGCGAAAACAGCCGTATCGTCGTAACGGGCGATATTACGCAAATCGACCTTCCGCACAACGTAACGAGCGGTATGGCGGACGCTATAAACGTGCTTAAAGACGTTGAGGGAATTGAAATTGTTTGCCTCACCGCAAAGGACGTCGTAAGGCACGAATTGGTTACGAAAATTATTCAAGCATATGAAAAAGCGGAAAACGCAAAGAAATCCGACGCGAATTCCGCAGGAGATAAATTATGATAGACGACATCAGAGACATTTCGAGAGCCGAGAAAGAAAAAGCGCTTGCAAGGCGCAAGTTTTCAAGGTATTTCGGTCAATGCTTTTTGGGCGCAATCGTTGCCGGTGTGGGAATGATGCTGTTCGCCTTCTTTATCGTCGGCGATTTTATGGCGGCGTTTACTCTTAAAAACGCTCTTGCCACGGCAGGACGACTTATCACCGCCGTTGCGTTGATGATGATACTGCTTGTGGGTATTTATCGTTACACCGAAAAGAACGGCACAAGCACGAGAGATTTTTATCTCACGATTATACTTATAGTGCTGACGTTTATGGCGAGCATAGGCGTTCCGCAAATACAAGACCTCAACATTTATGCAATGCCTATTGCGCTTGCAACGCTCGTACTTATAGAACTTATCGACAGAAGAACGGCAACTCTGGCAACTTGCACAGTGGCGGTCATGCTTGTCATTTCGTTTATGATAAAGACGACGGACCAAACGTACCTGTTCGAGCAAGTCATGCCTGCCATTATTTGCAACAGTCTGTGCGCGATTATCGTCAATTTCTATGAGAAAAAACACCTCACTCGCCTCAAATTCTTGCTTGTATCCATGGTTACGCCGCTCATTATTCAGCCGCTTGTGGTTATGCTTACGCTTGCAAGCGGAGATACGAGCATGAATCTTTTGTGGAACGTGCTCAACTGTTACGGCGCAAACGTTGCCGCGTCGCTTGTGTTTATGCCGCTCGTCGCTATTTTCGAAGGTATATTCAATATTGCGGACGATTTCAGACTCAACGAACTTTGCTCGCTTTCAAATCCGCTCCTCAAACGTCTTGCAAGCGAGGCTCCCGGCACTTTCAATCACTCGCTCGTCGTCGGAAACCTTGCGGAGGCTTGCGCGTCCGCTATCGGCGAGAATCCCAATATGGCGAGATGCGCCGCTTATTATCACGATATCGGCAAATTGAAAGCCCCGATTTATTTCAGCGAAAACCAATCTTCGTACAATCCGCACGACGAACTTATCCCGGAAGTGAGCGTGAGTATGATCACCTCACACACGCTTTTCGGCGAAATTTTGGCAAAGCAAAACAGACTTCCGCAAGAAATCGTCGCAATCTGCAGAGAGCACCACGGCACTTCGCCCGTCGGATACTTCTATCGCAAGGCGTTAACGCTCAAGGAAGAAGGGGATCTTGCGGTTGACAAATACACCTACGCAGGACCAAAGCCGCAAACCAAGATTGCCGCAATCATTATGATTGCAGATACCATCGAGGCGGCTATGCGCGCTTATATGCCCGATACCAAAGAGGAATTCGAGGCGCGTATCAACAAACTTGTGGATGAAAAACTGGAATTGCGCCAATTTGACGAATGCCCCATTACGATGGGCGATATCGCGACGATCAAGCGCACGATTATAGAAGTTTTGCCCTCCATTCACCATGGCAGAATCAACTACGAGAAGAAGAACAGAGCTAACACTTTCAAAAAACAATAAAAGGCTCAAAGCAGAATTATGATTAGAATTTCCGGTGCAAAATTCAGCGAAAAAATGCTGATTAAGAGAGTGGAAAAAGCGTGTTTCAAACATTTGAAACAGCCCGATATTTTCGTTACGGATATCACGATTGTCGACGAAAATACCATTCGCGACCTCAACAGAGAGGCGAGAGGAGTGGACAGAGTTACGGACGTGTTGAGTTTTCCGTGCTTTGCGCCGCTCGATTTGCCCGTATACAAAGAGGACTTTTCACCTTGCGATTTTGACGGGAAAAGAGTTATGCTCGGCTCGATTATGATTTGCAGACAGAGGGCGGAAGAGCAAGCGAAAGAGTACGGACACTCGTATGCAAGGGAACTTGGCTTTTTGGCGTGCCACGGCTTTTTGCACATTCTCGGATTCGACCACATAGAACCGGATGACGAAAAAGTGATGATTGGACACCAGAAAGCAATTATGAAGATGGTAAATCTAAAAAGAAACGAAAACTAAATGCGAGTATAAATAGGCAACGAATATGGGACAGTCGGGACTCCTAAAATGAAAGTTTCCCCCTTCCTCACGGTGTTTGGACTTCGGCGTTTGCGCACTGCAATCCGCCTCGTTCGCTTTGGCTACAACACATTCACCGGATGTGTTGCTTAACGCGTCGCGCCCATATTCCGTTCCCCCTCTGCGCTTTGCTTGAGGGAACCCACGGAACTGCTCCGCAGGGGGCAAAACGACGCGATTGACTTCGTAACAATCGCTATTCCGTCGCTTCGCTCCTTACGGTCTTCGGATAGATAAGAATCGTGCACTCGTTATGCCACGCACTTTGTGCGCCGCTACGCAACAGGATGGCGCAGTCGTGCGTACAATCCGTCTACCTCGACGCTCGATTAGCTCGCCGCTTTGCGGCTCGAACTCCGAATAAGCACATTCCGTTAATAAGTACGTTTCGAATGAATGTAGCAAAACAATAAAAAATAATCTTACTAAAGGTAAAAGTATGAATAAAAATTTCAAAAGCGGTTTTATATGCATAGCAGGGCTTGCAAACGCAGGCAAATCTACGCTTACCAATGCGCTCGTCGGCGAAAAAGTGTCCATCGTTTCGTGGCGACCGCAAACAACGAGAAATAAACTTCTCGGCATCGTCAACGGCGAGGGTTATCAAATGGTGCTTATCGACACTCCCGGCATCCATAAGGTGCGCAATCACCTTGGCGAGTACATGATGCAGGCGGTGGACAATTCGCTCAAAGACGTGGACGGCGTTGTGTACGTCATCGACGCATCGCGCGGCATGCAGAAGGAAGATTACGAATTTTTGGAAAAGAACGCAAAAAAGGTGCCCGTTGTGGTTGCGCTCAACAAAGAGGACACCGTAACGAGAGAAACCATGTTTGCGTCCTTGCAAAAGCTCAACGGCATAGAGGGGCTTAAGGCAATCGTGCCTATTTCGGCAAAGAAAGGCGACAATCTCGAGCCTCTTCGCAAAGAACTTATCGACCTCTTGCCCGAGGGCGTTCCGATGTATCCCGAGGATATGTACACAGAAAGCAGCATGCGTTTCATGGCGTCCGAAATCATTAGAGAAAAGGCGCTCTATCTTCTAGATAAGGAAGTACCGTACGGAATCGGCGTGTATATCAACAAGTTTGAGGAGAGAGAGGATCAGCCGATTGTCGATATCGACGCGGATATTATTTGCGAAAAGCAATCTCACAAGGCGATTGTAATCGGCAAGGGCGGCGAAATGCTCAAACAAATTGCCACAAAGGCGAGAAAAGACCTCGAAGAAATGATTGGTATGCAAGTGTTTCTCACGCTCTATGTCAGAGTTAAGGACGAGTGGCGCGACAACGACTATATTATGAAAGAATTGGGGTACGACCTCAAATCTTTGAAAAAAGACTAAAAAAATAAGGATAATTCGCCGATTTTTGCACATTCTACAATCGTGAACGAATACGAGTTGTGGACAATGTTTGCAAAAACCGGAGACGTCGAGTGGTACAATATGTATCGCGCGATGAAGGACTACAAGGATATTAAGTCGCGACCAAAGGACAAAAATGCAAACAGCCGACCTGAAAATTAAAGCTATCGCAACAAGAGCGGTGCCTTACAATGAGAGTGATATGATTGTCACTCTTGTCGGCGTTGAATGCGGAAAAATCACCGCCACCGCAAAAGGTTGCCTTAAACCAAAAGCCAAACTTCGCTACAGCGCGGAACCTATGAATTTCGGCGATTACGTGCTCAGCGGAAAGGGCGGAAGATACATAATCACCGAGTGTTCGCAAATAGAGTCGTTTTCCACCATTACGCGAGATATCGAGAAATATTACGCTGCGTCGCTTGTACTCGAAGTGTTGACAAAACTTTCCGTCGAGCCGCAACCGGAACTTTTCATTTGCGCGCTCAAGACGCTCAACAATCTTGCTTTTACCGAGCAAGAGGCGGACGAGGTTGTAACGGATTTTCTGCTTGAAGTGCTCAAAATATGCGGAAACGAGCTTGATTTTGACCATTGCAACGTGTGCAAGTGCAATATCGAGGGTACGGCGTATTTCAAGGACGCGGACGGCATTGTGTGCGAGCATTGCAAGGGCTTGGACGGGTATATTCCTATAGATCAAACGTCGAGAAAATATTTTAGCGGCGAAAACAGAAATATCGCACACGGATTGAGAGTGAAAGCAAATCTTTTGCTTTCCGAATTTGTATATATAACGTCAGGGGTGCGCATAGGCACTCACTACTTTACGGAGCAAATATGACAACAAACAAAAGAACTGTTGCAAAAACCATAGCGTTTGTATTGACATTGTGCTTGATTATCTCTTGTTGCTTTATGCTTTTTGCATGCAACAAGGATAAAGATAAGCCGAAATCCGTTGCGGATATCTATAAGAGCAAGACAAGCGAAAGCGAATTTTCCTCTTATAAAATGCAGTTTGTGCTTGACGAAGGATGGAAAGTTTACACCACTTCCACGTCCAAAACCAGCCAGAACGTCGACGTCAACAGCGACGTGGGATACATAGAGAGTATCAACGGATTTGTGGTGGAAAAGGACGGCTCTCTTTCTATCGTGCTTTGCGACGACCAAAACGTCTATTTCGAAGGCGGTATGAAGGGACAGATTTTCCCGGATTGGATAAACGTGAGCGCACTCAGAGTCAAGGGCAACCTCATTGCGTGCAAGTTTGCAAACGGCCAAGCGGGCGTATTCGATAAGAGCGGCAACACAGTTTTGTCGCGCTCGGTTGTAAGCGGCGCAGCGGATGCAAACATTGACGACGTTATCAAGATTTTGGACGGCAGCATGATTGCCGTGTCCGAAAAATACGATACAAAGGCTGTGAAGGGTTATACGTCCGTTTATCGTCCAACGCCGAGCGGCGACGTTTATAGCAGAGGACAACTTGTGTGCAGAGTGCAAAACGACGACGCAAAACTCTCCTGTTTGAGAGGCTTTGACGGCAAATACGTGAGCGTTGTTGGCAACTCCGAAGGCGATTATATCTTTGCAATTCCGCAAAGCGCAGACTCGCCGAGAAACATCATTGCCACGACAAACGGCACGGTCGAGGACAACGGCAAGGACGATTATTACAGCGAAATCACGTATATGGGAAACGGCAAGTTCTTCATTCACGAGGACTGGACGGTTGCGTCTACGGACGATTACGCATATTATGACGGGTTTGATTATTACTGCTTCAAGCGCAGAATTTATACGCCCGAAAACGACGCTACGAGCGAATACACGCAAAATGCGGACAAAGTGTTCCTATATCTCGAAAATGCGTACTACGGCGGAGATAAGGGCGGTATAGACACCACGTCTTACCTCAAAGACGGTTTTACCTACGCAAGCTACGGTTTGGCGATTATTGGCAAGCTCGGCACGTACGACCAGTATATTCTCGACTCCGATTTTAACGTTGTTATGTCGCTTTCCGGCAATTACGGAATCACCATAAAAGACCAAAAGAAAGAGAAAGTCGGCTACTTTGACCTTGTTATGCAAAGCGTTGACGGATATTATTACAATCCTCTTCAACCGAGCGGCGTCAATATCTATGATGCAAACGGCAAACTTGTCGGACACAACGACAGAACATCCGTTGCGCAACAAGAGTTGAGCAACAATATGATTGTTGCCGCAATCACCGATCCCGACGACAGCAAGAGCTATCTTTACGGCGCATTCAACCTCTACGGCGAAACGGTCGTGCCATTTGAATACTCCACGCTTTCCGCTTTCAGAGGCTCATACACGATAGGTATGAAGTATGACAGCGACGCAAAGAAAACGCTCCCGTACATTATCGGCAGCGACGGAAAAGTGGTAACCGAACTTAGCGACGGCACAAAACCGCTCGGCGATATTGCTACATCGACATCAAGCCAATATATTTACAAAATCGGCTGTTATATGAACTATATCACGACGACGGGCGAGGACGGAAAAGAGGTCAAACGTTTCGGTATCAAAAACTTCAATCCCAACGTCAACAAGAACGTGGTTATGCCTGCTACAATGGAATCGGGAAGCGTGCTTTACGCATCGTCAAAATGCCCGAATAAAGTGTTTGTATTTGCAAAGGTTACAAGCGGTTATGCCGCAGCATACACGGTTTATCAATTGATATAAGGCGAAATATGACTAGAATTGTCAATGCAAAAGACGGAATAGACGAAGGCGCGCGTATCCTCAACGAGGGCGGTCTTGTGGTTTTTCCCACGGAAACCGTTTACGGACTTGGGGCAAACGCGTTCGATCCCGAAGCCGTCGCAAAAATATTCAAGGCAAAGGGCAGACCTCAGGATAATCCGCTCATCGTACATATATCCTCGCTCGACGAGGTGAAGGGCATTGCGTCGGAAATCCCGGAGACGTTTTACAAGCTTGCGCAAAGGTTTATGCCGGGACCTCTTACCGTCATACTCAAAAAAAGCGACAGAATCCCTTACGTGGTTACGGCAGGTGGCGAAACGGTGGGTATTCGTATGCCCAAAAACGTTTATACGAGAGAGCTTATCGCAAAGAGTCATCCGCTTGCGGCGCCTAGCGCAAACCGCTCAAAGCACATATCTCCCACAACCGCGCAGCACGTGTACGAGGATTTGAACGGAGAGGTGGAACTTATTCTCGACGACGGACCTTGCGAAGTGGGCATAGAATCGACTGTGCTCGATTTGACGTCGGACGTACCTACAATCCTTAGACCGGGCGCGGTTACCGCAGATATGCTTCTGGATATAGTCGGAGCGGTGAGTCAAAACGGGAAGGTTATCAAAATCGCAAAAGCGCCGGGGATGAAATACACGCACTATGCGCCAAAGGTGGAAACCGTCACGGCACTCAATATAGAACACGCCGTGAGCGAATACGACAGACAAACGTCGCTCGGGAAGCATCCCGTCATCGTTGCAAGAGATATATACAGGGACGTTGTGAAAGAACGTGAACAGATTTCGCTCGGAGTTACCGTCGAGGATTACACGCGCAACATATATTCCGCGCTTCACGTCGCCGAAAAGGCGTACGATTATATCATCGTCGAGGAACTCAAAGGGGAGGGTTTGGAAGCGTCCGTTATGAACAGAGTTACAAAAGCGGCAGGGGGCAAAGAGGTATGAAAGTGCTGTTTGTATGCACTGCAAATACTTGCCGCTCGCCTATGCTCGAACAGATGTTTCGTCAATACGCTTTCGCGCGAGGTATTAAGGATATCGAGATTGACAGCGCAGGTCTTGCATCCCGCGATGGCGATACGCTCAATCCTTATTGCGCAAGCGTACTTGAAAGGCACGGCGTGCCGTACTATATCGCAAGAGGGGCGAAACTCCTCGATAAAAAAGCAGTGAAGAGCGCAAACCTCATATATGCAATGGACGACGAGCAAGCCGAAATCGTGAGGGAAACGTACGGCGTAAAGCGCAAAGTCAAGTCTTTATCAACGTTATGCGACGGTGGCGTTGCCGATCCATACGGCTATGACGAGGGCGCATACGAGGCGACTTATTCGCTATTTTTGAGTATCTTGCCACAACTGTTTGCAGAGGTAACCAAAGAGATGAGCAAGCACTGAAAACGGCGCAAAAAATTATTGTTTTTCGCACGTAATCGGTTGCTTTGTTTGTGCAAGCCGCCAAAATGCATTCTAATGCTAAAAAACAAAAACAGGTGCTTTATGCATCTGTTTTCGGTTTATAAAAGGTTGATTTTGCAAAATTGCTATTTGTCGTAATCCTCGCCGAATTGGGATTTGAGAAGTTCTTTGAATATCTTGATATGCACTTCTTCGTCGAGAATTATGCGCTCCAACAGCATCTTTACGCTGTCGGTGGTGAGGTTGAGAATGGTGCGCTCGTAGTTGAGAATCGCAGTTTCTTCCGCAACGATATTTTGTCGAAGATATTTTCTCGGATCAAGGGTGTAGTTGACAAAACTTCCGTTCCAATACGTCCTTGCGCCCATAACGGGATATCCGCCGAGAGCGTATATCGTTTCGCCAAGCAATTCGTGGTGGCGCATTTCGGTGATTGCGATGCCCTCGAGCGCGGCGGCGATTTCGGGATATTTGGGCGATACGTATTTTTGAAAAGAGTAGGTCAAAACCGCCGTCAATTCGCTTGCGGAGCCGGCATAGACGGGCATGAGAATTTTGGATTCGGCGACGTTTTGCCCCACTTCGATTTTGGGATAGGGAAGGTCGCTTGCATATTTTGAGATGTCCATATCATCCTCCTTTTTGATTACTATATGACGATCGGTGGCGTTTTGTTACGCTATATCGCGCGCTTTTTGCCTTAAACAAGCAAAAATTATGGCATATTTGATAAAACCGCTTGCAAAATATATATACATATGCTAAAATCTCATAGTAACTTTTAGGAGGTAAAGCATGCTAGATTCATTGAATTCGATTCTTCTTGCCGCTGAACAAGGCATCAAGTATGAGACAGCACAACAAGTGTTGATGGCATTCGTTATATTGATGACAATTGCTGCTGTTGCAATTATCGTCGTCATCATGATGCAAAAAGGCACCAACGACAACGTGGGCGTTATTACGGGCGCAAGCGATACATTTTACGGCAAAAATAAGAAGAGCAACAGAGAGAGCATTCTCAAAAAGATCACTTTCGGTCTCTTCGCTTTCATTCTCGTATGTGCAATCATTTGCTTTGTGATGTGGAAGTTTGTCGGTACAAATCTCTGATTTGAAAAGCAATTATCGCAACGGCTCGTTATGAGCCGTTTTATTTTTGTATCGACAAATTTATCCCTTGAATTATGAGCGGGAGTAATATATAATCTGTTTGTATGGAAAAACTTATCGCAACCAACAAAAAAGCTTATCACGACTATTTTGTCGAGGATACCTACGAGGCAGGCATAGTGCTTGTGGGATGTGAGGTGAAATCGGTGCGTCTTGGACAAATCAATCTCCGAGACAGTTTTGTCATTATCAAAAACGGCGAAGTTTTTATGCTCGGCACACACATCTCGCCTTACAAAATGGGCAGTTATTACAACGTCGATCCTCGACGCACACGCAAGCTTTTGCTCAACCGCTCGGAAATCAATAAACTACGCGGAAAGGTTGAGCAAAAGGGGTATACGCTCATTCCGCTCAAGGTCTATTTCAAAGACGCGCTCGTGAAAGTGGAAATCGGGCTTTGCAAAGGCAAGGAATTGCACGACAAACGCCAGGCTATCAAGGAAAAGGAAAACAACAGAAATCTGCAAAGAGTTATGAAGGAATACAACACAAGATAAGCCGCATTGTTTTGAAAGACAAAAGCACGTCGCATGGACGTGCTTTTTTTTGCGCCGTGATATCGAAAATCAAGAAATTAATCTGTCGATATAAGGATTATTTGTAATTCCTGATAAAGTTATTGAAGAATCCTACGCAACTTGTGATTGCGTCGATATCCACGTTTTCGTCGGAGGCGTGCATACCTCCGAGTTGCTTAAACGAGAGCGGGCAGGGCGTGCAGCGGATTGCATTTTTGGAGATTTGTTGCAATACGCGGCAGTCCGTACCGCCGAACACCAAGAAAGGAACGACTGCAACGTCGGGATATACCTCGTTGAGCGCCTTTTTGTACATTTGAAATCCCTCGCCTTTGATGTCAATCATCGGGGACGCCTCGCGTGATTGCAAAACTTCCATTTCGAGATCGTACTTTTTGGCGATTTTTTTGAGGCGCGCAAAGCATTTTTCGCTTGTGTCGCCGGGCGCAAAGCGCAGGTTTGCCACTACGGACGCCTCTTGAGGAATGACGTTGGGAGCAGGGGAGCCTTGCGACATGGTGAATACCATAGTCGTGGTGAAAAGTCCGCCGCCGTATGCCGCATTTACCTTCGGGCCAAGCTTTGCAAGCCACCAACCGTTGATGCCGATAAGTTTGCAGAAAAGTTTGAGCGGAGTTATGAGCGCGTCGCCCATGCCATAAATCATTGCTTTTGCGGCTTTGGACGCTCTGGGTTTGAAAACAGTGTGCTTTTCGCAATAGTTTACAAATGCGGAAAGTCTGGCGATAGGCGTTTTTCTCGGGGGTTGAGAGCTATGACCGCCTTTTCCGCGAGCGATAAACTTGACGTCCGCATAGCCTTTTTCCAAAATTCCGACCGCGGCAACATCTTTTTTCATTACGCTTGCGCCTTTTTTCATAATCGCGCCGCCTTCGTCAACTACGAGGAAGGGGGTGATGCCTTGAGATTTGAACCAATCGCGCGCCATGCTTGCGCCGGGGCCTGAAGTTTCCTCGTTGTCGCTGTAGCTCAAATATACGTCTTGCTCGGGAACAAAGCCCTCGGCAATGAGTTCATCACACGCTTGAATTGTGGAAAAGAGGGTGTTTTTGCAGTCCATTGCGCCTCTTCCGTAAACCTTGCCGTCCACGATTTGTCCGCCGAACGGGGGATAGTGCCAGTCCGACTCGACGACAGGAACGACGTCTTGGTGCGCCATAAGCACGAGCGGTTTATCCGAGGACTTGCCTTTCCACTTGTAAAGCAATACGTCGCCGCCGACTTGTATCTTTTGGCAGGTTGCAGTTACGTGAGGAAACTCCTCGTCCAAAACCTTGTGGAACGCATCGAAATACTCGTGTCCGCTGCCCGTAACCGTTGGGCATTGAATGAGTTTAACAAAACTATCGACATAACCGTTTTCGTATTTCATAGTAACTCCTAATGGATAAATGATTTATATTACAATTGTACAACGCAAAGCGCATTTATTCAAGCGAAATTTTTTATTATATAAGAGATTATGCAACTTCGAAGGCGTGATTTCGAGCCGCAAGGCGGCGAGCCTGTCGAGCGTCGAGGTTGACGGTTGTACAAGCGACTGCGCCATGTTGTTGCGTAGCGGCGCACAAAGCGCGTGGCATAATGAGTGCACGATACTTATCTATCCGAAGACCGTAAGGAGCGAAGCGACGGAATAGCGATTGTTACGAAGTCAATCGCGTCGTGTTGCCCCCTGCGGAGCAGTTCCGTGGGTTCCCTCAAACGAAGTGCGGAGGGGGAACGGAATATGGGCGCGACGCGTTAAACGACACATTCGGTGAATGTTTTGTAGCCAAAGCGAACGAGGCGGATTGCGGTGCGCAAACGCCGAAGTCCATACACTGTGAGGAAGGGGGTTATTGCATTTAAGGAGTTACGACGCACTTTATGCCGACGGTACATAGTGCCGCCTATGGGCACTCAAAAGCAACCTTGCGCGCGCAATACGCCTTATTTTTTCATATATCCGCCTCACCTCGTGTGCACTTTTTTATGCCGACGGTACATAGTGCCGCCTATGGGCACTCAAAAGCAACCTTGCGCGCGCAATACGCCTTATTTTTTCA
>CAKQUV010000001.1 GCA_934277615.1 uncultured Clostridia bacterium | reverse complement strand
GGCGCGACGCGTTAAGCAACACATCCGGTGAATGTGTTGTAGCCAAAGCGAACGAGGCGGATTGCGGTGCGCAAACGACGAAGTGAACATGCCGGCGTGTCCGGAAAGAGGGGGTATTGTATTTGTGGTGTTACGACGCACTCTTTCTCGGCGGTAACGCAGTTATTCGCTAACTGGTTTGATTTTTATAAAACGACAATAAATTGATGCATAACAAGAAAGGGATGTCCGAACGGCAACCCTAATTTACTAAGTCGTAAATGAGTTGACGGGCGGACAGACCTGACGACGTTAGGCGCAATTTAGTATCGTTTTAAAATCGCTCTATTTAGATGAAGAACAAGGCACCGCTGTCCGAAACAAAACCCAACGTACACAATCGTACGTGATTTTGGAGTGGACGGCGGTAACGCAGTTATTCGCTAAATAGTGCGATTTTACTCAACGCGGAGAGCGTCAACAACATTCTTGCGAGAAGCATTAATCGCCGGGATAATACCCGAAATGACCGTCAGGAGCAAGCTGATGCCGACGAGAGCGAGCGCGTGCAAGGGATGGAAATGCAGGAGCGAGCCGATGCCCGTGGCGGCTTTGATTATGAGCGATATGAGCGGACAGAGGATATATGTTACGACTATGCCGATTACGCCGCTGCTGAAACCTATGATTGCGGTTTCGGCAATAAACACGTTGCGGATGTCGCGTTTGCGTGCGCCGATTGCGCGCAGGATACCTATTTCTCGGATACGCTCGATGACAGAGTTTGACGTGATTACGCCGATCATAACGGTGGATACCACAAGCGAGATGGAAGCCACGGCGATGAGCATTGCGGACACGAGGTCTATCGTAATGGTGATGTTGTAGAGGAACATTGCCGACACATCGAAGTAGCCGATTTCGGTCTTATCCCACGCCTCGATATATTTGACTGCCGCGTCTTTTTGCTCGAAAGTTTCGGGGAATACGGTGATAAAGCTTGCCGCCCTATCCGCGCCGACCGCCTTTGCAAAATAGTCAAGCGTAAGCACTTTTTGACCTACGATGTCAAAGAGTTCGTTGCTGAAATCGTCGTCGGTAAAGCCCGAATTGTTTATCTCGGAGTACGTGCCGAAAATTGTTGAGCCTTGCGGCGTAAGCGTGCGTTGAACGCGCGCCACTTCACTGTTATACGCTTGATCCATTGCCCACTCGGCAAACTCCGGCGTGTAGCAAAGCGCGGAATTTACAAATGAATAACCGCCCTTCTTTTGTCTGATTACGCCGACGATTTTGAGTTCGTTTTGCGAATTTTCATAAAGCGACTGCAACCTTGATTGATTCGTTTCCGACCAATAAAGCAGTTCCTTTTTAAATCCCATCTTATCGTAGGAGTTTTCGCCCGTCTTTTTGTAGTAATCGTCGTTGAGAATCATCTTGACGGATTGACCGATGAAATACTCATAAGAAATATTGGAATTACCGAGCGAAACAGGCTTTCCGCCCACCAATTTGGGAGTGCCGTCATCTTCCTTTTCATAAAGTTCGATGTCGAATGCGTTGAGCAAATCTTGCGAAATTTTGTTATCTTTGCCGATGCAAAGCAAAATCTCGTTCTTGTTTTGCGGATAACGGCTGTTTTTGCCGATAAGATCATAGGATTCGAGCATAGTATCCTTGTCGCTGGCAAGTTCTTGCCAATACTTGGATTGCAAACCGTTCTCGCCGAGCACAGTCGTTGCGATTGCAAGCGCGGTTATAGGCTCGGGAGATTGCGATACGTCGGTATACGTGACGTCGCCGTTTTGGTCGAACGTTTTGCGCACAAGATTGTATCTCAAACCATAATTTATGCTCATAGACTTATAGTTATCTTTTGGCATATTCTTCATATATTGAGTAAACTCGTCGGTAATCTCGTTTTTGGTTATGCCTTCAAGGAACGACTTTGTGAAAGACGAAACGTAGCTGTCGATACCTCCGCCGCTGTCCGCGCTAACGCCGATTTTATCGCTGTCGGGAAAGTTCTTGGAACTGTCCTGATTTTGGAAATTCATCATCATATCCATAACGGCAGAGTTCTGCACGTTGTATTGATAAATTCCCAAAGGTACACTGGAGAACATCTCCTTTTCCATCTTTTCCACATACACGTTGAAGCCGTTGGATATGGAAAGCACAAGCCCGAGTCCTATAATACCGATACTTCCTGCAAACATCGTAAAGAACGTGCGGCGTTTCTTGGAAACAAGGTTTTTCCAAGAAAGACCGAACGCCATACCTGCGCTCATAGACGTGGACTTGAAAGACTTGTCTTTGCGCTTTTTCTTCTTTGACAAACTGTTTATGCCCAATTTATCAAAGAGCGCATTCGTTGCGCTGCCCACCTTTTTCATTGCAAGTTTACGCTTGCGATTGGACAACTTCTTACACTTGCCGTCATCCTCTTGTTGCACGTTTTCGACGTTTATCTCGTCGTTTTGAAGAGATGATGTGTCGATTGTGGTGCTTTGCCCGATTTCCGAATCGATGATTTCATCGACGGCGGCGATGTCTTGATTGCCGTCTTGTTGTTCTTCAACATCTTCTTCGGGGTTATAAGGATTGGTATCCTCGATAAGTTGACCGTCCTTAAAGCGGCAAATACGCGTTGCATATTGATAGGCAAGCTCTGCGTTGTGCGTAACCATAATGACAAGACGAGTTTTGGCTATCTCTTGCAAAATATCCATAACCTGCACGCTGAGTTCGCTGTCCAACGCACCCGTCGGCTCGTCGGCAAGAATAATCTTGGGGTCGTTGACGATTGCTCTTGCGATAGCGACGCGTTGCATTTGTCCGCCGCTCAATTGATTAGGGCGCTTGTTTATCTCGTCGTGCATATTGACTTTGTGGAGCGCGGCAACTGCCTTTGCCCTACGCGTCTTTTTGCCCTCGCCCACAAGGCTCAGAGCAAGCTCGACGTTTTCAAGCACGGTTAGGTGCGGTATAAGATTGTAACTTTGGAAAACGAAACCGATAGTCGCGTTTCTGTACGCGTCCCAATGCTCGTCGTCGAAATCGCGCGTGGAAACGCCGCCGATGACAAGATCGCCGCTTGTGTATCTGTCAAGACCGCCTATAATGTTGAGCATCGTGGTTTTTCCGCATCCCGAGGGGCCCAAAATGGCAACAAACTCGCTCTCTCTGAAATTGAGCGACACTTTGCGGAGTGCGTGCACCGTCGTAGTGGCGGTGGGATAATCTTTTACAACGTCTTTAAGTTGGAGCATAATCCACCTCAATATTGCGATATTTTATCTTTAATATGATTGTATATAGTACATCTTTGCCCTTAAAAAAGACTTAAAAGACAACAAGAGAATGACTATAAAAGCCATTCTCTTTCGTAGCGGTTGTTTCGGCGCAGAATTAGTCTTGCGCCTTGGTCACGGAAACCCAATCGACGCCCTTGCTCACTGCGTCGGAGATGTTTTTGCAAAGTTCTTCGAGAGTGATGGTGCTCTTGTGGTTGAACCAAATCTTGAAACATTCCGTGATACCTGCCGCCGCAAAAGCGATGACGTATCTCACCTTGCCCATATCGAGATTTTTCTTGTCCGTGGTCTCGGAAAGACGATGCATGTACGCAGCAACGATACGCTCGTTGATTTTGTCAAGGAGTTGTCCCGACGTGCTGGAAGAAAGAATATATCTGTTATTCTGGTCTTGTTTTGCAATTTCGTCTGCAAGAGTGCTCAAAAGCGCGTATGGGGATTGCACAACCTCAACCATATCCGCCTCGCTCATAATCTTGTCTATGCGCGCGATAATCCCGTTTTCAATGTCAGTGCGCACGTCGCCCACGGTGTCGTAATACATATAAAACGTACTTCTCGTGATATTCGCCTTTTGCGTAAGTTCGCTTATGGTGATGTCCGACATATCTTTTTCTTGCACAAGTTGCTTGAACGCGTCGAAAATGGCGTTCTTTGTTTTTATGACTCTTTTGTCAATTCCACCGTTTTTCACAAATTCACCTTCGCTTTATATTGCAAAATGTATTTTATCATATATTTGTTTGGTTTTCTACCCCATTTATCAAATATTTATAAAATTAATAAATCTTTAAGATTTGCGCACGCTACGTGTACGAGGTGAACAATATGAAAATCAGAAGAAAAAGAAAGTATCAACCGCCGCTCTCTCACAGCAACTTGACCAAACACGAAAATATGCGCTCGCATTTCGATCCCAACGGCAGTTGGACGGGCGTGCCGGAAAAGAACGGTTACCCTGACGTTCCCGACGGTGAAAAACCCGTGCAGGACGTTGACGATTTGTAAGTTTTGCGCCGAATGCGAGCAAAAACCGTCGCTGTGGCAACAGCAACACGCACCTGTGCGCATTGCCTTAGCCATGCTAGGTTTATTGCTCTTAACCAAGCAACCGATACACGCTATCAAAATAAGACGGATAAATACTCCTGCCGCAATTTCGCTATATCGCTTGCTTGGTGTGTGCGCCTACGGCTTGATTGCCACGCTAACCGCTCGCAATGACGATATGGTGGGACACCCACACCCGAATGGAATAATCCACAACTCGCACAAAGTGCGAATATCACTTTTGGCGCAAGCCAAAAATATCACTTACTACAAAAAAAATCACACACTCAAACGAGTGTGCGACTTTTTTTGTTTTTGTCTTATTACGCTTCGGTAATTGCGCCGACGGGGCAACCGTCTTCACATGCTCCGCAATCAATGCATTGATCGGGATCAACAACGTATTTGCTGTCGCCTTCTGCAATTGCACCAACCGGGCAAGTATCTGCGCATGCGCCGCATTGGATGCATTCATCGCTGATAACTCTGGGCATATTCTTATCTCCTTACAAAATAAATTCGCTTTCGCTTGAAATTATATTAGCACAACCGCCGCCTTTTGACAAGCATAAAATCGGGGTTTGGTCTAATTTTCGGGATACATGGCGAAGTAGCATTGAGAGAGTGTGGCGCGACGCACTTTGTAGGTGTGCTTTTCTCTTTGCAGCGTCATATCGCCCTTGTACGAACACTTTGAGCAATCGTTGCCGAACATCGTCTTGTACGGACAATGAGCAAATGTCATAAGCGGAATATTTTTGTCCGCATTATATCTTGCAATTTCGTCCTCGTTTGCCTCAAAATCGGGATATTCCAAAGACGGCACGAATCCGCTTGCGCCCAAATTCTTCGCTTCGTCCACGGCAAGCGCGTTTGCGATATTGTGCCCCTGCCCTGCGATTACGGCGTATCCTTTGCTCGCAAAATACAGCCCGTATATATTCTCGCTGACGAGCGCTTTGATTTGCGGGAGTTTCTCGAGTACGCTTTCTATAATCTTCAAATCTTTGCCGTTTGCGACAATGGGCAAGTCCAGAATCACGTCCTTTTGCTCTATGCCGAAAAGCTCTATATCGCGCAATATCGTTTCCGCTTTCCAAACAGAGGGGCGCAACACGATTTTATCCTCTTTTTTGAGCATTGCGCTCTTTGCCAAATCATCTCCCAAAAGCACTTTGAGGTTTGCGCCTTGCACATGTTTTGCACTTTGCAATCTCTCGAAAACGGCGTTTATTTTGTCTTGATTTATAACGACTTCGCTCGGCGAATTTATGCGGATAATCTCGCCTTTCATTTTGTCGAAAACATCCCTGCGGAGCGCATTAAGCACGGATTTTGCGATAAACACTCCGTCCGCATCCACGCTTACGCCCTCTATGCAAAAGCCGCTGTCCGCAACCTTGGAGCATTGCTTTGCAATCTCGTTTACGCCCGTCAGCACGTTGGTTGCCGCTTGCAAAACGTCCTCGCTTTCGCACTTGACGCTTACGCTTTTTTCACCGTTCTTATAATAAGCTGCGATTGCGAGCGGCTTGCCTGCATGCGCCTTGATCTCAAGGCTTATAGGTACGCTTCTCGCAATTTCGGCAAGCTCCTTTTCTCGCCCTGCGTCGGATATGAGATTGACCGTCCACCCCGTCTTAACCTTGGCGGTTGTTATGACTGAATAGAGGTTTTTACCCTTCTCTCTCGCCTCGCCTATGCCCAAGCTCGCGCTTTCTTTTTCCTTATCGAAAAACTTTATGCCATCACCCTTACACAGTTTGCGGCTGCTGAAAATCACAACCTCGAACAAATCGTTTTTGAACGGTTTTACATCCTTGACAACGCCGATTTTTATACCCGTATGGTTGTTGAATCTCTTTTCCACCACTTTGGGAGTGCCGTCGTCAAGATACGCTCTTTCAAGAAAATCGCCCCTGGAAAACGCGATTTTCAACCTGTTTTCGTCGCCGTTGTCAAAATCGATTTTGCACCCGTTTTCAACTTCGTCGAGTATTCTTCTATATGTCTGCACCGCCTCGGCAACGTACCCGTCGCGGCGCAATCTGCCCTCGATTTTGAAAGAACACACGCCTGCCTCGGCAAGCTCTTTCACGCTCTTTGCAAGGCACAGATCCCTTGCGCTGAGCATATATCCCTTGTCGAATTTTCCACCCGATTTTGCTATATACGGAAGTCGGCAAAGTTGTTTGCAAAGCCCTCTGTTTCCGCTTGCGCCCTGCTCGACGGACGACAGATAGCAATTGCCCGAAAACGCAATGCAAAGCGCGCCTTGCACAAAATATTCAATCTCCAAAGACGTGTTGTCGCGTATTTGTTTTATATCCTCGAGCTTTGCCTCTCTCGACAAAACCACACGCTTTATCCCCATGCTTTCGGCAACTTTTGCGCCGTACAAATTGTGTACGCCCATTTGCGTGCTTGCATGCAAAACTATGCCGTCAAAGGCGTCTTTCAGCACTTTGGCAACACCGAGGTCTTGCACCAAAAACGCGTCGGCTTTTGCACAAACAGCGGTTTTAACAAGCGAAATAAGGTCGTTAAACTCATTGTTTTGCAAAATCGTGTTGATTGTAACGTACACTTTCACGCCGTAAAAATGGGCGCGCGCGACAACCTCGCCGATGTTATCGGCGTTGAAATTTTGCGCACGCATACGCGCATTGAAACCGTCAAGTCCGAGATAAACCGCGTCCGCTCCGCATTTGATAGCGACATCGAGCGCAGACATATCGCCGACAGGTGCCAAGAGTTCTAACATAGTTTTATTATAACACACGCCGCCACTCTTCGCAATAGACTTGCGTGCGCAAATATTTTTGATATAATAGAAATATGACAAAGTTTTTATGCTCCGTATGCCAAAGTCCTTTGGACGAAAAAGAATCGTGTTCCGCATGTCAAAACGGACACGTTTTCGACAAGGCAAAAGAGGGCTACTATTATCTACTCATCCCCGACAAGCGCAACTCAAAAGATCCCGGCGACAACAAAGAAATGATTTGCGCGCGCCGTGATTTTTTGGACGGCGGATTTTATATGCCGCTTGCAGATTGCATCTCTCAAATCACGTGCGAAATCAAAAAGCCGATAACCCTCGTCGACGCAGGCACGGGCACGGGATTTTATATGTCGCAAATCATCAAAAATCGCAACGATGACAAAGACGAATATTTTGGTGTGGATATCTCAAAGCACGCCGTGAAAATCGCCGCAAAGCGCAACAAGCGTGCCAAGTGTGCGGTGGCAAGCGTGTACGATTTGCCCTTGCCCGACAAATGTGCGGACGTGCTTGTGTGCGTGTTTTCTCCGTATGCCGCAAAGGAATATGCGCGAGTGCTCAAAGACGACGGCGTTTTGATAATGGCATACCCTTGCGAAAATCACCTCATAGAACTCAGGCGAGCGCTGTACAAAGACGTGCGAGAAGTGGCAACCGTCCTTCCTGCGAGCGATTTTGAAAGCGTCGGCGAAAAAGAATTGACTTTCACATTCGACCTCGAGAGCAAAAGCATATCCGATTTGCTTACAATGACTCCCTACGTCTATCGCGCGCCCAAGGAAAACATCGAGCGTATACGCACCCTTGAAAAAATGACGCTCACCGCCGATTTCCACGTGAGCGTGCTCAAAAAATCCACTCGTTGACAAACGCTATATATTTATTATATAATACGTTTTGTTATAAAATAAAAAATCCTAATTAGGATAAGGAAGAGATTATGGACGAAATCAAAAACGAGAACGTTGTAGAAACCGTCGAAGAGGCATCCCCCGTCGAAAACGCGGAAGCCAACGACGAAACGACAGAAGTCGCCGACGCTCAAACCGCAGAAGTCGAAAACACAGAAGCGGAAAATGCGGCAGACCAAACGCAAGAGCCTGCAGACGATTCTCAATCCGATGCAAAACCCAAAAAGAAAATCAAATTGCCAAAAGGCTTGCAAAACCTCGTTGACAAAATCAATGCCAACGAAAACTTGCGCCAAATGATTGTGTTCACGCTGTTCAGTTTTATCTGCGGCGGCTCGCAGCTCATCATAACGCTCGTTTTGCCCGCTCTTTTGAAACTCGCGCCCGCAGACAGCGTGCTCAATCAAAGATTCTACGGCTTCAGACTTGGCGTGCTCGACGACGTGTTCGGCTACCCCACCACGTCGGACTTTATCGGTTTCTTGATAGGTTCCATCGTCGGACAAGTGCTCACCTTCATCCTCAACAGGAAGAAAACCTTTAACTGCACCAACAACATTGTTGTTTCGGGTATCATGTACGTGATTTTAGCAGTAACCATCATCTTCGTCCAAACGCTCCTAGGTAGCGCGATTATGACGGCATGCATGGGCGCAAAACCCGTCGCGCAAACGGAATTCTTGTATCAAATCTACAACCTCACCGGACAAGCGGTCGGCGGCATCACGGCACTCGTTATGAGCTTCCTCGGCAACAAGTTCCTCGTAATGCGCAACTGGGGAGAAAAGAAAACCCAAAAAGTCGAAGAATAATATTGATTTATATGAAAAAAGCACGCAACGCGTGCTTTTTTTATACTCTTTCGAAGGTGTTCTTATACGCGGTATGTGTTTATTCGAAGTTGGAGGCGCAGGGCGCCGACCGCACCGAGCGTCGAGCTTGCGTCACACACAAGGCTTTTAGCCACAATTGTTACTTGTGTCAATTGCTTGCTTTTTGCCTTGGTGCTCCTTTTTCCTTCACACAAAAGACTGCGCTTTCATCTTATATATCACGCTTTCGTTCGCTTGTCTTTTGTGTGTGGAAGCCTTGTGGGTGCAGTACAAGCGACTGTGACGTGTTGTTGCGAAGCAGTCACACAAAGCGCAGTGACATAATGAGAAAAATGTCCTTATCTATGCGCGTGCCGTAAGGAGCGTAGCGACGGAATAGCGATTGCTACGAAGTCAATCGCGTCGTGTTGCCCCCCGCTACGCGGTCGCCGTGGGTTCCCTCAAGCATTGCGCAGAGGGAGAACGGCGATAGGGAAAATACATGAGGAAAGGGGAAAGTTGCATTAAATGATTATTTTTAGAAATGCCGGCGTGTCCGGAAAGAGGGGGTAATTGTATTTAAGGTATTTATGTATAAAAACTTTTCAACCACAATATCTTGTGTTCGGCGGTTTTTCAAAACAATCAATTAGAATATAGGTTGCATTTTCTCTTACCCGTTTACATACTCAAAAACACGCGTTTTCGATACACGAAAAGTATAATTTGCAAAAAGTGCCATTTTTTGACAAAAACACAATATGTAGTGTTTCGCAAAAATGTTTCACACTTTATTTTGCGTTTTTGCCTTGACATATTGCGCGTGCTTGATATAATAAAGGGGCACATTTTCCTTAGGAGGTTCAATTTTATGTTGAACATCAAAAAAAGAGACGGGAGCGTAGTTCCGTTCAATCTAAACAAAATCAAGGTCGCAATCGAAAAAGCATTCAACGCCGTCGGCAAAACTTACAGCGACGACATCATCGATATGCTCGCATTGCGCGTTACGGCAACCTTCAACGACAAAGTAAAAAACGACGTCGTATCTGTCGAGGACATTCAGGACTCCGTAGAAGTCGTCCTCATTCAATCGGGTTATGTAGAAGTTGCAAAAGCCTATATTCTTTATAGAAAGCAACACGAGAAACTTCGTGAGATGAACTCCACGATGCTCGACTACAAGAACACCGTCAACAACTATCTCAAAATCAACGACTGGCGCGTCAAGGAAAACTCCACCGTTACGTACTCCGTAGGCGGACTTATCCTTTCCAACTCGGGTGCGGTTACCGCAAACTATTGGCTCAGCGAAATTTATGACGAAGAAATCGCAAAGGCGCACCGCGAAGCGCAAATCCACATCCACGATTTGTCCATGCTCACAGGCTACTGCGCCGGTTGGTCGCTCAAACAACTCATCAAAGAAGGACTCGGCGGCATTCCCGGCAAGATCACGTCATCTCCCGCAAGCCACCTCTCCACTCTTTGCAACCAAATGGTCAACTTCCTCGGCATCATGCAAAACGAATGGGCAGGCGCACAAGCGTTCAGTTCTTTCGACACCTATCTTGCACCGTTCGTAAAAGTTGACAATCTTTCCTACAAAGAAGTCAAACAATGCATCCAATCCTTCATCTACGGCGTAAACACCCCCTCTCGCTGGGGTACGCAAGCGCCGTTCACCAACATCACGCTTGACTGGGTGGTTCCCAACGACTTGGCGGAGCTTCCGGCACTTGTCGGCGGCAAAGAGATGGACTTCAAGTACAAGGATTGCGAAAAAGAAATGGCAATGGTCAACAAGGCGTTTATCGAGATCATGATCGAGGGCGACGCCAACGGCAGAGGATTCCAATATCCTATTCCGACCTATTCCATCACCAGAGACTTCGATTGGTCCAATACGGAAAACAACCGCTTGCTCTTCACCATGACGGCAAAATACGGCACTCCGTACTTCTCCAACTACATCAACAGCGATATGGAGCCGAGCGACGTACGCAGTATGTGCTGCCGTTTGCGTCTTGACCTCCGCGAGCTCCGCAAGAAATCAGGCGGTTTCTTCGGCAGCGGCGAATCCACGGGCTCTATCGGCGTCGTAACAATCAACATGCCGAGAATCGCATACATTTCCGAAACGGAAGAAGATTATTTCAAAGAACTCGAACGTTTGATGAACGTGTCCGCACGCTCGCTCAAAATCAAGAGAAACGTCATCACCAAATTGCTTGAAGAGGGCTTGTATCCCTACACCAAGAGATACCTCGGCACGTTTGGCAACCACTTCTCCACAATCGGTCTTGTGGGCATGAACGAGGCTTGCCTCAACGCAAAGTGGGTTGGCAAAGACATGACGCACAAAGAAGCTCAGGAATTCACCAAAAAGACGCTCAACTTCATGCGTGAAAAACTCAGCGACTACCAAGAGGAATACGGCGATTTGTACAACCTCGAGGCAACTCCCGCAGAGTCCACCTCCTACCGTCTTGCAAAACACGACAGAGAAAGATATCCCGATATCATCTGCGCAAGCAACTCCGACAACGTGCCCTACTACACCAACAGTTCACACCTTCCCGTCGGCTACACAAGCGATATCTTCACCGCTCTCGACATTCAGGACGAACTCCAAACGCTCTACACGTCGGGCACGGTATTCCACGCTTTCCTCGGTCAAAAACTCGACAGTTGGCAAGCGGCTGCAAACCTTGTGAGAAAGATTGCGGAAAACTACAAACTCCCCTACTACACACTCTCGCCGACCTACTCCATTTGCCAAGAACACGGCTATCTCGATGGCGAGCAATACACCTGCCCCATCTGCGGCAAAAAGACGGAAGTATACAGCCGAATCACGGGTTACTATCGTCCTGTTCAAAACTGGAACGACGGCAAGCGCGCAGAGTTCAAAGAGCGCAAAGTCTATGACATCGCAACTTCTCAATATCATGGAAAACATGTTGAGGAATTCAAGTGCGACAACGCAGCCGAAGAGAACAAGGCGGAAGTCAAAGCGGAAGACGTCAAACAAGAATGCGCCTGCGCAAAATGCGAGGACGAGGGCTTGCTTATCTTCACCACCAAGACTTGCCCCAACTGCAAAATGGCAAAAGCAATGCTCGATAAAGCAGGCGTCGCATACACCGTAATCGACGCAGAGGACAACAAAGACGCAACTCTCGCATACGGCGTAAAGAAAGCCCCGACCTTGCTCGTTCCCAACGGAAACGGCTATGACGTTTACGACAACGCAAGCAAAATCAAAGGCTATATCGAATCGAGAAAGTAAGAATTGACCAAACGGCGGTATGGCAATGCGCCATACCGCTTTTTATTTATAAGAGGTACAAAAATGCAAGAATTTGACGTTATAATCGTGGGCGCAGGCCCTGCAGGAATGACCGCAGCACTCAATTGTCTGAGAGCAGGCAAAACCGTTCTCGTGCTTGAAAGCGACAGTTTCGGAGGACAAATCGCATACTCCCCGAGAGTGGAAAACTTCCCCTCTTACCAAAAAATCGCAGGTGCGGAACTTATGGACAAACTCTATGAGCAAATCGTGGAATGGGGCGCACAAGTGGAGCTTGAAAAAGCAATATCGGCAGTTAAAGTGCCGAATGGGTTTGAATTAACCACCGATTACAACACATACCGCTGTAAATCAATCATAATCGCAACGGGCGTAAAACCTCGTCGTATAGGCGTAGAGCGAGAAGAAGAATTGGTCGGCAACGGCGTAAGTTATTGCGCGCTTTGCGACGGCGCGTTCTACTCTGGCGAGGACGTTTGCGTAATCGGCGACGCCA
Source organism: uncultured Clostridia bacterium (assembly GCA_934277615.1). Classification (GTDB taxonomy): domain Bacteria; phylum Bacillota; class Clostridia; order Christensenellales; family CAG-917; genus CAG-475. The sequence continues at coordinate 308,098 of CAKQUV010000001.1, read as the reverse complement.
ACACTGCGCTTCAATATGCGCTTGTTTTGAGCGGTTATTGCAAGAGCGTGCATATCTGCACTCTCTTTGACAAGTTTTTTGGCGACAAAGCCCTTCTCGACCTCGTGCTTGCTCGCCCCAACGTCAAGTACACGCACAATCTCTCCCTCAAAGAATTCATCGGCGAGGACGAACTTTCCGCACTTCGCTTTGAGGATACCGTTACGCACAAAGACGTTATCGTCGACGCGAAATGCGCCTTTATCTGCATAGGTCAAGTGCCGCACAACGAGTGCTTTGCTCCTCTTGTCGAAATCGACAAAGCAGGCTACATCGTAGCGGACGAAAACTGCACCACGTCTTGCGACGGTATCTTTGTCGCAGGCGATTGCCGCACAAAGAAAATCCGCCAACTCGTAACGGCTGCTTCCGACGGCTCAATTGCGGCTTTCAACGCATGCAACTACGTCGATAAGGTAAACGCATGACGATATTCATTGACGTTGACAACACTTTACTCGACTTTGACATGTGCGCAAACAAGTCAATCGAGATGGCGTGCCGGCGTTTCGGCGTGCCTTATACCCAAAGGCTTATCGACGTATTCCATCCCGTCAATCTCGACCTTTGGCATATGCTCGAAAGGAAAGAAATCACCAAAGAGCAACTTTTCAAAGTGCGCTTCAACAAGGTTTTCGAGATTTTGGATATAGAGTGCGACGGACTCGCTTTTGAGGACGAATTCCACAAAAACCTCTTTGAAACGGCAATAAAAATAGACGGCGCAGAAGATTTGCTAAAACATCTTCACTCCAAATACAAAGTGTACGTGGCAAGCAACGCCACCCTTACCCAACAAAAAAACCGCCTCAAAAACGCCGACTTGCTTCAATATATAGACGGCATATTCGTGTCCGAAGAGATAGGCTATCCCAAACCTCAAAAAGCCTTCTTCGACGCATGCTTTAAATCGCTTCCCGACGTAAAGCCGTCAGATACGCTCATGATAGGCGATTCGATAAGCGCGGACATCAACGGCGCACGAGAATACGGAATGAAAACGCTATGGTACAACCATCGCCATGAAAGCACGGACGGCGTACAATGCGACCTCATCGCCGACGACTTGTATCAAATTGTCGATATGCTTTGAACTATAGTGCCCTGCAAGCGCTTTGACAATCACGCGACAACGCTTAATACGATTGCTTAAAAACAATCGCCCGCGCACTATCCCGATAAACGGACTTTAATTGTCGATTTGCTTTTATTCGGCTATTCGGTCATCACTCAAAATAATAAAATTACAAAAAATAAAGATGCGATTGAACGCATCTTTTTTTACAATTCGCTGTTGATAAGCGAAAGCAAAACCTTTCTTCCGTCAGCCATATTGATATAGAACATATAGCCCATTTCTTTGTCGACGTATTCGACGCTGTCAACTTCTTCAATCTCAACTGCGATAAGTTCGCCGATTTTTGTCAATAATTCTTCCATATCGGTTTTCTCCTTTGATTGATATACATATTATACGCACATAATCGGACACTGCGCAACATTTATTGTCCGATTGTGTGCATACTAATTTTGTCGAATTTTGAAGGAGTTTGTCGAAAAATGTCGAATGATGTCAAAACACAGCAAGGCGCACGCCCTTCCGCATCTTCAATAAACGAGAAATTTGCCGTAGCCCTCGATTATTTTATGAAAACGGAAAAGTGCGGCGCACGTGAGCTTGCCAAAAAATGCGATGTAACCGTATCTGCAATATACAAGTGGAAGCGCGGCGACGCTTGCCCGGGTTTTCGCAATCTCGTGTTGCTTGCCGACGAATTCGGCTGTTCCATGGACTGCCTTATCGGCAGAGAGCCCATTGACAACGATTACGGCTTTACCGCAAAATTCCCTCTCAAACCGTTCTGCGACAACTTCAACGAGATTCTTTCGGAAAAAGGAATAACCGAATATCGCCTTGTCAAAATGATGGGCGTATCCCGCACAAAAATCGCCTCTTGGCGCAAAGGCAACAGTCTGCCCGACGCAAAAGGGCTTTACGACCTTGCAGAAGCTCTCGACGTGAGCGCAGACTCGCTCGCCGGAAGAATCTGACGTGGGTAATTTGCCGCTTTTATCTATAAAACACACGGATTTCCGCAAAATGTAAAAATCAAGCCATATATAATGAAAAGACGCGCAGAGTTGCGTGTCTTTCGTTTTGTATTTTGTTAAATCGCTTGTTTTTTACAATTTAAAACCGTATTAGCGTCGGATTATCCGAAGAAACAAAGTTTCTTATTTGACAATAATCGCGTCGCGCTCTGCGCCCACAGAGATGTATTTTATCTTGCACTCCACCGCTTTTTCAAGATATTCTATATACTTGCGCGCGTTGAGCGGAAGTTCGTCGTATCTGCGGCAATTTGCCGTGGATTGCATCCATCCGTCAAGGTAAATCACGTTGGGCTTTGCGATATTGAGAGCTTCGCCGCTCGGGAATTCATCAACCGTCTTGCCGTTCACGTCATAGCTCACGCACACGGGGATTTTGTCCATCGTATCGAGAATATCGAGTTTTGTAAGCGCGATTTCGTCCGTGCCTTGAACCATGCATCCGTACTTGGAAGCAACCACGTCAAATCCCCCCACTCTGCGCGGTCTGCCTGTCGCCGCGCCGTATTCTCCGCCTGCCTTGCGCAGTTTTTCCGCCTCTTCGCCAAACATCTCGGCTGTGAACGGACCTTCGCCAACGCAAGTGGAATATGCTTTCATAACGCCGATAGAATTGTCCACTTTGCGGTTGGGGATACCTGCTCCGACAGGACCGTATGCGGTGATTGTGGACGAGGACGTCGTGTATGGATAGATGCCGAAGTCGATGTCGCGCAGTGCGCCCAATTGCGCCTCGAGCATAACTCTTTTGCCCTCTTTGAGCGCATTGTTGAGATAGTAGCCCGTGTCGCAGATATAATCTTTGAGCGGAGTGCCGTATGTATCGAACCACTCCAGCATCCCCTCAACCGTGTAGGGCGTGCCGTGATATGCGCCCTCGATTGTGAGGTTTTTCCACTCAACGATTGTTTCGAGGCGCGAACGCAAATACTCTGGGTGCAAAATATCGCCCATACGAATTGCTTTTTTCATATATTTATCGGCATAAATGGGGCTTATTCCTCGACGAGTGGAACCGAATTTTTTATCTCCCAAACGATCCTCTTCGAGGCAATCTTGCGCCACGTTGTACGGGCAGCAAACAACTGCTTTGTCGCTGATTTTGAGATTTGCAGGCGAAATTGAAATGCCGCCCTCTCTCAATCTCGCAATCTCTTTGCAAAGATGCTCGATATCCACAACCATACCGTTGCCCATGACGTTTACCTTGTCCTCACGCAAAATCGCGCTCGGCAAAAGGTTGAGCACAAATTTGCCCTTGTCGTTGATGACGGTGTGCCCTGCGTTGTTTCCGCCTTGATAGCGTACTACGATGTCTTGCGACTCTGAAAGCAAATCGACCATGCGACCTTTGCCTTCGTCGCCCCAGTTGATACCCACGATTGAAGTAAGCATATTTATACCTCTAAAATTTAATATCGATTAAACGGTAACGTTTGCGGTAGTTCCTATCCTGCCCTCGTTGGCTTTGAGAATCGGATCCACCACTTCGTCTATATACTCAGCCACTTGCTCTTTGGCTCTTCCCGTGAACGTATTGACATCCATAATCTCGTCAAGTTCTTCTCGGCTGAGGTCAAACGCCTCGTCGCCCAAGATACGTTCGAGCAAATCGTTTTCCTTGCCCTCGTTCTTTATCGCCTGCGACGCGGCAATAGAATGCACTCGTATTCTCTCGTGCAAAACCTGTCTGTCCTTTCCCTTGCGCGATACACAATACATAAGGATATTTTCCGTTGCCATAAAAGGCAATTCCTGGTTGAGATTTTTCTCTATAATGCGCGGATAGACGGTTAAACCGCCAATTATGTTTGCATAAAGTGCCAATATTGCGTCCACCGCCAAAAACGCCTCGGGCAAAGCGATACGTCTGTTGGCGCTGTCGTCAAGCGTGCGCTCAAACCATTGCGCAGATGCGGTGATCGCCGGATTGAGGCTGTCGCACATAACGTATCTCGCAAGCGACGCCATACGTTCGCTACGCATCGGATTGCGTTTGTACGCCATTGCCGACGAGCCGATTTGATGTGATTCAAACGGTTCTTCCACTTCTTTGAGATGAGATAAAAGTCTTATATCGTTTGAAAATTTTGCAGCGGATTGCGCAATAGAGCAAAGCACGCTCACCACATTGTAATCCACTTTGCGAGAGTACGTTTGACCGCTCACGGCATACGTCCCGACAAAGCCCGTCTTTTGCGCTATCGCTTTGTCCAGCGCCTTAACCTTTTCGTGGTCGCCGCCGAACAATTCCATAAAACTTGCCGCCGTACCCGTCGTGCCCTTGCAACCGAGCAGGCGAAGTCTTGAAAGTTGAAAATCAAGATTGTCGAGGTCGCCAACAAGGTCTTGCAACCAAAGCGTGGCTCTTTTACCCACGGTTGTGGGTTGCGCCGCCTGAAAGTGCGTGTATGCAAGCGTTGCAAGGTCTTTGTATCTGACGGCAAAATCTCTCGTCTTTTGTATGCAAGAAAGCAGCTCCGCCCTCACAAGCAAGAGTGCGTCGCGCATTTGAATGATATCCGTATTGTCGCCCACGAAACAACTTGTCGCGCCGAGGTGAATTATCGGTTTTGCTTTTGGACAAGCCTCGCCGAAAGTAAGCACGTGCGCCATAACGTCATGGCGTACTTCCCTCTCTTTTTGAGCGGCAAATTCATAGTCGATATTATCGGCGTTTTGTTTCATTTCCTCAATCTGCTCGTCGGTGATGCCGATGCCGAGTTCCTTTTCGCTCTCGGCAAGCGCAATCCAGAGTTTGCGCCAGGTGCCGAACTTGAAATCGGGCGAGAAAATGTATTTCATTTGTTTGCTCGCGTATCTTTGGCAGAGCGGAGAAACGTATTCGTCCATACAAACCTCGAAAAACAAAAAAGTGTCCAAATTTATTTTAACCGAATGGTTAAAAAAAAATTGTGAACACTCCTATGTCTTTTGTTTATTTCTATAAATAATATACCATTCATATACAAATATGTCAACGATTTGCATACACGCAATTTTGCCGAAATCACGCCGAAAAACGCTTGTTTTTGCAAAAATCGCAAAAGTATAATTTTTGCCTTTTGCTTATAATCGTCATATTCCGTATTATATTTATGCAATTCGACCGCATAAAACATGCAAAATTGATGTATAAATATCCATTTTGTTTATAAAAAAATTTTTTAACGAAAATCTTTTGACATTGAATAAAATGAGATTATAATAGGCACTATAATAAATTTTTCGGAGAATACTGATATGATGTCGGATTTGTACGGTAGCATGGTGTTCGACGACAAGGTGATGAGCAAGCGTTTGCCCAAAGAAACTTATCGCGAACTCAAAAGATGTTGCGCGCTTGACTTGCCTCTTTCGCGCGATATGGCAAACATCATCGCAAACGAGATGAAAGAATGGGCGGTCGAAAAAGGCGTAACCCACTTCACTCATTGGTTCCAACCGCTCACCGGCATCACCGCCGAAAAGCATGATTCCTTCATCGCCCCCACCAAAGACGGCGGCGTTATAATGGAACTCAGCGGCAAGGAACTCATCAAAGGCGAGCCTGACGCATCCAGCTTCCCTTCGGGCGGCTTGCGCTCCACTTTCGAGGCGCGCGGATACACCGCATGGGACCCCACGTCGTATGCCTTTATTAAGGACGGCATTTTGTGCATTCCGACGGCGTTCTGCTCCTACAACGGCGACGCTCTCGACAAAAAAACGCCGCTTTTGCGCTCTATGGAAGCAATTAACAAGCAAGGCTTGCGCCTTCTCTCCATTCTGGGCAAAAAAGCGGAAAGAATCAACGTCAACGTAGGTCCCGAACAAGAGTATTTTCTCATCGACACGGCAGTCTATGAAAAGCGCAAAGACCTCTTCTACACCGGCCGTACACTCTTCGGCGCACGCCCTCCCAAAGGACAAGAACTTTCGGACCACTATTTCGGCGCAATCAAGCCAAGAGTGGTCAAATATATGAAAGAACTTGACGAGGAACTTTGGAAGCTCGGCATTCTCGCCAAGACCAAACACAACGAAGTCGCGCCCGCTCAACACGAATTTGCACCGATCTTCACCACAGTCAACGTCGCAACCGATCAAAACCAATTGACGATGGAAATCATGAAGAAAGTTGCGTCCAAGCACAACATGACTTGCCTCTTGCACGAAAAGCCCTTTGACGGCGTAAATGGCAGCGGCAAGCACAACAACTGGTCGCTCTCCACGGACAACGGCACCAATCTTTTCGATCCCGGCAAAAGTCCGCAAGACAACGCGCAATTCCTGCTTATGCTCGCAGCCGTAATCGCAGGCGTGGATTCTCACCAAGACCTTCTGCGCATAGTCGTGGCAAACGCGTCCAACGATCACCGTCTTGGCGCAAACGAGGCTCCTCCCGCAATCGTGAGTATGTTCCTCGGCGACGAACTTACGGGCATTATGCAAGCAATCGCGGACGGGCGCACGTATTCTCGCCGTGCAAAATGCGAAGTGGAAATAGGCGTACACGTCCTCCCAAAATTCTCAATGGACACTGCCGACCGCAACCGTACTTCCCCGTTTGCATTCACAGGCAACAAGTTTGAATTCCGTATGCCCGGCTCTTCGCAATCCATTGCAAGCGTCAACTTGGTGCTCAACACCATTATGGCGGAGCAATTTGAACAATTTGCAGACGAACTCGAAAAGGCAACGGACGTCAACGCAGGCATAACCGCAATTATCAAGCGCGTTATGACCGAGCACGGCAAAATCATTTTCAACGGCAACAACTATTCGGACGAATGGACGAAAGAGGCGCAAAGAAGAGGACTTCTCAATCTTGCCTCAACCGTTGACGCACTGCCCTTGCTCACCTCGCAAAAGAACGTCGATCTCTTCAAACACCTACACGTTTTCAGCGAAGCGGAACTCAAATCTAGACAGGAAATCTACACGCAAAACTATTGCAAACTCCTCAACATCGAGGCAATGACAATGCTGGATATGGCGACAATGGACATCATCCCCGCCGTCATCAAGTATAAGGGCGACGTTGCAAAATCCGCCAACGAAAGCCTTGCGCTCGGTATCGAGGCAGACGAAGAAAAGGCAATCGCAGCCAATCTTGCCGCCGAACTCAAGAAAGCGACGAGCGCAGTTAAGAGCCTCAAAACCTCTCTTGAAAAAGCGCATTCCCTCGGCGAAAACATCGTCGGCGCGCGTTGCTATCACGACGACGTGCTCACCGCAATGGCAGACCTGCGCAAGATTTGCGATGAAATGGAACTCGGCACCGCCAAGGCATACTGGCCATATCCTTCTTACGGCGATATCTTGTTCTCCGTTCACTAATTTGCAAAACAAGCGCTTTATAAAACACAAAACGACGGTTTAACCGTCGTTTTTGTTTGTTATTTATGCTTGGCTTTATATGAGTGTTGATTGTCTATTTATCAATTTTCACCCATTTGCTTCCGTCATATTGAACGACTTCCTGCTCGCATAACAAATCGTCAATTTCCTGCTGAATGATAGGAATCTTATTATTATCTCCTTTTATATAAATGCATTGCTCGGAATTTTGATCTGTGGACATCTTTATTCTGAAGAATATCTCAGGTCTTGCATCTGTGCGATACTCGTAAATCTTAAGCAACAAAATATCTGCGCAGAACCACGCTTTACTTCTTACAAGTTGCATCGTCAAGTGATCTCTAACCGATTCATCATGTGCGTTATAGATACTCTCCAATTGCCTTTTTGCTCCCGGATATTCAAAGAACAGATATGTATAATCAACGCCGCGTGCCAAGTTTTTGGCTACTTGTGGGAATATTTTACCGCCTTTTACGTCATCAGTAGTATTTGCCGCAATAAGTGTAAGGCTTTTCAGTTCAGGAGAGATCCTTTCTTCGTAAGTATGAAGTTCTTTTGGTGAGAACAGTATGCTGCGTCCCCAACCGAGCGTTTCAAGCAACTCTCTAAGTTTTTTAAGTTGTTTTTCTTCATTACTAATCGAACAGCCCCTTCTATCGAGCCACTCTTTTATTAGTCCGAAATTACTTTCATAAGTGCCCGATGCCCAATCAAGAAGATCGTTGTGTCCGTTTATAATCTGCGCATGCAAATCTCTAAAAAACGACAATTGTTCTTCTCCAAATTTATCTTTTCCAACATAGAAAAAGTTAAAATCGTGTCTATTGCGCATGCCGCGTGTTATCAAATCATAAAACCCGTCCACTTCGGAACGAATCTGTGATTCTCTATCCCCGAGGTCATTACCCAATCTACCTGTAGAATTACGAGCAACACGTTCGTTTACGACCGCCAAAAAGCACTGGCAGTCGTCTATAATCTCCCACGTTCTATTCCACTGCACATCTTTATGCTCGGGCAAGCACGAATAGCCGTGTAAATAAACTTCAAATCCCACTTTTTCATCTGTGAGATAATCACAAATCTTCTTTGCTGCCTCATACGAGCCGTTATCATCAAATGTCCCGTGATAAGCGATAAACAAGTCATATTTTTTTGTTTTTGCCATAACAGTTCCCCCTTTTGTAAAATAATATAGTTATTGTTTTTCTCCTATTTACATCGATAAAACACTTTCATTGCCCATTATCAACCGTTTTAATAAATTTTGCAGGAATCCCTCCTACAACAGTATTACTGGGCACATCTTTGGTCACCACGGCGCCTGCCGCTATAACCGCGCCTTTCCCAATCGTTACTTTCGGCAATATAATCGCGCCTGTGCCTATCCAAACGTCATCTTCTATGGTTACTGTACCACCTTGCAAATTGCGTCTGTTTGCGGATTCAAGAGGATGTGTTACCGCTGAAATCAACACGTTAGGTGCAATAAACACATTATTTCCCACAGAAATCTTGTAACTATCAAGCATCGTAACATTGTAATTTATATAGCAATCACTACCTATTGTTATATTAAAGCCAAAATTGCAACGAAAGCCTTCTTTTATTACACAATTATCCCCAACAGAAAAAAAGAGTTTTTTAAAATATGTATTTCTCTTTTTCTCTCCGAAAGGAAGTTTATTCAACTTTGCAATAATTTTCGAGCATCCTTTTTGCTTGCCGTACAAATAATCATCAAATCGGTACGACAAGCCATTTTGCATAAGTTCATATTGTTTACTTTCTCTCATTTTGACTTTCCCTCAAATTACAAACGACGCTCGTTGTACGTTTGTTTTTACTGTTGAACATAACAACGATTTATTTATCCTTTTGAGCAAGGACTGCTTTTGCGTTTTCAACGATGTCTTGCGCGGTGAGATGATACACTTCGCTGAGATATGCGTTTTTGCCCACTTGTCCGAACTCGTCTTTCACACCCACCATTCTCATAGGCACGGGGTGATTTTGCACAAGCACTTCCGCAACCGCGCTGCCCAGACCGTTGATGACGTTGTGGTTTTCGCAAGTTACGATTGCGCCCGTTTCCTTTGCGCAAGCGATTATCTCGTCCTTGTCGATAGGCTTCCAAGTGTGGATATTCACCACTCTTGCGTCTATGCCTTCTTTGGCAAGAATCTCCGCCGACTCGATTGCTCTTGCCACTTCGATACCGCTTGCTATGAGCGTTACGTCCTTGCCTTCTCTTATTCTGATTGCTTTTCCAAGCTTGAAATCAAGAGTATCGTCAAACACCTTTTCGGGCTTTTTGCGTTGCATACGAATATACACCGCGCTTTCGTGGTTGATTATTTGTCCAACCGCTTTTTCGAGCATCGTTGCGTCCGTGGGCTCGAAACATACCATATGCGGAATCGCGCGCATAAGAGCCATATCTTCAAACGGCATATGCGTGCCGCCGTTGTATTCTGCGGTTACACCGGGGTCGCTACCCACGATTTTGACATTTTGATGTGCGTAGGCAACCGAAATGAATATTTGGTCATAGCATCTGCGAGTTGCAAACGGACCGAAGCTATATACAAACGGAATTTTGCCCATTGCGGACAAGCCTGCCGCTATGCCTATCATGTTTTGCTCCGCAATACCGACGTTTACAAACCTGTCGGGATATGCCGCTTTGAAAACTTTGGTTGCATGGCAGCTCATAAGGTCCGCCTCGAGAACGACTATGCGATTGTCGTCTTTTGCCTTTTCGACAAGTGCGTTTGCAAGGGTCTGTCTCAATTCTCTGTCGTCGGTCATTGCGCATACCTCCCCGTTTCTTTTCTCCACATTTCTTCGCTGATACTCATGCTGTGGCAGTTCGCCGCACTTTCCGCAAATGACGCGCCCTTGCCCTTGATTGTATTGAGAACAATCATGCTCGGCTTTTCGTTTTGCGCTTTTGCATTGTCTATTGCGTCGGATATTGCCTCTACGTCGTGTCCGTCTATGCTTTGCACATAGAAACCGAAGGATCTCCATTTATCCTCGACGGGAGCAATGTCGTTGATGTCCGCAACCGCGCCGTCAAGTTGCATTTTGTTGTAGTCGAGAAGCACGATGAGATTGTCAAGTTTGTGCGAGCCGGCAAACATCGTTGCCTCCCAGATTTGCCCTTCCTGACTTTCTCCGTCGCCTATAAAACAATAAATAGTGGCAGGATTCTTGTCCATTTTGCACCCGAGCGCCATACCCACCGCGCAAGACAAACCTTGCCCGAGCGAGCCTGCCGTCATGTCTATGCCCGGCGTTTTGACCATATCGCAATGCGAAGGAAGTCGCGTTCCGTTTTGATTGAGGGTGGCAAGCCACTCCTTGGGGAAGTATCCCTTGTCCGCAAGCACGGCGTACATCGCGGGGCCCGCGTGACCTTTGGACATAATCACTCTGTCGCGGTCTTGCTTTTTGGGATCTTTGGGATCGACGTTTGCCTTTGCATAATAAATGACCGTCAAAGCGTCCATAACCGACATCGAACCGCCGATATGCCCCGAGCCGAATCTGCCGATGGTCTCTATCGCGTCGTTGCGCAGTTGTCTTGCCTTAGCGGTCAAAAACTCTTTTTGTGTAGAATCCATACTACGCCTCCTAATAGAATCAGTATATCATCTGCACGGCTATATTTCAAGCGGAAGATTGTAGGCTAAAAGCTTATTCTGAAGATTTCTTTGGATTTGCGTTTCAGTTCGGCTTTCTTTTCATCGGATAGAGACTGTTCATACACTTTACCACGCTCTTTGGCAAGCGCAATTATCTTTCCGTCGCTCATCTTTGCGATTGTCGGGAAATCGATTCCGCCGCCCGTGCGCTTGCAAAAATCATACACGATAAGCACTCCTTGCGCCTTTTTGTCGGATATAGAATACTTTTGGGCGATGTTTTCAATCTGCTTTACGCTCTTGTCGGACACCACCTTTTCGCCTGCGATTTCGGTTTCGTAAAACTCGACGACTTTTGGCGAAATCATATCGAATACGCTGAACGCTTTGCATATATCACGTTGGTTTTTTGATGCCGAAACGTTGCAAACCACGTTGAATATTGCTAAAAATAAAACTGCAAAACCGATTATTCTTATTGTTTTTTTCATAATCCACCTCACAAATAGTGTGGATTATGTTTTGGCAAAATATGTAAAAATCGATATAAATATGCAACCGACAACCCCAAAAGCAGCTCAAATTGATATTGAAACGCCTATCATCGACATAAAAAGAATATCGAATACGGCTATAAATCGTTACAACAAATCCTCTGTTTCGTATAGTCCTGCGGTTTGATTTTTTAGATATCTAACCGCCTCGATTGCACCTTTTGCATACACCTTGCGAGAGAGCGCCTCGTGCGTGAAAACCATCGCTTCTTCGCCCGTGTTTATCCTCACTTCGTGCTGACCGAAAACGCTTCCCATTCTGAGCGAATGGACGCCAATATCTCCGTCTTGTTTCTTGCCGTTTTTGTGCCTGCCGACCACGATTTGACCGCCGATTGCGTCCTTGACGACGCCTGCAAGCATAAGCGCCGTTCCCGACGGAACGTCAAGTTTTTCGACATGATGGGTTTCTACGATTTCTACATCGGCCTTTTTGAAAAGCGTCAAGGTTTCTTTGACGCATTTGGCAAGAACTGCGATGCCGAGCGACATATTGTTGGAATAAAACAGTGGAATAAATCGAGATGCATATTCTATATATTTTTTCTCTTCTTCCGTGTGCCCGGTGGTGGCTAAAACAACGGCGCATCTGCGCACAATCGCCGCTTTCAGTATAGAAATCGTTGCATCATGCGAGGAAAAATCGATGATTGCGTCAAAATCGCTTTGCGCATTCTCTATATCGCAAACCGTTTCGATGTCCTTTTGCTGGCAGTTGAAATCGGCGTTTTCATATTGCGAATCAACATAGTTTTCCGCGTCCGAAAGACGTTGATTTTGCGGCGTTCCCTTATATAAATCCGCACCGTCAAAGCGTTTGTCCACCAACGAAACCACCTCGATATCGTTGAGGTTTTGACAATATTCATAGACTTCTCTGCCCATTTTTCCGAGCGCTCCACACAATGCAATTCTCATAATATAAGTGTATTTTCCAACTAGAGAATATATGAAATGCAAGACTGAAAACGCACGCTTTATGTTAAAAAACGCGCGATTTTTAACATAAAAAATGCAAAAAAATTATGTTAATTTTGGGGCAAAATTATGTCATTTTTGGGATATACAATATCATAAAAGCGATCTTTGCGCCGAATGCTAAACACGTGTCACTTATCTCGAGGAGATAACTTGACACATATTTAGGCGCACGTTGCTCAAACGGCATTGCGGTGAGGGCAACACATGCATTTGTTGCCCTAAACCGCATTTGTTCTCGCAACTACTACCGCGCAACCGATACGCGCTATCAGATTAAGCAAGGATAAGAATTCCTGCCGCAGTTTCGCTATATCGCTTGCTTGGTGAATATAAGCATTGCTTTTGTGCGTAAGGTTTCGCAACCTTGAGGCGGCTCGGCGGTTGCTTAGGCGAACGGTGGATGCTCACAACGACTCTTCGTCGTTCTATAAACTACGGCTCCGCCTGTCTGCGAGTAACGTTTATTAAGCAGCCGATAATTTTGCGGAATTGTGGTGAGTGCTTTATAACCGCTTGACATGTGAGCAAAAAATTATCGGCGCGATTAGAAAAGCAAAATACGAATGCGATTTATGACAATTAACGAGTTTGTTGTCATCATCGCAATGAAGGATTTTGCGTAGGCTCCGCCTGTCTACGAGCAACGTTTATTAAACGGTAAAAACATCAAGCCGATAATTTTGCGGAATTGTGATTAGTGCTTTATAACCGCTTGATACAAGAGCAAAAAATTAGCGGCGCGATTAGAAAAGCAAAATGCGAATGCGATTTATGGCAATAAACGAGTTTGTTGTCATCATCACAATGAAGGATTTTGCGTAGGCTCCGCCTGTCTACGAGCAACGTTAGGCGCACTGCGTGCGCTGGTGGAATATTCCATCTTCGCTACGCTGGATTCCCACGTCGCTGTGCTCCTCTGAATGACAAGAGGAGTATTCTGAAATGCGTTGGGTTGCTTATACTGTTTGGGTTACAGGCGATTTGACTTGGCGGTGAGAGTGAGGATTTTGGATTTGAGCGCCGCTGTGGCATAACGATTTGACACGCGCCACGTCCAGTTGCCTTGAGCCGTCGAGGGCATATTTATGCGAGATTCCTCGCCGAGTTCCATATAGTCCTGAAGCGGAATCACGGCAAGATTTGCCTTGGAACAAAGCGCAAGCGACACAAGCGCATTGGTGGGCGTTTGAGAAAAACGGCAAGGACATTCCCTTTCAAACACTTTTTTTGTTTTGTCGTCCAGCGAATCGTACCACGCCTTTGTGGGCATGCTGTCGTGCGTGCCTGTGTAGACGACGCAGTTTTCGCTCTTATAGTTTTTGGGCAGATACTCGTTGGCACTGTCGCTGAAAGCAAATTGCAAGACTTTCATGCCGGGATAACCCGTCTTTTTTAGCAATTCACGCACATCGTCGGTGATGTGCCCCAAATCTTCGGCAATGATTTTTGCCTTTGGAACGGCGCTCGAGATCGCTTGAAAAAGCGGATAGCCTACGCCGTCCTGCCATTCGCCGTTTTTGGCGGTTGCGTCCTTTGCAGGTATGACGTAATACCCGGCAAATCCTCTGAAGTGGTCTATCCTTATGATGTCGTAAAGCTTGAAATTGCGCTCGGCGCGTTGTTTCCACCACGCAAAACCGTCCTCTTGCATCTTTTCCCAATCGTAAACGGGGTTGCCCCACAACTGACCGTCGTCGGAAAACGCGTCGGGCGGACAACCTGCGACCACTTTGGGCGCAAGATTTTCATCGAGCAAAAATGATTGCGGATTGCTCCACACCTCAACGCTGTCGTACGCGACGTAAATGGGCATATCGCCGATTATGAAAATGCCTTTTGCTTTTGCATATTTCCTAACCGCTTTGTACTGCGAGAAAAACTTGTATTGGACAAACTTCCAAAACTCGCACTCGGCGGAATACTCCGCTCCGATGAGTTTGGCATAGTCGTAAAACTTGCAATCGCCCCACTCCGTCCATTGCTTGTAACCGTTGACTTCTTTGAGGGACATAAAAAGCGCATAATCGTCAAGCCATTCGGCATTGCTTTGTTTGAAACGGATATAATCCGAACTTACCTTGAAACGTGCAAACGCTTTTTTGAGCAGCGGCACCCTAGTCTGAAACAACTTGCCGTAATCTATGCGGCTAGAGTCCGTCTCCTCCGCTTTTGCTTCCTCTTTGGTGAGCAATCCGTCTTTTACGAGCAAGTCGATATCTATAAAATAGGGGTTGCCTGCAAAAGAGCAAGGCGACTGATAGGGCGAATCGCCGTAAGCGGTGGGATTGAGCGGCAAAACCTGCCAGCAACGTTGTCCGCAGTCTGCGAGAAAGTCTATAAATCTGAAACTTTGCGCGCCGAAAGAGCCTATACCGTATTTGCCGGGAAGCGCCGACACGGGCATAAGAATGCCGCTTTTGCGTGTAAAACCGAAATTGGAAAGATTTTCTCTCATATCAGAACAGCCCTGTAATTTTGCCGTTTTCGTCAACGTCGATTTTCTCTGCCGACGGAACTTTGGGAAGCCCCGGCATTGTCATAATATCACCCGTAAGCACGACAATAAAACCTGCGCCCGCGCTGATTTTTACGTTCTTGACGGTAACGATGAATCCGCTCGGCGCGCCGAGTTTGCTCGCGTCGTCCGAAAAACTGTACTGCGTTTTTGCGACGCACACGGGAAGACGCGAAAAGCCCAAATCTTCCAGCGCTTTGATTTGTTTTGCGGCATTGGGCAGAATACTTACGCCGTCGCCGCCATAGACTTTGCGCACGACTTTTTCTATCTTTTCGGTGATGTTGTCGCCTATATCATAGGCAAATTCGAAAGAGGAATTGTCCTCTTGCTCGCAAAGGCGCACAACTTCTTTTGCAAGTTGCTCGCCGCCCTTGCCGCCCTCTGCCCATACGGTTGAAAGCACCGTGTTTACGCCAAGTTCTTTACACTTGGAAATGACGAAATCTATCTCATTGTTCGTGTCCGTGGGGAAGCGATTGACCGCCACGACGCACGGAAGTTTGTATACGTTTTTGATGTTGGAAACGTGGCGCAAAAGGTTGGGTATACCCTTCTCGAGCGCAGTCAGATTTTCCGATGTAAGCTCTGTCTTTGCAAGACCGCCGTGCATCTTGAGCGCACGCACGGTTGCCACGATAACAACGGCGCTCGGTACAAGATTTGCCATTCTGCACTTGATGTCCAAAAACTTCTCTGCGCCGAGGTCTGCGCCAAAACCAGCCTCTGTAACCGCATATTCGCCTAGATAAAGTGCCGTTTTGGTTGCAATCACGCTGTTGCAGCCGTGTGCGATGTTGGCAAAAGGTCCGCCGTGAACAAGCGCCGGAGTACCTTCGAGTGTTTGCACGAGGTTGGGTTTCAGAGCGTCTTTCAGAAGCGCCGTCATTGCGCCTTGCGCTTTGAGATCCGCCGCCGTTACGGGCTTGTCGTCATAGGTGTAACCGACTATGATTTTGCCCAAGCGATCCTTGAGATCCGACAAAGACGAGGCAAGACAAAGCACTGCCATAATCTCGCTTGCAACCGTGATGTCGAAGCCGTCCTCTCTTGGGGTGCCGTTGGCTTTTCCGCCCAGTCCGTCGACAATAAAACGGAGCTGTCTGTCATTCATATCCACGCATCTTTTCCAGGTGATTTTGCGAGGATCTATACCCAAAGAATTGCCTTGTTGGATGTGGTTGTCGAGCATTGCCGCGAGCAAGTTGTTTGCCGCGCCTATTGCATGGAAGTCGCCCGTGAAATGCAAGTTGATATCTTCCATCGGCACGACTTGAGCATATCCGCCGCCTGCCGCTCCGCCCTTGATGCCGAACACGGGACCAAGCGAAGGCTCGCGAAGAGCGACTACTACGTCTTTGCCTATGCGTTTAAGTCCGTCGGCAAGCCCTATTGTCGTGGTGGTTTTTCCCTCGCCTGCCGGAGTCGGGGTTATGGCGGTTACAAGCACGAGCTTGCCGCTCTTGCCTTTGCCGTTTTTGATGAGTTCGGCATAGTCGATTTTTGCCTTATATTTGCCGTACTGTTCGACGTATTCTTCCCCTATGCCCGCACGCTTTGCAACCTCGACGATTGGAAGCATGTTTGCGCTTTGCGCTATCTCGATATCGCTTTTATATTCCATAATCCGACCTCTATGCGACTTGCGCATATATATTGTAGATATAATATAGAATTATATCACGGAAAACGCAATGATTCAACAATAACTTGACATATCGCTCGACAAGTGCTACAACATTATCCGTAAAAAATAAATTGGAGGAACAAAACATGAAAGACTTTGCAAACAAATATATTGCTTGGTATGAAAACCTCGACAAAATCGTCAAAATTTTGCTTTGCTTGCTTTGGGACGTTCCGGCAAACCTCTATCGTCTTGCAAAAAGCGCAAAGAATGACAGCGTGCTCGGAATCGTGCTTGCAATCGTACTTATGATTTTCGGCGGTTGGATTTTGTTTGTCATCGACATTCTTAGCCTTGCTCTCAAAGACAAAATCTACTGGATTGACGACCTCAAAGACGAGGAAGAATGCCACTGCTCTTGCTGCGAAAACAAGACGGATAATTCCGACATCGACGACCAAACAAAGTAATCGCGACAAAAACAAAAAAGCGTGCCTGAACAAGCACGTTTTTTTGCGTAAAACCGTTGCAATAACATCAATGATATAATTTGATTATATTTAGTTTGGGACAAAAGAAATTTGCCTTATAAAAACGAGCGAGGTGTAATATGAAAAGAAAATTTGCAATAATTTTATGCGCAATCTTGTCAATGATTTTGTGCTTTTGCCTTGTCGCTTGCGACGAAAGGAATGGTGGGAACGACTCGGATGGCGGGAACGACAACTCCTCGTCTTTGAGAGATAACACAAAATGGTTCTCCCAACAAGAACTTGCACAAAAGGGACTTGACAATTTGCCTCAACCTTCAAATCTTACGGGAAATCTTAACACAAGCGTGGATTGGTTTAACGACGGGTACTCGTTTTCTCAATCTTGCCCGAGCGAAGCGGAATTTTATTCTAACGCTCAGACATATTTTGATTATTTCAAAACGAATTATGAGGGACTTTTCGGGAAAGTACGCATTAAAATGTCATCTTCCGACGAATGTTGGTATAACATTGAACCAAGCACGACGCTTGAAAATTACTTTGACGACAATCCGAGCAAACTCTACAAGTTCTATTACGTAAAAGATACGACAGTCGGCGATGACGGGTATCTTTTGACAGGCGCAGTGTTGACGTTTGAAATCCGCTACGAGTTCGACACAACGTCAAACGGTTATCTATTCAAGATGTTTGTCGAAAGTGCGGATAAGTCTCCTAACGGAATGATTACATACCACTACCGCCTCAAAGAATCTGTGTAAAACTCATAAAAAACGCACTCTTTCGAGTGCGTTTTTTGTTCCGTTTTTCCCATTTATGATTTGCCGTTATAAGCCAAATTCCAAAATTATTTTGCTTTTTTCTTTGATTTCTTTTCGGACTTTGCCTCGTCGTACGCCTTTATCTCTTTTTCAAAGTCGATTTCTTTGAGTTCTCCCTTGTTGGCAAGATAGCAATGCTTGCCGAGGGCGAATATGTAACGGTCGTGGTCCAGGCTGTCGCTATATACGTTTTCCACTTCCGCGTCAGGCAAAATCTCGTTCAAGCGGCGCACTTTTTCGTCCTTGCGGCAGACTTTGCCGAGCAAATGCCCGTTCTTCTTGCTGTGCGGGCTTGCGATGCAATAGTCTATTTGCATGCGCCTTGCAATCTCTTCTATAAGGAAGTCCGGGCTTGCGCTGATAAGAACGCTCTTGCGAGACATGTCGCGATTTTCGGGTTTGAAAAATTCGTATATATCCTTTTCGTGCTTGTCCCAATACTTTTTGACCGTCTTTTCGGTGTTGACGAGCGCGACAAAATTGAATGCGATTTTTTTGAAAATCGGCACCGGCAAAATCTTTGTTACCATCAAAAAGCCCCAAAAGAGCTGGAAGGGCAACAAAATTAGCGTCCACGGACAATGCGCCATAGACCAAAACCAATAGTGCAATGCGCTGTCGTACGGAATCGCCGTCTTGTCAAAATCGTAAATGTCAATCTTTGTCTTTTCTTGTTCCATGATGATATGATTGTAACATAGTATTTTGGAAAAAGAAAGAGGGAGTTTTAACTTTGCGCCGAATGATCATTCTATATTCTAATAGAGTGTAGTCGTAACTCCTCTAAATACAATTACCCCCTCTTTCCGGACACGCCGGCATTTCTCCCACCACTCGTATAGGGGCAATTCTCTACAAAAATGCTCGTCGCTCGCGGGGGCGACAAGCGGCACTCACATAGAAAAGTATCGTCCCCTTATTATGCCACTCGTTCGCCGATAAAAAGGACAACACTTATCGGTTCACTTGTACTAATCGTCAAGTTCGGCACTCCACCGCTCGTCGCCTTGCGACTCGAAGCTCCGAATATGCACATTCCGTTAATAAGTAGGCTACGAATAAACAACCATTACACGAACGCGATTAAGAGTCTCTAAACGGATGAAGTGCGCGAAAAAGCCCCTTGCACGGCTACCCCAACGTTACAGAGGTAAATAAAAGTCGCCACCAAACAGATGAAGAACAAGGAAGAACCACTTGAACAGACAGCCTAACGTTACGAACATCACTAAAACGCAATAAATAGATGCATAACAAGAAAGCGCCCCGAGGAGCGCAAACCAAACGTTACGAGAGTAAATAAAAGTCGCCAAGCGGATGAAGAACAAGGAAGAGCCGTCCGAGAGGCAACCCTAATTTACTAATAGTAAATGAGTTGGCAATCGGACGGCTCTGACGCAGTTATTCGCTGTTTGGCAACTTTTAGTCGCGTTCGTGAGAGACACCGTAGGAATAATAATTTCGAGGAGTACTCTCGAACACACCGTCGCTATTGATGGTGATGACGGTGGTGCCGCGTTGAGAGTGCTTTTTGTAGATGCCGGCGTAGGCGAGATAGTCGATGGACATGCCGTAGGTGAGGCGGATGCCGCGAGAATCGCCGTCGCGCTTGTACAGAACGGAGAAGTTGTTGTAGTGATCGTGTCCGCAGAATATGCCTTGCATGCCGTGGGTCAAGCCTGCCTCAAAGAGGTTGTCCGTGCCGCTGCCGCAGAATACGCCGTAGGTGCGAACGCCGTTCTTTTGCTTGTCGCTCTCGCCCATGGTTCCGTAAATGAATTTTGTGCTCGAGCCGTTGCCTTTAAATTCTGTGTTTGCCGGAACTTCTTTGTTTGCAAACTTCTCTTTTTTAGTACCGCTATTGATGACGTTTGCCCACGCTTCACGATACTCTACGAGAGGAATGTGGAAGAACGCAAGGTTGTTGACTTCGACGCCACCGTTTTTATCTTTGAGCATATCCATGCTCTCGGAATACCAATCGACTTGGCATTGGTGGATGTTGTCGTACTTCCACGCAATTCCGAAATAATCGCCGTCGGTGTAACTGTGGCTGTCAAATGTTACGATGGCTTGGTTGATGGGGTTGGCAGAACCTGCAGGGTTTTTGACGACTATCATGTCGTTGCCAAAGCCTCTCGAGGTGTCGCTGATTACGTCTTCGTCATCGCAGAAACCTGCGCGGAAGAGGCAATACTCAAAGTTTGAATCCTCATAATACTTGCAGATGTCCTTGCGCGTATAGAGGCTATAAAGCTCGGTGTCATGGTTGCCGAACGCAAAAGTCCAATAAACGCCGAGCGATTCCATCATATGCGAGAAAATTTTGGTTGCGTTGAGGTTGTTGAACGTGCCTGCCTGGAAAGGTACGGGATACGCGATGTCGCCCGTTATCACTACGAGGTCGGGCTTTTCCGCTCTTATCATGGTTGCAACCGCGCTCATTGCCCACGCGTCTTTTTGTCCGGAGAATGCGCCGCCGCCGATATGTACGTCGGTGAACTGCAAGACTTTGAAATCTCTGTCCGCAGGCTTTGTGAACGTCCAAAAACCGAGTTCGTTGTCGAATGTCGGTCTGAGTTGCAAACTGTTGCCGTCTGCGTCCTTGTCGTATTCGACCTTTTGGAAATTGTTTTCCGCTTGCGACAAAAGCGCGTTGGCGTTGACTGTGGTTGCTATGGCGCATCCGCTGAAAAAGATTGCGATGGCAAGGAATACCGCGCCTGTGATAATCAAGGCTTTGACGGTCTTTTTCTTTCTCTGCTCGGGGGTGAGTTTTTTCTTCTCTTTCTTTGCTTTTGCGGACTTTTTGTCCTCATATTCGCAGAGAATACCCACGTTTTTTTCGTCGGAAGGTTGCTCTTCGCCCACTTCTTCCGTTTGCTCGATTTCGTCTTGCGCCAAAGTTTCTTCGGCGTTTTTGATTTCGTCGCTCATCGTTTGCCTCCTTATTGTTGCTGTATAATCTTTGTATTCTGTTTTATCCTCATTCTCCGATTGAGAATTTGGGTGTTTTATTTCTTTTGCGAATTGTCGGCGGTTTGCGTATCGTCGGTTTCGGAATTTTCGGAAATTTCCGAGTTTTGCGATTGCGCGGCGCAATTTCGAACGCTCTCCGCAACACTTTCAACGTTTATAAATTCCACTTCGGCGCCGGTCTTTTCAAAAACTTCTTCGCTCATTTCGCGCGCGTCTACGGCGTTGCCCGTGTAGTAGGCGTTGCCCACTTTCATGCCGTAACCATAGTCGTGAAGCACGGTTTTTTCAAGATGTGCGCCTCTTTGTTCGCAGGCGTTTTCTATTGCCTCTTTTTCCTCTTTCGCGCCGTCGCCGAGCACTATCGCTCGCACGTTTTCGGCAACCATTTTGATTGCGACGACTATTATCACGACGCTCATTACAATGCCGAATATCGCGTCCACCGCATAATCCACTCTCGCCGAAACCGCAAAGGATATGAGCGAGGTGGCGGTCATGCCCGTATCGAGAAAACTGTCCAACATAATCGCTTTTATCGCCGCGGATTTTATCTTCTTGTTGGCAAAATAGTACGCAAGTCCGATAGAGAGTTTGACGGGGATTGCGACGGATATAAGGATGCAGTTCTGAAGTCCGAACCATACGGGCTCGGGCATCGCCATACGATTGAGCGAACGGATGAGGAAAAGCCCGCCCACGACCACCGATACCACCGCAACGATAAAACCAGCAAGGTACTCCCCTCTGCCGCAACCATAGGGGGCTTTTTCGTTTCTCGGAACAAGCAGGAATATAAAAACCACAAGCGTTACGAGGCAGGTTATTACGTCAAAGAAACTGTTGGTTCCGTCAAGCATTATGCAAAGGCTGTTGGAACTTAGACCGACGTACATTTTGATTGCCGCAAGCACGACGTTGACTGCCATTGCAACGGATATGAGGATTATGGATTTCTTTATTCTGTCTTTCACTTGTTATCCTCCTCTGCGTTTTTGCGCACGGCTTTTTTGAGCTTGTTTGCTTTTCCGTGGCGTTGCTTTTTTGCCGTGTTCAAGGTGCTTAAAACGTCGGCTTTCGCAACATTATCCGTGTCGTTTTTGCTTGAAGGAATTTCTTCGCGATTTTGCTTGATATTGGCGCAATCAGCGGTTTTTGCTTCTGTTTCACGCTCATAAACGCTTGAATCGTGCAAAATGTCGCCGATTGTCATTGCTTTGCGACAGGATACGACAATCACGACAAGTCCGAGCGCGAACAGCGTGGCAAGTGATACGAGAAGGATGTCGAGCCATCCTTTTCGAGAAGTGGGAACAACGTCGTCAATGTAGAAATAGATCTCGCAATTGTCCTTTGAAAGAGGCACGCCGTTTATATTTGCGCCAGCCTCTTCGAGCTTGCCGTCCAAGCCTATACTTACGTATTTCGCATTGTTTACGACTCCCTTCCAAGACACGTAATAATTGCCTTCGGACTCTATAACTTTGCCGTCGTTGTCGGCAAGTTCTATCCTGTATGCGCAGACTATTCTTTTGCCGTCTATTGCGCTTTGCGCATCTATGAGGGTGATTTTTGCGGTCTTGATTTCAACAAAACCTTTGTCGTAATATACCTCGAAAATCGCGCCGTCGGGAGCGGTTGCGCTCACTCGTTTTGTAAAGACCATATAGCGGCCGTACTGCACGAATCCGCCGTAAGCGCTTGCGCTCACCGCCTCATAATACGGGTTGTCGAAAGAGGCGGTTATGGGATATACCCCGGGCTTGTCCTTGTCCGCCGAACAGTTGAGGCGCACTCCCAAATCGGCTTGAGTATCGCCGCCCACAAGCGCGCCGTCTATGGTGTAACCGACGTTTTCTGGCGAGATTAAATCCTCTCCGACAAGCGTATATACGTCGGAAATGCGCACGGTGATTTTGCGAGGGGCGACGTGTAGTCTGACCGTTATGTTTTCAAGCGGAAAATAGTTGCCGCTTGCAGATTCAAAATTATATTTTAGGATATATTCTTGCGCTCTCGGCGCAGGTATAATAGAGGCGTTGTCGGTTGCTCCGTCAAAAAGCGAATCCGTTTGCGTATCGCAAAGGATGAATTGTCCGCTGCCCGTGCTTAAAAACTCCTTGTCGGCTATCGAATTGCCTATTCTCGAGGATACTTGCGATACGGATATGCCGTATTCCGCCTCGACGGTATTGATTGTCGGAGACGGCAAGGTCGCTTTGCCGATTGTGAAGTTTACGACGTTTGCGCTCTTTCTTTCGACGTCAAACGATTTGCCGTCAAACATAAATCTTTCGATTGCGGTATAGCCCACTTCGTACTCGCCTGCGCTTACGCCGCCGCCGAATGCCACGGACGTTGAAAAAATATCCGAATAAGTCTGCTTTGTATCGGTTGAGCCGGCTTTGCGATAGTCAAGCCTGCTTGCCCAAAATCCGACGATTGCGCTTGCGTTTTCAACGGAAATTACCGCGTCGCTCTCGCCTTTGGTGTAGGTGACGCTATTCTTGTTTGCGGATACCGTTCCCATTGACGGGAACACGAACGTGAAATCAAAATAGTCGTTGGCATTCCAACTCGTTGGATCGGAATCGAAAGAGGCTTTTGTTTCGGAAGTTATGACGCCCTTTTGAAAAAGCACGCCCGACAGAGATTGTTTCAAGGAATAATACAATTTTTCCTCTATGAAAAATTCACCTTGCGCCGCCCAAAACGATACGTTGTCGACGGACGCATACCAGACCTTTTCGCCGTTTTCAAATTCTGCGGTTACGACGACGTCGATTTTGCCGTCCGCCGCATACGCTACGCCCTCGAGAGAAAAAGCGGTTGCCAAAACTGCCGACAGACATATCAGCATTGCGATTATTGCGATTTTGGTCAACTTTCGAGCCATACTTCCCTCGCTTCCGAGTCTTTGGACATATAATTGTAACACACGCAAACGCTTTTAGCAATACACATGCGTGTATATGCGTGCAAATAAAGTTTTATATTTATATATACAAATAAAATAATACGTTTTATTTGAAAAGAACCGCGCCTAATAATGCGGCGATATTGACTTTGCGCGCCTACTGTGGTAGTATAATTTTATTATACAAATCGAAGGGGAACTCTTTATGGGAGATAACTACGTTTTTATTTCTTATTCACGCAAAAACGAGGATACTGTTAAGAAAATAGTCAAGGAAATCGAGGACGCGGGGCAAAACGTCTTTATCGATTATCGCGACATTCCGCCGGGAACGGTTTTTGCAAACGAAATCGTCAATGCTATTGAAAATTCGACGTGCTGCGTGCTGATGCTTTCACACGAATCAAACAACTCGAATATGGTGTTGAACGAAGTTAATTCGGCAATAAATCACGATAAAATGATAATTCCGCTCAAACTGAATTCCGCAATAACGCCGTCAAAAGCGATGGAATTTTATATCGGCAAGAACAATTGGGTCGATTACGTCGACAAAGATTCTCTTCAAAAGCTTTTGACAATCATCAATTCTTTGACAAGCGAACAACAAAAAGACGCAATCAAGTATAGCGGCCCCGTCGTGCTCTCTTCCGAACAAATAAAAGAAATCGGCTACGACACAAGACGAAAAGTCGTGGAAACAGTGGAGATCGATTATCTCACGCTTGGCGACGCCCCGAATGAGTTTATCATAGATTCGGATATAGAAGGCGATCCCGACGCATGGCTGGAATACGCAAACAACTATCCCGAAACGGCGTCTTTCCTCATTGTTGACGACAAAATCGTAGGATATTCGCAAGTTGAATTTATCAACAAACAGAATTTTGACCTCGTGGTGTCGGGCGCAAAAATGATAGACGCCGATATGGAAGAATTTTACGGATTCGGCGGCGAGTTCTGTTGTTATATCGCAATAATGCCGATTATACAAAAACATGAGAATCAAAAGAATTACATAATGCTTTTGGATGACCTTTTTGCAAAATTCGTGCGACTTGCAAACGAGGATGACGTGAGAATCACATCCCTTGCGATATCCGTCTATTCCCACCTTCTCGAGAAAATGATAACTCCGCTCGGGTTTAAATGCGTCGGCACCAATCCTGCGCAGGGAAAGATATTCAATCTCGATTTTGCAACCCTTGACGACAATGCTATTCTGAAAAAGAAATATCCTGAATTCTGCGAACTTTACGGAAATAAAAAATGAAACTGATTCCTCTGACAAGCGACAATTTGGACGACATCATAAAGATTCAACACGCCATTTTTCCAAGCCACGACGCCTCTCAAAACTATATAGACGCAGTGGCGGGAACAACGGATTATAAATACTATTTGCTTTACGTCGAAGATGTCGGATATGTAGGGATAACCGGCATCTATTCGGTGCAAGCAGACTCGGAATCGGCGTGGCTAGGCTGGTTTGGCATACTAAAAGAGTATCGTCGCAACCATTACGGGAGCGAGGCGATGAGATTGTTTGAAGGATATTCAAAAAAACTCGGATATAAATATTGCAGACTATATACCGACCGCGACGACAACGAGGCGACCATAAAATTTTATGAAGCAAACGGATATGTTCTCGAGCCGTATGAAAATCCTTTGGACCCTGCATGTTTCGATTTCCCAGTATTGATCGGAACAAAGTGTCTACTCAGCGCTCCGATGGAAAAATGGAACAACCGAGATATGGAGTTTACACGGCAAATATTCAAGCAAACGGGGCTTTCTCCCGTCAAATTGCGCCCCGAAAACCTCGATGAGGTTACCGCTCTTTACGAGGATTGTTTTTTGGACAACGAGTACTTCCTCGAACAATTTAAAGGACAAGACTTGAAACAAATTATGGATACGTCGTTTAAGGACATGTTTGCGTACTGCATACAAAGCGGTTATTCGTACGGCGTTTTTGAAAACGGAAAGCTCGTAGGCATATCGCTCTGTTTCGATTTTTACGAGCTTAAACAAAAAGACCAACGCCAATTCAACAATGTTTTCACCAGCGATTACGACTGCACAGACTACCCTTATCAACACGAATTCCACGATAAAGTAGCGGCGCTTGAGAAACCGATACTCTACATTATGGCAATCGCCGTGGATAAGAGCATGCGCGGAAAAGGAATTGCAAGAGTGCTTGTCAACAATATTATACTCGCCTATCCGCATTATACGATCATGAGCGACGTAACAAGCAAAACGCTCCTCAAAATTTTCAATAGCAAACAGTTTGACACGACAGAAATAGACGAAGGATATTATTTGGTTTCCAAACGCTTTGATTGTGGTACGTGATTTTGGAGCAAGGCTGACAAAGACATTCGCGATTTTGTGAGTTTGGTAAAAACGCAATAAACAGATGAAGAACGAGGAAGCACCCCGAGAATGACAATCCTAATGTACATAGAGTACATGAATTGTTAGGCTCGGGGTGCTGACAAAGTTATTCGCTGTTTAGTGCGTTTTTAATGTTGATTTAAGATACAAAAAGTATTATAATACCAATCTGTAATGCAGAGGTGTATGGATATGAGAATTTTACTTGTTGAAGATGAAAAGGAACTGTCGAGGGCATTGGCGCAGATGCTGATGAAAGACGGGTATGACGTGGACTGCGTGTATGACGGCGCGGACGGATTGAATTTTGTATCGACGGGCATGTACGACATGGTGCTGCTGGACGTGATGATGCCGAAACTCAACGGATTTGAGGTGTTGGCAAAAATGAGGTCGAGAAAGATAGAAACTCCTGTGATTATGCTCACTGCGCTCACGGACGAAAAAGATAAAATCGAAGGTCTTGATAAAGGTGCGGACGACTATGTGTCCAAACCGTTTTCTTTCAACGAGCTTTCCGCTCGTATCCGCGCGGTGCTCCGCAGAAGAGGTAAACTGCTTAGCGACAACAAGCTGGAATATCAAAACGCATCGCTCGATTTGACGACGTTTACACTGTCGACGCAAAAGGGCTCTATCAACCTTACGGGCAAAGAGTTCGAATTGCTTAGATACCTCTTCGAATACCCCAACTTTGTCGCCACAAAGGAAAATCTTATTCTCAAGGCGTGGGGGCTTAACAGCGAATTCGAGTCCAACAACCTCGAAGTGTATATGTCCTTCCTGCGCAAAAAATTGACGCATTTGGAGGCTTCTTTCACCATAGAATCCGTCCGCGGCGTGGGATACAGACTATCGCAACCTAAGGTATAAAACAATGCGCGGCGAAAGTCGCGCATTTTTGTTGCAAAATTACAAATAAAAGACTTTATCTTATCATTATGGCAATATAAAACGTCGATTATGAAAAAAATCAACCTTGACCTTATAAGAAAACAACGCCTCAATTATACGATTACCACCACTGTGATAGCGGCGGTTTTCCTGCTTATAGTGCTTGGCGGATTGTTTGGCGTGGTGTACGCTTCAAACGACGTTTTTATAAGGACCTCGCTTGACAAGGCGCTTGAGAATCCCGAAAAACACAACGACGACGTGGTGAACGATTTGAAGTGCGTGTACGTGTACAAAGGCAATGACGGCAAGGAAGAAATATCCGGCAATCTCGACATTTATAGCCCCGAAGACGTTGAAAAAATCATCAACGTTGCCGTTCAAACCAAGCAAGGAAAATTCCGCGTGAACAACAGGTACTTTGTGGTTGCGAGCAAACAATTGGACTCCGGCACGCTGTACGCTTTTATCGACCGCACGTCCTACCATACGCAACTTGCAAACACCGCGATTATGGTTACGCTACTCTACTGCATATCCGTTGTGTTTGTGGCGTTGCTGGCGCTTCTCTCCTCGGCTAGACTACTCAACCCCGTGGCGAGCGCAATGTCCAAACAGCGCGACCTCATCGCCAACGCTTCACACGAACTCAAAACCCCTCTTACCATTATCGGCACCAATTTAAGCGTTATAAAGAGCGAACCGCAATCGACGGTGGCGGACAACGAAAAGTGGATAGAGTCCATAACTACGCAACTTATACGTATGAAAGACCTCGTTAATTCGATGTTGGAACTGAGCAAATTGGAGCAAAGCGAACTGCCAAAATGCCCCGTCGATTTCAGCGAGATTGCCGAGGGCGCGTGTTTGAGCTTCGAAGCAACGTGCTTTGAAAAGAACGTAAAATTACTATCCGACTTCCAATCGAATATCGAAGTATACGGCGAGGCAAAGTCGCTTGAAAGACTTGTGATTATACTGCTTGACAACGCAATCAAGTATTGCGGTCAAAACGGGAAAGTGGGCGCAAAACTCACCGCCGACGCCAAAAACGCGCATTTGTCCGTTATGAATACGGGTGAAAGCATATCCAAAGAAGAAGCAGAGCACGTCTTTGATAGGTTCTACCGCTCGGACGGCGCGAGAAAAAATGAAGATAATCAGAGTTTCGGGCTTGGGCTTTCCATTGCCGCGGCGACCGTGAAGGCGCATGACGGAACAATCGAGTGCCACGGAATAGAGGGCAAAGGAACGGTGTTCGACGTGTATATACCCTTGCTCAAAAAGAAAAAAGACGGAACGCCGATAGTTCCTAAAAAACGCAAAAAGTTGTTTGAATTGTAATTGTTCCCACATCTAGCGTATTTGCGAAAATATCAAGAACGCTAAATATCACAATAGAAAAGCGCACGATACCGTGCGCTTTTTCATTGGTTGTTTTCGTTTGTTTTGTTAGGTTTTTTGTTTGTGATTTTCACTGCGGTTTGCGATTGTTCTTGAAAAACGCTCGCTCTTCCCTGCTTTTTCGACAATCAAAGTTTTTGATCGCCGAATTTGATTGCGCCCGTCTTGCGCATAAGCTCGCTTACGCCGAAGGATATTGCGGCAGGCAATACAAACATGCATAGGATTATGCCGAGCGCAAGTTGCCAATCGGGAATGACTCCTTTGGACGCGTCGATTGCGCCGAATACGCCGACAAGCCCCGACGTGCCCATTCCGCCGCCCGCTGCGTTGCAACGAAGCCCCATAAGCACGGCGACAAGTCCGCATACTGCGCTTGCGACGATTTCGGGAACCATTATGAGCGGATGTTTCATAATGTTGGGAATTTGCAACATTGAAGTGCCGATGCCTTGGGAGATAAGTCCGCCGACTCCGTTTTCTCTGAAACTTGCCACGGCAAAGCCTATCATATGCGCCGAGCAACCCGCGACCGCCGCGCCGCCGGCTATCATAAGCGCCTCTTCGTACTCGGCAGGAACTGCCGCCGCTACCGCTATCCAAATTGCTGCGGACGAGGTTGGCATTGTGAGCAATACGCCCATGACGACGGCGATAAATATACCGACGAGGATTTTGACGGCTACGCCTGCTTGAATTGCAAGTGCCATTGCGATGCCGATGTATTCAATGAGTTTGATAAGCGGCCATGCGACGAACACGGAGAAGATG
The DNA here is from genome assembly GCA_934277615.1 of uncultured Clostridia bacterium. Lineage (GTDB taxonomy): Bacteria > Bacillota > Clostridia > Christensenellales > CAG-917 > CAG-475. The sequence continues at coordinate 278,591 of CAKQUV010000001.1, read as the reverse complement.
CACATTGCCATCATTCCGAGCGGAACGAGGATTATGTCGAGTTTTGTTTTGCCGACATACAAGCCTGCAAGTTCGACGGTGATAAGCGCGACGACGTATGAGCCGATGGGATTTCCGGGCGCGCCGAACACGTACGTCCACGTGGCATTGTGGCACATAACCTCGACGAGGTTGCCTGCGAACGCACCGACCATACCCGTAACAGCCGCCGTGAAGATGACGAGCGGTTTTGCGCCGAGCTTGTGCGCTATACCTATGCCGATACCCGCGCCCATAAGCATTTTGGCAATTTTGGCAAGATACGCAAGGAAATGCGCAAATCCGTTATCGCCGCACCAAGAGGCAATTTGCGCCAGTATCGTACCTGCAATAAGCGTGCAGAAAAGACCTTGCGCCATGCCTGAAAACGCGTCTATAAAGTAACGCTTGCTTGCGCGCTTAAGCCATTCGACAAAACGTTGTTTGCCTGTCAAATGCGTATTGGCGTAATCAAAAATATGCCCTTGTCCCGACGCTTGCTCGTCTTGCTCGGCGGTGTCAACCGTGTTTTCCGATTGCGTGGCGGATTCGGTTTCGGCTTCCGATTGCGCTTGTTCGACGGCGGTTTCCACGTCGGTTGCTACTTGCGATTGATCCTCTGTTTCAATCGCGTTAAAAATTCTATCATCGTTTTGCATATATCCCCTGTCGTTTGCGCTTAACCACGCAAACTATATGTTTATTTGTTCAAAATCGACGTTTTAACTGCCGATTTTGACTATTTGTCTTGATTTGTGATTGTTTATTGTATGTTTGCGGCGCTTATTTGCTCTCCACGTCCACGATTTGCATATCCGCGGAAGGCGCGACTTGCGTAATGTCTTGCTTTTGCTCTTTGACGGGTTCATGCGAAGCGGAGGACATAAGTTTTTCCATAGCGCCGACGCAGAGGGAGAACAAGTCTTCCATTGTTTCACGTGAGATTGCGCCGCACTTTTGGGAATAGTCCTTGGCAAGTACGGTGGCGCTTGGATTGCCGTTCTTGACAAACGCGTTGGACATATATCCGTGCAAGGAATTGAACTTGTGTTTCAAATCGTCGTGGCGAGCGGTTTTGAGCGGTATATCCTGCTCGATTGCGCTTGCGTGCAGGGTTGCAACCATGTCCGTGGAGAACGTGATCCTGCGCACGGCGTCGTATTCTGCCACTTGGAGCGCGTCGCCGGCTATGTCGCCTATGCAAAGCACTTTTGCGCCTGCGTACTCGGGGTGCGCTTCCACAAACTCGTATGAGCCGCAATGTCCGCTGTTTTCGCCGCCGAATGAAACGTAGACTATCCTTGCGTCGTCGGCTAGTTTTTCATCTCTGTCCACAAAATATGCATAGGTTGCCATTGCGACCGAAGTCGCAACGCCGTTGTTGGCTCGGGAATACTTTTCGAGAGGCGAAAAGTGCAAGATAAACGCCAAAATGCCGAATACGCCCGATATGAACGGGAAAATCGTGAAAGCGGATATCTTGGCGGCGACGTTTGCGCCGTCCGTGCCGATTGACATCTTGAGGATGCAGAAAAGCACGAAAACGAATACGGATACGGGCGCGATAATCATGGAGAGCTTGCGCATAAGGTCAAAATCTTTGACTGCGCTGCCGAGCATTGCGTCGTGATTGTCGGCTATAATGAACGTGCGTGAGGGATTGTCCGATTTGCTGTATTCGCTCACGACGTTGTAGGATACTTTCTTTGGGTATATGCCAAGCAATTTGCGCTTGCCTAGATATTGCAAAAGAATTACGCTGCCGCCTGCCAAAAACATAACGAGAGATAACAACGTAATAAGCGCACCTGCCACCCTGCCGCCTGCAAACGACGCGAAATAGACCACGTAGCAAAGCGCATACCATATGCCCAAATACATAAACGAGCCTCTTCCGAACATGGGATAGGCGTTGAATGCCTCGAGACGCGTTTTGGCGTCGGTTTCGTCATGCAAACGGTTGCGAATGGCGCGAGCGCATGCGGTTTCGTCCGCACTACCGGTTATGCGATGCGGATATTTTTTGAGTTCATCGGAAAACTCGACGATGAAATCGCCGCCGTCAAGCAAATCTTCTGCACTTACCGCTTTTTTCTTAATTTCGTCCATGAGAGTATTATAACAGCACACACTTAAAAAATCAACAATGAACGAGGATAGTAGTAACTCCTTTAATGCAATTCCCCCTCCCTCTTCCCGGACACGCCGGCATTTCTATATAAATATAATTAAATGCAACTTTCCCCCCTTCCTCACGGTGTTTTCCCAATATTATATAGAGTGCGTAACAACTCTTAAACACAACATCACCCCTTCCCTTCGGGCTTTGGACTTCGGCGTTTGCGCACCGCAATCCGCCTCGTTCGCTTTGGCTACAACTCGTCTACCAGACGGGTTGCTTAACGCGTAGCGCCCATATTGCTCAAATAGATGTCATTTCTCTTTTTAAACAAACATCGTTCGCAAGCGGGGCAAGACGCGATTGACTCCGTAGCAATCGCTATTCCGTCGCTTCGCTCCTTACGGCGCTCGCATAGATAGGTATCGTTCTCTTGTTATATCACTTCGCCTGCGTGGCGCTATGCAACAGAATGCCACGCATTCTCGTACTACACACACAAGGCTCCCACACACAAAAGACAAGCGAATTGACGATTGAGTTATTAGATGAAAGCGCAGTCTTTTGTGTGAAGGGAAAAAGGAACACCAAGGCAAAAAGCAAGCAATTGGCATTTTTGGCAATTGCGGCTAAAAGCCTTGTGTGCGACGCAAGCTCGGCTCTTATCCACTCGCCGCCCTGCGGCTCGAACTCCGAATAAGCACATTCCGTTAATAAGCACTCCCTTGAATGGGCAGACTGCGTATAAAAGATTGAAAAAGCACTCGCATTGCTGCGAGTGCTTTTGATTGTGATTGCGTGCTTCTACTGCAAACAATTAGAATGCAAGGTAGAACCAACCGTCGTGGCTGTCTGCGGTAACGTCTTTTGCGATATCGGTAATATCGTCTTTACCAAGTTCGTATGCGCCGACTTTGAGGGAGATGCCGACAGTTGCGTCTGCAACCTTTGCGTTGATTGCAAGAGAGAATCCCGTGCTGCCGCTCATATTGACCTTGACTACTGCGGAAGATGCAAGAAGTTCTGCCATAAACGCTTTGTCTGCTTTGACAAGTGCCGTGATTTCCGCATCTTTCTTATCGATGAATCTAATCGCGGTGATGCCGTTTGCATTGTTTTCTTTCGACGCGAGGATAGCCTTGTCGATGTCTGCAATGAGGGCTGCGTATTTTTCATCCAACTTGAGTTCTGCATCTGTCTTGCCAACATATTCGAGCGTTATCGTGTAACCCTCGGTCTTGCTCAATGTGAGAAGCAACTCATCCTTCTTGGCTGCAGACATGTTGTCATAATTTGCGGTTGCGAGTTTGGTTCTGATTTCAGCATCGGTTTTGCCTTTGTTGTCTTCAAGCTTCTTTGCCGCTTCGATTTCTTTCTCTGTTACTTTCGTTTCGAGATATTTGACCGCCTCTGCCTTGTTGTTGTTGCGATCTTCCGTAAGACCTGCTTCTTTGATGGCTTTGGTGTTTGCATATGCCTTGAAGTCTTCGCTTGCAAGAGCTATTCTGATTTGGTCGTCAGTCTTGCCCTTATAAACTTCTCTCGCTTCAACGATTCTCGCTTCGGAAACGTTGTAGTATGCAAGTGCATATCTCTCACGCTCTGCGTTCTTGAACATCTCGATATCTGCTGCGGAAACCGTGATCTCGTCTTGGACTGCAGGTGTGTTGTAGGTCGTGCCCGCGATGACGAGGAGTTTTGCCATATCGGGGATCCAGTTGCCGTTGTCCCACTTGGTGATGGACTCAACGTTGCCGTTTTCGCTCATATTGTCGTCAAACTCACGACCGATGTTGGAGATGACTTTGTTGATGTTGTCAACCGTTACGGTGATGCCGTCCGTGCCTGTTGTGAAGAGCGGGATGACTTTGGTGATTGTGTTTGCAATAGCCGTAATATTGATTGCGGAAGTCTTTGCATCGGGATCTACAAGACCTTTGCCGCCGAGTTTCTCAACAATCCAGTTGACGCCCTTTTGGAACAAAGGAACGATGTTGATGTTGTCCCACACTGCGCCCTTGAAGTTGGGGTTGAGAGAGTAGTAGTTGAGGCTGTCGCCTTCTCCTGCCGTGAAGAACACCTTTGCGAATTGGTCAAACGCGTCTGCTGCGGAGCCGAACGCGCCCTTGAGACCGTCAAACACGTATCCGCCGAAGCAATTGACGAGCGTTTCTGCGAGAGAAACTTCAACAGCGCCTGCGTCGGTTGTAGTCGTTGTCTTGACTTTGAGGTCTTGGTTGAGCTTGACTGCAAGTCTGTTGCCTGTGAAAGTTGCGCTGAGGAGATCGCCTGCTTTTTCGCCTTTCGCTTGATAAGAAATCGTTGCGAGTGCTTTGGTGCCGTTGTTCTCTTTGTTTGCAAGATCGAGTTTGCCTTTGAGAGCGACAACAAGTTGTCCGTCGAGAACGATGTCTTGAACAGTCTCAAAGTGCGGGTTTCTGTTGGGGATCAAGGACGGTCTGATTGTGATGCCATCAACGTCGAGTGCAACTGCGAAATCGAGTGCGACTTCGGAGCTGTATTTGCTCTTTTCTGTTTCCATCTTGACAAAGTCGGAAGTTTTGCCCTGATCAACGCCTCTGAACTTAAGCGTGTTGATGGAAACCGTCAATGCCGGATATTCATTCTCGCTTGTTGCGAGGTTTCTCAAATCGGCTTTTACGGAGAAGCTTTGGATTGCATTGTCTTTCTCTTTGAATTCAAGAGCAAGAACGGACAAGTCGGAAAGCAACGGGGATGCCGCACCGATAACAGCGGAGAGAGCTCCTTTTGTATTAATAGGGATGGTATAGGTTGTTACGCCGTTTTCCGTTTTGGGTGCGCTTACGTTTGCAAAGAGGATTTTTGCAATGTTGCTGCTGGTCAAAATCTTCTCAATGCTGAGGTTGCCGTTGGCGTCATAAAGATCTCTCGGTTTAATGCCGACGCCACTTGCGATGCCGCCAAGCGATTCCGCAAGATCCATTTGGCTCGTGGACGCTCTCTTGATGAGGCTGAGCACGTCGTTGACGAGAACGTTCAAGTTCCAGTTTGCGCCCATCTTTTGAGACAACGTGGAAAGGATGCTTCCGATGGCAGCTTTGCCCTTGTAATATACGTCGGTATATTTGGTGCTTGTGCCCTGTTTGATCTCCTTATTATCACCATCTTCGTCAAGATAGTATTTGGTATTCTTATCATAGACATAACCGTCTTGCAGCTCTGTGTCATACACTTCCATCGTTTGGTCTTCAAAGATGGTCTTGCTGAGCCAGCTGCCAAGTTGGTCGTTTGCATAATCGAACGGGAGAATGATGTTTTGACCTGCGAAATCGATATAGATATTGCCTGCGTCGCCGACAAAATAGTACACGGTTGCCCAGTTTTCGCCTGTCGCCATATCATAAACTTTGACCTTCAACGCTGTGTCTTTGCTGACGTTGGCATTGTTGAACGTGCCTTTTTCGATTTCCTCGGCTGTTCTCACATTGTGTCTGTCCAACACGGCGTCGATTGCAAAACCTACCGAGATTCTCTTGGTCACTGCTTTGTTGCTTGTAGACTTGATTGCAAGTTCCACACCAAGGTCTGCGCTGACTGCGATGTTTTGGTCTTTTGCGATCGTTTCATTGCCGATGCTCTTGGACAAATCCCACAACTTTGTGAAATACTCGCTTGCCGTGTGGCCTTGCGGCTCCGGCTCGGGCTCTTCTTTGTTGCAAGCAACAAGAACGAGAGAGAGAGCAAGCACAAGTGCGAGAACAAGAACCAGCAAAGATTTGATGCTGAATTTCTTCATAATTGCCTCCTGAAAATTCTCTTTTTTCAAATATTTCCCGTCGCGCGCGTATTGCGTACGCGTATAAGGTTCTATTTGTATAATAGTATTATAACCGTAAATAGAGTAATAGTCAACACCCGATTGCAAAAACGGCATTGCTGTAATGACGCAAAATGTAATTTTACGTCTATTAACGCACTTGTTTTCGCAATCGGCTTTGCGCCGAATGGGTATAATCGTAACTCCTTAAATGCAATTACCCCCTTTTTCCGGACACGCCGGCATGTCCACTTCGGCGTTTGCGCACCGCAATCCGCCTCGTTCGCTTTGGCTACAACACATTCACCGGATGTGTTGCTTAACGCGTCGCGCCCGACCACTCGTATAGGGACAATTCTCTACAATATTATCCGTCGCTCGCGGGGGAGACAACGGCACTCGCATAGATAGGTATCGTCCCCTCGTTATGTCACTCGTTCGCCAACGTAAAGAACAACACTCGTTGGCTCACTTGTACTGTCCATCGAGCTCGGCACTTATCCGCTCGTCGCCTTGCGACTCGAAGCTACAAATAAGCACATACCGTTAATAAGTACGCTTTGAATAAGCAAATTGCGTGTATAAGTAGGCAACGAATGAGTGTGCGTTAATAAGTCCGCTCGATAAATTCGCGGACGGCGGTTTATATTTCGTTTTCAAACAAGCAAATTGCGTTTATAGGTAAACTTACTCCATATTTTATAAAAAGGATAAGCGTGTCCAAACAGATGAAGAACAAGAAAGAGCCGTCCGAGGGGCAACCCTAATTTAGTAATTTGGTGCGCTTATCATAAATTGCAATAAACAGATGAATGACGTGAAAGCGCCCCGAGGAGTGCAAACCCAACGTACAAGACGTACGTGATTTGCAAAACTCGGGGCGCTGTAAGGAACGAAGTGACGGAATAGCGATTGTTATGCTACGCGTCAATCGCGTCCAATGTCAGTCGCTGTTTAGTGCGATTTAGTGCGCTTATCCAAGTAAGCCATCTACTCCTAATACTTGCCCCGAAATATATTTATTTTCTGCAAGGAATAAGACGGCGGAGGCGACTTCGGCGGGTGTGCCGAGGCGGCCGAGGGGGATGGAATCACGGCATAAATCCTCGATTTCGGATGAGGTGTAAACGTGCATCATATCCGTGTCGATTGCGCCGGGGGCAACCGCATTGACTCTTACGCCGGACGGGGCAACTTCTTTGGCTAAAGCTTTGGTAAAGCCGATAATCGCGGCTTTGGTTGCGGAATAGGCAACTTCCATACTTGCGCCCTTCACTCCCCAAACAGACGATACGTTGACCACTGCGCCGTCGCCCCTCGACATCATGTCGGCAATCACGGCTTTTGTTGCGTTGAACGTGCCGTTGACGTTGACGGCAAAGAGTTTTTTCCACTCGTCAAGGGAAAAATCTATCAGAAGTCCGCTTTTGGCAATGCCTGCATTGTTGACAAGGATATCTATCTTTCCAAAGCGTTTTTTGACGGAATCTACCGCATTTTGCACGCTTTGCTCGTCGGAAACGTCGCAATAGAGCGCAAAAACGCCGCCGAACTCGTCGTTCAGCGATTTTTCGAGGGCTAATGCCTTGTCTTTGGAGCGGTTGTAAGTGAAAGCGACGTTGTATTTGCCTGCGCTCATACGCACGATTGCTTCGCCTATACCGCGACTTCCGCCGGTGATAAAGATAGTTTTGGTCATAGTATTTTTAATTAATAATTAATAATTATTAATTTTCTAAAAAGACAAAACAGCAACGGCAATAGAGATATTGCCGTTGCCGATATTGCGTGTGTTTTATTTCTCTTCTTTTTCGGGTCTGCCGACGCCGATGTAGGTGCTTTCCGCATCTTCCGCGGTTGAATCGAACGTGGTAATGTCGATGGTGTGCAAATAGTTGTCGTCATCGGTTGCAAAGAAGAAGAAATCGTTGCCGATAAAGTCAAGTTTGAGGCCGTCGGTTTTGATGCCCTCTTCCATCACGGTCTTAACGTTGCTTGCGCTCTTGATTGCGTAGAGTTTGCCTGCGGAAGAAGAATCCGTGAAGTATACAATGCCGTCTTTGACGTACCAAACCGTTTGAGAAGTGGTGGTAACTTGGACGGGTTCGTCGTCCGTGCCGTTGTACAAGCAATACACGCTTTCGCTGTTGTGTGCAAGTGCGCCGTTTTCGTATCCGAGAGGATAGACAGTGGTTTTTGCAACGGTATTAAGGAGTTTTTCACTACTCTTTACGTCGCTTGCTTTTGCCATGAATAAACCGTCAGTTTCGCTGCTGCTTACGGTGTGCGCCTTGGTGTAGTAAAGAGTTGCGCTGCCGTCGCTTTCAACGTACATCGTTACGAGCGTGAATTTGAAAACGTTGAGCGGATCGCCCGTTACGTTCTCGGTGAAAGTGTTTTTGGTTGCGATAGTGCGAGTTTCACCTGCGAGCGTTGACGCGCAGAGGTTGTTGTAGTTCATATAACTTTCCTCTGTGGGTGCGTTTTGAGTGTAATAGAACTCGTTGCAATCATACTTCCATGCGACGCCGGTTACGTTCTCTGCAAGCACGCCTTTGACCGCGCCCTTGCCATTGTCGATGTTCTTATTGGTCTTCATGCCCGAGAAATCGATATAGCTGATTTTGCTGCTCTCGTAGTAATATACGCGAGTCGGCGTGAAGAGATATTCGGAAGAACGAGTGCCGATGGTGCCGATAAGTTGAGTTACGCTGCCGTCGATCTTGGTGCGCATAAAGTCGGTATTGGTTGTGGACGCGGTGCCGTTTTTGTCTTTATCGACGTTGGGCGTTGCATAGTAAACCCATTCGCCAAAAATAGCGATGCCGCCGTTTGCGGAAGAGTTGTAAACACTCTTGGGAACAAGCACTTTGGAAGTGCTGTTGTCGATTTTGCCGTCCTTGTACTCTGCACGGACAATGCCTTGTTTGGTGGCTGCGCCCCATGCCGCGTCTGCGTCTGCGCCGACGTAGCCGTTGATAAAGTACACGTAATTACCTTGTTTTACGACGTAACCGCCGTTGGACTCGACTTTTGCGGATGCGTCTCCGCCGCCAATGGCGTCCATCTTGTACGGGTTGCAAGCAACGAGACATACGATGCATACCGCAAGGATAAGCGTTGCCGCAATTGCGCTCAAAATTTTCTTTTTCATTATATTTCTCCTGGTGACAATGTCACTTTTGATATTTCTTATTTTTCCTCTTTGGGCATATCGATTTTGATATGCACTTCTTTAAGTTGCTTTTCGGTAACGGTGGACGGCGCGCCCATAAGCACGTCGCGTGCGTTTCTGTCCATCGGGAAGGTGATGATCTCTCTAATGCTCGGCTCGTTGGCAAGCAACATCACAATACGGTCAACGCCCGGCGCGATACCTGCGTGCGGCGGAGCGCCGAACTTGAACGCATTGTAAAGCGCGGAGAATTTTTCCTCAATGACGTCTTTGCCGTAGCCGACGATTTCAAACGCTCTTTCCATAATGGCAGGCTCGTGGTTTCTCACTGCGCCCGAGCTCAATTCCACGCCGTTGACAACGCTGTCGTATTGATATGCGACGATGTCGAGCGGGTCCAAATTGTTGAGTGCGTCCAAGCCGCCTTGAGGCATGGAGAACGGGTTGTGGCAGAAGCCGAGAACACCGTCGTCATCGTATTCGTACATCGGGAAATCGACGATCCAGCAGAAACGGAATGCGTTCTTTTCAAGTAAATCAAGTCCTGTACCCAATTCCGTGCGTACGTAACCCGCTTGCTTTTCAACGCCCTTCTCTTCTGCCAAAATCGCGACGAATCCGCCGGCTTTGAGGTCAAGTCTTTGGACAAGCGCGTCTTTGCTGTCGGCAAGGAATTTTGCGATTCCGCCTGCAAGTTCTCCCTTCTCGTCGAGTTTGAACCAATACATATTGCTTGCGCCGTTTTGTTTGGATTTCTCAACAAGTGCGTCAATCCACTTTCTCGTCTCTTTGAAGTCGTTGACGGCGATTGCCTTTATGGTCTTGCCCTTCTCGAAGAAAGGTGCTTTTTCGCTCAAAATGTCAGTAACGTCCTTGATAATGAGGGGGTTGCGGAGGTCGGGTTTGTCCGAGCCGTAATCTCTCATTGCGTCGCGATAAGTGATTCTGCGGAAAGGACCTTGGTCAACCTTGTAGCCCTCGGGAGAGAACTCTTTGAATACGCCGCTGAGCACTTCTTCCATAACCGTGAAAACGTCCTCTTGCGTCGCAAAGCACATCTCTGTGTCGAGCTGATAGAATTCGCCGGGGCTTCTGTCCGCACGTGCGTCCTCGTCTCTGAAACAAGGCGCGATTTGGAAGTATTTGTCAAAGCCCGACGCCATAAGCAATTGTTTGTATTGTTGCGGCGCTTGCGGAAGTGCGTAAAAATGTCCCGGATAAAGTCTGGACGGCACGATATAGTCGCGCGCGCCCTCGGGGGAACTTGACGTCAAGATAGGCGTCGTGATTTCCAAAAATCCGAGAGACGTCATCTTGTTGCGCAGCCAACTTACCACTTTGGAGCGGAATACGATCTTGGCTTTCACGTCGGGATTTCTCAAATCGAGGAAACGATATTTGAGACGTACGTCCTCTCTCGATTGAGTGCTTGTGGCAATCTCAAACGGAAGAAGTTCGTAGCACTTGCCCAAAAGTTCGATTTTTTCGGGCTCGATTTCAATCATACCCGTAGGCATGTCTTTGTTCGGCGCGCTGCGGAGCACGACTTTGCCCTCAACGGATATCGTGCTTTCGCGAGGGATTGCGCGGATTTGCTCTTTTTTGTCCTCGTCGCTTACCACGGCTTGAGTGTATCCGTAGTAGTCGCGCAATACGAAAAAGATAACCGAGCCAAGGTCGCGGACGCTGGAAAGCCAGCCGCAAAGCTTGACGTGTTTGCCCTCGTCTGATTGACGCAATTCGCCACAATTGTGAGTTCTGAGTTCCATATACACCTTTTAAGTATAAGATTTTGTATTTTTACAGCAAGTTTATACCTGCTTTTTCACATTTTTCGTGCATCTCGTCCGGCCAGAGGCTGGATTGCACTTCGCCTATATGCGCCTTTTGCAAAAGCAACATACAAAGCCTCGATTGACCTATTCCGCCGCCTATGGTGAGAGGCAAATTGCCGCTTGCCACATCCTTATGATAGGCATTGTTCATTCTGTCTGTCGCGCCTGCCTCGGCAAGTTGTTTTGCAAGGCTTTGCGCGTCTACCCTTATGCCCATAGAGGATATCTCTATACTCTCGCCAAGCACTTCGTCATAGAAGAGGATATCGCCGTTTAACGTCCAGTCGTCATAATCGGGCGCTCTTCCGTCGTGGCGTGTGCCGTTTGAAAGCAATCCGCCGATGTTCATCAAAAACACCGTTCCGTACTCCTTGGTAAGCGCGCTTTCTCTTGCGTGCGGGTCGAGGTCGGGATATCTGTCAAGCGCCTCTTGCGCGGTGATAAAAGTTACTTCGCGTTTGAGATTCAGGTCAATACACGGAAACACTTTTTTGGTTTCTTCCGACGTATCGACGATTGCGCCCACAATGCGAGATACTATCATTTTGAGAAAGTCGACGCACCGCTGTTGCTCGCTTATCACCATTTCCCAATCCCATTGATCGACGTATATCGAGTGGAGATTGTCGCACTTGTCGTCGCGACGAATGGCGTTCATATCCGTATATATGCCCTCACCGCTTCTAAAGCCGTATCTTTTGAGGGCGATACGTTTCCATTTTGCAAGCGAGTGGACAATTTCCGCTTCCGCACCGTCCTGTTCGAGGATGTCGAAACGCACCGCTCTTTCAACGCCGTTGAGGTCGTCGTTTACGCCCGTGTTGCTCTTGACGAACAATGGCGCGGACACTCTCTCAAAACCGAAGTTTTTGATAAAGTTGCGCTGAAAAGCGTCTTTTACGTACTTGATTGCCTTTTCCGTCTCGCGGATGGTCTGCTTTGGGCGGTAGTCGCTGGGTATTTTGAGATTGTACATTTTCACCTCACTCTTTCGCCGCTGCGAAAGCCCCCTTACCTTTGCGATTTTCCTATGGCGTTACGCCATCAAATCTCCTGCCGTTCTCGAATAGAGTTGTACGTCGCGGATGTTGCCGATGCCTGTTACGTACATCAAAATACGCTCAAGCCCCAGACCGAAACCGCTGTGCGGCACGCTGCCGTATTTTCTCAAATCCATATAGCCCGTGTAATCGTCAAGGTTCATGCCTCTTTCGACCATTGCTTGTTTGAGTTTGTCATAGTCCGCCTCGCGCTCGCTGCAGCCGATGATTTCACCGACGCCCGGCACAAGCAAGTCCGTTGCGGCGACGGTGATACCGTCGTCGTTTTGTTTCATATAGAAAGACTTGATTTTCTTGGGATAGTTGATGACAAACACGGGTTTGTTGAAAACCTTTTCCGTGATGTATCTCTCATGTTCGCTTTGAAGGTCGAGCCCCCACTCCACAGGATACGCAAATTCCACCTTGCTCTCTTTGAGGATATCGATTGCCTTGGAGTAGTCGAGAATAACAAAGTCGCTGTCCACAACGTGTTGGAGTTTGTCTTTCAGACCGGGTTCGAACGCTTTTTCGAAGAACGCTATCTCGTCGGGGCACTCTTCGAGCACCGCTTTGATAATGTATTTTATCATCTTGGTTGCGATGTCGATGATGTCGGGAAGTTTTGCAAAAGCCACTTCCGGCTCGCATTGCCAAAATTCCGCAGCGTGTCTGGGCGTGTTGCTGTTTTCTGCTCTGAACGTCGGACCGAACGTGTAAATCTTGCCCATTGCCATTGCCGCGACTTCGCCTTCGAGCTGTCCGCTGACGGTAAGTCCCGCTTTGCGACGGAAGAAATCGTTGGCGATATACTCCGCCTCGTCTTTGGCAAGGATTGCGTCCTTGTAGTTTTGAGTGGTAACTCTGAAAATCTCGCCTGCGCCCTCACAGTCGCTGCCCGTGATAATCGGGGTGTGGACGTATGTGTAACCGTTCTCCTGGAAGAAACGGTGGATTGCGAAACTGAGTTTGGAGCGCACGCGGAGCATTGCGTTCATCGTGTTTGTACGGGGGCGCAAGTGCGGAATGGTGCGCAAAAATTCCATTGTATGATACTTCTTTTGGAGCGGATAGTCTTGCGGACAATCGCCAAGAAGCGTAATCTCTTTGGCATTGAGTTCATACTCGCCCTCTTTCATTGCGGGAACGACTATGCCGTCAACGGATACGGATACGCCGTTTTTCAAGACCGACGCAAGTGCGGTCGGCTCAAACTCGGACTTGTCGATGACGATTTGCAAATGTTTGAGCGACGTGCCGTCGTTGAGTGCCAAAAACGCCATCGTTTTGCTGTCGCGAGCGGAGCGTACCCAACCTGCGACGTTGACTTGTTTGCCTTCGTATTGCTTACCGTCGGTAAGAATGCGTGAAATGTCGATGTTTTGCATACAATTACCTCATTATGTTAAATAATTATATAAACAAAACTTGTATTTGTAAAGTAATTTTGCGCGTTTTGGCGCGCGGGCGCGCATATATGCTCTGAAAGTTGACTATCTAGGCGCTTTGAACTATAATGCAAACGAGGTGAAACTTATGTATGACGTAATAATTATAGGCGGCGGCCCCGCAGGACTAAGCGCAGGAATATATGCCGCAAGAGGCGGTCTAAAAACCGTAATCGTCGAAAGCAAAAGCATAGGCGGACAAGCGCAAACCGCTCACGAAATCCAAAACTACCCCGGCATAAAAGCAGTCGGCGGATTTGACCTCTGCTACTCGATGATGGAGCAATGCACGTCCTTTGGCGTGGACTTTGCTCTTGACAGAATAGCCGCTTGCGATTTGCAAAACAAAAAAATCACGCTCGAGAGCGGAAACAAATTGAGCGCGAAATTCATTATCATCGCAACGGGCGCAAGCCCGAGAAAACTCGGCGTTGAAAACGAAAGTCGTTTCCTCGGTAAAGGCGTGAGTTATTGCGCGACTTGCGACGGCGCATTCTTCAAGGGCAAAACGGTTGCCGTGATAGGCGGCGGAAATACCGCGGTAGAGGACGCGCTCTATCTTGAAAAACTTGCGAGCAAGGTGTATCTCGTGCATCGCAGAGACGCTTTGCGTGCGGACAGAATCCTTTGCGACAGGCTTGAAAAAAGCAACGTTGAAGTGATTTGGAGTAGCGTTGTTCAAAATCTTGACGGCGATGATAATTTGACACAAATGACGCTTAAAAATGTCAAAAACGATACGTTAAGTACCGTTTCGGTTGACGGCGTGTTTGTGGCAATCGGACAAATTCCCGAATCGAATCTCTTTGAAGGGGTGCAAAAAACAAGCGACGGGTATATAATCACGGACGAAAATATGCGCACTGATATAGACGGCGTTTTTGCGGTTGGCGACGTGAGAGATACGACTCTGCGCCAAGTAGTTACGGCTTGCGCAGACGGCGCAATTGCAGGCGCGATATGCGCACAAGAGGCATAAAAATCAGTTGGTGCGATATAGAAAAGAGCGAGAAAACTCTCGCTCTTTTTTGTATTTCGGTTGTTTTGAGTTCTTTCTGTTTTTCCTGATTGTCCTATTTTCACAAATCTTTTTTCGTAATAATGTCCGTCGATTTCGTGCAAATAATCGCTTTTTCGACAAAATATGGCGCGCTTTGACATACGCTTTTTCATATAGTGATTATATGCATTATTTCGGTACAGACGGTATAAGAAACAAAGCGGATACGCTTATAAGCGCGGATATTCCGTATTTTTTGGGCAAGGCTATTTCGCAAAAAGGCGGAAAGGTGATTGTCGCGCGCGACGTGCGAGAAAGCTCGCAAGATATAGAAAAGCAACTGTGCAAAGGGTTGCTGGAAGGCTCGGCGCAGATTTGGCTTGCGGGAGTTTTGCCTACCCCTGCCCTCGCATATACGGCGCAATCGCAAAAAGCCGACTATGCGATTATGATCACCGCGTCGCACAATCCGCCGGAATTCAACGGGCTAAAAGTGTTCGGCAAAGGCGGAAGAAAACTCTCAAGCGAGGAAGAGTGCGTGCTGGACAGCGCAGTGTTTGAGCTTATGAACAATCCGAAAGAGGAATCCGTGGCGTTTTTGTACGAGGATTTGTGTGCAGATACGCTGACGGAGGACGAGATTCTGAGCGATTTGCACATTACGCCGTCCGTGAAAAATCATAGGATTCGCATTGTCGACGGGGCGGAATTTTTGTATGCAAAGCATGTAAAATCCATGTTTCCGCGCTTTGACGGATACAAAATTCGTCTGGACTGCGCATACGGGTGCTTTGCCACGCTTGCGCCTGCGGTGTTTATGTCCCTCGGGGCGGTGGTGTGCGCGGAGCATAATTTCCGAGACGGAGAAAAGGTCAACGTCGGGTGCGGAAGCACGCATATAGAAGAGTTTGCACGACGTGTGAAAAAAGACGAAATCGGCTTTGCGTTCGACGGAGACGGAGATAGAGTGCTTGGCGTGGTGGACGGCAAAATATACGACGGCGACGCTATGTTGCTTGCTCTTTCCACTTTGTACAGGCTGCAAGGAAAGCTCAAAAAGCGGTTTGTCGTGGGCACTATTCTGACCGGCACGAAACTGCAAAGGGAACTTGCATACCACAACACTGCACTCATACGCACGGACGTCGGAGATAAGCACGTTCTTGACGCGCTCAATGCGCAAGGATGTCTGCTCGGCGGCGAAAAAAGCGGACATATCCTCATGCTCGACAGAGCAAATACAGGCGACGGACTTATCACTGCACTCAGCATTCTGGAAGTCAAGCGCACGCTCGGAAGTCTGCCTAAATACACGCCCTACCCCATGCTCGAATTCAATATAACCGCTCAAAACCCGTCGCAAACCATAATAAGCGACGACTTTCAAGCAAAAATCACCGCTGTCAACAACCTCTACGCAAACAGCGGTCGCCTAATCGTCCGCCCCAGCGGAACAGAGCCGTTCATCCGCGTAACGTACGAGTGCTTTGTGTCGGAATACAAGATGATATTTGAGGACATAAAGAGGATTATGACGGAAAATGGAAATTAATAATTATGAATTAATAATTAATAATTGCGGAATATTCCATGAAAAATAAAGAGCGTCATAACTCCTCTAAATAGAATAACCCCCTCTTTCCGGACACGCCGGCATTTATAAAAATAAATATTTAATGCAATTTTCCCTTTCCTCAAGGTGTTTTCCCTATCGCCGTTCCCCCTCCGCGCTTTGCTTGAGGGAACCCACGACGACCGCGTAGCGGGGGACAGGCGACGCGATTGACTTCGTAGCAATCGCTATTCCGTCGCTTCGCTCCTTACGGCACGCGCATAGATAGGGACATTTCCCTTATTATGTCACTCGTTCGCCAACGAAAAGAACAACACTCGTTGGCTCACTTGTACTTATCGTCAAGCTTGGCGCTCGATGCGGTCGGCGCCCTGCGCCTCCAACTCCGAATAAGCACATACCGTTTATAAGTAGACTTTGACGAAGTATATCGCTTAATGACGCCATAATATAAAGCCGTCAAAGAGATATATTACGCGAAAGCGCAAAATTTTTCAAAAACCCAACGTACTTGGCGTACGTGATTTTTGAAAAATGCGCGCTGACAAAGTTTGAAAACGATAATATTTTATGGAACAAAACGGATAAAGAACAAGGAAGAGCCACCCGAACAGCAACCCTAGTTTACTTATCGTAAATGAGTTGATGGTCGGGTGGCTCTGACACAGTTATTTGCTGTTTTGTTCCATAAAATGCAAACGACCTCGGGTGATACACCCAAAGTCGCTCGCTATGATAAGGGGGAAAATTATGAGTTATTTTGGTTCGGGAGCCTTTCGTTTCCCGATTACGTTTACATATTATGCCCAAAAGAATTATTTGTCAAGGGGTTTTTGTAAATTTTTTTATATTTTTTTTCAAATTTTGCAAAATTCTTTACAAAACCCTTAAAAACTTTTAACAATTTATACAAGAATTGTGCAAAATTGCGCCTTGAATTGTTTGCAAAACGCTGTTTTTGCAAGAAAAAACCTGCAAAAAACACCGTTTTTATTGAAATCGGCATTCTAAGCGGGTATTTTTGAAAACGTGCTGTTTTAAGATATTTTAAATGCGATTTTTCGGATATCTAACCGCTGCAATCGTTGATTTTAAGTAAATCAAATATAAGCGATTTGCGCAAACAAAGTATTTTTAACAAAATTGTTTTTTGCGCGTCTTTAATTTGTTTTGCAAAAAAGAAAAAGCGCCGATTGACGCTTTTGTCTTAAAATTTTTGATTTTATCGCAATGCGACAATCAACACAGCGATGTCCGCAGGCGATACTCCGGATATTCTGGACGCTTGACCGAGATTGAGCGGACGGATTTCGGAAAGCTTTTGTCTTGCCTCTATCCTTAGCGCTTTGATTGAGTTGTAATCGAAATCTTTGGGGATAAGCTTGCCTTCCAGCCTCTTCTGCTCATTGATTGCGGATTGCTCTTTTTTGAGATAGCCCTCGTATTTGAGTTCGATTGCCGCCGCCTTCAATGCTTCGTCGTCGCACTCGAAATCGATAAATCTTCTCAAGTGCTGCGCCTCCACGCTCGGACGTCTGCAAATCTCGGCAAACGTGGGCGTTTTTTGCGGCATCTCTTCACCGAGTTCGTTAAACAAGCCCTCAACGATATCCCTGGACATGGTTTTGGATGAAAACTCGATAACGCGTTCTATCATTGCCTTTTTGTCAAGCATGCGTTGATAGCGTGCGTCATCGACAAGACCGATCTCTCTTCCTATGGGGGTGAGGCGCATGTCAGCATTGTCCTGGCGCAAGAATATGCGATGTTCCGCGCGCGCGGTCATCATTCTGTACGGCTCGTTGGTTCCTTTTGTAACAAGGTCGTCGATAAGCACGCCTATATACGCCTGATCTCTGCGCAATACAAACGGCTCTTTGCCGTCAATCTTTCTTGCCGCGTTGATACCTGCGATAAGACCTTGCGCCGCCGCCTCTTCGTATCCGCTGCTGCCGTTCATCTGTCCTGCCGAGAACAACCCCTCCACCGCTTTGTTTTCAAGCGACGGATACATGCCGAGCGGATCAAGGCAATCGTATTCTATTGCATAGCCGTATTTGGCAAAGCGGCAATTCTCAAGCCCGGGCAACGTCCTGTACATCTGCTCTTGCACGTCGTGCGGCAAGGACGTGGACATACCTTGTATGTACATTTCCTCACTATCAGCGCCCTCGGGTTCCACAAAAATCTGATGCCTTTCCTTGTCCTTGAAACGCATAACTTTGGTTTCGATTGACGGACAATATCTCGGACCTACAGATTGAATGGTGCCGTTGTAAAGCGGGGAACGGTCTATATTGTCAAGTATAATCTTGTGTGTTTGGGCATTGGTGTATGTGAGCCAACACGGCTCTTCCTTAAAGACCTCGTGAGGCGACATAAAGGAGAATCTGTCGCTGTCATCCCCTCTTTGGATTTCCATTTTGGAAAAATCTATGCTGTCGCGATAAATTCTCGCAGGCGTGCCGGTCTTGAAACGGCGCATTTGCACTCCGAGATTTTTTAGGCTGTCGGTAAGATGAGTTGCGCTTTCAAATCCGCTAGGGCCGCTCTTTTTGACGTAATCGCCAATGATTATCGCTCCGTTGAGATATACGCCCGTGGCAAGCACCGCCGCTTTGCAGGCGTACTCTTCACCGTCCGTCGTGCGCACGGCGCACACTTTGCCGTCCTTTGCCACAACTTCGCTTGCCTCTTTGTCAAGCACGGTGAGGTTGGGTTGATTGCGCACTATATCGAGCATAAGTTCGTGATAAACCGCCTTGTCCTCTTGTCCTCTGAGCGAGAACACCGCAGGGCCTTTTGCCGAATTGAGCGTTTTTATTTGAAGAAGCGCTTTGTCTGCCGAAAGCCCCATCTGACCGCCGAGCGCGTCCACCTCTTTGACGAGATGTCCCTTTGCCGTTCCGCCGATTGCAGGATTGCAAGGCATCAAAGAAACAGTGCCGTAATCAAGGCACAACATAAGCGTTTTTTTATTGAGTCTTGCAAGCGCAAGCGAGGCTTCGACACCGGCGTGTCCGCCTCCTATTACGACAGCGTCAAAATTTTGCATAGTTGTATATCGCGATTGATCGCAAAAATTATTATCTTTATACGACAAATTTCCTTACGTTTTATCGCTGAAAATTGCCGTGATTTTTCGTTATATTTAAGTTCGCATTCTATTATATTTCTATCTATTGCGGATATCTCTATCGTTGCGGGCTTTTATTTACCCACGCAAAAACGAGAGAATATGCTATCCACAACGTCTTGTGTTGCGGTCTTTCCGGTGATTTCGCCGAGTGCGTCATAGGCGCGACGCAAATCAATCAACGTGCAATCGATTGTATCGTCTAACGACTCAATCGCACTTTCAAGCGCCGTTTTTGCTTGATAAAGTGCCGATACATGTCTTTGCGACGTAATTATCTCACCGCCCTCAACCTTATCATCTTTATATAAAGCGGCTATTGCGCGCGCAAGTGCATCAACGCCTTTGCCTGTCTTGGCGCTTATTTCGAATTGGTTGTCTGCAGTGTGTTTTCCAAATCCGGTTTCGTCGCATTTATTGAAAACGTCAAACGTGATTACGCCCTCGGGAAGTTCGATATTATCCTTGTCGCCGCTTGTTGTGTCGATGACGTGCAAAATCACGTCTGCGCCCTCAAAAGCTTTCTTGGCGCGCTCTATACCCTTGCTTTCCACAATGTCGTCGCTTTGGCGTATGCCTGCGGTGTCGATAAGATTTATCTTTACGCCGTCGCACTCGAAACTATCCTCAACCGTATCTCTCGTGGTGCCTGCAACGTCCGTAACAATGGCTCTGTCCTCTTTGAGAAGCGCGTTCATAAGCGATGATTTGCCTGCATTGGCATTGCCTGCAAGCGCAACGTTTATGCCGTATTTTGCGATTTTACCGCTCTTTGCCGTGGCTATAAGCGCATTGACCTCATTGAGCACTCCGTTCATCTCGTCGGGCAACGACGGCAAAACCTCGTCCTCCATTTCGTCGGGATAATCGAGCGTCGCCTCAAGTGTGGCGATTATCTTTTCCAACTCGTCGCAAACGGAATTGATTTTTTTGGACACGTCGCCTTGCATGAGCCTATACGCCGCCTTTACGCCTGCTGCGCTCTCGGCTTGTATCATATCTATAACGCCCTCTGCGTCGGCAAGCGAAAGCCGCCCGTTGAGAAACGCACGCTTGGTAAATTCGCCGTTCTTTGCCATAACCGCACCGTTTGCAAGAAGCGTGTCGAGCGCGCCTTGCATAATGCGTACGCCGCCGTGCAAATAAAATTCAACCGTATCTTCGCCCGTATACGCGCGCGTACCGGGGAAATACACGGCATAGCCTTTGTCGCAAAACTCCGTGGCGTGGAAAGTACCGAAGTTCATCATAAGCGGTTTCCAGTTTTGCTTCACGCCTTGGATACGGCAAACCGTCCCGTCGTCAAGGGCGGGATGCGCAAAATAGAAAATGGCATCGGCGATGCGCAGTGCTTCCTCGCCGGAAACACGTACTATGCCGATACCACCTGCACCTATCGGTGATGAAATTGCCGCTATCGTACTCATTTCAGAATTTCTTTTTTCCGCCAAAGCTCTTGAATTTGGGCGGACCGGATTGCGCTACGGGCTTGACGAAATCGTCTTGCTCGGTGAAATATCCGCGATATACTCTGCCGTCTGCGACTTCGTCCTCTTCTTCGCGCGGTTTGCGCTCACGACGGTCGTTTCTTCTGTCGTCGCGTCTGCCTTTGCCGTTATTTCTGTCGCGGCGGTCGTTTTTGCCGCCTTTGCGAGAGTCTTTTCTCGGCTCGCGCTCGCCGTTCTTGATGGGACGTTGGTCTTTGAGCTCAACCCCCTTGGGGATGATGACGATATATCTTTGAGGTTCTTCGCCCACGCTTTCGGTATCTGCAATTTCGCTGTCTGCAAGCGCGCTGTGAATGATGCGTCTTTCAAACGGGTTCATTGGTTCGAGAGCGATCTTGCGGCACAAGCGGACTGCTTTTTGCGCAAGTTTTTCTGCAAGCGCGGTGAGTGTTTCTTTGCGTTTTTCGCGATAGTTTTCGCAATCCACGACGACTTTCTTGAAGTCGCATTTATGCTCGTTGAGGAAGGTGAGCGCAAGATATTGGAATGCGTCGAGCGCCTCGCCTCTGTATCCGATTGCAACACCGCTGTCGTCGCCTTGGATGGTGATGTAAAGAGTATTGTCTTTCTCTTCCACCGTCGCGCGAGAGGTGAGCCCCATACGTTCAAGCGTGCCGTTGATAAACTCTGCCATCTTGTCGGCTACAGTGTCTTTGACGGTAACTCTGACTTTTGCCTTGGAGAACAATCCGCCCTTGGCAAGCACTTCGACGTCAACCTTGTCTCTCGACACACCGAGTTCCACCAACGCCTTTTCGACGGCGATATCCACCGATGACGCTTGTGTTTCTATTGATTTTTCCATTTTAACTCCTATCTTTTGGCAACGCCCTTGTTGCCTTCTCTTTGAACGTCCACTATCTTTGCGATGAGATTGAACGTCAATTGGAACAATATCGCGCAAAGCGAACTTGTGAACATATATAGCGCAAACGCGCCCGAATAGAAGAGTGCGAACACACCGAACATAATCGGCATAATGTACTGCATCATCTTCATGGATTGTTGTTGCGCTTTGGCTTTATCCGCTGCCTCGCCTTCCGCTTTGGGAGCCGGTGCCGGCGGTTGACCTTGAGCCTTGGACATAAGCACGGTTGAGAGCAAACTCAATGCAATGGACAATACGGGCAATATAAGAAGTCCGTTCCACTTGCCGTCTTTGCCGTATCCGCCGGTGCCGAGAACTTTTGCCATAACGGTGTTGTATTCGTCCTTGGTGATGCCCGTAAGTTTTGAAGTTGCCATACCGGATTGACCGGTAACGGTTTCGAAATCGGGAACGGATTTTGCCCAGTTGTCGGAAACAAAGATATTCTTTATCCAAAGCCAACTTCTGATCGTAACTTGCTCGTCGGAATAATAGACTTTATAGACTGCGTCTTGCGCGTTGCTCTTTGCCGCTGACAAAAACTCTGCGCCCTTTTCCGTCTTTGCGATATCGTCCAAATCATATTTGCCGTCGCCGTTATCGACAATTGCGCCCGACCACTCTTCGCTGTCCTTCGCCTGCTCGATTTGTTGAGAGATGGACGCGTCATATGCGTTGACGCACTCTTTGTAGTCTTTGGCGAATTGATAGCCGACCATTTGTCTGAATCCTGCAAAAACGACAAAGAACACGACAAACGTGATTATCGTGGGCAAACACATGCCGAACGTGGAATATTTTTCCTTTTTGTAAAGAGCCATTTGCTCTTGTTGCAAGCGTTGCTTGTCGTCAGCGTATCTTTCTTGCAAAACTTCGAGTTGCGGACGCATACGCTCCATTGCTTTGCTGTTCTTTCTGGCAATCACTTTTTGCCAAATATCGAACGGGGAAAGAATGAGACGCAAAAAGACCGTAAACAAAACGACCGTCCAGCCGAAACTTGCCGTTCCGCCGCCGAGAGCGTCGTTTACGACGATCATGAATTTTGCCATAAAGTGCGTCGGCTCGCTTACCTTTTCGCCCACTACACTGTACGAGTTGTCGCTGTTGCAAGCAACCAAAATACAGCAAAGTATCGCGATCATAGCCGCGATAAGATAGACTTGTATTTTGCGCTTTTGCGGATAACTCAAATTAGCCATTTGATTCTTCCTCGATAATTCTCTTTGACGGGATCAAAACCGCCTTTCGCAAACGGCGTGCATCGCAAAAGTCGCTCCATGGTGAGCAATATGCCGATAAACGCGCCCCATTTGCTTATCGCGTCGTACGAATACATCGAACAGGTGGGAGTGTATGCGCAATGATTGCCCGTAATCGGCGACAGCGTGCGCTTGTACAAAAGCAACAGCCAAAGGCAAAACCTCTTTATCATTGCAACTTCCCCGCTTTTTTGAAAGCGTATTCGACTGATTGACATACGTCTTGATACGTCTTGTCCGCAATCGAGGGATATGCCACGATTACGTACATATATCCGGCGTCTATGTTCGCCTCAAGAGGCTTGATTGCCTCGCGAAGAAGGCGTTTTACTCGGTTGCGCGTAACCGCTCCGCCGACTTTCTTGGACACCGAAAGACCGATTTTCAATCCTTCCTTGGATTTGGCACTCAAAAGCAATAGGTCTCTTGCAGAGGCTTTTTCGCCTTTGCGATAAACGTAGGCAAACGCCGCTCTTTTTTTGAGTCTATATTGCTTTTGCATATCAATCGTTATGCGCTGAGTTTCTTTCTGCCTCTGTTGCGACGTCTTTTGAGAACGTTCCTGCCGGACTTGGTGGACATTCTTTCACGGAATCCGTGGACTTTGCTTCTTTGTCTTTTCTTGGGTTGGTAGGTTTGTTTCATAGTGATATTCCTCCGTCTTTTAGGACTTTTATTTTTTGATTTATGCGCACGTATAAATATATAAATGCTTAAACATTATAAATAAAACAAAAGATAGTGTCAAGTAAAAGAGCAAAAATCATCGCCGAGGCAACGACAACCGCCAAAATTGCATATTTTTGATTAAAAATATAATCTCAAACTTTGAATATTTTTGGCGATTGCCGAGAGCCTTGCTTGATTTATTGCTCTACTACCGCGCAATCGATACACGCTATCAGTTCAAGCAAGGATAAGTACTCCCGCCACAATTTCGCTATATCGCTTGCTTGGTGTGTACGGCTGACGCCTTGATTCCCACGCTTCGCTCGGAATGACTATATGGGCGGGACACCCACACCCGAACGGAAGCTTGTTCGGAGCGTACTTATTAACGGTATGTGCTTATTCGGAGCTTCGAGTCGCAAGGCGACGAGCGTTTTTGCGCCGAACTTGACGATTAGTACAAGTGAGCCAACGAGTGTTGTTCTTTTCGTTGGCGAACGAGTGGCATAACAAGTGAACGATACTTGTCTATGTGAGTGCCAAATGTCTCCCCCGCGAGCGATGTTCACTTTTGTATAGAAGCCCCCTATACGAGTGGTCGGGCGCGACGCGTTAAGCGACACATTCGGTGAATGTGTTGTAGCCAAAGCGAACAAGGCGGATTGCGGTGCGCAAACGCCGAAGTGGACATACCGGCGTGTCCGGAAAGAGGGGGTTATTGCATTAAGGTTTTACGACTGCACTTTATAAAAAGAGCCGTCCAAACGGATGAAGAGCGCGTTTAATAGCGATTGTTACGGAGTCAATCGCGTCAAAAGCCCCTTGTTCATCAACTCACGTACGCATTAGTACGTTAGGGTTGCTGTTCAAGGGGCTTTGACAAAGCTATTCGCCGTTTGGCGCGCTCACATTTCGTTGGGGGTGTCGATGCCAAGAAGCCTCAATCCGCAATGAATTACGTTTGCCACCGCTTGGGTGAGTGCAAGACGGGCGTTGCGCGTTGGTACATCGTCAACAAGAATGCGATGATCGATGTAGAAACGATTGAATTTTTCGGCAAGGTCGACAACGTGGCGCGTAACGTAGCATGGCTCGCGGAGTTTGGCGGCAAGACGTACGGAATCGCCGAAAGTGAGAACACTCTTGATGACCTCGTAGCCCTCGTCGGTGGTGATTGAAGAAAGATCGACGTTGTCAAAATCTATGTCGCCGCCCTTTCTCAATGCGCTTGCGCAACGAGCGTAAGTGTATTGAACGTAAGGTGCGGTTTCACCGTCAAAATTAAGCACCTTGTCGTATGAGAAAACGATGTCTTTTATGCGGTTGTTCCAAAGCGCGGAAAATACCACTGCGCCCACGCCGACGCTCTCTGCGATTGCGTCTTTGTCTTTGGTGTCGGGGTTCTTTTCCTCAATGATTTTTCTTGCCTTATCAACGGCTTTGTCAAGCACTTCCTGAAGCCAAATCACCCTGCCGTTTCTTGTGGACATCGATCCGTCTTCCATGGAAACCATGCCGAACGCAATGTGTTCCATATCGTCCGCACCTGCAAAATCCATAAGTTTAAGCACTTGAAACAGTTGTTTAAAGTGCAGATTCTGCTGATATGCAACAACATAGAGGCATTTGTAGAAGTCGTATGTTTTCTTGCGATAATACGCTGCGGCGATGTCGCGAGTTGCATACAAAGTCGCGCCGTCCGCCTTTACGAGAAGGCACGGAGGCATGCCGTATTCGTCGAGGTTGACAACTTGTGCGCCGTCGCTTTCGACAAGCAAATTCTTCTCTCTCAATATGTCGAGGCAAGCTTCCATTTTATCATTGTAAAAACTCTCGCCTGCGTAACTGTCAAACTTGATTTTGAGGCGGTCGTAAATGCGTCCGACGGCTTTCATGGTTACCGCTTTGAACACGTCAAAATAGGCAATCGCCTCTTTGTCGCCGTCCTCGATACGCTTGAACCAAGCGCGCGCCTCGTCGTCCATTTCGGGGTGCTCCTCAGCCTCTTTGTGATAGCGGACATAAAGCCTGTTGAGGTAGTATTCGTCGTTGTTTGCGACATCCTCGAGTGAGGACCATTTTTGCGTTGCGACAATAAGTTTTCCAAATTGCGTGCCCCAGTCGCCAAGGTGGTTGATACCCACGACTTTGTATCCCAAATGTTCGAATATACGATAGAGCGCGCCGCCGATAACGGTTGTGGAAAGGTGCCCGATGTGGAAAGGCTTTGCGATGTTTACGGAACTATAGTCAATGCAAATCGTCTTGCCTGCGCCCTCGTTGCTTGCGCCGACGTTTTCGTCCTTTGCGCTTGCAAGAGCCATCTTCGCAACGGTGTTTCTGTCAAAAAACACGTTGAGATATCCGCCTACAACCTCGACTTTTTGCACGAAATCGAGAGATTGAACGTATGGCAAAAGTTTGTTGGCAATCATGGGCGGCGCAAGCCTCATTGCGCGAGCAAACTTGAAGCACGGCAAACATACGTCGCCGAGCGTAGTGTCTTTGGGTGTTTCGAGAGCATTTTCGACGTCTTGCTCGGAAAGTCCTTCCACGGCAAGCGCCTTTGCTAATTCTTTTTCAAACATAGTTACTCCAAATGAGTTGTTTTAATTATTTCAGTAAAAGCGCACAGTTTTTTAGACCGCCACGCTCAAATTTTTCGTGAGATTACAGTTCTAATAGAGTGTAGTCGTAACTCTTTAAATGCACCTTCCCCCCCTTCCTCATGTGTTTCCCCTATTCCGTTCCCCCTCTGCGCTCTGCTTGAGGGAACCCACGGAACTGCTCCGCAGGGGGGCAACACTCGGTCTTCGGATAGATAAGTATCGTACACTCATTATGCCACGCGCTTTGTGCGCCCGCTACGCAACAACACGGCGCAGTCGCTTGTACATTCCGTCTACCTCGACGCTCGACAGGCTCGCCGCCTTGCGGCTCGAAGTTCCGTCTCCGATCATACATTAATCCGGAATAGGACGACATCGTTGTCCTGCATAACATAGTCCTTTCCTTCACTGCGGACTTTACCGCGCTCTTTGGCGGCGTTGAAAGAACCGCATTCGAGCAAAGTTGCATAATCCACTATCTCGGCTCGGATAAAGCCACGCTCGAAATCGCTGTGGATTTTGCCTGCGGCTTGGGGAGCTTTGGTGCCTTTGACAATCGTCCAGGCACGGGTTTCTTTCTCGCCTGCAGTGAGGTAGGAGATAAGCCCCAATAGTTTGTAGGACGCTTTGACAAGGCGGTCAAGTCCGCTCTCTTTAAGACCGTAATCTTCCATAAACATGGCGCGGTCGTCGTCGGAAAGCTCGCTCAAATCCTCCTCGAGTTTGGCGCAAAGCACGATTGCCTCCGTATTCTCTTCCTTTGCGATGCGTTCGACTTCCTCGGTGTATTTGTTGCCGCCAATGCCTGCCTCGTCGGTGTTGGCGACGTAAATGACGGGCTTGGACGTGAGCAAGAACTGTTCGTCCACAAACTGCTTGAAGTCTTCGTCCATATCGAGATTGCGGAGCGGTTTTCCGCTTTCGAGCCATTTTTGCATGGTGGCGATGCGGTCAACGTCCTCTTGATATTTTTTGTCTGCTTTGACTTTGGTAAGGGCGTTTGCCATGCGGCGCTCAAGCGTTTCCATATCCGCAAAGATAAGTTCGTAATTGATTGTTTCGATATCTCTTGTAGGATTTACGCTGCCGTCAACGTGGGTGATGTTGGCGTCGTCAAAGCATCTTACGACATGCACGATCGCATCAACTTCCCTTATGTGCGACAAAAATTTGTTGCCCAAGCCCTCGCCTTTGCTTGCGCCTTTGACAAGACCTGCGATATCCACAAATTCAAGCGAAGTGGGAGTGATTTTTTTACTGTCGTAAAGAGCGGCAAGTTTTTCAAGTCGCTCGTCAGGAACTGCGACTACGCCTACGTTGGGCTCTATGGTGCAAAACGGGTAATTGGCTGCTTGCGCGCCCGCTTTGGTGATTGCGTTGAACAAAGTGCTCTTGCCTACGTTAGGCAAACCTACGACACCGAGTTTCATTTTTTCTCCTGCTGCACGTTCTTACGTGCGATATATCTTAATACAATAGTTTAGTATAAACGAAATCGGAGAGAGTGTAAAGAGAAAATGAAAATTTGGGAAGCGTTGGTTTTGGGGCTTGTGCAAGGGGCAAGCGAGTTTTTGCCTATATCGTCGTCGGGACATCTGCTGCTTTTGGAAAAACTGGGCGTTGGACAAGAGAACTTGTTTTTCAACATTATGCTGCACGTGGGAACGCTTGCGGCAGTGCTTATCGCAATGCGCAAAAAATGGTTGCTGCTGCTTCGCCACCCTATCAATAAAACCAACGGATATTTGATACTTGCGTGCGTGCCGACGGTTGCGCTTGCTTTTGTCTTTAAACTGCTTGCGCCGTCGCTTATTGACGGCAAATTGTTGGGGTGCGGATTTGTATTGACGGCGTGTTTGTTATACGTTGGTGAAAACTTTAAATTGCACAAAACGGCACTTGTAAATGTCAAAACGAGTATATTAACCGGAGTTTTGCAAGGTATCGCTGTTTTGCCCGGCGTATCGAGGAGCGGCGCTACTATATCCGCAATGCGCTTTCAAGGTGTTCAAAAAGAGGACGCGACGACCTTCTCTTTTCTGCTTTCCATACCCATAATTATAGGCTCTGCGCTATACGAAAGCATAGACCTAATCACGGGAAAAGTAACTCTCGACATATCCCCTGCCGCTCTAATCGTAGGCGTTTTGGCGGCGTTTGTATCCGGACTTTTGTCAATCAAATTCTTTCTTAAACTCATAGAAAAACACTCGATGACGGTGTTTATAATCTACACGTTATTGCTTGGACTAGTGGTTTCGATACTCCCGTTTTGGGTGAAAATGTAACGTAAAAACCGAGCACAATTTGCTCGGTTTTTGTGTGTTTTTTTGATAAAAACCATATCATTTTGAAATGGTTTTTTGTTATAGCGCTTGCGCAAGAGCGTTGATTTCTCGGATATTCGTTTCATTGACTGCGGAAAGTATCTTTACGCCTTGCTCCAAAATATCGAGGTTCTTGCAGCCCTCCAACATACCTTTCATAACCTTGGTTGCGAACGGCGCCCACGTGCCGTTGTCTATAAATGCAACCGTTCTGTTTTGGAAATTGTGCTCGACGAGCGTGGATATAAATTCACGCATAAAGGGGAAAATTCCGCCGTTGTACGTCGTCGTGGCAAGCACGATTTTGCTGTATCTGAAAGCATCGGCGACCGCCTCGGACATATCGCATCTTGCGAGGTCGTAAACAACCGCTTTGCTGCCCTTGGCGCGCAATAAATCGGCGAGGATTTGGACGGCGGCTTTAGTATGTCCGTAAACGGATGTGTATGCGATGACTACGCCGTCCTCTTCCGCATCGTACTTGGACCATTTGTCGTAAAGTCCGATATAATATGCGAGATTGTCGCAAAGCACGGGTCCGTGCAAAGGGCAAATTTTCTTGATGTCGAGCCCTGCGACTTTCTTAAATAGATTTTGCACTTGCGCTCCGAATTTGCCGACAATGCCGATATAGTAACGTCTTGCTTCGTCGGTCCAGTCCTCTTCGACGTCGAGAGCGCCGAACTTTCCGAATGCGTCTGCAGAAAAGAGCATTCCGCTGAAACTATCGTACGTCATGATAACTTCCGGCCAATGGACAAGCGGCGCTGTTACAAAAGAGAAAGTGTGTTTGCCCGTGCAAAGCGTGGAGCCGTCCCCTACCACTACTTGCCTGTCCGCAAAGTCCGTGCCGAAATAGTTTTTCATCATCGCAAAAGCCTTGGACGACGCTACGATTTTGGCTTCGGGATACGCCGACATAAACAGCGCGACGTTTGCCGAATGGTCAGGCTCCATGTGTTGCACGACGAGATAAGTCGGTACTGCGCCGTTCAAAATTTCCTTGAGATTTGCAAACCATTGCTTTGAAAAATGTGCGTCAACTGTGTCGAAAACCGCAATTTGTTCGTCTTTGACGACGTAGGAATTGTAGGACATGCCGTTTTTGACGACGTATTGTCCCTCGAACAAGTCTATATCGTGGTCGTTGACTCCCACGTAAAATATATCGTCAGTTATATACATAATTCACCTCATAGTTTTTGTATAGGAAATTATAATAGAGAATGGGGAAAAGAGCAAGCAAAAATCGTCACTGTGGCAATGGCAACACACACTTGTGTGTATTGCCAAGTGCCACGTTAGATTTTTGCTTTACTACCGCGCAACCGATACACGCTATCAGTCTTGCAAGGATAAAACTCATACCACAGTTCCGCTATATCGCTTGCTTGGTGTGTGCGGCTAACGCCTAGATTCCCACATCGCAACATTCGTTGCTCCTCGGAATGACATAAGGAAAAATATAATTCGGGTGTGGGTGTCCCACCATATAGTCATTGCGAGAAACGACGTGACGTGGCAATCAAGCCGAAGGCGCAAGTTGTGGAATATTCCGCTTAAACAAAAGCTTGCCAAACTGCGATAAATAGATGAAGAACAAGAAAGAGCCGTCCGAGGGGCAACCCTAATTTACTAATCGTAAATGAGTTGACCAGCGAACGGCTCTGCCGCAGTTATTCGCTATTTAGTGAAGTTGTGTGTAAAAGAGTTTGCCCGAATAAGGACGCAACTCCTTATCCCACTTATCGTCGTAGACGGACAACAACTCCGTTGCGTCGGTCGGAATATACTTGGTTACCCTAGAAGCGCGGACGGGTTTGGCGGACAGATTGATGACGATGGTGAGCTTGGACTTGCCGTCCTCGGCTATCTTGTCGTAGACGAAAAGTTGCTTGTCGTGAGGCAAGTAGAGTTTGAACTGTCCGTAAATCGCGGTATCCTTGTACTCTTTGCGGAGCGCCATTGCGCGTTGATAGAAATACCAGATAGAGTTTTCGTCTTGCAAGGCGTTTTCCACGTTGACTTGGGGATAGTTGGGATTGACGGTATACCACGGCTCGACAGTGGAGAAACCCGCGTATTTCTGACCGTTCCATTGTACGGGTGTGCGAGCGCAGTCGCGAGCGGCGGTGTGTGCGACTTTGAGGATATGTTTGTCGCTGAAACCGAACTTGCGCATCAAATCGCGCACGCAGAAGGTGGAAACGTCCTTGAATTGCGCCCACGGATCCGTGCCTTTGGGGTATTTGTCAAAATAGAGTGCGGTCATACCGATTTCTTGTCCTTGATAGACAAAATGCGTGCCGCTGAGGAAAGTGTAAGCCATTGCGAGCGCTTTGCCGCTTTCCACTCTGAAATTCTCGTTACCGTATCTTGAAATAATACGCGCGTGGTCGTGGTTTTCGAGGTAGTTGGCGTTCCACGCTCTATGGTAAAGTTTGGTTTGCCACTCGTTGAAGGTTTTTTTGAGTTTGGGCAAATTAAACGGCGTACGCACCCACTCGATAATAATACAATCCGCTTGCATATGTTGGAAGGATATCATCATATCGAGCTCTTTCTTGTTCTCGTTGACGTAGGTAAGCGCGGTCTTGACGTTCATAAGCGGTGCTTCTCCCACTTGGAACGCATCGTAATCTTTCAAAACCTCGCGGTATTCTTGCAAATACTCGTGAATATGAGGGCCGTTGTTGTAATGCTCCATACCCCTCGAAGCAGGCATAAGCCAATTGCCGTTGGGCAAACCTTCGACCTTGCTGATTTGCGTAATGACGTCCTCGCGGAATCCGTCGACGCCCATATCCAGCCAATAACGCATAACGTCCTTGACCGCCTCTCTCACCTTGGGATTGTCATGATTGAGGTCGGGCTGCTCTTTGGCGTAGAGGTGGAGATAAAACTCGCCTCTTTGCTCGTTGTATTCCCATGCGCTGCCGGGGAAAGTGGACATCCAGTTGTTGGGAACTTTTTTGCCGTCTTTGCCCTTGCCTTTGCGCCAGATATAAAAATCTGTGTAAGGCTCTATGCGCGCGCAACTCTTTTTGAACCAATCGTGTTGGTCGGACGTGTGGTTGATAACCAGGTCCATAACGACGCGCATACCGAGAGCGTGCGCTTTTTCAAGCACGGCTTTGAAGTCGTCGAGAGTGCCGTATTCGGGATTGATGTTGTAATAGTCCGCTATGTCGTAACCATAGTCCGCTTGCGGCGAGGCGTAAAGCGGCGAGAACCAAATGGCGTCGCTGCCAAGGCTCTTTATGTATTCGAGCTTGCTCAAAACGCCTTTGAGGTCGCCTATTCCGTCGCCGTTTCCGTCGCAAAACGAACGAGGCCAAATCTGATAAACGGACATCTCTTTGAACCATTTTCTTTCTTCCATAATTTCCTCCATATTGCAAAAAACGAGGGTTTATGCCTCGTTTTTGCAATGATAAACATTATTCTTGGTCGTTTTGAGTGGTTTCTTCCACTTCACCCTCGACCGCTTGATTGTCATCGGTCGCTACTACAATCGGGTTGCCTTCCTCGTCGTATTCGACGCCTTCTTCTTCGTCCTCGTGAGGAGTGAGCGCGATTGCCATAACCTTGAACTTGTCGTCTTTGAGTTTCATGATACGCACGCCTTGCGTTGCTCTGCCGATCTTGCTAATCTCATCCGCTTGCACTCTGATGATAACGCCGCTGTCGGTGATCATCATGACGTCGGTATCCGCGGGTATAACCTTCAAGCACACGAGCGTACCCGTCTTGTCGTTGAACACTCCTGCTTTGACGCCCTTGCCCGCTCTGTTTTGAATCGGGTAGTCCGCAATGGAGCTGCGCTTGCCGTAACCTGTTGACGTAACGGTGAGGATTTCGTCGCCTTCACGCACTACGTCGAACGCCACAAGCGTCGTGCCGTCGTCGATGTTCATCGCCTTGACGCCCATTGCCGTTCTGCCGACGGGGCGCACGTCTTTCTCGTTGAAGTGGATGCTCATACCTGCGCTGGAGGCTACAAGCACTTCGTCGTTGCCGGTTGTAATCGCTGCGCCGATAAGTTCGTCATCGTCGTTGAACTTGATTGCGATCTTGCCGTTACGTTTGATTGAATCGTATTCCTCGAGCGGAGTCTTTTTGATAAGACCTTGCTTGGTTGCGAGCATGAGGAACTTGTTTTCTCTCTCTTCCGGCATTTGAAGAATGGTTTGAATCTTCTCGCCTTGTTCGAGTTGCAAGAGGTTTACAGCCGCTCTGCCGCGAGCGTTGCGAGTCGCCTCGGGAATTTCATACGCCTTGAGGGTGAATACCTTGCCCTTATTGGTGAAGAACATAAGTCTTTCGTGAGTATTGGACGTGAAAATTCTCTCCACAAAGTCCTCGTCTTTGGCTTTGTGAGCGGTGATACCCATGCCGCCTCTGTGTTGAGCCTTATACTCTGCAACAGGCATACGCTTGATATATCCGCCGTGAGTCATGGAAATGACAACGTCCTCTCTTTCGATAAGGTCCTCGATGTCGATATCGCCGTAATCGTAAGTGAGCTCGGAAAGTCTGGGAGTGTTGTATTGCGCCTTGATGTCGCCAAGCTCCTTGATGATGATGTTGACAATCTCTTCGTCGCTGCCGAGCACCATTGTAAAGTATGCGATTTGCTTGTCAAGGTCTTCAAGTTCCGCATTGATTTTCTCGACTTCGAGTCCTGTCAAGCGTTGCAAACGCATGTCGAGTATTGCCGCCGCCTGCTTGTCGCTAAGGCCGTAATTTTCCATAAGTTTTGCCATAGCGTCTTGTCTGTCGCGGGATTTTTTGAGCAATTCCACGATAGCGTCGATGTTTTCAAGCGCGATATGCAAGCCCATCAAGATATGTTGTCTTTCTTGAGCTTTTTCGAGGTCGAAACGAGTGCGGCGTACGATAACGTCTTTTTGGTGCGCAATGTAGCATTCCAAAATCTCTTTGAGATTGAGAACGCGAGGCACACCGTCAACCAACGCAAGCATAATCATGCTGAAATTGGTTTGCATTTGCGTTTGTTTGTAAAGTTGATTGAGCAAAACTTGCGCGTTGACGTCCTTTTTGAGTTCGATAACGATACGCATACCGTGGCGGTCCGTTTCTTCGCGAAGGTCGCTGATGCCTTCAAGGCGTTTGTCTTTGACTTGGTCTGCGATATTCTCGATAAGTTTTGCTTTGTTGACTTGGTAAGGAATCTCGGTTACGACGATACGACTCTTGCCGTTTGCCATCTCTTCGATTTCCGCCTTAGCGCGCAAAATGCAACCGCCGCGACCCGTCTTGTACGCTTGTTTGATTGCGTGTCTGCCCAAAATGAGCGCGCCTGTCGGGAAGTCGGGAGCAGGGATATATTCCATAAGTTCCTCAACGGTCGCCTCGGGGTTTTTCAAGAGCGCGACAGACGCGTCTATAACCTCGCCGAGATTGTGCGGAGGAATGGACGTCGCCATACCGACCGCGATACCGTCTGAGCCGTTTACGAGCAAGTTGGGGAAACGGGAGGGCAATACAACCGGTTGTTCGCGCGTGTCGTCGAAGTTGGGATAGAAATCAACCGTCTTTTTGTCTATGTCGCGGATCATTTCCAACGCGATTTTGGAAAGTCTTGCCTCCGTATAACGGTAAGCAGCCGCAGGATCGCCGTCGATTGAGCCGAAGTTGCCGTGTCCGTCGATGAGCGGGCAACGAATGGAGAAGTCTTGCGCAAGACGTACCATTGCGTCGTATACGGAACTGTCGCCGTGGGGATGGTATTTACCGAGCACTTCACCGACGACCATAGCGCACTTACGATAAGGCTTGTCGGGAGTGAGTCCGAGCTCGCTCATAGCGTACAAAATACGTCTGTGAACGGGCTTCAAACCGTCTCTTGCGTCGGGGATTGCACGGGATACATTGACCGCCATCGCATATGCGATGAACGATTTTTTGAGCTCGCCGTTGATTTCGACGTCTTTGACGGTCGAATTGGCTATATGTTGGACATATTCGTTGTTTTTATCGTCTCTTATGTTTGCCATAATTCACTCCTTATACATCCAAGTCGGTAACGAGTTTCGCGTTTTGTTCGATAAACTCGCGACGAAGCTCGGGTTGCTCGCCCATAAGTATGGAGAAGAGTCTGTCCGCTTCGATTGCGTCGTCCATGGTAACTTTCAAAAGCGTGCGTTTTTGCGGATCCATGGTGGTTTCCCAAAGTTGCTCGGGGTTCATTTCGCCAAGACCTTTGTAGCGTTGCAAATCGCCGCTCTTTCTGCCGTTCTCGGCATAGTATGCCTCGAGGCTTTCGTCATCGTAGAAATATTGCTCTTGCTTGCCTTTCGCAATTTTATAAAGAGGCGGAAGTGCGATAAACACGTGTCCGTTCTCGATAAGAGGACGCATAAAGCGGAACAAGAACGTGAGCATCAATATACGAATGTGGCTGCCGTCCACATCGGCATCGGTCATGCAGATGATGCGATGATAACGGAGCTTGGACTCGTCGTATTCGGCATTGATACCGCATCCGAAAGCGGTGATCATTGCCTTGATTTCCTCATTTTCGAGCACTCTGTGAAGGGTTGCCTTCTCGACGTTGAGAATCTTGCCTCTCAAAGGAAGAATCGCCTGGAATCTTCTATCTCTGCCCTGCTTTGCGCTGCCGCCTGCCGAATCGCCCTCGACAAGGTAAATCTCGCAGTTCTTGGGATCTTTGTCCGTGCAGTCCGCAAGTTTGCCGGGGAGCGTCGTGCTTTCAAGCGCGCTCTTTCTTCTTGCGCTCTCTCTCGCCATACGAGCGGCTTCTCTTGCGCGCTGCGCCGTAATCGTTTTTAGGACGAGTTCCTTCGCTTCACGCGGATGTTCTTCAAGATAACTGCCAAAGCCCTCGGTTACGCCTTTGGCGACCGCAGAACGCATACTGCTGTTGCCGAGCTTGGTCTTGGTTTGTCCTTCGAATTGAGGTTCCGCAAGTTTGACGGAAATAACAGCCGTAAGACCTTCTCTGACGTCCTCGCCGCTGAGCTTCTCGCTGCCTTTGAGAATGCCTGCTTTGGTGCCGTAATCGTTGATTATCTTGGTGAGAGAGGCTTTGAAACCGTCAAGGTGCGTGCCGCCTTCCTCGGTGTTGATGTTGTTTGCGAAAGCCAAAATCGTGTCGCTGTAGCTGTCGTTGTATTGCATTGCCACTTCGATCTCGCTGTCAACGTATTTTTCGTCGAAATAAATGACCTCGGGGAAGATGGTTTCTTTGGTTTTGTTCATCTCTTCCACAAAAGACACAATGCCGCCTTCATAGCAGAAAACTTCTCTGCGCTCCGGCTCTACGCGTTGATCCGCAAGCTCGATTGTAAGACCTTTGTTGAGATACGCAAGCTCGCGCAAACGAGTTTTCATCGTTTCATAATTGAAGTCGAGCGTTTCAAAAATCTCACCGTCGGGATAGAACGTAATCGTCGTGCCGGTATCCGTCGCCGCGCCTACTTCCGCAAGAGGTCTTTCCGCAACGCCGCGATTGAAACGGATACGGTAAAGCTTGCCGTTTTGTCTGACTTCGGCAACAAGCCATTCGCTGAGCGCGTTGACGCAAGATACGCCTACGCCGTGCAAACCGCCGGAAATCTTGTAGCCGCCACTGCCGAATTTGCCGCCTGCGTGGAGTTTGGTGAGAACAACCTCAACTGCGGATTTGCCTTCTTTTTCGATTATACCTGTCGGAATGCCTCTTCCGTTATCCGTAACGCGAATTGCGCCGTCTTTCAAAATCTCGACGACAATGTGCGTGCAATAACCGGCAAGAGCCTCGTCGATGGAATTGTCCACGACTTCCGTAACCAAATGGTGCAGACCTCTCGTGTCCGTCGAACCGATGTACATACCCGGGCGTTTTCTGACCGGATCGAGTCCTTCCAGAACCTGTATGTCGCCCGCATTATAACTGTGTTTGACTTCTTCTGCCATCTTTCCTCCTAAATAAAAATATATTTTAGTAGTAATATATTATTATTCAATAATAATAAGTAAAAATATTATATCAAGTTTATATCAAAATATCAAGAGTTTTCGCAAATTTTGTTTTGGCGCACTCAAACCGCTCTTTTTTCAATCCAGGGCAGCGGATGAGTGTTTGGACAATCTTTTACGAATTTCGTCGTTTTGGGCGGTTTTAGATTGCCACAATCGCTTGCCATAGCAAGATTTTTGCTTTACGATAAAACTATGGATTTGAAAGAAAGATTGAAAACGCCGGACAACACCGACGAATTGAAGGAAGTGTACAAGCAAAATCAACTCGTGTATTACACACCCAAGGAAGAGTTGATAAACGTCGCGACGCACGCTTTCGGCACGGTTTTTGCGCTGATTTTTATGATATTTATGCTCATAAAAGCCACAACTCCTGCCGCATACGCAAGCGCTGTGTTGTCCTGCGCATTTATAGCAATCGAATTTGCCGTGTCGGCAACGTATCACGGCGTTACGGATTTAAAACGTAAGCTTGTTTGGCGCAAAGTGGATTTCCCTGCCGTCAACCTCAACGTGATCGCCTGCGCAACGGCAACATGCCTCATGTACGGCAGCATATACGGCTATGTCGCGCTCGGCGCGTCGCTTGTAATTGCGCTTTTGATATTCATACTTTGTCAAGTCCGCTTCGATATCTTCCGCAAAGTGTCAGTTGCCTCGACGTTCGTTATAGGCGGATTGATGTTTGCCGCGTTCTTCACGGCGTATTTCAGCGAAACGGGTATACCGCTAGCAACCAGCATTGTTTATCTCTTTGGACTGATATCCTGCCTTATAGGCGCATTGCTCTTCGGTGTGCATAAACGCTACGTCCATTGCGTATTCCACGTTTTTGTACTTGTAGGTCCGATGCTTTTCCTGATAGCAACATATATGCAACTCAGATAAAAGAAAAAGTAATTTTCAATGGCAAATATCGATCTTTGTGAGCAATAAAAAATACCGTAAAAAAGACAAAAAGTATAAAAACAAGAAAGTACATATGTTTACTTGTAAACTGTTTTATAATGTTTTTCTCTAAAACGATAGAAATTCAACCGTTTGAGCCGACATTGACGTGTTGATAAGTGGAAAATTTGTTTTCCGTGAAACGCCGCATTATTTAGCGGCGTTTTTGCTTGTTTTATGCATACAAAAGAATATAAACAAAATCAAAAACACCCTAATAATCATATTGTAAAAGCGAATTACGAGATACGAAAAAATGAGTGCATTTATCCGTTTATGTCGTACATCATCAAGCAAAACACAAAGCAGTAAACAATACTTCAATATCAAATTGCATAGAAAAATAGAGATTAATAACAGGTAAAATCAGCACTTATCACTATAGATTACAGAAGATTTCACTAGAAGAATCATATAGAAAAACACAACATAGATACAAACAATAGAAACAGTGTGAAACAGTAAAAATTTTCTATAAAAATCGAGAAACATTTTATGCCGAAAAATTTGGGTGAAAGGTCGAAAATTTTTCTGTCAAAATTTACATGGTGAAAGACCAAAAATTATTTTTTGGGTAGCAAAAACAGCCTAAAACCCCACTAAATAGTGGGTTTTCAGATGTTTTCGTTCCACGTGAAACGGGGTTCGAAAATCAAATTGTTACACGTGAAACATAGACGTTTTACATCGATTTCTCCGATAAACACACCATATTATCACTCATATCACTATTATTACTTTCAATCAAACACCGCATGCTCTCGTTGCGCTTTTATCTCGATTTATACAGTTTTTAGTGATGTTTGCCTTTGTTTTTATTCTCAATTTGAGGCAATAATTGTTTATCCACTATACACGTAAATTATTGATATTGCGGTTGTTATAGTACGATTGAATATCGTCAAAATAACACCGACTAATAATTGCAATTAGATGCTAAGTAGTAATAATCAAATTATATAATTCTACCCGCAATTTGATCATTATCCATATTATCCACATTTTGATTAATGCACAAAAACATGCTACTCTTCTACTATTTAGTATGAGTTTAGCCTATTTTCTCTATACGTTACACGTGAAACAATTTTGCGTTTTTATAGATTTTTGCGGAATATTGACCACTCCGATATATAGTGGTATAATCGGCATATGGAAACAATAAACTTGCTTAACGTCAAAAATAGATATGAGTTCCGAGGGTGGCTTACGGATAATCACTCGAAAGAAAACGAATGCCGGGCAATAGTTAAAAGAGGTCGCCCTACAGATAGCACTACGTTTTGGTATATTGATGCGGTTGAAGAAGCCCTATGCTTTGGTTGGATTGACAGCACCCAAAAGAAAATATCGGATACTAGCACCGCGCAGCGTTTTGCAAAGCGTAGAAAAACAGCAACCGGACAGAACTTAATAATGAGCGTTGCAGAAGGCTTGAGAAGCTCGGCCTTATGACGGATAGCGGAAGAGCTGCGTTACCGGATATGTCAGAGAGTGGTTTTGTTATAAATCAAGATATATTAATCCTGCTGCAATCAGATAACGTTGTGTGGCAAAACTTTTTGAGTTTTCCGCCGCTATATCAAAGAGTGAGAATAGACACAATTCAATTCAACAAACATCGACTCGAACTTTATCAATCACGACTGGCAAAATTTGTCGAGAATACAAGGAAGGGTATTATGTACGGCGAATGGAACGATAATGGGAGATTACTCGATTATCGAGCCAAATCTCGGATAGATAATCGGCAACATCACTATAAAGCAACGTATACGATATACGAATATCATCGAACGATTTCTCGGTATAATATATAAATACAAATCGCAAATATAAAAGCAAGTGTATCGAGTTTAGTTAAAACCTCGGCACGCTTTTATTTAATAATTTTGCTTATTTCGTAGAAACTTGATATTTGCTTTTCTATACGTTACACGTGAAACAATATGAGATAAATGTCA
Source organism: uncultured Clostridia bacterium (assembly GCA_934277615.1). Classification (GTDB taxonomy): domain Bacteria; phylum Bacillota; class Clostridia; order Christensenellales; family CAG-917; genus CAG-475. Next base: position 239,286 of record CAKQUV010000001.1, on the reverse strand, counting down.
AAAAATCATCATAATTAATCACAAACAGAATGGCGGTGAGTATATGCTTTTCTCTCTTTGTTTAAATCACTCCGTCTATTTATATATTCTTATCAGACCGCAATATCGGCACTTTATAAATATGACATTATTACAATTATACCTATGAATTACTATTTACAATTCAAATTAAGCCTTCTTATACTTAACACAATATTTTTTTACATATTCATGCTATTTACACTATTTACACTATTTACCCATATTCGGCAATTATCAAAATCACGTATTGTTTTATGTACCTGAGTTTTCCCTGTTTATCACACTATTTCAATATGTTTATATATGTTATAATAGTTTACTTATAAACTATTATTTTTTCGTTTTGTTGAAATATAACTCATTGTAAAAGTGAAAAAACAGGCTGACGCTTCGTCAACCTGTTATCCGTGCGTTTTTAAATGTTATGTTATGAGTATTTATCACTAAACTCGTATTTGATTTATTACAATATATCGGCACACAAACTTTTTTACATATAGATATCAACTCAGCTCTGTTTCACAGGGTGTTGAGGACGTCAAGATATTCGGACAATTCTTTCTTTGCGCCGGCAAGGTTGTGAGAGCGGTAGTTTCCGCACTCGATTTTCTTGCTACCGGGGATCGTATCGAGTTCGAGGCATTTTGCGACGCACTCTTTGGTGAGCGCGAGTGCCTCATCTTTGTCCGTATCGAACAAAAGCAAATAAAAGCCCGTTCTGCAGCCCATAGGGCCGAAATACACAACTTTATCCTTATACGCGCTGTTGCGCACAACAGTGGCAAATAAATGCTCTATAGTGTGCATTGCAGCCATATGAAGATAGTCGCCTTTATTCGGCTCTTTAAAGCGCAAATCGTATGTAAACACGTTTTTATCCACACGGCTGAGGTAAAAACCCTTTTTAAGCACGTTGTGGTCGATTGTAAACGACGTTATCTTTTCCATAATAACTTCTCATTCCTTTACGGGCGGAAGTGCGCTTGCGCCCTCTTTGACGGCTTTAAGGATAGCAGGCAACATCTTCTCGTAACCTGCGACGCCTTTTGCCATAACGGTTTCAAAACTCACGTTTGCGCCTTCCTCGGCGTTGTCGCTGACCACCTTGACGGAGAAGAGGGGGATGTTGTTGCGCTCGCACGCAATGGCAAGCCCTGCAAGTTCCATCTCGCAGATGTCCGCGTCGAACTCCCTTTTGAGTCTTTGTTTTTCTTCTTTGATTGCCACAAACTTATCGCCGCTTGCGACGCTGACAAGTTTGACGGGTTTGCCGATATTGGCAAGCACGTTTTGGATGACCACTTCGTCAAGATAGAAGAAGTTGTCCGCCATGCCGCTGTATTGTCCGACCTTTCTATCCGTATCCACTTCCGTTACGTCGAATTGATAATGCACGACCTTTCTCGGCACGACGATTTCACCCACGTCAAATTTGCCCACCGCTCCGACAAAGCCAAAGTTGAGGACAATTTCCACATCGAACAAATCCACAAGCAATTGCACGGCAAGCGCGGCTTTGACCTCGCCCACGCCGCTCGTTGCAAGATATATAGTGTCGCCGTCAAGCTCTATCTTGCTGATAGCTACGCCTGCTATTGTACTTTGATCAACTACGTTGCCGAGTTTTTGGAAGATTGGCAACGTTTCTTCCGCCATAGCGGTTACGATTGCAATTCTCATATACTGCCTCCGTTTGTTTATATATTTTATCACTATTTCGTATTAAGTACAATAGCAGGGCAAAAAATGTCTTGCAAATTTGTATATTTTCTTTTTGTTGTAGATTTTGTAAATTTCGATTACAAACAGCAATATTGATATTTAATCTTGCAATTTTAACGATATAAACACCGTGTTTTGCAATTTAACGTCAAATTGATAGCTTTATAAATATTGAGGCTCGACGCTTGAAAAACGCAAGAAAAAATGTTATTATATTCATATGGATAAAGACTTTCTTGTAAACGGAGCGGCACAAGTTGGCGCAACTATAACTTCCGATCAAGCGGAAGCGCTTTGTTCGTACTATGAAAAAGTGGTTGAGTGCAACAAGGCTTTCAACCTCACCGCAATCACCGAAGAGAAAGACTTTACCATAAAGCATATCATAGACTCGCTTGCAGGAATAAGCGAAATTCCGCACGGCGCAAAACTTTGCGATATAGGCTCCGGCGGTGGGTTTCCGTCTATGCCAATTGCCATTGCAAGAGATGACGTATCGGTAACTGCGCTCGATTCCACGGCAAAGAAAATGGCGTTCGTATCGCAAAGCGCAAGGCAGCTTGGAATAAATAATATCTCAACGATAGCAGGCAGAGCGGAAGAGCAAAAGACGCAATTTGCAAAGTACGACGTGGTTACGGCAAGGGCAGTTTCCGCACTTCCGATTTTGCTTGAACTTGCTATGCCGTTTTTGAAAGTGGGCGGAATTTTCCTTGCGTACAAGACGGACGAGAGTGAACTTGAAAGCGCTCAAAACGCAATGAAAGTGCTTGGCGCAAAGCATTTGCACACCAAGTTTTTGAATTTACCAAACGGGGATAAGCGTGCAATTATGGTTTTTGAAAAAGTAAAACAAACTCCGCCGCAGTACCCAAGAGTGTATGGGAGTATAAAGAAAAAACCCTTATAAAATTTTGAATGGAAAGTAATTTAATAACATTATTTTCCATTTTTTATAAATTTTTCGTGAAACTTTTTGTGAAACATCATTGAAAAAAGCGTTTTTGTATGCTACACTGTTTTTATGGCGTACGTCGTATCCTTTTCAAACCAAAAGGGAGGCGTCGGCAAAACCACTTCGTGTGTAAATCTTGCCGCTTATATCGCTCTCTCGGGATACAAAGTTTTGCTCGTTGACCTAGATTCGCAAGCCAACGCGTCAAGCGCGCTCGGGGTGTTCGACAAAAAAGTCGATAATTCGATATATACCGCGCTATGCGCCGGCAATATCAGACCTTGCATCAGAAAGGGTGTAGACTTCGATTTTGTGCCGTCGTCAAGGGATTTGACGGGTGCGGAACTCGAACTTAAAGACAAAGAGAACAGAGAATACGTGCTTAAAAACGTGCTATCCGATGTTCTTGACAGGTACGACTACATCTTTATAGATTGCGCGCCGTCCATAAATCTGCTGCTTGTCAATGCGCTCGCTGCGTCAAACGGCGTGATTGTACCTCTTCAATGCGAATATTTTGCTTTGGAGGGCATGAATCAACTGCTCAATACCGTGCGACTTGTGAAAAAGCATCTAAATCCGACTCTCGAAATCGACGGAGTGCTGCTCACTATGTGCATGCGCAACAAACTTGCGCAAGATGTGGAAAACAACGTGCGAACGCTATTCAAAAGCGCCGTATTCGATACCAAAATACCTCGCAATATTCGGCTTGCGGAATCGCCGAGTTTTGCAAAAACAATAAACAATTACGACGAAAAATGCGCAGGCGCGCTTGCATATAAAGCTCTTGCGCAAGAATTTATATCAAAACATAAGGAGTGAAGTATGGCAAATACAAAAGGCGGACTTGGTTCCAAAGGCTTTAACGCACTTTTCAACGACAATGAAGAAAATGTAAAAGTGGATATCTCCGACGATATCGTAGCGCAAGAAATCGATATCACGCTCATTGACCGCAACCCCAATCAGCCGAGAAAAACGTTCGATGAGGACAGCCTCAAAGAAATGGCTACGTCAATTGCCACATACGGCGTTTTGCAACCGCTTATTTTGGTGAGAAGCGAGGGCGGAAGATACCTCATCATCGCAGGTGAACGTCGTTTCAGAGCCAGCCTTCTCGCAGGTCTTAAAAAAGTGCCCGCAATCATCAGAGATTTTACTCCGCAACAAATACAAGAGATTTCGCTCATCGAAAACTTGCACCGCGAAGACCTCAACGCAATCGAAGCGGCGGAAGGTATGCGCGAACTTATGGAAAATCACGGGCTCACTCAAGAAGAAGTTGCATCCCGTATTGGCAAATCTCGTCCGTACGTAACCAACACATTGCGACTTTTGCAACTCCCCGACGAAGTTACCGAGCTCGTCAGAGAAGGCAAGCTCTCCCCCGGACACGCAAGAACGCTTATCTCGATTGACGATAAAGAATATCTTGTTACGCTTGCAAAACAAGCCTGCGACAACAAACTTTCCGTACGCGACCTCGAAAACCGTGTAAGATTGTACTTCACGAGAAAAGCCATTCCGTCAGGTCCGAGAGAAAAAGGCGTTATGTCTTTGGAACTCAAAGAGTTTGTCGGCGATATGAAACGCATCTTCGCAACCAAGGTCAAACTTGTTGGTAACGACCAAAAAGGTCGTATCACAATCGACTACTTCAATAAGGACGACCTTGACAGAATTTACGCTCTCGTCCAAATCTTGAAGTATAACGATAAACTGTAAAAATTAATTAATAATTAATAATTGCGAAATATTCCGCTTGTCTTCCCGAGGAGCAATAAATATTGCGCCAATGTCGAGTGAGAAAACTTGCTCGCAAGGGTTTCCGAACGATGATATTTTTGAAGTGATTGCATTTGCAGTTGCAAATAAAAGCCGTAGGCTTGCGCTATTAGCGCACAATCACCACAAATTCAAACGTTGGAATCTAGCGTAGCGCAATATAACAGAATTAGTGATATATAAATCCGATATAGCGCAACGTATTAATTCTGAATTAATCATATATATTGTTTATAAAATACAAAACACGCACTTTATATGCGTGTTTTGTATTATTTAAATAATGTTTTGTGTAATTTACTTATTTTTTCATCAAGGCTTTGCCCACCAGAAATTATTAATTATTAACTATTAATTTTTCCACCTACAACCGAGCCGTCTTTTATGTTTATCTTGTTGGCTTTATTCGGAAGAGTATATTCCGTGCAGGTGAGAATTGTTTGGAAACCTTCCGTCATTTTGAGTAGGGTGGTTTGTCTGTTTTCATCAAGTTCGGAAAGCACGTCGTCGAGGAGCAAAACGGGCGGCTCTCCGATTTCGTTTTTGTAGATAATCACTTCACCGAGTTTCATTGCAAGCGCAATGGTGCGCTGCTGACCTTGCGATGCAAACTTGCGGCTGTCTTTGCCGTTGATTTCGATTTTGATATCGTCGCGATGAGGTCCGACAGTGCAAAAACCGAGTTCTTTGTCTTTTTGCCTTGATGCGACAATTGAGGAATATAAATTGCTTTCAAGCTGACTGTCCTCACAATCCGTTTTTACGCCGCTTTCGTACGAGAGGGCAAGAGTTTCCTTTTCGCCGCTTAACGCAAAGTGAAATTTGCGCGCGGCGTCGCTCAACGTGGCTATATATTCCTTTCGTTTTTGCACGATAATCGCGCCTTCTTTTGCAAGCGACGCATCCCAAACGTCAAGCATATCGTCTATGTTTTGATACTTGTATTCTTTGAGAAGATTGTTCTTTTGCTTGAGCGTTTTGTTGTAGCGTTGAAGCGCGATAAAATACGCCTTTTGTTGTTGGGATATGCCCACGTCCAAAAATCTGCGTCTTTCTTGAGGCGCCTCTTTGACGAGTTTCATTTCATCGGGGGAGAAAAACACCACGCCGAGCACTCCCAAAAGTTCACCTGCGCGATTGACAGGGATACCGTCCACGGCAACTTTTTTCTTGCCTTGAGCGTCTATTTGAAGGACTATAGTGTGTTTTCTAAATTTCCTTTCGAGCGCGATTTTCACCCTTGCTTTGTCTTTGCCAAGCAAAATCATTTCCTTGTCCTTTGTAGTGCGAGGGGAGTGGAAAATGGAGCAAAGATATATAGATTCCAGCATATTGGTCTTTCCGCTCGCATTCTGCCCGTACAAAACGTTAAGACCGTCTGCAAAGTTTACAGCGGCCTCGAGGTAGTTTCTGAAGTTCTGAAGTTCGAGCGAAAGGATTTTCATACACTACAAGTATAGCGTAGAGAGCGTTTTTTTTCAACATCTTGTGTTTAAGTTTTCTTTTTTGATTTTCGCTTGAAAAAATCCGTCGTTTTGATATAATCAAAAATATGATTAACATTGAAGAATTTTGGGAAAACGCAAAGGATGAATTGTCCATATCCATACAAGCGATAAGTTATGAAGTGTGGATAGAAAAATTGGAGCCTGTTTGCTTTGTTGACAACGCAATCGTATTGTCGACTATTTCCGCAAACGCAAAACGCACAATCGATACGAGATACCGCGACACCATAAAAGAAGTGGTAAACTCGCTCAATTCCGCAATCACCGACGTAATTATTATTACTCCCGACAAAAAAGACGAATATCTCAACAAACAAACCGTGTTTATAGAGGACGAGGGTTTTGTTACCAACTTCACCCCTGAAGAAAAAGGCAAGAAAAAATGCCCGTTCCTTGAAAAATACACTTTTGAAAACTTTGTCGTGGGCAAATCCAACGAGTACGCTTTGGCAGCTTGCAAGACTATTGCTCAAAACCCCGGCGGAAGTTACAATCCGCTCTTTATCTACTCGGGTGTAGGTCTTGGTAAGACTCACCTTTTGCATGCAATAGGCAATTATCTTTTCAAAAACAGGAAGTCCGCAAACGTGCTTTACGTGAGTGCGGAAACGCTTGTTACAGAGCTTATCAGCGTCATTCGCAACAAGTCTAACGACGAGAATAACCGTTTCAGAGAAAAATACCGCTCTTGCGACGTGCTTATGGTCGATGACGTGCAATTCCTTATCGGCAAAGAGGCAACGCAGGAGGCATTTTTCCACATCTTCAACGACCTGTATCAAGACAATAAACAAATTATTCTCACGTCCGATCGTTCGCCAAAAGACCTAACAACGCTGTCGGACAGGCTTCGCACACGTTTTGGATGCGGTCTTATTGTGGATATTCAAGTGCCGGACCTCGAAACAAGGGTGGCTATCCTCAAAACCAAAGCAGTACAGTCCAAATTTATGCTCTCTGATGAAGTGGCAGAGTATATTGCAGAGCTTGCTCCGTCAAATATCAGAGAAATGGAAGGTTTGCTCAACCGCATTATCTTCTATAGCTCGCTCACAAACAATCCCATTCAAACAAGAGAGATTGCAAGCGAGGCGTTTTCGGGATTCCTCAAAGAAAAACAAGGCGAAACAACCGACGCAAGCGGAATTATCGACGCCGTGTGTAAATACTTCAAGATTTCCACAACGGATATCATTTCAAAAAAGAAAACCAAAAACATCGTCGAGCCTCGTATGATCGCTATATACCTTATCACCGAGCTTTTACCGATGCCGCTTGTGCAGATAGGCGAGATGTTTGGCGGCAGAGATCACACGACGGTTATCCACGCAAGAGATAAAATCAGCGACGAAATCAAGACCAATCCGCGCATCAAAATCACCGTTGCGGATATTAAGAATATGATACTTAATAGATAAGTAATTGCGCCGAATGCTAAACACATGTCACGTTGCTCAAACGGCATAATTACAAAGGGACTGCAATAATAATAGCAGTCCCTTTATTGTATTTGTTTTCGCAACTTCTACCGCGCAACCGATACACGCTATCAGTTCAAACAAGGATAAAGCTCTTACCACAATTTCGCTATATCGTTTGCTTTATGTGTGCGGCTTACGCCTTGATTGCCACGCTAACGCTCGAAATGACATAAGGAATATTCCATATAAAAATAAAGCTTATAAAAACGCGATAAATAGATGAATTATAATAAAAAATATATAAAAGCTCACCAAACAGATGAGTAACGCGAAAGTGCCCCGAGAACGACAACCCTAATTTACTAATCGTAAATGAGTTGGCGGGCTCGGGGCACTGACAAAGTTAGTCGCTATTTAGCGCGTTTTTTAACCGATGACACGGAGAGGAAGGATGAGATACAGCCAACGGTCGCTCTCGCCCTTAATAATTCCCGGTGCCGTAGAGGTTGTGAAGTTGAGAGTTACAAACGGCTCGTCGATTGCATGCATGCTGTCAATGATGTATTTGGAATTGAAACCGATTGTAAGATCTTTTCCTTTAAGACCGATGGTAACTTTTTCGTTGATTTCGCCGTCATCGCTGTGTGCGTTGAGGGAGATTGTATCCTCTTTGATTTCCATCTTCACGTAAGATTTCTTCTCGGTGCGGTTGATAAGGGATACACGATCGATTGCGTTTTCAAAGAGCTTCTTGTCGATTGTAACTTCAGTGGTGAAAACGCTGGGGATAATTTTTTCATAGTTGATATATTCCTCACCGATAAGTCTTGTAACGATTTTAGTGTGGAAGAGGTCAACCATGATATAGTTTTTCTCAACATAGACGGTGATTGTTTCTTCACCCTCGTCGATAAGACGAGCAAGCTCGTTCATACTCTTGGAAGGAACGACGATTTTGTCAACGATGCCGTTGTTTTTGATTTGCGCTCTTGCAAGAGCAAGTCGATATCCGTCGGATGCGACAGCTTCAACCTCTTCGTCTTTGATGTTGAGGCACACGCCGCGGAGGGAAGGTCTTGCCTCGTCAACCGCAACGTTGAATATAACCTTGGAAATAATGTCTTTGAATTCTTTTTTGAGGATGATAAAAGAATTTTGCGTATCGACTTCTTTGAATACAGGGTATTCATCCGCACTCATACACTTGATTTGCAATTCGCTATCAAGATACTTGATGATGAGTTTTGTCGGATCGGTGCCGTCGAGTTCGATTTGTTCTTCCTCGATTTTCTTTGCGTAATCCGCAAAAAGTTTGCCGGGTACAACGATTTCGCCTTCAATGAGCACTTGCGCGTTGATTTTCTTTTCAATTGCAAGTTCGAGATCGGTTGCAAAAATCGTGAGCGTATCACCCAAAGCGGTGAGTTTTACACCGTCGAGAATTGGATTATTACGTTTTACGGGAAGTGCCTTTACAACTTTTGCGAGAGCGTCGCTCAATTCGTTTCCTTGACAAATAAGTTTCATATTTCGCCTATATATTTTTTATTCTTTTATTTTTAATAATGATAACATAAATAAGCAATGTTGACAAGTGGAAAATACAACCACCACCACAAAGTATGCTTATTTACCATTTATTCAAGCCCAATATCTTGTCGTTTAGAGCATGTTGTTATGTTGACAAAAAGTGCATTTGCGTCAACATATTGTCAACAACTTTTCCAAGTTGTCAACAAAGCGACATAAACTCTTAATTTTGCGCTATTTTGTCTTGTTTTTCCTCGTTTTCGATTATCAAAATTTGAGTGTATCAAACGAGAATATCGCCGAGAACACGTATGCGACAACCAGGCTTATCGCAAACATCAGCGCAAAGATTGCCAGATTGCGCTTTGTGTGTTTCACGTCTTTGAAGAGATACACAAATCCGAGTCCTGCATTCATACAAAGACCGCCGAGCGTCGCGCCGAACCCAAGTCCGCCCATAATGTAAAGTTCGCTAAGTACGACGGACGAAACGCAGTTTGGAATCGCGCCCACAACTACCGCAAGCAGAGGAGCAAGATATTTGTTGGCGGTCAAAAACTCAACAAGTTTGTCTTGCCCGACTCTATACATGATCACGCTAAGAATCACGTTTACGACAAATACGTATCCGAATATTTCAAGCGAGTGCTTTAGAGGGTGGAATAAAAATCTGTCGAGTTTTTGCTCTTTTTCCGTCTTTTGCTTTTTTTCTTCAGAGGCTTTGTTTTCTTCCTCTTTTATGCTTTCTTCTTCAAAACGTTCACATTCCTTGCAATCTTCACAATCACACTTTTCACAATGGTCATCTTCTTTCTTTTGCACGACTTCCGCACTTGTGCAGTCGGTAAGTCTTATCTTGTATTGCTCGTCGCAATGCTTGACGTGGTGTTCCACTTTCTTGCGACTTTTGGTCATAACAAGGTCGATAAGATATCCGAAGAGTAAGCCCAATGCAAATTTTAGTGCGATTATAGGCAACACATGCAACGCCTTGTCAGGCGTGCCCAAAAAGATAGGCAAAGCCTCGTCGCTAGTCGCGAGATATACGCCAATAAGCGTGCCGAGCGTAAGATGACGTTTTTGATATAAATCCGTTGCGACTATACTGAATCCGCATTGAGGCAATAGCGAAATACTCACGCCGATAAGCGGCGCAAGATTGCCTTTGAGTTTTATTTTGTCGGACAGTTTCGGCTCGATAAAAGCGATGATAAATTGGAAAACAACCACCACCGCAAGTATCTTCAAACTATCTAGAAACGCATCTAAAATTACTTCGCCCATACTTATAATATTATAACACTATATATAGAAAATACAATCCATTTACAATATAAAAGCGCAAGATTTTTATAATCGTTGCGCCTATGTTTTTATCTTATAACGTTTTGTGTTTTCAACATAAAACACAGTTTATATTGAATATTTGAATATATAAACACGTGTTTTTGATAAAATCCATATCTAATTTATTCTCTATACTTGCTCATCATTTCTTTAAAAAGTTCTTGTGTAGAGGGCGGCGTATATGTGATTGCGTTTGCTCCTGCCTCTATTGTTTGGAGTATGCTTTCTTCTGTTTTTCCGCCCGATGCGATTATCGGGATATTAGGAAAATCGTCTCGGATTTTCTTCACAATGCGAGGCGTGTCCGTGCCGCACGCAACGTTTATAATCGTCGCGCCTGCGTCAAGTCTTGCTTGTATATCCGTGTCCTCTTTTGCAACGGTTATGATAACAGGAATATCCACACCCAATGCAACCGCAGCAAGGTTAAGATCTGAAATAGGGGCGTTCAACACAACTCCCATAGCGCCTTGCGACTCCACGTCTTTTGCGATTGCCACTGTGCGCAAGCCCTTTGTTGTTCCTCCGCCAACGCCGCAAAATACGGGAATATATGACGCTTTTATAATTGCGTCGCTTATCACTTGTTGTGGAGTGAAAGGGTACACCGCAAATACAGCGTCTGCGTCGCAATTGCGGATAATCGCAAGATCTGTTGTGAATACAATGCTCTTTATGCGCCTTCCGTATATAACGATTCCGCTTGCCTTCCTGATACAATCCGGCATTTTCAAAATGTTGTGCCTATGCCGCGTTTCGATATTGGGAACATATTTAATATCCTTTTCTTTTTCCATAGTATCCCTCCTTATCAAGAGTTTTAAATATAAAAACATACAAATGTTAAATAAGTATTAAACGTATAAAAACGCCTTGCGATATAATAAGACAGAAAACGGCGTTAAATAATATAGTGCCTTAATATATATAATGAAAACTATAGCAATGTTTAGAAAACGTTAACTTTTTCAAAGACAGTTTGCTAAAAATTCTTGACAAACAGCGTTATAAAGATTATTATAAACAAGCATTAAGAAACAAATGCCTGTTTAGCTCAGTCGGTAGAGCATTCGGCTGTTAACCGAAGTGTCGGGGGTCCGAGTCCCTCAACAGGCGCCAAAAGGAACGCATCGCGTTCCTTTTATTATGTTGAGGCGTACCACGTCGAAGCGCCAAAAGGAACGCATTGCGCTCCTTTATTTTTTCGCCTGTTGTGGAAATCGTACCCCTGCCGCACTATTGTGCGGCGGCACTATGTGCCACGACACTTCTTCCGAATTGGACGCGTTGTGTTGATGTAAATACATTTACACACACCGCTATTTTTCGGGAGTCCGAGTCCCGAATCGCATTTGAAAAATGCGGTGCGGTGTACTACGCCGAGGCGCCATTAGGGAATAAAACGAACACCCAAAGCGGTGTTCCTATTAGGGATTATAAAAAAATCAATTAATTTAATGGGGACACCTGCAAGCGGCAAAAGGATCGAAGTTCAACAACTTCGAGCCTTTTGTTATGTTAAATAAATCGTAAAGTCTTATGGGCGCATTTTGCATTGCGACATTGTAGCGTTCAACCATATCGACAACTTTGTTATTGCCGACAAGTTCAGAAACGTCATCAAGTCGTTTTTTGCGCGCGAAATAATAACGGATTTCATTCAAATCCTTACGTACTGCTTGAATCGTCATCATAAAATGCATAAATTTTGAGGATTTTTGCAGGATTGGGTTATTTTGTGGACTAAATCGGCAAAATGAGATAAAATCAAAGCATGCAAATCAACGTATCTAACATTGCTGTGGAATATGACGGAGTGCCTGTGTTGACGGAGGCTAATTTTGTCGTACACGACAATGAGAAGATTGCGCTTGTGGGGCGCAACGGATGCGGCAAAACAACGCTGTTGAAAGTGCTTGCGGGCGAGCTTGAGTACGTCAAGGGCGACGGCAACGATATTTCGGGTGTATTTACCAGCGGAAATCCGCAAATCGGATTTTTGAAACAGGTAAGCCATGACATAGACGGAAAAACCATGCTCGAAGAGATACTTGACGCATATTCGGATTTGCTTGAAATTGAGCGACAATCCGAAATCGCGCTCAAAGAGCTAGAAAAAGACGCAAGCGAGAAGAACGTTAAGATTTATTCCGCTTTGTGTGAAAAATTTGAAAGAGAGGGCGGATACGTTTATCAAAAGGAATACAAGACCGCCGTGCGCAAATTCGGATTCAGTGAAGAGGATTTGAGCAAAACTCTCGATACTTTCTCGGGCGGACAGCGCACAAAAATCGCTTTGCTCAAATTGCTTCTTTCAAAGCCCGACGTACTTCTTTTGGACGAGCCGACCAACCATCTCGATCTCGACGCGATAGAGTGGCTTGAGAAGTATCTTGCGTCCTACAAAAAATCTTGCGTAATCGTATCTCACGACCGAATGTTTTTGGACAAAATCGTGGGCACTGTGTACGAGATAGAGTATGGCGAAACAAAGCGATACAGCGGCAACTACACGTCGTTTATTGAGCAAAAGCAGCAAGCGTACGATAAGGCGCTTAAAGACTCGATGGTGCGCAAAAAAGAAATCGAGAGATTAAGCGCGCTTGTTGAAAGATTCCGTTACAAAGCGTCCAAAGCAGCGATGGCGCAAGCCAAAATCAAGCAAATCGAAAGGATAGGCGACGCAACCGCGCCGTCCCCGTTCGATACAGGCACGTTCAGGTCAAACTTCCAGCCCGAAAGAGAAACGGTGGAAAAGGCGATTGTGCTCGACAATCTTACGTTCGGATACGACAAACCGCTCGGCACGATAACCACCATTATAAAGCGCGGACAAAAAGTTGGTGTGATAGGCAACAACGGATGCGGAAAATCCACAATGCTCAAAACCGTGATGCACATACAAAAAGCATTGGACGGAACGGCGATTTTCGGACTTCATGCGCAAGTTGGGTATTTTGACCAGACGCTTACGCAAAGCTTTTCAACGCAAACGGTGCTCGAGGATTTTCAAAACGAGTTTCCCATGCTCGACAACACGCAGGCGCGTAGTGCGCTCGGCGCATTCCAATTTTGCGGCGACGACGTATTCAAACATATTTGCGACTTGTCCGGCGGTGAAAAAGTATGCCTCGCGCTCTGCAAAATATTGCGCAAAAAACCAAATATTCTCATCCTCGACGAGCCTACCAACCATATGGACATCGTGGGTAAAGAAACGCTTGAAAAACTGCTTTGCTCCTACCAAGGTACGCTTGTTACCGTGTCGCACGACAGATACTTTATCAACAGAGTTTGCGACCGCCTCATAGTTTTCGACGGCGGAAAAGTCGAACTGTTCGACGGCAAATACAGCGAGTACGAAAAGAGCAAAGAAGAAGTAGATGTTGGGGTAACAGGCGGCGGAACAACAGCCCCAAGGAAGAAAGAAAAGCCCGTTTCGCAAAGCAAAGAAAGCGCGCGCAGAGCGCACAGAATGAACTTTTTGGAAGAAAAAATGAAGGTGCTTCAAGACGAAATAACAGCCCTTGACGACAAAATACACAATGACGAAAGCGTGTATAGCGACTATACTCAAATACAAACAATACAAGCGCACATTGACGAATTGAAGGAAAAACTCGCGCCCCTCGAAGAGGAATGGCTACAACTGTCCGAAACGTAATAAATCGCAAAACACAATGTTTATACAACCAAAAACGACACTTTAACATAGATTTATGCAAAAAAACAAAAGAAAGCGTCTCGATTGAGACGCTTTCGCATTGTTTGAAGTTTTTTGTTGCTTGAACGATTAGTGTATGCGGTTTTATTTTGTCTTGTAACCGCAGGCAATTTCCATATCCACAACGATGCCGATACCTGCTTTTGGCACCAAACTCTTGAAGAAGTCGGTCAACGTTACGTTGCAGAGAGCCGCTTTGACTTCGGGGTTGACTTTCTCGATATTGATGTAATCGAGCAATTCGCCGACGCTCATTTCTTTGAGTGAAGTTTCCACCTTGTCGCTCAGTTGCTCGATTGTAGCGCCCTCGAAACGCGAGAACAAACTGTCCTCGTCAACGTCCATAATATCTTTTATTTGCGCCTCTTGCACCGCAGTGTTGATAGTGTCGATTGTCGTTTCCTTTCTGGCAAGCATACGCAGCACGGCTTGACTCTTTTCTCTTATGAGCGTAACGGGCGTGTTGGCAAGTCCAGATGAGGGGATAGGCACTTTTTCCTCGTTGTTGTTGACAAGGTACGTTTCCGTAAGCGTCGCGATGTATCCGCTCTTTTTGACAAACAATTCGTTTTTATCCGCAGCGCCGTGCACGTTCTCGTCATAAGGCACGTATTTACCGCCTGCAAAGACGTAAGCGTTGGTTGTGCTTGTGGTCTTGAAATACACCGCTTCGGCTTTGTATTTTGCAAATTTCGCACTTGACGTGTCTTGTGCGGTTTCGACTGTTGCGCCCGACAAAATGCCGGGTTGAGATTGTCTTATATACATCGTTTCGCCTGTCGCAGCGGTCACTTTCTTATAGTAAACGTCTTGCGAGAGGTGAGCGAGATTGCTCATATCGTATGCGATATAAGTGCCGTTGATAAGCACGTAAATATTTTCCGCACCCGCAGAGCCGTAGCGAGCGACGCTCGTTTGAGGGTTCTCGTAACCGGTATTGCTTACTCTCGTATAAAGAGTGTTCGAGGGGAGCGTTCCGCTTGAAAACGATTGCGCGACGATATACGAGCAAAGCGCGATATTGTTTTCATATACGGTTACGCCGTCTCGTTGACCTTTGTAGTAGATGTTGTAAGAGGTGAGAGCGGCTTTTGCCTCCGCGATTGACGTAATCGGTTGGTATGAATAGGACGTTGCGGTATATTTGACTGCGATTGTCGCAAGCTCGTCTGCGCCGTATGCGTCCATGCGCCAGTCGCCTTTGACGTACTTGCCTTTGTCGTTGTAAGCAAACACGTATCCGTCGCCGTCAGTATCTTCGATGAAGAATCTATCTTTCGTTTCGTCGTATGCAAGGAGGTCAAAAGACGTGTTTTCTTGCACTGCGTATTCGTTGTAAATATCAACGAGTTCGGAGAGCAGCATATCTTTGGTTATCTGTTCCATAGCGTCGGACATATCGTCGATTTTGACGAATGCGAGGCGTTTGAGCACGGATTGAGAAGCGCCTTCATTCGAGATGACGTACTTGGCGTCGGCGGTATGCTCGTCCTTGTTGCTCTCGGTTATGCGCATATAGACGTTGAGAGCGGAGTCATAATAGTATCTCGTCGCATTTTCGGCGGCGGCGCCGTCGTCTACGACGTACAAATCCGAGTCGATATCCATAACTTCGCCGAGCGACAAATCACTGAACGAGCCGGAGAAGTCGTTGATTTTGGTGTATGCGAGGCGTTGAAGCACTTTTGAGGAGGGATTTTCGACTGCGCCTTCGTTTATATCGTAAGTGTACGTCGGAGCACTGCCGTCAACGTTGTGCAAAGCAGGGTTGTACAAGGTGAAATGATATGCGCGCATATACTTGCCTTTTTCGTCCGCCTTGTATGTCTTTGTTTCGCTGTCATAACGATAGCGAGATACGTAGTTCTTGTTGGGGCTTTCGTCATCATAGTTGACATAGATAAAATTACCCTCGGAGTCTTTGTCCTCTACAAGCACGTAGCTTCCGCCTACTCCGTTCACTCTCGTGTATGCCGTAAACGTGATATCCGTCATTTCCGCAAGCGAGAGGGTATCGACTTTCGAGCCGAGTTCGCCGATTTTTGTATCAGCCAACGTTTTGAGGATTTTTGCGGTATCTGCCGCCTCGGTATCCACAACGTCGCCGATTGTGAGCGAATCGAGGATATCGTCTGCGCTTTCAAGTTCCGCAACGGTCATGTACGCCACAAGTTGCAACACTTTGGAGGACGTGCCCTCGTGCGCAATGAGATAATCGCCGCTTATGGTTACGCCGTCCTCGAGTGCTTGAAGGCGGCTGTCTTTGGTTATCGGAGATTCGGTGATATAGTAGCGAGAAGCGGGCTTTGATTGCGTTGCGCCGTCTTTCTCATAGGCAAACGCAAAGTCGTTGATGACGATTGTTTGCATGCCGCCCTCGACAAGCGCCGACGCAGGCACGTATTGTCCGTCTTTGTACACTGTGAGTTTGTCGAGGGAAGCGAAGCCCTTTTGCACCAGCGAAAACGTATCGGTTGTATAAGAATCTATGCGGTTTGCGTAGGAAATCACGTAATACAGGGGATTTTCCACCGTATGAGAGCCGTCGTTTACGGAATACAAAACGTGGCGATAATACGTCGTTTCGTTGGTTTCCGCGTCGAAATTATCCTCATAACAGGAGTTGTCGACAACGTATGACGAAGTTTCCTCGCCCGTTTCCTTGTCCGTCTTGGTTTTCAGAACGTAGCGGAGTTCCCTTTCTATTGTGTGGTCCGCTTTGCCGTTTTCGTCCGCGTCGATGCTCCCGGAAATATACGTTTCCACGCCGAAGGGCGGGATATATCCTGCCTTGAGCGCAAGGTCTTCCTTGCTTACTTCTTCAAAAACGCCGTCGTCGCCGAGCTTGACGTAAACAGTGTTGTTGCCCGATTTGATAAATTCGTCCACATCCACGTCGATGAGGTTGAAAAGGCGCACCGCGTTGATTGTATCGCCGAAAGCAGAAAGTTTTACGTCTTGCACCGCTTGCAGCATTTTGTTTGCGCCAAGACCGATGTCTATGCCGAATTTGCCTTGAATATCGCGCACGGTAAGATTTCCGTCGATAGAGCCGAGGATATTGTTTATGGCGTCTTTCATGCCGACGTTAAGATTGTCGTCGATGACGGGAATGTCGGGGAATTCCAATTTGGCAAGCGTGCCGACATCATCGAGTGTAAACGAATTGGTAATTTTGGACAGGTCCTTAAACAATTCGGTCAAAGGCATGGTGTAGAAGTCCTTGTTTGTGAAATCCACGCCGCTAATGCCGTTGAGCATTTTGATGCCGTAAGATTTATACAAGGATTCAAGCGTGAGGTTATCAAGGTTTTTAAAATCGTCGTACGCTTTGAGCGCAGCGTCGAGAATAGTTTTTCCGTACGCCTCGCTGTCGGATGCGATAATCTCTTCATCGGTAAATTTTTGTTGCAATTCTCCGACGGTCATCGACGTGCCCATTATGTAGACCGCGCCGCCGATTGCAAGAACGAAAAGTATGATGCCGATTACCATACCGAGGATAAAGGTCAAAGTTCCGCGTAATACTCTCATAATAGTTACTCCGTATAAAAAAACGCGCGCCTAAAAAAGCGCGACGTCGTGTCAACCGAAGATTTCGGTGAATAGTTTTGCCACAGGGTTGTTAAGGTAGAAATATCCGCACACTTTGGAATCGCGAAGGGCGGTGTCAACAACGCCTATTTTATCGCGCAAAGCGTAAAGGATTGCAAGCACAAGCAAAATAAACACAGCCGCAAATGCCGTTGATACGATTGCGCCGCAAGTGCGGTCGAGCGCTTTGAGAAGTTTGTTGTCCGAGTCGTGCATCTTTGCAAAAATCTTGCGCAACAGCCAGCATATAAGTCCCAGCGCAAGGCAATACACGACGTACGCCACGATTGCCACGATAAGGTCGGATATGAAAGCGCCGGCAACCTCGCCGATGGATTGTCCGTCCTCGTAAATAAATTTTTGCGCAAGCCAAAGCGTCGTTTGACCTTTGAGCTTGCCGGACATATCGCTGTTTTTGATGACTGTTTCGAGATCTGTGCGCGTAGTAACGCCGTCTTTCGTTACGTCGACGTAGAAAGTGCGTTTGCCTTCTTCATCCGTTTCGACGTAAATGGGCTCGCTGAGCAGTTCGGATTTTCCTTGTATACCTTCCGTTATGGAAGTTTCCATTTTGTCAAATACGCTGATTTCACGCACTTTTGCAAAGGTAGGCGAGAGGATGAGAAGTGCGGCAAGCATAATCCCTATCGTGAGGAAAAAGCCTTTGAACGATTTGGAAAAACCGCGCAGAATACCCAGCAACAAGCCGAGAGCGAGTATTACGAAAAACGCTATATCGGCGTAGGGTATATCTGCGGATAACACTTGCAAAAACATCTTTTCTCCTTATCGCGCGCAATATGCACGCATATATGTAGATATAACTATTATAATCGACTCTCGCGCATTATGCAATACTTTTTGTCTATCAAACGACAAAAAGTCGCATTAGCGACTTTCCATCCATTTCCTTTTTCAACATCTTTTTATACAAAAATCAAACTTAAAAACACATATTTCAACCAATAATTCTCGGCGCGCAAATCACATCTTTTAACATAATTGATATTTTATCTGCCATTTTTGACACTTCAAGTGGCGATACGCACATAAGTTGCATAAGAGCGTCCTTGTGGTTTTGCGCCACTATACCCAATATTCCCACGTCGCCGAATCGCTCGGATTTGCCTGTAACGCCCGAGGGACATACCCCGTCGGGGCGTATTACGATATCACCGATTTTATCCGCTCTGCCGAGACTTGCGTCCACCGCAACGAAGATTGCGTCTTTGTGTACCGTTTTGATAAAAGACAGCCATTGCGCCATATTTTTTCCGTTGACGGTGCTCTCGTCCGTGCCGTATACAAAGGCCGGAACGTTGTATTTTTGCGTTAGTAGGGTGCCTACCATAGGACCGAGCGCGTCACCGGATATTGCGTTTGTGCCAAAGCACACAATCACGATTTCGCGCTCGCCTCTGTCAACAATGTCGTTGAAAAGCAAACTTACAAAAGGAGCGACGTCATCTATGCCGTCGCTGCTTTTTACGATTTTTTCTATTGAGTTTACAATTTCTCGAGATGTGTTTTTCATACAACGATTGTTGCCACGTCTTGAGATTTTATACCTGCACGATTTCGCCGATTATGCAAAAGTGTCCAAAGTTGTGCCGATATATAGAGCCCAAATGCGGTCTTGTTTTTCGGCGCAATCTTGTGTTTATGCTACGTCGGCTGCTTGCGTTTCTTCTGCGTGAGGTTGGTTTTCCCTGTTTTCCTCGGCGTATTCGGCATCGAACTTATACATTTTTTTGAAGCAATTGCCGCCGTTTAGGCTCTTTATGGCATATACCGCTCTATCGAAACTCTGCTTGTTGGCAAGTTTCCATATAAGCAATATAAGGCTCGCCAAAATCATTCCGAGAACAATACCTATACAACCGCCCATAAAATCCACGAGGACGTCCGCAAAGGTGCAAAAACGCCCCGGTGTGAAGTATTGAATTGCCTCCGAAAGCCCGCCGTGAACGAAGGATATCACGAAGGGATATACGGCGCATTTCCACTTGTGTTTGCAAAGGAATAAGCAAGTGAAGAACAGGCCGAAGCCGAGAACGCCCGACAGTCCCATATGTCCCATAAGTTTGCGCACGAAACCTCCGATGTCGTCGAAAAGCTTGACCTCAACGGTTTTTTCCACGCTCAAACTCGGGTCTATCGTGCTCGTACAACGAATTACGTATGTGCCGAAAAATCTCGGTTTAAAAACGCCGTCCTCGTCAAGCGTTGCGTGTTTTCCGCTGACAAGTTCCCACTTCACCTCGTCGGTGCAAGGGTAGGGATAATGTGCCGCTTTGAGATAATACGTGTTGTTGGGGCTTGCAACCGAAGGTATGGAAACGCGGAAATCTTCCGGCATTTTTCTATTGGAATATAGCGTGATGCTTGCTTTTACGTTCTCGTTGAAGCAGGACGTAAAAGTGAGAGTAAACTCACCGTAACCCCACACGTGCAAGTTGGTGTTCCTAAGTCCCGCAACGGATTTTGATTGTGTGATTGTAACTATACATTTTTGAAAATCGTCGTTTGGCAGTACGCTTTTTACAAAATCATATACATCGATTACGTCACCTTGATCTATGTGTTTGTCTTGCAAAATTATTTGCGTAGGGCATACGTATTCGGGATTGTCAACCACAGTAACGACACAAGAACATTCAAAGCCGTCACTATACGTTGCGGTTATAGTAACATTGCCCGCTTTTCTTGCGTGCAACATGCCGGCATCGACGATTGCCACGCTTTCATCGGATGTCCGGTACGATGCAGCGACGCTATGTGTCTTGTTGTCATTGAGTATTATCGTGGTGGAAGAGCCGACATTTACGGATTTGACGTTATTTTTAAGTCTTACGTGTGGATTTTCAACGTTGTGAGGATTTTCCCCCCAACAGAAAAAGTATTCATAATTGACGATATCGAGATTGCTTTTGAGTTTTGCAAAAATTCGCACTTCACCTTTTCCGACAAGCGTAACGAGTCCGTTTTGGTCAACGGTTGCGACGTTTTCGTTTCCCGACGACCATTCCACGTCCGTATCGCGCGTCCCTTTGGGCGAAAAAATAGCTTTCATTTGCTCTTGGTCGCCGATGTAGTACGCTTTCCACGTAGTTCTTTCAATCGTGACGTTTTGCGTGGTTATTGCGGAATCGAATTTATGAGAAAGATTGTATTTGCCGTCAATCGCGCCTGCCATCGCCCAACTGTTTGCTCCGCTGACATCACCGGGAGTTGCAGATGACGCCCATAGAGCAATCCACATCGCTACGGTGCAAAGCAATGTAAACAGCGCAAACCATCTAAAACCTTCGAAATACTTTTTATCTTTGACAAGCATATATTTATCCCCAAATAAATATTCCATACTAATTATATACTTGTATGCATATCTTCGCAACACAAAAATTCGACATTTTGTAGTGTTTTATCTCATTATGCCAAAAAGTTTTTAGTATAAGGCAGATATATCTTAAACTGCGTCGTCTTACATAAAATCGCGCCGATTGCACACGCTATACACAATCTCAAAGGAGGTATGGTATGGAAGATAACAATCTCGTAAGAAAGGTTGCCGAAATCAGCAATATGAACGTCATGATACTTTTCATTCTCGTTGCATTCATTGCTCTATCAGTCGGCTTGGCGTTTTTCTTCCTCGTCCCTGGCACGATCGGCTACGCAATCGGCATAACGATGTTCGTAGTTGCAGGATTGCTCTTCACGGTGGGCGAGATCAATTATTTTGCAAAGATGAAGAAAATTCAGATTGAATAAAAAACGTTCAATTTGACCAATCAATAGCAAAAAAGCGTCAATTATCAAAGAAAACCAATAAGAAAAACGACTTTCAATTGAAAGCCGTTTTTCTATATTTTGCGCATTTTGCAACGCTAAATTTGGCGATTACAAAGTATAAGTCGTGCCTTTGGTCATAGCCATGCCGTCGGCAAGGCGAGCAGTTTCAGTAACTTTGTATCTATCGGAATTGTTGTGTTCGTATGCAGTTACGGAAAGTGTGCTTGTTACTTTTGCCGTTCCGCCTTTACCGGTGCCTTGTACAATACCGCCAAACGCCGCTGCTTCGAACGTACCGCCGTCAATCATAAGAGTGCCTGCCGTGCCCTTGGATACGGGGTATTGTTGGATAGTGTTGGTATCGGTGAAGTTGCTATACACAATCAAATTGCCGGTTGAAGATAATTTGCCGTTTGTTCTTACGGTTATTACTGCGCCGGGCATTATTTTGTATTTGTAACCTGCATTGAGCGTGGATGCCGTCGAGCCGTTACCTACGTTTATATTATAGGTCCACGGAATAGGGAAGAATGTTTTGCTCATACTTACGTTTTTACCCTGTACTTCCATGGAAAGAGAGCCCATTGTAACCGTTCCGACAAAAGTAAGCGTGGTTACCTCTATTGAAGCATTATATGATTTGTCAATATATCCGCCGCTCGAGATTTGCAAAATACCGCTTGGCGAGATTGCGTCGATTGTTGTTGTATTGTGTTTGCTACTTGCATACAAATCCGCATATCCTGTGAGCGTTGCGCCTGAATAATATCTGCTGTTGCATTGAATGTTGGGCATTTCGTATTCGCTAAACGGAGCAACGCGATTTGTCAAACAATCAATCAACATAGCCGCATCCCACGCTTTGTAAACAGTGTAGGATCCGCCTTTGAAGTCGCGAACTACGAACGGACTATATATTTTACCGCTGTTGAATGTTGCTTGTCCGTTGCCGTTTACAAGGCCTCGGATATCAAAACTACCGCTGTTCAGCACAATATTGCCGTTGTTGACAATTTTACTATATGCGCCGGACGTGTGTCCTTCAAAGCGTACTCCGGCTTGTCCGAGCAAGCCTGCAACAAGAACGTTACCGTTTGCAACGGTAAGCGTTGCGCCGTTGTAAATTGTGAGAGTATAATCGGCAGCGGTACTCTTCCAGGAATAATCGCAGCTTCCGTTTGCCGCATATTCGGCGGAGGTATCGACTTTTCCGATTGTCTGTGTGTAATTTGCGGTTTTTAGACCGAGAATAAGGGTTACGCCGTTATTTATGGCTACGTCATTAAACAGAAATGCATTGCCGACAAGATAAACTTTGTTGCCTGATTTCGCAACTGCCAATGCATCCTCAACCGTCATATAAGTGCCGTTGAGTTGCGCCGCATATACGTTGAACGGAATATCGATATAGGCTGCATTATAGTTGGTGGTTTCGCTTGCGCGCACACGCACGGTGTAGACGCCGCCGTCAATCATTTGCGTTCTGTCCGTCGGGGCGATAATGGTATAGGTGAAGGTCGGGTTCCAGCCTTGCACGTGCGCATTGAGGCTTGCAACGCTCACGCCTTCGAGTTTTGCCGTGCCTGCGATTATGCCTGCATAGTCAATGACAGAGCCCGTCCATCTTGCGCCAAACTCGCCGTCGAATTCAAACGACGCGTCCGCTTTTGCAAGTGCGATTTTGATTATCACGCCCGTATAAGCGTTGTAGTTGGTTTTGTCTTTGCAGTATCTTGCGGAATAACCAACGTCGTTCATGTCGCACGAAACAAGCTCGTTTGAATCCACCCACTCAAAGCCTGTGCCGGAGAGGGAGTATGCGCCGAGCGTTTTTCCGTATTCGTACGTGCCGGAGAAGTTGACGTTTGCAAGAGCCGCGTCCACTTGTTCTTTGGTGTAGGTTGCTTTGTTCACGACAAGCGTTTGCGCATTGCCGAACGTCAGGTCATAGTTATCGAGCGTTGAGCATTCCACGTCGAACGTGTATTTCGTGTCGCTCGCGTCATCGCCTTTATGGTAGTTGGTATGGAAAGACGTTTTGCCGTCGAGCAAACTTATATCGTCGCCGTTTACAAAGCCTGTCGCCTCGTATGCAAAGTCCGTGGGAGCGTCGTCGCCGTACGTGATTGCGCCGTGCGGCAGAGCGGTGAGGGTGAGAGTTGCTTTTTTGACAATGAGTTTTGAGTTGATATATACGATATCGTAGTTAGCCAAAACATTTCCGCTTGCCGTAACGTCAAACGTACCTGCGCGTTTTGCTCTGTTATAATCGCACGCATATCCAAACGTATATTCGATATCGGAGAGTGTTTCTCCATATGCCAGACCTGTGGGCGTTGCTGTGTAACTCGGCATATCGTCGCCGTATGTGATTGTCTGCGTTTTGCTCAAACGGATAGTTAAAGTGGCTTTTGTGATTGTTACAACGCCGCTTTGTGCTGTTATGTCATAATTTTTGTTTGTTTCGTCAATGCTGTCAAACGCGGGCGTTACAGTGTAACTTCCGACGTTCTTTTGCGCGAAGTCAAACGATGCCGTGAGCGCGTCTTTATCGTAAAGCGTTCCGCTTACAATCTCGTATGCAAGGCTTATTTCTTGTCCATACACAAAACTTGCGTCTTTTGTCTTGACCGTAATCGGACGAGGCAAAACGTTGACGCCGATATCGCAATCCGTAACTTCGTAGTTGCACAACGGTGAAACGCTGTCTTTTGCGCTTGCGTTTACCGCATAACTTCCAACGCCGCAACCAACGCTATATACGTGCGAGAGTACGATATATTGTCTTGCGTCCTCATGTTCGTTGTCGTTGTCGTCAACAATCTTGTATCCGTCAAACGCCCCAACTTCTTCGCCATATACGACGGTGTATTGTGCGCCTTCGTTTTGCACAAGCTTGACTTGTCTTGCATTGACAATCAAGTTTGCTCCGTTCCAATGGCAATTATAGTTGCCGCCGCTGTATGCAAGTTTTGCGCAGATGTTGTAACTTCCTACGTGTTTTTCGTCGAAGTAGCTTACGTAGATTTCAACGCCTACAAGGTTTTCGTCGCCGTTGAAGAAACCTTGCGTCGTGTATGCGGTTTGGTCGATATTGAGAGCGTCGCCAAACGTCATCGTTTGGTCTTGAAGATTGATATATGCTTGTGCAACGTTGATTTTGACGATGTAACTGTCTGCATACACGATTGGCTCGTCAATGCCTTCCACCGTTTTTTGGAGTTTGTAATACACGGTATAAGTGCCTGCGTCGGTGAAGGTGGGTGCAACTTCACTCCAATTTTGATTGTCAAGGCTATACAAGATGCTTGCGCCTTCTTCAATATTCTCCACTTGCACACAATGTATCGTGCCGTCATACGTGAACGGTGTAAGCGAATCCACCGTGTGCGCAATAGATATTTCTGCAATCTCTATATTGATAGTGAAGTAGCCGTATGATATCTTATAGTATTCGGTTACATCTGCGCCGTCTTTGTTGGTTACTTTAAAGCCGTTCATTTTGAACAATGCTTCAAAGTCCTCTTTTTTAGAGTTATTTTTAAAAGTATACACGCCCACTTCGTCGGTAAGTGTGCTTATCGTGCCTTCGATCTTGTCGCTGTCGCAAAGCGGTGTTGCGGCTTTTGCGATGTCAAACGTTGCAAATTCACCCTCTTTGTAGGCAAATTTCCTCTCGAAATTAAGTTTAAACGCAATCGGCGAAACCTTGACTTCTTCCGAAGTTACGGTAAAGTCATAGTTATTCTTCAAATATTCGTCCGTAGGAACAGCGCGAAGTTCAAAACTTCCAATCATACCCGGGACGTATCCTTCTTCCGGATTTTCGCCAAATCTGCCGCGTACAAGCGAGAACGCATAGTTCCTGCTTTCTCCGACGTCGTCGCCTTGTGCTTTATTCAAGCCGTTTTTGGTATCGACGCTCACGTGCATATTATTTACGCCAAAGAAGTTGTCCGGGGCTTTGCCGTAATACAAACGATTTTGTCCGCCGGAACTTAGTTTGATAATTACGGGACGCTTTGTAACCGTAATCAATGCGCTTGTCGTTGCCGTTACGTCGTAGTTTGCGTTGCCGGACGTTACGTTGATCACGACGTTTTCACCGGCTTGCGTGCGATTGCCGTATTCGGAAACGTAGTCGCTTTGGCATACCACAACCTCGTTCACGTCGTCGCCTTTAACGATAGAGCCGTTCGCGATAGTGTAGTCGTATTTACCGAGAGCCTCGCCGTACATAACGCTCATATCGTCGACTTTGACTGTAATCGTGCGCTTATTTACCGCAACTTGCGCCTTTACAACGCTGTCGTCGGCGAGAGTGTAGTTGCCGTTTTCGTTCTTGAGCGCGCAATACACATAGTATTCGCCGCCTACGACGTGGCTGTTGTCCGCCGCATAGTCCGTTGTGAGAGCGATTACATCTGCAATTTGGTCTGCGCCGTAGAGTCCGACGATAGTTGCAAGTTTTTGTATGTCGAGTTCGAGTGCGTCGCCGTACGTTACGGAAACGGGCTTGAGAGCCACGCTCAGCGCCGCTTTATCAACGTCGAGATAGGCGCTGTTCATCTTGATGTCGAAGTTTTGAGCTATGTTGCCGCGCGTTTCGCCCTTTGTGCCGATTGTGAGGATAATCGGGTAAGCGCCTGCGCCGTTACCTTCCTCGTACGCGCACGCGAGCGTGTATGTCAACAAATTATAGTCGTTGCCGCTTACGCGATACAAAGTCTTGTCAAGTTCAAATTCTTTGCCATATACGGTCTTTTGATTATTTATCGTGATGTCGAGCGTCGCCTTGTTGATAGTTACGACATAGCTACCGTTTGCGCTCTTGTAGTTTTTACGCGACACTTTGAAATAAACGGTATAAATGCCTGCGTCGGTGAAGTGCGGTTGCACGGCGGTATATTCGCCGTCTTGCTCGAGCGAGTACGTTATTTCAAAATCATTGCTCTTTACTCCCACGCCGTGGTTGTGGTTGTCAAACGCAAACGTGTTTGCCTCGACTGTCGGCACGGTGTAGTCGTCGTCGCTTATCGCCGCAGGGGAGATAGACGCCGTTGCGGCGACCGAAACGGAGTAGTTTGCCGTAACGTTGTTGCCTTCGCCGTCTATGATTTTGAGATTGCTTGTAATCGTATCGTTTGCAAGGCTGTATTCGCCAACGCCGCTCGCCGACGTGGTGAGGACAAGCGTTAATACGTGTCCTGCAAACACTCCGTCAAAACTGTCGTTGCCAAACGTCTTTACCAACGTCTGTCCGTCGTATTCTTTGTCGAAAACGAGATTGCTCTTTGCCGCAACGTCTTTCTTGCCGACAACAATCTTGCTTTGCGCAAAGCTCACTTCGTAGTTTGCCGCCGCAAAACCGCTTGCGATTATCGTGTATTCGCCAACACTCGAGGTTTGCGTATAAGCAGTATCCCATTGCACGTTTGTGGCGTCGATTGCGCTTTGATTGTCGTCATACTTAAATCCCGTATATTGAACGTCTAAAACGGGTAAATCATCGCCGTAAACGAGGTTTATTGTAGCGATTGTCGCACTTAAAGTGGCTTTTTGCACATTTACAGTTACCGACGCACCGGACGCGACGCTTGTTTGAGTGCCGTCGGACGCGGTTGCATAGCACATAATCACGTGTTTGCCCGCGCCGAGCTTGTCAATTGTCGCATTTTCGCCTTTTGCTATGCTTACGCCTTTTTCAAACCATTCGTAAGTATACGAAATACCATTGATTTTCTCTGATATAGAGGCGGTGAGGTTTGCGCTCTCGCCGTACGTTATTGCAGAGGTGCCGTTGAGTTTGGGTTGTTGCGGAGCGTTGATTATCCACTTTGCAAAGTAGGTTTTGTCGCCGCTAAATGTCGTTTCGGCGGTTGCCTGATTGCCTTTTTCGTCAAACCAGCCTGCAAACTTATATCCGTTTTTCGTCGGGTTTTCGTTGTCGCTCGGCAAGGTTATTTTTTCGCCGAACGTGCCTTTAGCGGACTTAATTTCGTTCTCGCCGTCCACAAATTTGACGGAGCATTCGATTTTGGAAGTTTCCGCATACACGTAAGCGTCGCTCTTGATGTTATCAAAGCTTTTATCCCATCCGACAAACACGTCGCCCTCTTTGAGATATTGAGCAATGGATTCCTCGCTCGGTGCGACTGCGCTCTCGCCGTAATTGACGGTTTGAGCGGATATCGGATCTTCGCCTTCGTACAGGAAGAAATAGACGGCGTACGTCTTTATCTTCCATTGGGCGTACAGCGTAAACGACGACGTTTCCACCTTGCTTGCGTCAAATGCGTTTGTTCCTTCCTTGTCAAACGTCCAACCGGTAAAGTTATATCCCTCGTGCGCAGGCGGAGTATAAGATATGGATTCGTCGATGTTGAGAATTTTCTCTAACGTTTTTCCCGTGCCGTCGTTGAAGTCAAACGTAATGACTTTCATTGCGCCTTGACCGTCGGTTTCGTTGCATGCGGCAAGCATAGCGGTAGCGATAACGACAAGCGCCAAAATCATTGTCAATGCAAGCAGTTTACTTTTGTTTTTTGTCTTGTTCATATTACACCCCAATGTAATTTCTCCCTCTCCCTTGATATTTTCCTTTCGGAAACGAGATAGTGTGATTAGGTTTTATTTATACAGTCGCAAAATTTGCGTTAGTTTCTTATTTTGGCGAGTAGTTGCTTGTTGCGTCAAACATCACGAAACGGAAATCTTCCGTACCTGCGGCGTATGGCAGCATTTCGCCCTGCGTTTTGAGTTTGTCGTCCGTGGAGTTTGCAAGCACGCCGATATTGACGTTATATTGATGCATCGCCTCAAACGTGTACGCGCTCGTGTCGAGAATATGGTAGTTCTTTCCGCCTCCGTAGAACGCGATTCCTCCGTGCACGTAGTTCTTGTCGCCCACGACTTTGAGAATGTTTTGACATTCGCTATTTTGACGTCTCACTTCAAGCAACATCTCTTTGATATTGAGCGACAGGAACGCAAAGCGCTGAGTATCGCTGTTAAGCGACGTTTCGATAAGGGTGGAACTGTCCACTTGTTCGAGGTCTTTCCAGTCCTCCAGCACCACGTCGCCCACAAGATGCAAAATTGCAGGGTAGCTTGTCGCCGCAAGTCCGCTCCAGCCTGCCAGACTTCCGCTCATAGTCGCCTCGCCGCTGTCGAGGAAACCGCCTGCAAAGTGGCTTTCAAGACCGATTGTAAACAAGCCGCTCTTTGTCAGCACGCTGTCTTTAAGCACGACGTCCGTAAGCACATAGTTGGACACAAAGAAGTTGTCGTTTGCAAGATTATCGCATTCGGACTTGTTGTTCTGCACGTAGTTCGCGCCCGTCGAAGTCTTAAAAGCAGGGGACAGAGTGTCGGATGTGCCCGATGTGCCTTGCAAGAAACGATTTGTACCTATTTTGAGGATAAACTCTCTTGCCGTTTGCAATCTGCAACCGTCAATCGTTACGTTTATTTTCTCTTGCGCCACGTTAGGCGTATCGCCGACAACGTTATCTCGTCCGAATATACGCACGCACGTGCGCCCGTTCTTAACGCGACAATTCTTAATCGTAGCGTCGCTCATAATTTCAATCGTAGTGCCGATATAGTTGAGCAGATTGAGTTCCATCGTATCGCCGTTGTACAGCGATTCGTCGTCGCAGCCTGCCAAAACCACGTTATCCAGCGTAATGCCGTCCTTTCTCACAAGGAAGGAAATGTTGTCCTGTCCTTTGACGGAAGCAATCTTTGTGCCGTTCATATATGCCGCAACGAAATCGAGCGGACCTTTGAACACTGCATAATCGTGCAACACGCCCGTGCTGTCGATAACGTTGGTGATATACTCTGCGTTGAGCATATATCCGTTGCCGTACACGTTGTTTGTAAACTCATAGCAGTAGCGCACGGTTTGTTTGCCTTTGCCGGTGTTCTCGTAATATCTGCAATCCGCGGTGGAGTAAATCTCTTTTGTGTACGTTCTGAGCTTTTCGCTCATGGTATTTTCGTCATATTTGGCTTTTCCGTTTTCGTCAAACAGGTTTTCGCCGAGGTAAATATTATTCTTAAGCACGATTTGCTTGTTTTGCGAGCCTGCAAGCACAAGTTGGTCGTAATCCGATACGTATACGCCGTTTACAGCCTTGAACGTTATGGAAGCGGGAGATACGTTAAATCTCTCTCCGTATTTCCAGCTTGCGCTTATCGTAACGTCGCCGGTATCCTTTATGACGAAATGCACTTTGCCGTCAATTATTTTTATGCTCGCCACCGATTCGTTGCTGGACTTGAAAACTATGTTTTCAAAATCCTCAACTTCCGCTTGCGCCTTGTCGCCGCCTATCACGTTGTTGTAGAGAGTGGTGATATAATCTGTCTTTACCGAGGTATTGCCCTCATAGCGCTGATTTGCGATTGCAAGCGTGCCGAGTCCGTATTTCGTAACGGATTCGTTGAACATAAGAGATGTGTAAGCTTTGGTCGTAACAAGTTCTCTTTCTATCGTTCCGCTTGCCGCAACCGAGCCGTTTTCCACACGTTTCCATTGTATTCTCAACGTCGTCTTGCCGTCCCTCACCGCTTGAATATAGCAATATTCGTTGTTTTGAGCGGATATTTTTGCGACGTTTTCGTTTTCTATAGACCATTCGTATTGCAACGCCGCATACGGCTCCACGGACACGGTAAATTTGGTGTTCGTATCGTCAAGAAGCACCAAACCGCCCTTTCCGTCAGGGTTACCGAAAGAGTTTACGGAGAAGTCGACGTTCGCGTATGACAATCTGAAGTGTCGCACGCTCGCCGCGTCGTCGCCGACTTTAACGGAACATCTGATGTTTGAGGTCGGTGAAGTTACGGGGTTTGCAAGCGTTACGTCAACGGCATACGAGTGGTTGTTTACGTCGTCCAACTTGCGTACGGAGTACGTTGCGCCGGGTATGCCCGATATTTGTATATTCCCGTCAGTTACGCCGTCGTAATCGACGTAAAAGGTAAAATGCTTTGTGTTGAGCGGCGCGATAACGGTGGGTACGGTGCCCGTTGTGCTTTTAGGCGCAATCTCGCCGTTCACCGCCGCGTCGCCGTCTTTGCGCACTTTAAACGCTATGCGTTTAGTTACGTTTTGTCCGAATGCGTTTACGACGTGCATTTTCACCGTCGTGTCCGTGTCGAAATATGCATACACTCGTCCGCTCACTTCGTTGACCGTGAGAGCGGAGGCGTTTTCGCTTTCGTATTTGATTTGCACGTTGGTTGCGGTTTGCGGATAATAGTCGCCGCCGAGTATAAACGTGCCGGTACTCACTGTGGCGGTGTAATCGTCGCCGTTTCCGTCAAGAGATATAGCGTTGCCTTGCACGTCCGAGAGGGTGGGAGTGTATTCCAAAATGCCGCTCGAGCCGATATTAAACACAACGCTGTCAGAGTATCCGCCGTCCATGCTTGTGTACGTGAGCTTTGCGACGCCAACGTCGTTCAGGCTGAACGAGCCGTCGCCGTTGAGGCTAACTATGTCGCTTGCCTCGCCGGTGTGTGCGTCCGTAACGGCAAGTGAGTAAGCGCGGTTTTTCGCTTTGTAGGGCAGCACTTCCACGGCAAGGTCGCTTTCATACATCGGATGCTCGTAGTTTGCAAGGTCAAATGAGAATATGCCGTTGTCGCCCTTGTTTCCTATGCGTATAGAGTTTGCTGAGATATCCGCCGACACGCTCGCCACGTTTGTAACGGCAAAAAGCGCGATGAGGAACACGAGAGGCAATACTATCATAAGTGCGGTAACTATCTTTTTCATATCAGTCCTCCGTGTCCAGATTTTCGTACGCCTTTTTGAGGTTTGCAAAGAAGTAACCGAGAGACGCGCCCAACATCGCTATTGGCAAGCATATCGCTATTGCGTAACTTGCGCCCTTGTTCACTTCGGGTTGACCGCCCTTGAAAAGCGGTGCAAACGACGTAAAGAGGAGGGCAAAGCCTATAAGAAAACTCATTCCCAACCCTATTGCAAGCACGGATGATACGGTGGAGTTGGATTCTCGTATCTGACCGTCTTCCGCGCGAGAGAAGTGCGGATTTGTCAAGTCCTTTTTGGTCGCGCCGATGATTTGCGCAAGCGCAAACGTCGATGAGGCGATAAACGTGATTATCCCGTCCGCCACACTCTCTATACCCGTCGCGCAAAGCACGATGCACGCAATCGCTAGGCTCGCCTCCGCAATTATAGCGCAGAATACTATTTTGGAGCCGAGTATGGACGAGGGCGAATAGGGCAAAGTCTTTTGCGTCATAGACATATATCCGTCGCGACTTATGTTGGTGGAGCAGAACGTGTTGGTGAGAGTCGAGTACAGTATCACGATAAACGTGCATATCTCGAAAGAGAGGTTCATTTCGTTTCCGAAAAGCCCCACTACCATGCTCGAAGCCATCTTTGCCGAGTAGAACGCCATAACGGGCATTACTATGGCGGTTGTAAGATACATATATGCGTAGTCCGCCGTGCGAGCTACAATCATAAACTCTTTTGCAAGCAACGTCGCAAATTTGCTTCTCTTGACAAAATGCAATTGATTTCTCTTTGCGTGCGGTATGCCGAAATTGAGATTTGAGTGCGTAACACGAATGAATATCGCGCGCACAATCACAAGACAGAGCGCAAGCGCCACGACGATGATTGCAATGAGAATGCCTATGTTTTTGCCGATTTCACGCCCGAGCATAATGGAAGCAAAGAGGTTTGCAGGGTAGTTGTATTTTGTAAAATTCAATATCCCGGTCATAACCTTTTCGTTGAAAAGCGTTGTGATTTTTCCGCTCGTCAAGAGGTCTTGCGCAATGCGGAAAATATAAGAATAGCCCCAGCAGAACAGTCCCGCAAGAGCCGTGATAACAATGAAAGTGAGGATATAATTGGTGCTTACGAGGCGTTTTAGATAATAGAAAGGAAGCACTATCATAGACGCAATCGCAAGCGGAATAATAGGAAGCGCAAGCGCAACGACAAAAGTCATAATGCCGCCGTATGCCGACAACGTGTCCGTCGTGCAGAAGAACGTGAAGTTGAACACGGGCACGCACACAAGCGACAAAATCGCTTGTTTGAAGTATACCGACGCGAGTTTTGAGAGGAATATCTCCGTCGAAGAAAACGGCATCGTAATGAGGATATTTATATCGCTGTTTTCAAAAAGCGTATGGCAGAGTGCGCTCACGCCGAAGATTGCAAACAGCGCGATAAGCGCAAAATATCCGATCGACATAATCTCGTATTGTCTTGCCGCGACGTCGGGAACGCGATTGATTTTAATCGCAGTATAAGTTTTGGCAAATAGAGAAAAAACCATCACAAACACGGCAATCATCACCGCTACGAGCGCAAGCATAACAATCGTCCCCGTCCAATCCGAGAGCGATTTTTTGCGCGAGCGCGTCGGCAGTGCGTCAAGCACCTGCTTTTTGAGAAGCAGCGAAAATCTGTTCATAATCAGTTTTCCTTTGTCGTGCGTGCGAGGAAGTATTCTTCGAGATCGACGTCGGGATTTTCAAGTTTGAAATCCGCAAAATAGAAATCGTCCGTCTTTACGCCGTTTTGTATAATCACCGCGCGGTCGCAGAGTTTTTGCACGGAATTGATGTTGTGCGACGAGAAAAGTATGCAGTTGCCCTTACTTGCGTACTCTTTCATAAAAGCGCATACGTTTGCGTTGGTAACGGGATCCAGACCAATCATCGGCTCGTCCAGAATCCAAAGTTTGGGATTGTGGATGAGCGAGCCCATCATGCAAATCTTTTGGCGCATGCCGTGGGAGTAGTCGTTGATAGTGTCGAAAATTCTGTTGCCGAGGCAAAACACTTCGTCGAGTCGTGCAAGACGTTCCTTGCGCTCTTGCACGCTCACGCCGTATGCGTTTGCCATAAAGTCGATATATTGAAGCCCCGTAAGTTTTACAAACACGTCGTGCTTGTCGCTTACAAAACCAAAAGTGTTCTTTGCCTTGACAGGCTCTTTTGCAATGTCGTATCCGTTTATGGTAATTGTGCCTTTTGAGTAGGGAAGAATGCCCGTTACGCATTTGAGCGTAGTAGACTTGCCTGCGCCGTTATGCCCCAAAAGACCGACAATCTCGCCGGGATAGCAAGACATAGAAAAATCGTCGAGAGCAAAGTTCTTTGCCGACGGATATTGTTTTGATAGGTTCTCGATTTGCAAGGCTGGCGCAGTTGTATAAATTCTTTCCATAACTCCCCGTATTTTATTGCGCGTATGTGTGTGATCGTGCGTGCAGTGCGCGTGCAGGTAATTTAGTTATTGTATTTTACTCGACAAATTGTATTATGTCAACCTTAATTATTTATATTATTCATTCTTAAAATAACCTTAATCGCGACATCTAAACGGGTTTTTTGGCAGATTTCGACTGAATTCGCGACCAAAACGAGCAGATAATAGACAAAAATGTCCAAATGTGTGCATATCTTGCCTATTGTGTCGATATATGCCGAAAAATATGTGAAAAAGTTTGAAAAAATAATTCAAAATTCAACTATTTTCAACAAAAGGTAATTTTTAATCATCGGCTTCGACAAACTCAATTCAGTGCCGTCAAATTTTTCATTATCGATGTTTTATAACGACAAAACAATATGATAAACACTCGATTTTAACAAATACGCAAAAATCAAACGCTCTTTGTTGACGTCAATCCCAAACAAACACCATTCTGTGTTTTAATGCAAGTTTAATGTTATTAACATAAGATTTTCACATAATACGTCAAAAGGGCAATGCAATATCGGCGAAAATGTCAAAAGTTGCGTTGACTTTTTTGTATTTAATTTTTATAATATGTAGAACATATATATAGCAACAAAGACACGATACACTGTTATATACGTGGTTCATCCCAAGGAGGAACGATGAAAACATCAACCAGACGCACGTTAATTATCGTCGGAGTGATAGTGCTTGTCATTATCGCGTTCGTCATCGCATACGAGCTGACCAAGCCCGACGAAATCACCTTCTACGGCTCGGAAAAGAGCCTTGAAAGAATGCTTAACGACAAACAGGTCGAGGCAATCTATATCGAGGGCAATTATTCCGCAAAAATCAAGAAAGTCGGCGACAATGGCTATGCATACTTTGTCAATATCAGCTCGAGAACGCAATTCAAGGAAGATCTTGACAAGTTGAAAGAGGGCAGCGCAGGCTTGCTCGACGGCGTAACCGTCACTTTCGACGATCCCTCAAGCGGTTCGCTCATCTCGAGCATCGTAGTGCCGCTCATTCTTTACGCGGCATTGTTCGTCGTGTTTATGATTGTGCTTCGCAAGAGCGCCGGCGCAAATTCGCAAGCAATGAACTTCGGCAAGACCAAAGCAAATCAAGTGCGCGACATCAAAGTGCGCTTCAACGACGTTGCGGGTGCGGAAGAGGAAAAGCAAGAGCTTCAAGAGATTGTCGATTTTCTCAAACATCCCAAGAAATACACGGATATCGGCGCGCGTATTCCTCGCGGCGTTCTTCTCGTAGGCCCTCCCGGAACAGGTAAAACCTTGTTCGCAAAGGCGGTTGCGGGCGAGGCAAACGTGCCCTTCTTCTCGATCAGCGGCTCCGACTTTGTCGAAATGTTCGTAGGCGTGGGCGCGTCACGCGTCAGAGATTTGTTCGAGCAAGCGCAAAAGAATATGCCTTGCATCATCTTCATCGACGAAATCGACGCGGTCGGTCGTCAAAGAGGCGCAGGTCTCGGCGGCGGCAACGACGAGAGAGAGCAAACGCTCAACCAATTGCTCGTGCAAATGGACGGTTTCGAGGCAAGTTCTTCCATTATCGTTATGGCGGCAACCAACCGTGCGGACATCCTCGATCCCGCACTTATGCGTCCGGGCAGATTTGACAGACAAATTTACGTCAACGTCCCCGACGTCAAGGGCAGAGAGGAAATCTTCAAGGTACACGCTCGCAACAAACCGCTTGCGTCCGATATCAACTTCAAGTCGCTTGCAAGACTCACCGCAGGCTTTACGGGCGCGGATATCGAGAACATCCTCAACGAGTCCGCAATTTTGGCGGCAAGAGACGACAGAAAGATTATCACAATGAAGGACATCAGCGAGGCTGTCAACAAGGTTATGGCAGGTCCTGCAAAGAAATCCCGTCTTGTAACCGAATCGGATAAGCGCATCACCGCATATCACGAGAGCGGACACGCAATCGTCGCAAAACTTATGAAGCATTGCGACAACGTGCATGAAGTCAGCATTATTCCGCGCGGCATGGCTGCAGGCTACACAATCACTTTGCCCGAAAACGACGACAACCACATGACCAAGGGCAAACTTCTTGACGACATCGCAATGATGCTCGGCGGCAGAGCAGCGGAAGAACTTGTCATTCACGACGTATCCACGGGCGCAAGCAACGACATCCAACGCGCCTCGCAACTTGCAAGAAAGATGGTTACGGAGTGGGGTATGTCCGATTCTATCGGCAATATGTACCTCGGCTCCAGCGAAGAAGTGTTCCTCGGCAGAGATTATCAGACGCACCTCAACTACAGCGAGGAAGTCGCGGCAAAGATTGACGAGGAAGTCAAATCCATTATCGACGCACAATATCAGGTTGCGCTCAATATATTGAAAGAAAATCGCTCCGTCATGGACGCAATGGTCAAGGCTTTGTACGAGAAAGAGACCATTTACGAGGACGAAATCGATGCGCTCTTCGGAGAAACGAGCGACAATGCGGACAGTTTGTTTTCATCCAAAATCAACAGAGCAGGCGATGCGGATAGCGCAAAATCCGATGATAACGCGGCAGAGAATACCAAATCCGACGACAACAAAGCGGAATAACGAGGTTATATGAAAATCAGTCAAGCCAAAAAGCGCGATTTGCAAAAGATTTTGCAAAACGATCCTGCCGCTACGAGCGCATGGGTTGTAAGGCGTACTTACACAGGGTATAAAGCTCTTTGTGCGTACCGCCGCGCGCATTGGTGTTGGCAAAAAGGTTTGAAAGACCTTGCTCTTTACATAGCTTACAAGGCAAAAGTCAAAACGGGCATAGATATTCACCCTGCGGCAGTTATCGGCTCGGGCATATTTATAGACCACGGCGTAGGTCTTGTAATCGGCGAAACGACGGAAATCGGCGACAATTGCGTGCTTTATCAGGGCGTAACTCTCGGCGGCACGGGCAAGGACACGGGCAAACGCCATCCAACGCTCGAAGAGGGCGTAATGGTTTCGGCAGGCGCAAAAGTGTTGGGTCCGGTGCGTATAGGCGCGTACAGCAAGATAGGCGCAGGCAGCGTTGTCCTCAAAGACGTTCCGCCGCACTCAACCGTAGTAGGCGTTCCTGGCAGAGTGGTCAAGCAGTGCGGAAAGCGCGTTGCGGATATGGACCAGATTTTGCTTCCCGACCCCATTATGGAAGAGTTTAAACGCCTCAACAAGAGAATATACAGCCTTGAAAAGGCGCTCGACATACATTCTTGCAGATATTCCATAACGCTTGACGAGGACAATCTTTGCCCTGCGGAAGTTGAGGAATTCGAGGCGGAATATTTCAAAAATAAAAACGACGACACGGACAAGCCGCAATAATCGGCAATAATAATCTGCAATAGAAAACTATGAAAATTTACAACACTCTCACAAGAAAAAAAGAAGATTTTGTTCCCCTTCACGACGGACAAGTCAACATGTATGCGTGCGGCATTACGGTGTCGGGCGACGCGCATATAGGGCATGCTTATCAAGCGTTGATTTACGATATCATCCGCAAGTATTTTGAGAAAATCGGCTACAAAGTCAATTATGCTCGCAACTACACGGACGTCGACGACAAGATTATCGCAAAATCCAACGAAACGGGCATCCCTGCGCTCGAATACGCACAAATGATGATTGCGCGCATAGATTCGCTTATGCGCGAATTCGAAGTGGACGATCCCACCATTTGGCTCAAAGCCACGGACAATATAGGCAATATCATAAATTTTGTGTCCAAACTCATTGAAAAAGGGCACGCCTACGCAACGGACAGAGGCGACGTTTATTTCTCCGTCGAGAGTTTTCCGGGATATGGCAAACTCAGCGGAAGAAGGCTCGAGGACGCATACGAGAGCGTGCGTATAGAGAATGAGGAAAACAAGCGCAATCCGCTTGATTTCGCGCTTTGGAAATCCGCAAAAGAAGGCGAGATTTATTGGGATTCTCCATGGGGCAAGGGCAGACCGGGTTGGCACATCGAATGCTCGGCAATGAATATGGCGGCTTTCGGCGATCAAATAGACGTTCACGGCGGCGGCAGGGATTTGATTTTCCCGCACCACGAAAACGAAATTGCGCAGACCGAATCGCTTACCGGCAAGCAGTTTGCAAAATATTGGATACACAACGGACTTATCAAAGTCAACGGACAAAAGATGAGCAAGTCGCTGGGCAACAGCCTTTTGCTTGCGGATTTGCTCAAAGAGTACAAGCCCGACACAATCAAGTATGCGCTTTTGCAAACCAATTACAGAGGCGACATCAATATAACGGACGACTTGTTCCCCGAGGCGGACAAGCATATGTACGGCTTTTACAAAGTGCTTGACGAGGTGCAAAAAAGCGGACTTGCAAGCGACAAAGAGAGCAAGTGGATAGACGACGGATTCAACCGCG
Organism: uncultured Clostridia bacterium; assembly: GCA_934277615.1. Taxonomy (GTDB): domain Bacteria; phylum Bacillota; class Clostridia; order Christensenellales; family CAG-917; genus CAG-475. Next base: position 201,210 of record CAKQUV010000001.1, on the reverse strand, counting down.
CAATGGACGACGACTTCAACACGGCGAAAGCGCTTGCGGATTTGTTCGGCATTTTCAAGGGCATAAAAGCAAAACTCAAAGCAGGCGACAGCGACGCCGTTGCGGACGCAAATCAAGTTGTCAAGACCTATTCTTTGCTTGGACTGTTCAAGGAAAAACCGCAAGATTTCGTTGTGTACTACGAGGCAAAACAAGCGCAAAAAGAAAGCGATATTCCAAAGGAAGTGCTTGACCTTGTGGAGCAAAGACGCGTTGCGAAACAAAATAAGGACTGGGCAAAAGCGGACGAATTGAGGGCGCAAATCACCGCTCTCGGATACGCCGTAAAAGACACCAAAGACGGCTCGTTTGCGGAGAAACTTTAATAGACAAAACTGCAAAACACAAGGTTTATCCGCACAAAACGTACAGATAAACCTTTTTTATAGCAAAAATACATAAAGAAAAACAATAATCGGACGAGTATGAAAAGACACATATTTACATCCAATAACACGTCGCTCGGCGAATTTGGGAAAAGACCTTTGTTCGATCTCAAAAAGGACGAACTTGAAAAGAAAAGGGAACAGCTGGACAGACAAATCAAGCGAGAAGAGCGAGAGGCAAAAATTGTCCTTGTCAAAGAGGATTTGAAACAGTTTTCTTCAAAGGCAAAAAAGTACGCAAAGAAACAAGCCAAAAAAGCGGCGTACGACGCAAAGTACCTGTACGTTGCAGGCGGTCATGCCAAGAACGAGTTTTTGGGGTGGTGTACTATTTTCAGTTTTCGCCGCTCGCACAAAATCAAGGCTACGAGATTTGTCAGATACGCGGAGGACGACAAGAGATTGTACCTCGATTTCTACGAGAGAAAGGATAGAGATCGCAGCAAAAAAGCCAAGGTTTTCGTGTATATCCACGGTGGCGGCTGGATAGGCGGACTTCCCGAAACCAGAGAGGCGTATACCACCGTTTTGTGTGAAAAAACAGGCTATTTCGTGGCAAGTTTGTACTACGGCGAGGCTCCGTTCTACAAGCATCCGCAGATGATAGAAAACGTATATAAAGCGTTTGCCTGGCTCAAAGAACACGCAGAGGAATACAACATCGATATGGACAGTATATTCGTTGGCGGCGAGTCCGCAGGCGCGCATTTAAGTTCTATGGCAGGCGCGATTTCCACCAATCCCGAATATGCCGCAAAATTCAACCTCGACGAGAGGTCAAAAGACCAAAAAATATCTGCGCTTATGCTCAATTGCGGCGTATACGATATGGAAAAAGCCGTGCATACGGGCTTTAAGAATATAGGTATTTACACGCAATCCTATTGCGGCGGAATACCCGTCGAAGAGTGCGACGAGGAGTTTAGAAAGGAAATTTCGCCTATTTACTGGGTAACCAAAGATTTTCCGCCGACTTTTGCAATCTCGGGCGAAAACGACAAACTTGCGGTTCTCACTTTCGACCTAGTGGATAAACTGCGCAATCTTGACGTAAAGTTCGAGCATTATCACGGCGAAGGCAAATGGGCTGTGCACGCTTTCCCCGTCGCTCAATTCCTCAGAATCTCCAAAGAGGTCATGAAACGCACCGTCGTTTTCCTCGGCGAAAACGAATAAAGGCGATTGAAACAAAACAATGCAAACAATAAAACAACTCGGATAAACCGAGTTGTTTTGCTGTTTTTGTTGATTATTACAGGTTGCCGGTGCTGCCGAAACCGTTGGAGCCTCGGACGGTGTCGTCAAGGTCGGACTCGACGAAATCGGCGGTGTAGTAGGGGGCGATGACAAGCTGGGCGATGCGCTCTTTGTCGGCGACGATTTGCGCTACGTCGCTGTGGTTGTGAAGAGATACGATAATCTCGCCTCTATAATCGCTGTCGATTACGCCCACCTTGTTGGCAGGTGCGAGAGAGCGTTTGCTTGCAAGTCCGCTGCGTGCGTATATCAATCCCACCATGCCCTCGGGTACGGCAACGGCAATGCCTGTGTGGATAAATACGGTTGTGTGCGGCTCGACAAGCACGTCTTTGCCTTCGCACGCATACAAGTCCGCCCCTGCCGCATACGGAGTGCCGTATTTGGGAAGGATTGCGTCGGAATTGAGTTTTTTGATTTTTACGCAAATATTGTTCATAATACGCCTTTTGTTGCGCCAAAGGCGCAAGTGATATTGCACCGAAGGTGCAGTGATATGAGCAAAAATCGTCGCTGTGGCAACGACAACACGCAGATATGCGCATTGCCTTAACCACGCTAGATTTATTGCTCTACTACCGCGCAATCGATACACGCTATCAGTATAGCAAGAATAAAAACTCCTGCCACAGTTTCGCTATATCGCTTGCTTGGTTGGTGCGGCTGTCGCCTAGATTCCCATGGTCACTTCGTTCCCTTGGAATGACATATGGAATATTTCATATTGGGTGTCGGTGATTTGATTTTATAACAAGGATGATAGTTTTGTAAAGTAATAATAAAAATATGATATATACTTATAAAGCCTTAAATTAAAATTGGGTGTGGCTGGGATTGATTTTTGAGATATAAAAAGGCAAGGAAAGTCGAGAAATAATAAAAAGAGCGGTATATAATGGGGAGAGTAAGGAGTTGAGAGATATGAAAGAGCAGATTTTGGCTGTCCAGAGAATGCAGGATTATATCGAAAAGAATAACGCGGAAGAAATCAGTTTGACGGATTTGGCGCGCGCATCGCTGTTTTCGCCGTGGTATTCGTATCGGCTTTTTAGGGATAGTCTGGGATTGACACCGACGGAGTACATCCGCAAATATCGGTTGACGCAAGCCGCAAAACAACTAAAAAGCGGCAACGTTAAGGTGAGCGACGTGGCGTTTGACGCAGGATTTTCCAATTTGGACACGTTTACGCGCGCTTTTTACCGAGAATTCGGACTGAATCCGAGCGATTATATGAAAAATCCCGTTCCTATCGCATTTTTCATTCCTTACGGAGTTAAATATAGAGAACTAAAAAAGGAGGACATTGACGTGTCAAACATTCAACCAATTTTTATACAAGTCGTTCGCAAACCCGAGCGCTTGTGCATTATCAAACGCGGCAAGCAGGCTGCGGACTACTTCCCATACTGCGAAGAAGTTAGTTGCGATGTATGGGGCATTCTTGTGAGTATGAAATCGCTCTGCGGAGAACCCGTATCCATGTGGCTGCCTGAAAAATACAAAAAACCGAATACATCTACGTACGTGCAGGGTGTTGAGGTGGAAACCGATTTCGTGGGGATGATTCCCGAAGGATTCGACACCATTCGTTTGCCGGAGGCGGAATACCTTATGTTTCAGGGAGCGCCTTTCAAAGAGGAAGATTATTGCGAGGCTATCCGCAACGTGCAGGCGGCGATGGACGGTTATGATCCGTCTGTTATCGGATATCGTTGGGACGACGAAAATCCGCGTATTCAACTCGAGCCTCGCGGTCAGCGCGGATATATCGAACTTAGAGCGATAAAGAGGATACAGAAATGAGCGAGGCTGTTTTTGTCGAAGGACTTACCAAAAAGTACGGAGAAAAAACAGTTGTTAATCTTTTTTGCAACAGTCTTTTTTAAATGGGAATAAAAACGCGCTAAATCGCGCCGAATAGGGGATAGTCGTAACTCCTTAAATACAATACCCCCCTCTTTAGACAAGCGAATTGTCGTACGCATTATAAGATGAAAGCGCAGTCTTTTGTGTGAAGGGAAAAAGGAGCACCAAGGCAAAAAGCAAGCAATTGGCATAAGTGGCAATTGTGGCAAAACCCTTGTGTGTGACGCAAGCTTGGCGCTCGATGCGGTCGGCGCCTTGCGCCTCCACGCTCCGAATAAGCACATTTCGTTAATAAGTGCACTCCGAATGGGCAGATTGCGTGTATAAGTATGTATCGAATAAGTGTATATCTCTTAAAAAATGCGATAAATCAATGCATAACAATAATAATTATGTAATAATACGGTAGCATTGAGATGAAGAGCGAGGAAAAACCCTTTGACCGAAAGTCCTAACACAACTTCTAAAAAACGCAACATTTAGATGAAGAACAAGGAAGAGCCGCCCGAGAGGCAACCCAAATTTACTAATCGTAAAGGAGTTGACGAACGGACGGCTCTGACGCAGTTATTCGCTAAATAGTGCGTTTTTTATTCCCATTCGATGGTCGCCGGGGGCTTCCCGGTTATATCATAACACACACGACTCACGCCTTTCACTTCGTTGACGATACGGGAGGAGATTTTGCCGAGGACATCGTAGGGAACGCGAGTGTATTCAGCCGTCATAAAGTCCGACGTGGTTACCGCGCGGAGCACGATGACGTAGCCATAGTTGCGATAGTCGCCGATTACGCCGACGGATTTGGTGTCGGTGATGACGGCAAAGTATTGGTCGGCTTTGACGTTTGCTTTTGCGATTTCTTCACGCATAATTGCGTCGGCGTCGCGGAGCATATCCAGTTTTTCCTCGGTGATTTCGCCGATTGTGCGTATTGCAAGACCGGGACCGGGGAAAGGTTGACGATTGACAAGATAGTCCGGAAGTCCGAGCTTTTTCCCGAGTACGCGCACTTCGTCTTTGAAAAGACCTCTGAGGGGTTCGACGAGTCCCGTGAATGGCAAGTCTTTGGGAAGTCCGCCAACGTTGTGGTGGCTCTTGATGTTTGCGGAGTTGTTTGCGCCCGATTCGATGACGTCGGGATAGATTGTGCCTTGGGCAAGGAAGTCATAGCCCTTTTGAGCGTTTGCCACCTCTGCAAACGTCTTGACAAATTCTTCTCCGATGATTTTTCTTTTGCGTTCGGGATCCGTTACGCCGGCGATTTTTGAAAGGAATTTTTGGCTTGCGTCCACCACTTCGAGCTTGAGGGGGAGTGGCGCAAACGCTTCTTTGATTTGCTTTGTTTCGTCCTTGCGCATAAAGCCGTGATCGACGTACACGCAAAGGAGTTGGTCCGGAATCGCCTTGCTTATGAGCGCGGCAACGACGGAACTGTCAACGCCGCCCGACAAGCCGAGGAGCACTTTTTTGTCGCCGACTTGCTCGCGAATGAGTTTGATTTGAGAATCGATATAATCGTCCAAAGAGTAGTCGCGAGTGGCTTTGCATATGTTGAGAACAAAGTTTTCAAGCACTTTTTCGCCGTGTATGGAACGCTCGACTTCGGGGTGGAATTGCACTCCGTAGACGCGTTTTTCGCTGTTTTCGATTGCAACGCAAGGGCAGTCGTCCGTCGTTGCGGTGGTGGCGAAACCGTCGGGAACCGCAGATACGTAGTCCGTGTGGCTCATGAGCATAATCTCGTCTTTTTCAAGGCCGTCAAAGAGCGCGGAATGCCCGATGTGGACGTTTGTGCGACCGTATTCTCGCACGGTGCCCGGCTCGACTTTGCCGCCGAAGGAGTGCGCGATGTATTGCATACCGTAGCAGATGCCGAGTACGGGAATGCCGAGGTCGAAAAGCGCATTGTCGCATTTGGGCGAATTTTCGAGATACACGCTGTTTGGTCCGCCCGTGAAAATGATGCCGATGGGATTGAGTTCCTTGATCTTTTCAACAGGCATGCTTGCAGGCTCGACAACGGAATACACGTGCATGCGGCGTACCGTGCGCGCGATAAGTTCCTTGTATTGTCCGCCGAAGTCCATGACGAGAACGGTTTGATTTTTCATATGTACTCCTGAAAAGGTTTATTCGACTTTATATAAAGATTATATCCAAAAATCCGCTCAAAGCAAAGCGGATTGAGATACATATTTTGCAATTTTATAAAGACAAAATCGCAAAAGTCTATGATTGCCGCAACTACAGCGGATAAAAGAACGAAAAACGCAGCAAAAAAAGAGCGAAATACACGCTCTTTTTTTGAGGTTTTTTATAAATAATATGTCATTTTTTGGTCGCTGAAAGGCGGTTTATCGCTTTGTCCCTCTTGCATCTTTTGCGGCTTTGATGAATGCAGAGAATATGGGATTGGGGGCGTCGGGGCGAGAGGTAAATTCGGGGTGGAATTGCACGCCGACAAAGAATGGATGATTGTTTACTTCCACCGTTTCCACAATGCGACCGTCGGGGGATTTGCCGCTTATCACAAGACCGCCGTCCTCAAAGGCTTTGAGATAGTCGCTGTTAAATTCGTATCTGTGGCGATGTCTTTCCTCGATTTCGTCTTTGCCGTACGCCTCGTGAATGACGGTGCCGTCTTTGAGTGCGCAGGGGTACGCGCCGAGGCGCATTGTGCCGCCGATTTTCTTGCCCTTCTTGTCGGGGAGTATGTCGATGACGTGATTGCCGCTATCGGAAAACTCACCGCTGGTTGCGTCGGCTATGCCGAGCATATGTCTTGCGTATTCGATGACGGTTACTTGCATGCCAAGGCAGATGCCGAGATAGGGAATTTTGTGCTCGCGAGCGTATTTGCAAGTGGTTATCATGCCCTCGACGCCGCGCGTTCCGAAGCCGCCGGGGATGATTATTCCGTCCACGTCTTTGAGTGATTTGGCGACGTTCTTTTCCGTTATGGTTTCGCTGTCAATCCACTTGAGGTCTATGCCGACAAGGTTTGCGCCGCCTGCGTGTTTAATTGCTTCGACAAGCGAAATGTAGGAGTCGCGCAAGGACACGTATTTGCCTACAATTGCGATTTTCACTTTGTCGGAAGTGATCTTCATGGTGGCGACTTTCTTCTTCCATTCGGTGAGGTTGCATTTATTATCAAGACTTAAAGCCTTGCTTACGGCTGTATAAAGTCCGTTTTTGTGCAACATCACGGGTGCGTCGTACAAACACTTAACCGTCGTGCTGGGCACCACCGCGTCCTCGTCGATGGAGCAGAAGAGGGAAATTTTTTTGATTATTTCTTCGGGAGGTTTTTTGTCAGAGCGAGTTACCACGACGTCGGGGAAGATGCCGAAACGTTGAAGTTCACGCACGGAGTGTTGCACGGGTTTGGATTTGAATTCGTCCGAGCAAGACATATACAGGAGCAAGCACACGTGGATGAAAGCGCAGTTTTCTCTGCCGACGTCGAGGCTGAATTGGCGCAATGCTTCGAGGTAGGGTTGGCTTTCGATGTCGCCCACCGTTCCGCCGATTTCCGTGATGAGTATGTCCGCGCCGGACTCCTTCGCCGTCTGCAAAATATGGTCTTTGATTTCGTTGGTAACGTGAGGAATGATTTGCACGGTCTTGCCGCCGTAATCGCCGTTGCGCTCCTTGTTGAGAACGGATTGAAAGAGTTTGCCGCTTGTGAGCGAGGAGCTTTTGGACAAACTCTCGCCGATAAATCTCTCATAGTGTCCGAGGTCGAGGTCCGTTTCCGCGCCGTCTTGCGTTACAAAGACTTCACCGTGTTGGGTTGGGTTGAGAGTGCCGGGATCGATGTTCATATACGGATCGAATTTTTCAACGTAAACGCTGTAGCCTGCCGATTTCAAAAGTCTGCCGAGCGACGCTGCGACAATGCCTTTTCCAAGCCCTGATACGACTCCGCCCGTTACGAAAATGTACTTGCTCATTTGTGTGCCTCCGAGATTGAATTTTGTATGATTTTCAGTTTATTTATCGTGTTTTTTGCCCTTAAAAAACAAAAAAAAGGCGTTTTTTTTTAACTAACCGAGTCAGTCAAAAGAAAAAACGCCTTTTAAGGTCTTGTTATAGGGTGTGGTGTGTATCTTTTTAAGGTTCGCTTCGCAACGAAATTTTGCGACTTCCTCAAAAAAATACATTTCGAATGATACCATATTTTCACCGTATGTCAATAGATTTTTACAAACTTTTTTCAAGAAAATTTTTCAAGGGATGTTGAAATGCAATCGCAAACGGCAATATCGTTTTCGTACGATAATCAAACGAGATAAATAACTATAAAAACGAAAGATACGGCAAGAGTGCCGATACGGTCAATATACGTTTCTTCCAAGCAAATAATCTACGGACACGTCAAATAAGTCCGCAAGTTTTACGAGATTTTCAAGTGTAGGTTCGGCTTGTCCTTTCTCATAGCGGATATAAGAGGGTTGCGAAATTCCGAGCGCATTTGCAACTTGTCGTTGCGTGAGCTTGTTGAGTTTTCGCTGTTCTATCAATGCTTGCTGAAATCGTTCCATAGGCTTTTATTATTGACAATGATAGCAAGATGTTATAAAATAATGATAAAATATAGCGATATGCTATCAATATTAAGGGAGAACGATAATGAAAAAGACTATTTTTACAACCGTTTTGGTTGTGGTTATGTGCACGATTTTATGCGCGTGTCTCGTTGCTTGCAGCGGTAACGGAGGCGGAAGCCAACAAGACGGAGGTCAACAAGGCGGAAGTTCGGAAAGCGGGCTTAAAAACTTCGAGGGCTTGACTTTTGCAAGCGAAACGGTGACGTACGACGGAAGAGAACATCAACTGACGGTTAAGAATTTGCCGACCGACGCAAGCGTGGTTTATACTTCAAACAAAGGCACGGATATTGGCGAATATAACGCAACCGCCACGGTGTCGAAAGAAGGTTACGCAACCAAGACGTTGAGTGCGAAACTCGTTATTTTGCCAAGCGCGAATATGGTGGTCACTTCACGAGCAAACGCAAAGAACGCCAACGAGCAAAACTACGATTTTTATCTCAATCTTGCGGGAACGGTGGACGCGCTCGGTATCACCGAAACCGCAAATGCCAACTACGACGGCAAATACAGATTTAACACGGCTACGGGAGACCTCAAATTCCGTAGAGAAACGAGCGGAATATTGCTCGTCGATTCCACCGAATATATCTACACGCAAAACGACGCAAAGATTAAAGTCGTCGCAAACGAAAGAGGCGAAGTGAAAAAGGCCTCCGTTTTACCAAAAGAAGACGAAGGACTTGACCTTATCAATATACCGTTCGTCGCGCTCGTAAACGGGTTGAAAGAGGACAATATAACCAAAATCGAGTTGTCGGGAGTTGCGGGATACAAGTACGTTGCGACGCTTGCGCTTCAATCGGACAACGAGGCGGTGGCTTCGCTTCTCGGCAAAATCGAAAAACTCGGCACGAAAGTAAATCTCAAAGACGTGAGTTTTACAAATCCGATGGGCGTAAAGATGTATTTCAACCTCGACGGTGCGCAAAAACTCGTCGATTTCAAGATGAGTGCGGACGTGTCTTTCCCCGTGAAAGGCGTTGGCGCGACGATAAAACTTACTTACTTGCAAAAAGAAAACGACGCTACTATAAATATCCCGTCAACGCAAGGTTTGATAGTCGGCAAAGACGCAATCAAGAGCGAGATTGCTATCGTCGACAAGGCTATCGAGAATTTGAAAAATTCTTCCGCATATTCCGTTGATTTGGAAGCGAGAAACGAGTTCGACCCCGCGTGGAATATCAACGCTACGGTGGATAAGTATATCGCAAGAATGTACAAAAACACCGACGCAGACACGGGAAGAGTGGACTTCAATCACTCCTTTGAATACAAAGCGCACACGGATACCGACGATAAAGATACCTTCAAATTCACCGTCGGCAACGTTAAGACGGGTGAGGTGTATCGTATATCGAGAAAAGGCACGAATACCAATACTTTGCTCGAAGGCGTGAGTGCGGACGGACAGTTTGACTATCTCACGTCTATTGCAAAAGCCGATTATACCAATATCGACTGCATCAAAAAGGTGGAGAAAGACGGAAGTGTATTTTATTATATCTACCTTGACAAGACGGCAACGCACGACGTGCAAAAGAGAATAACCGACGTCATCAACTCCAATCCGACGGACAACGTTACAGACGTACAAAACTACTTCAACGAAGACAATCAAATCGACGAGGCGGAAATGGTGGTTGAGATGAAAGACGGTGCGTTGGTTGCTATCGATATCAAAACGCAACTGCGTTATTGTCCGACGGGCGGTGAGCATACCGAGAGAAATATCGTGCTTACCAACACCATATCGTTGACCGTCAACGACAAGTTGTCTTCCGCGCAAGATTACGTCGCACCCAACGCCGTTGCGACCACGCTCGGACACTACGGACTCAACAACGCAAAGTTCTATATATTGTAAGAATAAATATATAAAACCAACAAACTAAAAGAAAACGCTATGCGGTGTGCATAGCGTTTTTAGTTGGTTTAATGGGTTTTTATTGATTGCAATCGGCTCGTTTGATGATTGCAACCGCTATCGGTTACTTTACGAGGTCGATGAGGGCAAGGGCGCGCTTCAACGCAAGCTTGCTGTTGACCTTGAATTGGAAGGGAACTTCCTCATATACCTTCTTGTGTCCGGTTGCGGTGTGAGGTGTGCGACCGTCGTTGAACTCGGGTGCTTCCGGATCGAGGGGAAGATTGATACGCAAAGACGTGCCGATAATCGTAACCTTGGCAACGATGTCGCCCTCTCTGCGGTATGTATCGCATTGTTTGCTGATGCGGCTTTTGATTTTGGGCGTGCCCTTCGGCGTTGCGGTGAGCGCGTCTTTGAGGATTGCGTAACGCTCTTTGACGATGTCGTCGGAAAGTGCGTATTTTTCTGCAAAGGTGAGGCTCTTTCTTGCCGCTTTCTTTGCCATGACTTTGTCATAGTCAAACTTCTTGCCGAGAGAGGAGTCAAGCGCCGTTACGTCTTGCTCTTCGATTTTTTCTTCAACTACGGGTTGCGGCTTTTCCACAACTTTGGGTTTGTTCATCTCTTCGTATGCGGACGCGCAGGGAAGAGCGGCGCTCTTGTCGCAAAACGCGCAATAATCGTAACCGCCGCACATATCGCGGTGATTGGTAACGCTGTCATTCCATTTTTGCTCGTCCAATTTGGCTTGCAATGCAATTTTGTCCATAGTGTACTCCCTTAAACGATTTTGGCGGTCAAACCGCTATCTATTCTAATGAAATCGTGAATATTGTACACAAATAAATCGCGTTTGGCAAACATTTGCGACACACAAATTTTAATTTTTTGACAAATTGTCCTAAGAGGTGCGAAAAAACAGGCAAAATGGCATTCTATCCGTTGCTTTTTTGAGTATTCCTAACGAGGTTAAAATTCGGATTTCAAAAAACAAGGTATCTAATAGGAAATATTATAAAAGAAAAGTATATAAAAAGATTGGAAGTGCAAAAATGCGCACACGTCTATTTATATCCTCTTTTTTGAGCCGAAAAACTGTTACGACAACTCATCGTCGTCTATAACTATGCAGTTGACTTTGCCGCTTACTGCCGTGCAGGCGTCGATTGCGATTATGCCGTCGCCGTAGAAGGGCGTGTAGTCGGCATCTGCGCCGAATTCGCCGCCTTTATGCTCGATGATGGAATGTCCGTAGGAACAATGCCAATGTCCGCAGACAATTGTTTTGCCCGCTTCGCGAACGCCGCCGCGCCAAGCCTCCATGCCGTTTGTCCATCTTGCAAAATACCAGTCCTCGGGATCGGCGTTTCGCCAGTCGTCGACGACTTCGAACCGTTGCGCTCTGTTTTCCACAAAGCGGTAACACGGTATCCAACCGTGGACGAATACATACTGCTTTGTTTCGTAATAATTGACCATAGAGGGGATTATTTTTTTGACAAACGGGGTGGCGAGCAGTTGTTCTTTTACCTTGTCGCAATTGTCGTCAAGAATGTTGATTTCGTCAGTCAGTTGCAGTACGGCGTCGGTGGTTTTGTTGGATATGTGGTGAGAGAGGCGGTAGGATTTGTTTTTCCAATTGTATATCATATCCGACATCAAATCTTCGTGATTGCCGCGGATGAGTATTGCTTCGTCTTTGTCCATGAGGTCGAGGACGAATCGCTGGACTTCTTTTGCCTCATTGCCTCTATCCATAAGGTCGCCGCAGATTATGAGCTTGTGCGGAAGGGTATCCGAAAAGAAACCCTTTTCGTCCAGGGCTTGTTTCATTTCGGTGTAAAAACCGTGTATGTCCGAAACAACGTAATATCTCATGGTCATTCCTTTTTGTTTTTGCTCGCGAAACGGACAGCCTATGGGTTGAGAGGGCTGTCCGTTTGCCAAAAACGCACTTTACACATGTGTTTTGTATTTATAAAGTGTTGATATTGTAATTATATGCGATTGTATTAGGCGCATAATCCCATAAAGATTTTGCCGCTTTGCGTCGATTAATCAGAAATCAAAGTCATCGAAAGCAGGTCTTTGTCTTTTGGGTTTTTCGGCGAGTTTTTTGAAGGTGAATTTCGGCGCGGTGAACGACTCGATAGTTGTCGGAGTGCAGTTTTTCAAGCCTTCGCTGTCATTGAAACCTAAGAACGCGCCTTGTTTTGCACATACGTAACTTCTGATAAACTGCGTCGTAACAACGGGCATATACAGACGTTTGAGGTACATTTGTCCCGGTTTTATCAAGTCCAAATCGCTTATCGGGACAAGCGGGACTTCGCAGATAGTGTCAACCGAGGGGTTTATTCTAGACTCGAGCGACGGGATGTAGTGGCGACCGCATTCGTTGGCAAATATTTCTTTTGTGGCTCTGTTTTGCGCGCCGAGGAATATTTGCGCGTTGCAGTTGTCACGAATGACAACCGATCTTTGCTCGCCGTATACGACGTCGATTTGCTTGTATGATTGGACGACGAGGTGGAACCATATGTTGCGCGATCTCGAGGTGGCAATCTTGTTTTCCAAGTCTTTTATCTCGGGAATGTTGCCGAACTCGTCGAGGAGGAAGTGAAGAGGTCTTGTCGAGTGATTCTCCTCCGCACGCTTAAGCATTTGTCTATACACCCAGTCGATAAAGAGCCCTGCAATGAGGAAATCGCTCTTTTCGTAATCTCTTGTGATGAGGAATATTGCAAAAGGTTTGTCGTATCCCGCGTCGTCGAGATTGATTGTGTTGTCTGTGGTGAGAGCGAAGATGTGCCCTTGGAACCAGTCTTTAATCGCGCCGTCGAAAACGCCGCAATAGCTCATCATAGTGTTTCGCGCGTTGCAAAGTGCTGTGGACATCAACGCTTTTACTTTGTGCGGCTTGTTTTGGAGCAGCCAGTGAGTGTGCAAAGTTATGGATTCGCCGATGATGGGCTCTTTGAGGGCAAGATAATATTGTTGTATGGTGCGGAAGGTCATCATATCGCGGGTAAATCCGGAAGATTCGTTGACGGCGTCTTCCAACATACATTGAATTATGCCCTTAAACAAGTCCTGCGCCCCGTATTCCCAAGATCTGTCCTGCATGCCCTGTTCGTTTATTACGATATGCGCAAGTTGGTTCAAAAGTCCGTCGATGTTTGCTTCCAAATAATCCTTTTCGAATTGGATATAGTTGTCGCAAGTTGCGCCGTCGGGGAAGGCGAGCCCTCTGTATTCGATATAAGAAGCGGACGAATACATGCTTTCGGGATAGACGAGTTTTAGACCGGATTTCACCTTGCCGGTGTGCATTTTGCAGCCTTTTCCGAGGTTTTTGATTTCCATTTTGGTGTCGTATACCTCGAGAAGGGGATTCCATCTGTCCGAGTGAATAAGGTCTTTGAAGTTGAGGACAAACAGTTGATAGCCCTGATCTTTGAGATGTTGCGCGTTTCTGTCAAACAATTCGCCTTTGGGGTCGGTCAAGAACAGATTCGGCTTGTTCTTCTGAGAAGAAATCGCTCTCAATTGCGGCTCTACGCAGCCCGTCGTCTTGCCGCTGCCCGTCGTGCCTATGTACAATTCGTGCGAATAGGGCAGATAATAATAACGCAATCTGCATGCTTTTTGCTGTTCGTCCGTAAGTTTGTCAAAAGCCTCGACGTCATAGGAATTGCCGTCCGCGTCCACGTAATCGCTTGCGAAAGGGTAGCCTTTGACTTCGGTGTTCGGAAGTTCGTCGTAAAAGACGGTGGTTACGCCTTGCTCTTTTGTGAGTTCGGTGTAATTAATCTTCTTTGCGCTTTCAAGATTTTCGTCTATGTAAGCGGCTTTGAGTCTGTCAATGATAGAATAGCGGTTCATAATCTCCCTCCTTATTTGAAACCAAGCTTTTTGGACGGTTTTTCGGAAGAATTCGTAACTTTTTTCCACTCTTTCTTCTCGTAATTGTCGATATATTCCATTTTTTCGAAATAATCCAAAGAATCGGACGTGATCGCCTCGACAAAGGAAAAGTCGATTGCCATTTTATCGTATGCGTAAACGACGTCTTGTTTTATCGTGGATACGTATACGTAATAGGTTTGCGCCTCTTTGGAATATGCGTTTTTCGCGTCGTCGGGCAGAATGGTGTATCCGCTCTTGAGATACTTTTTGGATAAATCCGCAAGCTCATAGAAAACTTTGGATTTTTGCTCGTCGCCGGCGAGGGCGTAAGTATAGGCGAGGTAGGACATGGAGGGAATATCGCCCCAAACAACGCATTGGGTGAAACGATGAATCGCCTCGTTTATATCCTTGTCGCAACCGACGCCCAAAGCGAGCAATATGCCCACTTGTCTTGTCGTCAAAAGGTTGCCCGACGCGCTTGCGGTGTAGATTTTGGAAAACCTGATGTCCGCCTGATACGTTTTGTAGTGCGAGTAGTCAAACCAACTCGGGTTTATCTCGGCGCTGCGTATATTCGAAAGGCTTTGAAGCCTTGTAAGAACGTCGCCTTTGATGTCAAACAAAACGTCCTCGTCGGAATAACTGTCGCCGAATTTTCTGCTGCGATATACCGCCTGCTGGTCTGCCGTCAAGCCCAAAGCGGACAATTCGTCCAGTATGGTGTGCTTGCAATGCTCGATAAAGCCCTCGTCCAAACGCAATGCGCGCCCTATAAAACCTATAATCTTTTTTGCGTCGGACTCCAGCTCCGGCGTTTGGGTATTGGACATCATTGTGGTTGACAAAACCATATTGTAGAACGCGTCGTAATTCTTGAAGATGGTATCCATAAAAAGAAGTAACCCCCCTATCGTCGTTTTTCTTCAGTATAAAATGCGGTGTGTGAAATGTCAATACATACAGAGTGTTCGGTATCTCGCAAATATTGCGGAAAAACTACAAAATCTGCGGGTTGAAGGGAAGATTTTTGACAAATTGTTGCATTGTTCGACCAAAAACGGCACTTCGATATTGACATGGCGGGGGCAGAATGGTATACTGAAACAAATAGAAACAGTTATTGATTGTTAAATATATTATTCTCTATATATCGAGGGGGAGAAAGAATGTACAATGCCGAAAGAAAATATATCGATTGGAACAAGACCGGCAAAAACCTTAAGTTGCTTAGGTGCGACAATATCCTTTTGCGCAAATACGTGTGCAGAGCTTTGAGGACCGTATCCAACGATTGCGACGGCGTGGATTGCGACAATTGCCGTTTCGATATGGACAACAGCATAAGTCAGGCAGAACTTGCAAAAGTGTTTAACGTTTCGGAAAACATGGTGGCAAACTGGGAAAACAACCGCAGTACGCCGTCGTTGGAAGATTTGATTTTTTACAGCCAAATTTGCGGAATCAGTTTGGAAGATATTATAGTTTTTAGAAAATAACCCGTAGAAAATACGGGTTTTTTGCACTTTATACGCCATAAATCTAGAATTTGCAGGGAAGTATCAACAATCGAAGGGATAGCGTATAGACAGGCGCAATCCCACTATTGTAAAATGTAATCGTAAAGGGAAAACCCGACGAAACATAATAAAACAAAAAAAGGAGCATTAAAAAAGATGGAAAAGAAAGTCGAAAAACAAGCGCAGGAGATCTTCATGAGGTTTTGCAACTACTTGAAGAAAGTAAACTGGCAATTCGATACCGATACGACGAACGGGAACTTTATTATCCTTGCGTCGGCGCGCGGAGAGGATTTGCCGATGAATCTCATCGTTCAAGTGGATCCGCAAAGACAATTGATATCGCTGTTCTCCAATATGCCATTCAATATGGATAAGGAAAAACTCCTCGAGGGCGCGGTTGCGACAAGCATCATCAATCACTTGCTGGCAGACGGCAGTTTTGACTACGACGTTCACGACGGCTCGATATTGTTCAGAATGACGACAAGTTGGAGAGGCGGGTTGATAAGCGACGAGGTGTTTGAATATCTGATGATTGTTGCATGCAAAACAATCGACGATTACAACGACAAGTTGTTGATGATATCCAAAGGCGCGATGTCCGTTGACGATTTGTACAAGCTCACGCATAAAGAAGGATAACAACAAACAAGACAACAAAAACAATAAATAAACAATAACAAAGGAGAGAAAATTATGCCTACAAATCAAGGGTTGGATTACAATGTAGATATCGTTATGTGTATCGACGCAACGGGAAGCATGTCGTCAATCATCAACGACGTAAAAGCAAACGCGCTTTCTTTCTATCGCAAATTTGTCCAGGAGATGGAAGCAAAAGATAAATCCGTACAACAATTGCGTATCAAGGTGATTGCGTTCAGAGATTACGGCTGCGACACGGAGCCTATGGTGGAGTCCAAGTTCTTCGTGCTCGACGACGAAAGCACGGACTTCCACAATTTCGTCAACGGAATAGAGGCGACGGGCGGCGGCGACGGTCCCGAAAACTCGCTTGAAGCAATTGCTTTGGCGATGAAATCCGATTGGGTGAGATCGGGCTCCAAAAGACGCCACGTCATCATCATGTGGACAGACGCTCCGGCACTTGCGCTCGGCGCGAGAAAATCGTCATCCAGCTATCCGGGCGATATGCCGGCAGACCTTGCGGAATTGCACGAATGGTGGGAAGGTCAAGAGATGGAGGAGAAAGCAAAGAGATTGCTCATATTCGCGCCCGACACCGAGCCGTGGTCCGATTTGGTGGACTGGAAAAACACGTTCCATTCGGCGTCCAAAGCAGGCGACGGTTGTAGCGACACGGATATCGCCACTTGCATACACATGTTGGTAAACTCAATTTAATGCGACATTTATTTGTCCGAGATAACTTACGGAGCAAAGAATTGTTACAAAAAGGCTTTGTGCCTGTTGACGCAAACGGATTGCTCCCCTTGGGGCAATCCGTTTGTTTTTCCTAGGGGGAAAAGGGATGATTGTTTACAATCAAAAAATACAAAAAGGGGAACCCAAAGTTTATATCGGGGAGGACGCGCATCCGTATGCGAAGGATGGGATTTTGCTCGTCGCGGACGGATTGGGAGGAAGAGGCGGATACCCGCACAAGAAGGCAGATAGGGGAATCGTAGACAAAGACAAGTTCTATGAACTTGTCTTTGGCGACGTGTATAAAGGGGATGTGGACGAGGATTTTGTCGATTACGTCGTGAACGGCTTTTCTGAAATTTTCGAGATGAAAGATTATTATTTCGAATGCGAAAGCGCAATAAGGACGAGCGGATATTTTGCTTCTCGCCTTGTGGCGGCTATCGCCTTGTACGAAATCAAGTATGTCAAAGCATTCGACAAAGAAAAACTGTTTGAGGATATACAAAACAATCAGGATAAAATTGACGACGTGTTGAGCGAATACGCGCAAAAACTTGCAATAGAAATCCGCTATAAACTTGAAAAAATAGCGAAGAAAATAGATTTGGAAATAGAAACGAGCGTTACCGGGGCATATCTGCTTCCGACGACGCTGCAAATCGCGCTCGTCAAAGAAGAAAAGAAATCCGTCAGAGCCGTGTTTTTGTGGGCGGGCGACTCTCGCGCGTATATGTGGAATAAGGACGGGCTTGCTCAAATAACGGACGATCACGAAGACGCCGAAACGATGTATAACCTCATAACTTTGTCGCGCGATTTTAAGATTGAATCGAGATACGCGAGTTTCGACAAACCGTGCGTAGTGTTCGTCGCAACGGACGGCTGTTACAAATGCTCGTGTTATGCCTCGCCTCTCGAGATGGAAATGACCTTTCTCGAAGCGTTTTACAAGGCAAACTCGACAGAGGAGGCAGCATTAAACTTTGAGGAAGAATACAAGCGCATCGGAAGGCACGACGACAGCAATTCTATGGCGTTGCAAATGTTCGGATACAACGATTTCAAGGGCAAAGAGGATTACGACGTTTTCAAAAGAGCCGTGAAAGACAGGCTGTATTATATAAAAAAACACATCGTAAGCAGGCTGTCGGACATATTCGAGGCGGATTATTCGGACGAGGCGCAAAAAATAGAGGAAAAGAAAGACGATATCATTCTTGAAAACGCGACGGATTGGATAAATTCAAATAGGGTGTTTCAGTATGTTTTCGGATTGATGAGAGAGGCGCAATACGAGCCGTTTATCAAAGCGAAAGAAGAGTTTCTTGAAAAACTGCACGCGCTGGAAGCGAAAGTCGAGATTGCGAAAAAGAAAACCATGGATTGGTTCGATGACAATAAAAAGCAGTTCTTGAGCGAGTCGGTGAACGAGGAAGATAACGAAACGCTGTTCGATATGCTTTTGCGAGGCGAATTGTCGGGGCAGTACGTTTCTTTCAATATCGAAACGCATAGCGCAAAGCAGATGAGAAAACTTGCCGAAAAGAAGGAAGAGTTTCGAGCAATTTTGGACGAGCTTAGCGCCATAGACGAAGAGCAGAACGATCTTTGCGGCAGGCAGCAACGCGATATGATAGCGCAATGCACGATGCGGTTTTGGAGAACGAGGCGCAACGAGATTATACGAAAGATTTGGGAAGGAAAAAGAGATTTGCTCGACGCGCAAGAGTGTGAAGAGAAAGAAGAAAAACTTGCCGCACTCGAAGAAGAAAACGAGCAGATATTGAAAAAAATCGGCGTAAGAGATGAAATATATGCCGAATACGAGAGGAGTTATAAGAAGTATTTTAAGGGGGCAAGAGTATGAATGTCGGGGGATATGAACTGATAGGGGATTGGAAGGTATCGAACGTCGGCTTTACGGCTTTGGCGACAAAGGGAAGCAAAAAATACTTTCTCAAACGCTACGGCGAATACAAAAAGCCCAGAAAAAACGCGGCGACGAGCGACAGACTTTTTGCAAGACTAAACGCCGAGTTCAACGACTTTGTAAAATACAGATCCGCCATAAACGAGGCTCTTTCGACGATTGCGTGCGAGGGCGGAAACATCATTTTGCCGACGAAATGGTTTGTGGACGATATCAACTTTATAGAAGCCACCGAGTTTATCAACGACCTCATAGAGGACGAAAAGATAATGGAGCTATCGGGCGACGAGTTGAATTTCGTGATGATGACGGCGGCAAAAGCCATCAAGGATATCCACGGAAAAAACATCGTGCATAGCGACTTAAAACGCACAAATATCCTCGCCGCAAGAAATTCGTCGGGGAAAGTGGTTGCAAAAATCATCGACTTCGATAAGAGCTATTTTGCAAACAGCGTGAGAGAAAAAGATTTGGGCGGAGATCAACTATATATGTCGCCGGAGCTCACCTGGTGCCTTATCAGCGAATGCGAAGAGGACGCTATGGCGAAATTGTCCACAAAATCCGACGTGTTTTCGCTGGGTATCGTCTTTTATAACTATCTGACAAAAGGCGAATTCCCCAAAATCACGGGGCTTAGCGACAAGTTGAAAGCCAAAGCGGACGAGGGAAAAGTGGTGTATTGCGGAGAGGCGTTGGTTTCGGACGCAAAGCTTGTGATATCCAAAAAGATAAAAGACGAATATATGCAACGCTTGATTGCGAATATGCTGTATGCCGATCCCGAAAAGAGAATTTCCGCTCAGGAGGTGCTGGACGTGCTGAAAAGCAAGCGCGTTCTTCCTTTCGACGAAGGACAAGGCGTCGTTATTGAAGGAATGACGGCGGTATCCCCGATAAAGCCGAGCGCGACGACGAGAGATTCAGATACAGAAGTGCCGAAAGGCTATTGCGAGCCGTGGGAAGAGCACAAATGCAAATTCGATATCGCAAAGCTCAGAGAAAGCGGATTTGCGTCATCGAAAAGAATCAACAGAAAGGGCGTGAATTGTTATAAATTCTATAGAGCGGACGGCACGAGCAACGTGTTCTCCATAAATACGCTGAAAATTCTTGGCTGGGTTGTCGCTCCGTCGAGCGCGGATGAAAAGAAAAAAGAATCGACAACCGCAGCGTTTGTTTTGTCGAACGAAGTTTGGGATACGGACGCAGGGTATTGTATAGACGGCGAAAAAGCGAAAAGCGACGGGTACGCAGGCATTGCAAAACATCAGAAAAACGGCAGAAAAGGCTACGTTTTAATGAGAAAAGACGGCACAAATCAATTTGTGTTGATACACCAACTCGTAATGTTCGGATACGCAAAGAAGAAATAAAAATGATCACGGTAAACAATATAGACGCATTTATAGACGGGATATACGACTTTCAACTCCACATCGAATATGAGGGAGGAACGTCCCCTGCCGCCGTCATAGCGCAGGCGGTAGCGAAAGATCCCGGGATAGGCGTTTATATTGCCGAACAGAAAACGAAAGTGGTTGAAGGGAAAGTCGTTTTTGATTTTAAATACACAAACACGGAAGTCAAAAGGCAGGATATCGTGAACGTTAGCGACGGATATCAAGCCGAGGACGCTATGATAAACGCCGTGGAACAATTTCAAAAACGATTGGTTGTTTTTCCAAAACCCGGGGTTGATTTGGATTATAAAGCGTTGTATTCGGACTTTGTCGCGAATAAGGCGTTTTATTCAAATCTGCAAATCGTGTCGTATCAGCCGTATACCTGGAAAACTTACAAAATCAAATTTGCCGTTTTCAAATTTGAATACAGAATCGGCAAAGTGCTCTCGGATATGCTTAAAAGAGAATTGAACGACAAACTGAAAGAGGTCGCAAGCGCAA
Organism: uncultured Clostridia bacterium; assembly: GCA_934277615.1. Classification (GTDB taxonomy): domain Bacteria; phylum Bacillota; class Clostridia; order Christensenellales; family CAG-917; genus CAG-475. The sequence continues at coordinate 180,509 of CAKQUV010000001.1, read as the reverse complement.
TCTTTTCAAAAAGCATGACGCCCGAGATAAAAGCGTACGTCGCGCACAACTATCTTGCCAAGACGGTGGAATACTGGTACACGGGAGGGAAGAAACTTAATCCCGTGGATAAAGGGTACAAACAAAGCGCATACGGCGCGCTTGTCAATAAAAAGTGCGTGTGCCAAGGCTTTGCGGAGGCGTACAAAAGATTGCTGGATACGCAGGGAATTACGTGCTACGTCGTGCACGGACAAGTTAAAGGTCAGTTGTGTACGCACGCCTGGAACGTCGTTTCGTTTGACAATAAAGAGTATTTTCACGTTGACGTAACGTGGGACGCAACGTCGGCGGACAAGACGATAGACAAGTATTTCGGTTGCACTGATAAAGAAATGGCATACAACAGGACGTGGACAAAACGCGCGACCTGGGTTTGCTCGGGGAGAACGCCTTTGCGACTTCTTGTGCAAGCGCAGATACGGCAAAGAAAAGCGTTGCTGTTGTCCGAGGGGATAGATAAAAAATATTTGGAGGTCTAAAAATGGAAAACACGAAGTTTTTGAAAGCGCAATGTTCGCTTACGGGAAAGCATTTCGGTTTGGAAATCAAACAATTCGGCGGCGAGTGGAAGGTCGTAAACTTTTTGGAAATATCCGCCGACGAGGCGAAAGTTATGACCTCCGAAATAAGGCAGGCAAAGTTCGAGACAAATTCAACGCTTTTGCCGTGCGACAAGTGCCGCAGTCGCGTTGTCGGAGGCTGCGCCTGCAAGGCAAGAGAATGCCAGGGCGGCAGAGGCGCGGATTTTCAATGCATATATTGCAAGAATATGAAAATCGACTATTCGGACGCGACGAGAGTATCGGGCTATAAAGACGGCGACGTAATCAGGTTGTCGCAAGGGCAGGAGATTAAAATCAGATTCAACAATAAGCCGTTGAAGAGAATTGTCGTCGGATTGGGATGGGATCCCGTCGGCGCAACCGAAAGAGCGAATATGGATATCGATTCGTCGGTGTTCGTGATGGGGCAAAGAGGATTCGACATCGTGTATTTCGGAAAATTGAAACATCCGAGCGGATGCGTGGTGCATCACGGCGACAACCTTACGGGCGTCGATATAGGACCAAACGTAGACGATGAAAACATAGACGTGTTTTTGGACAAAGTGCCGACGGACAGAGATAAACTCGTGTTTGTGCTCAACATATACGACTGCGTGAAAAGAAAGCAGAATTTGTCCAAAGTGAAGAATATGTACATAAAACTTTACGATCCCGTTTCGCACACTCCGCTTGTGGAATATAGGGTAAACGCAAACATGGGCGGCAATACGGCGTTGGTCGTAGGGATTGCGACAAGGGTTGGCAGCGAATGGGTTTTCAAAGCGGTCGGCAGAGGCAGCAATGCAAAGTCGATTTCAGAACTTGCAGTTGAATGCGATAAATTGTACTGATAAAGTGTGGATTTGGGAAGATGACGTGGGTTTGTAAAAATTGTAATTCGGATAACGACGATTCGCTTACCGCTTGCGAACTGTGCGGATGCACGGAGAAATTTGTGGTGGAAAACCGCAAGTCTGTTTTGACGCGCGAGAAGGCTCTGGCGCTCGATATAGTGTCGGGCGCGCTCATCGTGCCGTCGGAATACAACGTAATCGGAGAGCGTGCTTTCGAGGGCAACAAGAATATAAAAACCGTCGTCTTGCACGACGAAGTCCTGAGCATATTAATGCAAGCGTTCAAAGACTGCGTCAATCTCGAAAACGTCGTGTGCGAGGGTACGCTTGACAGTATCGGCCCCGAGGCGTTTAGAAATTGCAGGGCGTTGAAAGCAAAACCTACGGCAAAAACCGTTGATGAGAGTGCGTTCAAAACGGACGCATTTTCGTCGTCGGAAGAACCTGCTCCGACGCGCCCGATTACGCCGACGCGTCCGACGACTCCTACACGTCCTAGTACGACGACAAGCACGACGGATACGACAAGACGTACAACAGCGCCGACACGTCCGACCACGACGATCACGACGGACGTAGCGGACGAAACGTTGAGCGAAGAGGAGAGAGCAAGACTTAAAGAGTATCGCAATAAGATAGTTTGCAAAGTCTTTGCCGTAATAGTTCCGATAATCGCATTTATCGCAGGGCAACTGTATCAATACATTTTTTATTTCAAAAACGGATATATTAGACCGCTCTCTTTGTTTTTTGATGCGGTTCCCCCGGTCGTTTTATACGTTTCGTCCGCGTGTTGTTTTGTTTCCGTGATTCACGTCATAATCAGATGTTGGAAACTCGCCGATGATAAAGAGCTTGAAATAAGCACGTTCTATTTTATCTCATCGACTGTATTTTTGGGGGTAAGCCCTACTATTGCCGGTTACGTGGGAATATTTGCCACTTCCGCTATCTCGTTGTTGTGCGTTACGTACAACGAAGAAAAAGTGCCGCTTTTGCTGACCTTCCTTTCTTGCGCGGTGGGGCTTACGTGTATGTGGCTGGGATACATGAAGAGCGATTACATATTATGCTTTACAGAATTCACTTATTTGATAGACGCCGATCCTTTCCGTGTAAAGATTTATTTGGGCGTTGCGACGGGAGCAAGTATTATTGCGTCCATAGCGACGACGGCGGGAATGGCGTGGATTTCCGATAAAAAAAGCGGATATCTCTTTTTAATGATGTTCTGCGAAGCGATGGCGTTAGCGCCGGCGTTGGCTATACCCGGGTTGTTGATATGCGCGATAATTTTTGTCGTAATATCGAGAAAAGGCGGCGACGTTGCCGAAACGGTAGGAACAATCGCTCTTTCAATGGTGATTATGCTGACTTGTTTAGGAATGGAAATATACTGCGGCGTGGGCAAGCCGAAAACGGAAACGCTTTTGAATTACGAAACGGTGCGCATATATTCTTTCGAGGAGTCAAGACAATACCTGAACGAGGAGATCGTGGCGTTGGATATTTCTAACGTTGCGGATTCCGTCGGCACGACTATCGTTACGGGCGAGAACTGCAAAACGTTGGTGATAAAGTCCGATTACGATAAGCAGTATTCGCTTACGATTAAGACGGCGGCGGAAAAGGTTATATTGTGCGACGTGAATATAACTCACGGCGGACTCGTTTTGAGCTCGGAAAACGTCGAAATCAAAGTGTACGGACGAAATAATATATGGGGCGAAACGGGAAAGTCCGGTCTGACGGGTAAAGACGGTGAGGCAGGCAAAGCGGCTATAAGCGGAAAGAACGTAACATTTACCGGCAAGGGGCGTATTGCGCTCACTGCCGGCAACGGCGGAACGGGCGGTATGGGCGAAAAAGGCTCGAACGGGTCGATAGGTCAAAGCGGCGGCAAAGGCGGAACGGGAGGAAAAGGCGGCAATTCCGGATACGCAATAGATTGCGAAAAAGTGAGCGCTCACGATTTCACGGGGAAAATAACGCTCAGAAAGGGTTATGCAGGCAGCGGCGGCGACGGAGGTCCCGGAGGAGACGGCGGACTCTTTGCTTTGAGCGGCAGTAAAGGCGATAAAGGCGAAAAGGGCGAAGTCGTCGATTATTGCTCGGGAGATATCGAAATCGATGAAAAACGCGTCAAAAGAGCGTAAATCGCAAAGTTATACTATGAAAACTACATTAAGTATGATATTATAATACTATTAAGTATATCCGTATAGCGAGGAGTGTTTATGAACGTTGTTATAGCACTGTGTCTTGTATGTATGCTGGCAATCGTCGTCGGCGTCATCGTAAGGCTGTTCTTGTTGAACAGAGAAGAAAAACTGAAGTTTTTGAAGGGATTTAAAAAAGGTCAGTTTGCTTTGATTTATATAGTGGCAATACCCATGTATTGGATGGGCATCGCCTATTCGGGCGCGTCGATTTGGGAGTCGCTGTTGCGCTCTGTAAAAGCGACTATCGAGCTGGTCGTCTTGAGCTATAACTACAGTATGGTGTCCGCACTTATGGCGGACAACGTGTTCTATCGCGCGGTGATGGACATCTGCTTTGTTCTCGTAACGCTCAACGCAATCTTATTTGCCGTTACGATATTCCACAGAAAAATGTTCAACTTTGCCGAAAAGGTCAAGATGACGAAGGGAAGCAAAAAGGTTTTTGTGGTAGTCGGATACAACGAGCATAACGTTGACATAATCAAGTCCGCAGACGAAAAAACGGACGTGGTGCTGCTTTCGGAAAGCACGGATGAGATACTGGACTTCTGCTATGCGCAAAAGGTTGCTCATATCAAATTTGAGAAGGGCGACGACCTTGACAAAACGCTGATAAAGACTTTTAAGGACTTCACCAAAAAGCAAATCAACGTGATAATCAACACCGAGGACGAATCTCAGAATCTCATATACGTGCAGCAGGTGAGCAAAACCATAGAAGAGATGAAATTGTCGGATTTCGTAATAGACGAAAAAAGAGGCGTCAACGTCTACGTGTTCGGCGAGCCCGAAAACATGACGTCGTATCTGCAATATGTGGAACTTACTAAGGGATGCGTGCATTACATCAACAAGTACAAGTTGATTGCCAGAGATTTTGTGAGCAATTATCCGCTTACAAGGTATATGACGGAAGAGCAGATAGACTACGATAGCGCCACGATAAGATCGGACGTGAACATGAACGTGGTGATGATCGGCTTTGGCAAAACAAGCCAACAAGTGTTCCTTACGTCTGTTGCCAACAATCAATTCTTGACGAAAAAAGACGGAAAACTCGTGCAAAAAGACGTGAACTATTACGTTTACGACAAGCGCGACGCAGAGAACGATAAAAACCTCAATCACACATATTTCAGGTATGAAAACGAGGTGCTCGATAGGGCAGATAAGAGCAAATACTTGCCGTTGCCTCCAAAGCCCGCAAACATTGTTTTCCGTCAAAAACTCGACGTGAACGATGCAGGATTTTATGAATCGGTAAAGAGAGATATTGACGTTGAGGGTGCGTTCAATTACGTGATAATCGCGTTCGGCTCGGATATGGCAAACCTTGATATGGTAGAAAAAATCGTCGCAAAACTCAAAGAATGGGGCTTGTACGATAAGACCAAAGTGTTTGTGAAGATAAGAAGCGACAAGTTGTCTAACGGTATCAAAGACACCATAACGACATTCAAAGAAGCAAAACTAAAAGAAGAATTTATCACTTTCGGCATAGAGAGGAACCTTGTGTACAATCTCTCTCAAATCGTGGATGAAAATCAGGAGATGATGGCAAGAGATAAACACATGACGTATCAACTCGAGGACGCGAAGTACAAGAAAGTGGACATCGCAAAAGACAGACAAGCCGTCAAAGACGGGAAAATGACGCTTTTGGATTACATAAAGAAATGGTATGAGGCGGACAAGGAAAAGGCGGCGGCGATGGTTGCGGCAATCAACTCTTCCGAGGCGGAAAAGCCCACGGACGGACGGCTTTTTGTCGGCGATACCAAGTATGAATACGAAGAGGACGTGAAGAGAGACGCTCTTAAGAGTTGGTATGCGCAATCGCAGATACAGCGAGATAACAACGTGTACGTGTGTATGTGCATAAGAGAAAAGCTCAATCTTTTGGGCTATGACTATATACCGAGAACCAATGACGAAAAAGACACTTGCGCCGAGTATGAAAAGAAATACGAAGAGGGCGATCCCATTGTCTACGGCAAGGAAAGAGACGGTATCAAAGGCAAACTCCCTGTCAAATATACCATAGACTTTGTGAATGGCAGTAAAAGACAGGCTATGGCCATCCTCGAACATCAAAGATGGAACGCTTATATGATATCCAACGGCGTTATTCCGTCAACTATCGAGCAAATCGAGAATGGCGATTCCAAAAATCTCGCGCTCAGACGGCACGGAAACGTTACCACGTTCGAGGGGCTTGTGGAATTCCGCAAGATTATGGCTAAGAAAGATAACTGCAGCGAAGAAAAGACTGACGTTATCAAATACGATTATCAGATTATGGACGATTTGGTGTGGTTACTCAATCAAAACGGGTACATGATCGTGAAAAGGAAGAGCGAAAAGGAAATAGAAGCAGAGAAAAAAGGCGCAGAAAGCCAAAACGCCGAAAATCAAAACGCAGAGGCTAAAAACGCCGAGAATAAAGGCGAAAGCGCAGGCAAGAAGAAGAAAACGCACAAAAGAAAGGCTTAAGCGCACAGAGCATGTGCGCCATTGGCAAAGAGGAAACGATAATGTATAGAAATTTTATTTGCTATCGGGGAGGCTCATCTGCAGGAATTCAAATCGCAAATGAGATCTATGTTGCGATGAGTCAAAAAAGTGAAGAAGTAGGTGCAACTTACTATTCTCCAGAAAAAATTTATGCGAGCGAAATGAGGAATTTTTTACTAGATCCTCAAAAATATTTGGGTAATGTAGAAAATTTCATTATGCTATTAACAAAAAATTTTTTTGAGGGGTTTATTGTCAATGGCACACCAAATCTCAATTCGGTTACAAGGATTGAGATGGATGAGGTGTTAAAAAATAAAAATGTAAAGTTTATTCCCGTGATTTTTCCAGATTTTGCATGGGAAAACGAAACAAATGGTATGGTTAACCAAGATATAGTATCTGCTCTTTGGGGAGAAGATGCAATGAAAAGAATTATTGGCTCGCCACCGGTTCCGTATGTGTTTCAATATAAAAGCCAAGTTATAGAACTTATATTTAGCGAATTGGTTTCTCAACATGTTAATAAAAAGATAGTGGTATTTGATTTCGATGGAACACTTACTAAACCGCGTGTAGATTCTAATACATGGGAACTGATGTGGACTATCTTGGGTTATGATGTTAGTGAATGCGAAAAATATCACAAGCAATTCAGCAATAATGAAATTTCTCATGATGAATGGTGTGAAATAACAGAAAAAATGTTCATAAAAGTGGGGTGCAACAAACATCATATAAAAGAAGTGGCTCAAAGAGCACAACTCGTTGATGATGCCAGAGAAGTGATAATGGAATTAAAATCCAAGGGAATAAAATTATACAATGTATCTGGATCAATTAAACAATATGTGGAATGCGTATTGGGGAAAGAACTTGTAGATTGTTTTACAGAGATTAAAGCGAATCGATTTACTTTTGATGATCAGGGAATGTTAAATGGCATTATAGGTACGCCATATGACTTTGAGGGGAAAGCGCGATTTGTAAACAAAATTATTCAGTCGACACATGTTTCACCAAAAGACATTTTATATGTAGGGAATTCGTTTAATGATGAGTTCATTTATACAACAATGGTTGAAACTCTTTGTATCAACCCTAAAAATACAGATTTTTATAATGATAAAATTTGGCATCATTTTATCCGCAGATTGAAGAGTCTAAAAGAAATTCTTCCATATGTATACAATTGATGCAAATAAAATGTCGCAACTTAAGGATGAATATAGTTCAATATCATACACATGGAACAGGAGGAAGGATTATGGCAAAAGAGGCTAGGTCGCTTGGTGAGGAGCTGGAGGAGAGCCGTATTATCGTCGTGAGCGGATATGTCAATTCGGACAAGGCGGCGAGCATTATTTTTCAGATGATGGATTACAATGCCAAAAGCGAGAAGGAAGATATTCAGTTGTTTATCGGCTCGAGCGGCGGAAGTTACTTGGATATGATGGCGATTATCGATACGATGAACACCATAAAAGCGCCAATATCCGGGACGTGCGTCGGCATGGCGGACGGGTATAGCGCGCTGTTGCTTGCGTGTTGCGCCAAGGGAAAAAGATATGCGCTCAGACATAGTCAGATTTCTTTCGAGCAGCCGTACGGGATGTTGCAATCCGGCGCCAATCAGGAGACGGAGATTGCAATCGAGGCAAAAGAAGTCAAGCTTGAAAGAGAGATTTTTGAGAATATGCTTGCTCAAAAGACGAATACGGATTTTGACAAAATACACCGAGATTGCGAAGTCGGGGTGAGCCTAAGCGCACAACAGGCTTTGGAATACGGAATTGTCGACGAGATACTCGAGTGAAAGGAGGAGAACGATATGAAAAACAATAACCCTCGTATAGTGCTATTGAACGGAACGGTGGATGAAGATTCCGCAATGAAAGTCATTTTGCAGTTGCTCGAGCTCAACAGACAGGACGAAAACAAAGAGATAAGTTTGTATATCAATTCAAACGGCGGCAGCATAGTTTACGGATTGGCAATCTACGATACGATAAAGCTCATCAAAGCACCCGTTTCCACCGTATGCTACGGCATGGCTGCGTCCATGGGCGCATTCTTGCTTTCGTGCGGAGAGAAGGGCAAAAGATATGCCTTGCCGCATAGCAGAATGCTTATTCATCAGCCGCTTATGCAGCTTAGGCAAGGAGTGCCACGTCCTCAAACCGCAATGCAACGTATTGCGGAAGATATGGCGAAATCCAGAAACGAATTGGAAACCATTATGGCGGATAACATGGACAAATCGCTCGAGACGCTGCATGCGGATTGCGAAAGAGATAAGTGGATGAGCGCAAAAGAAGCATTGGGGTACGGGCTTATCGACAAGATATTGGAATGATCCGCGTTTTTGCAAAAAGACGCGTTTAGATGTAATAAATCACTATTTTGAAAAACAAAAGAAAAGGGGATAAATTATGGCGGCACTCGGAGCAGTTATAGGGGCAGTAGCTTTATTGACGGCGTATGGTTTGATTATGTTTGCATACATTGCGGCAAGGAAAAGATTTTCCGGCGCAAAGTTTGCGGTTGAGTTGTTTTTTATAGCTATTGTGTTTGCGTTTAGTTTTGGCGTTAAATTTGCCGTTTTTGCGGCGGGCAGACCGGACGCGTTCGATGACGGACTTGCAACGGTCTTTTATTCCATTTATTCGAGCATCGGCGGACTCGAATTCGAGGGCTTGTCATCCCCCGGAGAAGTGGGCGGAGTGCTGGTGCAATGGCTGTATTCTGGAAGTTCGGCGCTTGCGGGGCTTGTGTTCTTCAGTATCATCCTTACAAGAATCAGCTATGAGATGTACAGCGGCGTGTTGCTGTTCTTCCTGCGTTTGAGGTTGAAAACGGATACGAATACCGATATATATTTGTTTACGTCCGTAACGCAGGATTCGTTGCTTTTGGCAAACAGCATCAACGAAAAGAGGTTCAAAGATAAGGAAAATTACAAAAAGGCACTAAAGGCATATCGAGAGGACAAAGGCGCAGGTAAAGACGCTCAAAAACCCGAAAAACCTAGAAGAAGTAAAGTGATTTTTGCAGGCGACGATATCGGGTCTTTCGACCGTAAAAATCCGCTGCACAGAGAGATTATGTCCAACGGATATATATTCTGGTCTTACTCAAAGAAAACCGGCGATAAGGAATCTTCCATGCTCAAGAGGCTCGGACTATATGTAGACAACGTGTTTTTTGAAACAAAACCGCCGCAAAACGATGAGGAAAAAGATAAACGAAAAGGCAAAAAAATCGTTGTCAAAGCCAAGGCAAAAAGCAGCAGAATCCATATTTTTGCAATGCATAACGACGAGGATTTCAGCGGCGAAGAAACCGTGAATACGGAAATCGTATTTAACGAAATCGAGAACGTCGCGCGAGAAATCGTGGAATGCAACAAGAAACCTGTTTTTGTCGATTACTACATACTTACAAACAGAGATATAAACTACACGTATTACGACAATTACAAGAAAAAGTGCGTAGATAGCGGCTTAGAATCCGCAAATCCGCGAATTCACCGTAAAAATCGCGAGAAGGCGTCCGTGCTTGAAAACGGAGCAATCGAAGTGCGCAATCCTCGCGGCGTCGTCAATGAGAATGAGTTTTCCTTGCATATTGTCAACGAGTCCGACATAACCGCAAAACTGTTTGCGGAGGCAAGAAACAATGAGTGGGACGCGAATTCGTTGATTCAGGATACGGGCGAATCGACGTACAAAGTCATGGTTGTCGGCTTTGGCGCGACGGGCCAAAGGACTATGTTGCAATCCTATGTTATGTCGACTAAAATAGACAACAAACAGCCCGATTACCACATGCCGACGCAATTCAGAGCCGACATATTCGATAAAGACGCAGGTTCTGTGAGCGGTATTTTTGAATTGCAACATCCGTTGATCGTGTGCGTCGACGACAAGGGCGTTCTTAGTCAAAACGAGATTGAAGAACAAATCAGGAACAAACGTAGAGAGAAAATCGATACGACGTATCATAGCTTAGTCGGCAAAACGATGAATCTTTCCTCGGATTTCAAAAAAGATCGCGCGGCGACGCTCGAGGACATCGAAAATCAAATGAAGTTGCCTGTGGTGGTTATGCACAATGCGTCGTGTTTCAGCTCGGATTATCTGGATTATCTGGATTCGAGAACGGGCGCAGATTCGCGCTCGCAGGAATATAACCTTATAATAGTTGCCCTCGGGAAAGACGAGGATAATATCAAGATGGCAAACGCCTTGCTTGCGGATATCAAACACGAACTCAACAATCTGCGCAATGCGGCAAGACCTGCAAAGTTGCAAACGATTGCAATCAATATCCTCAATAAGAAAAACCGCGACAGAATCAACTGGAGCGATGACGACGCCAAACGATACGGCAATTTGAAAGTGATCGTTTTCGGAAACAGGGATGAGATTTACTCGTACAATCAAATCATCGACGAGGACGAGCAGATGAAGTACAATCACGCATACGTGCTCCTCAGAAGAGAACAGCTCGAAAATCAAGTTCCGGAAATGAAACAGTATTTTCCCAACAGAGAAACCCCGGATAAAAACGGTGGGTATTACACTTTGTTGCGCGATTTCAATACGGCTGTGCAAAACGAGGACAAAGAGTGTTTGAGAACGGAATGGAAAGAGGTTACTCTCGCAGAAAGAGAATCGAACAAGTCCGCGTCCTTGTTTATGAAAGTTATGGCGGCGATGAGGGAGTGCTATTGTACGAGCGCTTATACTTACGACGAGGTGCGGTTGCTGGCAGAGCTCGAGCACGAGAGGTGGAATAGGTCGTATATTGCCGGTGGCTGGACGTTCAATCAAAAAATGCCTTCAAGACAAGAGGGCGAAAGCGAAGATGATTTTGAAGAGCGTCGTAAAGCGCCAAAAAAAGCGGGAAAAGCCAGAAACGAACATGATTGTCTGGTGCCGTTTTCTATGCTTGACGAAACGTACAACGATTATGATATCGTAAACGTCGCGCGCGTATTCTGGAAGAAATAATATCTAAGCGAAAGGTGTAAAATGGACGATAGACTGTTGATAAGATCTCTCAGAAAAATGATGAAAACAAAATCCGTCAATCTCGAAAGCGTGGCGGCTATCGGAAGTTGCTCTTATGAAGAGGCTTTTGACGTTATGCGATATTTGCTGGGGAAAGGCATTATCGAGGAAAGCGGGGACGGTGAGTTTGCCGTTACGGAAGATAATGAGAAAATCGAGCAGGTGCGCAAAGAGAACGGAGATTGGAAAAAGGAGTTCTCCAACAGCGAGCTTAAAGAGATTATGTATGAGATAGATATGCAGGCATTTAACGTCATTAGAATGCTGGAAGATCTCGAAGGAAAGACCGTCGATGAGCTTCGCGCCGCGTCAAAAGACGCCGCAATCGACGTGGACGCCACGCTTGCGTATTTGCAAGCGAGAGGGCTTGTCGTGCAGGACGGAGATATGTATCGTGGCACAATAGGCGAAGATGATTACATCAAAATGGTAAACATGTTCAAAAAGGACAAAGCCGAAATGAAGCGGAAGATGGACGCGGAAGGTGAACGGCAGGAAAGGGCCGCAGCGGCGAGAAAAGCCGAGGAAGAGAAGGAAGAGGAGGAACTTTCCAAAATCATTGCCAATGCGAGAGTGTCGCAAGAGGAAGAACCGCAAAGTGAAGAATCCGCGGATGAAACGCCTTTGGCAGAAGATACCGAAGTGAGCGCAATTATGTCGCAAATCGACGATTTGAGGAAAAAACTCGTGGGAAAAGAGGAACGCCCGAAAGAGATACCGTTGTGGCTGAACAAAGTACATACCACCGTTATGGTGAAGGCGGATTTGTCGGATACGCCGCTTGCGGTATTGCTAAGAGTATTTGCGCATTACAACAAAAGAGGCATTGTCAAAAAATTTGGGAATGACAATTCGCTTTGCAGTTTTAACGGGGACATTGCGACATTGGATAAAAAGGGGAGTTTGTTCCGGCTTGTGTTCGGGGACGAGCTTGTTACGCTTGACTGGGATTTGCCGATAAAAGAGCAGATTGACGCACAGCATAGTCAAGCGATAGGCAAAGACGGCGAACTTGCGGTGTTTGTATCTATAGCAATACGAGGGAAGTAAATTGAATCGTTATGCTAATTTAACGATAAAGGGGCTAAGTATTATGCAATTATTATGCAAAACTCGAGGGGATAGTTTGCCAACGGGGAAGGCTAGGGTTTATTTTTTCGCTCACTCTGAAGACTATAAATTGTTTTTTGACGAAATATGCAGGGATATTCTGGATGTTGCAAATTGTTCTATTTGGTATAAGCCGGATTCGAGCGAATATATAGAGGATGATTTGGAATTGACGTTGGGACAAATGCAACTAATTGTGATTCCGATTACAAATAGATTTTTAAGTGATAGCAATTTGATAAATTCTAAAGAATTTGTATTTATAAGAGAAAAACGTATCCCGATTTTACCGATTTTACAAGAGACAGATATTTTAGAATCATATAATAAGATTTTTGGCAATGTCCAATTCATGTCCAGATTTGACTTGGACAATACTTCAATTCCATTTTCCAAGAAGCTGGAAAGATTTTTAAAATCTGTTTTATTGGAAGATGAAACAATCGAACAAATAAAATCAGAATTCGATGCGCATGTGTTTGTTAGTTATAGAAAAAAAGACAGAAAATACGCCAATGAATTCATAAAGTTGATGCATGAAAACGATAAACTTGAAGATGTCGGGGTTTGGTATGACGAATTTTTAACGCCCGGAGAAAACTTTAATTATGAAATAGAGCAGGAGATCGACAAATGCGATGTTTTTTCCGTGGTGATCACTCCAAACGTAGTCAATGAACTCAATTATATTATTACCACAGAGTATCCTATTGCAAAAGCGAGAGGTAAATACATATTCCCGGTAGAGTTGGTGGAAACGAATAAACAATCGGTGTTTGATGCGTTTGATGATATTCCCGAATTGGTAAACGTTCACGACAAACCTGTTTTCGACAGTTCACTGATAGACGCCTTGTCTTATTTAAATGTAAAAAACAACGACTTTTTACCTGAACATAAATACCTTATTGGATTGGCGTATTTATTCGGTATAGACGTAGAGGTTAATACGGAAAAAGGGATAACGATATTAACAAAGTGTTCGGAATATAATTATTTACCTGCAATAGAAAAGCTTGTTGACATTTATCATAGGGGGCATGGCGTCTCTATTGATTACGATAAAGCAATTGCATACCAAAACACGATTATAGAAATAAAAAAAGATAAAGCCTCACCGGATAATCAAGATGAGTATTTGGATTATGTCGGATCTATTTGCAATTGTGCAAGTTTGTTGATAGAGATTTATAGATTGAATCAAGCGATAGAAAAACTTGAAGAGGCGATAAAACTTTTATCGTTAATAGATGAAAGTAAATTGAATGGAAAAACTCTTTATTATTATAACCTGTGTTATAACAAATTGGCATTTTGCTATAGTACTGAAAACGAGATGTCCGCTGCCGCAAAATCTTATAGAAAAGCAAAAGATTTAATGGAACGCTGCTATTCAAATCATATTGAGTCGGCAGGGGATTATTTGGCAGAAGTTTATAATAATCTGGGGACGCTGTTTTTAAAGGCAGGAGATCTCGAATATGCTAAAGACTATATAGAATCGGCTTTCTCAATACAAAATCATTCGCACGGAGAGTCTGTGCGAAATAAAGAAGATAATGCATATGTAATGGCAATAATGTATAGTAATCTCGGCGCCATCGCAGATTATAATGGCGAAGCAAGCTTAGATTACTATGACAAGGCAATGGAGTTGATTAAGCGTTTTTTAATAGACAAGCAAAAACTGCCGTATTATAGAGTGGCTTTTGTTGTTTGCTTCAGAGCAGGGATTGAGTGCACAAAGCTAAATGAGTTTGAAGATGCCAAAGCATGGTTTTCCGAGGCGATTGGCTACATTGAGCAAGTATTGAAACAGTCTGATGCTGTGGAAGATTATAGCGATAAAGCGAATTGTTATAGTCACATAGCAAAATTAAATCATGCACAAGGAAAAATCGAGGAAGAACTATCGTGTTATAAAGAATCTATCGATTTACTAAACAAGGTTCTGTCTAAAGCCGATTTCCCCGAATGTAGAAGAAGTATATACAAGGGGAATATGGCGATTGCGTCCACACTGTTAGAAAAACAGATGGACAGAGCTGAATCTAAAAACTCAAACGATCTCGAAATGACAGAAGAGGAATTATACGATATTCGAGAGCATTATTTGAGAGCAATAAACGTAATGATTCCCATCATTGAGAAATGTTTAAACGCCACAATGGCACCAACCGAAGACGGAAAAGCACACATAACGTTGGAAATGATCGACGACATAAAAGATGTAGCCGAAGCTTGGCGCATTTTGTCTTACGTTGACAGACATCGTATTCCTATTGAAAAAGGCATATTAATGTATAGTTGGTTAAAAAGAATTGATCCAGACAATAACGAGTATGACAACTGTATAGAAGAGCTTACAAAAATGTTGGATGAGGTTGAATAGCGAAGCGTCAGCCACGGAAGAGGGGGCGGGTGTAAAGCATGTGCGCAAAGCACACAACTACCGCAAGAAAAACAAACACACCCCTGTGGGGGTGTGATTGGTGTTCCCGGCGGGAGTCGTAAGGAATGGAATGACGGAATAGCGAAGCGTCAGCCACGGAAGTGGGGTCGAGTGCGAAGCACGTGCGCAAGGCGCACAACTACCGCAAGAAAAACAAACACACCCCTGTGGGGGTGTGATTGGTGTTCCCGGCGGGAGTCGTAAGGAATGGAATGACGGAATAGCGAAGCGTCAGCCACGGAAGTGGGGTCGAGTGCGAAGCACGTGCGCAAGGCGCACAACTACCGCAAGAAAAACAAACACACCCCTGTGGGGGTGTGATTGGTGTTCCCGGCGGGAGTCGAACCCACGGCCTTTCGCTTAGGAGGCGAACGCTCTATCCTGCTGAGCTACGGAAACTTGAGTGCTTTTATAATAACACAACGATTGCAAAAAATCAATTTTTGAACGTCATTTGATAGATTCGATAAGAAACGATGAAGTTTTGTGGTACTCACTTCGTTCGTTCCAATTCAAGAAACTTGGCAGAGGTACTCTGCTACGATAGTTTTGTGGTACTTCGCCTAATGGCTCGTTCCACTACACAAACTTCGGCACGCAAGGCGTGCTTGTTTTTATATCCGTTTCAACGTTTGCGCAAGCGCAAGTTGAACGGATATAAAAAACTGAGTGCACACAATGTATGCACTCAGCGAAGTTTGTGGTCGGAGTAACGGGACTTGAACCCATGGCCTCTTGACCCCCAGTCAAGCGCGCTACCAAACTGCGCTATACCCCGATTAGAATTATTAAGTTTGTATCATTACTGCCTTTATTCGACGGCGTGTCCTTATGTTTGGGAGCGCGCTCGCGCATTTCCGTCAGGTCTTGCGTTTTCGACACAACGCGACAGGTGACGATGTCGGATACGGAACAACTTTGTTTGCGGTCGTTGCTTATCGCAAACCAAACTGCGCTATACCCCGATTAGAATTATTAAGTTTGTATCATTACTGCCTTTATTCGACGGCGTGTCCTTATGTTTGGGAGCGCGCTCGCGCATTTCCGTCAGGTCTTGCGTTTTCGACACAACGCGACAGGTGACGATGTCGGATACGGAACAACTTTGTTTGCGGTCGTTGCTTATCGCAAACCAAACTGCGCTATACCCCGATTAGAATCATTAAATTGTTTTTTACTGCCTTTGAGATTGCCGCATTTTGCGCATTTCTCTCAAACAGCATAGGTATTGTAACTCAAAAAAACGGTTTTGACAAGTTCTTTCGCAAATATTGAAAAAAATATTGCGATTTATGTTTCTGTCCGCACGCTTTCGATTTGCCGTTTTTATTTTTCAAATTCTAACATGTTTTGTTGCGCAGACCGATATAAGGCGCAAACAAAAACCCCGACATCGTCGGGGGATTTGTGGATGTTGTGATAAAAGAGTTTTTGCATACTTTGCGATGTGGCGCAAATTTGCGAGTTTGCGAGGCGTTATCGATCAGTTTTCTTTTTGAGCGAGGTCGTCGATTTTCTCAACGAAGGAGCAAAGCACGCTGAAAGTTTTGGCAAGGCAATCCTCGTTTACGTCCTCTGCGACGTCGAGGCGAGTGTGGTAGTATCTGGGAAGATTGAAGTTCATTGCGGTTACGCAAACGCTGTTGAAGCCGCCTTGCGTATAAGCCGCCGCGTCCGTTGCGCCGAGAGCCACGCTGCCTTTTTTGCAGGGGATACCTTCTTCCTTGCACGCATCCAGCCAAAGCTCGGTTGCTTCGGGGTCGCATTTGATAAAGCCGTTCATATCCTTGTAGTTGACCAAAATATGGTCGTCCTCGCGAATAGTATCGATGCAAAGTATTGTGGTGGGGCAGTCTTTGAAGTCGTTTTTGTGCGCTTTCACCCATGCTTTGGAGCCGCGCAAACCTGCCTCTTCGCCGCCTGCGCAAATGCAGCCGACTTCGGTGTTTTCAAACTCTATGCCGTTGTCGCTGAGCGCTTTGAGGAAACTTATGCCCATTGCGCAACCCGTTAGGTTGTCCGTTGCGCCGTCTGCAATCACGCGAGGATTGAAGAGGAAGTACATAAGTATCCAGAACGGCACGAATACGCCGCTGCAGCAAAGCGCGATAAATATTGCCCGGTCGGTGATAGGCGTGAAAATTGCGCCCTTTACGCACGCCGCGATTGCGACTGCCATAAAGTACAGAATACCGATAATGGAGATGAGGAAGTGCGCGATAAACGCTTTCCCGCCCAAATAATAGTTGAGAGTCCACTCGTATGCCGCGTCCGCGTGTCCCGATATGAGCACGCGACGTTTGACTTCGCCTTGCGGCTTTTTGATTGCGGTCATGTTGAGAGATTGGCGTTTGGGGAAGAGAAAATCTACCACTTGACGGTAGAATACGAATTCCAGAACCATAAGCGCCATGCCTACGCAAATGAGGATAATTGAGAGCATCGGCATAAAGAACGCGCTTACGAAAGCGCCGAGAATGAGCGTTACGGTGATGTAAATCCAGCCCATAAATGCAAGAGTGTGCACGTCGTACGGCTCAGTTTTTACGTCGGTTGCATAGGGCGCGACTTCTTGCGCCATATATTTTACCGCGTCTACTTCGCCTTTGCTACCGCAGTCGCGCTTCCCGAAGGATTTTATCACGTGGGATATAAACCCGTGCATATATTGCGCACTCTGCGCCTTGTTGTCTTTGAGTTTTGTGAGTTTCATATTTTTTCTCCTTATCGGAATAATTAGATTATAAATAAATCCTTTTTATAAGTCAATATGCGCGCAGGACTAAAGTTTACTTTTTGAGCATGTTTGCCATATCGTTGTACGCTCTGGATATGCCTTCTATGATGTTTGGATGTGAGAACGTGCGGTGATAGACTATCGCGGTTTCTCGAATCATGCTCAGGTTTTCTATCGGAAGCGCGACGAGCGAGCCTTTGTTGATTTCCTTGTAACACGCGCTCTTTGAAAGTATTGATACGCCGATGTCTTTTTTGACGAGATTGCGGATGGTGGCGATGCTGTCAACCTCAATTGTTACGTCAAAGTCGTCAAGGGATTCGCCTATAGACGTGAGGGCGCTTTCAAACTTCTCACGGGTGGAAGAAGAGGGCAAGCGCAAGATAAGGTGTTGCTTTTTGAGCTCGGACAGGGTGATTGCCGTCTTTTTGGCAAGCGGATTCTGTGGCGAGGTCATGCAAAGCAACATATCCGTGTCGATAACCATAAAGTTGAAAGACGGATTGGTGGGTTTTTCCTCGATAATTGCGATATCGATTTCAAAATTTTCCAACATATCATAAAGATTTTTTATATTGTCAGTTATTAGCGTTATGTTTAGATTATCGTCGCCGAGCGCCATTTTGGACAAAGCCTCGACCATAAAACCGCTCTCTTGCGTGTGAGTGATGCCTATGCGGATTTTGCTGATGTTGTACTTGGCGTTCTTGATTTTTTCTTGCATCTTTTCGGCAAGGGCTTTCATTCTCCGCGCATACAATAGCGCGATTTCGCCCTCTGGAGAGAGGACCAATTCACCCTTTTTACGCAAAAAAAGCGTTGTGTTGAGTTCTTCTTCCAATTTCTTTATGTGTTGGCTTACCGCAGGTTGGGTAAGCGATAAAATCTCGCCTGCTTTTGTAAAGTTCTTTGTTTCGCACACGGTGATAAGCGTGTCAAGTCTGTCGTCAAGCAATGACATAATACACCTCAATTATTATGAATAGTTATCAACATATAAACATCAATAATTTGACTTTATGATGACAAAATCATAACATAACATTACCAACTTGGCAAGACAAATCCGAAAAATAAACGGAAAAGTCGAGGTGAAAAGATGTTGTTGCAAAATTTTTCAAGCGTATCGCAAGTCATAATATCCGTCGCGGTCATGCTCATCGCGGGATACGTTATGTCGCGCTTGACAAAAAAACTTAAACTCCCCAACGTCACGGGGTATATTATCGCGGGCATATTGATAGGTCCGTATTGCATCAATGTTATCCCGACCAAAGTCGTGGAAGGAATGAGTTTCCTTGCGGATATCGCGCTTGCGTTTATTGCGTTCAGTACGGGTGAGTTCTTTAAAATGTCCACACTCAAAAAGAACGGTGGTAAAAATATCGTTATAACCGTATTCGAGGCGTTGCTTGCTTCCATTGTCGTGTTTTTGGTGATGTATTTTGCGCTCGGGTTGAGCTTGCCGTTCTCAATCGTGCTCGGCGCGCTCGCGGCAGCTACCGCGCCTGCGTCCACTATGATGACGATAAGACAGACCAATTCAAAAGGCGATTTTGTGGATACGCTTTTGCAGGTAGTGGCGCTGGACGACGTGGTGGGGCTTGTGGCGTTTTCCGTGGCTATTGCGGTTGCAACCGCCTCGCTTGCCGGCACTGTTACCGTGGGAAACGTATTGCTGCCTATCGTGTACAATATCGTGGCGTTCGTCGTTGGCGGTTTGCTCGGATTTTTGCTAAAACTGCTCATATCCAAACGCTCGACGGACAACCGTCTTATTATTGCCGTTGCGACGATATTCGGCTTTTGCGGGATATGCTCGTTTATGGACGTGTCACCGCTTCTCGGCTGTATGGCTATGGGTACGGTGTATATGAATACGTCCGGCGACGACAAACTCTTCAAACAACTCAACTATTTCTCGCCGCCTATACTGCTGTTGTTTTTTGTGCGCTCGGGAGTGAATTTCAAACTTGACGCGCTCGTTACAAGCGGCGGATCGGTGGGCGGTGTGTCATTGCTCGTGATAGGCGTCGTGTATTTCTTTGTGAGAATACTCGGCAAATACGGCGGTTCCTTCCTCGGCTGTCTTGTAACCAAAAAGGACAAGAAAGTGCGCAACTATCTGGGGCTTGCGCTCATACCGCAGGCAGGCGTTGCCATTGGTCTTGCCACGCTTGCTTCGAGAACGATCGGCGGCGATACGGGAAGCGCGCTGGAAACCATAATACTTGCATCCAGCGTGCTGTATGAACTTATAGGCCCGGCGTGTGCAAAACTTGCGCTGTATCTGTCTAAGTCCTATTCCAACGATATAAATACGGTCGTTCCGGACGAAAAGGTGGAAGATGTGGCAGGGAAGAGCGACGTAGAGGTGCTTATAGATAAAATCAACCACATCAGACAGGCTTTGCCACCGCCCGAACCCGTCCAGGAGGACGAAAAGGCGTTTGACGATGCCGCAGAAGAATACTATTTGTTCAATTCAAGACAACGTGTAAAGAGATAGGAGGTGCAAAATGAATTATATCGATCCGCTTGCCAGGGTTATGGGGGAATGGTCTTATACCGTTACGGTATATTCCATATTGTTGAGGGTGTTGGTGCCCGTGCTGTTTGCGTTTTACGTGGGGTGCGAAAGGTCCACAAAAGGACACACCGCAGGGCTTAAAACGTTCATTTTGCTCTCGCTGTCGTCAACGGCGTGTATGTTGATTGACGCAAGTTTCGGACTCAAAGTGCCTGTCTGTTCGGTTGGCGCGATAATCGGCACTGCGATGCTTGGCGGCAACTCCATTTTGTTTGGCGCAAAAAACCAAATCAAAGGTCTTACGACATCGGCGTGGCTGTGGTCGTGCAGTGTTTTCGGGCTTATAGTCGGCGCAGGATTATACACAATCGCGCTTGTATTGCTTGTTGTTTACGTGGTGATTTTGCAAGCGTTTCCGACGCTTGAAAAATATCTCAAACAACGCTCCAGCCACTTTGAAATTCATCTTGAATTGTTGTCCAAAAACGATTTGCAAACGTTTATGTCAACCCTTCGACAACTGGGCATGCGCATAGACGACGTGGAACTCAATTCGGCTTTTATCAACTCGGGACTCAGCGTGTATTCTTTGCGACTTTCCATTGAAAGTAAAGAGCTTAAAAAATACAAAACGCACGATGAAATTATCGAGGCGTTGAGAAGTATCGAATACATCCACTATATCGAAGAAATAAAATGATTTGATTTTGGGAGGTCGGGAGGGAGACGGCGACGGCTTGCTCTGCAAGCCGTTGCTACACAAGAATTTCGCATCTTTAAAGTCAAATCACAATATAAACAAAAAAACAAACTCTCGCCCAAAGCGAGAGTTTAAACATATATTTTTGTGTCATAAACCGTTGATTTTGCAATATAATGCAACTCTTGGACGAGGCGCAAATGGTATTGCAAGCGGCATAATTTGTCGTATTGTTTGCATCGTTTTTGTCGTTTGAGTTGTTTGCAACAACGGCTTTCTATGAATTAAGGCTTGCGCAATTTACCGTCCAGACCTTTTATCAGGAAGCACTTTCCCACAAGCGTATCGAGGCTTGCGCAACCGTAAACGCGACTATCGGCAGAGTGGTTGCGGTTGTCGCCCATGCAAAACATTTGTCCGTCGGGTACGACCAAATCTATCTCTTCTTCCATGACGGAATCGCTGTTTATATAAGGCTCGTCAAGCGCTTCGCCGTTGACGTATACTTTGCCGCCCGTTATTTGAATATGGTCGCCGCCGAGCGCAATTACGCGCTTTACGAGAGAGGCGTTTTGCCCGGTCTTTCCGTCCGCAATCCAGTCCGGCGTAAAGACTACGATATCGCCGCGTCTTAGCTCTGCCTTTTTGTTGAGATATAGAACTTCGCCGTTGGTGCGTTCCTTGTCGCTGTCGCCCTCTATCATTGCGCCGTTGCCGCCGTCAAGAGTGGGATACATTGATATGCCGTCCACAATGAAGGACGAGAACACGTACTTTTTGAGGAGCAACGCGCTAGTTACCGCAAGCGCCACAACCAAAAGCACGCATATCACGGATATGATTATGCGCTTTGAGTTGTTGTGTTCGGGCTGAACTTCCGGGATGTCCGTTTGTAATGAATCTTGCATATCAAAGTATATTTTATCTTTTGCAAATTATTTTCAAATCCACAAAAAATTGTTGAGTATCGCGCCGTCCACAGAGATGACTTCAATCACTTTCGCGTTGCTGAAAGCGGATAGTGTTCTGCCTTCTTCGCTCTTGAAGTCGGAACATTCGAAAAGCAATTTTTGCCAGAACTCGCCGCCGGTGAGGTCGGCATGAGCGGTGTAGCGTTTGAGCTCCGGATAAGACAATACGGACACTTCCAATTTGCGCTCGGTTTTTGAGTATGCGTCTATGTGCAGCGACGCAGAGCGAGGAAGCGCCTTCATCTCGTGTATACTGCGGCAAAGAGAGAGAACTCCGCTGTCGAGCGTAATTCCCTTTATGCCGAAAGGACCTTCTTTGACTTTGAGGGAGTTTTCGTCAAGGAGTGCGGAATCGGACTTTGCAGAGAAGCCGCCTATACCCATACTTCCGTCGTAAATGATGCTGGAATTGCGCATAGCAGAGTCGATTGCCGTAACGTCGTGCTTTGAGGGAATGACGTCGATAACTTTTGTGGAGATGATGTCGCCGTCGTCGTAATCGATTGTGGCGTATGCCACTATAAGTTCGTTTTCGTCATACACGGGCACGTCGCATACATACTCGTGTTCGCCGACTTTTTGCTTGATGTCAAGCACTCGCCAATAGCGTTCCTTGGATATCGGCTCGCCGTAGCTTATGTACAATCTGCGAGATTTTGCGCCTTTTGCGGAGTTGACGCGAACGTACAATCTACCGTCCGTGGTGTCAAATTTCATTGTCGGCATAGTTGCGGCTTCGTCGCCGTCGGAGGCAAGATGCTTGCGCAGCCAGCAAAGGCAGGCGGCGCCGACGGATTTTGTCAATTGTTGACCGCAGGAGTCGGATATTATGAGTTGTTTTTCCTTGCATTTGACAAGGTCGAGCATGTCGCCGATTCTGTCAACGTCGCAAGCAACGGAATCTCTGGTTGCAATCGCAAGTGTGGGGCAATGCACAAACATTGCGTACGTTTCCGCGCCCACGCCTGTGGAATATGCAAGTTGCTCGTCGTCGGACGGGATGTCCTTGCCCAGGAATTTGGGGCTGTCGGTTGCCCAGCGGTAGCCGCCGCCGTTTGCCGCGACAAGCGCACGTACTCTGTTGTCCGTGCCTGCAACTTGCCACGAAAGCTGAGCGCCTATGCCGAATCCTATTACGCCAATACGGTCTGCCGCCACAAGGCTTTGCTCTTCGAGCAGACTTATGGCTCTTCTTGCGACCTTGCTCCATACAAACCAAGGCGTGTTGCGCGCGCCGCCGTGAATGTCGTCAAGATGCTCTCTGCAAGAGGGGAGTGCGGCAAAGCTCAAATCCGAGGGGTAAGAGGTGTGGGTATCCACAAAAGTTCCGCAATAATCGAGCAGGCAAGTAACGTAGCCCTCCTCCACGAGATAGCGTATCGCCTCGTTGGAATAGGGGTTGTCAAAAGAGGGCAAAACCAAAAGCGCAGGGCGTTTGTCTTGCCAACGTCCGTCGTAATAAATCTTGCAAAAGACACGCACGCGACCTTCTTTTGTCGTGTCCGCCGTGAATATCTGCTGCGAGCAAACGATGTTATCTTGCGATTGCGCCGAGATTATTGATGCTTCCAAAGGCGCTTTGTGAGCATCGAATCCCTCCCACACTTCCGTGGGCGTCATAAATTTGATTTCCATACCCGTTATTATACCTCAAAAGCATTGCAATGTAAAGAAATAAAATATGCGCGCACGTAAAGCGTTCGGGCGCGACGCTTACAGCGTCGGGTATGTAGCAGAGCGCGTCCGCCTTGCGAGAGAGTTGTTCGTTATAGGCTTGGCGCATTTTTTCCATTGTCGCGTCGTCGGGAAGTGTGTAGTCCATAAAAGCCTCCGCTTTACTATATGAGCGCAAAGCGAACGGGCGTGAATCAGCCCGTTTCTCGTACGCTGATTTTGACGGTTGGGGTGAAAGATATGGTAGAAAGACAGTCATGCTCGAGAGCGCGCCCCACCGATTGATAAGCTTTTGTCTGCAAATTCAAAAAGTCGATATTTTCCTTTTTTGAAAACTCATAAAGATATTCGAATTTGGCTTTTATATCGTCCGCAAGGTTTTGGGCGTACCGCTTTACTATTTCGTCCGCGCTTGAAAGCACTTTGTCGGTGCTTACGTTCTGCACGTCGCTCAAATCGACGGAAAGATTGATTTCCGCTTTTACGTCGCGCCCGTTCGCTTTTAGTTTGACGTCTTTTTTGAGCACCTTAAATTCCATAGAACCGCCCTCTGAATCAGTGTAGTTGAAAGTGCCGGTTACGCCGTGTCCGAGGAAGAGGGCAAGCACCTCGGCGTGCTCCTTGTCTATCACTGCAAATTTGTTGTGATTAAACACAAGCGCGTCGCCTATCAGAAGTTCGTATGAATCCTCGTCGTTGCCTTGCTGACTAATGGGCGGACTTTGTAGTTTTTGCACCTTGATATAGGGCACTGCGTTTGCCTCGCTGCGAGATAGCGAGCGTGCCAAGAAGTCCTTTGAGGTGGTGCGGATCATACCGTCGGAACTCTCTTCGTTTATGAGCGCTTGCTGCAAAAAGAAGGGCGCGCTGAGCGTCGAACCTACACGCAAAGAGAGCAGTTTTTCGGGCGAATCCGGGCAGGAGACGATTATGGTTTGCTCGGGCAAAGCGTACATTTCCGTGAGTGGATATATAAGTTGCATATGATCGAGTTTAAGCGCGGATTGCGACATAACAACCACATTACAATGCGCAAGCGATATGATTAACCCCATTTTGCGTGAAATACCATCCATTGCGCCTGCAATAGTATTGCCCGATGACGAGTAGGTGTTGAAAGTCGTTTCCGACGTGTCGCCGCTTGACGACCCGACAAGAACACATTGCGCGCTTACGGTGAAAAGAGAGGCGTCCTCCGCATAGTCTATGCCTATGCCCAGCACCACGGCGGATTTGGTGAGCGAGGGCGTTTCCACCGTGCGACCGAACACTATGAGGATGAGCGTAATGAGGGCAAAGACAAACCATTTTGTGCGTGCGAGATAGGATGGAACCGTCTGTTTTTTCATTGGTCGCCTCCTGTCGCGCCGTGTGCGGCAAGCGTTGCGCAAGTGCCTTTTTCGTTGCATAATACGCCGTCGAGTTCACTGTCGGGAACGGACGGTTTTTTGACTTTTTGAGGTATATATTCGCTGTCGGCAGCATTGTAAAATCCGCGCATTTTTCGCTTTTGCACAAGGGCGAAAATAAGGAATAAAAGGGGTACGGCAACGGACGTTATCGACAATGCGTAGCCGAATGCGCCTACGGCAAAATCCGTTACCGTTTGAGTGGACGTTACGAATATCGCCGTGCAAAGAATTACGATAGGGCATATGATTTTTGAGGGTACCGCCGAGCCGAACGCACGTCGGAAGGCGTTGTTTGCGCCGTCGTATAGAAAGGATATGGAGAATATGGACATCGCAAGGATGACAAAGAGGTTTGTCCATTCCATTCTGCCTATTTCGAGAGATAGTTGGTTGAAACTCGCGATGTGGATGAGAAGGTCGGACACCATTTTGAGCGCGTCGCCGTAAATTGCCACTCCGAACATTACGATTAGGTTGGCAAGCACCCACGTTATCGCAACGCCGCACGTTATATAGGGCAGTTTTTTATTGCGAATGCGTATAAATGCAAAAGGCAACAAATCGCCAAGCCATAGCCCGTAATGCGGAAGCTTTGAAAAGAAGTCGACGGGACTTACCGAGAAAACGGGGAGATTGCGACCTATGTCGAATTCCGTGTCCAAAAATGCGAGATTGAGGATTATCACTGCCAGAAACAGCGGCGCAAACAACTCGCAAGAGCGCGCTATAGAGCGAGTGCCTTTCGCTCCGAGATAGATTATCGGCACTATGATGAGTACGTATATAAAGACGGGTTGCGCGCCCGTAAACAATTCGTGGGTGAGGTATGAGGCGCAATAGCAAAAATAGAACGTGCATTTTATGCTCAAAAGCACAAATGCAACGGCGCATATCGCTTTGTACCAAAGCGAATTGGTGGCAATCAAAAAACCGTCGCCGCTCATGCGAGAAAAGGCGAATATCATAAAGGCGCATATAAGTTCAACCACGGAAAAAGATATGAAAACCCAAAGCGTGGAAGAGCCGTAATACGAGGATATCATTCCGGGGGCGGCGGAGAGTTTGAAGGCTATTCCTACCATAAGAATAATTGACGCCACCTGACTGTTGTATAGTGTGCCTATGGGTAGGTTTTTGCGCAATCCGTGTTTTACAGTAAAGTTTTGCATAGTTAAAGTTCTTGTTTTATGATTTTCTTATACGGCGACGGTTTGTCGTCGGGATAGAGTAGGGGCGCAGTTCCATAGACGACGCGTTCGCTTTTAATACGCCGTCCTGTAGGTCTGGGATGATGCGAGGGGCGTAAGGCGCGAGGTAGGGAGTGCCGAAGTTGTCGAGGCTTGCAAGATAAGCGATGATGACGATTGTAAGCACTATCATGCCCACGAATCCCGTAACCGCACTCACGCACAAAAACAAAAATCTCATTATCGACATCGGACCTACCTGGTCGGGCACACAGAATATGCCTATTGCCGAGAGCGCAACCACAAGCACGCTTGGCGAAGATATGAGCCCTGCTTTTACCGCCGTGTCGCCAAGCACGATTGCGCCGACGACGGAGAGGGATATTCCGAAGTATCTCGGCATGCGGATGGACGCTTGATTGAGTATTTCAAACAGCGTCATGACAAGCAACATTTCTATTGCCGGAGGGAACGGGATGTTGGTGGTTGCCGCCATAAGCGTCATAAGAAACTTTATGGGCAGCAGTTGAAAGTGGTAGGTTTGAAGAGCAACGTATGCGCCGGGCAGCAGCACTGTCAAAAGTGCGCCGAGCATGCGGAACATCCTTATCATAGAGGCGCGCCAGTCGCCCGAATAGTAATCGTAACCGTCCTGAACGTCCTCGAATACGAGATAGGGGAGCGTAATGACGATTGGAGAGCCGTCAACGATTATCGCAACGCGTCCTTCCAGAAGTTTTGCGCTGGCGACATCGGGTTTTTCCGTGGAACCCGCCTGCAAAAAGAAAGAGTTTTTGCGAGTTTGGATAAAGGAAAGCACGTATGCGCTATCCACAACTCCGTCAACGTCTATGCGTTCGATTTTGTGAGATAATTGTTCGACGATTGCATCGTCGGCAATACCTCGGATATACATCAGCGCAACCGTCGTTGAGGAATAACGCCCCACCTGAAAAGTTTTCACCACAAGGTCTGGCGATTTTATGCGGCGACGAATGAGGGACATATTGGTTTTGATTTCCTCTATAAATCCCTCGCGAGGTCCTTTCATAACGCTGGCCGTAGGCGGCTCGCCTATTGCGCGCGCACTGGGTTTTCGCAAAGAAAAAACGTATGCGTCATTCTCGCCGTCAATATAAAAGGCGATGTCGCAGCACGCGATTTTTTCGGGCGTTTGAGCTACAGGCACAACGTCGATTTCATCGGCATATGCAACCTTGTTTTGCAAGTCCTTGAGATATGGTTTTTCAAAATCTTCGGCATTTTTGAGAGGACGTACTATGTCTTGCTCAAAGAGCATTTTGTCTATGTTGCCGTCAAGATAGGCAAACATGCATTCCTTTTGTCCGACAAAAAGACGACGGCACTTGAAGTCGTCGCTATGAGAGAAAGTTGATTTGAGAAGTTGCTCGAGCCCTGATATATTCACAAGCGCATTTTTGCCAAAAGGCAGTGTTTATAAGCACAAAACAATATATAAAATCGTTATTCGTGCAAAATCGACACAAAGCGAAAAGAAAAACGGACTTTGCGGCGCTCATTGATTTAGGTGGAATATACGTTGACAACGATGTCAGACGGTATAGAAAAATATAGTAATATCAAGATAGATATTGACATCGCAAATTTAGATTGTTAAACTGATTGTATACTTTTATAGAGGTACAAATTATGGACGAAAACGTCGCACAAGCAGCAGAGGTTCAAGAGGTTTGCGGAGAGCAAAAGCCGAGCGGAATACTTGCGGATTACAGCGTGAAACACGCCGAGAAACAAGCCAAAAAAGAAAAGCGTCAGGGCGTAATGCAGTTTATCAAATACGCGCTTTGCGCCGCAAGCGCAGGTATCATTCAGCTTGTTGTGTTCACGATACTGCACAACGTCATCCCCGATGACGGAAAGACAATCAACTTTATCCAACCGACGGCAATCAATACTTTTGTCGCAACGACCGTTGCGCTTTGCGCGTCTATACTTTGGAACTTCACGCTCAATCGCAAGTTCACTTTTAAGGACGCAAGCAACGTTCCCAAGGCAATGATTCTGGCATTCTTGTTCTACGTGCCGTTTTATCCTTTCCAAACGTGGTACGTCTGCACGATTGAGCCGTTGCTTTCTGCAAAGATAAACGCTACGCTTGCAGGTATCATTGCGGAAGGTACGGTTATGATCATCAACTTTGCGCTAGAGTTTATGTGGCAGAAGTTTGTGGTGTTCAGAAAGCCCAAAGCGAAAAAAGCCGATGAGAATGCGGAAGAAGTCGCCTCAAGCGAAGACGCAAAGCAAACGACGGACGAACAAGGCGGCGCAGACCAACAATAACATACAAACAATTTGAAAAAAGGACGGCGGAAACGCCGTCTTTTTGGTAGGAAAAATTAATTTTGAGATTTGGTTGCAAAACGGTTTGAAGATGGCGGTTTTTATGGTAAAATACAAAAAATTTTTATAGAGGTGAAATATGGCAAAGTATTCTCAAGAACCCTCGAGGACTTTCAGCGAGTATCTGCTTATTCCGGGATATACGTCGGAAAAATGCATTCCTGCAAACGTCAGTTTGCAAACTCCGCTCGTCAAGTTCAAGAAAGGCGAAGCACCCAAAATCACGTTGAATATTCCGCTCGTTTCGGCAATTATGCAATCGGTCAGCGATGACAAAATGGCTATTGCGCTTGCCAAAGAGGGCGGAATTTCTTTTATATACGGCTCGCAATCTCCCGAGAACGAGGCGAATATGGTGCGTAGAGTCAAAGCATACAAAGCGGGCTTTGTGGTGAGCGACAGCAACCTTACTCCCGACGATACGCTAAAAGACGTACTGGATCTCGTCGAGAGAAACGGACACAATACCATTGCCATAACGTCGGACGGCACGTCAAACGGCAAGCTTTTGGGTATGGTTACAAGCAGGGATTACCGTGTGTCGAGAATGTCGCTCGATGACAAAGTGTCCTCGTTTATGACTCCGAGAGAAAAACTTGTGGTTGCGCCGTCGAGCGTAACGCTTTCCGAGGCAAACGATATTATTTGGGATAACAAGCTCAACACGTTGCCTATCGTGGACGGTGAGGACAGATTGCTATATTTCGTGTTCAGAAAGGACTATGAGCAGCACAAAGAAAATCCGCTCGAAGTGCTTGATGGCGAAAAGAGATATCTCGTCGGCGCAGGTATAAACACCCTCGATTACGAAAAGAGAGTTCCTCTCCTTGTCGAGGCAGGCGCGGACGTGCTTTGTATAGACAGCAGCGAGGGATATACCGTCTGGCAGCAAAAAACCATTGATTTTATAAGGTCGAAATACGGCGATAGCGTGCTTGTAGGAGCAGGCAACGTGGTGGACAGAGACGGATTTTTGTTTTTGGCAAAAGCAGGCGCTGATTTTGTCAAAGTGGGCATAGGCGGCGGCTCTATCTGTATTACGCGTGAAACGAAGGGCATAGGCAGAGGTCAGGCAACCGCACTTATCGAAGTGGCGGCGGCGCGCGATGAATACTACAAGGAAACGGGCATATATATCCCCATTTGCTCGGACGGCGGCATCGTGCAAGACTACCATATGACGCTTGCGCTTGCTATGGGCGCGGATTTCATTATGCTTGGCAGATATTTTGCAAGATTTGACGAAAGCCCCACGGCAAAACTCAATATCAACGGCAACTACGTCAAAGAATATTGGGGCGAGGGCAGCAACCGCGCGAGAAACTGGCAACGTTACGACCTCGGCGGAAAGAGCGGACTTTCGTTTGAAGAGGGCGTCGATTCTTACGTTCCGTATGCAGGCAAACTCTCCGACAACGTGCGCAAGAGCCTTTATAAAGTCAAATCCACCATGTGCAACTGCGGCGTTACGACAATCGAGGACTTGCACAAAGACGCAAAACTCACGCTCGTGTCCGCAACAAGCATCGTCGAAGGCGGCGCGCACGACGTTATGATAAAAAATAAGAATTACTGAGCGAAGTTGCTGTAAATATTTTAAATGCAATTTCCCCCTTCCTCACGGTGTTTGGACTTCGGCGTTTGCGCACCGCAATCCGCCTCGTTCGCTTTGGCTACGACACATTCGCCGAATGTGTCGTTTAACGCGTCGCGCCCATATTCCATTCCCCCTCTGCACTTCGTTTGAGGGAACCCACGGAACTGCTCCGCAGGGGGACACGCGACGCGATTGACTTCGTACCAATCGCTATTCCGTCGCTTCGCTCCTTACGGCACGCGCATAGATAGGGACATTTCCCTCATTATGCCACTGCGCTTTGTGCGCCAGCTACGCAACAACACGGCGCAGTCGCTTGTACTTTTCGTCAAGCTTGGCGCTCGACTAGCTCGCCGCCCTGCGGCTCGAGTTCCGTCTCCGAAGAGGCATATTCCGTTAATAGGTGCACCCATAAAACATAAATTCTAAAAGGCTGTAAAATAGATGAAGAACAAGAAAGCACCCCGTGAGGTGCAAACCCAACGTACTGTCGTACGTGATTTGCAAATCATGGGGTGCTGCCGCAGTTATTCGCTATTTTACAGCCTTTTAGTTGATGCCTTGAGCGAGCATTGCCTCGTAAACCTTCTTGAAACCAGCAAGGTTTGCACCTTTGACGAGGTTGTAGTCGAGGCCGTACGAGTTGAGAGCGTCGCAGATTTGGTTGTGGATGCCTTTCATGATTTGTTTGAGTTTTGCATCGACTTCTTCTGCCGTCCAGGAAAGACGTTCGCTGTTTTGAGACATTTCAAGACCGCTGGTCGCTACGCCGCCTGCGTTGACCGCTTTGGACGGAGTGATGAGAACGCCGTGATCTTGCAAGTATGCGATTGCCTCGTTGGTGGTGGGCATGTTGGAAACTTCGTTGAGCACGGGAACTCCGAGTTTGACCATAGCCTCTGCGTCTTCGAGGAGGACTTCGTTTTGTCTTGCGCAGGGCATATAGACGTCTGCTTTGACGTTGCCCCAAGGCTTCTTGCCTGCGACGAATTCACAACCGTATTTGTCTGCGTAATCTTTGACTTTGTTGCGGTTAGACGCACGCATTTCGAGCATATAATCAATCTTTTCACCGCTTACGCCGTCCGGATCGTAGATATATCCGTCGGGACCGGAGAGTGTAACGACCTTGCCGCCGAGCTCGGTGATTTTTGCGGTCGCGCCCCAAGCGACGTTGCCGAAACCGCTGAGGCAGAAGGTCTTGCCCTTGAGTTGTTCGCCTTCGTGTTTGAGCACTTCGTCAAGGAAGTACGTTGCGCCGTATCCTGTTGCTTCGGGGCGAATGAGGGAGCCGCCGTAGCTCAAACCTTTGCCGGTGAGAACGCCGTTTTCGTAAGAACCGACGATTTTCTTGTATTGACCGAAGAGATAACCGATTTCTCTTCCACCAACGCCCATGTCGCCTGCTGGAACGTCCATGTTGGGGCCGATGTGGCGATAAAGCTCGTTCATAAACGATTGGCAGAAACGCATAATTTCAGCGTCGCTCTTGCCGGTGGGATCAAAGTCTGCGCCGCCCTTTGCACCGCCCATAGGAAGGGAAGTGAGGGAGTTTTTGAAAGTTTGCTCAAAGCCGAGGAACTTCATTGCGTCGAGGTTGACGTCTTTTTGGAAGCGCAAACCGCCTTTGTACGGTCCGATTGCGTTGTTGAATTGAACGCGGAAACCGCGATTGACGTGATATACGCCGTTGTCGTCCATCCAAGGCACGCGGAACATAATTTGTCTGTCGGGCTCTACAAGACGCTCGAGAATAACGTTTTTTCTCATAGTTTCTTCGTGTTGTTCGACAGCGGGTGCGAGAGACGTAAGAACCTCTTTAACCGTTTGCATAAACTGGGGTTGTCCCGGGTTTTTCAATTCGGTCTGTTCAATGACTTCACTGATATATGACATAATTTCCTCCTGAAATGTGGCTTTCGCCTGTGTATTTTTATAATATACTGCAATCGAACTAAAAGCAATATCTAAAGTAAAATCATTTTGCGCGAGTTTTAAGATTAAAACGCGAAAACGAATTATATGCACACAAAAAATGCGGTTTGTATTATTAATAATTGCGCCGATAGAATAGTCTTTTTGAATGAGTGCGCAGTAACTCCTCTAATGCAACATCACCCCTTCCCTTCGGGCTTTGGACTTCGGCGTTTGCGCACCGCAATCCGCCTCGTTCGCTTTGGCTACAACTCGTCTACCAGACGGGTTGCTTAACGCGTCGCGCCCATATTGCTCAAATACACATCATTACTCTACTTAAGCAAAACATCGTTCGCAAGAGGGGCAAGACGCGATTGACTCCGTAGCAATCGCTATTCCGTCGCTTCGCTCCTTACGGCACTCGCATAGAAGAGTATCGTTCACTTGTTGTGCCACTCGTTCGCCAACGAAAAGAACAACACTCGTTGGCTCACTTGTACTAATCGTCAAGCTCGGCACTTATCCGCTCGCCGCCCTGCGGCTCGAAGCTCCGAATAGGCACATTTCGTGTATAAGAACGCCTTGAACGAGTGTCCGTTAATAAGCCTGCGCACAAGTTCGCGGACGACGCTTTTTGCACGTTTTCAAACAAGTGAAGTGTAATAAAAGCCACATATTCGCACGGCGTTATGTGCGACCACAACTTGTTGTGTCGAGAAAAAATTGTAAAAATCGTATTGAAATATGATTTTTGTTATGATATGATAGAAAAGTAATATTATATATATTGTGCGCACGCTTACATACGTGGGCGTGGGCACGAGAAGTTAAGGAGAACATTATGAGCCAAAATCAACAGTACCAAAAGGTCAAGTTGTATCGCGCACTGAAAATCGTGTTCTATATGCTTGGTCTTCCGCTGTTTATGGTTGCCGTGTGTTTCACGACAGTCAAGTTCCTCGGTCATGACCCGTTTATGGGCGACACGGTGAGCACAAGCGCACTCGGTTTCTTCATGCAAATGGAGTCGTACATCACCGCACCCGCTCTTTACGGCGTTTGGATCGCATTTGCTCTTTGGGCGATTATTTCCATTGTGCACATCATCCTTGCAAAAACGGTGAAAAGCAGCAGAGTGAGAATGTTTGCGGTTGTCGCGACGTGCCTTGTCGTTATGCTTTTGACCGGCTTTGTTATGGACGCTGTGTTTGAATCTCAAATCGAGCAAATCGCAGCCGACGCAAAGAAGGCATACGGAGACGGCGTTACTGTTGCAGATTACAAAACGCAACTTTCCTACTATCGCACGCTTTCTTCAAATGCGGCAAGCAAGAACGAGACGACCAAACTCATTGAAAAAATCGACTTGCTCAAAAAAGCCTACAACGTCGAGATGGAAGGCAAAGACAAGGGCGGTGTTGCAGGCAACATCTCCAACAAGCCCGTAACTTACGGCTACATCATCTCCGACGAAGAGGACGGAATGGTCGAAGTCGGCGTGGATATCAGTTTTACCGTCGATGAGAATACCGGCGAATCCAGAGTCAATGCCGACAAGAACAACAACATTGAGCCGGGCGACGGCAGAATTACCGACGTTGAAAGAAATCAACTTGTCGAGCTCAAACCGATTGACGGAAAACTCGTTATCAACGGAAAAACCTATTCCAATTACTGGTATAAAGAGAAAGGTTACAAAACCGTTCAATACAACGAAAAGAAAGGCAAATGGGAAACCGTCGGCGCGTCCAAAAAGAACGGTCAATACGTTTACGTATGGTACGCCAAAGACTTGATGCCCGTCGGCACGGTATACGTTGACGCAGACGGCAAAGAACTTCCCGAAGGTGCGGCAGGCGGCACGGTGAGCGTCGTCAACACCACGGAAGGCGACTACGGCACGGGTATTTACAATCCCAACGGATTGATGTCCGATGGCTGGGTATTCAGTCTTTACAACGTTCTTGAAATCCTCGAGGACTATTATGAATCTCAAACAATCGTAACCTCCGACACGTATGCTTCTGAAGTTGCGATGATTATTCAAAACGCAATTGCCACTCGCGACACGTATTACACGTCCGAGGCAAGCGCAAGAGAGAGCGCGTATTACGATCAAGAAGTTTATTTCACAGATAGATTCTCTTTGACTCACGGTAGACTCGATTATCTTGTTGCTCAAGTGGGCGCATTGCTCGGCGACAACCAACTTTTCGACTTGTTGCTCGACAAGAACGCAAGCGGTGATTACGGCGCAAGCGAAATTGTCAAGAAACTCGGCGAAAAAATCCCTCTTATCAACAGCATTTCCATCAACTTTGACGGCAAGCAAACGACCATTGCAAACATCATTGCACCTATACTTACCAAACTTGAAAAAGGTTGGAGCCTCAAAGAGATGGGCGCAGATATGAACAGCACCGTCGGCGGAACAACGCTCGGCGGACTCATCAAATCCTTGGTCGGCGCTGACGACAGTTACGAATTGAAGAACGCAAGCCTTGTGTTGATTTACAAAGGCGAAATCTTCGGACAAAAGAAAGACAACCTTTACGTCGCACTCGTAAGAGCGGACGAAGAGGGTAATATGGGCACCAACCCCGCCAAAGCTACAGAGGGCGGCGACGTGTTGCTCGATATCGACTTTGACAACGCGCTCCTCGGCGAGGACGATTATGCGTTTGATCTCGATCACCTCTCTCAATTCCTCAACACGGCTCTTGACGGCGTGCTCAACACGTTCGGCATCGACCTTTACAATATCCTCGTGAAAAACACCATTGGCAAACTTGTCGGCGGTCTTGTACTCAAGGATCTCACCGTCAACGGTGAAACGGTGAAAGGGCTCAGTATCAGCGGCATTGAAATTCCGCTCTTCAAAGAAGCAAAGAGAGCGGACGGCAGCGCTTATTATCAACCCGTTATCGACATAACCTCTATTCTCGTAAACGTATTGCAAGGTTTGTATTTCTATCAATCGCCGTTCATCAAACCGTTCTGGGAATTTATCGATCCCGAAATGGGCGAAGTGGACGCAGCGGTAAAGAAATTCTACAAAGCACAATACGAAGCTCAAACGTACGGAAAAATGATGGGTTCTATTCTTGTTGGCGACACCATCGGCGCAGGCACGTATCCGTCCGCGCTCGGTCTTACTTCTCTCGACGCGGTAAGACAAGTCAAGGTTGATCTCTCATACAAACCGAGAATGTATCCGCTCTTCTCGCTCAGAGATATGCTTATGTTCTTCACCGGTCTTGTGGTATTCTTCTACTTCCTCAGCTTTGTATGCGCAGAGAAAGAACGTGAATACGCAAACGGCACCGCTATAGTGAAAGAGGGCAAAAAACGCAACAAAAAGAAAGGCAAAAACGTTTTGCAAGACGAAAACGTCGCGCAAGACGCAGACGCAACCTCCACGGAGGATACCGCCTTGCCTGCGGAAGAAAATACGCAAAAGGAGGTAGAATAATATGAGCGACAATTATAATGCAGTTGAAGAAATGAACAACGCAGTTCAAGACGAAATCGTCGATACGCAACAAAACAATGAAGAAGTCGCAGAAACAAAGGTCGATAAAGCCTTTCCGATAAGCAAACGCACCAAAAACGACCAATCCAGAACGTCCGTTTTGTATACGGTGGCGTCGATTGTGCTGTATGTGCTTGCATATCTGCCAATCTTCATAATCTCGCTCGTGCTCGGCATCAAGTGCCACAATCTTGTGCCGTACTATTCCTTCTGGCCGTTCGTCGGCGTGATTATCGCAGGCCTTTTCGGCGTGATATTCATGACGATTGCGCTTGTCGTAACGAGAAAGAACTCCAAGAGAAGCATCCGTTCGCAAACAGTGCGCACGCTCATTGCGTTTGTATGCCTCACTTGCGTGTTCGGACTTATTCTTACCTATATTTTCCCCGACGTAATCGCAAAGGCAACGCAAAGCACTCTCTATTGCGAGGACTTGTATTACAACGGCGAGGCTCAGGCAGAGAAGAATGCAAAACTCGAAAGAGATTTCTTTATGTACAACGTGCTCAACGGCAACCTCAACGAATTTGAAGTTGACGCAGATACCGGCGCATTGACAATCAAGGAAAACGGCGACTTCTCCTACAAAACTCTCGTAAAACGCACCGGACTTGAATATGACAACGAGTATATTAGAGATAGATTTAACGAATGGTACGAAAACTATATGGACATCGAAACCATAGACAAAGCCATCGAAAATCTCAGAAAGGCAAATCCTGCAAAGATTGAACTTTTTGATTTCATCTACAAGTTCGACATCCTCAACGACTATGACTATGCTTTCAGCAACAGCGTTGAAAGACGTGCTCTCGGTCTTGCAATCACAGACTATATCTACAAATACTTCAACGCCAATAACGGCGGATACGAAGGCTTTCTCAAAGAAGGCTTCAACAATCCGCGCGTGAAGAAATTGTTTATCGACAACTACAACAGCTTCAACCAAGACGGTTATCTCACGTTCGACGATCCGCTTCTCCTTTACGCACAAGTCAACGGACGTATGACTATCCCCGTAGTGTTGCGCCTCATCCTCAACAAGGGCTGGAGCTATACGCAACCCGGTTATGAGAATCCCGATGGCAGCGGCAAGACCGTTTATAGCGACGACGGCAACTTCCTCTATCAATTGTACGACAAGGCAATGGTTGACGAATATGTCAAGAATGGCGGTTCGTTCCCTTATGAAGGTACGCTTGTCGATCAAAACGGAAACGTCGTCAAGGATATGTACGGCTACAACGAGGACGGTTGGATGATGTTCTCCACCGGCTACACAAAGCGCCCCATCAACTGGCTTGTTCTCGATATGCTCGGCGATCCTATGGCAATCACGTCTCTCGATAACGAAATCGTCAACTTGGTTCTCGGCGTGCTCGATCAAATCGGCGCAGTGAAAGCGGTCGGCGGTTTGGTTCAAGAAGATCTTGCAGACGTCATCGCGGCGGCAACGCAAGGCTCGGCTCTTCAAATCGGTCTTTGCCTCAATGACGACGACGCGCTTGAAATCAACCTCTTCTCGATGAACGCTCCCTATGGTATGCTCGGCTACATGCAAGCAACGTGGGTTGACAGCGACAACTTGCTCTTTGCGGTTATCAACGTTGTGGCTTTGCGCAACTGGTTCTGCACGCTCGGCGCAGTCGGCGTTGTGCTCATCATCGCAGCAGGCGTATGCCGTGATATGGGTGAAAAGACTCGTAAGAGAACGGAAGATTCTCGCGACCGTATTATGCTTGCAAAGGAACTCGGCTCGGAGGATAATCCGGAAAATCCCGAAACTCCCGAAAACGGCGAGAGCAGCGAAACACCTGCTGCAACGGATGCCGTCGATGTGCCTGTAACGGCTTAATTGCAAACAATTTAAACAATAAAAAAGCACGCAATATTGCGTGCTTTTTTATTGTTTATTATAATATAATTTATTATAGATATGTAACATATTAGAAACGCATATGTAAACGGTATGTGCTTATTCGGAGCTGGAGGCGCAAGGCGCCGACCGCATCGAGCGCCAAGCTTGCGTCACACACAAGGCTTTTAGCCACAATTGTCACTTGTGCCAATTGCTTGCTTTTTGCCTTGGTGCTCCTTTTTTCCTTCACACAAAAGACTGCGCTTTCATCTTATATATTGCGCTATCGTTCGCTTGTCTTTTGTGTGTGGAAGCCTTGTGGGTGCAGTACAAGTGAGCCGATAAGTGTTGTTCTTTTTATCGGCGAACGAGTGGCATAATGAGGGAACGATACTTGTCTATGCGCGTGCCGTAAGGAGCGAAGCGACGGAATAGCGATTGTTACGAAGTCAATCGCGTCGTGTTGCCCCCTGCGGAGCAGTTCCGTGGGTTCCCTCAAGCATTGCGCAGAGGGGGAACGGAATATGGGCGCGACGCGTTAAGCGACACATTCGGTGAATGTGTCGTAGCCAAAGCGAACGAGGCGGATTGCGGTGCGCAAACGCCGAAGTCCAAACACCATGAGGAAGGGGGAAAGTTGCATTTTTTGATTTTAGTTTTTAATAATGCAGAATAATTTTAAATTATAAAGTTTATATACCGGCGTCTTTAAGCAACAAATCGCCTTTCTGCACGGCGTATGGGCAAGCAAAGGAATACGTGCGTTGCACAAGTTTTGCGTCGTCCGTTTTTTCGCCCGATTGAACGTCGGTTATCTCGCCGATGGTGAAAAGTTTGTCATCAACGTTTTCGTCGGGAGAGAGAATTCGCAAAACGTCGTTCGATCTGAAACGATTGCGCATTTCGACCGTTACTATGCCGTCCGAATAGTCGAGAACGACGGCAGTGAAGATGTATTTTTCTGCGGATTGCCCCTCGTCCATACATACGGTGTTGAGATTGTCGCCGTCAAAATATGCGTCGGTATATGTGCGATGAGCAACTGTTTCAAGGCGCGTTTCAAGCATATCAACGTCGTCAATGCGCCCAGTGGACAAATACTCGTCAATTGCCTTGCGATATGCGCACGCCACCGTTGCGACGTAAAATTCGCTCTTCATACGTCCTTCCACTTTGAGTGAAACGATGCCGGATTGCGCAATTTCGGGGATGTGGCGCAAAAGTCGCAAATCGCGACTGTTCATAAAGTACGTGCCTCTCTCGTCTTGCTCGATATCAAGCGGTTTGCCCTCGTGGCGCTCCGTTTCCGTGATGCGATAACCCCAACGGCAAGGCTGTATGCAAGCGCCTCTGTTCGCGCTGCGGTCGCTGAAATAAGAGGATAGCAAGCAACGTCCGCTGTAACTCATGCACATTGCGCCGTGCACAAACGCCTCAAACTCCATATCAGGCACGGCGTTGTGAATGGCAAGTATCTCGTCATAGCCGAGTTCGCGCGCAAGTACCACGCGCTTTACGCCCATGGTTTGCCAAAATTTGACTGCAAGCAGGTTGGTTGTGTTGGCTTGGGTGGAGAGGTGTATCGTAAGATTGGGGGCAACTTCCTTGCAAAGCGTTACAAGACCTATATCGCTTATAAGCACTGCGTCAGCGCCGATTTTTTGCAAAAATTCAAAGTAAGTTTTTGCCTTTTCGAGGTCGGAATTTTTGGCAAAAATGTTGACGGTAACATAGACTTTTTTGCCCAACGCGTGAGCAAAATTTATGCCTTCTATCATCTCTTCTTCGGTGAAGTTGTCCGCAAAGGCGCGCAAAGAAAACTGCTTGCCGCCGATATACACGGCGTCCGCGCCGAAGTGGAAAGCAGTTTTGAGTTTTTTGAGATTGCCTGCAGGCATCAATAGTTCAAGCATAAGTCAAATTGTGTCTTTTTTGTCGCAATAAAGCGTTTATCAATGCAAATCGGCATTATAAAATGCCGATTTCAACAAATATCGATTAGTCTGTGATGATTGGAATCTTTGCGAGATACACTATATCGTCGCGGTTTGCCGCATCGCCCTCTGCAAGTACGAAAGCCTTTTTGTAGATAATTCCGCCTGCGAGATTTACGATTTGTTCAAGACCTTTGAGGCTGCCGCCGGTGGATACCACGTCGTCGACGATTGCCACTTTCTTGCCTTTGAGAAGGTCTGCGTCATGCTTGGACAAATACAGCGTTTGAGTGCCGCCCGTGGTGATTGATTGCACGCTTGTTTCTATGCCGTCCTGCATATAGAGCTTTTTGGACTTGCGGCATACGGCGTAATACTTTTGTCCGAGTTCACGCGCGATTACGTGCGAGAGTTGCAAGCCTTTGGACTCTGCGGTGAGAACGATATCGCAGCCGTGGAGAAGTTTGGCAAGTTCTTTTCCGCAATGCTCGGTCATCTCTTGATTGCCGTGCAAGTTGAAAAAGCAAATACTAATCCCGTTGGGGAGCGGAAGTATAGGTAAATCGGCTTTGTAGCCTTTGATGTCAACGGTGTAAAATCTGTCCATTGTTTCCCTCTGATGTTTGACTGAGTTTTTATTATAATCCGTGTGCGGACAATTATCAAGTTATTTATCCGTCGGGGGTTGGTTATTTTTGTTGTAGTCGGTGAGTTTGACCTTGTTTTCGTCCTTGTCCAGCACGTAGGTGTTGTCAAGTTGCGAGCGCAAGTCGCCCACGACGCTTTGGATATATTCCTTGCGGAGTTTTGCTTGCTCGGCTTTTTCCTCGTCGGTGAGTTCGACGGTTTTTGCCTTTTTTGCCAGTTCGTTTATTCTTGCGATATCCATATAATACCTCTTATATTCTTATTGTACGTCCGTGCGCCAGTCAATGGGCGTTTGTCCGTGCTTTGCGAGGAAGTCGTTGCACTTTGAGAAGTGCTTGCAGCCGAAAAATCCTGCGTATGCCGACAAGGGCGAGGGGTGCGGACATTCCAAAATCAAGTGTTGCGGATTGGTTATCAACGCCTTTTTGGAGCGTGCGTTTGCGCCCCAAAGCATAAACACGATAGGCTCTTTGCGCGCGTTGAGTTTTCTTATAATGCTGTCTGTCAGCACTTCCCAGCCCATGCCCCTATGCGAGTTGGGCTGTCCTTCGCGCACGGTGAGCACGGTGTTGAGAAGAAGTACGCCTTGCTTTGCCCAGTTGACAAGGTACGGCGACGTGTTTTTTACGCCTACGTCGCTCTCGATTTCCTTGAATATGTTGACAAGCGAGGGCGGAGCGGGGACGTTTGGCTTTACGGAAAAGCACATACCGTGAGCTTGTCCTTCTCCGTGATAGGGGTCTTGTCCCAAAATCACCGCTTTCACCGCCTCGTAGGGTGTTGCTTTTAGCGCGTTGAAAATGTCGTGCATATCGGGATAAACCGTATGCGCACGATACTCTTGCGCCAAAAATTTGCGCAGATTTTGATAACTTTCGCTCTCAAAATCCTCTTTCAGTATTGCATCCCAACTGTTTCCTATATTGACCATATCCATATTATACCACAATTTTTTGATTGCGCAAGGTATATAAACACACGCTTTTCACCATACTATAATCAAATCCGCTCAAACGGATAACCCGAGGCACAACGCCTCAAAATAAAAGGAGATATTTATGGCAAAAACAAATTCAACCGGCAAACAAACCAAGAAATCCGAAGGCTGCCATTGCGGCGAACCGAAAGTAGAGAAGACGACGAAATCTCGTGCGAAGAAGGGCGTTTCCGACTGCAAAGACTGCAAGTAAGCAAAAAACGCGCTAAACAGCGAACAACTTCGGCAGGACTGTCCGCCCGTCAACTCATTTACGCAAAGTAAATTAGGGTTGCCGTGCGAACAGTCCTTTCTTGTTCTTCATCTGTTTATCGCGTTTTTTATAGAGGGAATTAGGATTGTTGTTCAAGGGGCTTAAATATCGAAGTTTTGCAAACGCGCTAAATATAAGAGGTTTTTAATTTTCTCTACCAAGCAAATAATCCGTCGATACGTCAAAAAAGTCTGCCAAACGAACGATATAGGTCGCCTTGGGTTCGTTGATGCCACGCTCCCAGTAGTCAATAGCCTTTTGACTTACGCCGATTTTTTGAGCAAGCACACTTTGTGAAAGGTTTTTCTCTTGCCTCAACTCTTTTATTCGTTCAGCACATATCATAAGCGATGGTTTTATTTGTATGCCGTTACAATCGGACGGCTCTGCCGAAGTTATTCGCTTTCTCGCGCCGTTTTATTCGTGGTCGGGAAGGGCGTCAATCTCTGCCGTGGATTGGCGTTCGCTGATTTTCATATCGCCGAGGGCGTAGGTTTTGACATCGAAACTGCCGTCTTTGAGCATAACTTTCACTCGGGCGGTTTGCTTTATGAGGTCGTTGGATTCAACCGTGCCTTCGCCGTCGGGAGTTTTGACCTTGCTGCCGACTTTGGGCATAAGTTTGTACACTTCGCTGTAATAGGCGTTTTCGTACTTCAAGCAGCACATAAGTCGGCCGCAAACGCCGCTGATTTTTTGCGGATTGAGGCTCAAGCCTTGCACTTTTGCCATTTTTATGGACACTTTTTCAAAGTCCGGCAAGTGGGTGGTGCAGCAGCAGGGGCGGCCGCAAGGAGCAAGCGCGCCGCGCATTTTAGTGTCGTCGCGCTCGTAAATTTGGCGGAGTTCTATACGCACTTTGAATATGGACGCAAGCACGCGCACGAGTTCTCTGAAATCCACTCTGCCTTCTGCGGTGAAGTAGAAGATGAGTTTGGAGCGGTCAAAGGTGTATTCGGCGTCGACGAGCTTCATATCGATGTTCATTTCCGCAACTTTTTCACGTATGACTTTGAGTGCGTGCTCTTTGTCTTGCCTGTTTTTCTCCACCTTTTTGACGTCTTCGGGGGTGGCTTTGCGCACGACGGGTTTCAAGGGTTGCACGATTTCTTTTTCGTCCATGTCCTTGTTGGGAATGGTGCAAGTGGCGTATTCCAAACCGCGCGCCGTTTCCACAATCACGCCGTCGCCTTCGCTGAATTCGATACCCTTGGGATCGAAGTAATACACTTTGTTGGTGTTTTTGAATTTTATTCCGACAATTACTGCCATTTGTGTCTGACCTCCAATATAGAGAAGAGCAAGTCGTCAATCGTCGCGATTGCGCTGACGTTGAGAGCAAGTTTCTTGCGCACGGCGTTGATTTTGAGGATAATCTCCGCAATGGCGCGCTCGCTGTATCGGCTGCTCAAATTTATTATGTCCTCGCTTACGTGTTTGGACAACATCATTTTTTCGTTTTGTTTGCTTACGAGCATATCGCGCAAAATAATGGAGAGAACGTCCAAAAATCCTTGTATGTCCTCTTGCGTTGCGATAAGCCCGTCCACCTTCACTACGTCGCTGCTGCGCGAAAGGTTATTGAGGACGTAAAGCGCGCTCTTGTATAAATCGGCGTATTTTGGAGAAGTGGCTATTTTGCGAGCCTTGCCCAGCTGCCCCTCGCTGCAGGCGGCGGCAATAGCGCTCATTTCTTTGTCAAGCCCCAGCGCAAGCATCGCCTCATACACGACGTCCTCGTCAAATATATCGACGTAAATCTCTCTCGTGCGCGACTTTATGGTGTCGAGCATGCCTGCCTCGTTGGCGACGCCGAGAAAAATGGTTACGTCCGACGGCGGCTCCTCAAGCGTTTTGAGAAGTTTGTTTTGCGCTTGTACGTTCATCAAATCTGCTCTGTGGATAAAATAAAGTTTGCGCCCCGAAAGCGATTTGACAGATACCGTGTCCAAAAGCCCTTCGATGTCCTCAACCTTGATTTTGTCTTTTACGGGGTAGAGGTGATAGATGTCGGGCTGGTTGTTGTGAAGCACCTTTTTGCACTCTGCGCAATCGAGGCAAGCCTCGTGCGATACGCAATATACGCTCGCCGCCGTAAGCATAAAAAGCTCGTCCACGATTTCGTCGTCGGGGGATACGACCATATAGGCGTGGCCAAGCCCCGTCTTTAAATCGCTGCTTATCAGCGAAAACGCTTTTGACGCACGCAAAGATTTTTCAAAGGTGATTTCGTTCACTTTATCGCACCTCTTTCTCTCAATGCCTGAATTATCTTCTGAGAGGTTACGTTTTTATCGAAATCGGGTTTTATACGCACAAAACGACCGTTTGAACGCTTGATTTCGTTATCAAAGCCCTCATATACCTTGTCAAAAAACTCGTTGGATTCTTGTTCCAATCTGTCGTCGGGCATTCTGAAAGTGCGCCAGGATTCGCTCGGTTTCAAGTCGAGGAAAACGGTGATATCGGGCAAACAACCGTCGATAGCATTGGCGTTTATTTGCCAGATTTTATCCGCGCCCATACCTCTTCCGTAGCCCTGATACGCAACCGAACTGTCCACGTATCTGTCGCATATCACAAGCTTGCCTTCTGCGAGTGCGGGCTTGATGACTTCACGCACGAGTTGCGCGCGGCTCGAGGCATAAAGATATGCCTCCGTAACGTCCGTCATAGCGGTATTTTGCGGATTGAGAATGACTTTGCGGATTTGCTCGCTGATGTCCGTGCTTCCCGGCTCGCGAACGTAAACCGCCTCCTGAGAAGTGGAGTCGAGATAGTTTTTGAGTAGTTTGAGTTGCGTGGATTTTCCTACGCCTTCGCAACCTTCGAATGAAACAAACATAATGCCTCTTCCTGTTTTGATTGAATTATTGTAGCACAAAGCGAGCCTTGTGTCCACACTTAGCGGTTTATTGTAGCGGTACTATTTTGTTCAAGTGTAGTTTTGACGGAGAATGTAATAGTCTTTGTCAAGCTCGTCCGTGCTTCTCGTGTCGTTGCCGTTCACG
The DNA here is from genome assembly GCA_934277615.1 of uncultured Clostridia bacterium. GTDB lineage: Bacteria > Bacillota > Clostridia > Christensenellales > CAG-917 > CAG-475. The sequence continues at coordinate 136,355 of CAKQUV010000001.1, read as the reverse complement.
TTGAAATGCGCGATATGCGGAATAATACAATCGACGAGCGTTTGGTTTACGGTGTAGTTTTTCGAGTTGTGTCTTGCCCAAATCGTTGCGATTTCTTCTTCCGTCATGGTGAGGTAGTTGGCTTGTTTGTCCATATCCACGACGTCTTTTTTGTAGTTGAAGACGCCCCAAGAGGAGTGCTCGGCGGCATGTTTGAAGTTCCACGTGGTGAAGTTCCAGCCGAGGTCGCAATAAAGTTCCATTGCGCCGTTCCAAGCCTCTTCGTCCGTTTGAGTGGAAGTGCGGGATGAGCCCCATTTGTTTGCTTTGTCGCTGTGGGAATCGCCCCAAACGTTGAATTCGCCAATCAAAATCGGCACGTTATAATCTTTTGCGGAATTGTTGTCGTTGACAAGGTTTGCGTAATACACGTCGTTGGATATGCCGTTGCTCGCCCAATTGTAGTGATGATATTCGTATACGACGTTGGTCCAGCCGTATTCCGAGGGGTTGGGGATATTGATTGCCGACCAGCAGGATTCCATGCAAATCACGTGCTTGGAATCGACTTCGCGGATTGCCTTGTAAAGTTCGTCGTGATAATCCGCCGTTTTGCTGCTCGTCAATTGTCCGAAAGTCGTTTTTATGCCCGGCTCGTTGAGAAGGTCGTACATCGCAACCGTCTTGTTGTCCTTGTATCTTTCGGCAATCGCAACCCAGATTTCTTTGTTTTTCTGACGGCAGATTTCGCCCGTTTCGTCGTTTTTCCAAAGCAGTCCGCCGTTTGGGTAAGCGATATCGCCGGTATGGTCGTTGCCGCTTTGAGAGCCTACCGCGCCGTGCATGTCAAGTATGGCGTAAAGACCGTACTTTTGGCACATCTGAAGCGCCCAATCGAGGCGTGCGAAGCCGCTTTCCCGAATTTGCAAATCCTTAAAAGGAGTGCGCACGTACTCGTTTGCGCTTGCGTCGAACATTACGGCGTCGGTTAGATTGAGGTATGTGAAGGGAATGCGCACGCAGTTGAAACCGAGTTTTGCGATGCTTTCAAAATCCGCCTCCGTAACCCAGTTGTCCATATACACGTCGAGAAGGCGGTTCATGCCGTCAAGCTCGAATCTGTTTGCAAGCGAGAGCATCATATCGATTTGCCCGTACTCTTTGCCGATGTCGGTGGGAACAAGCCAACTCTCTTGCACCAGCCAACCGCCGAGGTTCGTACCGTAAAGACCTATCGCCTTGCCGTTGCCGTCAACGATTTTTACGCCTTGCGTCTGCACGTATCCGTTGCCTCTGTCCGCGTCATCGTTGCATGCGCAAAGCGCAAGAGTGCAAAACGCCAATATAACCGCCAAAAGCGCAAAACCAACTTTTTTCACAACATACCCCTATATTTTAACTAAAATTTATTTTAACACTTTTGCTGGTTAAAATCAATACCACACTTGCACACGCCACACGCTTTCTCTTACTACTTGACAACAGCGGTATTTAGGTATTAAACTAAATATTATTATTTTTAGAGTATAGGAGTGCTTAAAGTTTATGGACTATAAGCAAATTGAAGCAAAATGGCAAAAGAAGTGGGCGGAAACGGGGCTTTATAAGTTCGACCGCTCCAAAGTCGATAAGAAATATTATTGTCTTGAAATGTTTTCTTATCCCTCGGGCGCAAAACTTCATGCCGGGCATTGGTACAATTACGGTCCTGCAGACACGTTTGCGCGCTTCAAGAGAATGCAAGGTTACGAGGTGTTTCAGCCGATGGGCTTTGACGCATTTGGTTTGCCTGCGGAAAACTACGCCATAAAGACGGGTATTCACCCCCAAGAAAGCACTCTCAAAAACATCGAAACGATGGAGAATCAGCTCAAACGCATCGGCGCAATGTACGATTGGGATTACGAAATCAAAACATGTATGCCCGATTACTACAAGTGGACGCAATGGATGTTTTTGCAGCTCTACAAAAAGGGCTTGGCATATCGCAAAGAGGCTCCCGTCAATTGGTGCCCGTCCTGCAACACCGTGCTTGCCAACGAACAGGCGCAAGGCGGCATTTGCGAAAGATGCGGAAGCCAGGTTACGCACAAGAATCTCAATCAATGGTTTTTCAAGATAACCGCTTATGCGGACGAATTGCTTGACGGTCTTGACAAGCTCGATTGGCCTGAAAAGACCAAACTTATGCAAAAGAACTGGATTGGCAGAAGTTACGGCGGCGAAATCGAATTTGCGGTCAAAGGCAAAGACGTTACTTTCAAAGTGTTCACCACAAGAGCGGATACGATTTTCGGCGTAAGCTACGTCGTTCTTGCTCCCGAAAGCCCGCTTGTCGACCTTGTTGTAACTCCCGAGCAGAAAGAGGCTGTCGAGGCATACAGAGAAAAGAGCGCAATGGCGACGGAAATAGACCGCTTGTCCTCAACGAGAGAAAAGACGGGCGTGCTTACGGGCTCCTATGCAATCAACCCCATCAACGGCAGAGAAGTGCCCATTTTGGTTGCCGACTACGTTATCGCAAGCTACGGCACGGGTGCGGTTATGGGCGTTGCGGCTCACGACGAGCGCGACTTTGTGTTTGCCCAAAAACTCGGATTGCCCGTAGAGAGAGTCATAAAAGGCAAGGACGGACAAAACGACGAATTGCCTTTCTGCGAATACGGCATTCTCTGCAACAGCGGCGAATTTGACGGTATGACCAGCGAAGAAGGCAAGCTCGCAATCCTCAAAAAGCTCGAAAGCATGGGCAAGGGCGGTTTAAAGACCAACTATCGTTTGCGCGACTGGCTTGTAAGCCGTCAACGCTACTGGGGCGCGCCTATCCCCATTATCCATTGCGACCATTGCGGCGACGTGCCCGTTCCCGAAAAGGATTTGCCCGTACTTCTTCCGCACAACGTCAACTTTACGCCGGACGGCGAATCACCGCTCAAAAAGTGCAAAGAATTTGAAGATACCGTTTGCCCGATTTGCGGTCGTCCTGCAAAACGCGACGCGGATACGCTCGATACGTTCGTATGCTCGAGTTGGTATTTCTTGAGATACCCCGACGCACACAATGCGGATAAGCCGTTTGACAGCGAGTGGATAAACAAGATGCTCCCCGTAGACAAGTACATCGGCGGCGCGGAACACGCTTGCATGCACCTATTGTACGCGCGTTTCTTCACCAAGGCGTTGAGAGATATGGGATATCTCGACTTTGACGAACCGTTCTTGTCGCTCGTTCACCAAGGCACAATTCTGGGTCCGGACGGCAACAAAATGTCCAAATCTCGCGGCAACGTTGTATCTCCCGATGACAGCATTTCAAAATTCGGAGCAGATATATTCAGAGTGTATCTCATGTTCGGATTCAACTATATCGAGGGCGGCCCGTGGAACGAGAACGGTCTAGATTCCATCAATCGTTTCTTTGATAGAGTGGAGCGCATCGTAAAGAAATGTTATGAGGTCAATTTTGAGGAAAAACCGCTCGGAAAGGCGGAAAAGGAGCTCAATCGCGTGCGACACAACACAATCAAGTGCGTAACCAACGACCTCGGTATTTTCTCGTTCAACACGGCGGTTGCTCGTCTTATGGAATTTGTCAACGCAATCTACGCATACGAAAGCGCGGTTGACAAGAAGAACGCGTTTTACAAGGACTGTGCAAAAGACCTTGTGTTGTTGCTTGCTCCGTTCGCTCCGCACTTTGCAGAGGAGCTTTGGGAGATGCTCGGACAAGAGTACAGCGTGTTCAATCAAGCGTATCCCAAATTCGATCCGTCCGCAATGGTGCTCGACGAGGTGGAACTTGCGGTACAAATCAATTCCAAACTCCGCGGCAGAGTGGTTGTCGCAAACGGCGCGAGCAAGGAAGAAATCGAAAAAGCAGCGCTCGAAACAGTCAAGGATCAACTTAGCGGTGCACCCAAGAAAATTATCGTGGTGCCGGGCAGGCTCGTAAACATCATAGCATAAGCGCATAGCGCACAAAAATAGACAATAAAATCATTTAGAGGGATATATGTTAGACCTTATCAGAATCAGAAACAACCCGCAAGAAGTCGTTGACGCACTTGCAAAAAAAGGATATAAAGCGGACTTTACCGACGTGATTAAGTGGGATGACGAAAGAAAAGCCACAATCACGCAAATCGAGCAACTCAAAGCGCAAAAGAACAAAGTTTCCGCGCAAATCCCCGTTCTCAAAAAGGCAGGACAACCCGTTGAGCCTATCTTTGACGAGATGAGAAAACTCGGCGACGAGATTGCCGCAGGCGACGCAAAAATCAACGAGCTTATCGCAAAAATCAACGACGCGCTCGCATGCATGCCCAACATCCCCGACGAGGATTTGCTCCCCGGCGAAAAGGAAAACAACAAGGTCATCAAAATCGTCGGCGAACAACCCAAATTCGATTTTCCGCTAAAAAACCACGTGGATATCTGCACCGATCTCGGCATGATAGACTACGAAAGAGGCGTAAAACTCTCAGGCAACGGTTTTTGGATTTACAGAGGCGTTGGCGCACGTTTGGAATGGGCTTTGCTCAACTACTTTGTCGACGAACATCTTAAAGACGGTTACGAATTTATCCTTCCGCCTTACCAACTCGGCTACAATTGCGGATTCGGCGCAGGTCAATTCCCCAAATTCAGCGACGAAGTGTATTGGCTCGATTGCGACGAAGACAGAAAGCGCAACCGCTTTATGCTCCCGACCGCAGAAACCGCGCTTGTCAATATGTACGCCGGCGAAATCATTGACGAGAGCAAACTCCCGATGAAGTTCTTTGCATACTCGCCGTGCTTCAGAAAAGAAGCAGGCAGCGCAAGAGCGGAAGAGAGAGGCATGATAAGAGGACACCAATTCAACAAAATCGAAATGGTGCAATACGCTCATCCCGAGCACAGCAAAGAGGCTTTTGAAGAGCTTGTCGAAAAAGCTTCTCGCCTTGTCGAGCAACTGGGCTTGCATTTCAGAGTCAGCAAACTTGCCGCAGGCGATTGCTCCGCTTCTATGGCAAGAACGTACGACGTCGAGCTTTGGATTCCGTCCATGGGCATTTATAAAGAATGCTCTTCCGTTTCCAACGCCAACGATTATCAGGCACGTCGCAACAACACTCGTTATCGCGATTCAAAGACGGGCAAACCTCAATACGTGCACACTCTCAACGGCAGCGGACTTGCAACGTCGCGCCTTATCCCTGCAATCGTCGAACAGTTCCAAAACGCCGACGGCAGCGTAACCATCCCCGAAGTGCTCCGCAAGTACATGGGCGGTATGGAAAAAATCACCAAATAACGTAGGTTTTAGTGTGCGGGCGCATAATTTTGCGCTCGCATTTTATAACAAATAAAAGATAGAGAGGAAATTATGAGAGAAGAACTCAAAAAGTACGGCGACGAAGCGTATGAAATGGTGGAATATGCCGCCAATGAAATCGGTCCGCGCCTTCCCGGTTCTCAAAACGAGAAAAAATACCACGACTATATGTCGGGCAAACTCAAAGAAATCGGGCTCAATCCTGTAACCGAAAGCTTTGTGTTTGCGCCACACGCGTCTATCGGCGGACTTCCGTACGCAGGTTGGGCGGGCATTATCGGTTGCGTGCTTACGCTTATCGCAACGATTTTGTCATCGTTTTCAAACTCGATGTACGGCGCGCTCGCAATGCACTTCGTTTGCACGATGTTTATGATTTGCGTGTGGATTTGGCTTTTCGTCAGCGTGTTCAAATATCACACTTGCTTTGACTGGTGTTTCAAACACAAAGTGTCGCAAAACACTTATGCGGAGCTTCTTCCCGAAGACGGCAAATACGATTATACGATTTACCTCACGGGACACACCGACACGAGTTGGACGCTCAAACTCAGTGCTTCGCAATACAAGCTCGGTTTCGTCGGCGTCGTGTTGAGATTGGGCCTCGGCGCAATCGCGGTTGCGGTGGCGACAATCGTCAGTATCACTCTTACGGTGCTTGCGATGATGATACAATACGGGGACAACCTTTCCTACAGCACTTTGTTAAACGTATATCAGGCATACAGCATAATTGCACAAATCGCGCTTTACGGCTCACCGCTTGCAATTGCTTGCTCCTTCTTGCTCACGATGTATAACGAAAAGACGGAAGAGATTGCTTCCCCCGGTGCAATGGACAACGCAACGGGCGTTTCCATCGCATATCAAGTGGTCAAGTATTACAAGGAAAACCCCGACAAAATGCCCAAAAACTGCCGTATTATCGATTGCAACGTCGGTGCGGAGGAGTCAGGTCTTCGCGGATCTATCGCATTTACCCGCAAGCACAAGGACGACGGCATGCTCGACAACGCCTATCACATCAACATAGACTCCGTTGCCGATGCGGAGCATTTCGAGGTTATCCACGGCGACAGTTGGCTTTGCCCGCACTTCGACAAAGATTTGGAAAATATGTTCTTCGACGCAATGAAAGAAGCAGGCATCAAAAAGCCCGGCAACATCGCAAATCCCGTCGGCGGCTGCGATTCCACGCCTTTCCAACGCGCAGGCGTCAAATCCATCACCTTTGCCGCTCAAAACCCTGTCATGTCCGACTACTATCACACCTTCCGTGACGTCCCCGAGCGTTTCAGCCCAGACACGGTGGGGCTTGGACTTGATGTAGTCGTCCGCGTAATCTCCAAAATCGAGGAAAGTCGCACCAAATAGCGACTTTCTTTGCGCCGAATGCTAAACACGTGTCACTTATCTCTCTGAGATAACTTGACACATATTTAGGCGCAAACGTCCTACAAAAAAGCAAGCAAAGCCTTGCTTTTTTGCGTATGGGCTCGCAACTTTGAGACGGCTCGGCAGTTGCTCGGATAGAAAGTTGATGCTCACAACGATTTTTCGTCGTTCTATAAACTACGGCTCCGCCTGTCTACGAGCAACGTTTATTAAACGGTAAAACATCAAGCCGATAATTTTGCGAAATTGTGGTAGTTGTTTTGTATCTATTAGATATAGTAGCAAAAATTATCGGCGCGATTAGAAAAGCAAAATTCAAATGCGATTTATGGCAATAAACGAGTTTATTGTCATCATCGCGATGACGGATTTTGCGTTGGCTCCGCCTGTCTACGAGCAACGTTAGGCGCAATAAATTGCGCTGATGGAATATTTTGATTGATGATACTTTTATAAAAAAGAAGATATTTATTTAGATTTACAATTAGTTATAGTATATTCAATATAAAAAATAAAAGCCCTCGTCCTTGGAGTAACGAGGGCTTTTTGCAATAATGAATATTAGAATATTCTTGCTTCAAAATTGCTGACAAAACTGCCGTTTTGGTCTATTGAGCAAATTGCGGTTTTGCCGTCTTTGAATTTCAATTGATACTTCGTAACCGAACTCATTGCGCCTTTCGCATTTTTCTCCATACCGTTGCCGATAACGGTGACGTTTTCGATATCGTCTTTGTTGAAGATATAATCCTCTTTCAAGGACGAGCCGAAAAACATCAATGCGGGAGCGTCGTTTTTCTTTGCAAGTCCGACGTAGCAACCGGCAAATCCGGATCCGTTCACTTTGCCCAAACAAACAGTGTTCATTCTGAGCATATTTTTGAAAAAGTTTTTAATTCCCATATCTTTTTACCTCCATTAGCCCCAAGGGGCTTGTTTGTCATAATATTACTACCTTAGTGCTAAAATGTCAATACTTTTTTATAGAAGGTATTGCATTATGGAAATAATAGTTGCAAAAAGAATTAAAGAACTTATGAAAGACGAGGGCTTAAATCAAAGCAAACTTGCCGAAAAAATCGGTTTGAAACAAAATACCATAAGTGCGTGGTTGCTTGAAAAGAAAGAACCGAGCATAAAATCCTTGTGGCTTTTGGCTGATTATTTTGACGTAGATATAGATTATCTCGTTGGAAGAAAGAATTATTAATGCTAATATAAAACGTTTGCCACGTCTTTATACAAGGCGTGGCAGAGAAGTAGTTACAATTTTATCACTCTTGCTTTATGCTATTTAAGGTGAGTTCGACGAGTTTGCCGGCAAGGCGGGCTTTGCTTACGAGTTCGTCCGTGACGATATCTCCTTTCTTGGCAATAGGCACGTTTGCGTACGTATATAGGTCTTGCCCCAGTACTCTGCCCAAAAGAAATTCATAATCGCAAATTACGCGAGTGGGTGTGTGTGTATCTTCATATTCGCTCTCTTCGCCGACGATTGCGTCAAATGCGTCCTTTGTAAAGAGCGGAGAATTGCCCGATACGAACACTGCGGGCGGTGCGGTTTTCAATACGGCGTTTTGCAAAATATAATCGGGCTTGACATCGGTTGCCGTTTCAGTGATTTTCGTATCGTTAGGCGTATCGTTCGTCGTGTCGTCGGCGTCGTTTCGTGTGCCGCCCCAAATATCCCTTGCAACATTCACCTTTGCGCTATCTTTTTGGGCGGATAGATTGCCGGTTTCTATCACAGCAAGCGTTTCAACGCTCGGACGGGGAATTTTGACGGGTTTTGTTTTTGGCGTTTTTTGCGCGCCCTTGAGGATTATCGCATTGCCGACAGAGAGTATTGCCGACGGCGAAAATTGCTCTGTTTCCGTGCATATTTTGCTCACTTTTCCGCTTTGAGAGAACTCGATTTCATTTACGGTGCCTTTCAGTACGCCCGCTTGCGTATATATAGGCATATCCATAATTCCCGTCGTAAAGGCGGTGAAGTCTATATCTTGCGCGCTTTTGAAGTTTACGGAATTTTGCACGACGATTGCATCCTTAAAAGACAAAACGTCGTCAAACGGAATAAGCGTTTCCTCTCCGTTTTTGCAACTATTCATAACCAAATATACAATACATTTGCATCCTTGCGAAAAATATGCATTTTTTATGCGTCCGACAATATTGGACGATTCTCTTTCAAGCACGGGTTTGTTTTGCAATTGAGAAAATTGAGTCATAATTTACACCTCGAAAAAGCGTATGCGAATAGCTTTTGCGATATGACGAGAGAGAATGAAAAATACGGCAAGATAGATTTGCGAAAATTGTCGAATTGAGCCGAAAAACGCACGCAGAATACCATAAAAACCTTATTGAAAAAGCGGTATTCTAACGAGGTGAAAATTTTGTCGAAAACGGGGTTATCCACCGAGTTGTCCACAATCTGAGGTCAAAATGTGGATAACTTTGTGGAAAAACACGTATTTTTATGCCGTCGTGAATATAATTGCTTTTGTAACTATATGCGTGTCGAAAAGAGTCGAAACAAAAAAGAATATTCAAAAATCGGCGCAATCCTTATGGCGGTGCTTTTGGTGTCGTATTGCGCCTCCGCACCCTTTATAATCAACGCCGTAAATACCGAAAAAGCGCACGAGTCCACAATAGTGATAGACGCAGGGCACGGCGGGATAGACTCGGGGGTAACGGGCATCAAAACGGGTATTGAAGAGAAGGTCGTCAACCTCAAAATAGCAATCTACTTGGGTGAAATTCTAAAAGCGCGCGGATACACCGTCGTGTTCACTCGGCGCAACGACGCAATGCACGAGTTTGAGGGGATAAACAACAACAAAAAGCGTGCGGATATGTTTAAGCGCGGGGAGATTATCAACGAGGCAAAGCCGTTTGCGGTGGTCAGCATACATCAAAATTTTTATTCCGCACCCACGCGCCGAGGCTCGCAAGTGTTTTTCAACAAGAAAAGCGAGGACGGCGCAAGGCTTGCAAACGTTTTGCAATCAATTCTCAACGCAAAAATCAATCTTGCGGACGGCGGACGGGAATACGCTCCGCTATGTGCGAAAAAGTATCTTCTCGAATGTAGTCCTTATCCGTCCGTCATTATAGAATGCGGGTTTTTGAGCAATTTTGCCGACGAAAGAAATTTGATTTTAACCGAGTATCAATTTAGAATCGCAAGCGTAATTGCGGACGGAATATGTGCGTTTGCCGCCCAATCGTAAAACCTCGCAGGGCGTGAAAAAACCGCAAATGTGCAATTCGTCTTGATTTATAAACTAGTTTAGTTTATAATATTAAGCATTATGACGAACGCATTTGCATTTCCGTGCCAAAAAGTCCTCAAAAAACACAGCGACGATCCCGAAATCGCCGCAATCATAAAGGACATCGAAAACGCCAAACAAGGCGTTATGACATTCTCCAAAGAGGTCAAGAAGTATATGCTTCAATTTATTCACGCGCGTTACGACGACAACGAAGAGGTCAACGCGCTCATCGACGTGCTTAAACATTGGAGCAAATACGAGTCTTTCAGTTATCTCGAAATTTTCCAACTTCAAGACGAGTGTTATTTTTGGTACGACTTTTTGCACGCATACGGAGCGTGGAAGGTTATCGGCAAAACCTATGGGTTTAAGGACGAAAACGACGCTCTAACCGTGCTTATACGCCTCGTTAAGTTGGACGAGACCGTCTTTAAGGAATATCCGGAACTGTGAGCGTTTGAATAAGACGAAAGAGGATAGCAACGCAAAAGTATTGCCCTGCAAACTAAAAATGGCTAAACAAGTACACGAAGGACACCGCGAACGTATGCGTGCACGCATACGCAAAAGCGGCGTAGCAACTTTGGAAGAACACGAGATATTGGAATATCTTTTGTACGCGTTCGTGCCCAGAAAAGACACAAACGAGATAGCGCATGCGCTTATTGACAAATTCGGCTCATTGGCGGGCGTTCTCAACGCCGACGAAAAGAGATTGAACGAGATTGCCGGCATGACGCAAAACGCGTCGCTTTTCTTTGCGTGTTTGCCCGAGATTTTGCGCAGATATATGCAAGATTGCGAGGGCGAAAAGCAAACGCTAAAAGGCAGGGGAGAGATACGCAAGTTTCTCGGCAACAAGTTTTACGGCTTGCGCGAAGAGGAATTATACGCAATCGCACTCGACGCCAGAGACGGCTTGATAGACGCAAGATGCCTTGCAAAAGGCAGTGCCGACGCAGTGGAACTCAATGTGAGAGTCATTGTCGATTTCGCACTCAAAAACAAAGCGTGCAATGTGGTTGTCGCACACAATCACCCCAGCGGAAATCCCTCACCGTCTCAAAAGGACGTGGATGTAACGCAAGAACTATATACGACGCTCTCGGCAATGGGGATTGCGCTTCTTGACCACTATGTGTTTAGCGGTGCAAACTATTATTCGTTTGAAGAGCAAGGTATGCTCGACAAAATCAAAAATGTAAAGAACTGTTTGAAAGAAGGTATAAATTTTTATGAGTAACACGGTTAGAACGAGATTTGCTCCGTCCCCGACGGGCTTTATGCATATCGGCAATCTCCGCACGGGATTGTACGCGTTTTTGTTTGCACGCAAAAACGGCGGTAAGTTTATTTTGCGTATAGAGGACACCGACCAAGAAAGAAAGGTCGAAGGCGCAGTCGAGATGGTATATCGCACGCTTGCAACCGCGGGTATCACCTACGACGAAGGCCCCGACAAAGACGGCGGATACGGTCCTTACGTGCAAACCGAGCGTATGGGCATATACAAAGAGTACGCCGAAAAACTCGTCGAACTCGGCGGTGCGTACTATTGTTTCTGCGACAAAGAAAGGCTTGAAAGCCTCAAAGACGCCAACGGCGTGCACACTTATGACAAGCATTGCCGTAATCTTTCCAAAGAGGAAGTGCAAAAACGTCTTGCGGCAGGCGAGCCGTACGTAATAAGACAAAAAGTGCCCGAGGGCGTTGTGTCCAGCTACACGGATATGGTTTTCGGAGAGATAAGCGTTGACAGCGCGGACATAGAGGACGGTGTTCTTCTCAAGAGCGACGGGCTTCCGACGTACAACTTCGCAAACGTCGTCGACGACCACCTTATGGGTATCACGCACGTTATCAGAGGCACGGAGTATTTGAGTTCCACTCCCAAATATAACCTCATTTACGACGCGTTCGGATGGGAAAGACCTATGTATATGCACCTTCCGCCCATTATGAAAGACGCCACGCGCAAACTTTCCAAGCGTTTCGGCGACGCCAACTTTGAGGACTTTATCGCAAAAGGATATCTTCCCGAGGCAGTCGTAAACTATATCGCGCTTTTGGGCTGGTGCCCCAAGAACAACAAAGAGAAAATGACCATGCAAGAGATGATAGAGGAGTTTGACACAGACGGCATCTCTCACAGCAGTTCCATTTTCGACGAGGCAAAGATGCGTTGGCTCAACGGCGAATATCTTAAGGCGATGACCCCCGAGGAGTTTGAGACCGTCGCAAAGCCGTGGATTGAAAAGGCAATCGACGGCAAAGATTTCGACGTCAAAGAGCTTGCCTCGCTTATGCAAACCAGAGTTGATATCTTGAGCGAAATCCCTGAAAAACTTGCATTCCTCAATGAGTTTGGCGAATATGATCTTGCGCTTTACGAGCATCAAAAGATGAAAGTCAACAAGGACGTCGCAAAGGTAGCGGTTCAGACCGCAATCGACGCACTCAAAGACTTCGAGGATTGGAACGCGGACGCTATCAAAGAGCGTATAAAAACCTATTCCGAACAAGTGGGAGTAAAGAGCGGACAAGTTATGTTCTCAATGCGCGTTGCGCTCACCGGCGCACCCGTAACCCCCGGCGGCGCTATCGAAATGGCGGTAGTGCTCAAAAAAGACGAAACAATGCGCCGTCTTGCGTACTCGCTTGACTTGCTCCAAAAGGCATAAAATGAAACTTACTCTTGCAAATAAGAGAATAATTGCGATAATAACGCTGCTTGTCCTTACGGCAAGCGTGTTTTCGGCTGTGCTCACTCCCGCGTCCTCCGTTGCGTATGCGACGACGTGGGGAGAAAAAAACACAGACGATTTGTCCTATTACAAGGACGGTTTTTTGGACGTGCAAGGCGCAAAAGCCGTTATTGCTGCCGAAAACTGGAATTTGAGCGGCATAGACAAACCTATCGTTATCGCGGTGATAGATACGGGTATAGACGCGTCGCACGAGCTTTTTGACGGCGTACTTGCCAAAAACGCAAAAGGCGAAATCCTCGGTTACAATACAAACGGCGTAAACTCCGACGGAAGTGTGGATATATCCGACAACTCCACAAAGCACGGCTCGGAAGTGGCAGGCGCAATAGCAATGCTCATCAAAGAGTTCGGACTTGAAGATTATATCAAAATTTATCCGATAAAAGCGGACAAAGGCGACAATAAATTTACTCTTGCAAGCCTTACAAAAGCGGTGGAGTGGGCGACAAACAACGCCAAAGCGGACGTTGTCAATATGTCCCTCGGCTTTTTGCCGGCAGGCTACAACGACAACGGCAAATCGGCAAGAAACGCCTTTGAGTTGGCGATATCCAAAGCCAGCGAAACTTCCGTGGTCGTGGCGGCGGCGGGCAACAAACAATCGAGTGCCGACAGCAGAAATCAAGCGTTCTATCCCGCTTCTTTGCCAAACGTGATATCCGTTGCCAACCAAGGCACGGACGGCAATCTTTACTCGTCGTCTTTCTATCACGATACGACGGACATCTGCGCCCCGGGACAAGATATCTATACGTCCAAGGGCTATATCGGCGCAAACGCATACGGCAACGCGACAGGCACGAGTCTTTCGGCGGCAAGCGTGAGCTTTGCAAGCGCTCTTTTGAAACTCCGCTGCAAAGTGCAATCGAGAGAAGTCGATTCGAGAACGGTTGCAAGACTTGTCTGCAAGATGAATTATCCCAAGACCGTGAGCGTAAGCGCGACTTCCACGAGTTCCGCATACACTTTCCCCGCGCTCAACCTTTTGACGGTCGCAAGCGCAAATCTCGACGACGTAAACCTCGGATATTCGACTCCTACCGAAATGACGCTCGTTCACAACGGCACGTTGGGTGAGGGCGATTATACCGATATGGTTTATATGCGCGCGGACGCAATAGCCCCCGTCGATTTCGACGTGCAAATTGCGCCTCTCGGAGCGGTTGATCCCGCAATCGAAAACAGCGTCGAATGGGTTGTGCAAAAGATAAAAGACGCAGACGATACCGCCGTGCTTGAAGAGCACTCTCTCGGCAGAGGCAAGAGCACGACGTTTGTGGCGCAGGGCGGCGGCGATTATATAGTCAAGGCAAAGTTGCCATATTACAAGCTTGAAACGTCTCAACAAATCCACGTAGAATACGGAAAATATTACGTTGGCGAAGTGCGTGTTACGCTTGCAAACAGAGCAGGAGAGGACGTATCGAAGGCACCCTCGAGCGCAACGCTTTACACAACCGAAACAACGACATTTGCGCTCACGGGCGTAAAATATCTCGATCCGAACACCGAAACCAAGTGGTACGTCAACGGCGAATACGTTGCATCCGGCGCGACGTTCGATTTCACCCCCGAGAAAGCAGGCACGTATTATATTACGGCACGTTTCGGCGACAATTCAATTGTGGATTTCCAATACAAATTCACCGCCATCGTCAAGCCGTTTATACTTCGTCCGCTTGATTTGTCAATGCTCATCGTAGGTCTTACGATTGCGCTTGCGGCAATAATCACCGTCATCGTGATTGTGGCAAAGAAGAGAAAGCCGATGCTTATCGACGAGCCCAAGAACGATACGGAAGAGTAAAAGCAATATCGACAATAGGCAACCGCAATTATGGTTAATATCTAAAACAACCAAATAGCACGAATAATTATATAAGCAAAAGACCGTCCAAAGCGACGGTCTTTTGCTTGATAAGGGGAAGTATTATGAGGAGCGAAAGCCAATGGTTTTCGTCTTTTGGGGTGCTTTCGAAATCGACTGTTTTTGCGTCGATTTCGGCGTTTTCCATATATTACGATTATTGCCGAAACGCCTTTTCTTATACGCAAATATCGTTATTTATACGCATAATATATTCAAAATACCGTTTTCAGTCCTTGCGCGGGAGAAACAGCACGTTTTTGGTATGCACGTCGCAGTATGAAAAGGTGCGATTTTGTCCGTCGTCGGATTTGACCGTGAACACGGCAGGGAACACCGCCGTAACCTCGCCTTTGAGAAGAGTGGATTTTCCTCTTCCGGTATTGATTTTCATAAGCACGGGTATGCCCACGAGTTTTTGCACTCTTTCTTTTGCGCCGGTGATTGATTGTCCGATTTCTCTCATACAATGATTTTTGCCGATAATTTGAAATTTATTCGTCATATCGCAAGACTTTTCGGAATATGTTTTTGTGAAACGGAGGAGTATATGTTCAATTTTGAGAAAATAAGTGCAAGCAAGTTTTACACCGCGCCGTCCGTAGAGAGAGTGGTTGAGTTTTCGCCGCAGGACGTTGATATGAGCAACGTCGCAAAAGTGTTGTCGCTTGCGGTTGACGCAAAAAGCACGACAGTAGAGGCGCACGACGGATACGCGCAAGTGAGCGGACGAACCAATTTCCGACTTATCTACCTCGACAAAGAGGGCGTGGCGAGAGGCGTGGATTACAACGCCGATTTCGAAGTGCGAATTGACGGCGAATTTGCAGAGGGCGACAACGCCTGCTGCGACATATACGTTACCGAGGCGGACGTGGGCGCAACGGACAGGTTGAGCCTGACAGCCGTTCTCGACATAAGGGCGGGCGCAATTAAGCGCGACGAAATAGAGATGCTCACCTCATGCGAGAACTGCTATACGACGACCAAAGAGATTTACGTGCCGTCATTTATCGCCACCAAAACGTCGTCCGTACCATTTGACGACGAGGCTGACGTAGGCGGCGAAATAAGCGCGGTTCTCGGACTAAATACAACATGTATCGCAAAGCAATCCGTCGCAAACGACGGCGGCGCAAAAACCAAATTTCAAGTAGTCGCCAACGTAACTTACGTCGAAAGCGGCGAGATTAAGCAGCGCGCTTTCAATATTCCCATCGAGGACGAATTCAGCCTTGACGGCGTTATGCAATCGGACGCAATCAAAGTCGAGGCTTGTATCAAGAGCGCAAAAGTCGTGCTTCAAGGCGTAACTGACGACAACGTTATAAGAGTAGAAGGCGAAGTCCAGATTAAGGTCAGCGCATTCAGATGCTCCAAAACCGAGATTGTAAGCGACTTGTTTATGCTCTCAAACGAAACGGAAATTGAGCGCAAAAGTGCAAATTATCAATGCTTTGACGGTTGCGGATACTTCGTTCAAGGCGTGAGCGGAACGGCAATGCTGGGCGACAACAAGCCCGCTGCGCTTCAAGTGTGCGCAATGCCGTATGCAAGGTGTTATACCACTCGTTCGTACGTTACGGAGGACAACCGTCTTGTCGTTGAGGGCGTTGTCAACACCGACATTATTTACACCGACGAAAACGGCTACAACGCCGTGCGTGCGGAGATCCCGTTTGCGGTGGCGGTAGGGAGCGAGATCCCGTTCTCCAAGGAAGTCAGAGTTCATTGCGACGTGCAAAGAATAGACGCAAGTATCGTAAGGGAAAGGGAATTCGACATCGTTATGGATATAGCGGTCAAAGCCTGCGGATATTCACAATTGCAAGCGGACTATATCGCGGCGGTTACGGTGGGGGATGCAAGAGTTACCAACACGTCCGCATTGTCTGTCTACGTGGCGTCCGAGGGCGAGGAAATGCTGGATATATGCAAGGCGCTTTCCGCGATGCCCGACGACGTAAGAGCGCAAAATCCGACGCTTGAAACGCCGACAAAAGAGGGAGATAAAATTGTTTATTTCAGAGCGTTGAAATGACAAAGACAAGGAAAAAGCGTGCATTTGATGCACGCTTTTTCACATAGGGGGATAAAGGTTTCGGGCAATGCCCGACAAAAGTGATTCCGATTATTTGCCGTCTTTGCGGCTTTGTTTTATTGAGAGAATGTACTCTATCGCGTCGTTTGCGGCTTTTTCTTTTGCCTTGTTGAAGATTTGAAGCGCGTCGTCGAGGGTTGATTGCACGGACGCAAAATCCTCTTTAATCTGCGCCTCGTCCTCTTCGGTGAGAGCCATCTCGTCTTTTGCGGATTGCGCTGAATTTTTGAGAGCGGCGATTGTCTTCTCTATGCTTGAATAATCGTCGTAATCCACGTTTTGAGGCTTGCATTGAGAAAGAATTTCATCGATGTCAAAGTCTGCAAGATTGAGCATAAGCGTCATTTGCGGCGACGCAATGGTTGCTTTGATTGAGAGTATTCGTTTGTCAACGTCGTCTGTTGAGAATTGCAAATCCTCATCGTCCTTGTCCGCATTCGCAAGATATTTGACGCAAATGCTTTCATATGCGTTTGCAATCTCCGCTTTTTGTTGCTCGCTTGCGTTGCGATAGAGTTTATCGACGTAGAACGCAAGGTTGTCTTTGGATATCTTCACGCTGTTTTTTGTGGGAGTTGCGTCGACAGCCTTTTTAAATTCGTCGGTCGATACGCCCAAGCAATCGGCAATTTCGGATATTTCGGATTGCGATACCGTATACGTCGGGTTTGCCAAAAAGCGTGCAAAACTCGTCTGATAGTAGGTGAGAGAAAGCAAGTATGCGTTTGCGGCTGTGTATTTGATTGCGCTCGAGGCCTTTTCAAGATTTGCCATTGCGTCGCTTAAGTTTGTGCGATATGCGGCGAGGGCGTCGGTTGCAAAATGTTTTACGTAGAGAGTGCCTTCCAGCGTTTGCACCGTGTTGTTATACACAAGTTTTGCCTTGTCCACCTGCTTTTTGTACCCGTCGCCGTACGTTGCGTCCGCAGCGTTTTGCAAAATAGAAGACAGCAAAATCAATTCTTCCGTGTTTTTGCCTGCCAAATCCGCATATGACAAAGACGGATTTACTTCTGCCGCGCGCTTGATAAGTTTGAACTCGCCGACGGACAAATCCTGAATACTCTTGTTTGAGGAGTATTGAGATTTGAGTTTTGCAAGTTCTGCGCCAAGCGACAAACCGATTTCGTTTTCAATCGACACGCTCAAAGCGTTGTTTTGCGCCTGTACGCCTTTTTTGAAAGCGTCAGATACCGATTTGAAAAGCGCGTTCTGCTTATTGTCCGACGATGATGCCACGCACACGTCAACAGTCGAGTTTTCCTCTTTGAGGTATCCGTATTCGACGGCAAGCGACGCAATGTTTTCTATTGCGACGTTCACCTTTGCGCCCACGATGCCGTCCTCTCTGAACAGCAGCACTCTTGCGTCCTCGTTCGCGCCCGTTGCGCTCATAACCTCGTCGTTTTGGTCTAGGATGAGTTCTATGGACGGGTTGACGTCAACACTGACGTATGACGTCGCTTTCGGGGTGAAGGAAATCGTGTTTTGAGGAATAGAATTGCACGCAATCATGCACACCGCGCAAAGCAGTGTGATTGCAAGGCACAAAGCCAACAAGATTATCGTTTTTTTGTAGCTACGCATATTCTTTCCTCGATTTTATATATAGATAATATACCCAAAACATAAAAACACAATAAAATCAACATTAAGATAATCAAAAGAATATCCAAATATCGATAATTTTTGCAAAGTCGGCGCAGGATATCGAGCAAATGCACGATAAAACGCAATCCTTGCCGCAATGTACAAAGAAAGTTGAGATATCTTGACTTGTGTGGTAAAATATAAATATGACCAAGCAAGAGTTGGACAGAGAAATGCTCAGATTGCAGCAAGGCGACGAAACCGCGTTTGAAAATATCTACAACGATACCAAGCGCGGGCTTTTCGCGTTCCTATTGTCCATGACTCGAGATTACCACCTTGCCGAGGACATGATGCAGACGGCATATATAAGGCTAAGAACGACCATATCTCAATATCGTGCGGGCTCCAACGCATACGCCTGGCTATACACAATCGCAAAGAACGTAACCATCAACGAAATCAATCGTCGCAAACGCGAAAGCGTTACCGACACGACAAACGACGACGGACGATTCGGAACGTACGATATGGAAGAGAACGATTCGCCCGTAACGAGAGTGATGAACAAGGTGCTAAACGACGAGGAAAGACAGATTGTAACATTGCACGTCATATCGGGATTTAAGCACAGAGAGATTGCCGAAACGCTTGAGAAACCGCTCGGAACCGTGCTGTGGTCATACAACAACGCGCTTGCCAAAATAAAGAAAGAATTGCAAAAGGAGGGGGAAGATGAAAATTAAAGATATCAAAAACAATCTTAAAAACGAACACGAAGAAAAGTCTGTGCCCGACGTCTTTTCCCGAGCAAAGCAAGCTCCGATAAACAGACTTCTGACAGGCGAGGAGCCGTTGCATGCGTTTGACAAAACCACGGCGATACGTCTTTTGTGGATAGCGCTTGCGCTCCTTTTAGTGTGCGCGCTTGCATTTTCCGCTCTTGCGCTTATGCAAGACAACAAGCCGGCGCACACTCAAAGTTACGTAAGATTGAGCGTAGAACGCGGCGGCGAAATTATAGTTTACGGCTTTGTCATAAGCGACGAAACGGTAACCGTTTGCATACTGGAACGCAACGGCGAAGACACGCCTTTCAGCAATGTCGGCAAACAAGGCGAAGATGTCAAAAACGCAATAACAGAAGTTTATCAAGTCAAAAACGGCGATAAAGTGCAAGTTTGCGTAATCGGAGATGTAAATAGCGCGTCTTCCAAACTTGCCTCCGCGCTTGTTTTGAGCGTTCGCAACAGCGTTCGAAACGGCGACGACGTCGATGTTTCGTGCCTCGTAAACGACGCTTCCGTAAAGGGAGAACTTATATCGCTATTGTCGCTCGGGCAAGACTCAGACGCCGACGAGATAGCCAAAGCGTATTTTGAAAAATTTGCATAAAAACTTTTAAGCGCGCATTAAAACCGGGTTAAAAACGCCGCTATGGCAAAAACTTGTTGAAAAAGGCGCGCTTTATATGTATAATATAATTTACCTATCTATTCATACTAATCATAATAGCGCGGGCGCGCATATTATCGCGCCTTCGCTCGGAGAACTTATATGAAGAAAATTCTCACTCTCACTTGCGCGATTTTGCTCGTCGTTCTTCTTTGTTCGGTGTGCGTTGCTTGCAACAGAACGGACAGAAACGACGACGGAAATAATAACGGCGGCAACAACCAATACGAAGTTGCAAAATACACCGTAACTTTCAACACGTTGAGCAACTACACTTTTGAAAACAACGTATTGACGGGCGTTGTGGCAGGTTCCAAAATCAAAGCGCCGACCAACTCAAAAGGCGAAAAGATTATCCCAACCAAGACGGGATACACTTTTAAATACTGGACGGAGGACGGCAAGAAAGAGTTTGATTTCAACACGCAGACAATCAACAAAAACACCACTATTTCGGCTTACTATTCTCCAAACGAATTCAATCACAATTACGTTCTCGGCGCAACTTACACCTACAACGAGGACGGCACTGTAACAGTCAACAAAGACGAATATAAAAATTTGACGGGCAAAGATATGACAATCGGCGCAGACGCGAAGGTCAAGTCTGTCTACAACGACAAGGTCAATCTCGATTGCCCCGAGGCAGAGGGCGATACGTTCTGCTTCTGGTTTTACCTTGACAAGGACAACAAGCCCGTACGCTTTACCGCGCTTGCAAACGCCAAGGACACCAACGTCGCTTCTTTGGAAAAATACACGCTCACGTACAATGCAAACGACGTGTTGACGCTTTATCCGATGTTCCGCTCCACGCTTCCGAAAGTTACGTTGCAATATCTTGCAAAAGACGGCGGCGTGCTCTGTGAAAAGACGGATATGCGCTCAATCGACAAGATTGCCGAAAGCGATAAATTCACGCCCGAGAATATCGAAGGCTACAAATTCGGCAAATGGTATTATCAGACCGTCAATTCGGATGATGAAGTTGTCAAAAACGACGTAAAATATGAAAGCGACGAGCAAACGGGCACTCGCGTATATGCGATGGGCGATTTCGGCAGCTATTTCGATGGCGGCATTGTAAAGATTTATTCCAAGTGGACAAAACAAATCGCAATCTCTTCCGTCGAGCAATATAAGGCTGTTTACGACGTTTTGCATCCGGGCAAAGAAGAACTTTCGGATGACGAAAAGGCGGCTATTGAAGAAATTATCGACGCGGACATCCAATTCTCAGGCACGATAAACTTTGGCGCAAACGTTTTCAAACCTCTCTTTGACGCGTCGCACATGTTTGTCGGCACAATCAAAGGCGGCGAAAACGGCGCAACAATCAAGGGCGGCACGTTTGCGGATACCACCAATGCGTCCATGTTCGGATACGTTGGCGGAACTATCGAAAATCTTACGTTTGAAAACATCACGCTTTCCATCGACAAAGACGGCGAAAACTACAAAACCGACGTCCGTGTGGGCGCTGTGGCAACGGTCAACAGCGGCAGAATTTACGGCGTAAAGGTGAACTCGGCAACGTTCAATCTCAACGATTTGAACAGAGCTATTGTGGGCGGCGTCGCGGCAATCAACCAAGGCGTTTCGAGCGATATAGACAAAGGATACATCGGCGGCTGTTCGGCTGGCTGCGAAAGCGACAAAATCACCGTTTCGGCAAACTGCGCGTCGCTTATCCTCGGCGGTTTGGTTGGCGAAAACAAAGCCTCATCCACCGTTGTGGACGACAAATCGTTTGTAACTATCGACGAAATCCGTTGCGACTCCTTCAAAATCGGCGGTATCGCAGGCACAAACGGCGGTCAGATATCGCAATGCCAAGCGGTTATAGATTCTCAAAACAACGTCATAGCAACAAGCGCGGCATACTTTGGCGGTGCGGTTGCGGACAATGCGGCGGCAGTCGATCAAGTTGCGATAAAGGCTTCTTTCGGCACGAGCGGTTGCCCTGCAATCGTCGGCGGAACTCTTGCTCAATCCGTCAATATCGGGGGCATCGTCGGCAAGAACGAAGGCTATGTTAGAAACTCTTACGTCGACGCAAATCTGTACGTTACGTTCAACAAATCGTCTGCAATTGCGGCAATCGGCGGCGTTGTGGGCAACAACTTCAGCGGCAAATCGCAAACGGGCACATCGACAACAAGCGTGGGCGCAATCAACTATTGCTACTCTACGGGCAAGATTGACGTGCGTATCGACGGGGCGGTTAAAAGCGTAAAGCTTTATACCGCAGGCATTGCCGGCAGAAATTCGCAAAAGGCGATTTCCTCTTGTTTCACGCTTATGAATATCGCGGTTGTCAACGTATTGGAAGACGAAGCGGTCGAGAATAAAAACAACTCCGCAAACGCGCTTTTCCTTGGCTTCGGTTTCGGAAGTATGGAAAACAGCTCAACGGTTACAAAGTGCTGGTACGGCAATGAGAACACGCTCTCTCTCAACGGCGAACTGTATTCGGTTACAGTCGTTGACGGCGAGGACGTTGAGAATTTTGCAATCACCAAAACGGGCAACCTCAAAGCCACCGATCCCGAATCCAAAAACGCATTCCGCTCGGAAAAGTGGTTTGAGGATAACACCGCCTTTGATTTCAAAGATGTGTGGACGATAGAAGAAGGCAGCTTTCCCGCACTCAAGTTTTTGACAAAATAAACTTAATGCAACGGTATGAAAGCGGCGCGATCAAACGCGCCGCTTTTAATACGTCTGTTTTTATACAATATTCAGTAATATTTGACACGTGGTATTCGGCGTGATATAATTGAGCGAAATTCAGTAATTTGCGAGGGCAGTATGGCAAGAAAACCGAAGTATGACGGCGGAACGAAAAACAAGATGATAGAAGTGGGCACAAGGCTGTTTTTTGAAAAAGGCTTTGACGGCACGTGCATACGCAATATCACAGACGAACTGGATTGCGAGGTTGGGCTGTTTTACTATTACTACAAGACCAAAGACGACTTGTTTACGGACGTGCTCGACAACTTTTTTGAGCCGTACAAGGCTGATTTTGCCGAGGTTGTGGAAAGCGCAAAGCAGAATCCGAATCAAGCGCTTATGCGATTTTTCAGATATATGAAGGTCAAAGTGCGCGAATTCAGAGATAAGTATGAGGGCAATATGCACCGCACTGTGCGTTGGGCGATAAGGGAGCAGACGCTCACCGTCATCGAGCCGTATATAGAGCAGATTCTGGAAGTGTTGATTGCTGACGGAGCAAAACCTAGCATGGATACTCCGCTTACGGCGGTATTTCTGGCGCACGGCGTGGGCAGCGTGATTTTGCACGAGGACGCGGATTGGGTGGACAAAAGCACGGACCAAATGCGAAAAACCGTCAATATGATTTTGGGGCTTTCTCCCGAAAGAGCAAAAGTTATGTTTGGAGATTGATACGGATATGAGAAAAATTGATATGAACACATATTATAGAAAAGGCGTTTTTCGGCACTTTTCGCAAGACTGTAAATGCTCGATATCTATGACGGCAAGGGTGGACGTAACCGATTTGCGCGAAACGTCAAAAAAGACGGGAACGAAATTTTATGTCAACTTCCTGTACTTGCTTTGCAAAACGCTCAATTCGCGCGACGATTACAAGATGTTTTACGATTGGAAAACGGACGAGCTTATATGCTTTGACGCAATCAATCCTACGCAATACGTTTTTTACGAGGACACAGAAACTTGCACGCCCGTATATACGACGTATTACGAGGATTACGACAAGTTTTACGATGAAGCGGTCAAGGATATAGAGCGCGCAAAGCAAACGAGAGAATACCGCCTCGATATGGCAAATCACCTCAATTGGTTTGACGCGTCCTACTTGCCGTGGGTGAGTTACGATAGTATGAATGTGGAACTTCCCGACGGGCATCTATATTTCCAACCCATAGTCAACTGGGGCAAGTATCGTGAGGAAAACGGAAGATATACTTTGCCGCTTACGGTGCGCCTCAATCACGCGATTGCAGACGGATATTTGCTTTCGCAAATCTATGTTACGCTTGAAAAAGAGATTGCGAAATTTTGTAAAGAGAGGGGGTAATTTATGAAAACTTTGGTGCTTAACGCAAGCCCGAAATAGAGCGCAAGCGATACTATGCATATCACGCGCGCATTTTTGGAAGGGATGGAGCAAATCTCACAAAACGAGGTTAAAGTTGTCGATTTGTACGATAAACATATAGAATATTGCAAAGGGTGCTTTGCATGCACAATGGCGGTGATTGCGTAATTGCCGACGACATGAAAGAGTTGCTTAAAGAGGTGCTTGATAGCGACGTATTGATATTGAGTTTTCCGCTGTATTGTTACGGTATGCCTGCAAGCCTCAAAGCGTTTATGGACAGGACTTTGCCGCTATCGTCTATGGCGATGAGAAAAGTTGGAGAGAGGTACGAACACGTGGAACAAGCGGATTTTTCAAAGTTAAAATACGTGATGATATCGGGGTGCGGATTTCCCAACTACAAGAAGGACTTCGAACCTGCAAAGATGCAATTCGAGCTTATGTTCCCATCGAATCACACAATGATTTGCGTGCCTGAAAGCCCTATGTTTAATGCCTCCGAGGCAAGCGTAGTAACCGCTCCACGCCTTGAAAAAGTCAAAGAGGCAGGCAAGCAATTTGCAAGCGGCGGACGTATAGACGACGCGCTATTGAAAGAAATCGAGTCCCCGATGATACCCGAGGACGTATATGCGAAATTTGTAACGGAGAGGTATAAGACATGAAAAAATGGTATGACGAAGAATACAAATTCGAGATAGAAACAATCGGATTTTTGAGAGGGGATAAGACGGAAAATTATTGCCGCAACGGCGAGCAAATCGGAGATAAATACGAATGCACTTACGGTTGCCCCGTCAACGCGCAAGGCTACGGCATTTGCAGCAAGACGATGACTATGCTCTATCCCATTATGGAAGCCGTGCGCAGCGGCGGAGATTTGCGCAAAGTGGGCGGCGAGGACAAATATGTCAAGACAATCGTGTGCCCGGACGGTTGCGTTATGTTCCGCCTAACCGTAATGCCCCTCGGAAACCAAAACTTCTTTGAGGGCAAGTTTTACGAGGACAAGAACGAGGATTGAGGTGAAATATGAATTGCGATATAGATATTTCAGGCGTTGTCCTGAAAACGAACAGGCTTTTGCTGAGAGAGTGGACGGAGAATGATTTGCAAGACTTCTTCGGCTACTGCTCGGAGGATGGCGTTGGACAAATGGCTGGATGGGCGCCGCATGAAAATATAGAAAAATCCAAGCAGATTCTCGACTTGTTTATAGGAGAGAAAAAGACTTTTTGCATAGATTTTGGCGGTAAAGCGATAGGCTCGGTGGGGATAGAAAAATACGACGAAAGCAAATTTCCCGAATATGCAAATCTCAAAGGCAGAGAGATAGGCTTTGTGCTGTCAAAAGCATACTGGGGAAGAGGCATTATGCCCGAAGCGGTCAAGGCGGTGATAAA
Source organism: uncultured Clostridia bacterium (assembly GCA_934277615.1). Taxonomy (GTDB): domain Bacteria; phylum Bacillota; class Clostridia; order Christensenellales; family CAG-917; genus CAG-475. Next base: position 111,103 of record CAKQUV010000001.1, on the reverse strand, counting down.
ATATTGCTTTGAGAATTTAGGTTGCGATTTTTTGATGTGCGGACACTTTGTTTGGAACACCCAAAGCAAACGCGTGCAACAAAAGTGCGGATTCCGCTATTTCAAAACCATTGACTACGTCACAAGGATGGGTACGCACGAACAGACGGATGAGAACGTGCTTTTTGCCTCCGAATTTGAAAAAGGGCAGCTTTTGAAGAATTTTGACAGCATTCATACCACCGCTTCTAGCGAAAAACGGGTGAGCAAAAATCTCGGGATAGAAAGCAATGTTGTCGATTATTGCAAAAAAATTGTCTTGCAAGAAGATTGCAAAGTTTCAAGGCGCGGTAAAAACTTTTATGCGAATACAGCCGACGTGCAAATCACGATAAACGCAAATTCTCACACGATTATCACTGCGCATAAAAGCGCAAAGAAGGCTTAAATGAGCAAGAGATATAAGATTTCAAAGGGCATTGTGCTGTTTTGGACATTGTTTATAGGCATAGGTGCGCTTGCCGGCGGATTGTGTATGATTATCAAGCCGGACGGTAGCGTTATGGGCATGCAGGAAATGTTGCCGTACTTTCAGGTTTTGCCGCTTGCGGACAAACTTTTCCAAGACTTTTTGTTCCCGGGCATAGCGCTTATAATCGTCAACGGTATTACCAATATCGTCGCAACGGGCTTGATTTTTGTAAACAAGAAAAGCGGAATAATCATGGGAATGATATTCGGAATAACGCTTATGGCGTGGATAATAATTCAATTCGTGATCTTTCCGCCCAACGTGATGTCGTCGCTGTGGTTTGTGTTCGGCATTTTGCAAGCGATTGCGGGATACGTGTGCCTTGTAAGATACAATCAAGACCACTTTGAGTTTGACGAGCGCGAATATCAAAACGTAGGCAAAAATCCGTCCTGCGCCGTTGTGTACTTTTCAAGATTGGGATATACCAAAAAGATTGCCTATCAAATCGCAGACGAGAAGGGCGCAGACATATACCAAATCGCCACCACAGAAAAAACGGACGGCGATTTGGGCTTTTTGTGGTGCGGAAGATACGGAATGCACAAGTGGAGTATGCCTATATCGGACATGGATTTGAGCGGTTATGACAGCGTTATTATCTGCTCGCCGATTTGGGTGTTTGGGGTATGCTCGCCCGTCAGAGAGTTTTGCAGATTGCAAAAAGGCAAGCTCAAAAACGTCGGCTACGTCATTACGCATACAATGAAAGCGCGCTTTGAAAACGTCGCCGACGATATGGACGAATTGCTTGACACAAAGCACGTGTCCTTCGCCTCGTACAGCACTCAATTTGGCAAAATCGAAAGATTATAAATATAAAATGATATTATAAAGTGTCGATATGTACAATAAGTTGTATTGTGCATATCGATTTTTTATTTTGAATTATCGCTGTCTTGCGACACTTCGAACAAATCGTTCGGGGTGCATTTGAATATATCGCAAAGCGTGCCGATGATTTCGTATTGTATGGATTTTGTTTCGTTGTTGACCATTTTGTTGAAATTTTGATAGCTCATACCAAGCTGAATATACAGCCAGTATTTTGTCTTATTGTTTTCTTTGAGCAAGTCTAAAACACGCAGTTTAACCATAACTATCTCACCTTTTCGTTATATAATGTCCAAATGATAATATAAAAATTCTTTGACAATGTAGACTAATGCATTATATAATGTAAACATTAGATAAACACGTGCGGTGAGGAGGGAAAAGCGTGAATAAAAAGAAAGCGATAATTTTGGCGATTGCTATTGTCTTGGTGCTTGTGATTGTACTTACGACGGTGTTGGTGATTGTCAGCAAAAAGAAGGGTGAAAATCAAGGCGGCGACGATAATGCACAGACGACAAAAATTTTTGTCGTAACATTTGACGCAACCGGTGGCTCGGCGGTTAAAAACATTTATGTCCAACAGGGCATGAGAATGAAAGAATTGCCGAGCTCGACAAGAGAGGGATATGAATTTGCAGGGTGGTATGTGGACAGCGATTGCACTATTTTGTTTGATAAAGAGCAGCCGATAGAGCAAGATATTACGTTGTATGCAAAATGGATTGAAATCCAGCCGCCTGCGCCGATTGATAAGTTTACTGTAACGTTCGATAGTAAAGGCGGTACGCTGTTGTCAAGTCAGGAAATCGAGGACGGTAAGACCGCAAGTTTGCCTGCCATGCCGACAAAGCGAGGATATAAATTTGACGGATGGTGGAAGGAAGACTATTCGCACGCTTGGAATTTCGATACGGATACTGTCAGCGAAAATATTACGCTCTATGCAAAATGGGTTGAGATCGATACTTTCCGCAAAGAAGACGACGTTGTATATTTCGGCACGTATCCGCAATCGAAAGTGGAGGACGTCGCTCTCTTGAAGGCTCTTAACGACATTGCGTCAATACCCTTGAGAAACGATAGCAGAGGTTGGACGTCGTACGGCTATAACAGGGCGGCAGATCCCGATAGCATGTGGTTTATAGACGTAGAATATGACGGAGAAAAGTACAGAGGCGTGTATTTTGTCGATTACAGGTCAAACGATCCCCGTTCCGCAGGCTCTAAAGAAAAATCGTATCAAGACAATAACGGATATTTCCCTATGATAACGTATTGGTTTTTGTACGAGCCGATAAAGTGGCGTGTGGCCGAGGAAAAGGACGGACAGGCGATGTTGTTTTGCGATATCGCTCTTGATGCGCAATCGTTTGATTACAACGACGGAGAATATAGCAACAATTATGCAAAAAGCACAATAAGGGGTTGGCTTAACGACAATTTTTACAATACGGCGTTCAGCCTTTTGCAAAAGGAGCGTGTTTTGACGACGCTCATAGACAACAGCGCGCAAAGCACCGGATATACGGAAAATCCGTATGCGTGTACGAATACTGACGACAAAATGTTTTTGCTCAGTTATGCGGAAATTGCAGCGTATTCCGCAAAAGCGGTGGGAAACGGCAAATACGAGAGCGGAAAAGCGGCGTTGACGCTCAATGTGAGCGAGTATGCAAAGAGTCAAGGATGTTTTGCAAGTCAGGGGACGGGTATTGTTACTGGCGCTTGCGCTCGCCCGACGCGTATAAGAGTTATCAATCCGCATACGTGTGTCAGGACGGCACGTTGAAAGATATGTATAAGGTGTTCTATTCTGATTTCGGAATTGTGCCTGCGCTTTGGGTTAATATTTGACGATATTATAAAAAGCAATACAAAATATATTAAAAACCCCTCGGAAATCCGAGGGGTTTTTGATACGCTGTGCGGAATTATTCTTCCGTGTAGGACGCTGCTTTCTTGAGGTAGAATGCGCGTTTCTTTGCGGCGTCCTCTTCGTTCTTTGCGAACAAAACTTTTGCCGCGTCCGGATTCATCTTTGCCAAGGACGCATATCTCGTTTCGTTCATAAGGAACGCTTGATAATCGTCTGTCGGCTCTTTGCTGTCGATTGCGAGCGGCGCTTTGTCCGTGCCAACCAACGTCGGGTTGTAACGGAAGAGTTGCCAATAACCGCAGTCAACCGCTTTCTTCATTTCCATTTGCGAATTGTCCATACCGCCTTTGATGCCGTGGTTGATGCACGGTGCGTAAGCGATGATGATGGACGGTCCGTGATATGCCTCAGCCTCTGCGAATGCTTTGACAACTTGGTTCATATCCGCACCCATAGAAACTTGTGCTACGTACACATAGCCGTAGTCCATTGCGAGAAGCGCAAGGTCTTTCTTCTTGGTGCGTTTGCCCGTTGCGGCGAATTTTGCGATTGCGCCGGTCGGAGTGGACTTGGAAGCTTGTCCGCCCGTGTTGGAATATACTTCGGTGTCGAGAACGAGGATGTTGACGTCTTCGCCGCTTGCGAGAACGTGGTCAACGCCGTTGTAACCGATATCGTATGCCCAGCCGTCGCCGCCGACAATCCAAACGGATTTCTTGATGAGGCAATCTTCTCTTGCTTCGATGTTTTGCAACAGTTCGAGGCTCAAGCCGTTTGCGTTCTTCTTTTCTTCGGGGAGAAGTGCGAGGATTGCGTTTGCAGCCTCTTCGCTCTTTGCCGCGTCCTCTTTGTTTTCAAGCCATGCGTTGAGAGCGCTCTTCATATCTTCGGAAACGGTGCCGAGGTTGATGAGGTTGGTCATCGTGTTGGCAAGAACGTTGCGACGTGTGTCGTATGCAAGGTGCATGCCGTAACCGAACTCTGCGTTGTCCTCGAACAAAGAGTTTGCCCAAGCAGGACCGCGACCTTTGTCGTTCTTGGTGTAGGGGCAAGTCGGTGCGCTGCCGCCGTAGATGGAGGAGCAACCGGTTGCGTTTGCGATGAGCATTCTGTCGCCGAAGAGTTGCGTCATAAGTTTGACGTACGGAGTTTCGCCGCAGCCTGCGCATGCGCCGGAGAACTCGAAGAGCGGTTTCTTGAATTGGCTGTTCTTGACGTTGACGGACTTGAGCTCTGCAGAAGTTTCTTTGAGGTCTGCAGCATATTCCCAGTTCTCAGCCTCTTTTGCGATAGCCTCGTCAAGCGGAACCATTGTGAGCGCTTTTTCTTTTGCGGGGCAGACGGCAACGCAGTTGGAGCAACCCGTGCAGTCATACGGACTTACTTGCATACGGAATTCATAGCCCTTTACGCCGATAGCCGGTTTGGTTTCAAACGTTTCGGGTTTGTTTGCAAGTTCTTCTGCGGTTGCGAGCGTCGGACGGATTGTCGCGTGCGGGCAAACGAGAGCGCAGCGGTTGCATTGGATGCATTTGTCTTTGTCCCACATAGGAACGGAAACTGCAATACCGCGTTTTTCAAACTTGGTCGTGCCAGTGGGTACAAAGCCGTTGGGATTGAATGCGGAAACGGGGAGTTTGTCGCCTTCTTGTGCGGTGATCGGTGCGATGAAGTTCTTGAAATATTCGTCGTTGGGTACATCGAGCGGAGCTGCGCCGTTGGTTGTGGTCTCCCAACTTTGCGGATATTTGACTTCTTTGAGGTGTGCGATTGCATTGTCCACGCAAGCGTTGTTCATTGCGACAACCGCGTCGCCTTTCTTGCCGTAGGACTTCTTGATCATTTCCTTCATATAACGCTCTGCGTCCTCGTAAGGAATGACGTTTGCGAGTTTGAAGAATGCCGCTTGCATAACGGTGTTTACGCCCTTCTTGGTGCCGATCTCTTGGATGACTTTAAGACCGTCGAGAGTGTAGAACTTGATGTGTTTTTTGGCAATCATGTTCTTCATGGAAGCAGGAAGTTTTGCGTCCATCTCTTCGGGTTCCCATTGAGAGTTGAGGAGGAACGTGCCGCCTTCTTTGAGGTCGGAGAGCATATCGTAACGGAGCACGTAAGACTCGTTGTGGCATGCCACGAAGTCCGCTTGGTCGATGAGGTAGGTGCTGCGAATGGGCTTGTCGCTGAAACGGAGGTGAGAAATGGTGATACCGCCGGATTTCTTGGAGTCGTATGCAAAGTATGCTTGAGCGTATTTGTCGGTGTGGTCGCCGATGATCTTGATGGAGTTCTTGTTTGCGCCGACGGTGCCGTCAGAGCCAAGACCGTAGAACTTGCAGGAAATCGCGCTTGCGTCGGACGCGTCAATCTTTTCGGTAACTGCGAGAGAGTGGAACGTAACGTCGTCGTTGATACCGACCGTGAAACGATCTTTCTTTTCGCCGTTCATATTCTCATAGATTGCGTTGACCATGGACGGATTGAACTCCTTGCTGCCGAGGCCGTAACGTCCGCAAAGAACTTCTTTCTTGACGCCTTTCTCGTTGAGAGCGGATACGACGTCGAGGTAGAGAGGTTCGCCTTGTGCGCCGGGTTCTTTGGTTCTGTCCATAACGGTGATTGTCTTGACAGTTTCGGGAAGAGCCGCGACGAATGCGTCCATCGGGAACGGACGATAAAGTCTGACTTTGAGAAGACCGACTTTTTGTCCTCTTGCGTTGAGGTAGTCAACTGTTTCTTCAACAGCCTCTGCGCCGGAGCCCATAATGACGATAACGCGGTCTGCGTCTTTTGCGCCATAGTAGTCGACGAGGTTGTATTTTCTGCCCGTGAGCTTGCTGACTTTGTCCATTTCCGCTTGTACGATTGCGGGAACTGCGTCATAGTATTTGTTGCTTGCTTCTCTGTTTTGGAAGTAGATATCGGGGTTTTGAGCAGTGCCTTGTTGATGCGGATGTTCGGGGTTGAGTGCGCGTGCGCGGAATTCGTCAACCTTCTTGAAGTTTACGAGGTCTTTGATCTCGTCATAGTCGATAACGTCGATTTTGTCAACTTCGTGAGATGTGCGGAAACCGTCGAAGAAGTTGAGGAAAGGAACGCTGGATTCGATTGTGGAAAGATAGGATACCAATGTCAAATCCATAACTTCTTGTACGCTGTTGGACGCGAGCATCGCAAAGCCTGTTTGACGGCATGCCATAACGTCGGAGTGGTCGCCGAAAATGTTGAGAGCGTGTCCTGCAACGCTACGTGCGGAGACGTTGAATACGCAAGGAAGCAACTCGCCTGCGATCTTGTACATGTTCGGAATCATAAGGAGCAAACCTTGGCTCGCCGTAAACGTGCTTGTCAATGCGCCTGCTGCCAAAGAGCCGTGTACTGCGCCTGCCGCGCCTGCCTCGGATTGCATCTCGGCGATTTTGAGAACGTTGCCAAAAATGTTCTTTCTTCCTTGACCTGCCCAGTCGTCACAGTTCTCTGCCATCGGGGATGACGGAGTGATAGGGTAAATAGCCGCAACGTCGGAAAAAGCATAAGCAATATGCGCCGCAGCGGTGTTACCGTCAATGGTCATTTTTTTCATATCGGGAATTCCTCCAATAAAGTATCTTCGAGTAATATTTTTGCGTATGCGCGCGATGCGCATAATCATTAGATATTATATATTGATAAAAATTTTAAGTCAATGTTTTTTAGGAATTAATAATTAATAGTTAATAATTAATAATTGCGGGTGGGCTTTGCCCGCGCCCAAACGAAAACTTATTCGGAGCGCACTTATTGACGATATGTGTCTGTTTGAAAACGGAATAGAAACCGCCGTCCGCGAACTTATAGAGCGGACTAATTAACGAACACTCAATCGAAGACTACTTATACACGCAATTTGCTTATTCAAAGTGCACCTATTAACGGAATGTGCCTATTCGGAGTTCGAGTCGCAAGGCGACGAGCCTTTGAGCGCCGAACTTGACGATAAGTACCGTCCGACTGTGATGTGTTGTTGCGTAGCAATCACACAAAGGACGGTGACATAATGAGAGCACGATACCTATCTATGTGAGTGCCGAGTTCCCCTCTTGCGAACAATGTTTGTGTAAGTAGAAAAATGACCTATATTTGAGCAATAGGGGAAAGCCCGAAGGGAAAGGGTGATGTTGCATTTAAGTAGTTGTTTATTTACTTAGGGGAAACACCGTGAGGAAGGGGGCAAGTTGCATTAAAGGAGTTATAATGCACTTTATTAAAAGGAAACGACAAACTTTTTCATAATATCCACAATAAACGTTATAAGATTGCAAATCCAAATACTCTGTGTTATAATCGCGGTATGTCGCAAATTGTCCTCAAAGGAGTAAGTTATAGTTACTCATTAGGGGAGGGCCGCAGTCTAAAAGCCCTCAAAAACCTGTCTTTTTCCGTTGAGAAAGGCCAATTTGTCGCGCTTGTCGGTATGAACGGCAGCGGCAAATCCACGCTTGCAAAACTTCTCAACGGTCTTTTTATACCCTCGAGCGGCGAAGTGCTTATCGACGGGCTTTCCACGGCAGACGAAAAAAACACGTTTGAAATCCGCAAAAAAGCCGGTATGGTTTTCCAAAATCCCGACAACCAGACTGTTGCAACCATTATCGAGGACGACGTGGCGTTCGGACCCGAAAATATCGGTTTGCCGCGCGAAGAAATCGTGGAAAGAGTGAATTATGCTCTCGAGGCTGTGGGAATGAGCGAATATCGCAATCGCTCCGTATCCAAACTCAGCGGAGGTCAAAAGCAAAGGGTGGCAATCGCAGGAGTGCTTGCCATGCGCCCGGATATCCTCATTTTGGACGAATCCACCTCAATGCTCGACCCCAACGGGCGCAAAGAGATTATGGATATCGCCACCGCTCTCAACAAGCAGGGCATCACCGTGATAAACATCACTCACAACATGGAAGAGGCGGTGCTCGCGGATAGGATTATCGTGTTGCGCAAGGGCAGAATCGCCGTTGACGGCACGCCGGAAGAAGTGTTTTCGTCGGGACTTTTGGAAGCTTGCGGACTTACTCTGCCGCCCGTTTCGCAATTGTCCGAAAAACTTAAAAGCAAAGGTTTTGTCTTTGACGCGCCCATTGTGAACAAGGACAAACTCGTGGAGGAAGTATGTCGGCAATTGAGATAAAGCATTTGACGTATATTTACTCACGCAAGACGCCGTACGAGAAAAAAGCGCTCGACGACGTCAATCTTTGCATAGAAGAAGGCAGTTTCGTGGGCATCGTCGGCGCGACGGGCAGCGGCAAATCCACGCTCATTCAACATCTTAACGGTCTTATCAAAGTGCAGGACAAAAAGAGGTCGAGCGTTGTTGTAAAAGGCATGTCCGCAACGGACAAAAAGACGCTCAAAAACTTGCGTTTTAAGGTGGGTATGGTGTTCCAATATCCCGAATATCAACTTTTTGCCGATACGGTGGAAAAGGATATTGCGTTCGGACCAAAGAACATGAAATTGTCCAAAGAGGAGATAGACGCAAGAGTGCGCAAAGCTATGGACGTAGTCGGGCTCGACTATGACCAATTTGCATCTCGCAGTCCTTTTGACCTCAGCGGCGGCGAAAAGAGAAGGGCGGCAATTGCAGGCGTTATCGCAATGCAACCCGAAATTCTCGTGCTTGACGAACCGGTTGCAGGACTTGACCCAGCAGGAAGAGAGGAAATCCTTGCGCTTGTAAAAAAACTCCAAAAAGAAGTATCTCCGACCATAATTTTGGTGTCGCACAACATGGACGATATCGCCGTTATGGCGGATAGAATAGTTGCGCTCAAAGACGGAAAAATCGTAGCCGACGGCACGCCCAAAGAGGTGTTTTCGGACAGAAAACACATTGAAGAAATAGGGCTTGACGTGCCTTTTGCAACCGCACTTTCCGACGAGTTTATAGCAAGGGGATTTGACCTTCCAAAAGACATAATAAGCCTTGACGAGCTTGCCGACGCGCTCTCGAAAATAAGAGAAAACGAGGGGGTAAAAGCCGATGTTTAAGGACGTTGCATTCGGTCAGTATTACCCTGCGGATTCGCTTATTCACCGCCTTGACGCAAGAGTGAAAATGCTTATCACTCTGCTTTTCGTCATTGCGATTTTCTTTGTCAAATCATACTTCGGTTTTATGCTGACGGCGGTCGTTTTGATAGGCATAGTACTGCTTGCAAAATTGCCTATGATGTCCGTTTTGAAGAGCGTAAAAGGCGTGATGTTTATCATTTTGTTTACTGCCGTGCTCAACTTGTTCCTTATCAAAAAAGGCGAAGTTTTGTGGACGTGGAAAATCTTTACAATCACCAAAGACGGGGTTCATACCACCATAAAGATGGTTTTAAGGCTCGTTTTGTTGATTACGGGCGCGTCTTTGCTTTCGCTCACGACAACGCCCGTCGCGCTTGCCGACGGCGTGGAAAGCCTTATGTCGCCGCTCAAACTCATCAAAGTTCCGGTCAGAGATATAGCGATGATTATGAGCATTGCGCTGCGCTTTATTCCCACGCTTTTTGAGGAAACCAACAAGATAATTTCCGCACAAAAGGCAAGGGGCGCAAGTTTCGATACGGGCGGACTTTTCGCAAGGGCAAAGGCGATGTTACCCGTGCTTATTCCGCTTTTCGTCAACTCGTTCAGACGCGCGGACGAACTGGCTTTCGCAATGGACGCAAGATGCTACAACGCAACGGAGAATCGCACCAAAATGAAGAAGGCGAAATTTGGCGTCGGCGACGCTATTGCGATGATGTTTATGATTGCTTACTTCGTGGTGATTTTGCTTGAAAGATACTATTTCCCGACGGTGGGGATAAACATCGACCAAATGATTTTCGGAGGGCTTGTATGAGATACCGCGCGATTATTTCATATTGCGGAACAAGGTACGTGGGGTGGCAGCGCCAACTCAACGGTCTTTCCGTACAAGAAGTTCTTGAAAAGGCTCTTTCAAAAACTTTCGGCACGCCCACAAGCGCAACCGCAAGCGGACGTACGGACGCAGGAGTACACGCAGAGGGGCAGGTTGTGCATTTTGACGCAGAAACGTCCATACCAACCGACAAAATACCGTTTGCCGTCAATACGGAATTGCCCGACGACGTGAGCATGCTCTATTGCGAAGTCGCAGACGACGATTTCAACGCAAGATTCAACGCAAAGCGCAAGACGTATTGTTACAAGATGTATCTTTCCAAACATCGTCTGCCCATGATGGAAGCGACGCACGAGCACATCGTTGTGCCGCTCAATCTCAAAGCCATGCAGGAGGCTGCGAAAATCATAGAAGGAACGCACGATTTCAAGTGTTTCGAAGCAAGTGGCAGCGTGGTGAAAAACACGGTGCGCACCGTGTATTCCATTGACATTCAAACGCATGAACTTTCCTATGCGTCGGTTATATCCGACGATGCGAAAACCGCACATCTAAACGGCTCGAATCCCGATTATATATATGACAGCGAGATTTGCGTTTACGTTACGGGCAACGGATTTTTGTACAATATGGTGCGCATAATCGCAGGTACTTTGCTATACGTCGGAATAGGCAAACTCACCGTGGACGACGTGAGGGACATTCTCGAAAAAGGCGACCGCAAAAAAGCCGGCAAAACGCTCTCTGCAAAGGGATTGCACCTTATCAAAGTGGTTTACTGATAAAAATATTCAAAATTTTCAAAAATTTGTATGCGCATTTGCGCTTTACATTATTGACATAAAATCGTTTTGGTCTTATCATTAAGTATAATAATTTTATTTACGCGCAATGTGCGTGCGTGTCTGCGCGACGAGGCGCAAAGGCTAAACCTAAATGGAAGACAATTCAAGAAACTTTATTGAAGAATTTATCGACGAAGACCTTGCAAGCGGAAAGGTGAACAAGATTATCACCCGTTTTCCGCCTGAACCCAACGGATATTTGCATATCGGGCACGCAAAGGCTCTTTGCATCAATTTCGGCATGAAAGAGAAGTATCACGGCGCATGCAACTTGCGTTTTGACGATACCAACCCCGCAAAAGAGGACGTCGAATATATGGAAAGTATCAAAGCCGACATCAAGTGGCTCGGTTTTGATTGGGACGAACTTCACAACGCAAGCGATTATTTCGAAAAAATGTACGAATGCGCCGTAAAACTCATCAAAGAGGGCAAGGCGTACGTTTGCGATTTGAGCGCGGAAGAGATAAGCGCAACGAGAGGCAACTTCAATACTCCCGGCACGGAAAGCCCGTACAGAAACAGAAGCGTTGAGGAAAATCTAGATTTGTTCGAGCGTATGAGAAACGGCGAATTTGCCGACGGCGAAAAAGTTTTGCGTGCGAAAATCGATATGGCGTCGCCCAACATCAATATGCGCGACCCCGTCATCTATCGTATCTGCCACGCAACGCATCCGCATACGGGCGACAAATGGGTGATTTACCCGATGTACGACTTTGCGCACCCCATCGAGGACGCAATCGAGGGCATTACGCATTCGCTCTGCTCGCTCGAGTTTGAAAATCACCGTCCGCTTTACGACTGGGTTACGCTCAATTGCGGATTTAATCCCAGACCTCGCCAAATAGAGTTTGCAAGGCTCAACCTCACGCACACGGTTATGAGCAAGCGTTTTATCAAGCGTTTGGTAGACGAAAAAATCGTGTGGGGTTGGGACGATCCGAGATTGTCCACGCTTTCGGGCATCAGGGAGAGGGGTTACACGCCCGAAGCTATCAGAGATTTCTGCTCCCGTATAGGCGTTTCCAAGGCGGACAGCGAAGTGGACATTTCCATTTTGGAACACTGCGTGAGAGAGGATTTGAACGCGCACGCTCAAAGAGCGATGGTGGTTACAAAACCCTTGAAACTCATTATCGACAACTATCCCGAAGGCAAGAGCGAGCCTGTGTATATCGAAAACAATCCTCAACAAGAGGGCGCAGGCGTGCATGAAACGACGTTCGGCAGAGAATTGTACATAGAGCAAGACGATTTCTCGCTCAATCCTCCGCCCAAATACTTCCGTCTTAAACCGGACGGAATCGTGCGCCTCAAAGGTGCGTACATCATAAAATACGTCGGATGCGAGCAAGACGCCGACGGCAACGTTACCGCCGTTCACGCAGAGTATCTCGAAGGCACCAAGTCGGGCGAAGAGGGCGCAAACATGAAGGTCAAAGGCACGATTCACTTTGTAAATGCCAACGACTGCGTGGACGTTACGCTCAATATGTTCGATTATCTCATCAACGACGGCGACGGCGATTATATGGACAGAGTCAATCCCGATTCGCTCACCGTTCTCCACGGCAAGGCGGAAAGAATCGTCGGCGGCGCGCCCGTTCATACGAGATTCCAATTCTTGCGCGAAGGTTACTTCATCAAGCGCAACGACAAGAATGAATTTAACAGCATAGTCGGTCTTAAGGATAGTTTCAAGCCCAAGGCATGACTTAACGATAAACAATTTTGTAGGTGAAATATGTTTGTTTGTAAAATATGCGGAAACGAAGTGAAACCCGGTCAGGCGTTTTGCGCAACGTGCGGCGCGGACGTAGTTGAAAATTACGAAACCGTTTGCCCCGTATGCCACGCAAAGAACAGCGCAGGCAGCAGATATTGCGCAAAGTGCGGCGGTATCTTGTCCGTTATGCGCAAGCCTGTATGCGCGGTTTGCGGCACCAAAAATTTGCCCGGCGCAAAGTTTTGCGTGTCTTGCGGCGCTCCGATAGTTGCGGAAAGCGAAACGCACAGCGACGCTGATATGCTCGACGCTCGCAAGGCGAAACTGCGCCTTGACAATATGGAACGCGAGAGAATGGCTGCGGTGGATAAAGAGATTGCCGAAAAGCGCCAAAAAACCGCGGAAGAGAGAGAAACCGCACTCTTGCAAGTGGAGGATTACCGCAAAAAGAGCGAGGAAGAGTACGAGAAAAAGGCAAACGTGCTTGAACAGTACAGACAAAAGCTCAACGAACTCGGCTCCGAGGACGTGGCGCTTCTCAAAAAAATGTCGGCGGCGCTTCAATCTTACGCAAAGTATTACGCAGATCCGTATTCTCAAATCGACGAGGACGATATAGAAGGCGAAACTTACGTTTGCCCTGCGTGCGGAACAATCAATCCGCTCGACGCAACCGCTTGCACTCACTGCGGTCGCGACAAGGCGCGCGCGCTTTTGCTGCTTGCAAAAAACAAGATAAAGCAATCTCCGCCCGTTAAGCGCAAACAAAAAATCGTGCCTCCTCCGCAAGCGGATCTCGAAGTGGAGAAAACGCCCACTTTGGACGAATTTATAGACGATATCAACGCGCCCAAGCAAGAAACGGTCGCACCGCCCAAAACGGAAGAGAAGAAGGAAGAACAAGCGGACTTCTCCGGTCCCAACCAGGCGCATTTCGGAGCGTATCCTCCTTATCCCTATCCGCCGTACTCGTATCCGTACGCGCAACCGGCGGCGCAACTTTATCCGGTACAATCGGCGGCTCCGCAAGGTCAACCGGCGTTCTTTATGGGCGCCGACGGTAAGCCTTATCAAATGCCTCCGATCGTGCAGCCCGTGGCTTTCGTGCCATACGTAACGCAAGAGCAACCGCTTATGCAATACTCGCCCGTAATCGAGGAAAAACGTCCGGCACAAAGACCTGTTGTAGCAACCCCGAGCAAAGGATCAAACAAGAAAAACTAACGGCGTATTATGGCAGATACAAAAAACAACAAACCCAGAATAAAAGGCGTTGACGACGCAGGCATAAGGCTTGCGCCTACCCCTGCGCCCAATTCGGGATATCACGTGATGCCCACTGTGATGCAGGAGTTTGTCATCGCGCCTCATTTGGTAACGGAGGAACATCCGCAGGATAGCGAATCCGTCCGCACTCAATCCACCGCCAACGACTTCCAACCCAAAAAGGAAGACGCAAACAAGAAGTGGAAAAGAGGCAAGCGAGCCAAAAACATGACGACCGGCATTATTGCGTTCCTTGCGTCGATTGCAGTGCTTTTGCCCTATATTTTGTCGGCGGTGAAAGCGGACGCAAAGTTGCCTTTTGTGCTTATCACGGACAGATTCGACGTGGTGGGGCGTTTCATCGAGGCGTTCAAACAGACTGCGGCTTTGGGCTGGACAGGCAAAGAAGCAGCCAAGATTTGGTTGTGCATGATTCCCGATATGGTTATCGCAATCGGCATTTTATCCGTGCTTATCAACATGATAAAGTCCGTATTTGCGATTTTCGGCGCGGTTAAACCCGTTAAGTATATTACCGGTGCAATCGTCAATCTCATATGCGCGCTCGCGATATTTATCACGGCGCTCGTCGGAGCAAGCGGTATCGGCATCGATAAGATAGATTTTATGCAAGACTTCATACACGGATATCAGACAAGCTACTTGTTTACGATGCTCGTGTTCGGCGCGGGATACGTGCTGCTTTGCGGAATATGCGCAATCATAAACCGCGAAAAGTACGGTTATCTCAAATAACTCTTTTGGAGGAATTATGGCAAAGAAGGACAAAAATCAAGAGATAGTTTTTTCTCCCGATACAAACGACGTCAAAGTCGATGACGAGCCGTTGTTCGAGTCGGAGGCTTACGGCACTCCGCAACCCGAGGCAGGTTCCGACGTTACGGTTATGAAGCCCGTCGGCATCGGCGGCCCCGTTCCTATCGTCGCACCAAAGCACAACACAATTCAGTTGCAACCCATTGTTGTGCCGCTTGCGGTTGTTCCGTATATGACTCAGGACAGCAACGTGTTGCGCACGGACGGAAAGCAACAGGGCGGATATATGCCCTCAACCGTCGAGTACGGCGACGCAACCGAGTTCGAGACCGTATCCACACAAAAGAAAATCAAGAAGAGAGCAAAAGTTCAGCCGAGAATTTTTGCGCTTGTTACGTTCCTGGTGGCTGCAGTTACGGTGCTTCCGTTCATATTGTCTTACTTTATGAATTCGATAGGCGCTTTGGATATAACCAAATACAACGTTATCGGCGTGATTATGGGCTGGGTGAAGGACGGTTTCAACGCAAGACCTCTTCGCAACTTCGCATTTATCGGCGTCGCGGCGGTAGAAGCAGTGTTGGTGATAACGTCGCTTATCTCCATAATTGTTGGCAAATATCCGCGCGCGTTTACGTTTATCCTCTCCCTCGGCAGCGCTGCGGCAATGCTTGCATACCTCATCAAATTGCTTGTCAAAAAACAATTTGTTTTGGGCGATGAAATCGCGCTTGTAGTGCTTGTTGCGCTCACGCTTCTCAATTTCGTGCTTACCATTGTGTTCTCGTGCGTTCTCAACAACCTCGACGACAAGGTAGAGGACAGCAACCGCACTGCACGTGAAATCTGATATTCGGCGGCAGCCGATGTATAAACGAATTACCCTCGGCGGTAGTTCGTTTAATTTTTGAAAAAATATGTCCTTGAAACTCGTATCACTGGCAAGCGGCAGCAAAGGCAACGCCACGCTTATACTTTCCAACACGACGGCAATACTTGTTGACGTCGGCATTTCATATACGAGAGTCGCCTCAGAGCTCAAGGATTTCGGGCTTACTCCCGATATGCTGGACGGAGTTGTTATAACTCACGAGCACGCCGACCACGTTTGCGGACTTGCAAAACTATGCGAACATACGCGCGTTTATGCGCACACGCTCACCGCTCGCGCGCTTTGCGCAAAGTACGACGGACTCAAAAATTTTGCGGACGTGGACGATTACGAGGGCGGTTTCGATATAGGCGACGTCAAAGTTTTGCCGTTCAGAATACCGCACGACGCAGCATATCCGCTTGCGTATTCTTTTGAGTGCGGACATGCGCGTTGCAGTGTGGCAACGGATATCGGCACGCCAACGGTTGGCGTTCTTCGCAACATAAAGGACAGTAGCGTGGTGCTTTTGGAGGCAAATCACGATCTCAAAATGTTGCAAGAGGGCAAATATCCGGTGTGGCTCAAACAGCGCATTTTGTCAAACAACGGACACTTGTCCAACGACGCAAGCGCGCGTGTCGCAAGCCGATTGTGCGACGGCTCGGAAGTGCAGAGATTGCTTCTCGGACATATCAGCGAAAACAACAACACCGAACAACTTGCTTACGACACGGTGGAAAACACGCTCAAAGAGCGTGATTCGGATATAGAATTGTACGTGGCTCATCAAAACAGACGCAGCGAGGTTTTTGAAATCTTATGAGAAGAACGATAGGCGCGAGCGAAGGCTCTTCGATATATCTTTTGGGAATATGCGCAGGCAGTTTGCTGTCTATGTTTTTGTCCTTGATTTTGCGTGCGACAGGCGTTTTGGACACGTCTTTTGACGGAATGAACGTCTACTCGTGGTGCGGATATGCGCTTATGCAGGTCGGTTTTGTGGGCGCTGTGCTCGTATACTCCAAAGTGCGGAAATACGACTTGGTTTACGTGGCGAAGATGAAAGGCAAGCTCAACGCTTTGCAAATAACCGTTCTTCCGTTTATCGCAATCGCAACTATCCTTGTGTTTTTGCCACTCGCAAACGCTTGGACAGCGTTTTTGAACGTTATCGGCTATCACGGTTCGGGCGTTGCGATGCCCGATTATTCCAATGTCGGGATTTACTTTTTATCCTTGCTTTTGATGGCAGTACTTCCGGCTTTCGGCGAGGAATTGCTCATAAGAGGCAATCTTTTTCCGGGATTGTCCACTCGCAACGTGTGGTTCGGCGTGCTTATGTCCGCGCTTATGTTCAGTCTTATGCATGCAAATCCCGTGCAAACAGTGCATCAATTCGGGCTGGGCGTAGTGCTTGCGCTTGTAGTCGCAACGTCAGGTTCGCTATGGGCAAGCGTCATAGTGCACTTTGTAAACAACTTTATCAGTATCACGCTCACCGCGTATATTCCGCAAGTGGACGCGATATACGCAAAACTCGGCTATTACAACTGGCTTACGGGTTTCGCAAGCGTGGTGGTAGGCTTGATTTTGCTCGTGTTTTTGCTATATGCGTTCTACCGCGCGGGCACGCCGAAATCGGCGGACGGCGGCGTAAAGAGCGTGTATGAAGAGGACGGGTTCACAATCGTCGCGACGTCAACGGATACGAGCAAAGATAAGTTCTTTGTAGGATTCGGAAAATTCTTCAAATCACTTTTCACGAAAAGCGGTTGGAGAAAGATTACTTATTCGCTCGAAGAGAGCAATGCGGTCGAATATGTCGGCAAAAACCAAAATATGATTGGCGTATGGATCGCTCTCGCATTTGTGTGCGTATACTGGCTGTACGGCTTTATCGTGGGGTTGATATGACAAAAAGGCTCAATGTCGGCATCACATATTTTATCGTCGTTTTGTTGACGTTGCTTTTGAGAGTCGCGTCCGCGCTCGATGTCTATTCCGCGCTCGGCGTTGAGGACGCCGACGCACTTTTCACGTGCGTCGTGCAGATTGCGATTTTTGGTTTTGTCAGCATTTTCGGATACTGTCTGTCCGCTCGCAAGAGGGGCGAGAGCGCAAAAATTGTGGCAAGCGATTTCGGCGTAAGAAAAGTGTCTTGGAAAAACTGGCTTTTGATTGTTCCCATGTGCGTTTTTACAATAGCGGTGTCGAGCGGCATCTCGCTTGTGTGGCAAATTGCGCTCCGAATGATGGGGTTTACGCACATTTCGTCATCCACCGATTATAGCAGTGTTGGCGTATTATTCAAAGAATTGTTTTTGGTGGCGGTACTACCCGGCGTATTTGAGGAAGTGGCTCACAGAGGCTTGATTTACGCGGGATACAAGGAAAGCAAGTGGAAATTTGTGCTTGTATCTGCGCTTTTGTTCTCGCTTATGCACCAAAACATCGTGCAAACGGGCTATACATTCTTCTTTGGCGCAACAATCGCGCTTATGATGTATTATACCGGCTCCGTTTGGCCGGGCATCGTGTTGCATATCGCCAACAACGGTTTCAGCGTGATTTCGGGCTATATTGACCAAAACGGCGGCGCATTCGATTTTCTCGCAACCATTCAAAACTGGTTTTATTCCTCGACGCTCGGTCTTTTGATCGGCGCACTGCTCGTGCTTGTCTGCGCAGGCTTGCTCGTGCTGTTCTTCTTCCTTATGCGCAAAAATTGCGTCAAAGAAGAGCGCATATCCAAAGTGCCTTTCGAATTGTCCGACGTTGACGTAACGCCAATCCATAAGGATATACCGTTTATCCTCACCGTTGCGGTCGGTATAGTCGCAACGTTGTTCAGCTTTGTGTGGGGTATGACGAGATGAAGATAAACATAATCGCAATCGGCAAAATCAAAGAAAAATATTTCACCGACGCAATCAACGAGTATATCAAGCGTTGTTCGCGCTTTGCCGAAGTGAAGATAATCGAACTTCCCGACGCGCCCCCGTCCAAAACCCCCGACGAGCAGCGCAAAATCGAAAGCGAGCAACTGCTATCCAAAGCCAAAGGCTTTGTCATCGCAATGGATATGCGAGGCAAACAACTATCCAGCGAAGGTCTTGCAGACCTCATAAAATCCAAGTGCTCCGGCGGCGAAAGCGAGTTTTCCTTCCTTATCGGCGGCAGCCACGGTCATACTGACGACCTCCGCAAAAAAGCAGACCTGCTCCTGTCGTTCTCTTTGGGCACTTTCCCGCATCAACTTTTTAGGGTAATGCTCTGCGAACAAGTTTACCGTGCTTTGAGTATAATCAATAACACCCCCTATCATAAATGAGGACACTATTGAGCAAATAACTGCGTCAGACACATTTGCTCGACAACTCATTTACGCATAGTAAATTAGGGTTGCCGTGAAAACGCATCTTCCTTGTTCTTTATCTCAATATCGCCCTCATTACATGAAGTCGCTATTGAGCAAATAACTGCGTTACCGCTCATCCGCTACAAAATCATGTACGCTTTGTACGTTGGGTTTTGTATCGGATACACGGTGCCTTGTTCTTTATCTCAATATCGCCCTCATTACATGAGGACACCATTGAGCGAACAATCGCGGGAAGTGAACTTATTAACGGAATGTGCCTATTCGGAGTTGGAGGCGCAGGGCGCCGACCGCATCGAGCGCCGAGCTTGCGTCACACACAAGGCTTTTAGCCGCAATTGCTAAAGATGTCAATTGCTTGCTTTTTGCCTTGGTGCTCCTTTTTCCCTTCACACAAAAGACTGCGCTTTCATCTTTGATATCATACTTTTGTTCGCTTGTCTTTTGTGTGTGGGAGCCTTGTGGGTGTAGTACAAGCGACAGCGCCGTGTTGTTGCGTAGCCGGCGCACAAAGCGCAGTGGCATAATAAGAGAAATGTCCCTATCTATGCGAGCGTTGTAAGGAGCGAAGCGACGGAATAGCGATTGTTACGAAGTCAATCGCGTCGTGTTGCCCCCTGCGGAGCAGTTCCGTGGGTTCCCTCAAGCAAAGCGCAGAGGGGGAACGGAATATGGGCGCGACGCGTTAAGCGACACATTCGGTGAATGTGTCGTAGCCAAAGCGAACGAGGCGGATTGCGGTGCGCAAACGCCGAAGTCCAAACACATAAGGAAGGGGGAAGCTTGCATTAAATTATTAATTAATAGTTTATGCAATCGGTAGTTAAAGCTATCAAAACAACACGATAAACTGTCAAATGGTGCAATATGGCTTATGAAGAAAAGTTTATGAAACGGGCAATCGAGCTTGCAAAAGAGAGCGCAAGTTTTGATGAAGTTCCTGTCGGAGCGGTGGTTGTTAAGGGCGGTGAGATTATCGCCGAGGGCACCAATTTCAAAGAAAGAAAGAACAATGCAATCTGTCATGCGGAAATCGTTGCGTTGTCCAAAGCGACGGACGTCGTGGGCAATTGGTGGCTTGAAGATTGCGACGTTTACGTTACGCTCGAGCCTTGCTCTATGTGCGCCGGCGCAATGATAAATTCTCGAATTCGTGCTCTATATTTCGGCGCATACGATGAAAAGACGGGCGCTTGCGGCTCAAAAATCAATTTGTTTGAAAATAACTTATTCAATCATAATGTGTCCGTTTCAGGGGGCTATTTAAAAGAGGAATGTTCTGCTTTATTATCATCTTTTTTCAAGCGGAAGAGAAAACAAAATCAAACAATATAAAAAAAGAAAATCGAGCCGAGATGGCTCGATTTCCTTTTCAAAGAGAGAATAGAGGGAGTGAATGTTATGTACTCACGCGCTTGCATGGCAAGCGTTGGCGGTAGGCTTCGCCACGTGAGCGTCGGGCGGGCTGCGAGTTTGTTGCTATCTGCCGAGAACAGTTTTATTGCGGAATCTCGTCCGCATCGAGTATTTCAACTATTTCCGTGCTTGTGAGCGCGTTGTCGAAAGCGTCCTTGGGAATGCCGAGAAGGCAACCTGCAATTGACGTTACGAGCGATACGATTGTTGCAATGATGATAACTATGATCTTTTTCTTTTTATTATCCATAACAGTCTCCCTTTGAATTGATTGCTACCGCGAGAGCCCTGTTGTGCCCGACGAGGAGAATATAGCATTTTGATGTATCGAATTGCAAAAAATTATGTCGCGCTTTTGCAAGCATTTTTCAAAAAAAGAATATAGTATGGTATGGATAAGTACAATATTATTTTCGTGGAAAACAAATGGTCGCAAGAGGCCATGCTCGGGCGGCGTGTGGGAGATTTTGCGATAAGGGAGTTTGCAGATTTCGGCGCGCCCGATTGCCGCATTGCAAAAATCGGCGCATACAAAGAGGAAGTCGCGCTTTTGGACGGGTACGTCAATGTCGTACTCACGCTCGACATGCCGCTTGTCAAAAAAAGCGACGTTTTTTCGCTTGTCAGACGTATGCGCGCGGAGAATATCGAGTGCGTCGGGCTTGGAAAAAACAATCCGACAGCCAAAATCTGTATCGGAAAAAGCGCAAATAAGGGCATTTTTTCGTCGGATAGGGCTTTTTTTAAGATTGATGATGCAAAATCTTATAATGTGGTGTATAATTTGCTAAAAGACGCAATTCTTGACGACTATTTGTCGCGAGGGGTGCGGATTTTGGACAAACAAACCACTTTTATAGACGACACTGTCAATATTGAAAGCGGTGTGGAAATATTGCCTTACACTCGCATAGAGGGCGAAAGCGTTATTATGAACGGCGCAAAGGTCGCAGGCTCGTATGTCAAAGACAGCGTGATTGACGGGGCGAGCGTGGAGTATTCATACGTAGTATGCTCGCACGTGCACGCGCGCGCAACGGTAGGACCGTTTGCAAGGCTTCGAGGCGCAACGATAGGCAAAAATTGCCGTGTGGGCGATTTTGTCGAGGTCAAGGCTTCCACTTTGAGAGAGGGCGTCAAAGCGGCGCATCTTACGTATATAGGCGACGCGGACGTGGGCGAGCGTACAAACGTCGGATGCGGCAGTGTGTTTTGCAATTACGACGGCGCGTACAAGCACAAGACCACTGTCGGATGCAATTGCTTTATCGGCGCAAACACCAATCTCATCGCGCCCGTGGTTGTTGGCGACAACGCATTTATTGCGGCAGGCACGACGGTAACAAGGGATATCGAGGACGGCTCGTTCACGATAGGCAGAGTGCGGCAAGATACAAAAATCAAAAAGTAATCATCTCGAGAGGACAAAAGATATGATACTCGTCGTAGGGCTGGGCAACCCCGGCATGAAGTACAAAAATACCTATCACAACGTCGGCTTTATGGCAATCGACGCTTTGGCAAAAAGGCTCAAAGTGAAGTTTGACAAGACCGAATGCGACGCGCGCACTTGCAAAGGCAGTTATAAGGGCGCGGAGTTTGTGCTTGCCAAGCCCGAAACATATATGAACCTTAGCGGCGAGGCTGTCAAAAAACTTGTCGCAAGATACGATATCGACATTGCAAACGACCTTATCGTGTGTTATGACGACGTTGATTTGCCTATAGGGAAATTGCGCATAAGAGAGGAAGGCAGCGCAGGCACACACAACGGTATGCGCAATATCGTAAAGGAACTTTACACGCAGGATTTCAAGCGTGTGCGCATAGGCACAAAAACGGAGGAACTTGCACAAAAAGAGGTTGAACTTATCGATTTTGTACTATCAAAGGTCGATTTTGACAACAAACAAATTTTGCAAGGCGCAATAGACAAGGCGGACGACGCCATTTTGGCTCTTATGGAAGGGCTTGATATACAACGAGTGCAAGAGATTGCAAACAAGAGATAAAGTGAACGCACCGAAGGCATTACAACTTACAAATTTAGGCGAAAAACTATCGTCCTTAAACGGCATAGGCGCCAAAAGACTGACCGACGACAAATTGTCGGCAGTTTCCGTATTGCGCGTTTGCGAGGGGGCGAAGATACATATAATTTCGCAACTTCCCGTACGCAGACTTGTCGTTACGGCAGATAGTCTTGGAGCAAAATCGCTTGCGAGAAAATTGCAGAGCTGGGGCGTAAAAACGTCCTATTTACCCTATCGCGACGACGTGCTTTTGCCAAGAAAAACATTCTCCGCTCAAAGCGTTCGAGAGAGGATGAACACGCTTTGCGACGTGGCGTTTGACGACGCGCAAATAGTGGTTGCGTCGGCGGATTCGCTGCTTCAGTTCTTCCCCAAAAGAAGTCTTATAAAGCAATATTCAGTTTGCGTAAACAAGGAAGATATAATCTCGCCGCAGGCGCTTGCCGACAGATTGACTATGGCAGGTTACAAGCGACAAACTATGATTGCCGATATCGGAGATTTTGCCGTAAGAGGCGATATCGTGGATGTTTTCGGCATAGACGGCGCGGCGTATCGAATCAACTTTTTCGACGAACTTGTCGAAGATATCAGAGCGCTTGACGTCGAAAGCATGCTTGCTTCCAACGAGGTGCAAGGCGTGCGTTTCGCGCCAGTGAGCGACATATTGCTTGACGAAAAGGGCTATGAAAGCGCAATCGAGCAACTTTCCTTGCATCAGGACAACAAGTTTGCGCTCGAAGTCAAAGAGGGCTTGAGCGTTGGCTCTTGCGATCCCTCTTGCGTGTGGGCGTTGCCGTTTATGAAAGACTGCATTACGCCGCTTTTGCAATTCTTTGACGACGACAAGCCGACTCTCGTAATATTCGACGAGCCGAAAGTGGTGTTTGACAAATTGCAAATTCTCGCAAAAGAATTTGACGGCCGTATAAAAAATCTTCTCGAAGGCGGCGAAATTTTAAGCACGCACAAGGACGTTTGCGTGCCGCTAAACGAAGTCAAGCGCGAATTGGTGTTTTTGCGCAAGATGAGTTTTTCCTCGCTCTCGCTCAACAACCAGCTTTTCGAGCCCAAATATATCATAGAGCCGAAAACCAAGCCGGTAACCAAGTATTATCTCGATCCGCAGACCATCGTCCAAGACATCAGGACGTTTACGCTCAACGGTACAAAGGTCATTATGGCGTGTTCGAGCAAAGAGAGAGCAAAAACAGTAATCGACAGCCTGCGAGAGTATGACGTGTTTGCAACCTACAGCGAGGACGGCAACGACGACGGAGCGGTGCTTGCAACGCCGCTTTGCGTGGAAACGGGCGTCGTTTACCCTGCTGCCAAAGTGTGCCTCGTAGGCGTAGGCGAGTGTATAGGCAAGCATAGAGGCGAAGATATAAGCGTTAGAGGCAAGGAACAAGCCCTTGCGCCCAAAGCGGGCGATTACGTGGTGCACAGAATACACGGCGTAGGACTTTGCGAGGGTACGACCATACTCAAGACGGGCGACTTTGAAAAAGAGTACATCGTGCTCAAGTACAAGGACGGCGACACGCTATACGTTGCCACCGACCAGATGAACAATCTTCAGAGGTTTGTAGGTGAGGAGCATCCCGCGCTCAACAAACTCGGCGGCAAAGAGTTTGAAAGAGAAAAGGAAAAAGTCCGCAAATCCGTAAGAAAACTGGCAATAAACCTTGTCGAATTGTACGCCAAGCGTGAAAAACAGCGCGGTTTCAAATACAGCGAAGATACCGTATGGCAAAAGGAGTTTGAGGACAATTTCGAATACGAGGAAACGCCCGACCAGCTCAAAGCCATAGGCGAGATAAAGCAAGATATGGAAAGCGGCCGCATTATGGACAGGCTTTTGGTTGGCGACGTTGGCTTTGGCAAGACGGAAGTCGCGTTCAGAGCAATGTTTAAGACCGTGCTTGACGGCAAACAAGCAGTGCTTCTCGCCCCGACTACCATTCTTGCGAGGCAACATTACGAAAATCTTGTCAAGAGGCTTGAGCCGTTCGGCATAAAGTGCGGACTTTTGACGAGATTGCAAACGTCCAAGGACAACGCAACCTTGCTTGCAGAACTCAAAGACGGCACTATGCACATGGTTATAGCCACGCACAAAGTGCTTGCAAAAGACGTGGAATTTCACGATTTAGGCTTGCTCGTGCTTGACGAAGAGCAGCGTTTCGGCGTGGAACACAAGGAAAAACTGAAGGAAAGATATCCGCTTGTCAACGTGCTTACGCTCTCGGCAACGCCCATTCCGCGCACGCTCAACATGTCGCTTACGGGCGTAAGGGATATCTCCATGCTCGAAACCGCGCCCCACGGCAGACTTCCCGTGCAAACGTACGTCGTGTCGTATAGCGACTCGCTTTGCGTTGACGCAATCACAAGAGAACTTGCCCGAGGCGGTCAGACATTGATACTTCTCAACAACGTCGAGCAACTCGATCCTTTTGCAAACAAAATCCGCTCGCTTTGCCCAGATGCAAGAGTTATAACGGCGCACGGACAAATGCTCGCAGGACAACTCGAGGAGCGAATGAGCGCGTTCTATGACAAGGAATTCGACGTGCTAGTCGCAACCACGATTATAGAAAACGGCATAGATTTGCCTGACGCAAATACGCTTATCGTCATTGACAGCGGACGTTTCGGGCTGTCGCAACTTTACCAATTGAGGGGCAGAGTGGGAAGGCGAGGAGTGCTTGCGCACGCATATTTCACGCTCCCCGAAAACGGCACGCTCACGGATACGGCGCAAAAGAGACTCGATTCTTTGCTCGAAAACACGGATATAGGTAGCGGCTTTAGAATCGCGCTTGCCGACTTGTCCATTCGCGGCGCAGGCAACCTTCTGGGCGCAGAGCAAAGCGGACATATCGAAAAAGTTGGCTACGAGATGTATCTCGAACTTCTCGACGAGGCAATCCAAGAGGTCAAGACAGGCGTCGTAAAGAAGGAGAATAAGGACGTTGAGATGAAGGTGGACGCCGCGGCGTTCATAAGCGACGACTATATAAGCGGTCGCGACAAATTGCGCGTGTACAAGCAGATATCCAAGGTGGCAAGCGTTCAGGCGCGCGATTCTCTCATCAAGGAACTCGGCGAGATTTACGGGCCTGTGGATTTACCTTTGGAGAACCTTATAAATATAGCGTTGCTCAAAAACCTTGCGTCCAACTACGATGCGTCGAGGGTTATAATCAATCGCAACGGCGCCGGCGTCAACTTCTACGACGCAGACATTTTCAAGAACGAAAGCCTTATGCGCGCGGTTGCAGAAAACAGCGGAAGCGTGGTGCTGACGACTACGATACCGCCGTCTATGATATTTGAGGTGAACAAACTCACCGCAGAGCAAAAACTCAAAAAACTCATTGACTTTTTTGCAAATATCCAATAAGAAAAGCGTTGCTTGTTTTTTAAAAAACAGAGAATATGATTTGCCGGACATAAACTGTTTGAATTACCGATAAATTAACAAAAAGCGTGATTAATACACGCTTTTTGCATAGTTAAAATGTTTTTATTTGCAATATACGACTTTGAAACGAAACGGCATTTTGCGCAATCACACTATTCTCATAGCGGTGATATTTGCGCCCGTGAGATTTACGCTTTCACCCGATGTGTTGTATAGCGAAATCGTCGTGCCGTCCGCCGTTGCATTGTAGAGTACGGTCTTGGACAAATTTGCCGAGTTCGTCGAGGAAGCGTTTGCGGATATAATCTCGTTTGCAATCGCAGTCCCGCCCGCATACAGTTGCACGGAAAGATTTCCGTCCGTCGTTCTCGTGCCCGTCGCGCCGTAGGTGATGAGATACGTTCCCGTCGGCAATACGAGTGCGTTGTCGGTGAGTGCCATGGTGGTAGTCGGTGTGGTGACGGAGTTGGCAAGCGGAATTATCGCTCCCGATCCCACCGTTTGGGTTCCGCTGTAAGCGTAGAGTGCGTCTTGAAGCGCGCTTGTTCCCGCCGGTCCTTGGGGACCGGTTGCACCTTGAGGGCCTTGCGGACCTGTTGCGCCCGTCGCTCCCGTTTCACCTTGCGGTCCTTGCGGACCGACCGGACCTTGGGGACCGGTTTCTCCTTGTGGACCTTGGGGACCTGTTGCGCCGGTAGCACCGGTTGCACCTTGCGGGCCTTGAGGGCCGACCGGACCTTGCGGACCGGTTGCGCCTGTTGCCCCCGTAGGTCCAACCGGACCTTGTGCGCCCATCGGACCCATCGGGCCCATAGGACCGACGGGGCCTTGCGGTCCGATCGGACCTCTGATATATTCGATTGTGTTTGTGCCCGAGCATCCGCACGGTCGGGAGTTGTTGCAGCAAGAGTTTCCAAACCAATTGAAAAGCATAGTAGTTACCTCCTTTTTATGTAAAAGACGAATTTTGTTGAAAACTGCGCAGAGTGGGGGTAAAATATATATGTAACGAGGGTTTGACCGTCCATATATCGTATGTGCAAAAATTTTTTTGCGTGAATACGTAACCCAAATTGCATTCGTTCGTATATTACGTGTAAAACATGGCACGAAAGTGCAGAGAGGCTATCGTTATGAAAGAGAGATTCAAACAATTTCTAGAGGAACATTTCAGAAAAATCGCACCTACCAAAGCTGCGATGGAATACCGCAAGACGTTGCTTGTGGAACTTCTCGACAGAGAACAAGAATTGCGCATAAAGGGCGTAACCGACGACGAACTTATCTACAATATGGCAGTTTCCGAACTCGGTGATATAGACCAAACGCTTGCGGAATTTGAAAACAGACAAATCAAAAACGGCGTCGTCAAACGCAAAGCAAGCGCGGTCGGAATCAGCGCGGTGGCAATCGTCGCGCTTTTGGCGGTGGTGTATCTCATCGTCGGCGGTGTTGCGAAAATATGGCATCCTACTTGGCTTATTGTCGTAGGCGGTGCTTTTGCGGGCGTGGGAGTGTTGCTCGGATACGTTGCACTCAAATTTGCACAAAAACGCAAATACGTCGTCACGAGAATTTGCGTCGCAATATGCGAAGTGCTACTGTCCGCATTCGTGTTTTTACTGCTTGAACTCGTGCTCGAACCCGTATTGCATTTTGAAGGTTCTTGGATGACATTCCTTGCAATGGTTATGTTGCTTTTCGGCACGGACACGTCGATTGCGTTTGCAACAAAGAGCAAGGAAAGATGGTTCGAACTTCCCGTATTCATCGAGATTTTCGGCGTTATGCTTTACGTAATGCTTGGCATTCTCGTGCCGAATTTCTGGCATCCGGGCTGGCTGCTTTGCCTTGCCGGCGTTGTGTGCGCGCTTGTGCAAATCATTGTAGTTGTCGTCAAAAAGGCAAAGAAAAACAATGCCAAAGAAAAGGCGCAACTTGCCGATAAGAACGAAAAACAAAACGAAGCATATTGGACTGAATGGGATGATTAATATATCGTTTCGACGGTATAAACATCGTTTTATGCAAATAGAGGAATTGTTATGGCAAACACGATAAAGGCTGAAATGTGGGATAGAATGCAGTTTCTTTTCCGCAATTATTACGACAGAATGGTGCATGCGAAATTCTCATATAAGGGAAGTTTCGATATGAACGCGCTCAAAAACGCAATGTTGTACATGGTGGAAAAAGCGCCGGTACTTCACTCGTCTTTCAACACGACGGTTGTCGAGCCGTATTGGAAGGAAGAGGAGTATACCATAGACGATATCGTATCTTACGAGCGCGTGGAAAACGCGGACGAAGTGGCGGACAAGTGGCTTTGCGAAGTTATTCCTTACGACAACAACGTGCAAGTAAAAATCGCGATTTTCGAGGACGACAATCAAAGCGTATTTTGCTGGCGTAACAACCATATGTGTATGGACGGCGGCGACCTCAAATACTTCCTTGCAACGCTTTGCAACAACTACAACGCGCTCAAAGGCGGCGACTATGCCTCACTCCATATGAAAACGGGCTCGCGTGCATACGAGCAAGTGTATTCTATGCTCGAAGGCGACGACCTCAAGCACGCAAAAGGGCTTTATAAGAACATAAGCAAGGCGCAGGACAAAGTTCCGTTCCCGTGGTCGGAAAGCGTACCCGAGGACGTTAATCGCATTATAAAGAGAGAAATCGGTCAGGAAGATTTTGCAAGAATGCGCACGGTCGCAAAAAAACTCGGCATCACTGTCAACGACGCTATTATGGCAACGGTATTCCGTTCTCTTTACGAACTTTGCGGACTCAAAGACGACGACAGTCTTACGGTATCGTGTGCGATCGACCTCCGCAAGCACATAGTCGAGGGCGGTTTGCAAGGCGGTCTCACCAACCACACGGCGTGGATGGCAGTCCGCACCCTTTGCAAAGGCGAAACGATGCAAGACACCGTTGTCAACATCATTCGCTCCACCAAAGGCTACAAGCGCGACAAGTTTATGGGGCTATATTCATTGCCTCTTCTCAAACTTGCATACACCATATTTCCGCAAGACATCGCGGAGTTTGCAATCAAGGCAGGATACGACAATCCGCTTATCGCGGTCAGCAATATGGGCTTGCTCGACGACAAGAAGCTTACCTTTGACGGTATGACGATGATTGACGGCTTCATCTCGGGCGCAGTCAAGTACAAACCCTTCTTCCTCATGTCCGTAACGACGATACTGGGCAGAGTTACGCTCTCCACGGCAATCAGAGGCAACGAAAAAGACGTGGAGATTGCCAACCGCTACTTTGACTTGGTTGAAAAGAACCTCAAAGAATTCAACGCAATCGAGGCGTAAAAAAATAAAAATTTTATTGAAAAACGGCACAAAACTGTGCCGTTTTTGCATATTTTTTATTATTGACTTTTACTCTCGCACGTATTCGTCCGTTTTTATTGACAAGACTTTATCGTCTATCTCGAAGTATTTTTCAAGCCCCGGGAAGAGCGGTTTTGCAACCATGATTTTGTCCAGCATTTTGCTGAAAAAGCCAATAATCGTACCTCCGCAAATCGCCGTCGCAAGCGTGCCCCAGTATATTCCGCGAAATTCTTTGAACGCAATGAGAGTCATCGCTGTGCCCGTCGCAAGACAACATAGGTCGAATACGGTTTTTACGATAGTTTGCTTAAAGTGATAGCGTTCGCTCACGCCTTTTACGAAAAAGTCGTAGACTTGCGGGTGCAAATACGCCTTGAAGGACAGCGCGACGGAGAAGAACGTGAGCAAATCTCCGAAGATAAAGAGAAGCACTCTTTGCCACGTTTCGTAGCTTTCGGGCGGGTTGACAGAGGTATTGAAAAAGGGGATTTTTTGCCACGCAATGAGTATCGCGCCGTAAAGAAGGCAAGATAAAAACGAAAAGAGATATCCGACCTTGAACCGCCTTACGATGATGCAAAACAAAACTATCAATACGCCTTGCACGATATATTCCGCAATGCCGAACTCTATGCCGAGAATAAGGCTCAATATATACGCGGGCGCAACGAGCATAGAAAGTCCGTATCCCGACGTGGTGAGCATAGCGACGGATAGGGCAAGCAGTATTATCGCGACCAAATATACGATTTCGCTGTGTAGGGTGATTTTTTTCATAAAGCCTTTCCTTCGTGCGCCTTGCAAAAAAATAACACAATTGCAAAAGCGCAATTGTGTGGCGAAAAGTTGGCGTAGCCCGGAAAAGTCCACAAAGTTTTTCTATATGTAAATAACATAAGTTTTGTCTTATGTCAATATATTTTTCAAAAACAAATTGTGTGAGCAATTTTTGAGCGATAGATATTGCACAAATGTGCGATATATGATAAAATTCTATTAAATAATCCAAAAAAGGGGTAATTATTATGACTTTTGCGCAATTTTTGTTTGTAGCAATCGACAAAATGTTCGACGGTTCGCAAAACAAGAAGAAAATGCTCCGCTTCAAAGACGTGAAGTTCGAGATCGAAACAGACATCGCATACGACAAGGACGATGCTTGTAAGCTCGACACTTATTACGTCAAAAAAGACGGCAACGAAAAATATCCCGTGTTTTTCTACATTCACGGCGGCGGATTTGTGGCAGGCGACAAGCACTACCGCAGAGGACTTGCCAAATGGGCAGCAAACAAGGGTTTCTTTGTGGTCAACGTCAACTACGGTCTTGGTCCCAAGTACCTCTTCCCAAAAGGATTGCAACATCTCGTATCCGCTCTCAACTGGGTTGGCGCAAATGCGGAAAAATACAATCTCGACCTTGACAATATGTGCGTCTCGGGCGACTCGGCAGGCGGCTACTATTCCGCAATGCTCGCATGCGTATCCACAAACAAGGCTCTTCAAGAAAAGTTTGGCGTAAGCACGGATTTGAAATTTCGTACGGCAATGCTCGACTGCGGCATTTACGACATCGGCGAGGCCCTCGGGCAAAAAATGCCCTTCAACCTTACGGACAAGATTTTGTACGATTTCAGCGGCGTGCACGTAAAAGAACTCGACAAGTACGAATATGCCGACTATCTCGCGCCGTTCGGATACGTGGACGAAAACTTCCCGATTTCCTTCATCACTTATGCCGAAAAGGATATGTTCTGCAAAGGTCAAGGACAAAAACTCGTCAAGAAACTTCAAGACCTCGGCGTACACGTAGAGGAACACCACAGCACCAAGTTCTTTGACAATCACTGCTATCCTCTCAACTGGAACAAGGGCGCCGCAATCGAAAATATCAAACTTTGCGACGATTTCCTTGCAAGGGTAGTAGCAAAAGAAGTGTAAAGCACACAGAAAAATTTTGAGGCCTGCCCCGTACGGGCAGGTCGTTTTTTAGGAGAAGTATATGGCAAAGAAAGCAAAATTCGCACCCAAAGCGGCGCTTGCAGACGAGAAGGGAATATCCGGCGATTACACGAGCGAGCAAGTGGAAAAAGCCACCGCCGAAGTAGTTGCGGAAGAGGAAAACAAAAAACTTACAACCTTCCAAAAAATCGACGTCGTATGGACGATTATTTCCACGCTTTACGCAATATCGTCGGTATGCACGTTTATTGCAAAAAAGTGGGTTGACAGCGCCTACACGTACGCGCTCATTCCAATGCTTGCGGTATTCGTTGGCGTGTTTATCGCACTCGTCGCACTCACGTTCAAAGACCCCAAGAAACTCAAAACAAACGTAAAGACCTACAAGAAAGTTTTGGGAATTTTCAAAGCGTTCGTCAATGTATTCTTCCTTGCGCTCACCGCAGTTTCCATGGTAGGTATCGCAACGGGAAAACCTGATCTTACCAAATGGATTGTGTTCGGCTTCACGTTCTTTGTGGCGGTTGTGCAACTATCTTTAAAGATTGCCAAGTTTGCAATGAAGTGCGCAAAGAACAGCCTTTCCAAGAAGTATAAAGTGGAAATGCACAACTTCAAAGACGGCGCAAAAAAGAACAAAACCACGTCCGACAAGTTGAAAGAAAACTCTTATAAGGACTAAAACGTAAAATTAGCGCAAATTGCACTAAATGCACTTTATGAATGCAAAAATGACATATAAAGTGTGTTTTGCGCGGATTTAGCCATAAATAACAAACGATAAAACCGCTCCGAGAGGGCGGTTTTTTATGCGTTTCATCGGTGTTTGGAAAGTGCGTTTTTTTGGAGTATCGCCATGATTTTTCTGCTTGGAGGATTTGTCGAATCGCATAGTTTTGCAACACTGTTGCAGGAATGCAAACGCGCGCCGTCGGCACATACTTTTCGTTTGATGATTGTTTCACTTGATTTTGTGGCGTTTGTGTGCTACTTTAATATAATAAACGGAAATGTGAGGCTTTGCCTCACGCAAAGGGAATTATAGTGGCAAAATCGGTTGACAAAAACCTTAAAAAACTGCCTCTCGGCGCAATCAAACCTCAGGGTTGGTTGTATGACGAAATGCAACTTATGAACAACCTTCAAAAGAGGTTGGGCGCGCTTTCGGGGTTGGTTAAGGACGGCGAGTGGTGCGGCAGCGAGAGCCTGCCTCGCTTTGTTCGCGGCATAACTTTGCTTGCATGCGCTTTGGATGATAAAAATCTCAAAGACAAAGCAAAGAGTTTCGTAATGCCCATTTTGTCAAGCGCCAACGAAGGCGGCGATTTCGGCTCCAAAGATTCTCGTTCGCTGACTCCCAAAATCGAAGCGGTCAAAGCGCTGCTCACCTATTATGAGGCGACGGGTAGCGAGCGCATTCTGCCGTTTTTGAAAAAGTATTTCAAGAGCCAATTCAACACGTCGTCCATGTGGGCGAACTGGTACGATTCAAGAGCGAGATTGCTCGACGAGATAGAAGCAGTCGAGGCGGTTTACAGAGAAACGGATTTGGAGTGGTTGCAAGACCTCGGCGAAAAACTGAGAGATCAGTCCAACGATTGGTTCAAGCTTGCCGTGCGTTTTTCCTATAAAAAGCCGTACAACAAGTATATTTCACAACACGCACTTAAACGCGTCAACAAGATAGTTTCAACCTACGATTCGGTTGTTCCCGCGTCAAAACGTCAAAAAGCGTTCACAAGCGAATTTGCAGACAAATACTGGCGAAAAGCCGCTCATCAGGCCGCTGTGGAAACGAGCGGCGTCAACGTCGCAAAGGCGGTCAAGTACCCTGCGACGTACGGCAGATTTATAGGCGACGACGCACTCAAGAATTTGTCGCTCAAGATGATTTCCGCGCTTGAAAAACATCACGGCACGCCGCTGGGAGCGTTTGCGTGCGATCCTCGCCTTGCGGGCTCGAACGGAGTAAGAGGCGTTGACGTACAAGCCGCCGTCGAGTATCTCGAATCGCTTGTGGAAGTCGTAAAAGAAACCAAAGATTATCGCTCGGTGGATTTGATTGAAAGGATAATTTTCAATCTTGTTCCGGGAGCGTGTTTCGAGGATTGCAGCGCGGTGCAGGATACTGTTTTGATAAATCAGATAGAGGCGTCCGACGCGCGCAAATTGCCGTATTCCGACTGCGACAACGCTTTTTATACAAGGAAGTTGTCAAGAGGCGCAATCGCCGTGCTGTCGGCTTATCCGCTGTATATGCAGACCGCGTGCATGGTCAAAGACGACGAGCTCAATTTCTTGACGTATACGCCTTGTACGATGGACGTTACGGTGGAGGGCACGGCGCTCACTATAAGCGAGCGCACCAGCTACCCTTTCCGCAACACCGTCATTTTCAAGGTGGAGCAGGCAAGTGCCGAGCAAGAAGTTAAAATCAATTTCCGCGTGCCGAAAAACACCACGATGCAACTCATATCCGGCGGACAGGTTGTCGCAAGCGGCAGCAGAGAAATTTCCGTCAAATGCATTCTCAAGACGGGCAGCACGTTTATGCTCAAGATGTCCATACCGCTCGTTGCCGAGGACAACAGCGACGGCACGAAGAGTTTGTTCAAAGGCAACTTGCTCATGTCGCTCAAATTGCCATTCGAGATTACGCAAAACGCCACGGACAGGCGCATTCTCAGCGTGAAATCGTCAAAGAAATGGAATATTTCGCCGATTTTTGCAAGAAAGGCGGGCGCAAAAGCGCTTGCGGAAGAGGAAACGACGGTGGTCAACGACATTACGGACAAGCCGTTTGCATTCGACAATCCGCCCTTCGAACTCAAAATCCGCTCCAAAACAGTGTTCAACTGGGATTATGACGTAAACGGATTTACGCAAATCCCCAAAAAATGCAGTTATTCGGAAGAGTGTCTGGAAAGGACTTATCAACCCTTCGGCACTACGACGTTGCATATGGCAAAATTTCCCAAATGCTTTAAGTGAGAGGTGATCGTATGAAAGCGCTCGAAAGGAAGTATTCAAAAACAGAAAGAATAATAGCAAAAGGCAAGTTTTCCGCATGGGTGTATGCAAGCTCGTTTTTGCTTGCCGCCGTTTTGGGCGGACTTGTCGCCGTCGTTTGGATTTATAAGGACAAAATCGAGGGGCTTTTCACAAAGACGGAGCCTGCTCAATACCTAACGGATACGGTTATGAAATATGTATTGCTGGGAGCAGGCGTCATTGTTCTTTTGAGCCTTTTGATACAGTCAATCCGCCTCGGCGCGAAAGAGATTGTGCTCACAGAGGACAAAGTGGTGTATCGCGAGGGCGTGATAAACGTCAAGACGACGGTTGTTCCGCTCAACGAAATAAAGCTTGTGGAAACAAAACAAAACTTTTTGCAACGTCTTGTCGGCGTTGGCGATATGCTCATCGTATCCGACGCGGTGCAGCCCTACACGGTCAAAAACGTCAGAGGTGCAGACAGATTCGCAAGAAAAATCATGGAGCAAATTTCCGAAGTCCGCACCGAATCGAACAGACGCGCTCAATTGCGCCTCGTCGGCTAATCGCTGTCGCAAAGATAAGCTATAAAACGATAAGCAAATTTATAGCGAAATTTGCAAACGGCAAACTATAAAACTAAATCGAATAAAACTAAAATCTGACATAAAAATAGGGTTTATCGGCGCAAAACGCATTGATAAACCCTTGTTTTTTCGTTTCCAAACGAATTTTGAACGATTGATTTTTTATGATTTTCAAACCGTTTTAGACTATTGATTTTTCAATCAGAATCCGAAGTTGCCGGGGGTTATGAAAAGCCCCGTAATCAGCGACAAAAGCCCTGCAAGCAACACCACGTGTATGACGTAAATTGTTAGAGCGTGCCTGCCCACGAAACATACGCCTTTTTGCACTCCGGTCGCAGCTGTTCTTACGACTTTTTGCGTGCCGACAAGCGCTGAAAGCGTGAAGGTTGAGAATTCGCGCAAGGATTTCTTTTCGCTTTGCGCGCAGACGTACAGTGCGTCGCAGGTCTTTTGGAAAACGTACTTTGTGAGCGCAAATTGGAAGAGCGACATTCTCTCATAATAGAAAAGTTCGCCTATAAGCACGCCCGCAAAATAGAACGCCGTGTAGGGTATCATCGTGAACAAATCGCCGGGCGAGAATTCGCTTTGCGTATAAAACAAAGACGAATTGCCGTAGAAGTCGCGCGGCGGGAATATAATCGCAAAAATTTCAGGCGTATCTGCCGGCGGAGTGTAGAGGAAGTACAGGCACAGCGTAACTGCGATAAGCGCGACGCTGACGCCCGTAATACCCCAGCGACTGTCTTTGCATACAAAAGCCACAAAAGCGTACAAAAGCATAGACGCGGCGAGGAAATCCAACACGCCGAACGCTACGAAAACGCCGCCGATGCCCATATATTCTTGCGCTACGTACGAGCCGAGCGTGTAGAGAAGCGCAACCGCCCCGAGGATAAGACCTCTCTTTGCGTTGTTGCGAGAAAACGTGCAGGAAATGCCCGATATCGAGAAGAAAACGAACAGCACTATAGGGTGAATAATCTCTCTTGCGCTGCCGTTTATCCAGTTGTAGCAAAAAGTCGTGAAAGCGTCGCCCATGCCTTTTCTTGCCCATCCGTACCACGTCGGACCAAAAAATTCCGCAAGCAAAAGCGCGAGGTGGTCAAGCACCATCAAAAGGACGCAAACGCCCCTGAGAAAGTCGATTTCCCAAACGCGTTGACGTTTTCTTTTTTGCACCAAAGTTACGACGGTTTTATCGGTGATTAGGGGGTTGGTCGGGACATGATTTTTTTGCATGCGCCGGCGTGCCCAATCCTTTACCTTAACAATGACCGCGTTGTTGGCGATTAGCGAACTTTTTTCATACTTTTTTTGCATATTAAAAATTTTATCATACAATCGGTTGCCCTGTCAAACGGACGATGATAATCGGACTCGCCGATTGCGGAAACATGGCGGTAGAATATCGGAAAAATAAAATTTCATTGCGAAAAAACATTGAAAATCGTCGACTTGAAGATTTTGCCGTCGAATAATTTTTTTTGCGATATCTAAACCGCTCTAGTAAAGTGCGGAATATAGTAAAAATTTGTCAAAACGTGCGGTTAGAATGCCTGAAATGCGGCAAATATGCAGAAATTTGCCAAATAAGGGTAAAAATTCGGAAAATTCGTTTTTTTGCGCTTACTTCTCACATATTTTAATGTTTTTTGAGGGCAAAAACGCAATCTGTTGTGTGGTGAACGGGCTCGCACCACAAGGTATAGTTTTGAGATATCTAAAAAGATATCTATTGACAAAATCGTGCGAAAATCGTATAATTGACACGTATAATAATCTATCGTGCATACGCAAGTGAGCATATGCCTTCGGAGGAAGATTATGAGAATGAGAAAGTTATCACTCGTTTTGCTGCTCGTGATGGTCAGCGTCATGCTGTTCGGTCTCGTGGCATGTAATACGTCCTCGGGCGACAACAGCACAACGCCTGTCATCCCGACACCGAATCCCGGCGGCGATATCGTCGACAACAAGACGACGCTGGATTCGCAGATTGCGTGGCAATTGTTCAAGACGGTTGCACTCAACGCAGGAGCGGAGAGCAGCAGAGGCAGTCGCTACATATCGGTGGACACGACGTTCATACTCGGTTTCCAAAAAGACTCGTACGATTCTCTCGTAACGATGCGCTTTGCGGGAAGAATAGATACCGAGGCGACGTCGCAAGCCGACGACACCAGTGAAATCCTTGTTGAATTCAGACAATTCAAGACGGACGAGCTCGGCACGGCGACGGTGGACGCGGACAGGATCACGGCGCTCTCGTCAAGCGGACAAGGCAAGCTCCTCTTCGGCGCATACTACTATGAGGGCAAGCTCGTTGCCGATATGCGCGGCATCAAGAAGGGCGTTCAAGTCGTGTGGACGAAGGATATCGATATGGGCGCGTTCGTCGAGAAATTCAACGGATTGCTCGAGGATCTCAACCTCACCCAAGTCGTGTTCGACAAGCTTCTCGGTCTTGACATCGGCGGACTCGTCAAAAATCTCGCAGGGCTCGACCTCGTCAACGTTACAGTGGAGCAATTGCTCGTCAACGTATTGATGGGCGGCTCTCGCGCTCGCTATATTGACTACGGCAGCGGACACGCGGCATTGCAAATTCCCATTGACCTCGGCATCATCGTCGGGGCGCTTCCGCTTGTTCAAGGTTTGATTCCCGAAAACATCACGGTTCTCGTGAAACAAATCCTCGGTCTTGACCTCGGCAAACTCGGCTCTTTGGCAGGTATGGCACTGTATCTCGAAGCCGATATAAGAGAGGCGGACACCGATAAGGCGAAGCTTACGGGCATCAAATTTGACATTGACACCAACTTCAATTCCTACGGCGTAAAAGAAGTCGAAGAAAGATACGGCAAATTCCAAAGCGAAGTCGGTATCTCTCTCGGCTATGCAAAAGCGGACTTTGCTGGCACTCCCGACGTAAACGTTAAGGGAATGCTCCAAAACCGCACCAAAGACAACGTACCGTTTGAGGACGGTGCGGACACTTCCGATAACTTCTATTCTCACGTTGAATCAAAAATAGCTGAAAACAAGCAAACTTATTCCTTCCTCACTCTCGATGCGGAAATCAAACTCACGCTTGACTTCAAAGAAGGCAAGTTGACCATTCAAAACGCAATCGACTCTTTCGGCACGCTCATTTCCAATATAATCACCAAAAACGTATCTCCCGAGATGATGGCTTCTCTCACAAAATTGTTTGCGAAAGACATCGTCATCAGCGATCAGAAGATAGAACTTTCCGTTGCCTTGCAAGGAAAAATCAACACCAAAGACCCCAAAGAAACCAAGATTTTGGCGGAAATCCGCGGTCTTGACAGCAAGAAGAGAATAGGCGCATATTACGACGGTTCTCTTAACGGCGTTTATATCGACGCAAGCGGCGTTCTCGGCGAGAACGGCACCAAGTTCAGAGTGGACGACATCGACGTCAACCAACTCCTCGACGACCTTGTTGACAAACTCTTCGATACAATCAAAAACGCAATCAACGGCGATAAGTCCGCAAGTACGAGCTATGACCAACTTCTCGACGACGCGGATATTATAATCGAACACGACGCTCTCGCTTCCGCCGACGTCGACGTTATCGGGCTTATCTCTATGATCGTCGACAAAGTCAAGGTGGATATGGACGGCAATATCTTCAACATCAAAGGTATTTCGCTCGCCCTCACGCAAGACGTTCTCGATACTATTTTCGGTCTTGTATTCACCGGCGACAACGCAGGCGCAAAGATTCCGCTCGAATATGCGGAACTCAAATACGAGAACGACGGCGGACAACTTGAAAAACGCCTCGGTCTTACCGCAAAACTTCTCATCCCCAACTCCGATAAGAACATCAACAACGGTCTTGATTTGACGCTCGGTTTGGGCGGCGCGATTACGTTCGGTTCAATCAACAACACGGACTATTTCAACGACGCATTCGCATACGTTCAAGAACATGCAAACGAGTATTTGCCCATTCTTTCCAACGGAGAACTCAACGCAAACCTCTTGCACGTCAACGTATCCACGGGCATCAAGATTGACTTTGAAACGCTCAAAGGCACTCTTGCAGACCTCAAAGTGGATTTGCGCAACCAGGAACTTGGCGATTCCTTCAGAGGCATCCTCATCGATGTGCTTATTGAACTCGGCAACATCAAGGGCGGGCTCAAACTCGACCTCAGCGCAGACATCGACGCAACGGACGGCATTGACCTTAATGCAATTCTCAAATCGACTGCAAAGATCGTCATCACAAAGTCAAACGGCGAGCAAGTGCTTGCAATCTACTTGCAAGACGGCGTGCTCTATCTCGACGCGTCCTTGTTGAACAGCGTCAGAGTCGACAAAATTAAAGTCGATCTCGCGGAATTGTTGCCTGCACTCGGCGTGGGCGCAAGCACGTCATCCAACGACGCTTACGTGGCGAAAGACGAAACTGAGGGCGGCGGACTCGATACTACCAAACTTATCGGCTTTATCGCAGGCATTTTCCAAGGCGTAAAATTCGGCAACAACGCGCTTGAAGTCGTAATCGGCGGCGGCATTCTCAACGAACTGCTTACAATGCTCGGCATCAACAATCCGGCAACTCATTGGCTCAACGAGGCAGGCGAATACGTTGAAATCGCAACCACTCCGGCTCCCGAAAATTACACGGGCAAATATTACTATTTCGATGCCAAAACCGACACCTACAAAGAGGCAAACGGCATCGATATCAACTTTGAAAACTCCGACATCCAAGGCGGCATAAGAGTTGCGCTCAACGACGGTCTCAACCTCAGCAAGCTCGAACTCGGAATCTTCCTCGGTCTTGGCAGCAGCCTCAATGCGGATATCTCCATTATGGGTATCACCGCAGGTCTTTCCGACCAATGCACCAAATATCTCGAAGAGAACGACGCAAACGAATATATCGAAATTTTGAAATATCCGTACATCTCTCTCGATTTGGAATTCGGTCTTGACTTCCACGCGGACGAAGGCACCACTTTAATGCAATTCGGCACCAAGGGTACTCACTATTTTGATGAAGAAACCAACGAATTCGTTGAAATCACCAAGGAAACTCCCGTTCCTGTCGGATATCTCGGAAAA
The DNA here is from genome assembly GCA_934277615.1 of uncultured Clostridia bacterium. Lineage (GTDB taxonomy): Bacteria > Bacillota > Clostridia > Christensenellales > CAG-917 > CAG-475. Next base: position 71,222 of record CAKQUV010000001.1, on the reverse strand, counting down.
TTTTACTATCTCAACGAAAAGGGACAATTCGTTCCCGAAACGGTCAATACGACGGAATTTACGTTTGACAGAGATATGAACCTCAATTACGAGTTCCGTCTTGCAGGTCAAATCGACTTGTCGCCAATCCTTGCTTACTTGTTCGGCTCGCCCGAAATAAGCACCAAGGACAATTCCACGTCCTTGCTTATCGAGCTTACCGGCAAGAAATTTGACTATGACCGCAAAGTTTTGCTCGGTTTGTACTATACTGGCAGCCAACTTTACATCGACGCGAGCAACTTCGGCATCGGCAAGGTAAGAGCGGACGTAGACTTGTATGAAATCATCCTCGGTTTGCTCGCCAAAGATTCGGTTGTCAGCATCAACGGCAACGGACAATCCGTTGACGCGATGACGGCGGCGGAAGGCGACGCGTCCGACGTTAAGGCAAAGAGACAACTTGCTTTGTCTATTATCGCATTGCTTTCTTCCGACAGCCTTAAAGTGGAACTTGCAAAGGGCTTGACGGAGATTGTTTACGAACTCCTCGGCGTTGACGCAAACGACGTTACCGCATGGCTGGAACTTGCGTGGAACAACCTCGAAGAGCACGACGGCAAATTCTTGCGCGTAAGCGGTTCGGTAAGCAACGTCAGCGGTCAGGAAACCGGCGGTTTGGAAATCTACGGTCGCACGCTCAGTATCAACCTCGGCAACAAACAAGGTCCGACGCACTGGTACGACGCAACCAAAGACGAATACGTGGCAGTTGCAGACACTCCCGCACCCGCAGATTATAAGGGAAAATATTATTACTACTGGTTTGGTACTTACAAAGAGTACGCGACAGAAATTCTTATCAACCACAACGGCGAAAACGTGCCGATGGGCGAGTATTTGCAAAACAATAATTTCGACGACGCAGAGTTGTTCAACGAAAGCGGCGACGTTACCATTCCGAGCATTTACGCGGAGATTAAGGGCACCATTTCAATCGGCGCCGACGCAGGCAACGACAAGTGGACTATCGGCGAGTGGATTTCCAACTTCCTCGGCGACGACAACCCCAATCTCAAATCCTTTATCAGCGATTTGCTCTTGCAATTCAACACTCCGGTTGCGGCAGGTGCCGATATCGGTTTCCGTATCGCGCTCAACGCACGCCTCAATCCCGAAGTGCCCATTGATTTGACGCAAAACGTTTATTATGCCAAACACGTTCTGACCACTCCGGTCGCTTTGACGAGCGGTTTCGATTACACCGAAGTATACAAGCTCGACGAGGCAGGCAAGAAATACGTGCTTTTGACAGATGAAGAGCGCAATACTTACACAGGCACCGCGTACGTCAAATACTACAAGACGAGCGGTATCCCTCTTGCGGAAATGAAACACGACGTGTCGTTCAGAGGCGAGGCGTTTATCGTCAAAGGCGACGCTGCAGTCAAAATCAACGTTACGGACGACAATGCGGAAACGTACAAAGACGTCGCTCTTTATTCCAAAGCGTCCTTCCTCGATATCGCTTACATACTTTCGCACAGTGATCTCGCAATCGAGATTTACAATGCAAGCATAGAAGATATCGACGGCATGAGCAATGCTCAAAAACTCGAAAAAGTCATCCTCGCACTCCGCGTGGTCTATGCAGGCGAAGAGAACGGAAAGGGCGTAAGCACTCTCTATCTCGACCTTAAAGACGACTTCCATCTTGCACTCACCAACATTCCGCTCGGTGACTTGCTCGGCGGTTTGCTCACGTCTTCGGATAGCACGGCGACTACATCCGACGATACGCCGGATACTAACACGAAGCCCGACATTATGGGCATTATCAGCTCGTCTCTCGGCAACCTCATCAGCCGTATCGGCATCGGTGAGGACAGCATCAAGGTCAACTTTGCGCAAGCGCTCGTAGTTACGCTTGTCAATATGATTGCAGGCAAACAAATCTCCGCAGACGACTTCCTCAAGCTCGATTCCGACAACAGCTATCTTGCGTTTATGTGGAACAACGATTCTCCGTGGAAGAGCAATTACAAACTTGACCTCAAAGTCAAGGCAGATCCCGTTTCGCTCGGAATCACGCTCAGCGGAATAGATATCGAAATCGGCAAGAAAGGCGGCATTTTGCCCGAAGATTTCGACGCGTCGATTTACACGAGCTTTGAGAACCTCAACACTCTCTCGCTCAACCTTCAACTCGGCGTCGAACTCGGTCTTAAAAAGCAAGACGAGGAAATCCGTCTTGAAAAATACCTTGACCTTCTTATTAAAGACCTCGGTCTTAAACTCGGCATCGACTTTAAGGACGACGTATCTTACAACATCGGCTTGACGGTCGGCGCAAACCTCGTTCTCAATGAAGCAAATGCTTCCAGAATGGTTGTCGAGCTCAAGAACGAAAACAGCGGTAAAAGTATTCTTTCCGTGTACGTTGACGGCGGAGATATCTACTTCGACTTCGGCGCGCTCGGCGGAAACAAGCCCTTCTATCTCAAGAACACAAACCTCAGCGAAGTCGTTTGCAATTACGTAAAGCAATTGCTCGGCGACCTCAACAGCATTGTCGGCAAGAACGATAGCGACGCGTCCACGGCGGCAGACACTGCAGAACAACAACTTGCGGCAGAGAAGATGCAACTCATTTTGGGCATCTCCGAAGGCAAACTCAGCGTTCTCGTCATGGAAAACATCATCGTCGGTCTTGTAGCGGCGCTCACGTCCAATACGAGCGGCGACCTCGACATTGCAAAGATCCTCGAAGAATTGGATCTTGACTTGTCCGTTGCGGTTGATTTCCAACTCGAACCCAGCCTCAGGCTTGACGTAAACGTCGACAGCAATCTTATCAACGTCGGCGTCGGCATAAAAGACATCGCTCTGGCAACCGGCGACAAGACCGCAACTCGCAAAACGATTGACGACAAGGTTGACGCAATCGTAAACAGCGGTAGATTTGAAGAACTCACCGACGCACACATCATCGCAGTGGATTTGAGCCTCATCGTCGACTACTATGGCAGCGCAACGTACGTATATGTAGACGACGAGAGAGAACTCAACAAAAAGAATGCGTCCGAAAGATACTCTTTCAGCAAGTACGACAACAGATTTGTGCAAGACGACCACGGTCGCTACGTCCGTGAAGGCTTTACATTTGACAAACTTCTCGACGTAATCCTCGGAATGCAAGGTCTTGAAAGCATTACCAAGACGATGCTTCCGCAAATCCTCATCTCCACCGCAAACAAGGAACTCGGTTTCACCACGGTAAAAGACGCATTCAGCGTGGGCGATTTGCTCCAAAGATTGGGATTGACTCTTGCTCTCACCGACAAAGTGGACGACGGATTCAAACTCGACATCAACGCACGTCTCAATCTCGAAGATATGGGATTGAACGACTTGTCGCAACTCGATTTCAAGAACCTCAATCTCATTCTCGAAACGATTTTGGCAGGACTCGAGGCGCACATCGGTCTCGATTTTACCTATGAACTCGGCGCGGCAAGCACCGCCAAACTCGACATTTATCTCATCGACGGCAGAATTTATATCGACGCGCTCGGCGTGGGCGGTCCGCGTATTCAAGTGGATTTGCTCGAGTTGCTCGATTCTCTCGGAGTAGAACTCGCATCCTCTTCCTCGGATGCAATAATTGCAGACGGCGAAACTCCGGACGACGATTCTACAAAAGACAATAAGCCTTCCGTTGACGTGGTTGGCATTGTCAACAAACTCATCAAGAACGTTATTATCACCGCAAAACCGTGGGTTGCGGGCTCTTTGGAGAACGGCAACAGAATAGACAACGTCGGCATTTTCTTCAGAAGCAACGCAATCAACGATTTGCTCTCATTGTTGCTCAAGACCACCATCGAGTCCGACCAAGTGGTGCTTGACGAAAACAACAGCGGATTGTATCTCTATCCGCAAACGGATATGTACGGCGAAGATATGCTCGCTTTGAGACTCAGAGCGTCCCTCGCCAACAAGAAAGATCCGATATGGATTGCAAACGGTGAAGATTATCAACAATACACGATGGATTTGGTGCTTGCACTCAACGCTCAAATAGGGCTTGAAAGCACGTCGGGCAACGAAGAAGGCATGCTCGATATCGACGAACGTCGCCAATTCATCTCACTCAACGAGTATGTCGAAAACATTCTCGGACTTGTCAACGGCTTTAGAAACGAAATTTACTCCGTTGAAAAGACTCCGCTCGAAAAAGGCATATACTACGTCTTCAACGAAGATGCAAACGGCAACTATATCCTCAAATCGGGTATGTATCGTCCTATCAACGAAGGCGAAAAGATTGCAGAAGGCACAAAACGTTATTCTCGCGGTTATGCGACGATAGTTGGCCGCTATGTCGAAAACGCAGAGGGTGAATATATCCTCGACGCAACCGACGGCACCTATCGACTTATCTCAAACGGCGAAGATGTAAGCGGCAAGCAACGTTATGCTTTTGTCGAAGAGGTTTATGCCCTCACTTACCAAGAGGATGCCAACGGCGAATACGTCTACAACGAAGAAAAGGGCGTATATGTAAATAAGAACAGTGCGGACGCACCCGCAGGCGCGACAAAATATTATACGCGCACGATGACGGCTATCAAGGTTACGGACGAAAACGGCAACGAAACAGTCGCAACCGTCAAAGACGTCAAAGTATATAAGAGAGCGGAAAAAGCGGTATATCAAGACCAAAACATCGGCTTGAGCGTAAGCGGTCTTATCTACTTCAATTCTTCCAGTGCGGAAACCACCAACGCAGGCGGTCTTATCAGCAACCTCTTTGGCGATATGATCATCAATTTGCAAACCAAGTCCGCATTTAACGCAGGTATCGGCGTAAGAATTTCCGCCAACGTTGACCTTGCGGCACTTGACTTGCTCGGCTTGCTCTCGGGCGGTTCTATCGAGTCGTTTATCGCAAACAGCGACCTCGACAAGGTGGAACTTGCAATCGAGTTTATCGAAGTGGACGAGGACGGATTCTTTGCAGAGTACGCAAACGGCGAGAAGAAAGTCCTCGGCGGATTGTACCTCAATCACGGCACTCTCTATCTCGACCTCACGGAAGCAGTCGACACGGCAGAAAACTACTCCAAGATCGACAACTTCGTTGATTTTGCAAAGAAAATCATCGATAAATTCAAGAAAGACGACGGAAAAGGTCAAGACGCGACAGTTGCGGCGGACGTTCAGGAAATCGGTGCGGAACGTGCAAGTGCGGTAAGAGACGCAATGGTATTGCTCGCATACAGCGACGCACAATTCCAAATCCAATTGACGCGTGCGTTGCTCGCATTCGTCATCTCTTCCTTCATGCCCGACCTCGGCTCTATCGAGGAAGTGTTCGACGTGTTCAATATTTCCCTTGGCGTTGACCTCGGCAGAGCGGAATTCAAGAAGATTTCCGACTTGTCGCCCGAAGAACAAAAGAAATTCGAGAACGAATACAAGGGCGACAGATACAAACTCAACAATTCCGCCGATCCGGCAGTCCAAGACAAGTATTACGCGGAAATCACCGACCTCGACGAATACTATCGCACGGAAAAGGGCGAGTATTATGCGGCGGACAGCGTGATACTTTACACGGCGGTCGACAATTACGTGGAACTTACCGCGTCCGAAGCAGAGTCTTACACGGGTACAATCTACAAGAAGGTCGGCGATACGTACGTAGAACTTGCGGACGGTGAGAAAGACGCCTATGAAGGCACGCTCTATAAGAACGTACCGACGTACGCCATTTCAAGCAAATACGTGGAAGGCAAGACCTATATCGCTCCCAACTCCAAGTATGAACTCATCACGGGCGTCGCGCACGGCAAATACATCAACAAGAGCAACGACTATTACGGTCTTGTAAAATTCGGCGAAGTAGAACAAAAGGTAAACCTCAGAAACTATAAGTTGTACGTGTACGCAAGCAACGGCGCGCGCGTAGAAACGGATACGTTTATCACTGATACCGCCAACAACTACTTCACCTACGTTATGTACAACGGTGAGCCCGTCAAGATCGAAAGCATCTATGAATATCAATTCGGTTACGTCAAAGATCCGGACGGCGATTATTACCGCACCGTAACTTTGTTCGGTTCTCTCAGCGAATACTATCTCGGACTTGACGTTGCAATCGGTTGCGTCAATATGGGACTCAAGCTCGGCGGTTTGGATATCACAATCGGCGCAGGCAGAGAATTGTTGCCCGACTACATCCGCGACCAAAAAGCACACTCCTACGTCAAGGGTGGCGAAGAATATCTCTACACAAGCGACATTCCCGAAGAGGATATGGCACTTGTCGGCGAAGTCAAGACCAATCCGTTCTATGACACGATCATCACGTTGTCTTTCTCTGTCGAATTCGAACTCGGCATCACCGAAGGCACGCTTGATTTCGGCCAAATTTTGAGCACTATCATCGGCAACCTCGCGGGTATCGTGGTTGAAATGCCCTCTACTACGAAGGGTTATTCTTCCGCGCACTTCCGCCTCGACGTATCGCTTATGGTCGATATCTACGACCTCACCAAGTCCGAACTCAAACTCGAACTCATCAACATCACAGAGTCCGGCTATGAGAGCTTGTGGCTCGGCGCATACTACGTCAACAACACCATTTACCTCAACCTCGAAGAGGCGTTCAACATCCAAAAAGTCGCAATCGGCGGTCTTAATATCGCGGAGATACTTAAAGACTACATCATCGATTTCGAAACAACCGACAAATACTTCGATTACACCGACAAGACGGCTACGAGTCCCACCAAAGACGCATTCGTAGCGTCCGACGACGCAACCACTGGCGACGATATCGATTTCAGCAACAAAGACCTTGCGCTCGCAATCCTCATCAACAAGGATTTGCTCACGGTGGCGCTCGGCGATATGCTCTTTGATACAATCCTCGAATATATCCCCGAAAGCTTGCTTGGATTCGATATCAAAGACTTGTTCTATCAAGAGATCAACGGCAGCTTGCAACTCAAACTCGACACGGCAAACAAGATCAACCTCGAAGTTTCCGCTTCACTCGGTCTTGACGGCGAGAGATTCAACTCCGTCAGCGAGGAGAAAGTTACGCAAGCAGAAGATCTTTCCGCAGCAAAACTTTACGTGTTCCAAAAGGACGCAACGGGCAACTATGTATCCGGCAACTCCGACCAATACTTCCGCGCAATCGCTCCCGACAAGGATAAAAACGTATTGTCAAGCGACAGATACGCGAGATACAGAATAGTCGAATACAACCCCGTAACAAAAGAAATCGTAGTCAAGAAAGTTGTCGACAACAAGAAAGGCGACGGCTCCGAAGTGCTTGACGACGCAGGAGTTACGCTTGCTTTGGCAGGCACCAAGATTTATGAATTCGTTGCAGGCGCAGAGGCAAACAAGTCCTATGTGTCCGACGGCGCGAAGTATGACACGACGCTCGAACTCTCTTTGGCAATCAAAGACCTCGACGTGGCGTTCACCAACTCTCGCACGTACGTGTTGAGCGGCGACGAACTTGCCGAATACACCAACTTCGACGACGTTGATCGTTTCACGCTCGAAGAAACAATCGACATCTCCACAAGCTTCAAATACGGCAGCGATATTGACCTCAGCACAGTGCTTGCAATGCTTTTGCCGGGCTTGAGCGGTGAAGATTTGCTCAAAATCAAGTCTGAATCCGACACGAAGGGCGACGTGAACCGTTCGCTTCAACTCGTCGTAAAGGCGGATATCCAAATTGCGGCATTGCTCAACTATTTCCGCACCGAACTTATCAAATACGTCGGAGACGACGACCAATTCGACGGAGATATGGACTTGTTTGTGGTTATCGAACTGCTCAAAAAAGTTCTCGATCAATTCGGCAAATCCGCTTTGACCGAGCTTATAGCAAACATCGCAAGTTTCGTCAACCTCAGCGTAGTTCTTCAAACCAAGGGCGGTAACGATGCGGATTATCACGATTTGCTCGGCATCTATATGGCAGGCGGTACGTTTGAATTGCTCACCGACGCGGATATCAACGATCCGACGAGCGAAGATTATATCGCGCCGAGCGAGAGATTCGACCACTACTTCGAGACGAAGAACGGCAGTTACTATCTTGATTCCGACGGTAACTACAAACTCATCGAATCCGGCGAATACGCAGGCACCAGATACTCTTACGATTCGAGCTATTGCTACAGCAACGAAAAGGGTAGATATAAACGAGTCAACGGCGGTTTGTTTATCGATTTGAGCTACTTCGATATCCCGAGCGTAAAAGTGGACGCAAACGAAGTGCGCAAGCTTGTTTCCAGCCTTTTCACGGCGGCAACGACGCAAACAGACGCAATCGCATCGGATGACGAACAACCCGAAGAAAAGCCGGAGGATAAAAAGGATATATCCTTCCCGCTCGTAAAAGACGACACCATTCTCGAATATATCAGAGCGTTTGCATACGGATTGCAAATCACGTCCAGATATGTCAGAGTGCTTGCGCAACCCGACTATATCAACAAACTCCTTACTCTCCTCATGGGTGAGGACGCAATCCAATTCGACGACAGCGAATTCCGCAACAAACCTGCGGTTACGCTCTATACGGACAATACAAGATATTCTTACGAGTACAGAGCAGACGTCATCAATGCGTTCAAAGAGGAAGTCAAGGATATGACCGACCACACGACGCCCGCCTACATCAAAGCGCGCAAAGAATTGGTCGGCAAGCTCGAACGCTCCAGAAACCTCTTCAGAATTGAGGAATATGGCAATGCAAGCATGGGCTTGTACTATCTCGACGAGGACGGCGCATACGTACAAAAATCCGATATGTCCGCTGTCGATCGCGAGGCATACGACAAACTTGTAAACGCAGGCACCAAGAAGTACTACGACATCACCATGGTGACGACGTACATCCAAGTCGCAGGCACTTACATCCCGTATGCGGAAGCAAATCAATCTCAAATCAACAGCAGCGTTAAGAACGCCGATATGAGAAAAGACTACGGCGTTTCTATCCCCGAATTGTACGTGTACGACGAGGCAAACAATAAGTACACCGTAGCGAATGACAGCGCCTACAGCATTGTCAAACCGCTCGAAGCACGCAACGCGTTCCTCTCAATCAACCTCTATTTGTGGGATTACGAAGTATCGCTCAGCATCCTCGCACCCAAGCTCGGAGTAACCAAATTCCATTACGTTACGGGCGCAGACGCAGAGAATGCTCCTTATTACATCACCAACCCGGCAGAGGGCGCACGCTATATCGACACCGACGAGATTATCTACACCAGCGTCGACAAGGAAGCGGACGGCTTTGACAGTTGGGAACTCGATTACGACGACGCAAAAGGCGACTTCAGCGCAGAAAAATATCTCGCTTCGCCGCGTTATTACGAGTACAAGAACAACTATTACGTAATCGACGACACCACTTTGTACGTCAAGGACGCAAGCACCAACAAGTTTGAGCTTGCCACCAAGGACGGCGCATTATTCCCCGACTACCTCAAGGGCATTGCGGAAGGCAAAGTGTACTACGTTTCGACGGGCATTTCCTATACGGAAATTCAAAGAACGTTCATCTACAAGCAAGAGAAGTACAACACGCAAAAGAAGGTTCTCATCTCCGATTTGCGCAAGCAACTCCTTGCAAGCGGCATGAGCGAGGCGGAAGTCAACGAACAACTCAAGAAGTACGACGACGACAAGAGTAGCTACTGGCTCAAAGTGCAACAAGACAGCAACATCTTGCCGCCCGACTTCAAGAATGACGAGAATTACGCCGATTACGAATACAAAGAGTACGTGGACACCGAGGACTTCTACTATTTGTCCTTGGCGTTGAGAGGAAGCCTCTTCTTGCAAGCAGGCAAGATTTACTTCTCATACGGCGATTACAAGCAAGTTTACAACTCGCTCAATAATCCCACAGGCGACAAGAATGCGGACATCGATATGGCTGTCCTCAAGAATATCGCTTACAAGAAGTATCACGGCGACTACGTACAAGTTACCGACACGGACGAAATCACAAAACTCAGAGAAGCAAAACAACTCTACGTCTGGGTAAACAGCGCTCTCGGCAGCAGTTATGAAGGCATCAACGAGGCTCTCGGCGACGTGCTCGGCTCATTGCTCGGCAACTTGAAGGGCAAGTTCCAAGTAACCGAGGATATGACGTTCAACATCTACTTCACGTTGCGCCTCAACCTCGGCTTCAAACTCTACATTTTGCCGTCCTTCGGTATCGATATCCGCGACCTTGACGTTGCAATCGATATTTGGGGCGAACAAAACGACAAACTCGAAAACGGCGGATACGTATCCTCCGAAGACAGAGATAACAAGAATTACGAAGGCAAGTTGCTTGACGGCACCAAACCTCACATTCTCGGTATCTACTACAACAACGACCAAGAGACGGGCAAAGCAGGCTTGTATCTCGACCTCGAAGCATTGCTCGGCAAAGACGCAAAACTCTACGTCGATATGAGCCAGCATTCACTCGAATCATTGCTCACAGGACTCGTGGCAGGTCTCAACAACGACGCAGACGCATCGACGGCGGACGACAATACAGATAAGTACAATCCCGACAAGCAAGGTTCGGACGCGGTAAGTTTGTATCTCAACTTCTTCACAAACGCAATCGCAATCAACGTGACCTCCGGCTTTGCAAAGGTTCTTATCAGAGAATTGTTGCCCGACAACGCAAGTCTCGCGGATATGCTTCCCAACCTCAAAGTCTACGTAAAACAAAACCTCAATCCGTACGACCTGACGATAGGCGCAATCTTGTTCAACGAACAAGGCGATATTCCTGTTGTCAATCTCGGACTCAATATTCAAGGTCTCAACGGTGAGAGAGGCAAGTCCTCTTCAATCGAATTCGGCAGAAAAGAAGATATCCTCGCACGTCAACAAGGCTCGGATTATATCTTTTATTACGCCAACTTCTACCGTGACAATTCCAATGCGAATTACGACAATTATTACGGCAGAAACTTCGACGAGAAAGACTATATCAAACTTTATAGAGGCGCAGACGGCAACGACTATTACGCCAAAGCAGACGGCGGATATGCGTTGACGGCAAAGGCCGACGGCACTTACGACGTGCAAGCCAAAGAAAACGGCGGATACGCGCTCTACAAAGCAGGCAACGTGAATTACGGTCCGGAAGACAGATTTATGCGTGCCGACACCGTTATCGAAGAGATCACGGAAAACAGAAGATACTCTCTCGGCTCTCCGTATAAGACGGAATATCAAAGCGTCGTATACACCGATATCAACGGTCAATACGTGCTTGTCCAAGAGAAACTCAACAACCTCACGAGCAGTGAATACAGATATCTTGCACTCAGCAAGCAATTTGCGGCGTTCAACGGCACGCTTTACGTGATTGACCAAGACGCAAACTACGTAAGAGTCAACAAATCTCAAATCCAAGGCTTCACGGGCTCGGGCAACTTGCAATACGCACTCGAAGGCACGTACAATGCAAACGCAAACGAAATCGCAAGAGCGATAACCTTTGACGGCAAGACGTATTACCCGATCGATCCGGATAAGAACGGCTACACGGATATGTACGAGGCGGACGGATTCACCGAATACACTGACGGCGCAAAAGTTATCAGAACGGGCGCAGCATACAGCGGCGAACTCTATGTGAAGAACGCAAAGGGCGGCTATGACAAGGCAAACGTCAAAGTCGGCGACGCACTCGATAGCGGCGTACAATACTTCTATCCCAACGCACCTGTAAAGGCGTACAAAGTAACGTCCGACTTCACCAACTACGTCAAAGCGGTCGATATCAACTTGGGCGACCTCATCGGCGGCGCGGAATTGAATATCGCGTCCATGCTCGGCAGCCTCAAGAGCCTCGAAATCGGCGCGTCTTTGAGCCTCGGAATGAAACTTTCCGACATCATCAACTGGACGTACCAACTCACGAAATTCATCGGCGACGAGTCTATCTGCGATTATCTGTACTTCATCGCATCGTCGTTGACCGACTACTATTCGTCCTTCACGAGCACAATCGGTCTTGATCTCGACCTCAAGGTGATGTTGCAAACGGGCGGCTTGTTCAGAATGATTGCAGGCGACACCACCGCAACCATCCTCGACGTGTTGGAAGGCGCAAAAGTGTATCTCGAACTCACTTATGCCACCAACTACCACGGCGAAAACGCACCCAAGGGTTACTTGTGGGTAGAAGTAAGAAAAGGCAAACTCTATCTCAACATCGACGTACACGAAATCGGTGAAATCGTCGGTTGGGGCGACTTCTTCTCCTACGGCGTAATCAACGGTCTCGACCTCGGCGCGTTGCTTTCGGGTGGCAGTGCGTCCCTCGCTTCTACGGCGGCGGATGAAGAGAACGACAATACGGGTATCTTGCCTGCAAATATTTGGAGCATTATCAACATCGTCCTCGGCAGATTGCTCATTGCAAACGACTTTGTCACGATCGGTTTCAACGAAACTCTTATCGCAGACCTTATCGGTATGCTCGCGGATAGCGACAGTGCGTTGCTTGCGGGTATCGGACAATTCTTGCCCAAACTTTACACAACCAACGATAAGGACACCAGCGGTATCACCATCAACTTCTACGGCAATCAACCCAGCGTCGATATCAACCTCGGATTCAAGGTCGGCACGACGTTCTATCTCGGCGTCAAAGACTACAACAAACAATATGGTGTGGGCGGAAGCCGTATCAAACAAGGTGTAGGCACGACTTGGACGGACGGTATGACCACGTTCGTCACGAAAGACGGCGAAAACTACACGCAAGCAACTTCCTTCTCCGAAGACAACTACGTGCTTGTCTCCACAGACGAATACGCTCTCATCTCTTACGCATTCCCGCAATGGACGGGCGAGAGATATTCGTACGACGCGACGACTGGCGAATTTGTCAAAGACAACGCAAAAGGTATTTACCTCAAACAAGGCGACTTCCGCATTGCGATTTCTCTCGGCAAACTCTATGCAAGAGTCAACAAAGACTTCTCCGTCGACAAAGACGAGAAGATGGCGGAGAGAGATGACGAAGGCAACATCATCCGTGACGAAAACGGCAACGCCTCTTACAACCAATACGTAAGCATCGACAACGCAAAACTCAGCCTCGATCTGACCATTGACGTATCCTTGTACGGCAGCGGCAAGAAAGGCGAAGGCGACGTTATCGATTTGAGCAGAATACTTGACCTCATCCTCGGTCTTATCAATCCGAACAGTGCAATTTCGGGCTCCACGTTGCAACTTGCCATCAAGAATGCAATCGGCAACGACAGCGGCGCGTTCCTCAAGCTCAACCTCACGGCAAACGTCGATCTCGAGAACTGGACGGTCGAACTTGCGGTAAGACTCAGAAGAAACACCGTTAAAGACGGTGAAACCACGTTGCTCGGCTTGTATCTCGTAGACGATAAGCTTTATGTCGATTTGCAAGGCATACTCGGCGAAACGGCAAAGATTTGCGTAGACGGTCTCAACCTCAGCGGAAAGACGGGCTTGATCTACGGATTGCTAGGCAAGTACATCGACGGTGAAGCAGGCACTTCTTCCGACGCAAGCACTTCCGACGCAAGCGACATCGAAAAGATCAAGCAAACGATGAGAGACTACGCGTACTTTATGATTATGGCCAATCCGCAAAAGTTCTTATTGCAACTCAATGCGGACCTTATCAACGTCATCTATCGCAAGATAATGAAAATTCGCGGTCTCGATTACAGTCAAGACTTGCTCTCCGACATCGGCGACATTCTCATCAGAGGCGAAACTCGTAAATACGTCGCGCTCACAGCAGAAGAAATGACGACCTACAAGGGCGCAAGATTCAGACAAGAAGGCAACAACTATGTCTATGACGAAAACGGCACATACAAGTATGTTCCGAGTTCCACAAAGACGAGCGTCAACGTGCGCTTCAGCGAGGGCTTGTACTTCTGCATTGACATTCCTGCTGCAACGATAAGCAAGACGATCACGTCCATCACAAGCGAAACAAGCAAGTACGGTCTTGCTCAAAGCATTGCAAACGGCGAGTTTGGCGAGCCTATCCTTGCTCTCGACCTCAATTCGCTTATCAACGGCGGCAGCATCGATCTCAGCAGCCTCAAATTGCCGACAATCGGCTTGAGCACCAAGATTACGGTCGTAATGACGTCCGACAATCTCAAGCCCGGCAATCCGAAATACGCTCTCTCTCTCGCACAATGGACGAGAGATCTCGTCGCAGGATTGCTCGACGGCACGTCCTTGCTCGGCGAGTTCAAGAAGATCTCTGAAATGACCGACGCAGAGAAGGCAAAAGCAGGCAGCAAGACTTACAAGTACAATTCAACGACTCGCGCATACGATTACGTAGAGGACGGCACGGGTGAATACAAGTTCATCATGGCAGACCTCAACATTACTATGGCGAGCGAAAATATCAACCTCGAGATTTTGCTCAAAGCAAACATCAATCTCGGCGCGATTTTGGCATACGGTATCGGCGGTATCCTCTACAGCGATATCTCCGTCCAAATCAGCGCGCTCAACAAGCAATTCCTCAGCCTCTACTATCTCGGCTCTTCCAAACTTATGAAGAGCACCACTCCGGGCAGAGAAGACTGGGAATTGACCGATGAGGACGGCACGGCGTTCTCCGACGCGATTTACATTGACGCAAGCGGTTTGGGACTGGGCAAGATCAAGTTCCAAGGCATAAGCGGTTTGCTCGGCGCATATCCGTATCAAAAGGTCAGCCTCGACGCAATTAGCAGTGCAGACAGCACGGCTTCGGCTACGGACACCGGCGCATCCACTGCAGACGGTGAAGCGCTCAACCTCACGGTTGAAATCGAAAACGGCAGTCTCGGCGTGACGTTCGACAAGGCGTTCATCACGACGCTCCTCGGAATGCTAAAAGTCAACCTCGGCATCGAATTGCCGCCCATTCAATCGGTATCTCTCGATGTTGCAACGACCACCAATGGGCTCAAAGGTCTTACAATAGACGCAGTTCTCGACAGCGTAGGCACAGGCGCAACGATTTCCGTAACCGACCTCAACCTTGCCTTCAGAGAAGAAGTGTTCAAGACCAAAGAGGCAATCGAATCTGTCAAGACAGGTTACGCAGGCTTGACGTTCTCAAAGACGTCCGGCTTGATGTCGCTTGTCCAAAACGTCATCGACAGTCTCAAGCCCGGTCTTAATATCAACATCCAGAACAAAGTGTGGCAAGCCGTTCTCGACGGCAACGTTGCCGCAAAGAACGTCGGTTCCAACATTGTCCTCGACGGCAGAAAAGTGCTCACGTACACCAACTTGTCCGATACGACCAAAGACGAAAAGAATTCGGGCGAGAAGTACAACTTGAGATTTGCACTTTCCAGTTCTCGTGCAACGACAGGTCTTACCGCAATCGTCGGCGGCAACAATGCGTTCATCACCAACCTCTCGCTCAAGGGCGCGCTTATCAAGGTTGCGCAAGCACTCGTCAGCTTCTTCGATTGTATAGATGTCGGCAGCTTGATGGGCAGCGACCCGTTGCTCGGACTTGTCAGCGGAACGGACGGCGATGACGAAAGCTACACGTATCCGTCTGCGGCAACCACCGCAAACGACAAGAATCTTGCCAATATCAAGACAGGTTGGCAGGCAGACGGCTCATATTCCTACACGCCCAATTTGTCCGGCCTTATCAAGAGCGTTGACCTCAACCTCTTCAACAACTACGAGTACTGGCCGTACTTTGCGGGGGCACAAGAGATGAGCAACGGCGCGGGCAAGATCTCGGCAAAGATCACGCTTGACAAAGACGCTTACAACGAGTTGATACTCATGGTCGATTGTATTGTTATGAACTTGATGAAAGCAATCGGCGATGATAAAGAACCGTACATCGTAGACGTTGCGAAGGCAGGCGAAAAACCCAAAGATGCATCAATCGACGGTATCGGCACGACCAACGAGTACAAGAACTTCTTCACCGGACTTGACGAACTTGTGAAGAGAAACGCAACCACGCAAGAAAAAGTCAACTACGTTGACAAGGTTGCAAGATCCTTCCCGTTGACTCTCGTCAAGTGGATAATCAACTGTATCGCATTGCCGGCAATCAAAGATACAATCAGCGTATCGTTTGGTACCGTTAAGAATCTTGCAGGCGCTACGCTGCTCGACCTTATGAACCTCATCGGCGGCATTCTCCCGATTCCGTTTGCAAGCGGCGTTATAGATCCGTCCATCAACGTTTACATCGACCTCAATCCCAATCCGGCGGAATACGGATGCAGCGGTAAGACTATGCAACCGGGTATCCAAGCAATCGAGATTATGGTCAACGGCGAGAAAGCGGGCGCAGGCACTTCGATGAGATACAACAAGGCAAACGGCAACGCCGCAAGCAACACGACCATTACGTCCGACGTAAGCAACGGAAAAGACTTGCCGAGCGACGTTTGGGATTTCTTCATGCTCCGCATTACGCCTTACAGCACCACGGACGCAAGTTACACGACTGGTATGTTGACGTTTGACGATGCAGACAGCGCAAGCGTTATCGGCGATCCGGAAGTGCCGACGGAGATTGTAATCACCGATCCTGCAACTCGTATGGGTACGGCTTATTACAAAACCAAAGGCGAGAAACCCATTCAATTGCGCGACAGCTACTTCTTCAACGGAGAATACTTCCCGCAAAAAGCAGATGTTAAATTTGCAATGAAGAACGGCGACAAGCCCGTTAGCAACTACAATTCGAGCAGTCCGTATCACGACGCAACCGGCGCATATATCGTCTGGGATGCGGCGTCTGTTGACCTCACTGCGGCAAACTCGACTGATAAAGACGGCAAACGCTTTGCAGGTTACGTCTATGGCTATGCGCTCAACGTCGTTTTGTACGCAATCCCCGTGTACGTAACCAACGATTATGAACAAACGGATATCAAAGCGTACGATTACAACGCCAATACAGGTAAGTTCCAGAGAAAGAACATCACGCTCGACATCGATAGTCAAAGCAAGACGTTCAGATCCGAGTTGCCAAACCTCGTACAAATCTCGTTTGCACGCGGCACCTACACCTTCGGCACGGTTATCACCGACGAGCAAGGCAACACGATGTACGCAGTCATCAAGGACGGCAACGGATACAAGCAACTTGCAGGCGAAGAAGTCAACAAAGACGGCAACAAGTATAAGATTGTACCCGCGTACGTAGCAGGTCTTGTCAAGAACGGCGACAAGTTGCAAACCGTCAAAGAAGGCGAAATCACCTATTACGTGATGGATATGTCCAAGATGCCGCAAGGAAGAAACTTCCCGGCAGGCGTCATCACGTGGGATACCAAGGATTTCGAGTACGATTGGCAAGGCTCCACGACGTGGAAAGACGGCTCCGTAACCAACAGTATCAAGGTCGGCTACTCCTATCAATGGGGCAGCAGCAACACCGTAAAGAACTCTCTTGAAATCACTGCAAAGAACTACAAGATTTCAAGACTCACCGCAATGACGGACAAGAACGGCAACCCCGTCAACTTGTCAAGCGAAAGCGACAAGAAGGGCAACTATACAACCGTTCTCAACATCGACGCGTTGAACCTTACGACGGCAGACCTTGTCGGCTATCTCAACTCATTCAACCAAGCGACAGTCAAGTACGTCGCAGGCGCAAATACGCCCAAGATGGATCTCGAATGGGATCTCTCGGCACTCACCGAGGCGCTTAAGTCAATCACCAATGCGGACGGCAGCATCGATTACTACAAAGGACTCACCGCAACCGTCAAGGCAAAAGTCGGCGGAAACAGATTCAGCATTTCCTCGACGGTAACCAAGGAAGGTCTTGTTACCGACAAGTCGGGCTTTGTGGGAAGCGACGTAACTTATGAAGGCACGTATGCGCAAGAAGTCAACGTCAAGATTGTCGTCAAGGGCAGCGTGTATTCGTCGCTCAACACCGCATTGACGTTCGACGCATACTCGGCAAGAACAATCACCGCAGACGCACTCGGCGCAATGCTCGATATCAACTTTGAGGGCGCGGAAACCTCCACAAAACTTCCTGTCGGCGACAAACTCTCCGTCAAAGCGCCGTTTGTCAAGATCGGCGACAACTACGTAGTTGCAGACGGCAGCGAGGGCGGCTATAAGATCGGCGCAAACGACCTCACGTTCGAGGGCTACAAAGCGACTGATTATCCGCTCTATGCACAGCTCACAATCGGCACGGAGTTCAGCGGCAAGCAAGTGGTTTACGTACCCATCACGGTAAGCACAACCGCGCCGACAATTTACAACGTCGACGTTGCTCACGAAGACACGTTCAATCCGACGTGGCACAATGGCGAATCATACAAGTCCTTTGACGTATCGTTCGGCACAAGCACCAAGCACACGATGTATCCCGACTGGTCAACGGTCGCATACTACACCAACGCAAAGTGCACGTCGCTCAAGACGGATCAAAACATCTATTCCGGCGGCACGATTTACGCGCAAGTGCAAGCATACGTCTATGAGAAGAACGAAAACGGCGAGCCCGACTTTGACAAGCCTCTCGGTCTTGTAGATACAGGCACCAAGGACGAGGACGGCAACAAAGTCTATAAAGCGCAGACGATTACGCTCAAACTCAACGTCGAGCAACAATCCATCTTGTCCGTCAACTTCTTCTACGATAAAGACGAGCAAATCGGCGATATCAACAAGTTGACCGATGAAGAACGTGCGGAAATCAAAGACAAACTCACCGACAAGGCGTACTATACGGGCACCGTTTACGGACAAACGCACAAGTCCGTCGAAGGCGAGGCGTTCGGTATCGATCCGCTTGAATTCGCAACCAATCCCGACAAGTACTTCAAGACGGGTGCTTGGGGTGATATCAACGGCACGATAGTGCTCGTCAACCTCAAGAAAGGCACGTATTCCGGCAAACGCTTTACTGTCGCCGAAGACGCAAACGGCGAATACAAGTACGATGCGGAAAGCGGCAAGTACGTTCTTGCGTCCGCTTCCGACAGTGCAACGCGCTACACGTTCACGCAAGACGACAACGGCGATTACAAGTACGAGATTGCCAAGAAGTCTTACGTGGCGCTCACCGCAGGCGAGAAGGGCGACTCCTACCTTGCATACGTACAAGGCTGGACGACCAAGCTCGACGCTGTTACGGCAAACGGCAGACAAACAAGAGCCTATGCTGTCATCGGCAACAACGATATGATTCCGATTGAAATCAATATCCCCGACTACAGCGTACAAACCGTTTCCTTCAAGAACGGCTCGCTCACGCAAAACGGCAACGTCGCAAACGAATTGACGCTCACTTACGACGTCATGAACGGATGGCAATTGCCGACGTTGGCGACAGTTAAAGTCAAAGAAGGCGCAAAGGCATTCGACACAGAGGTGTTCTGGACAGACACGTCCTCACCGAATAAAGACGAAGTACGCAAGGACGAAAACGGCATTTACGTCGTACGCAACTACTACTTCTTCGACGGCCTCTCCGTAAGATACCCCGAAACGGGTACGTTGAGTGCAAAAGTGTACCTTGACAATTGTGATACAAACATCAATATAGCGCCCGACAGACAAGCGTCCACTTACAGTGTATTCTCGTCATTCGAGTTCGCAACGACCGCAACCGTTACCAAGGGCGAGCAAACGTTCACCAACGTACCGCTCAAGTGGGTTGACAAGTCAATGCCGACTGCAGAAGAAATCAAAGCGGGCAAGTTCACGAGAACCGCATACGTCGCAGCGTTCAGCGAGAGCTCGGACGGCACGTTGGCGCCTGCATATCAAGCGTTCACGTTCGACATCGACAACAACTTCACGCTTGACGGCATCGACGGCAACTATGCGGACGGATTCAGCATCACACGTGAAGGCGCGGCATTCTTCCTCGGCTTGCCGAGAACAAGCGCAGTCAACGTCGGCGGCGAAAAGATAGACGTTGCGCTCGCATGGAGCGATTCCTACACCAAGGAAGCAGGCTTCAACGGCGACATGACACTCACAATCGCAAGCAGATGGCTCACCTCCACGGTAACGGCAACCGTCAAAGTGGTGGGCGAGAGCATTGACAAGCTTGCAGATTACGACGGCACGCCGTACGCCTTCGATCCGTTCTGGCAACAAGGCAACTTCTTCCGTTCCGGCGAAGACAGAATCATCTTGACGAAGGGCAGCGCGCTCAACGCAAAAGTCATCGTAACGTACTCGCTCGCAGATATTGATCCCGAAAACCTCAAGAGCGACGCAGACTTCTACGCCAACATCAGCAAATACTTTGGTAGAAAGTATACGATTAACGTAACTTACACCTACCCGGGCGGCGCAGATATGATGACCGAAAGCGGCACAATCGACATCGCAGTCGGCGACAGAACAGTCTTGTTCATCTCCGATTACGCATATCGCGCGATTGTGGTCGATACGTTCTTGCACACCGACGCAAACTATCTTGACAGAGAACTTTGGGTTGCAACGGCAGGCGTTTGGGGCGACGTGCTCGTATACTTCGACTGGTCGCAAGTGAACGAGCTCATCAAGAACAGAAAGAGCGACTCCAAGCACATGGCAAACGCAATCGTCGGCATCGAGAGTGCGGACGGACAATACGTCTATCAAGATATTTACGGCACGCACGTTGACGAAAACGGAAACGTCGTAATGGGCGACGGTAAGAAAGAATACGTGACGATTGACGAGTATCTCGAAGCAATGAGAAAAGTCAATGCGGACTTCGAACTCACCAATGAAAAGAGATATCATCTTGCGATGCAAAAGGTCAACGTACCGGTAACGGTACTTGACCGCACCATCGTGGACGCAGAACTTAGCATCGACGGCACGGCGCTCACCGTAACCAACACCGAAGAAAAGTATTCCACAATCACGGATACCCTCGTCGGCGAGGCAGGCAGCGGCCGCTACATCGACATCGTATACGACAAGAATAGCGGAATGCCCACCGAGTACGTCTATTACAACCAATTTGCGTACATCGGCGGAGACAAGTTGCCGCACACGGTGATTCTCACCTTTGCAAGCGGCGAGAAGGGCGAATACTACATCACCTACGACAACGCTCCGACGGCTCAGGATATGAAGAACATCTCCAAGACGCTCGAAACGACAATGACCGTCCATGTATGGAACACCAATCCCGACAATGACGAAACCGCATTCGAAGTCATGCCGTCATTCGAGATGAAGATGAAAGTGCGCGTATCCAAGGTTACTGCGTTCAACAGCGACGTTGCATACAACAAGATGTCCGTCGGCGATTATCGTTACTCCTTCAATCCGTATGCAAGCAACGAGGAAGAATCCTTGTTCAACGCAAACAACTATGCAAAGACGTTCACCTACTACGTTGACGGTCAATTCATGACCGCTCGAAACTGGTGGACCGACGGCAGAACGGTTGACGCAGGCTCATATCGTTACACGACTGCGTGGACAAAGCGCCACAACAACTACAACGTGTACACGCTCGAGGGCGAGAGAGAAGGCTCTGTCGGAGAATTCGAGCAAGGCACTGTGTTCTACACAATCAACAAGAGCACAAAAACCTACACGAGATACACCGGCGCCGTCAACTACGACGCGACAAACTACACCTACAAGACGACAAGCAACGACGACCTCTACGTATTCGTTTACGTAACGACTCAAACGCTTGACGCAACGTGGGATACGTCCGCTGCAAGATACGGCTACAAGGGCGGCACGACAACCGTCAAAGCGACCGTATCCAGCGAAGTCGGCGGCAACAGTGCAACAACAACAGTCAACGTAACCGTCAACGTCAAGAACGGCAAGAGCGCGTCCACGACTTTCGACGGCGCAACGGATAACGAATTGACTTACTGGAACGCGTCCGTTGACAAATTCGTCATCGATCCGTTCGTGGCAGTTGCAGGCGGCGTGTTTGCGAGAGTAAGCGGCTACACCGGCGACCGTTACGAGAAATCCTCCGCGGCAACGAGCGGCTACGTCAAGAACAACCTTGACGGCACCTACAAACTTGTCAAAGCGGCAGACGGCACGGATAAGTATGAAGAACTCTCTGCGGCGGAACTCGACCGTATCTACAAATACTTCCCGTCCAAGATGAATATCACGATCGAGGGCGGCACAACGGTCAGCGTGCCCGTAACGTGGGACTTCGGCGGCGTCAACGTCAGCTACAAAGGCGGCAAGTACACCGCATACGCAATCCTCAACTATGACGGCGAGTACAACTATCAAGGCAACAGCGTTGGCGAACAAAAGATTCAATTCAAGGTTGAAGTGCTTGACAGAAGCGCTCAAGGCGTAAATGCGACAAGCGCGCTTACAGAATTGAAGGGCTACGTCAAGGCGTCCGGTCAAGATTACGTCAATCCGTACGATTATCAAAAGCCGACAATGCCGACGTCGCTCACCGTCAACATCAAGACGTACAACGCAGACGGCAGTGAAGACGCCACAGAGGCTCGCACCTACGATACCGAAAACGGTACGCTTGCTTGGAACTTTGACAAGTTCCGCCCGAGTTACGAAGGCGGCGTGATATACGTTACTGCAAAACTTTTGGACGTGGACGGCAATGTGCAAAATTACGACATTCCGTTCCTCGTACAAAGAATGTATGCAACGGGCGTCAATTCGCTCAGCTCTCTCGGCAAAGAGGATCACATCTTCTATAGTACTGTTTCGAACAGCAAGGCGGATTCAGCCTTCACAATCAATCCGTACAAGTCCGATACGCTTACTTTGCCGACTGCTTACATGGTAACGTTCGGCATCTACTATCCGAAGTATGAAAACGGCAAAGTAACGTACAACGAGAACGCAGACAAGACGGATACGCTGAAATTCAACTACGCGCTCGTGTCAATGCCTGCAAACACATCCTACACGGTTGAAGCAAGCGCAATCACATCGACGACGCTCAACGGAAAGAGCGCAACAATCAAACTCGGCACACAAGAACGTCTCACGGTCAGCATCAAAGTTGAAGGCTCCAAGGCGATCAACGGCACTCAAAACGTAAGCGCAACCGCAAGCGGACTTAGCGTAATCCACAGCAACGGCGCGTCCGTCGCATGGTTTGGCAGAGCATACGTTTATGATATGAACGGCAAACCCATCACCGATTATGCTGTTACGCTCTCAACGGCAGTGCTTTCAAGCGACACCGAAAAGACAATCTTGCCTCCGACGTTTGGCGCAAGAAAGGTTGAGTACAAACTCTATGCTGCAGTCGGCACCGTAATCGACTCGACAGGCAAGGTCGTTACCACCAAGATTGCGACAGGCAGCGAAGGACTTGACTCTTCCGCTGTCAAAGCAGGACAAGAGATACCCGCATATCAAGCGCTTTCCAAACTCGTTACCATGACCTATGAAAACGGTTCATGGAAAGTGAAATAAAACTGCGCTAAATCGCGCCCAACCGCGCTAAACGGCGAATAACTGTGTTAGAGCCGTCCGTCCGACAACTCATTTACGATTAGTAAATTAGGGTTGCCGTTCGGACGGCTCTTCCTTGTTCTTCATCCGTTTATTGCGGTTGTGTATAAACTTATAAATAGTATATGCTTATTCGGAGTTGGAGGCGCAAGGCACCGACCGCATCGAGCGTCGAGCTTGCGTCACACACAAGGCTTTTAGCCACAATTGTCACTTGTGTCAATTGCTTGCTTTTTGCCTTGGTGCTCCTTTTTCCTTCACACAAAAGACTGCGCTTTCATCTTATATATCACGCTTTCGTTCGCTTGTCTTTTGTGTGTGGAAGCCTTGTGGGTGCAGTACAAGCGACTGTGACGTGTTGTTGCGAAGCAGTCACACAAAGCGCAGTGACATAATGAGAAAAATGTCCTTATCTATGCGCGTGCCGTAAGGAGCGTAGCGACGGAATAGCGATTGCTACGAAGTCAATCGCGTCGTGTTGCCCCCTGCGGAGCAGTTCCGTGGGTTCCCTCAAACGAAGTGCAGAGGGGGAACGGAATATGGGCGCGACGCGTTAAGCGACACATTCGGTGAATGTGTCGTAGCCAAAGCGAACGAGGCGGATTGCGGTGCGCAAACGCCGAAGTCCAAACACCGTGAGGAAGGGGGAAAGTTGCATTTAATAATATTTTTAGAAATGCCGGCGTGTTCGGAAAGAGGGGAAAATTGCATTTAGGGTATTACGACTATCTCTTATACATTGCGCATTAAATTCAAAAAATATTATAAAATAAAGATACATGTGCGAATATTGCCTGCAAACAAATAATTTTTCTTGTAATTGGCGCAATGTATGCTATAATAATCTAAAATAAAGCAATCTCGGAGGACATCTATGGGATTTATTAAAAAACAACTTCTCAAAGTCATTCAATGGGAAGACAGCAGTCAAAATACTCTTGTGCACAAGTTTGAGTACGATGATAGATATGCCATCATGAAGGGATCCGAACTTATCGTCAGACCTTCACAAGCGGCGATTTTCGTATATCGCGGCTCCGTATGCGACGTTTTCACGGAAGGCAACTGGAAACTTGACGAAGGTTCAACCCCCGTTCTCACCGCAATCGCAAACTGGAAATACGCCTTTGAAAACCCCAAACAAGTTGACGTGTATTATGTCAACCTAAAACGCTTTACGCAAATGAAGTGGGGCACTCCCAACCCGATTATGATGCGCGACAAGGACTTTGGCATGATCCGCATCGCAGGACACGGCGAATATTCCTTCCATGTAATGAATCCGGAACTCTTTATGAAAGAGATCTACGGCACAACTCATTCCTACAAGACGGAAGATATCGAAGAACATCTCAAATCTTTGGTGCTTGCAGAGCTCACCGATTTGCTCGGCGAGTGTGAAATTCCTGCGCTCGAGCTTGCGGCAAACTATCTTGAGCTCGGCGAAACCGCCGCAAAGCAAGTCGCACCCAGATTCAAAGAAATCGGTCTTGACATCGACAACATCATCATCCGAAACTTCAAGCTTCCCGAGGCAGTCGAGAAGGCTATGGACAAGCGCACCACTCTCGGCGTATTCGACGGCAAGATGGGCGATTATGCTCAATACGAATCCGTCCAGGCAATGCGCGACGCGGCAAACAATCCCGGTATGGGCGGTATGTTCGGCGCGGCAGGCATCGGTCTTGGCATGGGCGCAAGAGTCGGCAACCAATTTGCACAAAATCTCGATGAGGCAAGCGCGCAAAAGGTCAAATGCACCAAATGCGGCGCAAGCGTCAAAGCAGGCATGAAATTCTGTCCCGAATGCGGCGCAAAAATGGGCGCAGGCGCAACCGTGAAATGCAGCAAATGCGGCGCAGAAGTACCAGAAGGCAGCAAGTTCTGCCCCGAATGCGGACAGGCAATGAACGCAACTTGCCCCAACTGCAAAGCACCCGTCAAAGCAGGCAGCAAATTCTGCCCTGAGTGCGGAACCAAACTCGACTGATAAAAGCCAAAAGGCGCTATAAATGGCAGACCAATTTTCTTACAACGTATCTTCTGTCGTGAAATGCGACAATTGCGGAGCGGACATGACGTACGAGCCTTCTTTAGGCGCACTCAAATGCAAATATTGCGGCGCAACGCATCCCGTTGACAAGAAGATCAGTTATAGAAGAGATTATATTTCTGAGGTCGCTCACGGCGATGTTACCGAGGACAAGCAGGTATACAAATGCCCAAACTGCGCAGGCGATATTCCGCTCGAGTCTTACGATACGGCGGTTAAGTGCCCCTATTGCGGTGCAACCAACGTCATCAAGCTCGAAGACCTCAAAGGATTGAAGCCCGACAGTATACTTCCGTTTACCATATCTCAACAAGGTGCGTCCGACTCGGGCAAAAAGTGGATAAAAAAGAAATTTTTTGCACCTATTAAACTCAAACGCAGTTTTACGGTCAACAACTTCAAGGGCGTGTATATCCCGTCTTATGCGTTCACCACGCAGACCAATTCAAGTTACGAAGGAAGGTTCGGCAAGAGAAAGACAAGAATGGTGGGCAGCGGAAAAGATCGCCATATGGAGACGTATATCGAATGGTACAACGTCAGCGGAACTACGGACAAATACTTTGAGGACGTGCCCGTCGAAGCAAGCACTCAACTCACGCAAAAGGAACTTAACAAAATCTTGCCCTACGACATCGAGAACGTCGAGGCGTATAACAAGGACTACATAGCGGGTTTCAACGCCGAGAGATACGACACGTCGCTTCGCGACGGCTTCTCGATTGCGCAAGGACAAATGGACGACGCAATCCGCAAACAAATCGTATCGAGCTACGGCGCGGATGTCGTCGATTATCTCAACGTCGATACGAATTACAAAGACACCAAATTCCGCTATATGCTATTGCCCCTTTGGGTTTGCGCCTACAAGTATCGCAAAAAAGCGTACCGCTTTATAATCAACGGTCGCACGGGCAAATCCACGGGCAAATCGCCCATATCGCCGCTCAAAGTCATCGTCGCAGTGCTTATCGCGCTCGGACTTGTCGTGCTTGCGGTATGGCTGTGGCTCAATAGCGGCGGCTGAAATTGATAAAATAAAATTTGTATAATCAACAATCGGAGGTAAAAACAATGATTACGAAAGACATGCTCATCATAGACGTGCTTGCACAAGGCGATCCCGACAAACTCGCAAAAGTTTTGCAAGATAGCGGAATGCATTGCTTGCATTGCATGCTCGCTCACGGCGAAACTCTCGAAGAGGCAGCGGCAGTTCACTGCATCGATGTGGACAAGCTCGTTGAACAACTCAACCAAGTCGCCCAAGGTTAAAAACTGCGCCAAATCGCGCCTAACTTTGGACGCGATTGACGCATAGCGTAACAATCGCTATTCCGTCACTGCGTTCCTTACAGTACCCCGAGTTTCGCAAATCATGTACGTATTTGTACATTGGGTTTGCGCTCCTCGGGGTGCTTTCGCGTTATGCATCGATTTGGCACAGTTTTTAAAAACACGGTATTTAGCAGCCGTCACATGAATACTCCGAATTGTCATTCCGAGCGTAGCGTGGAAATCAAGGCGTCAGCCGCATATATCAAATACTCCTTAACTGCGCCGTGGCGCAATGTCACTTTTGGCACAAGCCAAAAATATCACTCTCGCTTTGCGAGAATATCACTTGCGCATAGCGCAAATATCACTCCCGAACATGAAATGTCGGGACTGCAATATTTTGTTCGCTTTTATGATATTTTGCTTTGTAGAAACGGATTAAAATACCCCAAAAATGACATAATTTCAATCAAAAAACATCGCGTTTTTGCGGTGTTTTTTGATTGAAAAACGCACGATTTTTGCTTACATAACTCTGCAAAGCGCGCATGCGATGAGTGCGCCGAGGATTGTCGCAAATATTGAAACAGGGATGGCATAGCGCAGTTTTTTTGCTTTGCAAGCGGACAAATACACGGCGGAAATATAGAAAATCGTTTCGCTTCCTCCTGCAATTACAGAGGCGCAGCGTGCTATATACGAGTCCGCGCCGTAGCGTGAAATTATGTCTTCTAGCAGTGCAATCGTACCGTTTCCCGACAGCGGAACGAGCAAAATCAGCTCGGCGATTTCGCTTGGAATTCCTATGTATCCAAGGGGCTTTGCAAGCAGCTTTGCCACCTCCGCGCTAAGTCCGCTTGCCTTGAAAAGCGCTATGCAAACAAAGATTGTCGCAATGTAGGGAAAGATACTTTTTACAAGCGAAAGAGAGTCTTTTGTGCCTTGCAAAAAGCAGTCGTACACACGTACTTTTTTAGCGACGCACACGATTGTCATAAGCAACAAAATGACGGGCAGAATATATACGCTCATTTGTTTTTCCTCAATTCCAATTTTCTTTTTAAATTGCAAAATGCAGGTTTTATGCGTTTGTTTTGCAATGATAAAATAGGCGTTGTGTCTTTATAAGTGCTTTTATCGTCCGGCTTTTTGAGCGATAAAACTTTGCATATTATCATGCCGCAAAGCGTTGCGATACCGCTTGAAATTAGAGTAGGGATTATGATATCCGAAGCGCTTTGCGAGCCGTGCGAGGCGCGCATTGCAACCACCGTCGCAGGGATGAGTTGTATGGAGGTTGCGTTGATTACAAGCAGCATAATCATATTGTCCGTAGCCCTTATGCTGCCGTCCTCCATTGCGTGCATTGCCTTGATGCCTGCAGGGGTTGCGACGCCGCCCATACTCAGCATATTCGCAGACAGATTTATGCATATCCAATCATACGCCTCTTCGCTTTCGTTTTTGAAAATTTTGCGTGCGATCGGTTTTAGAAGTTTGGACAGTTTTTTGTCCAGTTTGGTCTTTGTCGCCATATCGAGGACGGACAGCCAAACCGCATATATAGCGGTAAGTTTTATAATCAGCGCAATCGCCTGTCCGACTCCGTCAATCATTGTGGGAAACGCGCTTTCGGGCGATTTGATTATCATCGCCACGATGGAAGCGAAAGTTATCAGTAAAAAAGCTATATTCATAGTATAAGTTTATTTTCACGCGAAAGGGTATATGTCATAACTTATTTACTTTTTGAAAATAAAGATGTATAATGTATAAACTGTATAAATTTTATACGCAATAATTATCGAGGCGAGTAACATTGGCTTGCCAAAGAGGTGCAAATATGCAAGACAAAAAGAAGTTTTATATGACTACGGCAATTGCTTATGCGTCGGGAAAACCGCACATCGGCAACACTTACGAAATCGTGCTTTCGGACGCAATCGCAAGGGCAAAACGTATGGAAGGATATGACGTTTTCTTCCAAACGGGCACTGACGAACACGGCGAAAAAATCGAGCTCAAAGCGCAAGCGGCAGGCGTTACGCCCAAGCAATTCGTGGATGAAAAAGCGGAAGGAATCAAACGCATCTGGGATTTGATGAACACAACTTACGACAAGTTTATCCGTACAACGGATAAATATCACGAAGAACAAGTGCAAAAAATCTTCAAAAAGTTCTACGAACAAGGGGATATTTACAAGGGCTCATACAAGGGATGGTATTGCACTCCGTGCGAGTCGTTCTGGACGGAAAGCCAGCTTGTGGACGGCAAATGCCCCGACTGCGGCGGCGAAGTCAAAATTGCGGAAGAAGAGGCTTATTTCTTCAAAATGAGCAAGTACGCGGACCGCTTGATGCAATACTATGACGAGCATCCCGATTTCATTACGCCGGTATCCCGCAAAAACGAGATGGTCAACAACTTCATAAAACCCGGACTTCAAGACCTTTGCGTGTCGCGCACGTCGTTTACGTGGGGTATCCCCGTGGATTTTGACAACAAACACGTGGTGTACGTGTGGCTTGACGCGCTCACCAATTATATCACGGGTATAGGATTTGACGAGGACGGAAACAGCAGCGATTTGTACAAAAAAGAGTGGCCTGCAGACGTGCATATCATAGGAAAAGATATAGTGCGTTTCCACACTATTTACTGGCCGATTTTCCTCATGGCAATGGGCGAGCCGCTTCCGAAGCAAATCTTTGGTCATCCGTGGCTTTTGATGAACGGCGGCAAGATGTCTAAATCCAAGGGCAACGTCATTTATGCGGACGATTTGGTAAATTTTTTCGGCGTGGACGCGGTGAGATATTTCTTGCTTTCGCAAATGCCGTTCGATAACGACGGAATTATCAGTTGGGATATCGTTATGGACACAATCAACAGCGAGCTTGTCAATGTTTACGGCAACCTTGTGCAACGCACAATCGCCATGAGCAATAAATACTTTGGCGGCGTTGTGTGCAATAAGGGCGTAAACGAGCCCGTGGACGAAGAACTCGTTTCGCTTGCAAAAGCAACGCGCGATAAGGTGTTTGGCAATATGGACAAATACCGCACGGCGGACGCACTCGGTGATATATTCACGCTTTTGCGCCGTGCGAACAAGTATATCGACGAAACGATGCCGTGGGTGCTTGCAAAGGACGAAACCAAGCAAGACCGCCTTGCGACAGTGCTTTATAACCTTACGGAAACAATTGTGATTTGCGCAAGTTTGCTCTATCCGTTTATGCCGTCGACGTCCGAAAAGGTGGCGGCGCAATGCGGCGCAACGCTCAGAGAATACGACGACCTCGATAAATTCGGCTTGCTTGCAAACGGCACCAAAGTGGAAGAGAATCCCACTCACGTGTTTGCAAGAATCGACGTTGCGAAAGTCGGCAAAGAGCTCATCGAAAAAGGGCTTGTAAAGATCGAGGAAGAGAAAGAAGAGCCGAAAGCGGAGAAGAAAGAGGGTAAAAAACAAGAAAAAGCACCCGAAAAAGAGGATAAAAAGCAAGAAAACGTGGTGGATATTCAAGAGATAACCATAGACGACTTTGCTAAAGTCCAACTCCGCATAGGCAAGATTTTGACTGCGGAAAAAGTGGAGAAGGCAGACAAACTCCTCAAATTCTCCGTGCAAATCGGCGATGAAGTGCGCACAATCGTGAGCGGCATTGCAAAATACTATACCCCGGAAGAAATGGTGGGTAAAAACGTCGTTGTGGTATTCAACCTCAAGCCTGCAAAACTCCGCGGAATAGAAAGCCAGGGAATGCTTCTTTGCGCATGTGCAAAGAATGAGGACGGAAGCGAAAACATCGTCCTTGTATCTCCCGAAAAACCCGTCGAAAGCGGTTGCGTGGTAAGATAACCGATGCCGCCTCGAAAGAGGCGGTTTTTGAAATATGATAGATACGCATTGCCATCTTAACGATGAAAAATTGTTGCCGATTGCCGACAGAATCGTCGGCGATTTCGAGCGCGACAAAATAGAGAGCGCAATATGCGTGGGATACGATATGCCGTCTTCTCGTCTTGCAGTTGCGCTTGCCGACAAGTACGAAAAACTGTATTGCGCCGTCGGCGTACATCCGCACGACGCTGACGCTGCAAACAGTGAGGCGTATGCGGAACTTAAAGCGCTTGCAGACAATCAAAAATGCGTTGCGATAGGCGAAATCGGCCTGGATTATTACTACGATTTGAGCGAAAGAGAGGTGCAGCGCAAAGCGTTTTCGGAGCAAATCGAACTTGCAGACCAAGCGGGGCTTCCTGTGGCTTTGCACGTCAGGGACGCATACGACGACGCAAGAAAAATACTTTTCGATATGAAAAAGTATCTCAATCACGGCTTGCTATTGCATTGTTATTCCGGCTCGAGCGAGTACGTGAAAGTGTTTGATAAACTTGACGCATATTACTCGTTCGGCGGCGCGATAACCTTCAAAAACGCAAGACATAATATCGAGTCTTTAGCCGCCGTGCCGCTTGAAAGACTGGTGCTTGAAACGGATTGTCCGTATATGACTCCGGTGCCGTGCAGGGGCAAGCTTAACGAGCCGAAATATGTTGCGCTGGTGCTGGACAAGGCTGCGGAAGTACTGAGTGTCGACAAAGACGAACTGGAAAAAATAACGACGGAAAATGCAAAAAGGCTGTTTTATCGTATGAAATAAGACGGATAAAACCGCTTTTGGGTAAAAATATGACAAATAACTATGTATATGAATTTGGCGACAGCCTATATCTCAACATCACCAACCGTTGCCCTAACAACTGTGAGTTTTGCATACGTAATATTAAGGACGGCGTGAGCGGAAGCGATTTGTGGCTGCTTAGGGAGCCGACTTATCAGGAACTTGTCGACGACATAGGGATGTACGACTTGAAGAAGTATAAAGAGGTTGTGTTCTGCGGTTTCGGCGAGCCTATGTGCAATCTGTCAATGATATCGCAAATTGCGCCGTACCTTAAAAACAAGGGGTGCAGAATCAGGATAAACACCAACGGACTGGGCAATCTTATAAACAAGCGCGAGGACGTGGCAAAAATCATTGCGCCGTATATCGACGCCGTGTCCATATCTCTAAACGCGTCGGACGCAGATACGTATCAGGAAATTTGCAGAAGCAAATTCGGAAAGGACGCGTTTTACGCTATGCTCAAATTTGCCAAAGACTGCGTGGATGCGGGTATCGATACTACGATGTCCGTGGTTGATTTTATCGGTGAGGAAGAGATAGAAGCGTGCAGAAAACTTGCCGTCGAGGCGGGCGCGCACTTCAAGGTGAGAGAAACCATACGAGAGGATACGGAGTATTGACGAAAAGAAAAAACGGGAGAAAACATTTGTTTGGATTTGTTTTGCTTCCGTTTTGTCTTTTGTACTTCGATTTGTTTATCTTCGGTACGATAGTAGTGTGTGACGATTAGAAAAGTATATTCGTATTGCGATAAGGAAAAATATGGAAAATAACAGCATAAAAGACATCATAAAAAGCGTGGACTTTCGCTTTAATAAGGCTCTCGGGCAAAACTTCATTACCGACGGCAATTTGCTTGACGCTATCGTTGCGGACAGCGGAATTTGCGGGGACGACGTTGTTGTCGAGATCGGTACGGGTGCCGGCACGCTGACAAGAGCGATTGCAAAAGTCGCAAAGAAGGTGTATTCGTTTGAGGTGGACTCAAATCTCAGGGCGGTGCTTGCTTTATCTCTTCAGGGTGTGGATAACGTGGAAGTGATATTCCGAGATATCCTCAAAATGAAGGACGACGAGGTGCGCGAAATAGTGCAATCGCCCTTCAAAGTGGTGGCAAACTTGCCGTATTATATCACTACGCCGCTTGCGATGCGTTTTATCGAGAGTACGCTGGACGTAAAAAGCCTCACGATTATGGTGCAAAAGGAAGTTGCGGACAGATTTGTGGCAAAGGCGAACACGGCGGACTATTCCGCAATTACGCTTGCGATTCAAATGGCAGGCGAGGCGAAAATCACAAGAAACGTGTCGAGAAATATGTTTTTCCCGTCTCCCAACGTCGATAGCGCTGTGGTGCGTATAGATATCGACCGCAACAAGCTTGCGGGGGAGGATTTTGCGCTTGTGCATAAGCTTGTAAGAGCGGCGTTTGCAATGAGAAGAAAGACGCTTGCCAACAATCTTTCCGTTGCGCTCGGGATATCCAAACAAGAGGCGACCGCAATCATAGAAGAGGCGGGATTTGCTCCGCTCGTGAGGGGCGAGGCATTGTCGCTTGAGGATTATATCGCGCTCTCGCACGCGGTGGCAAAGGCGCAAATCGCATAAGTATTGACCAATTATTTGTCAAAAAGAATATATATAACAGTATAGACAATCGAGCATAAGGCTGTATGAATCAAAATAAGTCATCTCACAACTTAATCGGAATTTTCTTCGTGTCGATGTGCGCGCTCATCTGGGGCTTCGCATTTCTGGCGCAGAGAAAAGCGGCCTCGGACGTGCCCGTGTTTACGTTCAACGGGTTCCGTTTTGCGTTTGCGGTGGTTACTATAGGCATAATGATTCTTGTCAATATGCTCGTCGATAAGAAGAGAGGCGCGACGAGAAAAGGGTGGAATAAGTCCACGTTTATCGGCGGAACGCTTTGCGGAGTTTGCCTCTTTATCGCAAACAATCTTCAGCAATACGGCGTTGCGCATACCTCGCTCGGAAAAGCGGGTTTTATCACCGCGCTTTACATTGTCATCGTCCCGCTTTTGAGCGTGCTTATACGCAAGCGTATTCCCGCGCACGCATGGATTGCAGTTGCACTCGGCATGGTCGGATTTTACCTTATGTGTATGGGAGACGACGCGTCGCTTTCTTTCAACGAAGCGGATTACATTTTGCTTCTTTGTGCAATCGGCTTCTCTATGCAAATAATTTTTATAGACGTATACGTCGGTGACACCGATCCTTTCAAACTTACGTTCGTGCAGTTTTTGGTGGCGTCTGTGTTGAGTTTGCCCGCTATGGCAATAGAGGGTTTTCCGCCTATCGAAGCAATAGGAAACAATATTTGGTCCATACTTTACGTGGGTATCTTCTCGGCGGGAATAGGCTTCACTTTCCAAACGATAGGACAAAAATACACCACGCCCGAGCTTGCCACGCTCATAATGTCTATGGAAGCGGTCATCTCTCTAATTGCCGGCGTTGCGATACTTCACGAGCCGTGCGGAACGACGGAATTTATAGGCTGTATGGTGGTTATGTTTGCGGTGTTCCTCGCCCAACTTTACGTCCCGCATACGATGTTGCGCCCCAATTACAGCAAGTATTTTGTAGAATAATAAAAAAGGTAGAAAACAACAAAAACGCACGTTTACACGTGCGTTTTTGTTGTATAAAATGACTGTTTTGTAAATTGATTATTCGATTGATATTATATATGCGATGTTGTTTTTGACGATGAATTTGACGTTGCGATCGTCAAAAAGCATGCCGTATTCACGCTCGTCGTTTTGATACGAGGGACGTGGGTCTTTGGCTATGCAAGCGGTTATCGTGGCTTTGGTTTCGTCGGACAAAGCGGACGCGTCGCATTGCCAAACTACGCCAAGTTTGTCATAAAAATGTTTGTCCGCATAAGAGCAAACAGCGTCTTTTACGCAGTCGGTGGGAACGTAGGGCTTTACGTCATAGACGGGGGTATTGTCTATGAGGTCTGCGCCCTCGACGACAAGATAATCGCCGTATTCGTCGCTGTGTTCTATGCCTACAAGCCGCACGCAGCTTAAGCCTATGCTGTTGGGTCGGAAGGGAGAGCGTGAGGCGAATACGCCCACTTTTTCGTTGCCGCCGAGGCGAGGAGGGCGTACGGTGGGGCAAAACTCATCCCTATGCGCAAGGGAGAAATCGAAAAGCAGCCAAATATGCGAAAACTCGTCCAAGCCTCTTAGCGCGTTGGGGTGGCGATATTCTTTTTCAAATATCACTTTGGCGCGCGAGGGTACTCGTCCGCTTTGGCGCGGTACGCCGAATTTTTCCTTGAAAGGTGTTTTGACGTGTGCTATCGGTTTGATTTCCATAATTGCCTCGCTTTCATTATAGATAAAAATTGCTTTCAAATCCAGCGTTTTGCTCAAAAAGGCGCGCTTTGTTTATATCCGCAAAAAATGGGTATTGTGTTCATGACGATTTTGAATTATACTTAACATATAATCTATTATACAAAAGTATAATAACGATATGGAGGGATTATGGAAAGAACGTATCCGAGTTGGATAGACGGTCAAGTCAACAGCAAACAAACAGAGTACACCCGTCCCACGACGCTTTTGGGCAAGGACGGCACGTTGCTTTCACCCGGTTGGGCAAGACACAACGTCTTTGAATACAACCGCAAGGACGCACGCCCCGGTTGGCGCAAGAAAGAATGGGATTTCTATCAAATCTCGAACGGCGAGTTTATGGTGCAAATCAGTTTTGCGAATATTTCTATCGGCGGTTATGCGCAAGCGTCCATTACGGACTTGCACAACGCGCACAAAAAAGGCAAAATTCACCCCGGCACGATACTCGAATGCACCGCGCTTTTCCTCGGCGGAGGCAAGTATATGTTGCCGCCCAAGGGCGATGAGCCGAACGTGCTCGATCATACCGTGGGTAAAACGCAAATGAAGGTCGTTACCGAAACCAACGTCAGGACGATGTACTTCAAGGGTATGTACAAGGGCAAAGAGGTTGAGTGCAACTTCACAATGGATATTATGGACGGGCTTGAAAATATCACAACCGTTCTTCCGTTTGCAGGCAAGCCCACGAGATACTTTATGACCACCAAGCAAAACAGCATGCCTTGCGAGGGTACATTCCGCTGGGGCGAGCAGGTGTGGAATTTTGATAAGAAAGACACGTTTGCATTCCTCGACTGGGGCAGAGTCAATACGCCGTACAAGATGGTATGGTACTGGGGCAACGGCAACAAGTACGTAACCACTCCCGACGGCAAAGAGCACCTTTTCGGCTTTGAGATCACGTGGGGTATCGGCGACGAATCTCACGCCACCGAAACCGCTATCTTCTGGGACGGCAAATGCCACAAATTCGGCCCCGTCGACGTGGAAACATTCCCCAAACCCGACAAATTTACCGATAAATGGCATTTTGTTTCCCAAGACGGACGCTTTGATTTCACGATGACGCCGTTCTACGACCATCACGGCGATCTCAATGTTCTCAATCTTCTCCGCATGCATTGCCACCAGGTCCACGGCATTTGGAACGGCACCGCAATCCTTGACGACGGAACGAAAGTGGAAGTGAAGGATATGTATGCGTTCTGCGAATATTGCGAGAACAAGTGGTAAGTGCGCTATTGAGCGAATAACTGCGTTACCGCACACTCGCTCCAAAATCACGTACTAAATGTACGTTGGGTTTTGTTTCGAATGTGCGGTGCCTTGTTATTCATCTCAATATCGCGCTTACCAAGTGGTAAAAACCTTGCGCTGACGGAATATCCGCAACTGCGGCAAAGCTGCAATATCACTTGCGCTATGCGCAGATATCACTGCGCCAAGGGTGCAATATCACTCTCGCTTTGCGAGAATATCTCTGCGACAAAGTCGCAATATATATGGACAATTATATTATTTCAAATCAAAATCACACTATTGTCGGTATCGACAGAGGAGATACGGCGGCGTTTTTGGGGATTAAGTACGCAGAGGCGGAAAGATTTCAAAAGCCCGTTTTGAAAAATCTCGAGAAATATACCGAGGCAGTGGCGTACGGCAATTGTTGCGCGCAGGTAAGGCAATTCTTTGACGAGAGCAAGTCCAAAAAAAAGATGGATTTGTTCTATTACAGAGAATTTCGTGAGGGGCTGCGCTTTAAGTACGGCGAGGATTGCCTCAATCTCAGCGTTTATGCGCCGAAAGGCAAGAAAAATTTGCCCGTGCTGTTGTATATTCACGGCGGCGCGTTTGTCATTTGTTCGAGCGATGAAAAGCCATTTGACGGACAATATATCGCAAAAGAGGACGTGATTTGCGTGTGCGCGAACTATCGACTCAATGTTTTCGGATACTATTCGGACGAAAAGACGAGCAATCTTGCCTTTTACGACATGATTTGCGCAATTGAGTGGGTGAGAAACAATATCGCCGAGTTCGGCGGAAATCCTGACAACATCACTCTTATGGGACAGAGCGCAGGGGCGATATCCCTGCAAAACCTCATACTGTTGCCAAAAGTGAAAGAAATGATAAAGGGCGCAATTATGTTGTCTGGCGGCGCTACCGTATCGGGAATTTTTGCTCCGAAATCCAAAAAGAGGGCGATACGCTTTTTCAATCGTGTGAAAAACGACCTCAAAAAGCGCGGAGAGGATATCCTTACCGCAGATTATAGAGATGTTTTTCTTGCTTGGAACAGACAGACAAAAAAGAACATTGCCTTGTCCATGCTCTCCACAATGCCTGTTTTTGACGGCGAAATAGTGCGCAAAGACCTGTATAAGAACGCCTATAAAGACGAGCAGGTGCCGTGCATCGTGAGCGTTACAAAGGACGATTTGCTCAAAGGGTATCTCGAAAACTGCGCACAAAAGTGGCGCAAAAAGGCGAACGGAAAGACGTGGGTTACGCATTTTTATCACGATTTGCCGGGCGATAAGATGGGCGCGTATCACAGTTGCGATCTGTGGTATATATTCGGGCTTGAACAACACGGTTGGCGCAAATTTGACGAAAAAGACTACGAAATTGCCGACGAACTTCGCAAGCGCTATTGCGCATTTGTGCGCAATCAAAACCCGAATTGCGACGGATATAAAAAATGGAGTGAGGGAGACGTGCTTACGATAAGGTAGGCATGAATAAAACGGAATATTCCAAAATTATTAATTAATAATTATTAATTATTAATTCAAAAAGACGAGTTAATTCTCGTCTTTTTTGTCGTTGTTTTCGTATTTTTCAAGGGTTTTGCGGAGGCTTTCGATTACCTTTTGGCGGAGAGATTCGGGGGAGATGACTTCCACTTTGTAGTTGTATTGCAGCACCCAGTACAGCATGGCTTTTTCGCTTGCTTTGATTGTGGCGGTGAAGTGGGCGTCATCCACGCGATTTACCACAAAGTCCGTGCCGAACCAGTCGGATATAGTGTCCATCATATAGTTGCGGCATTTTATCGTGATGGGAATGGGTTTGTCGTTGTACATGTACGGCAAGGCGGTGGAAATCTCCTTGTAATTTATGCCTCTTTCAAAGCCTTTGTTTTGTTTGAGCGGCTTTGCGTCCTCGTCCAAAACCGTGATGTTGGTGATTTTGTCGAGGCGGTAGTAACCCACTTGGTCAAACACTTCGTCGAACATCATAAGGTAATAGCGCTGATTGTGAAGCAGCATTTGATAGGGCGAACCTTTGTGCTCGAGAGATGGATGCAACGCCTTGTCCAAGCCAACTTTGTTGTAGAAAAAGTGTATTTTTTTGCCGTTTTCTATCGCCTCGTCGATGACGTCGATGTTGTAGAAAAAGTCCTTGTTGTCCGATTTGCCCCAGTCCTTGACGGAATAGACGTGTTTGACGTGGCTCTTGAAGTTGTGTCCGCCGATTGCAATAAGTTTGTCGATGAGTTGCTTGGAGTGCGTGGAATTGATATTGCGAGACGCAAGTACACTGTCGATGAGCAGGCGAAGTTCGGCATTTTCCAGCTTGCGAGAGGCGAGATATGAGCCTTCTTTTGAGCTTTCTATGTCAAAGCCCATTTCTTTGAGGCATGCGATGTTGCGCCCGACCGCCTTGCGCTCGCACTCTATGCCGTAATCCCTGTCGAGCTTTTCTATGATGTCCTGATGCGTGAGCGGATGCTCGAAATCGCTGTACTCTTCGAGTATTTGATATATGCGGAATATTAGCGTTTTTTTGGACTCGAGTGCCATAATTGACCTTCCTGAAAAAATTTTTCCGAAACGAATTGAAATGTCCCGTTTTTGGTACATATTATATCATATCATAATCTTGCAAGCAAGGGAGAAACCCAAAAAACTATTGCAAAGGAAAAGTAAAAATGAAATTCTATATGACGCATATCAATGAACAAAGCAGAGTGAACAATTCGCAAATCGCGACGAAGGACGGCAAAATCGTATTCGTACGCATCAGCCTTATGCGCAAAGCGTCATAACAACGACCGTTTTGGTTGCATCGTACGGTTTCGTTCTTGTCCCC
Organism: uncultured Clostridia bacterium; assembly: GCA_934277615.1. GTDB lineage: Bacteria > Bacillota > Clostridia > Christensenellales > CAG-917 > CAG-475. The sequence continues at coordinate 32,190 of CAKQUV010000001.1, read as the reverse complement.
GTGCGTGCAAACTTTCATTCATACCTCTTTATTTATTTTATCCGAGAAGCCCGACATCCCTGAACCGTCGGGCTTTTCGGTTGTTAAGAAAAACCTCTATATTGGTTTCCGCTTAACGGACAACTGCGTCGTATACAGAAACGGAGGAATTTTCGGTCGTAAGAGCGTACGCTTTTGGGTTGAGATACGTGGCTGATATCCGATTTTTACATTTATTTGCTGCAAAACCGCCTTATTGTATATTGTACTTTTTATATATAATGTGCTATATTGTTATATAGCGATTGGGGATGCGGAGTGAAAATGAAGAAAAGACTTTCAATAATCGCATTATGTCTTGTCGTGATAATGTGTTTCACGGCGCTTGTTGCATGCAATTTGATAGGCTTTGGCGGAAATAACGGCGAGAATGGCGGCAACGGCAACGGCGGAAATAGCGGCGGCGGCAACGGCGGCAACGTAAGCGAATGCGATCACGTCGACGCAAACAGCGACAACGTTTGCGATAAGTGTTATCGCGATATGGGCGGCACGTGCGTGCATATAGACAACGATGACAACGGCAAGTGCGACAAATGTCAATCGAGCGTTGTTGTTGATATCGACCTTTACGCAATCAACGATTTGCACGGTATGTACGTTGAAACCGCAGACCAACCCGGCGTGGACGGACTTACGACATATTTCGACAAGAAAAAACAAGACGGAAACGTAATTATTCTCGCATCCGGCGATATGTGGCAGGGAAGCAGTGAGTCCAACAATACAAAGGGCAAACTTGCCACCGAGTGGCTCAACTATATCGACTGCACGTCGATGACTCTCGGCAATCACGAATTTGACTGGAAAACGGATAAAATCAAGACAAATTCCGAGCTTGCAGAGTTCCCGTTTCTTGCAATCAACGTTTATGAGCGTGCGACAAACCAACGCGCGGCGTATTGCCAGCCTTCCGTTATGGTCGAAAAGAACGGCGCAAAAATCGGTATAATCGGAGCAATCGGCGATTGCTATTCGTCCATATCCGCAAGTATGTGCAAGGACGTTTATTTCAAAGTTAAGAGCGAACTTACCGCGCTTATCAAAGCGGAATCGCAAAAGCTTAAAAAGCAGGGTGCGGATTATATAGTGCTGTCCATTCATGACGGTTATGGCAACAGCAGCAGTTATTCCCAAAAAATTTCCGACAGCGATATGACGTGGTACGACGCGTCGCTTTCAAACGGATACGTCGACTTGGTGTTTGAAGGGCATACGCATCAATCGTATATGCTCGTGGATTCGCACGGTGTTAATCACTTGCAGGCAGGCGGTCAAAATCAAGGGCTGTCAAACGCAGTCGTGAAAGTGAATTACGCCAATGGCAACAGCAATACGACGGCGAAAATCATTAAAAACTCAGATTACAAAGGCGAAACGCACGACGGAATAATAGACGCTCTCGTCGAAAAATATAGAAGCGAAATCGGTTATCCGGACACGGTTATCGGTCAAAACGGAGAATACCGCAACTCCAATGATCTTCGTTCGGCGATGGCAAGCGCATACTTGAGAAAAGGTCAGGCGATGTGGGGAAGCGAGTGCGACATCGTGCTTGCAGGCGGTTCTATCAATGCAAGATATCCGTACTATCTACCTTTCGGCAACGTAACGATCAGACAAATACAGATGCTATTCCCGTTTGACAATGAAGTGCAGCTTTGCGCAATAAAGGGCAGAGATTTGCTCAATAGATACTTTGACAATTCAAGGTATTATTACGCAAGAGGCGAGAATGCCGACAGCGTTGAGGCGAGGCTCAGAAGCGGACAAGATTTGAATAAGACTTTCTATATCGTGTCCGACTCGTGGAACTCGGATTATACCTACAACAATCTTACGGTAATCAAGACGCTTGGCGACACTTGCTATCCGAGAGATTGCCTGATCGAGTATATAGGCGCAGGGTTGTTTGAATAATTAATCAACGGATAAAACGCAAAAACGGCACTTTACGTGCCGTTTTTGCATAGTTTAATATGCTGTTTTGAGATAGTAGCGTTGATTGGTGCCGTGTGATAACGGCGCATAATCAATGCTTGTTTACGTATAGATTATACAGTTTTTCAAACGCGGGAATAGAGCGCGCAATCATGTCGTGGCTTACGCAATAGGCAATGCGGACGTATCCTTTTATGCCGAAATCGTCGGAGGGAACAAGCAATAAGCCGAACTGTTTTGCGTTGTCGGCAAAGCGGTTTGCGTCCTCTTCGAGCGCTTTGACAAACAGATAAAACGCGCCGTCGGGATGTACGCATTCATAGCCGATTGATGTGAGCGAGTCGTATATCAAATCGCGATTGCGCTTGTATGCCGATATGTCGGGAAGGGCGTTTACGCATTTTTCGACCACTCGTTGATAAGTAGATGGGGCACATACGTAGCCGAGCGCTCTGCCTGCTCCGCATACGGCAAGGTACAAGTCGCGAGCGTTTTGTGCTTTTGGATTGACCGCGATATAGCCTATGCGCTCACCGGGGAGTGATAAGGACTTTGAGTAACTGTAACACACGACGCTGTCCGCATAGTAGTTCATGATATACGGCACTCGGATGTTGTCGTAGGCAAGTTCGCGGTAAGGTTCGTCCGAGATGATGAAAATCGGGTGTCCGTACTCGTTGCTTTTTTGCTTTAGCATATCGCAAAGAGATTGTATTGTGCGTTGATTGTATATAACTCCGCAAGGGTTGTTGGGAGAGTTGACAATAACCGCTTTGGTGCGAGAGGTGATTGCGCTCTTTAGCGCATTGATATCTATTTGAAAATCATTTTCGTTGCATGGAGCGCAAACGACTTTGCCGCCTTGCGCTTCGATAAACACTTTGTACTCGGGAAAGTATGGCGCGATTATCACAAATTCGTCATTATCCTCGCAGAGCGCACGCAGGGTTATGCACAGCGACGCCGCCGCTCCGCAAGTCATATATATGTTGTCCGCTTGCACGTTTGTGCCGAATCTTTCGCGGATATTGGCTGCAATAGCCTCTCTAACGCCTTTGTCGCCCTGGGCGGACGTGTAGCCGTGAAGCGCGGCGGAATCGTCGTTTGCAAGCGACAAAAGAGCTTCTTTTACGCAAGCGGGCGAAGGTACGTTGGGATTGCCGAGCGAAAAATCGAATACGCCGTCTTCGCCGACTTCTTCGGCGCGCTTTTTGCCGTATTCGAACAGCTCTCTAATGGAAGAGCGTTTGCTTCCCAGCGCATACATATCTTTGTTGAACATAATTCACCTCACGTATATTGAGCATTATATCACTTGATATGGTGTTTTTCAAGTGATATAATTTGTATGGAGGTGGCATATGAATACGTCTTATCCGTATAGCGAGCAAACGCTGTCTGCGCTCACTGATTTGAAGGAGGCAATCAAGTCGCATAACAGAATCGTTGTGTTGAGCGGCGCAGGAATTTCCGTGCCGAGCGGTATCCCCGACTTCAGAAGCGCGCACGGACTGTATTCTACAAAGTACGGCAATTTCAGTGCGGAAGAGATAATTTCGCACGACTTTTTCTTGTCGCATGCAGACGTGTTTTATGAGTTTTATAAATCTAAAATGCTATATCCGAGCGCAAAACCCAACGCCATGCATTCGCTTATCGCGCGGCTTGAAAATGAGGGTAAAATCTCGCTTGTCATCACTCAAAACATAGACGGATTACACCAAGCGGCAGGTAGCAATCGGGTGTGCGAATTGCACGGTTCGGTGCATCGCAACCATTGCGAGAGATGCGGAAAGTTCTTTGACCTCGACTATATTGTTGCCTCGGACGGAACGCCAAAATGCGACCAGTGCGGCGGGATTATTAAACCCGACGTGGTGCTTTACGGCGAAATGTTGAACGGGAGAGATTTGAATAATGCCGTGCGTGCGCTGAGCGGCGCAGATATGCTTATCGTCATAGGAACGTCGCTTGTAGTGTATCCTGCGGCAGGGCTTTGCGAGTACTTTGACGGCGACACGACGGCGGTTATAAACAAGTCGTCGACATATATGGACGCAAGGGCGGATATCCTCATAAACGACGATTGCGCGCTTGTCGCCGAGTGGCTTGATAAAAATTTATAATTTGCAATACTAAATGTTTATATGTTACAAAACGGCACATTAAGTGCCGTTTTTGCATTTTATAACAAATAACTTATCGAACGAACATAAGTTGAATGCCGTATGTTTGCCATATGTTGTACGTTATATTACCGTTACGCTTTTTGCAAGATTGCGCGGCTTGTCGGGGTTGAGATCGAGGCACAGAGATGCGGTCAGAGCAAGATTTTGCAATGGCAATATCGACAGTATGGGGTATAGCAATTCATCCTTGAGGAAGGGTAGATACATTGTCTTGATTGCGCCTACGTCGCCGACGGACGAGAGCGCAATCACGTATGCGCCGCGCGAACGAAGTTCGCTTATCGTTGCCTCTATGCGGTGCTTGTCGCATGCGGAAGTTATTATCGTTATAACAACGCTTTTGTCGTCGATAAGGGCAATCGCGCCGTGTTTGAGTTCGCCTGCCTGATAGGCGTCCGTCATCTTGTAAGTGATTTCCTTAAACTTCAACGCGCCTTCTCTTGCAGTAACGTTGTCTATGCCTTTGCCGACGAAGAACAGGTTGGCTTTTTTGATTTTTTCCTCGTACAGCACGGACGTTTGGCAGTCTTTGACCGCTTTGATAAGTTTGGAAATATCCTCTTGCGAAAAGTCTTGCAATGCGCATTTTTTTGCGATGATATACAGTGCAAGCAATTGGCAGTTGTAGGATTTTGTCGCTGCGACGGCAACTTCCGCCCCTGCGTCGAGCAAGAATGTTTTGTCTGCCTCAAAGCATATACTGCTGCCGTTGACGTTGGTGAGGGCGATTGTCGTTGCGCCTGCGTTTTTGCACTCCGATAGCGCAATGAGGGTGTCGGCGGTTTCGCCGCTTTGGGTGATAAAAATGCAAACGCAATTTTCGTTTATAAATTTTTCATTGTCGAATTCGCTCGCCACCACCGTTTCGCAGGGGATGTTAAGCAACTTTTCAAAGACATATTTGCCGTACATGCCTGCGTGGTACGCCGTTCCGCATCCGCAAAAGTAGATTTTGCGTGCGTTTGAGATTTTGCGGACTGTTTTTGCGTCGAGAGTGCGAGATATTTCTTTGTACGTGCGCTGCATTGCGTCGGGGATTTCGTCGATTTCCGAGCGCATATGGCAAGAACACTCTTTGGGTGCGGCGCGCTTGATGCGCATCGTTTGTTTGAAAACGGTTTTCCCGTCCTTGAAAAAACGCACGCCTTGCGGAGTGATTTTAGCGCATTCGCCGTCTTGCAAAAGCACGGTTTTGCGCGTGTGCTTTGATATCGCCAAGGTGTCGCTTGCCACAAAGTTTTCGCCGTCGCCTATGCCTACCGCCAGCGACGCGCCGAAACGGCGTGCGTAAATTGCGTCGTCGCCTGCCTTGATTGCAAGAAAAGTGGTTGCGCCTTGAAGCATTTTGCCCACGTTTTCTATTGCAGATTGCATATTCGAAGTGTCCTCGAGCGCAATGAGATGCGCAATTATCTCGCTGTCGGTGGAGGAGCGGAAGGGTATGCCTTTTGCAAGCAAATCTTTTTTGAGGTCGTCGCAATTGGTGATTACGCCGTTGTGGACGACTGCGATTTGTCCGTCAAAGGATACGTGCGGATGCGCGTTCTGCGCGTTGGGCGCGCCGTGCGTCGCCCAACGCGTGTGCCCGATGGCAACGTGCGCCGTTATATCGGGGAGTATGCGCTCCAATTCCTCGACGCGCCCTGCCGTTTTGTATAGGTGAATCGCGTTGTCGGCGAGCGCGATTCCTGCGCTGTCGTAGCCGCGATATTCCAGCGTTTTTAAGCCGTCAACCACTATGTTTTTGGCGTTTTGATATCCTGTATAACCCACTATTCCGCACATATTTCAATATATGTTGCCGCAATGCAAGGGGGTGAAGATTTGCGCGGATACTTTTCAAAATAGTTGAAATCCGTTGGTTTTCGATGTGGACAAATCGGAGCATATGTTGTAAAATATCTATTAGTTAGTTTTCGGAGGCATAAATATGTCAAACGCAACAATAATCGCAGTCGCAGGCAAAGGCGGCGTGGGCAAAACGTCGCTTGCCGCAACAATCGTGCGTACGCTTGTGGACAATTTTCCCCATAAGCGCATTCTCGCAATAGACGCGGATCCGGCGGTAGGTCTTTCCACAGCGCTCGGCGTTGACGTCAAAATGACAATCGACGATATAAGAAAAAGCATTATCGAAAACGTGGAGGACGGCAACAATCGCGGAGCAATAGAATTGCTCAACGAGGCGCGTTTTCGCATATTCGACGCCATGGTTGAAAAGGACGGATATGCTTTCATTGCAGTCGGCCGCCCGGAAAGCGCAGGGTGCTATTGCAAGATCAACGCGTACCTCAAAGACGTTATCAGCCTCTTGTCCGAAGAGTTCGATTACGTGGTTATAGACGGCGAGGCAGGTATAGAACAAATCAACCGCAGAGTTATGGAAAAAGTTACGCATCTTATCCTCGTTACGGATCAGTCCAAGAAGGGCAGAGATGTGTGCAAGACCATAAAGAAAGTTGCGGACGAACTCGTGATGTACAAGCATATAGGTATTGTCGTCAACAGAGTTACGGACGAGGAGATTGTGAAGAATCTCGACTATGACGGAGTGCAATTGCTTGCCACGATAGGCGACGATAAGAACCTTGCGACGTTTGACCTCAAAGGCGAAAACGTGTTTGATTTGCCAAAGGATTCAAAAGTGGTTCAAGGCGTGCAAACAGCACTTAAAGCACTCGAAGTAATCAAATAAACATCGTTTTGTTGCAAAAACGCAACATTTTGACAAATGGACGGTATAGAAAATTGATAGGCATTTTCGACAAAGAAATAAAGGCTTTATCCCACGTTTTCGAGGGGGCGAAAGCAACAAAATACAACTATGACGAGAGCAAGGTTTTGCCCACAAGCGAGCATAGCGAATTGGTGCTGCTCAAAGACTGCGCATTCGAACTCGGCGGCAGCGACAAGCCCTGCGCGTGCGCTACGGTGATTACGGACGATATTCCGCTTGTCAATCAAACGGTGGTTGTCGGCAAGGAACTCAACGATATAAAAGGAGATTGTTCGTATGCGAAAATTGTTATACTAGGGCTCAATTATTCGCCGGAAGAGGAGCAGGGAATTTTTGATTTGACCAAGTCGCTCGAATATGCCAAATACAAAGAAAACGTGCAAGGATTCATGATGCGCGCCTCTGCAATTTCGCATAGGGAGCAGGTGAGGGTGAGCAAAAGCGCAATCAAAAAGGGGATGACTTTTGAAAAGCTCGGAGATACCACCATTGCAAACTACCTCGCAAAAGACGCAGTGAAAAACGTTACCGTCATATTCGTTGCGGACGAGGACAGACTCTTTGACGATATAACTGCGTTTGCGTCGCGCACTTCGGATATTTTGGACGCATTCAACCATATTCTCGACAACGTCCTTGTGGACTGCGCGCATTGCAATCTCAAACAAATTTGCGACGAGGTGGAGGGCATGCGCGAGATGCACGTCAAAATGGCAAAATAAGCGTTTGGTTGCGCCGTTTAAGTTTTCGCGCCCAAACAAGCCAAAATTATTGACAACACGCCGTCGTTGTGATATTATAAGCAAGCTATATATTAGAATTTCGGCAGATACGGAGAAGTACCCAAGAGGCCGAAGGGGCTCCCCTGCTAAGGGAGTAGTACGAGAGAATCGTAGCCAGGGTTCAAATCCCTGCTTCTCCGCCAATCAAAACCTAAATCGAATAAGAGAGTGTTCGGTTTAGGTTTTTCTTGTAGCCTTTAGCGACAATAAACCACCACTTGAAGTGGTGGAATTAAAAAATCTTTAGATAAAAGAATCCTCCTATGTTAAACTGAAGCTGGTTCGCCAACCGCAACAGAAAAACATAGGAGGATTTTGTCATGAATGACACAAGTAGTTTATCACATACCAAATGGAATTGCAAATATCATATAGTGTTTGCCCCTAAGTACCGCAAACAAGCGATATACAGCAAAATCAAGGCAGACATAGGGAAAATTATACGGAAATTGTGTGAGGTGAAAAAGGTTGAGATTTTGGAAGCGAACGCTTGCCCTGATCACATACACCTATTGGTAAAAATACCGCCGAATATAAGTGTAGCGCAATTTATTGGGGGTATCTAAAGGGCAAGAGTTCGCTGATGATATTTGACAGGCACGCCAACCTGAAATACAAATATGGCAACAGACACTTCTGGTGTAGGGGCTATTATGTGGATACGGTTGGGCGTAACGAGGCTAAGATAGCCGAGTACGTCCGAAATCAATTGCAAGAAGACATAATGAGCGACCAAATAAGCATAAAAGAATACATAGACCCATTTACGAGCGAAAAGGTTTAACAGAAAAAGACAGCCACTTAAGTGGCTGCCTGTGAAAACCAAGCGGTTGGCGAACAATTCAATACGTCTTAAGACGTCCAGCGGGTAACATGCCCTTGAAGGGCTGGTGCATACCTCGCGTTTCACGCGTGGTTATGATTTTTAAATATTTTCAGTAAAAGTATACAAATTTTTAAAATGTGTGTTATAATTTATTATAAGGATATAAAATTATGAATAATCAACAAATAAAAAAGATTAGAATTAAAGGTTTTAAATCAATAAAAGAATGTGAGTTAAATTTATCCAACATTAATTTGCTAATTGGCAGCAATGGCGCAGGAAAATCTAACTTTATTTCGGTATTTAAGATGCTACAAAATATTATTGAGAAAACTCTTCAAAAATATGTCGGCGTTTCTGGCGGTGCAAATGCGTTAATGTATAACGGCAGAAAATATACTGATAATGTGCAAATAGAGTTCTTTTTTGGCGACAACAGCTATGATTTTACATTAACTCCAACGGATGAAAATAACTTTATTTTTGAAAGCGAGCATTTCAATTATGATGGATATTGGAAACACAACTCATATGTTGGTGGAGGTTATCCAGAATCTAGATGGGATAGAGGTGCTTATAATAAAATAGACCAATATATTAAGCCCATTTTACAACGTGAAAAATGGAGAGTTTATCATTTCCACGATACAAGTTCTTCTGCAAGGGTAAAACAAACTCACAAGATAACCAACAATGTTGAATTATTATATGATGCAGGTAATCTTGCAGCATTCTTATATCGATTAAAAAAAGAATATCCAACTAATTATATGCAAATAGTTGAATCGATAAAAATGATTGCTCCTTATTTTAAAGATTTTTACTTAGAACCATCTATAGATAGTGATGATATTATACTAAGATGGCAACAAATTGGAAGTGATGACACATTTAATGCTAATCAATTTTCAGATGGTACATTAAGGTTTATTTGTTTGGCGACTTTGTTTTTACAACCAAACGACTTACAACCAGAGACAATTATTGTAGATGAACCCGAACTTGGTTTGCACCCATATGCTATTACGCTTTTATCTGAGATTATTAAAAAAACTGCAACTAAAAAGCAAGTTATATTATCAACTCAATCTGTTGACTTGTTGAATGAATTTTCTGCAAATCAAATAATTGTTGTAAATAGAAGCGAACAGCAAGGAACAACATTTACAAAATATAGTGAAGAAGAATTAAAAGATTGGATTGCTGATGACTATTCTATGGGCGACTTATGGAAGAAAAATATCATTGGAGGTCGTCCTTAATGATGAATTTGTATATCTATTGCGAAGGACAAACAGAAGAATCATTTGTAAAGAATTCTTTAATGTCACACTTTATTCAAAAGAATATTATGCTTTATCCAATTATTTGTAGGACAAAAGAATGCCCTAATGGAATATTTAAGGGTGGTCTAACTGATTATAATAAAGCTGTAAAAGAAATAAAAAGATTATGTACTCAGCACTCCAATGAAAAAGTTACTTCATTTATAGATTATTATGGATTACGCAATATTCCACAAGTAAGATATAATGGAACAGATAAATATCAATTAATTTTATCTATTGAACAAAAATTTTATGAAGATGTTGGTTGTGGAAATTTTGTTCCATATATTTCTCTTCATGAATTTGAAAGTTTGCTATTTTCCAAACCTGAAGAATTTGCTTATTTAAAATCCACGGCAGTATCTAAGTTAAATCAAATATTAAATGAGTTTGATAATAATCCAGAATTAATAAATAGTGGAAGAGAAACTGCTCCATCAAAAAGGATTTTAAAAGAAATTGATAACTATTCAAAAGTGCTAGATGGAACAACGATTGCAAAGAAAATTTCTTTATTAGAAATTCGGAACAAGTGTCAACATTTTAATAATTGGATTACTAATTTAGAGAATATTTCAGTCTAATCCACACAACCCCAACAAACACTTTAAAGTTAGAATTGGATAACATTGACTCCGCCACCTAAATACAATCCTGCGAAACACGTAGGGTTGTATTTTATTTTACGTTAAACCGTGCAGGCACGTTGTTTAATGTAAAATAAAATCTGTGACGCGAAGCATTGCGGGATTGTATTTCGGTGGTAGGAGACCTGCGGCGCAAAGAGATGTTCGTTGCAAGGCAACGACTTGCATCTTCTTTCCGGCACGCTGTTTAACGCGGCTGTTTTTTAAAATAATCTATTTTATCAAACTTTTCAGCAAACTACAAAATGTATATTTTTCGTCGAATTTCGCCATTTACTTTACTTTTTGTATACAAACATATATAATGTATAAATATAGTTCCTACAACGAGAGAAAGCGGGGGAGATTTTAGAATGGATTCAGTGATATCTACATTTTTCATTACGCTGTTCATAAGTGTAGTGTTGTATTATATCATTCCGCTTAAATACAGATGGGTAATTTTGCTATTGGCGAGCCTCGGATTTTATATCGCTACAGGCTTGCATCTTTTGTTTTTCGTATGTTTTACGGTCATCACTACGTATTTTTGCGCGCTCGGACTTACAAAACTCGACAATACCAAAACCGAAAGCACCGATCCTAAAAAATTAAAAGCCAAAAAGAAAGCTGTCGTTGCTTCCACGATTCTAGTAAATCTCGGCATTATCGCCTTTTTGAAATACTACAACTTTTTCGGCAATACGCTTAATATGATTGCAATATCGGCAGGCGGCACATCGTTTATGCCCACGCTCAAATTGTTTTTGCCGATCGGAATATCCTTTTACACGTTGCAAGCGATAGGGTATATCGTCGACGTATACAGAGGCAAGTATCCTGCGGAAGTCCAGTTCGGCAAGGTCGCGTTGTTTTTGATGTTCTTCCCGCAGATTATGGAAGGTCCTATCGCAAAATACGATCAGACCGCCGATCAATTGTTTGAAGGACATAGGCTCGATTATCAGAATATCACATTCGGTTTGCAACGCATTTTGTGGGGTTTGTTCAAAAAAATGATTGTTGCGGACAGGTTGTATCTGCTCGTCCACACGATTGTCGAATCGCCATCGCAATACGGCGGAGTGGCAAGTTTGATGTACATATTGCTGTATACTTTGCAACTGTATGCAGACTTTTCAGGTTTTATCGATATGGCTATCGGTTCGGCGGAAATGTTTGGAATACGACTTCCCGAAAATTTTCGTCAACCTTTCTTTGCAAAGAGTGCGCAAGAGTTTTGGCAACGTTGGCACATTTCTCTCGGCATATGGCTGAAAGAATACGTTTTTTATTCGGTTGCGCTTTCTCCTAAAGTTATGAAAGTTTGCGGCGCAATAAAGAAAAAGCATAAAAATCATTTTACAAAGTCGCTTTCTACGTTGTTGGCATTGCTTTGCGTGTGGCTCGTCAACGGAATTTGGCATGGTGCGCAATGGAATTACATAGTCTACGGAGGCTATTATTTTGTAATAATCGCACTCGGAATTTTGCTTGCTCCCGTATTTAAGACTTTGATGACAAAACTCAAAATCAATCCCGAAAGCAAATGGTTCAATGCATTCCGTCACATACGCACGCTTCTTATAATATTTGTCGGGGAAGCGATATTCGGCGCAAATTCAATGAAAGACGCCTGCACTATTCTTATAAATATGTTCAAACCGTGGCAAGGCTCGATTTTCTCTCTCGGACTCGATTATAAAGAGTTTATTATCGGAATATTGGGCGTTATTGCGATTTTCGCTATGGATGCGGTGAAAGAAAAGAAGATAGAAGTGCGTCAGGGTATAGCGGCACAAACGTTGCCTTTGCGCTGGGCTATATGGCTCGGGCTTATATTTATCGTAATCGTATTCGGCGCGTATGGCGGATATTATTCGCTTGTTCCGTTTATATACGGCGGATTTTAAGAGGAGGTGTGGTTATGATTGAAAGAGATTATGAAATAAAATATAAAAACGCCTCTCATTTCCTCGGATTTATTGCGTTGGCACTCGTTATGCTCGTATTTTTGGGCGTTGTCATAGAACCTCGCAATTACGGTGACTATCACACAAGCAGAAACGGTTCCGCTTACGGCATATTCGATGAACCTGTCAATACCGTGGACGTGTTTTATGTCGGACACAGTATGGTCGGTCAAGGCATTTCTCCTATGGAGATTTACAAAGAAAAGGGTATTACGGGCTATGACCTTTCGCAAGGCAGTCAAAAGTCTTGGGAATCCGTCCTGCTTCTTGAAAGAGCGCTTGAAAAGCAATATCCGCAAGTTGTGGTATTTGACGTAGATCAACTCTTTTACCTTGACTTTTTCACGTATCTCGGCGACGCTTTAACTAACTATTTCCCGATAACCGAGCAACATTTCGCGTGGAAAGACGCACTTCCGGGCGATGTCGAACAGAGAGAGCGTAATTTCACAAAAGGCTATCAATACGGCGACAAAATAACGCCGTTCTACGGCGACGGAAGATATAAGGATACTCCGAAAACGGAATATTTGCGCCTATATCAGAGAGCGCAAATAGACAAGGTTGTCAAAATGTGCGACGAAAAGGGTATCAAACTCGTGCTGATCGAACTTCCGTCGATGAAGAGATGGGACGGTAAAAAGTACAATGCAATCAAGAAGTATGCCGACAAGAAAGGTCTTGATTTTATCGATTTCAACAGAATTCTTGACGAATTAGACTTTGATTGGACAACGGATTCTTCCGACGGAAAAGAGCATCTCAATTATACAGGCACACTCAAAGTATCGCGCTACCTTGCCAATTTGCTGTCCGAAACTTACAAAGTCACAGATAGAAGGGGCGATGAAAGATATGCTCACTGGCAAGAAGATTTAGCCAAATACGAAAGTTTTTTGGAGGCAAAAAATGCAGCAAAGAACGCTTAACGTTTTGCAATATCTTGAACGCAGTGCAGCCTTGTTTCCGAACAAAGCGGCGTTTGCGGACGAAAACAACGAGATAACGTACAGTGATTTGCTTTTGAAAGCACGTAGAATGGGGAGCGGCATTTCACATAACGTCACTCAAAATTCTCCTATTGCCGTTCTCGGCTCAAAGACGGTTAATACGGTCGCGGCATTCTTTGCGTGCGTGTACGCAGGCTGTTTTTATGTTCCGCTCAATCCATTGCATCCGGTGGCGAGAAGAGAAAAGATTCTAGAAACTTTGGACAATCCGCTTGTATTGCTTGAACGCGGTTGCGAAGATTTGTTGCCGGTAGGGTACGACAATTTTATTTATTATGACCGAGTCGACGTCGATATCGACGAAGAATCGCTTGCACAGATAAGGGCAAAACACATCGATGTAAATCCTCTTTACGTTATGTTTACATCGGGTTCGACGGGTACGCCGAAAGGAATTGCGGTGTCACATCGTTCGGTTATCGATTTTATCGAAGAATTTACCGACGTTTTTAATATCGCAAGCGACGAAGTTATAGGCAATCAGGCACCGTTTGACTTCGATGTGTCCGTAAAAGACATTTATTCCACAATCAAAACGGGCGCAACGATGCAGATAGTTCCTAAAAAGGCGTTTTCTTTTCCGATGATGCTTATCGATTTTTTAATCGAACGCAAAGTAACGACTCTTATCTGGGCAGTATCCGCACTTTGCATTTTGTCTACATATAGGGCGTTTACATACAAAATTCCCGATATCAAAAAAGTGCTTTTCAGCGGCGAGGCGATGCCGATAAAACATTTGAATATATGGAAAAAGTATTTGCCAAACACAAGTTTCGTCAATCTTTACGGACCTACGGAAATCACTTGCAATTGCACTTATTATAGGATACCCGACGGATTATTCGAAAAGGACGTATTGCCGATAGGTGTTCCTTTTGTCAACGAAAAGGTGCTTTTGCTCTCATCCGACGATAAACTCATAACAACGAGCAACGAAACCGGTGAAATTTGCGTATCAGGCACTTGTCTGTCGCTCGGATATTACAATGCCGACGAGGAAACAAAGAAGGCATTTGTACAAAATCCTTGCAATTCAAAGTATATCGAACTGATTTACAGAACAGGCGATTTGGGCTATTATGACAACGATGGCAACTTGTGCTTTGTAGGAAGAAAGGACTTTCAGATAAAGCATATGGGGCATAGAATCGAATTATCCGAGATCGAAACCGCGCTTTTGAACATAAAATCGATATCGCGCGCCGTGTGCATTTATCATCGAGAAAAGGGTAGAATCGTCGCGTTTTATCAAGGCGAAATCGATGCACACGACGTTACGGAGTGCTTAAGAGAGGTTCTTCCGCCTTATATGGTGCCAAATCGTTTTGAAAAAGTCGAAGTTTTCGCACTCAACGAAAACGGTAAAATCGACAGAAACAAACTCAAGGAGATTTACGGTTTATGCTAAAAGACGTTTGCACGCCGTCATACATATTCGATATCGATGCGCTTTTAAAGCGCGCGGCAAAAATTAAATCTGCTTTTAGTCGCGTGGGCGCAAGAGTTTGTTATGCCATAAAAGCCAATCCGTTTTTGATGCGATATCTCGCCGATAGCGTCGATTGCTTCGAAGTGTGTTCGCCTGGCGAATTTCGTATTTGTGAAAAATACGGTATAAATCCCCAAAAAATCGTGCTTTCGGGCGTATTCAAAGAGGAGAGCGATATTAAAAGAATCGTGTCGATATGCGGTGCGCAATCGGTCTATACAATAGAATCTCTAAATCAACTCGTACTGCTCGATAAAACGGCAAAAGAAAACGGAATCGTTCTTCCCGTGCTTATGAGGTTGACTTGCGGAAATCAATTCGGTATGGACAGAGAAACCGTTCTTGACATTGCGAAACACAGATCGGATTACGCTCTTGATTTCCTCGGCATTCAGTTTTATGGCGGAACGCAAAAGAAAATCGAAAAGATTCAAAAAGAAATCGATGAGATTTCGTCTTGTATTTCTGATTTGAATCAAATAGGTTTCGATGTAAAAAGGGTTGAATACGGCGCAGGTTTTAAGGTATCGTATTTTCAAGGCGAAAGTTTTGACGAAGACGAGTATATCGCTCAAATCGTCGACGCTCTCAAAGTATTCGAGGGAAGAGAGATAACATTGGAACTCGGTAGGTTTTTAAGTGCTTGTTGCGGAAAGTATTATACTTCCGTTGTGGATTTAAAAACAAACTGCGGAGTCGACTACGCAATTGTCGACGGCGGCATAAATCATCTCAATTATTACGGTCAGATGCTTGCGATGAAAGTGCCTTATTGCACCAAATATCCGCAGTCGGACGCACAACCGAAACCTTACACGGTCTGCGGTTCGCTTTGCACGACCGCCGATGTGATTGTGAAAAATCTTCCGTTGTCGGATTTGCATATAGGCGACGTGTTATGCTTTGAAAACGTAGGAGCATACAGCGTCACAGAAGGTATCTATCTGTTTTTAAGCAGAGATATGCCGAAAATTTATATAAAAGAAAAAGACGTATTGTCGCTTGTCCGCGATACGTTCAGAACCGATATATTAAACTCTTAAGAGGTAAAACTATGGATAAACTTATCGATTTGCTTTCCGAAATCAGACCCGATGTCGATTTCAAGAACGAAAAACATCTCATTGACAATCAAATTCTCGATTCTCTCAACATTATGGAAATCGTGTCCGAAATCTGCGACGCTTTCGACGTCGAACTTTCGCCTGCCGACATCATTCCTGCCAACTTCAATTCCGCCGAAGCGATGTGGAAAATGATTGAAAGAGTTCGTTAATCGATATTCTAACCAAATAAAAATGTTGTGTTCGATGCAAGAGTGCGAATTTGAACGCGTGTTTGAAATAATGCGCGAATCGTTTCCCGTTGACGAGAGGCGCACTTTTGACGAGCAGAAAAACGTTTTGAAAAATCCGCTGTTCGACACGCTTGTTTATATGGATAACGGGGTTATAAAAGGGTTTTTTAACGGTTTATTCGTTTAACGGTTTTTGCTATATCGAACATTTCGCAGTTGCAAGCGAGTACAGAAACGAAGGGCTCGGCGCAAAAATTTTGCAAGAGTTGCTTGCTTGCGGTCGTAAAACTTGCTTTGAAGTGGAACCGCCTAAAACAGAACAGGCAAAGCGAAGAATAGCCTTTTACGAGCGAAACGGTTTTTATCTTAACGAGTATCCGTATATTCAACCACCGATATCGCAAAATACTTTGCCGCTTCCGCTATTGATTATGACATCCGAACGTAAAATCGATCAGAGGGAATTTTTGAGTATAAAGAACATTCTGTATCGCAATGTCTATCACGTAGATGAGAATTATAACGTAGATATTGATTTGCAATAATCCTCGTGTTATAATCGGTTTGATAATGGGGTTGTTATGAACGAAAAATTCAAATCAAGACCATATCTTATATCCGCAAGCGTGCTTGACTTTGTTTGCACGGCTGCATATCTTGCCGTTTCGATTAATTGCGTAATTGCCGGATTAAGCGTTGTTGCAAGCGCAGGCAAGATGCCTGAAAATCCCAGCGCGAGCGACGCAGCGGGCGCGGCAATCGGCGCTCCATTTTTGGTGATATCGGTATATTGATTATAATTGTAGGCGTTGTTTGCCTTATCGCCGTCGCCATAGCGTTGTCAAGTGCCAATACAGGCATTGTCAAAGTCAACAAGCCTGTTGCCGAACCCTGTCACCGCCAGGCTGACGCGTCGCATTTCGAGCACTCTCCAAAGTCCCATTTGAAGTTTTTTCCAATGTATGATAGAATAGTTCTATTAAAAAATAGGAGAATTGTATATGCCAACAACAACGATTTCGTACACGTTAACGATTAGTAATCGCAAGCAAATGAGAGATGATGTGATTGATTTATTTCAAAATGAACAGCCGGGAACCGGAACCGGCATCAATGCTTCTAAATATATTTATGAAGTTGAAAGTTTTAATTTTAATCAACACCAATACAAAATTCAACTTTGTCGCCCTGCTAAATTAAACAAAGGGTTTGATTTTACCGTTAATGTATTAGGATTATGCTTTAAGAAGAAACGGCGTTATTCTAATCCAAGTCATCAAGACATATTGGACGCTTTATCAAGTAGCAAACAAAACTATTCAAACTATCAATCTGTTATTGTCCCTTTAATCAAAGACATCTATAATTGTAAAAATATTAGTATTTCTCAAAGCGGAATAACGTTTTCAGATTTCAATGGGCAGCAACATCCAATAGAAATTATTTTGCTTGCATTAAAATGGTTGTTTGTTGAACAAGATTTTACATATTGGAATAACAGTGGTAGACAGATGCTGTATAATTTACTGAAAAACAATAATCTTATCTAAAATCAACAAAGAATCGCTTGCTATTATTCGCGATTTAGAATATAATATAAGCAAGAATTTTTGAGGTGACGTTATGTTAAGTTTTATATCTGCAAAAGAAGCCGCCGAAAAATGGAATATTTCGCAAAGACGCGTTTCCGTATTATGTAGTGAAAACAGAATTAACGGCGCAATGATGGTCGGTAATATGTGGATTATTCCGTCGAATGCCGAAAAACCGATTGATAAAAGAACCGTTCGTTATGAAAAATCAAAAAGCGTTACGCTTAAACCGTTTGTTAAATGGGTGGGTGGAAAAAGCCAACTTGTGGAGCAAATAGAAAAAATGCTCCCGACAGACGGCGAAAAAGTTTTGACAAAATATGCCGAACCTATGGTTGGAGGTGGCGCATTGTTTTTCAGCATACTTTCCAAATATGATTTTGAAGAATTGTATATCAGCGATATAAATGCCGAACTTATAAATGCATATCAAGCCGTAAAAAACGACGTGGATATTTTGATTGCAAAACTTAACGAAATGCAAATGCTGTTTTTACCTATGGATGAAAACGGCAGAAAATATTTCTACTATACCGTTCGTGAAAGATTCAATTCAATGGCATTAACAGAAGAAACCGCAACGGAAAAGGCGGCACAGTTTATTTTCCTGAATAAAACTTGCTTTAACGGGCTTTATCGCGTAAATAGAAAAGGACAATTTAACGTTCCTATGGGCGCATATAAGAATCCTACTATTTGCGACGATGAAAATTTGCGCAATATACACGAAGCATTGCAAAACGTCACTATCGTATGCGGTGATTATTCGTTGTCAAAATCGTTTATCGATAAAGATACGTTTGTATATCTCGATCCGCCGTATCGCCCGATTTCCGAAACGTCGGGGTTTACTGCTTACAATACCGACGTTTTTGACGACAACGAGCAAATCAGACTCGCAAAATTTATCGACGAAATCAATCTTTCGGGCGCAAAAATCGTTTTAAGTAATTCAGATCCGAAAAATGTAAACGAGGATGATAATTTCTTTGATGATTTATATAAGAATTACAAAATAAATCGTGTTGAAGCAAGCCGAGCAATAAACAGCAAGGGCGATAAACGCGGCAAAATAAACGAATTGCTTATTTGCAATTAAGGAGTTATGCAAATGATAAAAAGCGGAAAGGGTGGGGGAAATACTCGCACTGGTTTGGTTTTCGAAGGGAAAACAGATTTATCAACTTTTTTATCCCAACAGCCTCATTATTCTGTAATGGAACACGATGTGTTTTATGACGATAAAAAGGTTGCAGAAGTATACAAGAAACACAATTTCTATTCGGTATTTCTAAAAAATCTTGAAATTGATTGGACAAAGCATATTTCTAAACGCTTGTTGCCAGATGATAGCATTTTTGTATTATTGAATAACGTTTTGTTCATTATTGAATGCAAACATCAAGAAGTTGCAGGTTCAGTCGATGAAAAATTGCAAACGTGTGATTTTAAGAAAAAACAATATAAAAAATTGATGTCGGCTGCAAATATCGATGTTGAATATATCTATTTGTTGGATAATTGGTTCAGAAAGGAACAGTACGCTGATGTGTTGGATTATATCCATTCTGTCGGTTGTGATTACTATTTTGAATATATTCCGTTAACTAGATTGGGATTGCCTGTTCCGCCGGAACTCATTGAAGACTAATATATGGCAAAGAAAAACATACTGTTACAACCTGAAAATTTTGAACTTGAAACAAATACTGTGTGGGCATTTCCCGATCGTGGGAAATGGGCAACGCACGATGCTAAATATCGCGGAAATTGGTCGCCGTATATTCCGAGAAACGTGATTCTGCGTTATTCGAAAGAAAATGACACGGTTTTAGATCAGTTTGTCGGCGGCGGCACTACTGCCGTTGAGGCAAAACTGACAAACAGAAATTTTATCGGTGTAGACATTAACCCGAACGCGCTTGAAATTACAAAAAGCAAATTGAATTTCGAGTGTGAATTTAACCCGACGATTGAAATTATGCAAGGCGACGCACGCAATCTTTCGTCTATTGCCGATAATTCGATAGACCTTGTTTGCACACACCCGCCGTATGCCAATATTATTCATTACAGTTTAGATATTGACGGCGATATGTCACTTATGCCGATGAAAGATTTTTTGTTTGAAATCGGCAAAGTCGCAGAAGAATGTTATCGGGTATTGAAAAAGGATAAGTTTTGCGTTATACTTATGGGAGATATGCGTAAAAAAGGTATGGTTCAACCACTTGCTTTTGAAACGATGCGTATTTTTGAAATGGCAGGGTTCAAAACGAAAGAAATTATAATCAAAGAACAACACAACTGCAAAGCCACGGGCTATTGGAAAACAAACAGCATAAAGTTTAATTTCCTTTTACTCGCCCACGAGTATTTGTTTGTGTTTAAAAAACAACTTAAATTCTAGCCGAGGTAGGATATGGATGAATTTATATATGAGGACACTAAAATAAAGCTATACAACGAGGATTGTTTAAAAATATTTCCCCTGATAGATAATGAATCTATTGATTTAATAATAACGTCACCGCCTTATTGCATGGGGAAAGAATATGAGAATACATCTGATGATATAAATTCCTTTCTTTCCATGAATAAAAAAGTAATTTATGAGGCTCAAAGAGTTTTAAAAAAAGGGGGGAATCTTTGCTGGCAGATTGGTTTTCATGTAAAAGATTCTGTCATTGTTCCTCTAGATTGCTTAATTTATCAAATCGTTGAAGAAATAAATAAAACGCTATCTGATGATTGTAAATTATACTTGCACAATAGAATAGTATGGTCATTTGGTCATGGATTAAATGCTGAAAAAAGGCTAAGTGGTCGCTATGAAACGATTATGTGGTACACAAAAGGTAAAGAGTATTTGTTTAATTTAAATGCTATCAGAGTACCGCAAAAATATCCAGGGAAAAAGTATTCAAAAGGGAAAAAGGCTGGACAATATAGTGGAAATCCTTTAGGAAAAAATCCATCTGATGTATGGGATATTCCAAATGTAAAAGCTAATCATATAGAGAAAACAGCACATCCGTGTCAATTCCCGATTGCAATTCCGCAAAGATTAATTAAAGCCCTATCTAGACAGGGCGACATAATCATGGACCCTTTTTTAGGAAGTGGAACAACAGCTGTTGCGTGTATAATGGAGAAAAGAAGTTTTATAGGGTGTGAATTAAAAGAAGACTATGTTTCTATCGCAAAGCAACGCATTACAGATGCTATACAAGGAAATGTTAAGTATCGTCCAGATGTACCAGTCATAGAGCCCGACAAAAATCAAAAAGTTGCACAAAAGCCGGAGGAATTCAAATGGTAAAGAATCTAATGAAGAATAAAAAGAAGAGATTATCAAAAGAGCAAATCGTTGAGAATAAAAACCGTGCCGGTTTTAAAAAGCAAATAAAAGATATTTTTACGTTTTCGGGCTTTAATTCCTTGAATGTTCAAGGTTTCCAGTTTGAGCTTGGGAATCGCTCCAATGAACTAGATCACTGCTTTATTTACGAGAACATTATAATAATTTGCGAAGATACGATTAAATTCTTGAAGAAAAAAGATTTAGCAGCGACTAACGGAGAATCCTTTAATCGAAATCATAAATTAGAAAAAAATGAATCTGCTCATATAATTATAACCAATAAAGAACGTTTTATTGGTATCTTGAAACAGAGGTTTCCTGATGTTGAACAAATAAAAATTTATAATCCAAATGAGTTCAGGATTTTTTATTTGTACTTTGAATATGGTAAGCAACATATTAGTTCTGAAGATGAAAATAGGTACAGTTATTTAAGATTTATAGATTACCCGACGCTTAATTACCTGTCGATTATGTCAAAAAGTTTAAAGGCGTCATTTAAGTATGAAATTTTTAGATTTCTAAATCTTTCCAGAACGGACATTGGAAAACCAGACCCGTTTGGAAATAATATTAAACCGATCATTTCTTCGATTATATATCCAGATTCTGTTACGGGATTCAATAATGGCATCAGAATGGTTTCCTTTATGATGAGACCTTCCGATTTGATTGAGAATAGTTTTGTACTTCGTAAGGATGGCTGGGAGCAAAATGTTGATCTATATCAAAGATTAATAACCCCCAAGAGGATAAAATCTATTAGAGATTTTGTTGTAAATAACAAAACTACTTTTTTGAATAATATTATTGTAACATTACCGCCAAATGTAGAATTTTACAAGAAAGAAAATGGCAAAAGATCGCCCATTAATATTGATGACATTACAAATTATAATAACAATGTTGAGATATGCGTTCCTGTAGATTTTAACTCAATGGCTATTATTGATGGCCAACATAGAGTTTATGCGTATTACCAAGATAACGAGAATAACATTTCGGAACAAATTATTGCTAAATTAAGAAATGAGTTAAATTTGCTTGTGACTGGAATTATCTATCCAAACAACGAGAAATACGCTGACCCTTTGGAAAGAAGAAAATTTGAGAGTAATTTATTTGTCTCAATTAATAAAAACGCAAAACCTGTTGATGCTGATACATTGATTCAAGTCCAAGCGATTATGAATCCCACTTCTGGTGAAGCAATATCAAGAAAGGTTATAGAGCGTTTGAATAAGGAAGAACCATTTACAAATATGTTTCAGTTATCTAAAGTTGAAACAGCGCCCATTAAAATCGCGTCAATTATTCAATACGCGCTATCGAGCCTATTAGTAGCAAAAAATAACGATAACTCGTTATATCGTTACTGGTTGATAGAAAACAAGTTAAATGATGACTATGTATTGAGAGGCAGTGAAGACATTAAAGACTATATAAATTATTGTGTAAAATATCTAAAAGAATACTTTAAGGCGATAAAGAGTAAATTTAACAGTTTTTGGAATAAAGATTCGAAGCTATTAATGGTTATTTCTTTGAACGCTTTTATCATTGCATTTCGAGAAACATTAAAAATGTGTAATGGACCTAAAAATTATAATTTTTATTCTAGTGTATTTCAAGATTGGGATTTTAGTTTTGAGAACTCTAAAGACAAAAACAAACAATTCCCCTATGCAGGTGCACAGTATAGTAAGTTCGCAAAAAACGAAATAATCCCATTATTTGTTCGAAAGTATAATACGGTTGAATAGCAATTAAAATTCGATTTACGTTACTAACGCTCCGCCAATTTAAGTAATCTTACGAATCCGTAGGATTGCTTTTTTTATATTCGCAAAAAATGCTTGTATTTTATTGTGAATATAAAAAGCAGGGGCGCGTAGCGCGTAAGATTACTAAAATTGGCAGGAATCCCGCGGAGCAGAAGAGATGTTTGTTGCAGAGCAACAACTGACCTCTCTTTCTCCGCCAAAAAAACCCGACGGTTCAGTCGGGTTTTTTGCTGTCAAAAGAGAGATTTCGTGCAATCAAAATTAACGCTCTATTGTATGTGCTTGGTTGTGATTATATATGTCACTCACCTGTCACAGCGCCGAACGATAATATTTTCTTGGAAATACATTGAATTTTAATATAAAATATGATATATTATTCGTGCGAGTATCTTAATATCCTTTCAAATGGTGTACAATCGGCAAAACGAACTCTCAACCATTGAATAGGAAAGAAGTTTTAACATTTGAGAGATTCATTTTTTGGCGTGGTTCTCAATAAAATACACTTTTTTTGTGAGGTGCTTTATGAAAAAAATAGCAATACCTTTTTGTATTTTATGTTTGGCTTTATTAATGGGCTTGACTGCTTGTAGCAATAAAAACGACAGTGGTCAAACTTATTATTTACCGTATGAAATCGACAATACAGGGTGCATAAAGCGTTTTTATGCAAATGAAACTAATAGCGTTAATATTACTATACCAGCTACTTATAGCATAGATGAAGAGGGTAGAATAATAGCGGGTAAAGCATATGAAGTTAAAACCATAGGGAACCATTGCTTTGCAAATAACAATTTAATCAAGAGTGTACAAATCCCTAAAAGCATTGAAACGATAGAAGACTATGCTTTTTATAACTGTGCCAACATTTCAACAATAAACATTACATCAAATATCGTAAGTATCGGTAAAGATGCGTTTGAATTGTGTCCTCAATTAAAAACCATCACAAACAACGGAAAGAACGGGCTTGTTATTGACACAAATAATAATTTAACTTCATTTATCATCCCGAGTTCTATTACTAAGATTGAAAATAATTCTTTTTCAAATTGGGGGAAATTAGCCACTATATCTATTGAAGACATAAATTATATTGGTGATAATGCGTTTTCAAATTGTCAAAACCTTTACCGTGTCAGTATCGATTCTTGTTTGAGTTATTTGGGAACTAACGCTTTTGCAAACTGCGAAAAATTGACATCTTTAACAAATAAAACAAGTAATGATCCAGGAATCTATTTTGCACCAAAACAACAATTAAACAGTTTTGTCGTTCCGCTTTCAGTAACATCAATACAAAAAGAATTTTTTTATGGATGGGAGCAGTTAAAAGAAGTGGAAATTCACGGGGCAATCTCATCTTTGGATATGATTTTCAAAGATAACAAATGCCTAACGAAACTTACTTGCGGAAGTAACAATGTTTTATCACTGTTTTATCATTACACCAAATATGAAACAAGCGCCACTGATAGTACAATAACCGAAACTGGCGATGATAACTTTTATGTAGTTAAACACAAGCCATATAGCGGTTCATATGTTTACTATTATTTGATACCAAATAATTTAACGGAAGTACATCTGCTTAATGATATTGAATCACATTGTTTTTATGATATGACATCACTCAAAAAGGTATATTTGCCAAATGATATAACTACTTTTGGACAAGGCGCATTTGCCGGCTGTCCGGGGCTAACAAATGTTTATTTTTCGACAGATAGTGATTGGAAATATGAAATATCATATTACACAACAACCGATACAGGAATCGTTTCAAAATCAGATATGAATAATTCTATAACGTTGGCAAATCAATTAAAAGCGCAAAACGGGTACGATTGCTATTGGAAGAAAGTATGAAAAATTACAACAAATGACGCTTGTTCCCATTCTTGTATACGGTGAACGTGCAATATTTGATAAAAAAAGATTCGATGACGAAAATAATATAGGCTAAATTTACGTTTAGATTTGTTAGCGTTAAGTGATTGTATTATTTGATTTACGTTACTATGAAGAATGGCTATGCTTTTTCAAAAACGAAAGAGGAAATGATATGGATAACTTCGATAAAGATTTTTCAAATGTGTTTGATGGAATTAAAAAAACGATGAACGCAATTGATGGTGAATTAGACCTTTTAAAGCAAATAAATGCTGAGCAAAAAGAAGAGTTGCGAAAAGCAAAGCGATTCAACATTTTTATGTTGATAATCGCTATAATATCATTAGCAGTTACTATTGTTGGCTTGATAGTTAGCTTTTCGGTTAAGTAGAATTCGATTTACGTTACTAACGCTCCGCCAGCAAATCAAGCACTCTAGTAAGAGTGCTTTTTTGTTGCCCCTGTATTCAATGACGGCTAACATGTTGCGACATATTTTTTATTATTGAAATCGTTAAGCGTATATGGTACAATTGCAATAGGGTTTCATAAAAGCAATTGCATAAAACGGCAATGTTTTGTGATGCTAATTCATCTAAATAGGGGAAAAATATGTTTGAAAAACTAAAACTTAAAAGAAGAATATCTTTCTTAAAGAAGCAAATAAAGAATAACGATGACGACGCAAGATATGAACTTGCGATGATTTATCTTGACGGAAGCGTAATAAGGAAAGACGAGAAGCAAGCGCTAGCATTGTTGAAAACCGCTGCTAACAACGGACATCTCAAATCCAAAGCGTATTTGATATCTAACAAAGCATTTGACGTTATAAATTTGGGTATCAATGCAATTGACAGCATAAGACAAACGTTGAACGATTAAGCACTCGCAAGGGTGCTTTTGCCTTTTATAAAAGGCGCTATACTTTTTTTGTACGTCTTACTTTGCCTATATGCATAATCGTCGTGGCAGTAGGCGATTTTGCGGAAAGACGATTGGTCTTTCGATAGGGCGCACATTTTGTCAAATTCAACTTTGTGCGTGAAGAATGCACGGTGGGGAAATATGAACAAGACTTTAGAACGGCTTAGAACGTTCAATTGGCGACTATTCGTCGCTTTGTGTGCGTTATCGCTTATTCCTGCGATATATCAAACCGTAAAAACTTTTATTATCTCTTCAAACAATCCGAGTCCCACTTTTGATATTATAGGTCAAATGGAATGGTTCGATTTGATAAACGAAACTTTGCAAGCGTTTTTGATAGTTCCGCTTTATTCTATTTTGAATAAGATTTTCAAGCAAAACGAAAACGATTTTGCAAAAAGCACGTTCAAAATCGGGATTATAGTATTCGTTTTGTATGCGCTGTTTTCTATCGGCGTTCTCGTGTACGGCGTGGTGCTTATAAAGGCAATGAACGGGGAAGGTTTTGACGTCGAAACTACGAATTCGTATTTGCAATTTGAAACGATTGCTTTTATGATCGGCATAGTCGTGAGCTTCGTCAACGTCGTGTTCGTGGTGGTCGGTAAGGCAAAAAACGTTTATATTATCCTTGCCGTAAATACCGTTTTGTCCATAGCTTCCGACTTAATATTTATCCCGAATTTCGGCGTGTGCGGCGTTGCGATTTCAAACATAATCGTCAATTCCATTCTCGCAATTGCGGGTTTGTTTATATTGTATAGGCAAGGACATTTTAAACTTGCACGCTTTGATAAATCCGACTTGCCCGTATTGAAAGAGTGGTGCAAGATCGGCGTATTTTCGGGGATGCAACAATTTGTGGACAACATTGTTTATGCAATTATGGTCTGTAAAATGGTAAATATGGTTGCAGAGCAGGGGAATTATTGGGTTGCCAACAACTTTATTTGGGGATGGCTGTTGATTCCGATTTCGGCGCTATCAGAAGTGATTAGACGAGATTGCAAGGACGGGTACAAATCGTTGGCGCAGTCAAACTATTATGTCATAGGGTTGGGCGTCGTTCTCGCTTGGATTACTACGATGTCGCTTTGGACACCGTTTTTCAAATATGCTGAAGGCTTACAAAACAGCGAAGAAATTTTTGCCATTGTGCTGAAACTCGCTCCGTTTTACGTTGCATATATCGGGTGCGCAATAATAGACAATATATTTATAGGCGTTGGAAAAACCTATTATAATGCAATCAATTCTATTATTATCAATTTCGGATATTACGGTATTTTTTATGCGTTGTATTTGACAAAAGCAATCGTGTTCGATATGAACGCGATTATTTTGATGTTCGGATTTGGAATGGTTGTGCATTTTATTATTTCGTTGATTGAAGAAAAAGTGTTTTTGCGAAAAAGTGAATGCGGGAAATGCGTCAAATTGATAAAAGATAACGCTTAGACAAACAAACGACCTCGGCAATCTGCCGAGGTCGTGGTTTTTGTTTTATAGATTTCGTTATTGCTTTGCGCCGCAGTGCTTGCAGTAGGCGGAGTCTTTGGCAATTTTTTGTCCGCAGTTGTGGCAGAACATAGTTTCACCTTCCGGTTCTGCGTCGGATTGGGGCTTGTTTGCGTCGGTTATGGTGCGCATCATCGTTTGGATATTGTCCTTGTTGGCGTCGAGCATAACGCCGTTGATTTTGGGGGCGAG
Organism: uncultured Clostridia bacterium; assembly: GCA_934277615.1. Classification (GTDB taxonomy): domain Bacteria; phylum Bacillota; class Clostridia; order Christensenellales; family CAG-917; genus CAG-475. The sequence continues at coordinate 4,671 of CAKQUV010000001.1, read as the reverse complement.
TTTGGTCATAAGCGGCACGATGAAGGAGAAGAAGGTCAAAAACACCGTTGCCATTGCACATATTGCTCCGATGATTGTGAGCGCCATTGCTGCGCCGTGGGGGAGAAGCGCCTCCTCTTCGTTGTCAAGGAACGGTCCTGCGGTTACGAGCGAGTTGATGCCGAGCGCAAGGAAAACTATGGCGATTACGAGCGTAAAGCACCACACGATGCGCGCGGTTTTGATGATTTTATCCAAGTCTTTTTTGTTGTCTATTGCTTTCATAATTCACCTCATACGAGTTGTTGATTTGATGATATCACGTTTTTTGCGTTATTTCAATATCTTTGCGGTTATTGTGCGCCGAATTTGCAAGATTAAACACTTTGCGGCAAATGAAAAACCTCGCGCTTTTCATGCGAGGTTTTTGTGTTTTTTGTGTTTTTCGGGAAACGTTTTGCAATAAAATCAGTCGTTTGCCGTGCCTGCGACGGGAACGCCGAAGAACTTGACGGCATAGGGCCCTTCAAAGTATGCGGAAACGTATCTGTCCGTCGAGAAAAGCATGTTTTGTTGCGCTTCAATAAGATTGCCGTTGATGGAGCCGCCCGTAACCGGAGTGATTTTGCCCTCCTCGATGAGGTATGCAAGGCGGATTTCGCCGCCGAAGTGCCCGGTGAAAGTGTCCATTTGGAAATCGGAGAAGGCAACCGTCCAGAGGCAGGGCTTTTTCTTCATATCCTCAAAAGATATGCTGCCTTTGTTGTCGCATTTGATCTTCTCATAGATGCCAGTAGGCTCTATGCCGAGATAGTGGCAGAACTGAGTGCCGCCGTGGATTGCGCAGAGTTTTCCGCTGTCGATAACGTCGAGGTCTTGCATTTTTATACCCTCGCCGCTGAACGGGCGTGTGGCAATCATTGTCAAATCGAGCGCGTCGCCTTTGATTTCGCCTTGTATGCCGTCGCCTTTCTTCCAGGAAGAGTATCCGGGATAAATCATTCCCGCCGCCGATTTTTCGGTGTAATAGGAGAGGACGACGCTGAGGTTTTTGCCGCTCAGAATCACGTCGTAATTGCCGCTCTTGAGCGTTTTTTGAGCGCAAGCCCTGTCATAGACGAAAGCAAGATATTCCGCTACGCCTTGTTTGAGCGCGTCGGTGTTCACGTCGTCGTATTCGAATTGGTTGATAAGCTCGACGTCGTCGGGAGTCTTGCACTGCACTACGTAGTCGCCCTTGCAACTTGCGTCGGTGAAAGATACGTCCGTACCCTCGGAAGTGAGTATGCGGCAATAGTGTCTGTGGCAAAATACTTCCGTTGAATTGATATATGCGTGCTCGTTGACGTCGGCAGAGAAGATTGCAGCCGCCATTTTGCCCGCGCTTTCGGCGAGCGGAGCGGTGGCAAGTTCATTGTGCTTTTCGATGGTGTCGAAAACCACCTTATCCGCAGGGGCGTAATAGGGGTTCATCGCGAATTGCGCTGCGAAATAGGCGTCCTCGATTTCCTTTTTTATCTCGTCGTAAGTCATGGACGGATTGATGTGCGCGCAGGTGTCGCCGACGTATTTTTTGCCGTCTTTTTCGCTTTCCCTATATACGGTAACGGTGCATTTGTGAGTGTCCTTTATACGTCTTGTGTCAAGATTGTGTTTGACGAAAAACAACTCCGCCGATTCTTCCTTGACTTCGTTTATTCTCCAGCGCTGAATATTGAGTTCCGCTAATGCTTTTTTGATTTTTTCTATCATAATATCACCTCTCAGCCAAGTCTGATGCGAGCCTTCATGTAGGGGCCGCCGTCGGATACTTTAACCCATTCCTTATAGCCTTTTCCGCAGAAACCGCTGCCGCACGTAACGAGGTTGGAGCTCATCATGCTCACGGATTTGAGAAGGTCTGGAACGTAGCCGGTAAGCACGATAGGCGAGAAGATTCTGCCCGTAAGCTTGCCGTCTTTGATTTCTCTTGCCTTGGTAACCATGCATTGGATGCCCCAGTTTTTGGGATCTTCCATACCGCTAGAGGGGGATTCAAGCAAGAAGCCGTATTTGACGGAGGCAATCATATCTTCCGGCGTTACGCCGTCCTTTGCGCCTTCGAAATAGGTGTTGGTCATGCGAGTATAAACTTTGCGCTCGTAACTCTCGCGTCTGCCGTTGCCCGTTGGCTTTACGCCCAGACGGCTTGCGGAGAGCGCGTCGCACATGCCGCGTTTCAAGATACCGTTCGAGATGACAACAGTGTCGCCCGTGAAGGTGCCTTCGTCGTCAAACCAGCAAGTTGCCGTGTCGTCAACAGCGTTGCCGTCGTGCATCGTAACAAGATCGCTTGCCACGCGCTCGTCGATGAATTTTGCCGCAAGCGCTCTGTCTTTGACAAACATATCCATTTCCACGCCGTGTCCGAACGCTTCGTGCACTATCATGCCCGTGGTGTCGGGATCGCAGATGCAGTCGTATTCGCCGGGGATCATCGGTTCGCTCTTCAAAAGCTCGACAGCCTCGTTTGCGACGCTCAAGGCATAGCCGTCCATTTCGTCGAGAAGTTCCATGCCGCCGAGGATGGAAAAGCCCTTGTATGCGTCCAAAACCTCTTCGCCGCGTTGGGACATCGCCATAATCGCGCCGTTAGTGTACATTACGGTTTGGTCGAGGTCGCGATTTTTGGAAACGAACAATTTTCTGTACGCTCTATACGAAATCGTTGCGATTGCGTCAAGCACGCCTTCAACCGTCATCGCCTTGTTGCGGATTTGCTCGAGTCTTGCAAGTATCGCCTCGTCGCCGAGTTCTCCGGGATTGATTTTGAATCCGCCGACTTTTTGGAATATTGCCGGTTCATCGCTCGGAATGGGGGTGGGGAGCGGCGTTATTCCGCTCGGAATATTCTTTGCCTCTTGCGCTATGCGCTCGCCCATTGTTTTGACGATTTGGGGAATTCTGTCCTCGGAAAACTCATTGAAGGAATACTCCGCGCAGCCCGTTTGGTCAAATACGCGCACCACATAGCCCGAGCCGCCGCCAAAACCGCCGTTGTTTATTCTTTTGCCCGTGCGACTTATTCTCCAACCGCGGTTTTCGTCCTCGACCGCAAGCACCGACGCATAGGCGTACGTCTTGTCAAGTTCGGCGATAAGCTTTTTGAGCGCCGGCTTGATTTGTTCAAGTTTTTCAAACATAATCGGTTCTCCTTTTATAGATTGAGAAAAATCCGCCTCGACGGCTTGCGCCTGCCGATTTAGATTCCTCTATACAAATTTCTTGTATACTATCGTATATAAATACATTATTAGTCCGAACCCGTGATTTGTCAAGTTAAATGGTTTGCGATACGGCTTGTTATGTTCAATTCGCAACTTCTCTTAAACCGTTGATATGGGCAATGTGCACAATCGATGATGATGGTTTTTTTGTTCGGTTGAAAAACATCGATTATGTCGAGTGATAAATGGGACTTGTATCCGAGCACATAAAATGGTATAATAATAAAGCCGTCGATAAAGACGGTACAAAACACCTTTTATAAGAGAAAAAAACTATGAAAGCAATAAAAGCAATACTTATCACATTATTAGTACTCGTGTTGATAGTCGCCGCTGCGTTTTTCGGTACGTATTTTTACGTGCGTTCCACGTACGGGATAGATCTTTTCCGCACCGCAGGCCAACTCAAAACGCTAAACGAACGTGTTGACGAAAGCACGCTTTGCCCAAACGCATACGGTGACGGCGATTTTGTTGATATGAAAGATACCGTCAATGCCAAATTGGGCGGGCTTATCGTATATCAAGACGGCAAGGGATACAACGGTTATTACGTCGATTTCCAAGCACTTGCGGGCAAAACGTTGACCGACAACGTTTCGCTCACGGAAAAGCAGGTGGGCGCAATCGCTCAAACGGTACTGTTCGCTCAAACGGGCGGGAAGTTGAAGCTTGGCGATAAGGAAGTTGCGGTATCTATCGTGCAAGTCGATTTTTCCGATTGTTCGGACAACGGTAGCGCGGACTTCAATGTCGTGGCAAAGCTCGATCTTACGCCGTTTAAAGCGGATATGGACGGTTTTCCGTACAAATACGTCAAAAAGTATATTCCCGACACTCTTTACGTATCGTCAACCGTGCGCGTCGATAAGACTGATAAAAACGGCTTTGAATATACCGTATCGCACAAATCGCTCACATTCAACAATCTTTCTTCCGACGACACCGCGGACTTGTTTAAAACGCTTGACACGATCCTCAAAATCGGTTCAATCGAGGATTTGAACGTCCAAATAGGCACGATTGCGACCAACGCGCTTATCGGCAACAAAGACAACGTAGGCTTTGCCTATTCTATGAGGGCAATCGGTGCGACGACGTTCGATTTTGTCGCCGCGGACGTAGACTTGTTTATCGTTAGATAAAACGCGCCCAATAGGAGATTTATTAACGATATGACAAACGGCAAAACATTGTTTTTCTAAAACAAAATATAATTTTGAAAAACAACGGCATAATATCGACAACAACATATCGACAATAATAAACCAAATTCGATAAAAGAAGTCCGATTGCCATCGGACTTCTTTTATAGTAAAAAACCAATCCACATGGTGCGGATTGGTAAAGTGTGGTGGAGACAATAATTCAAGTCGTTTGCGGTGCAAACGGCCGTCTTTTTCCTGCCCCGGAGGGACTCTCACCA